>CAURNS010000003.1:0-458303 GCA_963526485.1 uncultured Pelosinus sp.
ACTCGCGACCCTCGCCTTGGCAAGGCGATGCTCTACCGCTGAGCTATTCCCGCATGATCATCATGCATCAAAAAAATATGTTCCATTTTCCTATTGTAAAATATGAAATGGTCGGAGCGGCAGGATTCGAACCTGCGACCCCCTGGTCCCAAGCCAGGTACTCTACCAAACTGAGCCACGCCCCGAATGAAATTTTTTTCTATCACCAGTAAAAATGTCAACTGTGAAGAGGTATATCCTTTAATGACATTTCCCCATCCCGTTTAACTTTTATTTATTCATAAAAACAAGCATTTTTTTCAATAAATAATTTACTGGGGTGACGAGTTCTAATTATAGCAGAGGAATTCATATTCGTCAACAAAAAAATTATATAAAGAAATACGGGTAAAAACTTTCAGTATTCTTTTTTCTAAAACTGAAAGTTTTTTACCCGTATTTCTTTGATTATCTATGTAATTATATGCAGCAATAAGCTTCGTTCAAAAACTTTCTAGTCTTGTTTAAATGATAGCGGCTGCAAGCTTTGCTCCAAGCTCCTTACATAAAGCAAGTCCTGCTTGGTCAGGAGCATTTTGAATGGTCAAAGCTTCTCCTGCTAATTTAGCTCCTTGTTCTTCCATACGTTCCACCCAGTCTCTCATCCACTGACCATCGCCCCAGTCATAAGAACCAAAGAGAACCAAGGGAATAGAAGCCAAAGACTCTCCTTCTAAGGATGTGATAAAAGGCTCCATCTCACCTTCTTCTAATACCTCATTTCCCATTGCAGAACAACCTAAAGCTACGGCATCAGAGTTCAATACATCCTCTTTAGAAGCCTTATCTACAGAAATCAGATTTACAGTAGTCCCCTCTACAGTAGCACCTGCTGCAATCGCTTCAGCCATTTGCTCCGTATTTCCTGTACCACTCCAATAAATAACTGTAATTTTCTTCATATATTTATCCCCCATTCTTCTAATTATTTAGCATCTTTACTTCAGAGTCCATATTCGATCTTTTAGCACATGAATATCGTTATCATTCCTCCTTATTACATGATAACGATATTCATTATCATGTAATTGTTCAAAAAAAATACTCGTTAGATTAAATTAGCTTCTAATAACTTACTATAATATGAGATTTATCCTGATAATTAAATTTATAAGATTACCAGTCAGCTCATACTATTGATACAGATTCTCAATTACGCAATTATATCTTATCAATACTGAATCATTCTGTCAATAAGAAATCTTTAAATACCACACCTATTTATGAAAAATATAAAAGAGAAGGAGCATTTTCCTTCCCTTTTATTGAATAAGTGCTTTTTATAAATATGTCAAATCTAAATGCAGCTTTGTTTCTCCCGACTCAAATTCCAGGCTCAGCTGCGGCACATTTTTTTTATACAAAATAAAATGATTTTCCCCAACAATTGTAAGCGGAGGGGTTATACGATAATGGTAATCTGTCCCTGCCAATAATGCTTTGGCTCTGCCTGCTATCATATTGACTAATTCGGCAACGCCATCATAAAGTTCCTCATCTGTCAGCTCACTAGAGGCAATACCCGTCATAAAAGAAACAATAATCGCCGCATTTTTTTTACTTAGTGTCATGGACAGTAAAGCATTGCGTTCACTTAAAACCATCATGACTCCTGTAATTTCACCTTTACTGACTTTTGGCACAAGGGCTCTTTCTTTTATCTCGTTAAGTTCTAATCCAACCATAGTAACAAATACATCAGAAACAGCCTCAGCCAGACATTTTTGCAAAAATATAGGTTTTTCTAATTCCATAGTCTACATCCCTTCTCCCATGCATTCCAGTACTTTCTTCATTAGTTCCTCAATGGTAAAGGGCTTTACTAAATAATTAATGGCTCCTGCCTGAATAGCTCTGATAATATTCTCTTTTTCACTCTCAGTTGTAACCATCATAATAGGTATATGTTTAAGGGATGCGGTACTTTTTATCTTTTGTAAAAAAACTAATCCATCCATCCCAGGCATATTCCAATCTAATAAAATTAAAACAATCTCTTCTGGAGAACATTCTAAGATATTTAACGCCTCCAGCCCATCTGCCGCTTCTACCAATTCATAATCAAGGACCTCAACACCGCTACGAATAATTTTTCGAATGATAGCCGAGTCATCTACTGATAATATTTTCACAACTTTCACCCCTCACTTTATAAAAATTAGTGTTTTTATAATACTCGGCTTCATAGCATTCCTTATAATCCAAAAAGACTTCTGCATTTCCTAAAATAAGCACACCTTTTTTCTTAAGGGAATCCGTGACTTTTTTGACAATTTCCTTTTTTAAGCGCTCGGAAAAATAAATTGCTACATACCGAAAAAAAATTAAATCAAATAACCCTAAACCTGTAAAGCTATTCTGCAAATTAAACTGTTTAAACTGAACACTATTTTTAATCTTTTCATCCAGCATCCAAATTCGTCCCTGCTGATGAAAATATTGTTCCCGATAGGTTTGCTCCATGCCCCGATTCATAGAAATAGCATCATATTTGCCCATTTTAGCAATATGCAAAACCGTATGGGAAATATCAGTGGCTACGATTTCAAAGTGATCTAATGTAACATCACGAATGCCATGCTGTAATAGGTAATGATCAATGCACATAGCAATTGAATATGGTTCTTGACCAGTAGCACATGCAGCACTCCAAATTCGAATTCTGCCCCCCTTATCCTGTCTTATCTTTTCTATATATTGGGGCAGTAGCTTGTCCACGAAAAATTCCCAGGGAGTTTTATCTCTGAACCAAAAGGTTTCGTTCGTCGTGATCGCATCAATAATTTCTTCAGCTAAAGCGGTCTGCTTTTGTTGACTCAACACTTGATACAATTCTTCAAAACTGGATAAACCAAATTGGATTAAAAATTTGGAAAGCCGGCTCTCAATGAGGTAGGCTTTTTCATCCCGGATCACAATTCCACACTGTTCTTCAATATATTTTTGAAATAATTGAAATGCCTGGGAAGATAAATTTCCATTCATTTTTATTCATCATCCTATATTAATAAAATCTTCTTAAACAATATTATATGTTTATCGATAAAAACAACTATGATTATGCTGAATTATTTTCCAGTCAAATCAAGTTTCTTTAAACCGTAAAACGTTTAGCCAGCTCTTCTAACTTAGTAGAAACCACGACAAGCTTGTCGGCAGCCAAAGTTGTTTCAACCCCCTTAGCAGCCGTATTGTTTGAAGCTTTGTTAATCTCACTAATACTTCTATATACCTCTTCCACGTTGACAGCAATTTTCTGGGAAGTATTAGCCACATCATTCATACGGACGGATGCACTTTCTGTATTCTTGGCAAGATCTCCTGCTGTTAACGATAAATCACTGACGGAGTGGGCAATTTCCTTCACGCCTTGCGTACTTTCTGCGGCCCCCCTAGCCACATTACGAGATTTTTCTGCAATATCACCAATCTCATTTGATATCATATTCAGTTTTTCAGCGGCTATCACTACAGCAGCAGAAATATTGCCGACAACAGTTGATTGTTCAGTTACCGCTACCGCAATATTATTACTATTTTCATTTATAGCATCAATTACTTGGGTAATGCCTCCTACCGCCTTCACTGCTTCCTCCATCTCAGCCTGCATGGTTTCAATCTGATTGGCGATCACATCCGTTGCGCCCGAAGTCTGTTTTGCCAGTTCTTTAACCTCATTAGCCACTACAGCAAAGCCTTTACCAGCGTCACCAGCACCTGCTGCTTCAATTGCTGCATTTAATGCCAGCATATTGGTCTGATCGGCTATATCATTTATCAAAGTCACAACCTTTCCAATCTGCTTTGATAGACCGTTTAATTTTTGAATAATAATCGTTGTTTCCTGTGCTCTCATCTCAGCATCTTTTGCCACAAAAATAGAACGTTCGCAGTTTTTACTAACTTCATTTAAAGACAAATTGATTTCTTGTACGGCTGTTACTACATGAGAAACAGACCCTGAAACATCTTTAGCCGAGCCAGCAACCAGATTAATCCCTCCTGATATTTTCTCTACAAGAACGCTAACTTGATCCAGGCTGACAGATGCCTGCTCAGAAGCAGATGCTAAGCTATGAATGGTAGCTGATATTTCTTCTGTGGCAACGGAAATAGAGTGGATATTACCACTAAGTTCTAAGGAACTATTTGCGCCATGATTAACACTCACAGTAATTCCTTCTGCAGCTGTACTTGCACCACCAACAACAGCACTCATTTCTTCACTATTGGATGCTACTACTTCTGCAACAGCAAGCATACTATTTGAGGATTGATTTAATGTAATGGCAGTATCATAAATTTCCTTAGTCATTTGACACATGGTACCAATAAGTTTATTAAAAGACAAAGTAAGCTGCCCCATCTCATCCTGAGAATCTACCTTGCCGGACACTGTAAGATCGCCTTTCTCCACTTCAACCATAAGTGCTTGTAATGTCTTCACTGAATTCGTGATCTGACGTGTAATAAAAATCCCTAAACTTATCGCTGCCAAGAAACTGATCCCAAGCAGCATCAGCATATTATTTGTTGCCGCCTTTGTTACTGCCGAGTTACTTTCAGCCTTTTTACCAGCTTGCGTCATTTTCAGCTCCATTAAATTATCAATAATCTGACTCATTTCCACAGAATATTGATTGCCTTGGCCTGTATAAATAGCATAAGCTGCCTGATTTTCACCCGCCACTGCTAAACGAAGGGCTTCATCCAAAATGACAACCCACTTCCCCTGCATAACTTTTAATTTATTAAATTCCTGACGAATCTCAGTCGATCGAACGCTCTTTTCAAAATTCGTAAGTTCCCTATCCATTGTTTTGTGCAATTCATCTATCGTATGAATATATTCTTTTTGTTTTTCCTTGTCTTTTTCCATGATTGCCTGTCCAACAAGTACCCGAATCCGCTGATAGGCCATGGCGGTCTGTGCAATGTCTCCTAATGGAATGGTATTTACTTCATATAATTCTTTATCAATGGCATCAATATCCTGAATATTGCGTATCCCTACCACACCAATCAAACCTGCAATAAAGACTATAATCATAAAACTAATAATTAGCTTCTTACCAATGTTTAAATTTTTAAACCAACCCATATGAACTTCTCCCCTCAATTCGTCTATTGTCTGCTGCTCAAATATCCTAAATGTAAAATTATCAATTAACTACGATTCAGCTATAGGAAAATGCCATTGAAACAAAATCTTTTTTATATTACCTCAAATATTTTCTTTATGTCCAATACTAAAATAATGTTAGTTTGCAATTTAACGACTTCAGCAATGAATGAACCTTCTATATTTCTTATATTTGCAGGTGGCAATTCACATATATCAGGAGTTACATCAATCACTTCTCCTAACTTATCGATAAAGAATCCCACCAGATCTCCCTGATATGAATCTTTAAGAATAATACACTGAGATCTTACACTATCCTTTCTCCCCATGGAGTTCAATATTTGGTTTAAATCAAATAAGGATACAACTTGTCCCCTTAAATTTAAGAGTCCCACAATATGTGATGTTCCGTTGGTAACAGATGTATATTTTATTTTTCGATTAATCTCTTTAGCAAAAGCAATATCAATGCCGCACAAATTATCACCAATATAGAACGTCAATATTTTACCTGTCATGAAAAGCGCCCCCATTTGCGACTTGTACAGCTGCCATTTGCTTTAATAGTTCGGTCCGGTCAAATTTAAATGCATAAGAATCAAACCCTAATTCCAACATGTTCTTTTTCTGCAGCTCATTCCTTACTGAATCAGTCACGGCAATCACTGGTAAGGTCGTTAGCTGCTCATTCTCACGAATACATTTTATCATTTCCACACCATTCATCACCGGCATATGAATATCGCTGACGACGACATCAATAGGCTGTCGCTGCAATAACTGCAATGCTTCTTTACCATTGGCAGCTGTAAATACCTGATAGCCAGCACATTTCAAATATCGTGTTTCCAGCCTAATAAAAAAAGGGGTATCTTCAACTAATAACACTCTTTTCGGCAGCTTTGTAAACTCATTGTTTATTAAACTATATTCTTCCGGAAGAATTATTTCAAAAAGTTCGTACAAATCCAATAGCAATACAATTCTGCCATTGATAATTGTTGACCCCAATAATCCTTTTCCTTGGACATCCTCATCGGTTATTTTTACATCTACTTTTACAGAGTCCTTAATTTTTCGTACAAGAATGCCTAAGGATTGTTTTCCCTTAGGTATAATTACGTACATTTTTAGTCCCATATTATCGGCAGAAGCAATTGGCAGATGGTCCTCCAGTCTGACTAATTGTACAATATTTCCTTGGAAATTATAATACTCCTTATTTCCAACTCTTTCAATCTGCTGAGAATTAATTTCATTCACTCTGCTAATCATGGACAAATGCAACCCAAATGTTTCTGGACCAGAACATTGAAACAGCAATAAATCATGCATGTCCTGTTGACATTCTTCCAATGCTATTTGCGCTCTATTGTAAAGCTGATCTTCGGTAAACACAAGTTTTGCTGCATCGGCAATGCCATCAGTATCAAGCACCATAGCAATACTGCCCTCACCCAAAATGGTTACTCCAGAGTAAATCTTTTTTTCTCTTAAGTGATTTGGCATAGGTTTAACTAATAATTCTTCTTGACCATGGATTTTATCTACAATAAGACCAAAAACCTTTCTGCCAATTTTCATAATTAAAATCCGCATAATGGACGTACTTTCACGTGAAACCTCAAGTTTAATAACATCTGACAAATGGATAATAGGAACTAAATTCTCCCGCAATACCAGTACTGTCTGACCTTGAACAACTCGGATTTTTTCGTCATCATTTCCTCCGACAACTCGCACGATTTCTTGTAAATGAGCTTGCGGTAAAGCAAAATAGTTCTGTCCTACTTCTAAAATTATGGAAGGAATAATGGCTAACGTTAATGGTAATAACAAGCGAAAATTTGTGCCCTTGCCAAGAATGGTGCTGACTTCCACTGTACCGCCAAGTTTCTCAATATTAGACCGTACCACATCCAACCCTACGCCACGTCCTGAGATATCATTAACCTCGGGAGCAGTAGATAATCCTGGTAAAAAAATTAAGTCTAATGCCTTATTCTCACTCATCTGCAGCCCTTGTTCCTGATCAATTAAGCCCTGTTGTAAAGCTTGATGTTTAATTTTTTCTATATTGATTCCTGCCCCATCATCAATAATATCAATAATGACACGCCCGCCTTCATGACGCGCTTTTATCTCTAAAACGGCATTGCTATCTTTGCCTAAGCTTTTTCGAACTGCCGGCTCTTCAATGCCATGATCTAATGCATTTCGTACTAAATGTGTAAATGGATCAATTAATCCTTCAAGAATTGACTTATCCATTTCTACCTCTTTACCTTCCATATGAAGCTTCAGACTTTTGCCCAGTTTTCTTGATAAATCTCTAACCAAGCGTGGTATAAAGTGAAACAAAATAGAAACCGGCTGCATACGAGTACGCATAATTTTTTCCTGCATTTCTGTAGTAGTAAGATCAATTTTTTGCAATATAGGACGAAGTCCCGGCATACTGTCGATATTATTTTCTAGTAATCTCAACAACTGATTTCGCGCCAGCACCATCTCGCTGGCTAAATTAACTAAATTATTAAGCAGCGTCACATCCACTTTAATACGTTCCTCATCATAATCATAACTTTTCACTTTTTCTTCCGAAAAATCAGGCTCTTTGTGTTCCAATCCTAAAAGATCACGTTCTCGAGAAAAAGCAAAGTCTTGTTCTGCTTCACCAATGATTTGCAAGATCTCCGCTTCTTGGCTAGGAACATCAAATTCCGTAATGTCGCCTTCATTAGCACCAAGCGCCATAACCGTTAGTTCTTTCTCTAGTACCGTACTAAACAAAAAAATCACTTCGTACTTAGGACCCCTAGGGCAACTATAATATAACAACATGGTCCCAATAGACTGAATACTTTTGGTCATATTGGTACAAAATCGTTCTATTGCAGCCTTATCAGAGTCAAAGCCATATACATATTTATATATTCTATGGCCTTTTTTACATAACTCCCTTATATTTGGCCTGCTATATGTATCATTTATATAATTCATTGTCATATTACTTGGTATAGAATCGGCAATAAAATGACCAGACTGCTCGCTAATAGAAGCAGTTGTATTACTAACGTTAACTTCTTTATTATTTGTAAAAACATGCTGCAATGCTTGTACAAATGTGGTTATATCTCGCTTCTCACTCGCTGCTATATTATCTAACAATTTTCCCAATTCATCATTTGCTGCTAATAATACATCAACAATATGCAATGAAAAGGTTACGTCCTTGTTACGGATTTTACCAAGCACATTTTCCATAGAATGAGACAATTCAACTATTTTGTGAAAACCAAAGAAACCAGCAGTTCCTTTAATATTATGGGCAGACCGAAAAATTGCATTAACTAAATTTCCATCATACTGCCCCTTTTCCATGGCAAGCAGTCCAAGTTCGATCCTGTCCATATGTTCTTTTGCTTCAACAACAAATTCCTGAATTAATTTTTCATCCTTTAGCACAACCCTCACCTCTTCCTAACTCAAACCGCAATCCATCTATTTCGTCCTTCCCGTTTTGCCTGGTATAAGGCATCGTCTGCTTCTTTTACCAAATTTTCATAAGATGAATCGGCCTTAGGTATTATTGTTGCAACTCCTAAACTAATGGTAACATAAGGACTTATTTGGGATGCTTTATGGGGTACTGCGAGTCTTTCTACGGTTAATCGAATTTTTTCTGCAATCTGCTGCGCTCCCTGGGAATCAGTATTACGTAACACTATTGCAAATTCTTCACCGCCATACCTGGACTTTATATCCGTACTACGTTGTACATTATCGTTTAACACCATCGCAACTTTTTTCAAACACTCATCCCCTGCGGGATGTCCATAGGTATCGTTATAAAGCTTAAAAAAATCAACATCAATCATTATAAAAGTTAATGCCTCTTTTTCCCGTAAAGCATGCCACCACTCTTTAGCCAGATAATTTTCCAAACACCTTCGATTCGCAATTCCAGTAAGTTCGTCTTCCATAGAAAGCTCTTTTAGCTTTCCATTCACAATCTGCAGCTCTCGCATAATATTTTCCATAACTTTGGTTGTTTCTTGCAACGTAGCATTCCGCTGTTCTAAATCATATTGATACGTTAAAATACGCCTGCCAACCGACAACCGGCAACTCAGTTCCCTTGGGTCAATAGGCTTCGTCAAAAAATCATCTGCTCCAGCATTAAAACCTATAACGATATTATCCACATCGCTTTTTTGCCCCGTCAGCATAATCACATAAGTATGAGATGTTTTCTCACTCTGTTTTATTCTTTTGCATAGCTCAACTCCATCTATTCCTGGCATAATCCAGTCTAGCAGCACAATAATAGGTTCGTTAATAATCTGCAATATCTTCCATGCGCTTTCCCCGTCAGCCGCAAGAATGACCTCATAACTCCAATGCTGCACCATTTCCGAGAGTATCGTGCGAACATTTTTTTCATCATCAATGATTAATACTTTCATTTGAGTTTCACCTTTATGTTATAAAAATCAGCCTTCATCGTAATTACACTATCACTCACCAATGTCACGCTATTACTCTCCTATCCGATGAATTTTAATATTCCTCTTAGTTCGTTAGTATTTCATTGAAACCCTTTTACCCTCTACTCTAAAGATTATATAGAAAAATACAGCATAATCATACTCCCATTTCTTGCTATATGCCAAATAATTTTATTTTCTCTTACATTCCATATGATTTCAAAGAAAATATTACGATACCGTCTTAAAATAATAAAAACCTTCCTTAATATAAGGAAGGTTTTTATTATTTTAGGATAAAATCTACATTCTAAATTTTCTAACTACAGCTTGAAGATCTTCTGCCATTTTAGCCAGAGCCTGGCTGGATGCCGCAATCTCTTCCATAGATGCCGATTGCTCTTGTGTAGCAGCTGATACAGTTTGTGTATTACTTACAGTATCTTTACTAATTATATCGATGTCACGTACTGACGCTACTATTTGCTGATTACCAGAAGACATTTGCTGAATAGACGTTGAACTTGCCTTAATTTGATTTGCTAATTGATCAATGAGCACTGCTATGTCTTTAAAAGCTTGCCCAGCAGTATTAACCACTTCAGCCCCAACATTAACCTCGCGGCTCCCTTCACTCATTGCAACCACAGCTTGTTCCGTATCCACCTGGGTTTCTGTAATCAAATTGGCAATCTGCTTAGCTGCCTCTTGAGATTGCTCTGCTAATTTGCGGACTTCTTCCGCAACTACAGCAAAACCTCTGCCATGCTCACCAGCGCGAGCAGCTTCAATGGCAGCATTAAGGGCCAGTAGATTGGTTTGACCAGCAATTCCCGAAATAGTATCTACAATCTGTCCGATCTCTTTGGATCGTTCCCCAAGCTTAGCAACCACCTGTGCCGAATTAGTCACTGTCTTTTCAACAATTCCCATTTGATTCATCGCCGCATGAACAGCCTCTGTACCATCTTGTACTGCTTGAAAGGTTTTATCTGATACACTGCTCATAACTGCTGCATTACTCGCAACCTGCTCAATACTCGTGGACAACTGCTCTACTACAGAAGTAGTGATAGTAACTCCATCCGCTTGCTTTTGAGCACCTTGAGCAACCTCACTAATAATAGCTGCTACCTGATTGGTAGCTTGTGCTGACTGTTCGGCGCTTGCTGTCAACTCCTCCGAAGAAGCGGCAACCTGTTCAGCTGAATCGACCATTTGACGAACAAGAATTTTTAGGCTATCAGCCATCTTATTTAATCCTATGCCAATATCACCAATCTCATCCTGTGCCATGATCTTCAGCTTTTCTACACCTATATTGCCATCTGCAACCGCATTTAAAAAGACAACCACTATTTTTAATCTGCTGGCAATCTGATTGGAAAGACGCCATCCTAAGAAGGTACATAATAAAACAAAAAATCCTGTTAAGATGAAAATTACCATCCCAGCTGTTCTAGCATGTTCTTCTCCCTGATGATTTGCTTTGTCACTGCTTTCCGACATGTAATCGGCCAACTCTTTCAGAGTTGAGTTGACTAGTTCCAATTTGCTGGCTGCCTGCTGTGTAAAGTACACATACGCATCCTGTTTGCGCCCTTGTTGTGATAATTCAATTGCTTTTTGACGCTCTGTTCTGTACTGAGCGATTGCCTCTTTTAACGTTGCAAGTTTTTCACGTTCAAAAGAACTTAAATTCTGACTTTCATATGCCTTTAGCGTTTTATCTGTCTCTAATGACAGTGTTTTCATCTGAGATGTCAAGTTATCTTCTTTTGCTTTATCTAGATTTCCAAAAATCATTTCCAGAATCATGCCATGTACGGCTCTAAAATTATGCCTCGTCTCATTTAATCTTTTAATGGATAAAAGATTATCATTATACATTGTCTTCATTTCACTACTCAACATATTTGTATAATAATATCCAATAGAACCAACCATAAGCATCGCCAGAGAACTGATTAAAATAATTGTGAGTATTTTTCCCTTAATATTAAACTTCAAGATAACCCTCCTAGAATTGTAAAATATAATTGACAAAAAATATAACACCAGTCTAAAATGCACTGGTGCTAATTACAATTCTTAATTGTATCGGCAACCTGGCAATCATAGGATACAGCATCCCTTAGACCCATGGCTTTGCGTCCCCACCTTTGGATGGGTTTGCCATATTATATGTTTTCTACCTAATGTTACATTATGTTACATATAATGTCAACAAACTACAAGGACTTTTCGATAAAGAAGACTAAATTTTATTGGAGTCTAACCCCACTAAAATTTAGTCTCTGGATAAAACGTTAGGTTATTAACTACTTACTATACTTTCGACTCAATAAGAATGCAGTAATGGCAGCTGTTAATGGTATCGAACAAATCAATCCAATACTTCCAGTAAGAGCTCTGGTGATTTCTGTTGCTACAATATTTAAATTCATTATGCGCATTAAAGACACGTTATTTTGTGAAAAGATAAGAAAAATGAGCGGTAATGAGCTGCCAGTATAGGCCAAGATCAAAGTATTTGCCATCGTTCCCATTACATCACGGCCAACGTTTATACCAGATTTAAATATTTCTGCAAAGCCATAATGGGGACAGGAATTTTTTATTTCATATTGCGTCGAGGCAATGGATATGGTTACATCCATAACAGCGCCCAACGACCCGAGAATAATTCCTGCAAATAATACTTCCTGAAAGTTCATGAACGATAAAGTAGTAACTTTTAACATTAAAGCTTCTTCACTATCGAGCCCTGTTAAATGCATCCAGGAAATTGCGAATGCAGCTAATACGCCAGCAATAATCACACCACCTACTGTTCCTAAAATAGCACCCCAGGTTTTCGGATTCCAGCCGCTAATGGTGATTTGTGTCACAGTAGCAATAAATCCGCAAATCAGCATAGTCGTAATAATAAAATTCCAATGATAATTTAAAATAAGTGGGACCATTCCTTTCAGAATCAAGAGTATCGAAAAGGCAATGACAAAGAGTGTCTTAATTCCAATTTTTTTCCCTAAAATTAATAAGGACAAAATAAAGCTCCCTACCAGGATATAAATAGGAAAAAGACGATTATAATCAGCAATATGATATTCCTTAGTATTCTGGGTCTCACTTACAGCCAGTATAATCTTATCACCCGGGCTTGGATTTATATCGAATAAAGGCTGATTGGTTATGTAATTCATACTTTGTACTTGTTTGCCAGTCTCGTCTCCTGACGTAAGCAATACAGTTACCAGACTTTTACTGCTAATACCAACACTTTTATTAGAGGATACATCAAGAGATTGCACCGACAAAACTACACCATTTACATACTCGATTGAGACTGGGTTATTGGGCGCTGCTAAAATAGGCATAGCGCCAAAAAGTAACATGGCTATTAGGATTAATAAAACATGTTTCGAAAAAATCAGCTGTAATTTCATAAAAATAATCTCCTATCTCTTTATAAGCTTTACTTGTAGTTTAATGCATTTAATTCTTGCATTTTAACATTTGCTTTTAAAATATACAAGATACTATTTTTAATACTACCAAGTAATATTCTTATTTAGAGGTATGGAAGATTCCTTTCAGTATAATGAATAAGACCCTGCAGATTCTTTCTGCAGGGTCTTATTCATTGGATTTCCCTTACGCTCTTGCCAACTGTATGGCCTCAACAAACTGTTTGGCTTTTGCCGTAATGGAAGCAAAATCTCCACTTTTAGCTCCTGCAGTAAGATTGCCCCCTACCCCTACTGCTACGCAGCCAGCCTTAATCCATTCACCTACATTATTGACACTGACGCCGCCGGTAGGCATAAGTCTTGCTTGAGGCAGCGGCCCCTTAATTGCTTTAATAAAACCAGGTCCAAATAGTTCTCCAGGGAATACTTTGATAATATCGGCCCCCGCCTCCATTCCTTCCACGACATCCCGGATTGTCATTGCTCCAGGCATGATGGGCACACGGTATCGATTGCATAACTTTACTGTATCTACATTGAGATATGGGGACACAACATACTGAGCACCATTTAAAATTGCAATTCTCGCCGTTTCTGAATCAAGGACAGTTCCGGCGCCAAGCAATATATCCTCTGTCGAATAGGTTTTTGCCAGTTCACTTATGATTTCATGAGCGGCTGGAAGGGTGAAAGTGAGCTCAATTGCAACAACACCGCCAGCAATGCAGGCTTCTGTGATTCGTTTCGCTTCCTCTTTGCTTTCAGCTCGCACTACTGCTACAAGACCACCTTCAATAATTTTAGATATTACCTTTTCTTTTTCCATTTCTTTTCCTCCTAATTATGAGTTCAATAATCAACCTGCTTATCATATTATGTTTTGCTTTAAAAACATTTCCAGCTGTTCCTTGTTAGGCAATCCATCGTTATCACCAGGAGACATAACAGCTAGAGCACCAATCGCATTTCCTCGTATCACAGCCTCTTTAAGAGAGAGACCGGCACGCAATCCGCTAACCACACCTACAGCGAATCCATCGCCAGCTCCAACTGTATCCACTACATGTTCGACTTTAAAACCTTGTACTACGAAAGAGCTCTCTTGTGTTTTGACAAATGCACCCTTATCACCTAACTTAATAACAACAATTTTAACTCCTTCCTTAAGATAAAAATCTGCAATTTTACTTGGATCATCACTGCCAGTTAAAATTTTCCCTTCACTGATTCCAGGTAATACAATATCACTCAGAAAAGCTAATTCATTAATGACCTGTACCATTTCTGCTTCGCTTTTCCATAACTTGGGACGTAAATTGGTATCAAAAGAAATACAAATTCCTTTCTGGCGGGCAGCCTCTATCAACTGATAGCTTACTTCCCGGCAAGAAACAGATAAGGCTGGTGGTATTCCTGTCATATGAAGATGTTTCACAGTCCCCCACGCTATATTTTTTATATCCTCTGACTGTAAATGAGATGCTGCTGAATGCCTGCGAAAATTAAACACTTCCGGATCACCAGCTTCAACCTTGGACTTAAGCTGAAAGCCAGTAAAATTCCCTGCATCATAAGTCACATAATTTGTATCAATCTTGTTTTCCAAAAGAAATCTGCTAATATATTTACCAAAAGGATCTTCCCCCAGTTTGGTGATATAAGCCACCTTGTGCCCCAAGCGAGCCATACCGATGGCAAAATTTACTTCTGCACCTGCTACAAGTCTGGTAAATTCAGCTATCTGATCAAGATCCCCCTCTTGCTTAGCCAAAAAAAGTGCCATAGGTTCACCAAGGGTAAGAATTTCACACATACTTTCGCCTTCGTTCTTTTCCAAACATTTATCCTCCTTCTACTTTGTTTATCAATTTCGTTTATCGGTTTCTATATTAAAAAAATAGAATATATTCTATTTTTAGCTTTAATAATCTTGTATTTTGTCAGCTCTAACGTTTTTTCTATTTTATTAATTTGGTAGAGCCTCTAATAATAAATTGATTTGGCAACTCAATAATCGCAGGACTATCTTTTGCTTTTTTTTCGATTCGATATAAAATGCGCTTCACACACTCCACACCAATTTCATAAAAGGGTTGGGATATTACAGTGATCCCAGGACCAATTAATTCCATCCACGGCCAGTCATCGAAACCACATATGGCTATATCTTGAGGAATACATAAACCAAGTCGATGAATTGCCGTTAATACGCCTAGCATAGTAACACCATTAGCGGTAAATATTGCATTGAATTCTCCTGCATTCTTAGACAAGAACATTTGAACAAAAGTTTCAATTTCCTGTTCATTCGTACTGTCAATTACATACTCCTGGGGTTCCATCTGCAATACTTCACGACAAACCTCTCTATAGGCCTGCTGCCTAATTGCCCGACTTCCTATGTTACCAATTGCTTCTGTAAAAAAGCCTACCCGTGTAAAGCCTTCATTGGCAAGATAAGTAATTGCCTGAATGGCAGCCTGGTAATCATCGGTACGAATGGTATCAAACATAATGGGAGAAATAGGTCGATCAGCCAATACAATGGGAATATAGTGATCTGCAATATTACGCAAAAATTCGTCATTATCTCCGGTTGCATTGACAATGAGCCCCTCTACTCTTTGGTCAATCATTGACAAAATATACTCCCGTTCATTCCGGCTATCATTATTCGTATTAGCAATTACAACATTATACCCGCATTGCTTACAATAATCAGTAATGCCCTTCACCAATACGGAGGAAAAGGGGTTACTGATATCAGCAATAAGCACGCCAATAAGACGACTCTTGCTTGATTTTAAACTTCTTGCCAAATTATTAGGGCGAAAATTTAATTCCTCAATAACTGCCTTAATTCTTTGTTGTGATTCTACTGACATAAATTCAAATTTTCCATTCAGATATCTCGATATCGTTGTTTTAGATACCCCTGCTTTTTCTGCTACATCTGTTATAGTAATTTTTACTTTATCTTTTTCCATGATTTAATCTCCCTGTCATGTTAACCGGTTTCAGAAACCAATACACATTCATATTTTACATATTATTTGATAAATTTATTCTTGTCAATATAACCATTTCAATAAATAAAAAAATAGACACTTACCCCAAGGAATAAATGTCTATGCAAGATCATTTTTTAATAAGAGTTCCTATCTCTACCTATAGACGAAATTGAGAAATAATTACTTGCAATTCATTCGCCATATTGGCTAGCGCTTGGCTAGAAGATGCAATTTCTTCCATGGAAGCAGATTGCTCCTCTGTGGCTGCAGAAATGGTTTGCGTGTCCCCTGCTGTTTCAGCTGCAACAAGTTTTACACTGTCTACCGAATGAACAACTTGTTCACTGGAAGTCGAAAGTTCTTCAGCAGCAGCACCAATGTCTTGTATTTGACTATTGAGCTCTTGTACCATGGAGGTAATAAAATTAAATCTGTCACCAGAAGCAGAGATAACTTGAGTCCCCTTACTTACTTCATTGGTTCCCTGATTCATTGTTGTTACCGCTCTGCCAGTCTCTGTCTGAATCTCACGGACAATAACAGCTATCCTTTGCGCTGCTTCCTGAGACTGCTCAGCTAATTTACGTACTTCATCAGCCACTACAGCAAAACCTCGTCCTTGCTCACCCGCCCTGGCAGCTTCTATGGCAGCATTGAGTGCCAGCAGATTGGTTTGACCGGCAATACTGCTAATTACATCGACAATTTCTCCGATTTGCTGGGAACTTGATCCTAATTGCTGAACTACTAATGCAGACTGAGAAACAGAATCCTCGATTAACTGCATTTGCTGTTTAGCTTTATTTACAGCTTCACTGCCATCAATAGCAGCTTGGGCAGTTTCTCCTGATTTTACGGATACGTGCTGGGCATTGCTGGCAATATGATTAATCGCTGAGGTCATTTCTTGCACTACGGAAACAGTTTGTTCTACACCTGCCAGCTGGTTAGATGCCCCATTGGCTACATTGGTAACAGTCTCAGCAACCTGACCTGCCGCTTGCGCTGACTGCTCAGAACTGGCGGTTAGTTCCTGACTTGCTGCCGCTACTTGTTCCGCTGATTTTGCCACTTGACTTACTACATGCCGCAAATTCTCAGTCATGGCTGTAAATGCCTGGATCATATCACTAATTTCATCTTTAATACGATAGGAAATTGTTACTGCTCTTAAATCACCGTCAGCAATACTTTGAGCTGCTTTTGCTACTTGCGTAAGAGGCCTGGAAATACGCCGTGCCAGGAAAAATGCTGCAATACAGGCTAAGATAAAGATGACAGCATCTAACGCCCCCAGTAATGTCTGTACATGATCCGTCGCATTGACATTTTCTTTAATTCTAAGATCCATCCGTTCCACTAAAAACTTTACAGTATCATTCATATTGCTTTCAGCCGCTGCGATTTTTGCTCCTGAAGCTGCTACCGCTTTTAAAGCTTCTTCTTGCCCCAATGTCTTACGAGTATTAATTCCTTGATCAGAAACTTTATGATATTCATTCAATGCCGCCCTCAAAGCAGCTACCTTCTCTTTGCCTTCCGGTGTAATTAATTTTTTCTCCAAACTATCCAAGGTTGCATCCATTTTTTTCAGTGAGGTTTCATATCCCTGAACATATTTAGGATCCATAGTTAGAATATAGCCTCTAACCTGAGCGGATTGATTATTCAGTTCAATATTGAGATCTTTAACTTCCGTTACCAAAGGAACACTTCGTTTCAATACACCATCATAACCATTTTGTATTGCATCGATTTCATAATAGGTATACACATTGAGTCCTGTAAAGGCCAATACAATCATGATACATACTACAAGAATTTGCTTGCTAATTGATATCTGCATAAATTAACCCACCTTATCATAAATTAATTTAATTAAAGAAGATCTGACTTCCTTTTTTTTCCTGATTTATCATTATTCCTCATTTTTCTCTATAACATGACAAAAATCCTCTTTTGATATATCTATTTATAATTATTTCTAGATAATCATATTAATCCAAATATACAAAATAATTAGATTATCTACCAGTTAATCTAATTATTAAAATAACTCTGTAATTAAAACAAGTAAAGTAAATTAAGTAATTAAAGTAAACAAGCAGTCAGAAGAATCATGACTGCCTGTTTGCAAGAATATTTTAACTGTCATTATCTAAATGTAATTGTTTTGCAATAGCCTTCCTTTGCTTATCTCTCAACCATTCACCAATTTCCTTCCCCTTTAATGTTTTGGGGATGGCTTCTCCCTGAGGCAAGACCATAGCAGCTTTCAGTGGCCCCAATGTTAAGATTTCTAATCCTACTGCTTCAACAACTAGGTCATACTCCTCTGTTGTAAGAGCACCGCGCCTTAACTTAGTAATCGTCTCTACAATCTTATCTGGCGTAGGATTCTTCAAATGGTCTATTATTTGATTAAAAGTAATAGCCGCATCCAGCCATTCACTAGGCAAGGTCATCCTATCATTCCATAAGATCAAACTTTCTTTGTTTAGCACTAAACCTAAAGCCGCAAACCTTACTTTAGAAATTTTGCTAACTTTCGCTACTGAGTCCAGTCCAGCTATTCCTCTTTCAAATTCTGCCGCAGACAAATCTGAGAGTTCTTTAAATGTAATCTGCAATAAATCTGTCTTTGCCAACACCTTGAAAAATATCCCTGGTTCCTGTGCCTCTGATAAAACTTTCCTTAATTCCGTAACAATCCGTTCTACTGGCTCTTGAGCCAGTTCTTCTTTCACAGCAATGGCAAGAGACAATGTATCCGGGTCTATGGCAAAACCAAAGCGGGCAGCTTGTCCCGCCAGTCGTAAGGCCCGCATGGGATCATCGGAAAAATGCTGACTCGTCGCTCTTAGTGTCTTTGCTGCTATATCTTCCTGCCCATGATACGGATCAATAATTTCGCCTGTTAAACTATCTTGAGCCATAGAGTTGACAGTCGTGTCACGCCTGAATAAATCTTCCTCAATAGTAATTTTAGGTTTGGCTGACACCTTGAACCCTTTATAGCCATGGCCTTCTTTTCGCTCGGTTCTCGCAAAGGCAACTTCCCGCTTCACCCCATCCATCGTTACATGAAAAACAGGAAATGACTTACCAATTTCCTTTGCCTCAGGAAAAAGTATTTTGAAATTCTTCTTAACCATGCCCACAACACTAAAATCAATATCTTTGGGAACTACTCCCATAAACTGATCCCGAACACTGCCACCGACTCTAAAAACGCGGCCGCCGTTTGCCGCAATAATTTCAGCAAAACGTCTCTCGGTTAATTCATTCATACTCATCCTATATCCTTTTCCTCTCTGCTCCCATTTCTTCTATACACTACATATTCGAAAAACTAACCTCTTTTATTTTATGTATCTTCCCTTTTATTGGTCTCGCCCAAAGTTCTTCCACAACAAGCTGTCCCTTATTTCCAAGGATCTCCACATACGAGCAGGTATCTTGCACATCAATTATACCAATATCGCTGCCACTAATACCGTGAATGGCGGAAATCGCTCCCAGTATATCCCCGGGCCGCATCTTTGTCTTCTTGCCGGCATTAATCCTAATTCTCGTAATTTGCCGATTTAAGATATCACTTTTATCTATTTTCAAGGTAGGTTCTATATCAGTACTCTGCTTAAAAATCACTTCTCCTGCTGCCGCTTCTGCCAATGTCGGCGCTTCTTCTTTTGGTATCTTATATTGAATATATTTTTCAATTTCCTGTAATGTTCTTACTTCATACCTAGCGGCAAAAGTGATCGCCCTGCCCGCATTCCCCGCCCGTCCTGTTCTGCCAATTCTATGGACATAGCTTTCACTGTCCAGGGGCATATCATAGTTGACTACAAGAGATATATCGTCGATGTGGATACCTCGTGCGGCCACATCTGTTGCAATTAAAAACTGAAACTCACCCCTTTTAAAATCTTGAATAGAGAAAAGCCGATCCCTTTGCTCCATGCCACCATGCAAGCTTCCACAAGAATAGCCTCTTTGTTTCATCTTTGCCAGCAGAGTTTCTACTTGGTCTCTAGTATTGCAAAAAAGAATGCAGCTCTCTGGTCTTTCAACGTATATGATATTAGTCAGCAAATGAAACTTTTCATTTGCCTCTACTTCATAATAGGCTTGCTGAATATTTTCTAAGCTAGGATTCTCTGAGTCAATTGCTATTTTTACCGGATTGTTCATGTATTTTTTGCATATTTCCTGAATTTCTTCGGGCATGGTTGCAGAAAACAACATCGTAACTCTGTTTGCAGGCAGCACTTTTATAATAGCTTCCACTTGTTCAATAAACCCCATATCCAGCATTTTATCTGCTTCATCAATAATCAAGTACTGAATTTCCTCCAGATTCATATTTCCTCTTTCAATATGATCCAGCGTTCTTCCTGGAGTACCGACAATCACATGAACCCTTTGCCTTAATTCTCTCTTTTGTATTTCCATGCGCTGTCTGCCATAAACAACAGCACATCTGACACGTTTAAAACGTCCTATATTGGCAATGTCCTGTTTTAATTGCACTGCCAATTCACGCGTTGGCGTAAGAACCAATACTTGAGGATTTTTTTGTTCTATCTCTATTTTTTCACAAACAGGGATGGCAAAAGCAGCTGTCTTGCCACTACCCGTCTGAGATCTCACTATGATATCCTTCCTGGCAAGAGCCAGGGGAATTACTTTTTCCTGTACTTTAGTAAGCACGCTATAACCTAATTCCTGTAATGCATTTGCTATTTCTTTACTAAAACCATACTTGTCTACATGCTGTTCATCCATACAATTTAAACCCCATTTTTTCTTGAATTCCCTATCTATAGTCTACTATAGTTTGTATATCATTAAACATATCATAGCATAGCTTGGAGTGATATAAAAATGATCCCTGCAAAGAGGGATCATTCTAAAGAATATTGTATGAATTATCTTTTATTGAATTGGTTGGAAACCATACTTAGTAAACACTGTCTTTCCATCCGGACTCGTCAAATAATGTAAAAATGCTTCTGCTTCCTTAGGATGCTTGGCACTACTCACAACAGCACCCAGAAATATGATTGGTTCATGACTATTTTGAGGAGCTACTGCAACCACTTTTACTTTGTCGCTAGCAGCTGCCACGGTGGAAAATACAATCCCAGCCTCTACATTTCCTGTCTCAACATAAGCCAATACGCTATGAATATCTTTGGGCAACACTGCTTTTTCTTTCACAGTCTCCCACACTTGCAGTTTCTCTAATACCTGCTTGGCATATTCCCCGGCTGGTACTGTCTCTGGCACGCCCATACCAAAACGGGTAACAGTTGCATTAGCCAAGTCAGAAAAGCTATGTAACTCAAGTTGAGAGGCCTTGGGCATAATTAGTACCAGTTGATCCCCGACTAGGTTATTGCGCGTCGCCGGTATAATTAGATTCTTCTTCTGTAATTCGTCCATTTGCTTATTAGCAGCAGAAATGAATACATCCGTTGGTGCACCTTGCTCTATTTGACTCTGCAATGCACCAGAAGAAGCCAAGTTATATACAATTTTAACAGGGTGATCCGCTTCATATTTTTTCTTAACTTCTCCGAGAGCGTCTTTAAGCCCCATAGCTGCTGATACATTTATTTCTACCATCTGAGCAGGAGAAGACGCAGGAGCCTCTGTCTTTCCACATCCAGTTAAAAGTACCATGGTACATACTAAGAGACATAGCTTGATATATAGTCTATTCATTAGCATCAGGTCCCCCTTCTTTATCATTACAGCCTTTTAAATGCGTTCTATCTTACAAGTAAAATCTAGTGGAGCAGCATATAATACAGAACTCAGAACAATGAGATCCACATATTCTGCAAATTCTTTAATACGAGATGCACGAATGCCACCAGCAACACCAACTTTTAGTCGCTTATTTAGACTTTTGAGTTTCTCTACTACCGTTTGCAGCATCTCTGGCTCAAAATGATCCAGCAATATAACATCAGAAAAACTAGCACATCGATAAGCCTCTTGTTCATTGCGTGGCTCGATTTCAATTTTATGATGGAACGATTTTATATCGGTCGGCAGCTTGCCTAATACTTGCAAATGGTTTTGGGTAATCAATATCGTATCGCTCAAAGAATTGCGATGATATAATCCACCTCCATCCTCAACTGCTTCAATTTCTTCCTGCCGCATACCAAGATGCGCTTTGCGACAAGCAACGACGATCTCAATCTCAGGTTTCGCCTGCCTGGCAGCAGTAACAATTTTTCGCGTCTCCGTTGCAATGGCACAAAGAGCAGTAAGATAGGTTTGGCTAATCCGCCACATTTTAAAAAGTGTTTTCAGGTCACCAATTGCCTCTATGATCATATCCCCCGCTGTTATTAAATCTCCAGACTTTTGGCAGAATACTACTTCTAACTTTTGTGATTCAAAGAAATCCTTAAGTCGTAAGGTACCTGTGACCACAGCTTCCTCCCTCGTCATAAATCGCAATCGTCCCTGCCCTTCAATTCTGAGTAGTTCTGTTGTAATATCCGCATAAGGACAATCTTCCTGTAAACCAAGTTCTAATGGATAGATTTGCATGATTTTTTCCCTCCCTGATAATTTTTCTCTAACTCGTGCAAAATATTTTCAAAACTTCTTTCTTTTCTTTAAATGTCACAAAATTAACAGATTGTCCGTTGTTAAATGTTACAAAATAAGATATGCTGTAAACAATAAAATCAAGTAACCATGAGGTGATCGTATATGTCAAACACGATAGCTTACACCCCGGAAGAAGTCGCCAAAATACTTAAAATTTCACGCTTCACCGTTTATGAATTCATCAAGCGCGGTGAATTGACTGCTTATCATATCGGCCGCAAATTACGCATAGAAGCATCAGATTTAGAAAAGTATATGAAAAATGCGAAGGGTACAACTGGTACAACTATTATAAATGCACTGCCTGCTGTTCAAACTGCCAATGTCTCTTTAGCTGCTCAGGATGGTTTGATTATTTACGGACAGGATGCTGTTCTGGATGTGCTAACTCGTCATCTAGAAAAGCAGATGCCTCAAGTCCGTTCCTTGCGCTGCTTTAATGGCAGTATGGATGGCTTGATTGCCTTATACCGCGGTACAGCTAATTTGATTACTACTCACCTTTGGGATGGAGATACTGGAGAATATAACACCCCCTATGTTCGTCATTTACTGCCGGGACAAAGAGCACTCATCATCAATTTAGTCTATCGCCAGGAAGGATTTTATGTAGCCCCTGGAAATCCCAAAAATATAAAAGACTGGCCGGATTTACTGCGGTCAGATATTCGCTTCATCAATAGAGAACGAGGCTCTGGGGCCAGAGTGCTTCTTGATGAAAAATTTCAGCAGCTTCAGCTTGATCCTAGAGCCATTCCCAACTATAACCAGGAAGAAACCAGTCATCTTGCCATCGCCAGTGCAGTTGCCCGCGGTGAGGCTGATGTTGGGCTGGGTATTGAAAAGGCAGCGATGCAGGTACAAAATGTAGAATTTATTCCTTTGCAAAAAGAACGTTATGATCTTGTCATGTTACGGCATGACTTAGACAAACCTCACTTCCAAGCCTTGCTATCCATACTGCGTTCGTCTGCTTTTCGCAATGAAATCGCAGGCATGGGAGGCTACGATGTATCACAAATGGGTACTATAATGGCAGAACTCTAAAATTTACTTTTAAAAAAAGAAGTACCGGCTGAGAACGTATTAGACGATCCCAGTTGGTACTTCTTTGTACACAAATCCAATATAATAACTAAACTATATTAGATTAAACTTAACTGAATTATACATCTACATTATATATATTTCAATGCTTTTATGTTATAAAATTAAAGACTTTTATATTGACTCTAGTATCATTTTATAGTATTTTAGTTATAAGATAATATTTTAACTTATTAATGTGGACTTGTTCTACTCAACATGTAGATACGACGATGTATCAACTAATCTAGTTCCGTTGAGCTATGTTAGTTGTTTTTTTTATAAAAATACGAATAACAACGAGGAGGCAAATCAATTGAAAAATCGTTTACTATTATTTTTTATGGCAGCCTTACTGATAACTGCAGCCATCACTGCCGGGTGCAGTGGCGAAAAACCAGCTGCTCCAAGCGCACCACCGCAAAAAGTTGAGCTAAATATATCTGCAGCGGTTAGCTTAAAAGATGCTCTTGCTGAAATCCAAAAAAATTATGAGGCTAAAAATCCTACTATTAAACTAATCTATAACTTGGGAGCATCAGGTGCTTTACAAAAACAAATCGAGCAAGGTGCTCCTGCTGATATTTTCATATCTGCAGCTCCTAAACAAATGAACGACTTAGAGGAAAAAAATCTAGTGAATAAAGCCACACGTAAAAATTTAGTGGAAAACAAGCTGGTTGTTATTGTACCTACATCCTCAACTCTTAACATCACTAAATATGAAGATTTGGCAAAGGATGATGTTCAAAAAGTAAGTATCGGCGAAACAGCATCGGTACCAGCGGGACAATATGCACAAGAAGTTCTTAAAAAAATAGGAATTTGGGATAAAGTACAAAGTAAAGCCGTCCTTGCCAAAGATGTTCGCACGGTGTTAACTTACGTTGAAACCGGCAACGTAGATGCTGGTATTGTTTACAAAACAGATGCAGTTTCCAGTGACAAAGTAAAAGTTGCTGTTGCTGCACCGGAAGGTACTCACCAGCCAATTGTATATCCAGTCGCCATTTTGTCAGGAACCAAGCAGGAAAAAGCAGCAGCAGATTTTCTTACCTATCTAAGTACTCCAGAATGTAAAACCATATTTGAAAAATACGGTTTTACCATGAGTAAATAAGATATAGTAATCGCACTAAAAATTCAAACTGTCAGGATCATTATCATTCCTAATTCCTGATGCAAATGAATTTTTAGTGCGTTCTATATTATAAACTATAATATGATGGTGCAGGTGAAACATATGGTCGAATGGCAGCCAGTAATTCTCTCTATCAAGGTTGCTTCTATTTCAGTGATATTTGTATTTTTGCTTGGCGTACTATCGGCTTACGTGATGAGAAGTGTCGATATCCCAGGCAAAGCAGCGCTAGAGTCAATTTTTACTTTGCCCTTAGTTTTACCTCCTGTAGTCATTGGATTTTTACTGTTAATCTTAGTTGGTAAACAGGGACCAGTGGGGATTCTGTTAAAAAAATATTTTGACATGCAAATTATATTTACGCAATCTGCCGCAGTCCTGGCAGGCACAGTTGTATCCTTTCCATTAATGTACCAAAGCACCAAGGCAGCCTTTGAGAGTATTGATAAAACTCTGGAAGATGCCGCTCGCACCCTAGGTGCCAGCGAATGGCGGGTATTTTGGACGGTTACCATACCATTATCCTGGCCGGGACTGGTATCCGGTTTGGTACTATCCTTTGCAAGAACTTTAGGGGAATTTGGCGCTACGATTATGATTGCCGGTAATATTCCTGGCAAAACACAAACTATTCCATTAGCAATTTATTTCGCGACGGAATCAAATGACTTGGTAACAGCGGGAATGTATGTAATCATCATCAGTGTGATCACTTTCTCTATTATTTTCGGACTGAACCATTGGAAAGGAAAAAATATTACTTTGCACTAAAGGAAGGAGAACATTCATGCTAACAGTAGATATCAAAAAAAAATTATCTGATTTCACTCTGAATATCTCCTTTACTGCTCCAAATAAAACCGTTGTTTTATTTGGTCCTTCCGGCTGCGGAAAAACAACCATTTTGCGCTGTATTGCGGGGTTGCTGAAACCAGATGAAGGCAGCATTATCTCCAACGAAACTGTTTTTTATGCCTCACAAAACTCGATACACTTACCTCCTAGAGCAAGGAATGTCAGCTATATGTTTCAAGACTTTGCATTGTTTCCCCATATGAATGTAATGCATAATATTTGGTATGGAGTAAAAACTCCCAGCCATCAGGCAAATGAATTATATGAAAAACTCATTACCTTACTAAAAATTGAACACCTGTCCCACCGCACAATCAGCCAATTATCGGGTGGTGAAAAACAGCGGGTGGCTATGGCTCGCGCATTAATGGCTGAGCCTCAGATTCTTTTACTCGACGAACCCTTATCTGCATTAGATGCCCAAAGTCGCTACGAATTGCAGGATGAACTAAAAAAGCTGCAGGAAATCTGGAATATTCCATTCGTCCTGGTCACCCATTCACCGGAAGAAGCACAAGCAATGGGCAGCGAAGTATTATTTCTTCACCAAGGGCAACAGGTAATGGAACCACCGCCTTCTTGGAATATGAATGCCAACGGTAAATCAACTAGGAGTTCTTTTCAATATTTCTATTAGTCCATAACAAGGGAAAAACTCTGATACATCCTGTAAAACATATAAACGAATCGAACCACAAAGACGCAAAGGACACAAAGGGTTTATTAGAACTTATTAATTTTTGTGTGCCGCATCAGCGGCATTGTGTCTTTGTGGTTCATAAATTTCATATCCCTCCAACCAGATACTCACTAGCATATAAAAAAGAAGACGATTCGAAAAATCGCCTTCTTTTTTATGTGAAGTAATTATTTTATAATCATAACTTCTGTGGATTTAATTAATGCCGTTACTTCATCCCCCACTTTTAATCCCAAATCATCAATGGAATCTACAGTGATCGTCGCAACAATTTCGTCACCTTTATAGTCAACTACTACTTTGGCCATTACAGCACCCTTAACAACTTCTTTGACAACACCTTGCAATTTGTTTCTGCCGCTAATTTTCATAGTAATATCTCCTCTCTTAATATGTATTCACCCGAAAGAGACGGGCTTCCTTATTCCAAATTCTAGCATTATTCTACATCATATTCAATATAAATATACCTTTAAAAAGTGCTTTATTTGCTATTTTTATAACTATTTTTGCACTATTGCTATTATCAGATTATTTCTTCCAACGCTACTGGAATTTCATCAATCTGTCCACCACTGCGTAACACTTCCCGAATTGCCAGCATCTTACGATCGATTGCTGTTAATCGCACCAAATTCTCCCTTTCTTTTGCAGAGGTTGGAATAACCTTACTAATACCACCATTCTTAATAACAATTCGTTTATCCCCCATTAATGCCAGTATTGGATCATGAGTTGCCATTAATACAATTTTTTGTTTATCAATCAATAACCGTAAAGCACTTTGGCGATCAATGCCGGCATTTTCGATTTCATCGATCAATACTATAGGTGATGAACTCAGATAGGCCGTATCAGCAATCATCAGAGCCCGTGACTGACCTCCGCTTAAAGAAGTAACAGGTGTATCAGGGGCAAATTGTTCTCCCGCCAATTCATTGGCCTTTACGATAATGTTACTGGTTACCTCTTCTATATTTTCCAGCATCCTGCTCTCCGCATGCATACTGACAAATTCTTCTACTGTTAGATCCATAATGAAATTCATATTTTGGGAAAGCTGGGCTACTAGCTTATGTTCAACAGAATAGCGGCATCTCATATCCGGCAGCTGTCCATTGATCAGTATCTTGCGATTGGTAGGCGTATCTTGTTGTGCTACCCATTCAATATCAGCAAGTAACCTGCTCTTGCCAGAACCAGTAGGACCCACAATACAGATAATTTCCCCGGCATGTATCGTAAGTTCTATTTCTTCGGCTTTTCCATACTTGTCATTGCCGCCTATGATCGTAATGGATTCAATGTTAACCTTATCTTCTTTTAATTTTTCCATTTGCATCATAAAAGCAAGAAACTGATCCAGAAACTCCTGCCGTCCAATCCCTAAATCCTGTAATGTATCTTCCTCTATCCCAGCAAAATACGCCGCAACAGAAGACTCCTCATATTGCTGTAGATTTGGCAGTGACGAAAAAAAATCCAGTGCATAAGGATAAGAACTAAATAATTCTTTTAATGTCATTACAGATAGACTATCCCACATGGCAACTCCACCTTCCTAATAACCTACCCTATTATAATAAATAGTATCTACTGCTAGCTAAGATCCATTTTACGGACATTACCCATTTGAAAGTTTTGCCCTATACGAGTTTGTCCCAGGCAATAGGAACAAGTGGCTGCCGGCATGGAAAACCGCAAATGATAATCAGTAAGACTATCCACATTCTGCGCTGTTTTAAACAACTGACCAATCTCCCTGGCACCCTGACCGGTAATACCATTTACATGGACAATCATAGCAGATGGATTGGCCTGCTTCACGCGGAATGCAAATACCTCCCGCTCGGCCTGAGAAACGATATCCCCTTTCGTTATAATAACAATGTCGGCTAGTTTCAGCATAGGACCGACTTTTCTTGGGGTATTCACGCCGCTCAAGTTGTCGATCACACATACTGCCATAACATCACGAATATGAGGAGAGCACCGATTGCACAAACCAGCACTCTCTGTAATTAACAAATCCAAACTATTTTTTTGCGCCCATGTCAGACAATCCTGAACATTACTCACAAAGAAATGATCGGGACAAAGATTCCCTGACAAACCGATCTTTGCCTCAATACCTTTCTTTTGATAGAGAATTTGATCCTGGGTAGACAAGCAATCAAACTTTATCACACCCACTTTTAGCTTATCTTCCTGCAGGGCTTCGATAATCTTTAATGTGACGGAAGTTTTGCCTGCTGAGGGTGGTCCGGCAACAGTAATCAGCTGCATACCTTTTTTCCTCCCTCGCGATATACCCGCATAAATGTATCATTCATTGTGTCCACCAAATATTTTATATCATTATTTTTAATAAAATCCCAGCCTAACCATTTTAATTTTACATGTTCAGGAAGATTTAATTTCATATCCCCATGGACCGCCGGAAAATAGGCTTCTGTACAAATGCGTGCAATTTGAGGTCCCGTTAAATAATCTGCTAATTCTTGCAGCTCTTGCATTTTGTCAGCTTTTATCAACACCGATATAGGATAGGTTAAAATACCCTCTTCCGGCCACACGACTCTTATATTGTCAGACTCTTTCATTGTTTTATAGAAAAAATAAGGCATGATATGAATCGGCGGTACATCTTTGCGATTACTGGTAAGCTCTTTCACCATTTGTGCCGGATGAAGTCCATACCTTACGGATCGCCCTAACTGTGCTACTCCTGCCTCCCCGTAATCCTTGTAATAATTAAGCTGCACAACATCACAAAAAATATCGCCATGTCCACGCATCACTACTTTATTTTCATACTCAGGTTTTAGCAAATCTCCCCATGTCTGAGGCATGGGAATATCTCCTAGACGATTTTTATCGACTACCATAACCAGAATGTTGGCCCCGATAACCGTAAAATGTCCATCGGGATCTATCATACCAGCCTCAGCCATGCGAGAATTCACAGGACGATTGATCACATCAGCAAAAACTCCCTTGTTAACAAAACGCTCCATAAAATTTTTATAAAAAAAGCTGTAGCCAGCCGTCATGATAATATCAGGAATTTCATGAGGTTCTTCAAAATGCTCCAGATAATCTTCATAATCAAGATGATCATTAAAAAAGGATTCAATACAATAATTGAGCGGCAGATTTTTTTCCGTTCTTAAATAATCCAAAAACAGTTTTAATTCACTCTGCATAGGAACTTTTAATGGACACGGCAATAAAGACAGCATATTCAAGTGCTCTGAGTTATTTTCAAGTACGATGTTCTCCATGTTCTTTTGACGCTGTTTCTCAGCAATTCTCTCTTCTAATAACAAGATGAATGGTGCAGGATTGATCCCCTTACTCTTTAAAGCTGTTTTTAGCTTTAATACCAAACCCAACTGCTGTATAACGGTATCATCAGCAAAAATGGCAAAACCATTATTAATAAAGACCTCACGTGTTTCAGGATAAGCCTTAATGATTTCACCAATGGTCATTGTCAATTGTATCTGCTTCATGCCTTTCCCTCCTTTTACCCCTCACTATTTCTATACTATCCATTTTTCTGATTTTCAGTTAAGGAAGGCTCCATTCTCCTCTTACCTAAAATTAAAACCGGCTCCAGAGTGCCTAAGCACATCCGACCGGTACATCATTGTACAAAAAAAGTTAATTTGACTTATTTTCATTATACCCATATCTTCTCTTGCTTTCAATCTATTTATTTACATAGAGAAGCCAACATTCCACTTTATCGCAAAATGTTGGCTTCTCTATGGGAATAAAAAAACGCTAACACCGCGAAGACACGAAGAATATTAAGAGTTAGAAGCATCCTAACATCCCAAACTCCCTTCGTGTTCTCTGCGTTTCTTCGCGTCCTTCGTGGTTCACTACTTTTTTTACTACTCCTTCTTTCCTTCTAAAAAACAGTTCTGACAGCAGCAACGAATTTATCATAGTATTACTGCGCTGCTTGGTTGAACAGTTGATCCGCATCTACTGCGTTCTCTTTTGCCGTCATTTCCTGTGGCGTTAAGCGATATACCGAGACTGCATTCCCATCCATTCCAGAACGATACTTCTCAATCAACGTACTGGTTAAAGGCTGACTGTAATATTTTGGCATAAATTTTTCAAGCAGCACCTGAAGAACTGTGGCAGCCTCTTCATAGTCTGCCACCTTTTCCACCTTACCAAAAAGCATCACACTCATATAGGATGTATCAGCATGACAAGGCATGGGATCAGTCACAGTCCCATGTTCTTTATAAACCGTGAAAGAAACGGAAGGATTTTGAGAAAGGATCGTTACCTTTTTCCCCGAACCCATGCCGTGAAAGTAAATAGAACCGTTGTGCCATACATAATTTACCGGAACGGCATAGGGCAAACTATCACTTACCATTCCAAGAACCCCCGTTCTTTCCTGCAAAAGGAACGTTTCGATTTTATTTTTATCGGTGCAATTTCTTTTAACATAACTAACCTGCTGCATTAAAGATCACCTTCTCTGTACATTTTTTCTAGTTGCGTTAGAAACAGATTCATCCATTTATTGCTTTGTTCAATATATTCAGGACGGGCAAGGAGTTCTTCCGGGGTCTGCACATAAATATCCGGTACCATTTCATCCCGGCAATTTTCTATGAGGCCTTCAATGATAGAAGGTGTATTTTCCAAATGATATTGAAATCCAAATACTCTTTTTTTATAAATGAAGGCCTGATGTTTACAGGCTTGACTTTGGGCTATACACTCTGCCTCTTCTGGCAGCAGGCTGAACGTGTCCCCGTGCCACTGAAATACGACAGGCCACTCAGGGAAAAATGAAAATAATGGTGATAATCTGACCGCCTCACTCAATTGCACTGGAAACCAGCCAATTTCCTTGCTAGGATTTTGAGTTACTTTACCGCCTATCACATCAGCAATCAATTGACCGCCGAGACATAAACCGATAATTACCTTACCAGCTGTGATGCTTTCACGGATGAACCTCTTCTCATCAGCAAGCCATGGATATTTCTCTTCTTCATAGATATTCATCGGCCCCCCCATGACCACGAGCCAATCAAAATCCTGCTGCTGAGGTAGCGGGTCATTTTTATATAATTGCGTATTCGTTACCATATAATTATTTTCCCTTGCCCATGTTAAAATGCTGCCGGGATTCTCAAATGGAACATGCTGTAAATAGTGGAGTCTCATACTCATACTCTATCCTTTCAGAACTGATTTTAAAGAGAATTCGCTTCGCCACAATCGCCACAAGTTGCGTTTATATAAGTGAACTTCGATTTTCTCACAAGGGGTACTGCATAAGCAGCAGGTTTTGTTATTCTATTCTGCAATTGTGTTATATACCCTGCCGGTAAGCCTTGTTCTTTTGCACTTTGTATAATGAAATTTAAATATTCGGTACTGGGATACGTTTCCTCGCCGCCTTTATCTTTTTTATAAATCACAGCATCGATTGCTCTTTGCTCACTATCGATTACATCCAGTGGATAGTGAAAATATTGTCCTGTACCGTCAAAACGAGCATCTACATACATATCCAGCTGCTCCCGATCAAAGAACTGCAGCTCGTATAATACACCCCAAACTTCCGAATTGGGATCAGCAACTACCGTTTCCTGCGCTCCGTCCCAAATGGCAGAATATCCATAAAATTCAACTCTGTAACCAGGCAAACGAGCAATGCCAATTACCTTTGGATTCAAACACCGCTGCTGCATTTGTGCCAAGCTCATATTAGAACCATAAGCGAAATAATGGTGAGCAATTGTCTTCATTATTTTTCTCCTCTTTTTGATAGCTTACTATAAATTTGAAGATTACAATACATTCTTCAATCATCATGAAGATACCACTCTTCTCATACTCACTACATAATCGTTCGACAGATTGATCCTACCACGGGACGGTAAGGAAATAAAGGTCTGTTACTTGCTTGTGCCACTAACTCAGCTAATGAGCTTAAAGCGTCAGACTCAACACCACAATGATAGCCATAAAATTTTTGTAAGGAAGCCACAACCTCCTCTAATGACGCGTTTCCCGCCCGTTCACCAATCCCTGCTAATGTAACACTTGCAAACTGAGCTCCAGCCTGAAAGGCCGCTAACGTATTTGCTGTTGCCAGACCAAAGTCATTATGACCATGAAACTCGATCGGCAGGGAACAGCGACTCACTAAATTTTGCAAACGATCGAAAGTCATAAAAGGATCCAGGCAGCCTACTGTATCAGCAAATCGTATCCTCATAGCTCCAAACCGGGCAGCAACATCTGCAAAACGCAGGAAGAATTCAGGATCAGCTCTGGAAGTATCTTCCGCCCCCACTGTGATATCACAACCATAACTTTGAACCAACTGCAATGCCGTTTTTAACTGGTTAATAACCCATTTCCGATTTTTTTTCAATTTGTATTCAATATGCAAATCAGATACAGGCAAGGAAATATGAATACAAGAAAACCCACAGGCTAAGGATGCACGAAGATCTGCCAAATCCGCTCGATTCCAGGCAATCAAGGTTGCCCGCAAAGGTAAGGCTAGTAAAGTACGCAAAGTTTCTTGTTCTTCCTGGCCCATGGCTGGTGTACCAGCCTCAATCCAGGAAACACCAGCCCGGTCAAGTGCAATCGCCATAGTTATTTTTTCTTCAGTAGAAAAAACAACACCAGCTGATTGCTCGCCATCACGAAAGGTAGTATCAACAAGTTGGAATCCCCTATTACCACCCATGAAACATTCCTCCTTTATTCCTGACAGCTAACCTATCTGGCTTTGATCGATTTGATTTCTCTGCCAATATAGTTGATGCAGCTCTAAATCTGATAATGGTCTTTTTTGTACAGATGCAAATCTCCTGACCTTTTCTAACATCTCTGATGCTTCTGCCTGATTCAATTCCAGATTCCACTGTAAAAACTTTATCTTAAGAGAAGCAGTTCCAGAATGCTTACCAATAATCAATTGCCTGGTTTGCCCCACTTCCTCCGGTTGAATGACTTCATAAAGCATCGGATTCTTTGTTATCCCATCCACATGTATTCCCGATTCATGAGCGAAAACATCGCGGCCAATCAGCGCCTTATCAACCGGCAGCGAAATTCCCATGTATGACAATATCGCCATGCAATCTGCCGTCAAAGAACTTCCTGATGGTACTTGTTTTTGCTTCCACAGATGCTTTACTGCCATCAGGACTTCTTCCATAGCAGCATGATTTGGCGATCCAATGCCGCTCACAGCGGCTGCTACATATTGAACTCCCGATCTAAGGGCAGCTAAACAATTGCCGCTAGCTAGTCCATAAGCATTATGTCCATGAAATTCCATAGGACAGGGTATCGTCCGCTGCAATATATCTAATTTACGATAAACGTTAAACGGCTCTAGAGTACTTCCTATATCTTGATAAATCAAGCGTTTTACTTGATACCGAACTAGCAGTGACCAATAGAGCGTAAGCTCAGAAGTAGAGAGTTCCGCAGCATTTTCAATGCATACATACACTTCCTGCGCGAATTCTTTAACTGCCGCTAATGCATTTACAAGCTGATCCAATGATGGGTATAAAAGCTGATGACGCCAAGTAATAATTATTTTTCTAAATCCCATCCGTCTAGCCTCTGTTATTTCTTCTATGGAAGAGTGAATTTTACAACGCAACAAAGGTAGTAAAAGGGACTGTTCCAGACTAACACCAGCCTTTTGCAAATGATGCAGTGATACATCAACCGTTTCTATTGAATATTTCCTCAAAAGTGGTATCATCAGTTCAATAGCAGCCATCGGTGTACCTAATCGCAATGCTTCGTTTACCGTCTGATCAACCACCATAACCATTTGTTTCATTTTTATCACTCTCCCGCCTAATGTTAACTATCACCTTTTATGATAGTTGTTGTTGTGCAAACAATAATCCTTGTTCAACGGTATCACAATATTCTACGCTGACAATGCCGCGCTCCAAAAGTTTCTGCTGGGCATGATAACCGATTCGCATGGTAAGTACTGCATCACAGTCAGCAATGGTATCAATTAATGCTTCGCGGCGTGACTGCTCTTCCTCACAATCGTCCATGCCTAAACAGTATTTATCAACTTGACGGGTTTCCGTAAGAGAAAACCCTGTTCCGGCTATTTCATAAATCAAAAATTCAGTAGCGTGACCAAAATGTAAATTTACCAATTTCCCTTGTTTAGAAGTTACAGCCACTTTAATTTTTTTCTCTTGTTCCTCTTGTTCACTATTGGTTGGCAAAGGCGTAAGCATTGGCTCATGATCCCGAAATTCTTGAGAGCGATCCTCGCCAAGCAGTCCGATGGCATCCGCACGGCATTGCTTACAGTGACGCATCTGCATAACATCTAACTCACAGGAATTTCTCATCTCATTGACATCTTTCATAGTAGTTTGGGGAAAGCTTTCAAACACACTACCCGGAGCTGGAATCAGCGGCATAATATTGGTAATATAAACACCAAGCTCCTTCATTTTCTTAACGACTTCGGGAATATGATGATCATTGATGCCTTTTAACATGACAATATTAATTTTTACAATGATTCCCTGGGCTGTGAGTTTTTGAATACCAGCCAATTGGTTCTCAATTAGAATTTTTACGCCTGCTTCCCCTTCATAATGTTGTCCCTTATAATGAACATGTTTATAGATCTTCGCCCCAATAGCAGGATCTAAACAGTTGACTGTTACTGTAACATGGGTCACGCCTAGTTCCACAATTTCCTGGGCATATTCAGGCAATAGCAGACCGTTTGTGGAAAGACAAAAAACAATCTGTGGGTTTTCTTCGCGAATCAATCGTATGGTCTCCCGCGTATTTTCCCAATCCGCTAAAGCATCCCCAGGTCCTGCAATTCCCACCACACTTAGTTTTTCAACCGCCGCAATTACCCTGTCAAATTTCTTTTTGGCTGCTTGCGGCGTAAGTATTTCACTCGTTACACCTGGACGGCTTTCATTTACACAATCAAATTTACGATTACAATAATTGCAGCTAATATTACAGTAGGGCGCAACGGGAAGATGCATCCTGGCAAATTTTTGATGAGCATCATAGGAGTAACAGGGATGTTTCTGGGTTTTCTCCAACAAATCAGCAGCCGTTTGCCTTTTTGTCTCCGATGTTGAACCTGGGCAATCCATATTTTTCACCTCAAACTTCTTCAATAATTGGCCCTTTACTCAATTCTCTGTTTAATGATTCTGCCAGAACCTGATCACAACAGGAACTGGCAGAATCTTACAAAAATATGACTATCTCTTTCAATCACTCTTTGTTTAGAATCGTAATGCATTCATACATCTTACCAAACATTAAGAACCCATTCTTTATTCTTCTTGTATTCCATATCAGTAAACAGCGTATTTGCCATCTCTTCAGCCAGCCACGTAGCTCCTGTGTAGCCAACGACTGGATGGCGATGCAGTCCTGCACGGTCATAAGTGGGGAAACCGACCCGTACCATGGGGATATTGTAATCGATAGAGATAAAGCGTCCTTTAGAATGACCTAGAATCAAATCCAGTTCAAGTCCCTCATTCTTAATCCGGTTTTCCAGTTCCCATAAATCTGCATTCATAATGACTTCCATATCAAAAGCAACGTTTTCCTGCAACGCCTTAATGCGGGGATCGCTGGGATAGGACGTGTTATCATCACCCAAGAGTAACAGCATAGGCTTCATCTCCAGATCAAGACAAAACTCTGCAAGACCGATGACAAGATCAGCATTCCCGTAGATAGCAACTTTCTTGTCAGCGAAAAACATATGAGTAAGGTCGGTCAGGGCATCAATGGCAATGCCTCGCTCACGAACCAGAGATTCAGGTATTGGCTTGCCAGTCATTTTTTTCACGTTTTGGAGAAAGATATCTGTGTTGCGAATACCAATAGGGGTCGGCCCAATAATGGTAGGAATATCGAATTCATTTTCCAGATATTTAGCAGCTTGACCGCCTTCATACCTATTGAGCGCAATCGTTCCCAAAGCGTTCGCCGTTCCCGTCATATCCTCAATTGTCGTGTTGCCATAGGATACTGCGTTTCCATCTGGCATTAGAGGGGAGTCGAAGCTCTCGATTTCGAACAGGACCGTCGCCTCCACCTGCATTTCTGCCAGAAGATGCTTAAGTGCTGTTACGTCTCCCGGATTAACCCATCCAGTCAACAGATTAATCTTTCCGTTTGGCTGGTCTTTCTTGGCAAAATAACTTACAATATCTTTCACTGCAACATCATAGCCGCTTACCATGCTTCCCTTAAAGCTGGGTGAATGAATGGGAATCAGATGAACTTCCCGACCAGCATATTTTTCTTTCAAAAGCCCCTTATTCAGCTTTAAAACAACACCATCAATATCATCGCCGATAACTTCTGTCGAGCAGGTGGAGATGATAGGTATAACTTTCACATGAGGATACCGCATCAACAGTACATCAACTGCTTCTTCTACACGATGAGTAGCGCCAAACACTGCACCATCTTCATGCAGAGAAGAGGACGCAATCTCAAAGCTCTCCTTGAAATGCTGGGAGAACAGCAGGCGGACGAACATAACGCAACCCTGCCCTCCATGAACGATCCCAATACATTCCTTTATTCCTATACTGGCATACTGCGCGCCACAAGGCTGGCATGTTAATATTGGATTGATAACGCCGGCACGCTCTTTGTTTTTCACTTCACAATGCATAGAAATACTCCTTTTCCTCTTTGTTTATTTTGCGTCCGCCGTGACGGCACAGTTTTTATTTATATTCTTTAATAGTGAGGGTCGGTGAGCTCAGCATTCAGAGATCCTGTTATGGTTAGGTAATCCATGCGGTCCTTCAGTCCTTGCATGAGCAGCTTAATTTCACTCTTGTCTAAAGCAGACAGCCAGGAATAGCGCTCTTTAAAAGCATCTGCTAAGCATACGGCATCTACCCAATACACTTTATCCGTGGGAGTTTCCTTTTCAACAGGTTCTTCGCATAATATCTGCATGGTTTTGGTCAGAATGCCCTCGTTTTGTTTTTCTCTATCCCACGCACGAGAGTGAAACTGCCACAAACAATTTTTCATAATATAATCTACCAGTTGTTCAATTCTGTCTTTCATCATATCCTCCATAACTATCCTCCTCTACACTGCGGAGAGTTTTTTTTGTGTCGGAAAATCGGGATACGTTTTGTTGCGCAATGCTGTAATGGTTTCATAGTTACCCGTATACTCCCGCAAATCCTTAGAAGATGTTACTTCTTCACTCAAATTTGCATCAGAGATCATCTTTTGTGTTAAGAAATTTGTCTCGGTAGGTATTTCATCCTTGCTGATATCCACGAAGGAAAGCTGATGAATCGGCGAATAAATTCCATTGTAGATATCCCGGGCAAATCGGACCCAACCTTCAAATCCTTTATATGGACCATTGTGGTATGCATGAGCATTGAGATAAGGAACGCGAAGCTTTTTAGCAACTTCACCAGGACGTTTCCCAGTGAATATAATATCAGGCTTCAACATTTCCAAAGCCTCCAGTGCTTCTAATTCATTGGGATCATCAATGGCAAGGGCACCTTCTTCACACCGGGCAATCCCCTTTTCCATATCACCTTGGTGACCAAATTTCGTATATACGGAGACAACCTCCACACCCATCTCGGCATGGATAGCATGAGCCCAGTGCCACAACTTGGAACCACCTGGCCAGAGACATACTTTTTTGCCTGTCAGACGTTCTTTATACCAATCCAGTTCTGGTTTCCATCTGGCGGTTTCTTCATCAATGATTGCTTGTGCCCGGTCTTCAATGCCGAAGAATAAACCAACTTTTCTGAGGGATGACGCTAATGCTTCAAAACCAAATCCGTCAATATCAAGACGTGGTGTCCCGTATCTTACTTTAAGCTCATTGCAGATGTACTCGGCGGAACGGGCACATTCCAGTACATTGAGGTGAGCCCGGTGCATAGATCTTAGATCGTCATAGGATCCATTACCCGTAAAGGTGGAAAGAACCTGAATCCCCATTCTTCTAAAATAATCCACCATGACTTCCTGATCGCCCTGGATGTTATACTCACCCACATAATTAATTACATAATCACTAGTAATCTTAGGTTCCACATTTCCAACCTTTTGATTGATCCAGGCAATATTGATTTTGTGATGACCTCCTGACTGGCTCGGTCCCCCAAAGCCAGGAGAATTGCAAACGAAGATATCCACTTCGGGCATTTCTTCCATCACTTCTGCCGCAACGGCATTAATATCATCGCCAATCAGTGCTGAAGCACAAGTTTGGTAGAGAGTCATCCGTTTGATATTGGGAAATGCCTTAAAAGCCTCAATAATGTTTTGTTTCAGCAATTTTTCAGCACCAAATATAATGTGCTTCTCTTTCATATCTGTGGCGTAGGTATATTTAAGCTGAAAGTTATCGTTATCGCTGATATAACGCTTGGTTTGCCAAGTATCATAGGTACATCCGACTGGTCCATGACTCATGTGAATAACATCCTTCATTGGTGTACCAATAACATGTTTTGCTCCGCAATAGGCGCAGCCCCGTTCTGAGATTGACCCCGGAATCGTATTGAGATATCCAAGAGGAAGAGCCGATGTCAAATCCTCACCGGGACCTTTTACAACAGCGTGTTTTTCCCTTTCAGGAATACACTCGCTACATTTAAATTTATGATATGGCATGATTGGTTCCTCCTTTATTTAATGGCATAATCCTTCACCTATACAGGCAATTTGCTTAATCCGATTGATTGTTTGCAAAACCTGCCAGCGTTGCATCACAGACACTTGTGGAAGACTTCGTTGTCTATCTCATGCAAATCTGAATACACTCTCACTATCACTAAATTGCCGCATCTCCTGATTCTTTCGTTCTAACCCTAACCGCATCAAGCACTGGCAATACAAAGATTTTTCCATCGCCAACATTGTAGTCCGTTTTGTTGGCATCAATGATAGCCTTGACAATCTTTGGGACATCCTGATCATGGGCTAAAACGGTAAACATTCTCCGGGGAAATAAACGGGTCCCATCCAGAAATTCAGTTATCATCTTATCTGTATTCTGATCATCTTTCTGGGCCAGGGCCAATAAGGTTGCTCTGCGTTCAGCAATGACAGCTTTATTCTCTACCAGTCTGCCCCGGCCCATAACCTTCAAGGCTGTAAAACCGGCAGCTCCCACTTGTATCAGTGCTTTTTTGGTAGCACCGACTTTATTGATTCTTACTACGGCTATAATTTCTTTCATAACGCATCTCCTTATAGCCCAGCAGCGCCGCTGGAAACGGTATATACTTCATCCGTAGCACTGATAAATATTTTCCCGTCGCCAAAAGCACCTTCTTCCCCAGTCTTAGCATGGCGGAGAATAACATCCAGTACATCCTCTTTATCTTCATCATGAATGACTAACATAATGAGACTTTTAGGAATTTCATCATATACAACATCGCCAAACTTAATTCCCTTTTGTTTCCCCCGGCCAACAACATCCACTACAGTAGCAGCATGAAACCCAGCACTGGAAAGTTCATCAAGAACTACTTCTTTTTTATCTGGTCTAACAATTGCTCGAACCATAATCATAACTGTGTTCTCCCCCTATTTTTTTGTTAGTTAATCAGCAATGCCGTATTTAACAACCATAGCTTCTAATTCATCCATGCTGAGAGGTTTCGGAATCACAAAATTCTTATTCTCAATAATCTTACGTGCTAGTTCGCCATATTCCAGGGCCTGGTTGCACTCTGCGTCAAATTCAACAACTGTTTTCTTGTTAAATTCAGCCTTTTGCACAATATTATCGCGAGGTACAAAGTGAATCATTTGTGTGCCGATGGCAGCCGTGAATTCTTCTAAAAATTCTCTTTCCTTATCTACTTTACGGCTGTTGCAAATCACTCCGCCAAGGCGGACGCCACTTTGTTTAGCATATTTAACAAGACCTTTACAAATATTGTTTGCTGCATAGATAGCCATCATTTCGCCAGAAGCAACGATATACACTTCCTGCGCCTTACCATCACGAATTGGCATTGCAAATCCACCGCATACAACGTCACCAAGTACATCGAAAAACACAAAATCTAAATCCTCTGTATAGGCGCCATTCTTTTCCATAAGATCAATTGCTGTAATTACGCCACGGCCTGCACACCCTACTCCAGGTTCCGGACCTCCTGACTCTACGCAGCGAATCCCCTGGTAGCCCGATTTTACTACTTTATCAGTAGTAATTTTTTCTTCTCCTTCATCACGCAGCATATCCATTAATGTTTTTTGATTCATGCCGCCAAGGATCAAACGCGTGGAATCAGCCTTTGGATCACAGCCATGAATAAATACTTTCTGATCGTAAAAATGTGCCATTGCTCCTGCTGTATTTTGTTGAGTAGTAGACTTGCCAATGCCGCCTTTACCATATATTGCAATTTTTCTTGTCATTTCCAAAAACCACCTTTAATTTTTTTATTCTCTTTCTTATCATCTTGTTGAAAAAAGCGAAACAGAGTGTTATACTATTTACGGGTAAATTAAATGAGCCTAGTGCCACTGGGATTAGAAAGTTTGCCTGGCTTCATGGGTACCACGAATACTCATGAAGCATTTTATCGCTTGCTCCTATAAAATCACCTCCTTCAATGCATCATAAGACTTATTTATATATAAAAATGGGTAAACCAAATAGACCTAGCGCCACTGGGGTTACAATCTTCAATCCTTTTACGAGTACCACGAATACTAATAAAGGATCTTTATTTTGCTTCATGAGTACCACGAATACTCATGAAGCTTTTATTATTTTTTTGTAAGTTTAATTGCAGTTTATTTCTAAAGACAACTCACCTATACTATCCAAATCATCCGTGTAACCTAAAAGATTACGCCTTTGATGGAAGGGACAAGAGGCATTGTATTTTATCATCCATCGGTCAAAAGCTGGCTGAATCATTTGTAACGATACGTCAAGTGCTTCTGCATTGCTGAAAAAATTATCTAGAAGATCTCGTTGAAAACGTTGTATAATGCCAAACTCATGCTTAGGCTTTAACCACTTGATGCCCATCGCTGCAATACTGCCCTCAATCTTTGATTCTTCTGCCTCCCAATGATCGCGAGTCGATTTAACAGAGTGTACAATCCCATGAATCTCATAACCCCTGCTGCGATAAAAGGGAATAATTTTTTCCTGCAGCAACTTTGATCCTATTTCTCCTGAACAACGGCGGCTCACTTTGCCAAAAGCATAGCCATTAAATAAATCAAATACTAAATGAAGATAAAACATTTTATTTAACCTGCGGAAAAAGACACATTCATATACCAGTAATTCACCAGGTCTGCCTGCCAGAAATTCTCGGTCGCGAAATGCCGGATTCAGCCTTTCGATAAATTGTATCTGTTTTTTATTTAGCTTTATTTCGCTATTAAAATAGAGTCGCATTAACTCCAGGCAGACATCTTCCCGACTTTCAATTCCACACTCCCTCCGCAGATCCCGTAACTCTTCCATTGTCATCGAAAGACCACGCTTATTAAAAAAATCCAATATACGAAAATCATTCCAGAAAGGGTATTCCAAACAGATCGTCATTAATAGATTACTAAGTTTTTCACTGGAAGATTTATTACCTGCTGCAGGAGGGATAGCCTCAGAAACAATAGTGACCTGTTTGTTATCTTTCCAGTAGGAATGCCTAGTAAATCCAATTGATCCATCTGGCGCATCCGCTTCCACATCACCCATAATCACTAGCTGCAATCCTGTCAAAAAAAATGTGCTGTCATCCGACACTATATTCACCCCCCTTACAAAAATAATAGCCGACCGGAATGCACACAGGCATTCGGTCGGCACTTCGTTGTACTCTAAACCAAAGACAACTTAAACATCATTAACTTAACTTGTTTTGATTATACATCATGTTTTTATGCATTGCAATACATTTATGTTAGTTCTGTTATTGTTGTTATATTCTGATTTTACTTTTCTTTTTTACACTAAATTACCCTACATCAATGAAATCCTGTTCATCACTAAATAGGAAGCATCCACCGCACAATTAAATACCCAGTGGATGCTGCCCTATATTATTTGAATACAGATCCTAACCATTCTTTTATTCTCGACACGGCTTCCGTCAATCTTTCTTCTGGCTGCACTAAAGCGATCCTGATAAAACCCTCACCACAATCACCAAAAGCTTTACCGGGCACAACCGCCACCCCTGTGTGATTAAGCAAGTCAACCGTAAAATCAAAAGAATTTTGTTTCGTTGGAACTTTAGCCCATATGTACATAGACGCTTTAGGACGTTCGACAGCCCACCCCATACTATTAAAACCATCCACAATGATATCACGGCGGCGCTGATAAGCAGCAGCAGTTTCCCTTACGCAATCCTGAGAACCTGTTAAGGCAGCTACAGCCGCAAGCTGCAGGGGTGCGAATATACCATAGTCAAAATTAGACTTTAAACGTCCCAATAAAGCTAGAACCTCTGCATTGCCAACAATATAACCTACACGACAGCCGCACATATTATAACTTTTCGATAAAGAATTAAACTCTACACCAATTTCTTTGGCTCCAGGAATACTCAAGAAGCTTTCTGGACGATAATCATCAAAAACCAGTTCACTATAAGCAAAATCATTACAAACCACGAATTTATATTGATGTGCTAATGCTACCACTTTTTCAAAGAATTCACGGGTTGCTGTCGCCGCTAAGGGGTTATTGGGATAATTCAAGATCATTAGCTTAGTACGTTTTAATATCTCCTTATCAATGGCATCCAAATCCGGCAAGTAATTATTTTCAGGTGTCAAACACATCTTATGCAACTCGGCCCCAGCAATGAAAGGGCCCGCACTAAATATAGGGTATCCAGGGTCAGGAATCAGCACAACATCGCCCGGATTCACCAGGCAAAGTCCAATATGAGCCAAGCCTTCCTGGGAACCAATAAGGGAATGAACTTCTGTATTAAAATCTAATTTTACATCAAATTTCCGTTCATACCACGCGGCGATTGCCTGCAATAGTTCAGGCTTTCCCTTTGAAAGGGTATATCCATAGTTGTTCCCGCACGCAGCTGCAGTTTTCAATGCCTCCACAATATGGGATGCCGGAGCCATATCCGGATTGCCAATGGAAAGTTGGATAATATCCTTACCAGAAGCTGCCGCCTTTTTCTGTAATTCCGCTAACTGCGAAAAAATCGCCGATGTTAGTCCCATCATACGATCAGCTTGTTGAATCATACCTTCATCTCCTCAAGCAAAATAACCTTTATATAGCTTTCTACATAGAATCTCTGCACCCCTGCAAAAAATGAATCAATAATAAATTATCTAAATTTTATAATATAAATAATAAATAATGCTTTATAAGCCATGAAATGAAATTTCAGCTTATAAAGCATTATTATTGCTACTACCATAAAGGTAAATGTCACAATTACTAAACTTTTATTTGTCTTAGCTTATTAACTCAAATTGTAACATCTAAATAATTTTTAATATTATTAAAACAAATCCCTTGTATCATTTCCCCCAAGAAATCAAAATCTTGATAATAGCTCCCTTTCTCTACCCAGCTACCAACCAGATTACATAGAATTCGCCTAAAATATTCATGCCTTGTGTAAGAAATAAAACTCCTTGAATCGGTTAGCATCCCAACAAACCGAGAGAATAATCCAATGCTTGACAGGGCCTTCATTTGATCAATCATACCTTCTTCATGGTCATTAAACCACCATGCTGATCCAAATTGAACCTTCCCTGGTATATCACTTTGAAAATTCCCAGCCATTGCTGCCAACATATAATTATCTCTAGGATTTAAACAATACAAAATCGTTTTAGGCAGTAACTGTACATCATCCAGCGCATTCAAGAAACAGGATAATTCATTGGCAATATTAAAATCTGCTATCGTATCAAAGCCAGTATTTATGCCAATCGAACGCAACATTCTGGTGTTGGTGTTACGCATTGCACCAAGATGGATTTGCATAGCCCAGCCATGCTGTGCATACTCCTTACCCAAATAAATTAAAATTGCTGAACGAAATTTAATTTGTTCCTCTATCGATATCGTTTGCTTATCCAAGCGTTTATTAAATATGTTATCGATCTCAGTCTGATCAGACTCCATATAAAAATGCTCAGGTAAGCCATGATCCGATAAACGGCAGCCAACCGCATGAAAATCTTGTATTCTGCATTTCAGCGCTTCAAGAAAATTCTCAAGCGTCTGAATCGTAATACCCGTAATATCCTCTAGCTTATTCATCCATTTTTCGAAATTTTCATGACCAACTTCTAAGGCCATATCAGGTCTAAAGGTTGGCAGAACCTTTACATCAAAGGTTTTATCTGCCTTTAATTTGTGATGATATTCTAAAGAATCCACTGGATCGTCGGTTGTACAAAGAGCTTTCACATTCGATCTTTTTATAAGATTTTTTGCTGAAAAAGCTTCCTGCTGAAGCAGCGCATTACATTTTTCCCATATTGCATCTGCCGTTTCCGCTGTTAAATGATCCTGAATTCCAAAGTAATGTTTAAGTTCAAAATAAGTCCATTGAAATAGAGGATTGCCAATGGTATACGGAACCGTTTCAGCCCATTTTCTAAACTTCTCATAATCACTTTTATTGCCTGTAATATACTCTTCCGATATGCCGTTAGCCCTTAATGCTCTCCACTTATAATGATCTCCACTCAACCAGAGCTGCGTTATATTCTCAAACTTTTTGTCATCTGCAATTTCTTGAACAGGAAGATGGCAATGATAATCAAAAATAGGCATATCTTTTGCATACTCAAAATATAACCTTTTTGCGGTTTCTGTCTCCAAAAGATAATTCTCATCCATAAATCCATTCATGTAAATCACCCACCATTCATTTTTATGCAATTACTCCCTGATTTTTAGGAACCTTAGTTCCATTTACAAAGAAAGCTACAGAGATAGATACGAATTAATAGCTAAGATAACTTATGAGACCACAAGTAAGAAACAGAATACTACGTGAGATAAACCCAGAAGCATACTTGAGCCTATGCTCCTAGGTTTATCTACTGTATACACCTTATAAAGGATATAGAATTCTCTTAATTTCTTAAATGTTTTTGTAAAGTAGCTTTTACAGCACCTGGACCAGAAATCATTTCTTTAAAATAGCCTTCAATTTTTTCTCCTAATCCAATGCTGTAAAGATTTATACCAAATATTTCTTCATTAGAAAGTATCGGCTGCAACGAATCTCCGACAGATTCCACCTTTCCTATGCTAATTCCTGAAAGGTAAGTTTTTAAGGTTCCTAATAGCGGATCGGAACTTAAGCTCATTTCATTTTGCTGGTCATCTATCCCCAGCAAATATCTGCACCATCCGGCAATAACCAGAGGAATATACGTAAGATCTGTTGGATCCAAATCAGTTCTTGCAGAATAGGCCTTGATTGTCTCGCCAAATCGAATACCAACCTTTTGCGATGTATCTGTCGCAATTCGTTGTGGTGTATCGGGTATATAGGGATTGGGGAACCTTACTTCTATCACTTCTTTAATGAAAGCTTCCGGGTCCAGAATTTGTGGATTCACAACAACAGGCATTCCTTCTACATACCCTACTTTTTCCACCAATTTTTTCAAATCTGGATCTTTCATCTCATCGGCTATCAGCGTATATCCCAGCAGGCATCCAAAAACTGCCAGTGAAGTGTGCAAAGGATTCAAACAAGTACATACTTTCATCTTTTCAACCCTATCCACAGTCTGCCTGTCAGTAAAAATTACACCGACCGTTTCCAAGGGAATGCGGCCATTAGGAAACTTATCTTCTATTACTAGGTACTGAGGTTTCTCCGCATTTACAAAGGGAGCAATAAATGTATTTTTTGCCGTACAAAGAATATCTGTGCTTGCAAAACCACTTTCATTTAATGCACGTTTTACACTTTCAGCAGGCCGCGGTGTAATTTTATCAATCATACTCCATGGAAAAGATACCTTTTCTGGATTATTAATATAGTTCAGAAATGCCTCTTCAACCAAGCCTTTTTCAGACCATTTTCTTGAAATTGTTTCTACCGCACTATAGAGTTTATCTCCATTATGAGAACAATTATCCATACTGACAAAAGCAATTGGTAATTCACCATGTTGATAGCGAGTATAAGCCAATGATGCAATTTTAGCCATAATACTTTTTGGCTTTTCCGGCCCATTTATCATATCTTCCTGCACATCAGCAGAATAATCACCCGCAGCACTCTTCAAACTATAACCTTTTTCTGTAATTGTGAAGCTCACCATCTTTAAGGATGGTTTGGAAAATATGTTTTGTATTCTTTGCCAGTCATTTTCCTTTGAAATATCTCCTACTAAACTTTCGCCTATACTGCCGATTATCTTTTTATCTAAGCTGCCATCTGTATTCATAATGGCTAATAAACCCAAGTTATCATAAGGTGCATAAATCTTTTCGATAATTTCATTATCATACGTTTCAACAACAATAATTCCCGTATCAACCATTCCCGAATTAAGAAGTGATTGCTGCAGCATGGCTATAAATCCTCTGAAGATATTTCCAGCCCCGAAATGTACCCAAGTAGGATTTTCCTTAGTTAAAGCTGACATTCGCTCATGATTAAAATTCAGACCTTCTATACCTGCCTGTTTCCATAGATCAGCATCCTTTATACTTTCTTTGTTTAGGAATAACATTGGAAAGCTCCTTTCTTTTTTTACTTATTTGCGCCTCTATCAATAGCATCCCAAAGGCCACATAAATAATTGGCTCCTAGCGCTCTATCATATAAGCCATAACCAGGTCTCCCCTTTTCATCCCAAATCATTCGACCATGGTCAGGACGGATTGGCCCAGTAAAGCCGATATCATGAAAGGCCTTCATAATATCATATATATCAAGTGAACCCTCATCTGATTTGTGAGCGCTCTCATTAAAGACACCAGGTTCATGAACTTGTACATTACGCACATGTCCAAAAGCAACTCGATCACCAAAGTAGCGTATGATTTCTGGTATATTGTTATCCAGATTGGCTCCCAATGATCCGCTGCATATGGTTAAGCCATTGCTGGTGCTGTCAACCATATCCACAATTCTTTTTAAATTCTTCTTGGAGGTTACAATTCTGGGAAGGCCAAATACAGAATAAGGGGGATCATCTGGATGGATAGCCATTTTGATGCCACATTCTTCCGCCACAGGTACTACCGCTTTCAAGAAATATTCTAAATGACCAAATAGCTTTTCTTCATCAATATCTTTATACAAATCAAAAAGATGTTTTAACTCTTTTAGACGCCATTCTTCCCAGCCCGGAAGTTCAAAGCCATTTGAATTTGCTTGCATTTCTTCCACCATTTTTTGTGGATCCTTACCTTGAATTAACCGAACGTCAAAGTCTAAAGCAGTTGAACCATCTGACAGCACTTTAGCTAAATCTGTCCTTGTCCAGTCGAATACAGGCATAAAGTTGTAGCAAACAACCTTTATCCCAGCTTTTCCAAGATTCTTCAACGTTGTGATGTAATTTTCAATATATTGATCGCGTGATGGAAGTCCCAACTTAATATCTTCATGAATATTAACACTTTCGATTGTTTCAAGCAATAGTCCGTGATCTTCGACTTCTTTCTTCAATGCGAGAATCTTGTCTAATGGCCAAACATCGCCAACAGGAATATCAAATAATGCTCCCACCACTCCTTTCATTCCAGGAATTTGACGGATATTCTGTAAGGTTATTGAATCATTTTCTTTACCATACCAACGAAATGACATAATCATTTGCAATTGGACCCCCTTTACTATTAAAATAACCAAACTGATTTCATTAACTGTATCGGTATTGATGAATTCACTAATAATACCAATTAATTAATGCGATCTGCTTGTTAATCAGATTCTACCATACTACCATACTAGTGTAAATACCATTTATCAGTATTATCTAATGAAATCTGATTTTTAAGTTTATAATTAAATACAGCTGCTTAAAAGACTTTATCTTTTAAGCAGCTGTATTATGCAATATTTATAAAATTCACTTTACTAAAGCTATATTCATTTCAATGTTGCTTGTGTTTGTTTGAAATAATTAACGTAATCCCTGCATAAATCTTGTATATCAAAAGTTACTTTATTCAAGTGGCGATCAATCGTTTTCATTCCCAAATCTTTATCCTTTTCTTTAATTGCCAAGACTAGTTCTTTATGCTGTTTTAAAACAGGCCGCACGTCATATCCTCCAGCAATGTTCAAGATTCGAACCCTATTATAATGTGTATTCATCTGCTGAATCATGGACCAGATACGAGCTTTTTTACAACCTACAAAAATAGTTCTGTGGAGCTCTTCATCCAGTTCATAAAAGCGCATATAATTTTTTTCTTTAATACACAACTCTTGCAGGGCAATATTAGATTGAATTTCAAATAGCTTGTCACTTGGAAACTCTACACAAGCGATTGAAATTACCGCTTTTTCTACTGTTTCGCGCAAAAACTTAGATTCGTTAACATTCTCAATATCAATCAGCGATACATAAGTACCTTTTTGCGGTAAAATATCCAATAAATATTCTTGTGATAATTGAATAAATGCCTCCCGAACCGGAGTTCTGCTGACGCCTAATAATTGGGCTATATCTTTCTCGGACAAAGCACTCCCTGGTATAAGCTTTAATTCCATTATATTAAATTTTAAAAATCGATATACATATTCTCGTGTAGATTCCTGAGGATTTCTTTCAATGATACTGACTTCCATAGTGTTCCCCCATATTTTCTTCATTTCATACTGATATATTAGTATACCAAGTTTTGCCCTCTATTTCTAGTTAATTTAAAAGTAAGGTTTCTATAAGGTTCAAGATTTTTGTTCTTTAACTAGAAAGAAATATGATAAAACAGCAGAAGTTTCAGCAACAACAATCGTAATCCCCATTGGAACAGCAGTATGACTCCCACTAATACCAACTAGAGGTGCCATCAGTGCGCCAAAAACAAAAGATAACACACCGATAAGCGCCGCTGCACTGCCTGCCGCCTTTGCCTGATCCTGCATGGCCAGAGAAAAACTAGTTGTGCCAACAATTCCTACGCTAGAAACGACTAAAAATAAGGGCAGTAAAATAGTGTAAAGTTCTCCATTCATTAAAACCATAGCAAGCAGCAATATTCCTCCTACAAAGGCAATGGTAAGACCTGCTACCAGAAGTTTTTCTTCATGAATCCTTCCTGCCAGCCTGCCTGTAATCTGACCAGCGATAATAATTCCAAGACCATTTATGGCAAAAAATAAGCTAAACATCTGGGGTGAAACACTGAAGATATTTTGTAATACAAAAGGAGAACCGGAAATATAGGCAAACATAGCAGCAGTTACAAAGCCCTGGGCCAATGCATATCCCATAAAAGTCCGATTTCTTATTAAAGCACGAAAAGTAAGAAACGTATTTCGAAGCCCTCCTTTTGAATGGAGAGAACTAGGTAAAGTTTCTCGCAAACCAAAGAACACTGCAAGTAACATAAAAAGACCTACCCCAAACAGCACCAGAAAGACTCCCCGCCAGGAAGCAACCTGCAAAATTTGTCCACCCAAAATCGGCGCAAGAATCGGAGCAACTCCGTTAACCAGCATCAGCAATGAAAAAAACCGCGTCAGTTCCGACCCCGAATAAAGATCTCTGGCAATAGCTCGTGAAATAACAATTCCTGCCGATCCAGCCAATCCTTGAATAAATCGCATGATTACGAATGTCCAAATCGTGGGTGCAAATACGCATAATAAGGAAGATACAACATAAATTAATACCCCTGTCAGTAAAGGCTTTCTGCGCCCGCATACATCACTTATAGGTCCCGCAAATAACTGCCCTAAAGCGATTCCCAGCAAACAAGCTGTCAGACTTAGCTGAGCAAACGAGGTACTGGAATGTAAGTCTGCAGCTATATTAGGCAATGCGGGCAAATACATATCAATTGATAAAGGTCCAAAAGAAGCCAGCGATCCTAAAAGAAATGCAATCCATAATACTGAAGATCCTGACTGTTCTTTAGAAACTGCATACTGTTCTTGCATCGAAGATTTCATAAAATTAAATCAATCCTTTGTTTATAATTGATAAGAAAAAGTGGAATAATAAGAAAAGCACTATTTCTCTTCATGACAAATAGCGCTTGCCTTTTTTACTAATGTCTACAAAATTTTCATATTTTTTCTTTGTCTTTCATTGTAGCGGGAACTTGATTAATCGTCAAGAAAAACTCCCTTTCCTCTACTAAAGTCAGCATTTACAACTCTTTAATCTAAATCAATTAAATTTCAAACTATATTGTAAAATTTTCATGTTATACAATAGTTAACTTTAATGTGGTTTTTTTATTTTGAATTTAGAACAAATTCTTAATTTACTTGTAGTTATGACTTTCAAAGTTTCTTCTTCTTTTAAATTCCTTTTTAGTTAGTTTAATTTTCCTTGAATGTTCAATATGAGTTTATGGAAAACTAAAAAAAAAGGAGGTAGGATATGTATGGAAAAAAAGTTATCTAGACGAAAAATGCTCCGTCGCAAATATAAAAATTATGCTGCCGCTTTAGCAGGTGCTGCTTTATTAACAGGAGCAGGAGCAGCAATTCCGGCGACTACCTTTGCAGCAGAACATCCTATAGCTATAGATCAGCAAGCATTGGCTGACAGTCATGCTGGTGGCGCAAAGTATAGCACTCGCGATAATAGCAGTTCTCATTACGACACTAGAAATAATGACAGATCTCACTATGATACTCGCTATGACAGCAGCAGGAATAACAACAGAGTTAACTATACCAGATCTGACAGAAATAGTGGTGCTAGCTATGATACCCGATATAATAGCCGCTCTCACTATGATACTAGGTTTAATAGCGGTTCCCATTATGATACCAGATATAATCGGGATGGCTGGCACAGGCACGATAATAGTTGGCCTAGTTCCGGCGATAATCGGGCATTATACAAAAATGGCAAGATCTATTATAGCAATGACGGCGGCCGTTATAATGATTCCTATTACGGATATGGCTATGGGAATTATCTGACCAGCCCGCTGACAGTTGCAAGAGATTATGCCGCGAGTTATGGTTTTAATGCAAATCAAGATACCTTTACTTTAGTATCCCAATCCGACACTAAGGCAACTGTACAAGTTATAAAGCATGATACCAATCAACATTTCATGATGAATTTAGTAAGAACTAACGGTGGTGATTGGAGTATCACTGGAGTACGCGCTTAATCTACACTTAAAATAGCTAGAAACCACTAAGGTTTCTAGCTATTTTTTCATTTAAGACTTTGCCCACACAGACTGGCCTTATTTCTTTATCTTCTGCGCATATTCCGCTATTACCCATTCTGCCGGATTTACGACTATATGACCTGTATCGCCATCCATAATAACCATATCACCATTTTCTAGCTTCTCCGAAGCACTGCCAATACCTATTACAGACGGAATGCCTGATTGGGCTAAAATAGAATTTTGAGAGTTCTTGCCGCTAAGAGCAGTGATATAACCTGACACATTGTTTAATTTCAGCACGGCGGTATGAAAGGGCAGCCAATCGTGAGCTACCAAAATACACATAAAACTCACTTTTTCTGTTATCCCTTGCAAAATATGCAATAAACGACTGCCAATTGCTCTGACATGTCCAGCTCGCTCCAGCATATAATCATTATCTAACAGAATAAGCATCGTGCTGATTTCATTAATAGTATTTTCAACTGACGCCTCTGCACTTACGTCATGTTGTTTAATAAAAGTAAGAATAGAATGAACTAAAGATATATCATTAACCATTTCTTTTTGAATACCGAAAACTTCCGCCTGCAGCCTGTTCATTACCTTAGCAGTCTCTCGTTCTAAAGCGGTCAGTTCTATTTCAGCTGCCTGCCGTGCTGTTAAAAAGCGTTCTTTTTCTTTCATTTCTTTCGAACCATTTGCCAAACGGCAGCAGTGATAAAAGCGCTCTCTGATATGTAAAATATAACCTATCGTAATCCCCGGAGAAACTGGAATTCCTTCTATAGTCCACATCTTATCACTCTTCGCTAAATTTATCGTCTACTATTTTGCCTTATTTTTAATCTGTGTTCTTCGCGCAATTACCTTTTTAACAGCCACTATTATATCCTCTGCAGTAAGACCAAATTTTTTTAGTAATTCCTGGGGAGTACCAGATTCGCCAAAAGTATCAGCTACACCAACCCGTTCCAATGGTACAGGAGTATTTTCGGCTAATACTTCCGCGACGGCACTTCCTAGACCACCAATAACACTATGCTCTTCACAAGTAACAATCGCTCCTGTTTTTTCTGCCGCAATCACAATTGCTTCCTTATCAATCGGCTTGATCGTGTGAATATTAATGACTGAAATACTATACCCTTCCGCCTTTAGTTGTGCAGCAGCTTCTTTAGCAATATGAACCATAATTCCCGTTGCAACAATTGTTGCGTCAGTCCCTTCCATTAATGAAACTGCCTTACCATGTTGAAATATATATCCTTCCGTAAAAAGATCTGGCACAGCCATTCGGCCTAAACGAATATATACGGGGCCATCATAATCTACAGCAAATCGAATAGCTTGAAAAGTTTCTGCAGCATCAGCCGGTACTAAAACTGTCATATTCGGTATGGTGCGCATTAAAGAGATATCTTCAATGGATTGATGAGAGGCTCCATCTTCACCAACTGTCAGCCCTGCATGAGTCGCAGCAATTTTTACATTGAGTTTCGGATAACAAATAGAATTGCGTATTTGCTCATAAGCACGCCCACTGGCAAACATAGCAAAAGTGGAAATAAACGGAATCTTTCCTGCTGCTGCCAGCCCTGCTGCAACACCAGCTAAATTTTGCTCTGCAATTCCAGCATTAAAGAATCGTTCTGGGTAAGCTTTAGCAAAAACGCAGGTTTTAGTAGACTTTGACAAATCTGCATCCAACACTACAATATCAGAGCAAAGCCCACCCATTTCTTTTAATACCTCGCCATAGGCTTCCCGTGTAGCTTTTGCCATTTTTTATAGCCCCCCTCTTGACAGCTCAAATAAAAATTGCTCACATTCATTAATGGTTGGAGCCTTACCATGCCATTCTGCTACGTTCTCCATACTGCTGACACATTTTCCCTTAATCGTTGCAGCAACAATAACAGTTGGCCTATCCAAGACCAATTTGGCACTTTGGACAGCATGATGAATGGCTTTCATATCATGGCCGTTTACTTCCACTACATTCCAGTTAAAAGCATGCCACTTTTCAGGCACTGGTAAAGGTGACAGCACTTCACGAATAGGCCCATCAATTTGCAAACCATTGAAATCAATAAATATTGTAAGATTATTTAATTTATAATGAGAGGCAAACATTGCCGCTTCCCAAATTTGTCCTTCTTCCAGTTCTCCATCACCCAACAGAGCAAATACCCGGTGAGCACTGCCATCAATTTTTCCAGCTAGAGCCATACCAGCTGCAGCACTCAACCCCTGCCCCAAAGATCCAGTTGACATATCCACTCCCGGAATACCCTTCATATCAGGATGCCCTTGCAAGCGACTATTAATCTTACGCAAAGTTAATAATTCTTCTGTAGGAAAGAAGCCTTTTTCTGCCAGGGTGGCATATAACACCGGCGCTGCATGCCCTTTACTTAAAACAAAGCGATCTCTCTTGGGATTTTTGGGGTCTGCAGGATCAACATTCATTTCCTGAAAATATAAATAGGTCAAGATTTCTACTGCTGACAAAGACCCACCTGGATGGCCTGATTGAGCTTGCGTGATCATGCGAATAATATTCTTACGAATATTGGTTGTTTTTTTAGTCAAATCAGAAATTATTTCAGGATTCATTCTATTCATACCCTCCCCCAGTAGCTTCTCTTCTTATTATTTATTTTTTACTTTTTCCCAATCTGATAAAAATTTACTGATACCTGAATCAGTTAAAGGATGTTTCGCCATCTGTTCAATTACACTATAGGGCATTGTGCCGATATGAGCACCTGCCAGAGCCGCCTGGGTAGCATGACGGACCGTACGAATACTAGCTGCAATGATCTCTGTTTTGAAACCGTATAATTTAAAGATTGAAGCAATTTCTTCAACCACTTTTAACCCATCTTCATTAATGTCTTCCAATCGTCCGATAAACGGGCTTACATAACTAGCGCCAGCCGATGCAGCCAACAGAGCTTGATTGGAAGAAAAAATCAGGGTTACATTTGTTTTAATTCCCTTGGAAGATAATATTTTAACGGCTTTCAAGCCTTCGATCGTCATAGGAATTTTAATGACAATATTAGGATTCAATCCAGCCAACGGCAAAGCTTCTTCAACCATTTTGTCTGCTTCCAAACTAATAACTTCAGCACTTATCGGTCCATCAACAATGGCACAAATTTCTTTTACAACTTCCTGAAAATTACGTCCTTCTTTAGCAATCAAGGAAGGATTTGTAGTAACCCCACGAATAACCCCCAAATCATTTGCTTTAGCAATGTCATCAACGTTTGCAGTATCAATAAAAATTTTCATTACAATTCTCTCCCTGTCAATTTTTAGTATAATAATATTTTTCACATTATTAATCGTCGTGGCCACAACATATTCTCTAATGCTCCTTAATCCCAATTCTAACATTTATCTTCGTTTTGTCAATTATATATTTTTATTTTTATTTCTTTTACTTATTTATATCTTTCTTTTTGTTTTTATTTTTTACTGTGCAGCCAATTAGGAATCTAATCTTGATTGTTGTTTAAGTTTTTGCTATGATGGTTATAATTGTAAGGATCTGAAAGAGTTTAAATTATATATATTTATCCTAATACAGTAACATGAAGAGCCATTTGTCTTTCGTTTTATAAAATTAAATTATCAATAATACTATAAAAGCAATGAACAAGGAGAAAATATGTTTCTGATAGAAAGAAGAAAAAAAATTCTTGAATTTCTCAGCATTCACGGTAAAGCTACCGTAAAAGATTTGTCATTATTTTCAGGTGTTACCGAGGTGACCTTGCGTAATGATTTAAAGACAATGGAAGAAGAAGGCCTTATCAAAAGATTCCATGGTGGTGCTATCCTCTCTGAACAAGTTGATCCCGAGAACTTTTTCTCAGTGCGCGAACAAAAAAACCAAACTCAAAAATCAACAATTGCTAAAAAAGCAGCTGAGTTAGTAAGCAATGGACAATGTATCCTTTTGGATGGAAGTTCTACTATACGCGAATTTGCCAAACTATTAAAAACAATGCCCATACGTTTGACAGTAATCACTAACGGTATATATACCGCTCTTGAACTTAGAGACAATCCTCTAATAACAGTTATTTTGCTTGGTGGAGTCATCCGTGTCGGTTCAACGGCTCTTGAGGGAACATTAGGAACCAACATTTTAAATCAGCTTAAAATAGATATTATGTTTACATCGGCGAGCGGCTTTACTATTAAAGATGGTCTGATGGATTTCAATGTCTATGAAGTAGACTTGAAAAAACGAATGGTCGAAGCTTCAGCCCAATTAGTTGCCCTAATCGATTCGAGCAAATTTGATACATCTTCTTTAGCATCATTTGCTGCTACGGATCAAATGAACATTCTTATCACTGATGACAACGCGCCAGAAGATACAATTGCACAATTAAGAAATATGAATATCAACGTCTTAATCGGCCAACAAATATAATAGGATAAAAAAACTGTTTGCTCTTTTCTGAGCAAACAGTTTTTTTATCCTATTCTGCCGAATTTCAGCTGCCCTAGATAAAGCCGTCCTCCTTAGCTTGCAGCATTTCAAATTTTCTTTCATATTTTAGATCTTTAGCACGGTTGTTACACTCAAATATCGTAAAATAATGTTCTAAACACTGTATAATAGCTTCTTCACCTATCGCTCCTAAATCAGCATAATTCAGCTTATCCTGCTGTTTTAGGACCTCAACGGCAGCCTTCGTCATAAGATCGGTACAAATATTTACCTTACTAATTCCAGATTTGATTGCCTTATGCAGCAATGTATCACCCGTCCCAGATCCCCCATGCAATACTAATGGGACAGGAACAGTTTTAAAAATCTCACTAAGCCGGTTAAAATCCAGCCTAGGTATGCCATTATATTCTCCATGAGCAGTACCAATTACCACAGCTAAAGAATCAAAACCTGTTCGATCAACGAATTTTTTTGCTTGTTTAGGATTAGTAAAAAAAATTACCGGACTTTTCATGTAATACCATCAAAACACCCAGTAATGCAAAGTTTTATAATTTTACAACGATCTTTAACCCTTCACCCTTTTTAACCATACCGAATCCTTCGACTAACTGCTCCATAGGCAGGATATTTGTAATTATCTTTTGTCCATCCACAATCTTTTTCGCTAATAGATTATAGGCAGTTACATGCTGAGGAATGGTGGATGCATACGCTCCATAAACAGATATTTCTTTATAGTGGATAAGATTCATATCTAAGGGATTTATCGAATGGCCTTTCGGCAAACCGGCAAACAAACTAAGCCTTCCGCCTTTTTTAAGAACTTGTAACCCCTGAGACTGAGCCACTGGTACTGAACAGGCGGTTATTGCCACGTCAACTCCCTTACCTTTGGTAAGAGACATCACTTCTTGTATAAGATCAACGTTTTTTGCATTAACAAGATGGTCTGCACCACATTGTCCCGCAAGATTAAGCCTATCCTGCTCCATATCCGCGAGAATAATTTTCCCTGCTCCCTTTGCTTTTGCTAAAGCTACATGCATGGCACCAATTGCTCCTGCACCAATAACCAAAACTTCATCACCAATGCCAATCTGTAAATACTCCTGACCATTTATAACACAAGATAAAGGTTCCGTAAGAGTAGCATCTACCAAATCAGCATCATGATCTAGTTTAATTACATTACCACGATTTACAGCTTGAGCAGGTATTTTTATATATTCAGCAAAGCCACCGTCAAGAGAATAGCCAAACAATAATACTTCTTCACAAAGATTACTCTTGCCTCGCAAACAGTATTGGCACTTTCCGCAGCTCATTTGTGGAACAACTAACACTTTATCCCCAATTTGATAACCTGCAACGTCACTCCCCATCCGCTCTATGACCCCAGTTAGTTCATGTCCTGTGATCACGGGAGGAGTTACATTTGCCTGACCATAATGATAAATCCTTACATCGGTACCACAAATTGCACAATATTTTACCCGGATAAGAATATCGCCTTTGTCAATGCCAGGTATTTCTCGATCCTCAATTTTAACAACCTGCGGACTATAAAATACTGCAGCTTTCATCATATAATACACCCTCCAGTTTTTATTTTTTCTTTTTTATATTTTTATTTTATTATATTTTTTTATTATTATCGTTGTCAATAAGCTTCACATTAATCACTTTCTTTTATTTTATTTTAATATAATCTATATAATTGATATATTTATTTTATTTTTCCTATATAATAGCATGAATTTACTTCTCACATGAGGTTTTTTTATATTTTTGCTAGCTAACAATTTAATTAATAACTATTGACGATTATCTTTGTTTTTCATATAATAAAGATAAAAATAAATAAATAATAACAATTCGAAAGTAAATGAAAACTTTGATGCGTTACAGATTTTATTTTTAGAAAAACAAAGTGATGAATCATCAATTTTTAAGTCACTTTTATAATAAACTCAATATGATTTTAAGAAAGGAGCAATGTAAAAACAACACTTCCAGTAATCCTGCCAACTTATTAGTCCATTGTAAACTGTAACTTTTAGCAGAACAGTAAAAAATAAATTACGAGGTGAATATAATGAAAATTTCAATTGGCTGTGATAATGCCGCTTTTGAACTAAAAAATATTTTGAAAAAATATATGGAAGAATTAGGACATGAAGTAACAGATTTCGGCATTCCATCTACAGAGGATGCAACCTTCTATCCTAATATTGCTGAATTAGTGGCCGAAAGTGTTAAGAAAGGCGAATCCGCCAGAGGCATGCTATTATGCGGCACAGGAATTGGCATGTGTATTACAGCTAATAAAGTGCCAGGTATTTATGCCGCCTTGTGCCATGATACCTTTTCGGCAGAAAGATCCATCAAAAGCAATAACGCTCAAATTATTACCATGGGCGCCAGAGTCATTGGACCAGAATTAGCAAAGGCTATCACAAGAACTTGGCTTGCTTCTGAGTTCACGCCTGGTTCTTCAACGCCCAAAATTAATTTAGTTGCTGATATTGATAAAAAATACAGAGTCTAATCCGTTCTGGCAACGCATTAACTCAGAGGACAAAAAAGTCTCCAAAAGGCTCATATGCTTTTTTAGCACAAGGATAAAAAAATCCGTTCCCTTTCACCCTTCTATAGTAGTTATAGCAGGACAAGGGAACGGATTTGAGTTATTCATACAGATTAGCTAAATAATCCTATACCCATGAAATAAGCAATGACGACCGATAAAGGACCTGTCACCAATCTTGACATGAGAATAACAGGCACACCAAGCTCAATTGTCTCAGGTTCTGCTTCTCCCAGACTCAAGCCAACCGGCAAGAAATCGCAGCCAACCTGGGGATTGATGGCAAACAGGGCCGGCAAGGCAAATTGAGGAGGAATGTGACCTGCGCCAATTTCAACACCGATTAAAACCCCTACTACCTGTGCAATTACAGCACCTGGTCCCAGCATCGGGGATAAAACTGGCAAAGAGCAGATTACCGATATAATTAATAATCCAGGAAGACTGCCAGCATAGGGCGAAACCACATTTGCAATTATATTCCCTAGACCAGATTGCAAAATGATACCAATAATCATGCTTACAAAAGCCATAAATGGCAGAATGCTTGTCATAACCGTATTGATTGTGTGACGGCCTGACTGAAAGAAAATCCCTACAATACCACCCACAGCTTTACCAAACCGCGCTAATATATTACCTTTTTCTGCCGGTTCAGCCTGTCTTATCGGCTGCTGCACTGCCGCTGCGGCAGACGGTTCCGGAGCTATGTACTCTCCTTCAAATAACGTGAGGCAGGATTCCTTAACTCCAGACACATAAATATCTTCGGTTATGAATTGAGCAAGGGGGCCCGATTTACCGACAGGCAGCACATTTACTGTAAATATTCTTTTTTTGGGATATACGCCGCAACGGGCAGTACCACCGCAATCAACAACCGCAACAGCAATTTGATCATCCGGAACCCCTGTTTTAAATCCGTTTACCAGTTCGGCACCTAACATTTCTGCCAGCTTAATTGCTACAGGATGAAGGTCACCGCCTGTAATACATACTACTTTATTCTTCACTTCCGTAGTTCTTATAATTAAAGGACCGCCAAAGCCGCCTGGGCCTTTTTCAATTCGAACTGCATTACTCATCACTATTCCCTCCTAATCATTACTCGTGTTTATCACTTACACTTCTACTGTTGCACTGCCTTTGCGATTCAACATATAGATGGTCATTCTTTCCGTTAAAATTCCTCTAATTAAGATGACAATAACACCGGTAATAAAATAGCGAACTGCCAATTCGCCCAAAGGAAGTCCTAATGCAGTGATGCCGCTGGAAATACCTACCCATACAAATAGCTCGGCAGCATTGGCATGGGGAAACAAACCGGTAATGGGATGAACAAAGGATATAGAAGCATCCATAAAGGCGGGCTTATACTTCTCTGGCAAAAATCGTCCAAAACTATAGCAAATCGGATTGGTTAAGAAAAATACTGCCATGATGGGAAATACCGTATAGCGCAGAATAATATTCTTAGTAGCTGCCTGTGCTATCTTATTTACTCTTTCTTCCCCAATCAGGCCAATCAGTGAATTAACCGCTGTAATAAGAACAATAAGAGTCGGAAGAATTCCCGTCACTAAACCTACAAAAACTTCTCCACCTTTTTGAAATAGTGCAATAAAACCTTGAGCTAAGTGTGCTAATATCAGCATCTTTTTTACCTCCCTTTACTTTTTCCTAGCTTCATCATGCCCTGCTCTTAACTAGAAGAAATCATTTTTCTACTCCCCCTCTTTCTTCCTATTTGACCTGTCTAACCTACTTATATAAATATAGATCTATATTTATATCCTTTAGGAAAACCACAGCGCTGCAAGTAAGAGATTTTAAGATTCTGCTCTCATCTTTTATTCTGACAATTCCGAATTTTGTTTTCATATGTTCAATAAATATAAATAAAGTATCTTTTTTATTTCCCAACTTCTTTTAATATGATGAAAATTTCTTTTGTTTTACGCGATATTTGTAATAAAATAGCTATTTTTTCTTTCTTTTGTATTTCTTTTATTTATTTAATCTTATTATAATTTAACTTTTGTCATTAGTCAACGCTTTCACTTTATTTGTTTTTTATTATATTTGTTTTTTATTGCTTCGTTTTTTATATGAGTTCTTTTGAGGATTTATTATATAAACAAAATATATCATTCTATAATAAATCCAAACTGTCCTCATAAGACAACTTGATTCTCTCAGCAAAACAATAGCAGCGCTTTTAACTGATAAGCCAAACCACTTCAGGCCTCTCTTTAATAAAGAGAGGCCTGAAGTGGTTTGGCAGACAAATTAGTTTTGCTATTTTTTAGTTCAAACCCTAAATCTTCTAGCTTTTAATAAGTATCTTCTAATGCTTCCTTCACTTGTTTTAATGAAGGAAACACAAGAGTAGGCTTCACTTCACTTTCTGTAATATCTGCTAATTGGCTTTCGCCGGACAGCACCAAAATAGTTGTTACGTGATTCCCTTTGCCAAGAGCAATATCCGTATATAGTCGATCTCCAACAATGGCAATCTCATCTTCACGACAGCCAGTATTCTCTAAAATATACTGTAGTGTATGGGATGTGGGTTTACCAAAATACTCAGGTTTAACGCCCGTGGAAGCAGTAATTAATGCACATATAGACCCACAGTCTGGAATATACCCACCTTCAATAGGACAATTGAAATCAGGATTGACTGCCAAGAACCTGGCACCGTTACGAATAAAAGTACATGCTTTCGTTACATTATCATAAACCAAAGAAGTGTCAAAGCCCACTACAACAATGTCCGGGTTATCATCTACTAGTACGATACCCGCTTCCTTAAAATCATTTTGCAGGTATTCATTGCCTAAGACAAAAACAGTCTGTCCTGGAGCATGTTTTTTAAGATAATTGATAATAACATGATTGGATATAAGCATCATATTTTCTTCTACCGGATAACCCATATTACGAATACGATCTACATATACCTTGGTATTTTTGGAGGAGTTATTAGTAAAAAACTTAAATTTAATTTTGTTTTTCTCTAAGGTATGCAAAAATTCAATAGCGCCATCTAAAATTCTTTTACCCAAATATACAGTTCCATCCAAATCCATAACAAAGCATTTAATTTTCTTTAATATTTCCTGTTGCTGGGTTGTATTTATTACTGGCTCCATAGTAATTAACATTACTCCTTTCTAAACATAATTTTTAATATCATTTACAAACTCTTCTAATATTCCTAAATCTGATAATAAATTGAGAATGGTATAACGAGGACGAACTTCTTTGGCTACCAGAATGCTATCGATCACCGTTTTTTGGTCAACACCAACCTCTTCTGGTTTGATTGGTGCTCCAGCATCTTTCATTAAGGTTTCGACTCTTTTTGCTGTTTCTGCTTGCTTGGCAATTTTAATAATATCTGCAAAATGTTCTTTGATGATTTGGATTCTCGCAAGTCTGCTATCGATTGAATTTCTGCCATCTTTTTCGCTCATGGATAAAATTCCGGGTGCTGCTTTGCCATAAAGATCGCTTATGGATTGTTTCCATGCTATTTCATCAAAAGCACGTGCCTTGCGTACAGCTTCTTCAAAATCTACCTGTTTTACTGCTAATAACTCATATAATTTAGCTACTATAATACTTGTTAACCCTACTTTTGTACCATGCAGCAATGCTTCTTTACCTTCAAACAAAAATTTCATTTCCCAAAAATGGGAAATATGATGTTCTGAACCGGATGCCGGACGAGAGTTACCGACAAAACTCATCGCAATACCTGTACGCACTAAGCCATCCATAACATTTTCAACGGCAGTCTCTTCCCGATTCTTTACGCCCGTAATGTTATCCACACATTTTTTAATGGCATCACTTGAAATTTTAGCTGTAACATCACAATAATATTCTCCGTTTACAATACGGCTTACTTGCCAATCAATCAAAGCAGAGTATTTTCCTATCATATCTCCAAGACCAGCCAAAATCATTCTCATTGGCGCTTGTTTTAGAATCTCAGTATCACCAATAATAACTTTAGGATAAGAAGATTCCACGCTTGTCTTAAGATTATCAATAATCAACGCTGAGCTATCAGAAGCATATCCATCCATAGAAGGTGCCGTCGCTATTACAATAGATGGAATGTTGGTTCTGCGACTGATAAACTTTACAATATCATTCAATGTTCCTGAACCGACCGTAATAATAAGATCTGTAGTTTTTTCCACCTGCAGCAATAGTTTACCAACAGCTTCTTCGTCTGGTACTAAATCCCGGGTAACTTTATAAACATAAGATTTATAAGACAAATGATGTTCAGCTAACAACGAGCCTACCCGTTTGCCAGCCACTTCGTAAGTATTTGTATCTGCAACTAGCAGTACTCTTTTAGAACCTAATTCTTTTACTACATCAGGCACTTTATTGATTGCACCATTTTCAATTATAACTTTATTAATATTAATACTATGTGGCTTTCCGCATTGACACTCCAATTCAGCATTTAAAAACTGATTGCTTTCTAATTTACCGATAGTATCTAACGTTAATTTCATTACCATCACATCCCATTCCTATTTTATAAAGCAAACTGGTTTAGCGAATTAGAAAAATCCTCAAGATTTTGTCTTATTTTTCTAAAAAGACTTGGCTGTCCTTAAACTCAAATTGAAACTAGAGCTCTCAAAAAGATCCAGTTACTGATAAATGAGCTATAGTAGGCTGCATATCGTGGATACAGCAAAGCATTATGAGTCATTGTGGCCACAATAGATCATATAATGGAGTGCAATATCCCTATCTCAATTTTATCACTACGCTTTACTTTGTCAATTGTTTATTTTCATTTTACTTATTTTTATCGTTATTTTTATTTCTTTTTATTTTTATTATTTTATTTTTTCCTTGCAAAACAATCTATTGTTGCTAGTTTTTCTTGTTTTTGCTATGATTATTAATAATACGACAGTAATTTAATACGATAATCATTTTATATGGCATTTATTATTCATTAGCAATATTCTATATATTATCTTATGAATCAATCATAAATAATAAGGAGATTTTAATTTTGATCGAAAGAAGAAAAAAAGTTCTTGAATTTCTTAGTAATCATGAGAAAGCTACAGTGAAAGATCTATCCTCATTTTCTAACGTAACAGAGGTAACCATGCGTAACGATTTGAAGATAATGGAAAAAAATGGTCTAGTTAAACGATTTCACGGTGGTGCTATCCTCTCCGCACAAATGGATCCCGAAAATTTCTTTACTGTACGAGAGCAGCGAAATCAGAAACAAAAGGCTGCCATTGCCAAAAAAGCTGTTGGCTTAGTTGCTAATGGACAATGCATTCTTTTAGATGGAAGTTCAACCATACGTGAATTTGCCAAATTATTAAAAACCATGCCGGTACGTTTAACAGTAATCACGAATGGCATATACACAGCTCTTGAACTCAGGGATAATCCCCTCATAACGGTAATCTTACTTAGCGGCGTAATTCGTGTTGGTTCCACCGCTCTGGAAGGAGCCTTAGGGGTCAATATTTTAAATCAACTAAAAATTGATATTATGTTTTCATCTGCTAGCGGTTTTACATTGAAGGATGGTCTTATGGATTTTAATGTATATGAAGTAGATTTGAAAAAAAGGATGGTACAATCTTCAGCCCGTTTAGTTACATTAATGGATGCCAGCAAATTTAATACCTCTTCCTTAGCTTCTTTTGCTGCAATCGATCAAATGGAGACTCTAATTACCGATAGTGCTGCACCAGAAGATATAATTGCACACTTAAGGGATATAAATATTAATATAATCTTTGGATAGTAATACCGGTGACCATCTCTCACTGCCACTCTAAGCACAATAGACATTATTATAAACGTAAGGGGATTCTGGTACAGACCCAGCATAACTTATAATTTTTTCGGCTTGTAAAAAACGCTATTTGCTCTTTAAAAGACAAATAGCGTTTTAATTTATTTAATTACCTTCAATTCTAATAATATCATTTATAGAAATCTCAGGACGCCCTTCGCCCCTCAATTCAATCTGTCCAGGCAGCTCTACTGCATCTTTGCCAGTAAACTTGAAGGTACAATGTCCTAATTCTTCCAACGTTTTAAGCGCCTCATCTCCAATAGCCGTTATAATGTACTGATCTTTTCCAAACGTTACTTTATCGCCAATTTCAATTGTTCTTTTAATTTCACCTGTAGTATGCATAATCGAAATTTCTTCTAAACCATCTAAAGGACATTTATCAAAAATAATCAAATCTCCAGTAGACTCCATTAATTCTCTAGCCATATCTCCGATACTCGTAACAGTAACTTCATATTTCATTTTTCACTTTCCTCTCTCAATATTTTTTAAAGCATCAAGCTGCCCATGTACAATGACAGTGATACTACTAATACTCCTCCAGTAAATGAACAACAATACTTTTATTTATTGGTAAATTAGCTAAATAATCCTATACCCATGAAATAAGCAATGACGACCGATAAAGGACCTGTCACCAATCTTGACATGAGAATAACAGGCACACCAAGCTCAATTGTCTCAGGTTCTGCTTCTCCCAGACTCAAGCCAACCGGCAAGAAATCGCAGCCAACCTGGGGATTGATGGCAAACAGGGCCGGCAAGGCAAATTGAGGAGGAATGTGACCTGCGCCAATTTCAACACCGATTAAAACCCCTACTACCTGTGCAATTACAGCACCTGGTCCCAGCATCGGGGATAAAACTGGCAAAGAGCAGATTACCGATATAATTAATAATCCAGGAAGACTGCCAGCATAGGGCGAAACCACATTTGCAATTATATTCCCTAGACCAGATTGCAAAATGATACCAATAATCATGCTTACAAAAGCCATAAATGGCAGAATGCTTGTCATAACCGTATTGATTGTGTGACGGCCTGACTGAAAGAAAATCCCTACAATACCACCCACAGCTTTACCAAACCGCGCTAATATATTACCTTTTTCTGCCGGTTCAGCCTGTCTTATCGGCTGCTGCACTGCCGCTGCGGCAGACGGTTCCGGAGCTATGTACTCTCCTTCAAATAACGTGAGGCAGGATTCCTTAACTCCAGACACATAAATATCTTCGGTTATGAATTGAGCAAGGGGGCCCGATTTACCGACAGGCAGCACATTTACTGTAAATATTCTTTTTTTGGGATATACGCCGCAACGGGCAGTACCACCGCAATCAACAACCGCAACAGCAATTTGATCATCCGGAACCCCTGTTTTAAATCCGTTTACCAGTTCGGCACCTAACATTTCTGCCAGCTTAATTGCTACAGGATGAAGGTCACCGCCTGTAATACATACTACTTTATTCTTCACTTCCGTAGTTCTTATAATTAAAGGACCGCCAAAGCCGCCTGGGCCTTTTTCAATTCGAACTGCATTACTCATCACTATTCCCTCCTAATCATTACTCGTGTTTATCACTTACACTTCTACTGTTGCACTGCCTTTGCGATTCAACATATAGATGGTCATTCTTTCCGTTAAAATTCCTCTAATTAAGATGACAATAACACCGGTAATAAAATAGCGAACTGCCAATTCGCCCAAAGGAAGTCCTAATGCAGTGATGCCGCTGGAAATACCTACCCATACAAATAGCTCGGCAGCATTGGCATGGGGAAACAAACCGGTAATGGGATGAACAAAGGATATAGAAGCATCCATAAAGGCGGGCTTATACTTCTCTGGCAAAAATCGTCCAAAACTATAGCAAATCGGATTGGTTAAGAAAAATACTGCCATGATGGGAAATACCGTATAGCGCAGAATAATATTCTTAGTAGCTGCCTGTGCTATCTTATTTACTCTTTCTTCCCCAATCAGGCCAATCAGTGAATTAACCGCTGTAATAAGAACAATAAGAGTCGGAAGAATTCCCGTCACTAAACCTACAAAAACTTCTCCACCTTTTTGAAATAGTGCAATAAAACCTTGAGCTAAGTGTGCTAATATCAGCATCTTTTTTACCTCCCTCTTTTGCTTAGATCAGTGATTGTTTATATGGAATTCCTGCTACTTTCCTCCTTCTCTTACCAGAAATTATTACATAGTAGCAATCTACACTACCTGTGCTTTTACTAGTTGATTTTCAATTTGTTGAAGGGCATCCAGCATTGCTGTGTTCTTACTATTTTCTCGTAATACTTTTTCTTTTAAATTCGTAACAGTCAAACCATCGACTTCATTAAGCTTCCTAAACCTGGCTAATATACTAAAGCCTTGCATGATTCGGCCTTCGATGATTTCGCCAAATTCATTGCTAACCAGTATCGTGATCGTTCCAGCAGATAATTTTCTTTTTTTGGATCCAATACCAATGATTCCTATTTTTTTAAGTTCAGCAATATTTTGTTGAAAATTCTTTAATTGAAAATATGTCAAAATCATTTGCAAAACATAAAATGTAAAAGCGAGAATGAATAGCTTTTCCATATTCCGTCCTCCATTTTTAAATAATGCCGTTACCTAACTTTTCATTTTATTTGGACGATTCTGTTTTCTTTGAATAAAGAAGTCCATTAGAGCATTAATCGCCATGTGCTTCTCTGATATAGGCTGAATAATTTATTTACATAAAAAGCTCCCCCCTTCTATATGATGCAAACTAGGAACATCTATAGGAACATCTAATTGAAACAATATCTCAGCACATTCTGAGCACTTCTATTCTTTGTAATTAATAATAGCCATTGCATTACTATAGTTTGTGATCAAAACATCAATAATTTTACTATTTAAAGCACCTATGATTGCCATTACCTTTTTTTCACCACAAGCTACGCCAATCACAGTATCAATTTTTTTCAGATCACTTAAATCAATTCCGACGACTCTTTTATTAAAATCAAATTTATCGGTATTACCGTTTATGTCATAAAATTGCAAACATATATCTCCAACTACACCCAATTTAGCGAGTTCTTTCGTATCATCTTCATTAAAATATCCTGAAGTCATCATGGTAGAATTCATATCTGTAGGAGAGCCGATTCCCACAATTCCAATGTTGCACAACTTCGAATGATCAATAATATCTTTAATGCTTTGCTCTTTTAGAAGCTCTTTTTTTATATTCTCACTACTTACTACAGCAGGGGCATGCAATAATTTAAAATTTCCTCCAAATGCTTGGGCCAGCCCCATGACAATATCATTGGGATGAATATCTATTTTAGATTGTCCAACACCTCCAATTAAGGGAACAAACGTTAACTTGCGTTTTTCTTTATTATTGATATATTCTGCGATTCCTTTAAGTGTCGTTCCCATAGAAACACCAATGGCATCACCATCTTTTATAATACGCCGCAAATAGTTAGCTGCTGCTTTTGCTAACTGTCTTTTTTGCATTGCCTCATCAGCTTCATCTTCAATAATCAATACCTCTCTAATATTAAAGCGTTTTTCTGTTTGTCTTTCTAATGCCTCAAAATTACTTTGAAAAGGATTAATAATCTCAATCTTTACAATCCCCAGATCTCTTCCTTCTTTAAGCATTCTGGATATGGTAGGTCTTGAGACACCTAATATATTACTAATTTCATTTTGCGTATAATACTCTTCATAATATAATTTACAGCATTTCACAATCAGACGACTATCATCAACTATCTTTTGCATGTTTACTCCTCCCAATTATTTTTGTCAGCATATTATTAATCCAGTTCACAAAAATAATATAGTATTCGTTACCAATTGACAATAAAAATTTCTTTAACCCCTGGGGCACTGACAACTATTAAAATTTAGGAGGATGTGGCCATATATTGTAAACCAAACAATATATGGCCCACCATTTTGTCCTCACGCAAATAGTTTATCCTGAAGCTTTCTCATCTGGAGAATGAACGAATCCTCTCGTAATTGCACCATGTCATACGTGATAAGATCACCTTTTTTAACATCCTGCTTTAAGATTGTATCCTTGTTGACCAAACCAACGGGCAGAGCTCTCATTTCTTTGGCTGCTTCATATCTTTCAATCGTTCCATACACAGTATAGCCGCCAATACCGTCCAAATGATCTCCAGACTTCAGATCCTTTTTCGCAACGGTTATAACTTCTGATACTAACCCTTCAAGCGGTGCAATCGTAGCTTGATGGTCTAATACTGCCTTTGCTGCCGACAAAGGAGTCTCTAAACTGCATAAGTGATAAGGACGGTACAGTATGTAATTGGGTCCTTTTCCCATGCTTAAATATTCCATTTCCGCTCTTACTTCCGGCAATTTACTGGTGACGATTACGAATACGCCAGGAGCAATACCATTTACGAAATCAACCACACCATATTGGTTTAAAATCCCCTTTTCTTCTTTTAAACTAAATAACTCAGGAAGCTCTTTCACCTCACCACTGATACCATGTGCTCCTCTTACATCTGAAACATACCCTGTAGCATTAGACATACATGCTAATTCAACCATTGTTTTCGTGCCTTCTTTGAATGCAGCTAACATATGGGAACTAACTCCCCGGCGAGTAGCCTCTTCTAATACCGTATCTGGATTACAATCAAAATCCAACACATTATTCTTGCCTTTACCAATCACTCTGACTTCAAAACCAGAAGCTACAGCGAAATCATACAGTTCTTTCACAGCCCCTGGTTCATCACCAGCTGCTCCCGTATATACAACACCAGCAGTGTCAGCAAATTTCTTCAGGATGGGTCCAATTACCACATCGGTTTCTGCATTGAGCATTACAATATGTTTTTTGCCGAGTATGGTATCGAGAGCAATTCTGGCACCTACCTCGGTTACACCTGTGGCTTCAATAATTACCTGAATGACTTCCGACTTCGTTGCGACATCACTATTATCCGTAATAACAAATTTGCCCTCTTTAATAAAACGGTCTGCTTCGCTAATTGACTTCGTATATTTTATATTTTCTTTCGCTACACCTGCATTTAGAAAAGCCTTTTCCGCATTTTCTACCTGAATGTCAACTACAACCGCTGGTGTCATGCCTTTCATCAGAGTCATCTGGCTAATCATGCCTTTTCCCATCTGTCCTGCACCGATTATGCCAGTTACTATATTTTGACCTTTTTTTTCTAATTCTTCTAATTTGTAATTTAATCCCAACATCTTATCCTCTCCCTTAGAATTTACTTATTCATAGAATATTTTATTTTTACATATGTTCAATGCATTTACTTATGTTTAAAATAAGTATACTTTTCTTTTTTAGAATAGTCAATTATTTTCTATTGCTTTCTATTATTTATTTTTATGATTATTAAATGCCAGCATTTGTTTATGATTAATTGTTTTTATATGAAAAATTGCCAAACAACCTATTATTCTAGATCGCTTGGCAATTATATAAATAGTTATAATAATATGGCATAATGTTAAATTCTACTAAAGAATTTCTCCTTTTGCTTCTGTTTTGACTTGATAAGCTTCCAATATTTCTGGTTATATATTCGCCAAGTGATTCCTCCGGCAATAACGACACCATTAAGGACATCTTGATGAGCAATATAGGAATCTACCAAACTACAGATATAAGGTCCAGCCATAACTCTCATCATTTCATAGACCATAAGTTACCTCCTTTACTCCGTAACATACTCTCGGAAAAAGTTACAAGTAGGCAAAGGATGAGCATAACGATAACGCAGCCCATCCTTTATTGTCCTAAATGAGACTTTCTGAGAGACTATTAGTACTGCATAGCCTCCCAGAAACGTTACGTATCAACTTTTCTTAATACCGAACCAGCTATCGGATGTAATATCGACAAGTATAACTTTACGATATATATGCATCCTCAATTAATGGAAAATTTCAATAATTTTAAATAAAATATAGGGAATTAAGTGTGCTCCGCCATCAAGAGAAGAAATGGCAGCGGTACCTTCAGGGAATGGGAAGTTTACTTGTTTTGCCATTAAAGTAGTTACCGGTGCCAAATCGGTTGCTATGTATAATATACCAACCATAAAAATTGTACTAATTATGAGCCCCCTAAATACATTTCCTTTCGAGGGAGCTACAGCCCAAAGCAAGCAAAAGGGCAAACCAGCTAGGTCAGTGAACGGCAGAATCCTGTTGCCTGGAAGAACAGCAGCCAACAGCAGGGTAATCGGAATCATCAAAATGCAAACAGCCATTACCGAAGGGTGGCCAATAACAACAGCAGCATCTAAGCCAATAAATACTTCTTTGCCAGGGAATCGATTACTGAGATATTCACGTCCGCTTTCTGACAAAGGTAATAGACCTTCCATTAAAATACGAACCATTCGCGGCATCAAAAAAAGTACAGCTGCCATGTTCACACTTAACTTGATAACACCTTCGATATTATATCCGGCCAAGACGCCAATAAAGGCGCCAAGAACTAAACCAATCAACATGGGTTCGCCAAAAACACCAAAACGTTGTTGAATCTTTTCCGGATTAATATCAATCTTATTGATAGCGGGAATTTTATCAATTACTTTATTTAACAAAATCCCGAGAGGAGCCCATGATATGGACTCCGTATGCGGCAAGGATATACCGGGCATATCGAAGACCTTTGCCACATACGGCTGCGTCCAATCGGCCAGTTTAAGGATAATGATAATAGTAATGCCTGATGCAATAATACCCAGAATAGCACTGTTGGTCAGATACATAATCAATGCACCAGAAAAGATAAAATGCCAGTAATTCCATAAATCAATATCCATCGTTTTAGTCCAATTCATGGCCAGCATAAAAACATTAATGAACAGCCCCATGATAAAAACGGCTGGAACAATGGGTGTGCCAAAGCTGACTGCCGCCGCGATTGGCCAGCCAACATCCATTACATCCAGATGCAAGCCCCAATTTGTTACCATCGCCTGGGTAGCCGGTGATAAATTGCTGGTCAGCATGCTAATGACAAGGAATATGCCGGCAAACCCCATACCGATCGTTAAACCGGAACGAAAAGCCTTAGGAAATCCCTGACGAAAAAGCAATCCTAAGAGCATGATAATAATCGGCATCATAACTGTAGGACCAAGACCAAGAATAAAATTTATTATTTGCACAAAATTATCCTCCCATATTTTGGTTTATAATAAATAAGGTTCTGCAAAAATCTTACCCCAGAAGTTGAGAGCAGCAGAACGCTACTCTAAACTCTGCAAATAAGCAGCAATCTCATCAGCTAACTTATCCATCCCCACGCCCGTCAAAAACGGCAATCCGCTAAATTTCTTAGTGCCATGTAATGCACTGTCATTAACCGGGGTAGTTGCAACTACTACATGGGGAGAATATACTGAAATTTTCCCAGACGCTTCTACTGCTTTACATTCAACTACTTCTACCTTTAAACCCCGTTTCGTCAAATATTGCTTGCATTTCTCGGCGGCAACGGTTGAAGTGGCGATCCCTGTACCACAAATGGTAAGTATACGAAATGTTTTCATTTTTTCTACCTCCTTCCCTTATATTCACATCGGCTAAAAATGAATTTTATCGCTTAGCAGCCGTCCAATATCTGTTACGGATTGTGCTATGCACAGTTTCTTCAACAAGTACTGATCCTGAATGATCTGCATCAATTCCGACAATAATTTCACCTGATTGTCACAATGAGTCATCGCCAGCATGAACATGATTTTTACATGTATCGCATCCTCAATGTCACCCATGTTTTGAAACTCGACAGGTGTTTTAAGTATTCCGACGGCAATCATTGGAGCTATGACATGGCATATATCAGTATGTGGAATTGCTACTCCATTCTCTCCTGTTGGCAAACCAGTAGGAAAAGTACGTTCTCGCTGAATGATAGCCTCGCTATAAGTATCGCGGACATATCCCGCGTTGTGCAGCATTTGCGCCATCTGCCGCAATGCATCCTCTCTGTCACTGACTTCCAAGCCAACGGCTATCACTTTCTCGTCAAATTCAAAACATTTTCCCATCTGTAATCACCCTCATAAATTCTTCTATATTTTTCGATTGCTTCATTTTCATCAGCTGCTCGCGGTCATTCAACAAAGAATATAATTTTTTAAATTCATTTTTTTGATAATTGCTGAGAGCCAGCATAAATACAATCTCTACCCGATACCCATCAACCCACTCTATCGGTTCTTGCAGCGTCATCACTGCAATAGCTGGCTTCAGAATATATTCTGGACTGCCATGGGGCAATGCCACATCCTGAAATAAGGTTTGAGCCAATGCCTCACGCTCATAAATGGATACGATATACGGTTCCTGTACATGCCCCTGACGAACTAATATCTGAGCCAATGTATTCAAGACTTCATTTTTGCTTTTATGGGAGCAGTTCAGCAATACAAGTTCCGGCCGGATTAAACCATTTTGAGAATACCCTCCAGCCGCAGAAGGAATCTCTCCTGCTTTATTTAAGCTGCCGTGTAATTGTATAATTCTCTTTAATTTTTCCAAGCCATTCCCTTTTACGATCTCTTTGACGGTAATAAATGGAATACCAGGTATTACCGTCCCCAACGTTCCTATCACAGCAAGAAGATTATAATTCTGTCCGATTTGCCTTAAGCGAGTCTGCAGATCTTCTTCCACTAAAGCTCCCATGGTAATGATCTCTATCTGTTTTAGATATTGCGGCATGTATTCGGCAATCATTCTTGCCATCCACTCTGCCGCTCCCTGACCGGTAAGGCAAATGGTCACAATTACCCCCCTCAAATGATGAACCGTGTTTATATGGCATACATCCGTTTCATCGTTTGAATTGTCCCAGTGCAGTGCGTTAGCAATTTCCTCAATATCCGCATCCGGAGCCAATGCCTTACGTACCGCTTCAATCACCATCGGTGTATTGACCCGAGTTACCATGCGCGTTATTATACCGGTGCTATCGGTAATCAGCTTGCTGAAACCGACCAAAGACCCCATATCCACTAACATTAGAACCCCTTTGCCATTGTCCGCCTGCCGTACGATATGCATAGCCCGCTGTAATGCATCTTCGGAGCTTTCCTCTAGTGGCATTTCCAAGGCTTTAGCATAATCAACACCGAGCAATCGATTCGCGACCTGTACCATTCCTTCGGCTACCCGTCCGTGAGTGAGTACCACAACTCCTACATGGACTTCATTTATATGATCTTTTTTAGCATACGATTTTAAGTACATCGCAATAAAAGCAATCTCATCTTCCGGTAATTCTGTTCCTAGATAATAAGAAGCTATTTGTGCCATTCTCCCTGCCAGTTCATACTCTGCCGGATATTCGGTCTGCATCTTTTGAAACTGAGGATTGACAATTAGTTTGTTATTCATCCGGATGCGTTCATAAGAAGCAGCTAAATGGGTAGCCAAACAATATAACAAACTATCATCAATATCTGGCAGCCGGGTTTTAGCCAGCTTGATCATCCGATCAACAGCATTGACGATTTTTCCGCCCACAATTTTTTCTAAATCCTGCCGAATCAGATTTCGCTTATTGCCTTGTGCCTGCTTAATCAGCTGCCGTACCTTAGCCTCAAGTTCATCACTGATGACACGATTGATAATCGCAAGGTCGATTCCCTGATTTTCCATTTTAATATAATTGTCTTCAATTTCCTGATATACTTCATTCGGCAATAAATACGTGGGTTCCACTAATGGTGCCCTCTGTTCATCAGTCGGAGATATCTCCAAATCCCCTGCAAGAATTTTTTCTATAATAGGGCGCTGCTCATTCAAAAGCAGCAAGCCTTTAACAACTTGATGGGTTAAATCATTAATTTCTATCTTTAATATTTTTTCTTTTTGTGCCATATTCTTCAGAAAAGCCCGGGCACAGGCAACCTGTATATCTGACCGCAATTGGCCAATATTGCCATGACATTCATACATCAGTAAGGCAACCACCGCATTATACGAAACCCTCATTGTCAATTTGATGCGGCTGACTTCCTCCCGAATAAAACTTACAATGATTTGAAACCGTTCTTCCAAAGGACGCTGGGCAATGGTTGGCAGCTCAATCACCATGGGAATGCGTCGGCGAAAAGGCAGCAGCAGAAATGACTCAATATTTTCTGTCGTTGCCGCAATCAGCATCAAACTTACATTGCGGAAGGTATCACTTTCCCCCAGCCGCCGGAACTTTCCTTTGTCAATTAGATAATAAAGAATTTCCTGTCCTTCCGGCGGCAGCCTGTGAATTTCGTCCAAAAATAAAATCCCTTGATTGGCTTTTTCCACTAATCCTTCTTTATCCACTTCCGCACCGGTGAAGGCACCTTTCACATAACCAAACAATTGAGCCAGTAATAACTGGGGCGTCTCTGCATAATCGGCACAGTTAAAAACCACAAAAGGAGTATCACTTGCTTTCGTACCAGACTCCAAAGCAAAACGATGCATACAATAAGCTAATTCACTTTTTCCAACACCAGTTGCCCCGGCAATTAAGGTATGCAGCCCTTTATGCGGATAAAAAACAGCTGCCTTGGCCAGCTCTACCTGCGTCCGCAAACTGCCTTGCGCTCCGATTAAAGCGTCAAAGGCGGTTTGCGTTTGTTTCACCGGCAGATCATTGACCTCACTACTGTTAAGCAATTCTGGTTTTGCTGCGGAAAAGGCACCTTGCATTTTCATCTGCTGATATAAGTCACTCACCATATGCCTGGAAACACAAAAACCGTTTTCATTTAACTTTTGGGTCAATGCCCTTTCTGATAAATTAGGATACTTGTTTACTAAAGTATGAATCTCTTTTTCCAGTAGTTCTCTCATTCTCTGTCTTGAATTTCCTATGCCCAGTGATCGCCTGAGCTTGACTACATCACTCCTTCCCATCCCTAATTGGGCAGCAATTTCTTCATCTGTCAGAGGATTCTTTTTGTTTTCCTGATTAATAATTTTTAATAACTGTCGCATTTATTTACCCCACCTTCGCCTATAAAATGCAAGTTATGTACCAATGATTGCCACGTTTTGTGCTCTGGTCCCTGGAAGACCTGATTCTTCTCCCCTTTTATCTATCAAAAATATTTTCCAGCAGAACAAATCCAACCAATGTCCCAAATGCCTGGTTTAATCATGCACACATTGTACCAGGCAATGTTGCCAATGACAGCGTTTAGACAATTGATTTTTTCAAAAGATCTGCTATAATAAACCCGATGGATCTCATCCTGTCAAGCTGTCGCTTTTTACTCCACCTGGTAAAAAGTTAAGGAGCGTGACAGCTATGTCGAAAATAACAATTATAGGTGCAGGTGCTATGGGTAGTGCTCTGACTGTACCTCTTATAAAAAATAACCATGAGGTTCGTCTGTGGGGAACCGAGCTGGATCATGAGATCATCAATGCCCTGTTAGCCGGAGAACCTCATCCCAAGCATAAATGTTCGTTGCCGTCAGCAGTTAGACCTTTCAAAGAAGAATCTCTGGCTGCGGCTATGCAGGATACTGATATTGTCATTATGGCAATTACGTCGGACGCTTTGGGAATGATATTTGAACGAGTTGTGCCTTATTTACATCCCGGCATGATGATCGGCAGTGTCTCCAAGGGCTTTGAATACAATGGGAACGGCAATATTGTACTGCTGCCGGATATTTTAAAAGAACGGCTGCCAAAGCATCTTACAGATACCCTTTCTTTTGTCTTTATCGGCGGCCCTTGCAAGGCTATCGAAGTCGTCTGGGAATCACCTACTTCTGTTACCTATTCCAGTGCGAACTTAGCCTCCGCCAAATATCTTCAAAAAACATTAATGACTGATGTCTATCGTGTTGAAGTCAATACCGATGTAACCGGAACCGAGATTTGTGCCGCTATGAAAAACGCCTATGCCGTTGGATTAGGCATAGCAGAAGGCTTTAAAAAACGCAAAGGCTTCTTGCATAACAACACGAAATCTGCCTTGTTCACTTTTGCCGTAGCAGAGATGGGCATTCTGTCTCAAGCTTTAGGAGGTACTCTGCTCTCCGTCTATGGACTTCCCGGGGTAGGTGACCTGGAGGTAACCGGGGAAGCCGGACGCAACCGAACACTGGGTGAAGTGATTGGTGAGGGACTGACGGCCAGTCAGGCTGTCGCAAAGATGAAAGAGGAAGGAATCACTGTCGAAGGCTATCCCGCTATTCGTTTTGGCTACCTGCTGGCAAAACAGCTGGAAAGGGAAGCCAAGCTGGTGGTCAGCAATTTACCATTACTGACCGGCTTGTATAAGATTCTCTATGAAGATGCACCGGGCTATGAAACAATTACAACGCTCCTGCAGCAATGCACCGGTGCTTATAAATAAGACATAACCCAAAAGACCATAATAAAAAGGAACTTTATGCTTGCATGAAGTTCCTTTTTTTTACAAAAAACTTTTTTAATAAAAACAACGGAATCATTTTTGTGCCCCTGCAGTTGAAGTCTAACTATATAAAAAATTGCCGGATTAACAACTTTTCAGTGTTTTTTCCGGCAATAACGATTTAAAACATTCAGAAAGACTTCTGTTTTGAGAAAAGCCTTCTGCGGCACGATAAGAAGAACGCACCAAAGGACCACAGGCGGCATGAGAGAAACCAAGTTGTTCAGCAACTTGCTGATAATACTGAAACTGGCCTGGCACTATATATTCTGCAACTGGAATATGTTCTAACGATGGAGCAAGATATTGTCCGATCGTCAAAAGATCACATCCTATGCCCCGCAAATCAGCTAAAGCAGTTGTAACCTGCACTGGTGTTTCCCCAAGACCAACCATAATACCAGACTTCGTTAAGATCAGCGGCGCATTTTTCTTCACATATTGGAGCACACGCAAAGAACGCTGATAGTCGGCTTGAGGACGCACACGAGAATATAAAGCGGGAACAGTTTCAACATTGTGATTGATCACTTCCGGCCGGGCAGCAATAATACTATCTAATGAACTTTCTTCGCCTTGAAAATCCGGAATTAAAACTTCAATCAAGGTTTTGGGCGACAGCTCACGAATCCTTTGTATGGTTTGCGAAAAATGTTCAGCTCCACCATCGGCAAGATCATCCCGGGTAACCGAGGTAATGACTACATATTTCAGCCCCAGCCGCATCACCATTTCGGCAACACGCCGCGGTTCATCTGGGTCAACAGGTTGGACAACGCCTTTGGGCACAGCACAAAATCGGCATCGCCTTGTGCATTGACTCCCTAATATCATAAATGTAGCTGTCCTCGACGCATAACACTCGCCGATATTAGGACAATGAGCACCAGAGCAAACAGTAGTGAGGGAGAATTCATCCAACATACCGTACATCTCTTTCACATTGCTATTTCCTGATACATGCCCCTTTAGCCAAGAGGGCTTTATTGTTGCTCCTGAATAACAGTCTTCTGCTTTCACCCAATGAGCAATACCAAACACAGACATAAAGTGAGCCGTTAACTTTTCTCTTACTGCCTGCTTTTCTGGTGCTGTTCCCAATAGCTTCGCCATGCTGGTTATGCCCCGCCCTGTAATCCCGCAAGGCGTAATCAATTGAAAATAGGATAAGTCTACGTCAATATTTAAAGCAAAGCCATGATAGCTTAACCAACTTTTCATACCAATACCAATCGCACAAATCTTTTCCCTTCCCACCCACACACCCGTGTAGTGCTCATCTCTTGCCGCTTGAATTCCATAATCTTGCAAGGTGCGAATGATGACTTCTTCCAATTTTCTCACATAAGCATGAACATCCTGATCATAATGACGAAGATCCAGTAAAGGATAACCTACTAACTGCCCTGGACCGTGGAAAGTAACATCGCCGCCCCGATCAACATAAAGAACATCACACTCTTTTGCTGCAAGTACGGTATCATCTGCAAGAATATTAGTCCTGTGGCCTTTGCGCCCTAGGGTAACGACAGGTGGATGCTCTAATAATACGAATGCATCTTGGTTAATATATCCTCGGCGTCGTCCTTCAATAAAGGAATGCTGAAATTCCCAGCCATGCTGATAGGGAGTCAGCCCCCAATCTATAACAATCATAACTCCACCTCCTAAACCACTACAGGAATTTCTGAAATGATACAAAAAAATATTTTGAAACGCGAAGATGCGAAGACTAACGAAGAATAGGAAATAAGCATACTTTCCCGACCTATTTTTGGTACATCTTTGTGGCCTTGGTTTTTATATCACTACTTTGCTGTAAAGTGTATACCTTGCCCCATTGCCACATGGGCAGCCTCCATAATAGCCTCTGACAAGGTCGGATGAGGATGAATAGCATGTGCTAATTCGTCCACTGTAGCCTCCGCATATTTTGCCATTGCACCTTCCGATATAAGGTCTGTTGCATGAGGGCCAACAATATGTACTCCCACGATCTCCCCATATTGTGCCTCACAAATTATCTTTACAAAGCCTTTCGTTTCTCCATACGCCATAGCCTTGCCGCTAGCTTGGAAGGGAAACTTCCCTACTTTAATATTGGTATATTTCTCTTTTGCTGCGGCTTCGCTCATACCAAACCATGCAGCCTCCGGAGCAGTATAGATGCAGGAAGGTACAATATCACCACTATAGTGAGAAGACATTCCTGCAGCATTTTCAGCCGCAACCATACCTTGGGCCGAAGCAACATGTGCCAGTTGAATGCCTCCTGTTACATCTCCAATGGCATAAACGCCTGAAATACTGGTTTCCATTCTTTCATTAACTGGGATACCCTTTTTCTCATGTACACCCAGGCTTTCAATGCCGGCAAAATTTGCTGCCCGCCCAGTGGCAACTAGTACCTTTTCACCCTCAACCTTATGAATTGTATTCTCAATCTGATACTCAACAACTAAACCAATTTTACCTTTGAAAATCCTGCTCACTTTGGCACCTGTAAAGAAGGTAACACCGATCTTCTCTAATGAGCCTATTAATACTTCTACGACTTCCTTGTCCGCCATCGGTAAAATAGCAGACATCATCTCAATAATCGTTACCTTGCAGCCAAAAGTCTGCATTAAATAAGCAAATTCCAAGCCAATTACACCACCGCCGATAATTACCATCGATTTTGGAATCTCACCTAAATCTAATGCTTCATCACTCGTTATGACTCCTGGAATATCAAATCCGGGAACTGGCGGCACAAAGGGCTTTGAGCCTGTAGCTAGAATTAGTTTTTCAGTGGTAATGATTTTAATGCCTGCTTTTTCGCTAATTTCCAATTTATGAGGATCGATTACTTTACCAGTACCGATATATAAGTCAATTTTATTCGCCAGCATTAAACCCCTTACACCATTAACCAGCTGTTTAACAATGCCATCTTTACGCGCAAAAACTCTTTTCGCATCGACACTGGCAGGGGAAGATGCTATCCCAAATTCGTTTGCTTTATTTATCGTTTCATAGACCTCTGCACTTCTGAGCAGCGCCTTAGTAGGAATACATCCCCGATTCAGACACGTTCCCCCTAGAGCATCTTGTTCTATTAATGCCACTTTTAGCCCGCATTGCGCCGCTCGAATGGCAGCCACATAGCCGCCTGGTCCTCCTCCTAGTACTGCAACCTGATAGTTCATCACTTTTCCTCCTTAAAAGAGACTCTGTGTATACTCAATAAACAACCATATATTATTTCTAAACAGGCAAAGGATGAGCATAATGATAAGCGTAGGTTAAGTAAAACGGCGAAGCGTTAGTTATGCTCATCCTTTACCGCCCTATATGAGACGTTCCGAGAAACTACGAGACTCTTACTATTTAGATAAGCTGTAAGTAATCTTCTAACAATTCCTTTATTCTTCTTAAAAATTCTGCCGCTTGCGCTCCATCCACTGCTCGATGATCAAAGGAAAGAGATAGGGACATTCGTGGCTGAATGACAATTTTTCCATCTTTGACAACTGGTTTATCCTGCAATTGTCCAACTCCAAGGATACAAACTTCCGGAGCATTCACAATAGGCGAAAATGTATCGATGCCATACATGCCCAGGTTGGTTACCGTAAAAGTACCACCTGACATTTCATCCGGCAGCAGTTTTCCCGCTTTTGCCCGCCCTGCCAATTCTTTTGATTTTTGGGTAATTTGTTCCACGCTAAGGGTATCTGCATTTTTAATAACCGGCACTACTAAACCACCTGGCAATGCCACTGCCATACCAACATTCACATCATCACAGATTTCCAAACCATCCGGATGCAATCTGGCATTAATGATTTGCTGATATTCCCGTAATGCTTTAGCCACCACTTTTATAATAAGATCATTATAAGAAGGTCTTACCCCTGTACGTTTTTCAATACCAGGTATAATAGTATTACGCAGTTCAACCATACCTGACATATCGACTTCCATGTTGTGAGTAACATGAGGCGCTGTCCATGCATCTGCCATATGATCTGCAATTGCTTTACGCATTCCCGATAAAGGTTTATGGATTCCTCTAGTGTTAAGATCTACTTTCGTCACAGCGTTTTCTACATCTTTTTTCATGATCTTGCCAGCAAAACCAGTTCCTGCAACCTGTGCCAATTCTATGCCTTTATCCTGGGAAATTTTTTGCGCCAGCGGACTTGCTTTATAATTTTTAACATCTATGGCAATAATTCTGCCGTTTGGACCGCTAGGAGGAACTGCACGTAAATCGATCTGTTCTTCCCGCGCCACGCGTTTCGCTGCTGGACTGGCTTTTACTTTACCACCGGTTTCTGTTGTACTTTGTACAGCTGCAGCATTGGCAGCTACTACCTGTGCTGTCTGCAGTTCTTCATTTTTCGGGATTACTGCAGCATAACTTTCCAATTTTTCTCCCGGCTGACCAATATAAGCAATCGGTTTATTAACCTCAACAATGTCACCCGCAGCAGCGAGTATGGCCAACACTTGCCCAGCAGCAGGAGCCTCCACTTCCATATTGACTTTATCCGTCAATATCTCCAGTAATATTTCACCTTCTGCAATATTATCGCCAACCTCTTTAAACCATGAGACAATCGTACCTTCTTCCATGGTCATCCCGAGTTTTGGCATTAACAGTTCTGTTGCCATTTTAGATTCCTCCTACTTATACCATTTCCCTAACTGCGTTAACGATATCATCGACCTGAGGTACAGCACTTTTTTCCAGTTCCATACAATAAGGAATTGGAATATTTTTTCCAGCAATACGTTTTATCGGTGTATCCAAATAGTCAAAGGCCTCACTTTCCATTACTGCCGCCGCTACTTCGCCTCCGAAACCGCCTCGTTTGCAAGCTTCGTGCACAATGATCAGCTTACCGGTTTTAATCACAGATTTGACCAATGTCTCTTTATCAAAAGGCACCAGGGTACGAGGATCAATTACCTCTATTTCAATGCCCTCTTGCGCTAAAATTTCCGCTGCTTCTAAAGACCGATGAACCATCACACCTGTGGCAAATACCGTAACATCTTTACCCACTCGTTTCACATCCGCCACCCCAAAAGGAATGACATAGTCCTCTTCCGACACTTCTCCTTTTTTGTTGTAAACCGTTTTTGTTTCAATGAAGACAACAGGATTATCATCACGAATTGCTGTTTTCAGCAGCCCCTTCACATCATAGGGAGTGGATGGCATAACCACCTTTAAACCTGGCACATGAACAAGCCAGGCTTCTAAACTCTGGGAATGCTGGGCCGCCGCCCCTGTTCCCGAACCGCCCGGCATTCTCAGTACCATAGGCACTTTTGCCTTACCGCCAAACATATAACGCATTTTAGCTGCCTGATTGACCAAGGAATCCATCGCAATCGTAATAAAATCACTAAACATAATTTCGGCAACCGGGCGCATCCCAGTCACAGCGGCTCCTGCTGCTGCCCCTGCAATAACCCCCTCAGAAATAGGTGTATCCCGTACTCTCTCTTCACCGAATTCTTCAAGCATGCCCAAAGATACACCAAAAGCACCACCATATACCCCTACATCCTCACCTAGTAAAAATACATTTTCATCCCGGCGCATTTCTTCCTGCATAGCCTGCCTTACAGCCTCTTTGTATGTTAACAGTGCCATAGCTACTCACTACTCCTTTCTAACATTATGCATAAACATCTTCTTCTAAGGTTTCAATACCAGGATAAGAACCCTGCTGGGCAAATTCCACTGCACGGGCAATATCTTCTTTTGCTCCATTTGTAATTTCATCGGCTTCCTGCTGTGTAATCACGTTGTTTTCAATTAAGTATTTCTCAAAGGTCTTGATGGGACATCGATCTTTCCATGATTGAATTTCTTCCTTCGTGCGATACCGATTGGCATCACTTTTGGAATGACCTAACCAACGATACGTAATCCCTTCCACAATAGAAGGACCCTCGCCACTTCTGGCACGTTCCACTGCTGCCAATGTTGCTTCATATACTTTTATAGGATCATTACCATCTACAGTAACACCTGGCATATCATAGGAAACAGCACGATCAGCAATATTGCTGACAGCTGTACTTCTTGCAACAGACATAGACATACCGTAATGATTATTAGTACACATAAATACAACAGGCAGTTTCCAAATAGCCGCCAAATTTAAAGCTTCATGAAAAGAGCCTTCATTGCTGGCTCCGTCACCAAAAAAACATAATACCACTTTTCCCGTCTTTTTCATTTGCTGTGTAAGAGCAGCTCCTGCCGCAATGGCAAAGCCGCCGCCAACCACACCATTAGCTCCTAAGTTTCCTTTTTCTAAGTCTGCAATATGCATGGAACCTCCTTTCCCCTTACAATAACCATTTGATTTTCCCATCAATTCAGCCATCATAAAATTAAGATCGGCATCTTTACCAATACACTCTCCATGTCCGCGGTGAGTACTGGTAATTAAATCATCTGCATGGAGTGCAGCAGTAGCCCCGATGGCGAAAGCTTCCTGTCCAATCGACAGATGAGTCGTACCGTGAATCATCCCCTTGGCAAAAAATGCATCTACCTGCGATTCAAAAAACCGAGTATGCAACATTTTCTTATACCAAAATACTAACGTTTCTCTACTTAATTTCATCGCTCATTCCTCCTGTATTTGTATATATAGCCATTATGACTGATTGAAGAAAATTGATTTTTCAGATCACTCCTTTTATAGTAAATTGATTCATCCATGAACATTCGTTCATCGATAAGAACATTTGTTCATAAATAGTAAAAAAAATTTACTTAATAACCAAATTAAATTTATAAACAACAATTGTTATGAATGAATAATCAAATAAGAATTAATAAGATTCATTTTATCAACATTTGCCATTGAACATATGTTCAACATATTTACTTTTGTGTTTTTTTAATATTATAATAATTTAATTTCTTCTTTCTGTCAATCATAAAAGCAACTTTTTCACTTAACCAATCCTCTTTACACGACGATCGTACTTATGCCTTTACTTTACAGTGGAAATAGATCATAGTATAATTTAAAGACTATAAGTCAGAACATCTTTAATGACCTTAGTAAATACTTCTATTTAATATGAAAAATGATATATTACTTTTTACAATTTTGAGGTGAAATAATGCCCATATATGACAACGAAACCACTTTTATCGCCAAAATTGCTTGGTTATACTATATCCAAGGCTTAACCCAAGATACGATTGCCAGTAAATTAGGCTGTTCACGGCCTACCATTACACGATATTTAGCAAAGGCCAAAGAACTAGGTATTGTAGAGATAAAGCTAGCGGACCATTTCCGTTCCTGTTTTGATACAGAACATGCTTTAAAAACTCGTTTTCAACTCGAAGAAGCCATTGTTATTCCTGCGGGAAATACACTAATTGATAATTTGAAAGGTGTTGGTAAAGCCTGCGCCGATTACCTGCAAAGAACATTGCAAGATCATGATATTTTAGGTATTGCCTGGGGAGCGTCCATTTACGAGGTAGGCAAAGCGCTACAATTGAAAAAAGACTTAGACCTAACAGTCATTCAGCTTATGGGAGGACTCAATAGCAGTGAAAAAATAAATCCCGAAGAAATTGTGAAACTCATAGCTGCCCAATTAAAAGCCTCCGGCATATGGCTTAATACACCGGCAATCGTAGGTTCAGCTAAAATAAAAAAAGCATTACTCAGTGACCCCGGCGTCAGCAGTGTTTTAGCAAAAGCACAAAGCTGCACCAAAAGCTTGTTTGGACTCGGGGAAGTCAGTCTCGATTCATCCTTAATCGTAAGCAATGGTATTACCGAGGCTGAGATGAAGCAGCTCCAGGAACTCGGTGCCGTAGGTAATATCTTAGGACAATTTTTTGATAGTAAGGGTAAACTGATTCATTCTTTTCTTGAGGACCGACTCATAGCCGCACCTTTGCAGATGCTGCAAGCTATTCCGATCCGTATCGGCGTGGGCAGTGGCGGTCAATATAAGGTAAATGCAATTCTCGGTGCGCTTCACGGCAACTTTATTAATGTGCTGATTACTGATGAAGAAACCGCACAGGAAATATTGAAACGAACGTAGAAATCCCATAGATAACGATAAGATAGTTGCTTTTTTATTAACTATTCTTAAACAAACGTTAAGACTAACGAACAATTGTTCAATAATTACTATATAAAATCTTACAATAACCATTTCAGTCTTTAGCTTTTTCCCTATGATCTGGAAACAATAGCTTACCAATAGTATATTAAAATTACCCAGAAAATAAGGAGGGTCTTATGATGTGTGAAGAATTTTTCAAAGCAGTTTTATTCTGCACGCGCTGCAACCAAGAGGCGGTTCATGATATTGAATACAATAACAAGCTTATTGTACGGATAACTTGTGAAGAATGCGGCAAAACCATTGGTCCCTATAGACAAATTACCGCTAATCCTCTGCCTAGCCATTTGACGCATAAAACCACGATAACCGCTTCTTCAGCTGCTAGTGATACTCCGAAACCAGCGGAAAATGCCAAACCTGAAAAATCACTAAGATGTTTGTCTTTTCAGAGCTATGGCGAATTATTATTTTCCCGGATTATATCGAAGCCCTCCCGTCTTAATCAAGAAATGCATAAAGATCTGACAACATTCCTCTTTTCTATTCCCGTTCGTTTTATGACCAAACCAGTGCGTATCGCTAAAGAATACCGTACTTTGAAGGATGTTTTGCATAAATAATTTTCTATTTACGACGAGAAACCACAAGTGTGACATTTAAATGAAAACGCTCATGCAGAAAATTCTACATGAGCGTTTTTTTATTTCTGCTGCTTTAAAGTAAGATTTGAACCAGATATTGTATAATCGCAAAAATATGATACCCTAATAAAACGATAAGAAATACTAGTGTTATATAACTATACATCCCCATATCAAGACCTTCATCCCCCCAATACATGTCTGTTCTATTCATATCTCAGGGCATCAATTGGATCAAGCAATGCTGCTTTGCGGGCAGGATAAATCCCAAAAAATAAACCAATCATTACTGAAACAGAAAATGCACTAATAATAGCCAACAAGGAAATTACCGTATTCCAGCCTGCCACAAGAGAAACGATGTACGCTCCCACCACACCTAAGGATATGCCAAGCAATCCTCCCGTGACACTGATAACGATTGCTTCAATCAGAAATTGCAGCAGGATATTGCTATATGTTGCCCCCAGCGCTTTCCTGATGCCAATTTCTCGCGTTCGTTCCGTTACTGAAACAAGCATAATATTCATAATGCCAATACCGCCGACTACCAGCGAAATAGCAGCAACACTTCCCAAGAACAAAGTTAAATTACTAGTGGTGTCCTTCATCGTACTCATGATCGCTGTCAGATTACGTACAGAAAAATCATCCTCAGCTTTAGCTGCTAAATGGTGACGCGTCCTTAGGAGTGTGGTGATATCTTTTTGCACCTTCTCAATTACTTTGTCACTCTCAGCCTGCACACTGATATTTCCCAGATAAGTTATCCCCATGAGGCGCTCCTGTGCCGTAGTTAACGGTACAATAACTGTATCATCCTGATCCTGTCCCATAGTAGATTGCCCTTTGCTGGCCAGTACCCCAATCACGCGAAAGGGTGCTGTGCCGATTCGAATAGTCTGTCCTACTGGATTGACGTTACCAAACAGATTAGTAGCCACAGTCTGTCCCACCACCGCCACCCGGGCACGTGCATCCTCGTCACTGGTGCTGAAGAACCGACCTGAGGCAATCTTAAAATCCCGAATCGACAAAAGTTCTTCTGTAGCCCCTTGCACCTTCGTTTTCCAATTTTGATTGCCATAAATGAGTTGATATGTATCAGAAACACTAGGCGCTACATACTTGACGCCAGCGACTTCTTTCGCAATAGCTTTTGCATCCTGGTTTGTCAAAGTAATATTGGAGCCTGCCGCCGAATGTACGGTACCGGGTGCTGATGAGGCCCCTGGTGCGACTATAAGAAGATTACTGCCTAAACTGGCAATAGAGTCCTGTACTTTTTTCTGTACGCCTAAACCAAGAGATACCATGGCAATGACAGACCCAACGCCAATGATGATTCCCAGCATCGTAAGAATGGCCCGGAGTTTATTCGCATTTAGACCCTCAAAGGCAATTAAGACACTTTCCCAGAACATGCCTTCACCCCTTCCTTCTTTTCATCACGGACAATTTCACCATCCCGGACATGAAGTATCCGCCGGGTAAATGCTGCAATTTCTGGTTCATGAGTAACCAAAATAATCGTACGCCCCTGATCATTTAAATTACAAAACAGTTCCATAATTTCGTTGCTGGCTTTAGAATCCAGATTCCCGGTAGGTTCGTCAGCCATAATAATAGCAGGATTATTAACCAGCGCCCGAGCAATGGCTACCCGCTGGCGCTGTCCGCCCGAGAGCTCATTGGGACGATGATCTTTACGATCCGCTAAGCCTACCCTACCCAATGCCTGTACTGCCCTTTCTATTCGCTCTATTTTAGCCACGCCTGCATAAACCATGGGCAAAGCCACATTCTGCAACGCTGACATTCGTGGTAACAGATTAAAATTTTGAAAAACAAAACCGATTTTTTGATTCCGGGTAACGGCTAATTCATCATCATTCAGCGTAGCGACTTCATATCCATCCAGGCAATAAGATCCGTCAGTAGGTCGATCAAGGCAGCCAAGAATATTCATTAAAGTCGACTTGCCCGATCCCGATGGCCCCATAATAGCGGTCAGTTCACCAGCGGTAATCGCTAGAGATACCCCTGCCAGGGCATGCACTGTAGTATCACCCATAGAATATATTTTCGTTACATTTGTCAACGTAATCGTCATGATTTCCTCCTGATTTTACATCGGGGGCGGCCCCTGATGATTCTGATTGGCCGTGGTCGTGACCGCCTTGGCTACAGGGATAACAATTTGATCGGCTTCCCTTAAGCCACTTAGGATTTCTAAATTTTCATCATCTCTTAAACCAATCGTAACGGGCGTAGGCTGTGCTTTGCCATTCACCATCAGTTGCACAACCTTTTGACCATTTTCTTCCTCGATGGCAGCCAGCGGTACAACTAATACATTTTTTCGTTCGCCTACATTGATGGTAACCCTGGCGGTCATAGTCGGAAATAGCAGGTCTTCCGGTGAATCAACCTCAACATATACCGGATAGTAAACCACATTCGAAGATGTAGTGGCACTTCGTGAAATGCTAGTTACCCTGCCAGTAAAAGTTTTATCTGTCTGCGCATCAACCGTAAAAGAAACCTGTTGACCCACCTTTACTTTACCAATATCCGTTTCATCCACTAAAGTCTTAATCTGCATTCTGGACATATCCGCTATCGTTAAAAGGGACTGAGCTGCGGAAATCCCCTGTACTACTGTCTCACCGGCAGGTGTCGGCGTACCGATTACCATACCATCAACGGGTGAGGTGATTACGTAATATCCTAACTGCGATACATTATTATCATATGTAGCCTTGGCTGTTAGATAATTGGTCTTATCTAAGTCTAATTGCTGACGGGATTCAGCGCCAACAGCTGCTAATTTCTGGCTGCGTTCATAAATAGACTCATAATTTGCCAGCGTGGCCTGATATTGAGCAACTTGCGCTTTAATTGCAGTATCATCAAGCACTAACAAAACCTGCCCAGCTTTTACGATGTCATTTTCTTTTACCCTTACTTCAGTAATCAGTCCTGTTACCCGCGAACTAACTGTCACTGAATTCACTGCACTAATCGTCCCGGTGGCAGAGATGACAGCCTTAATGTCACCGCGCCCCACTGCCACAGTTGTCCCGGTAGCAGCGGGAGTGTTATTTTGCTTGACATAAATGGCGCCACCAACTGCTAGCAATACTAGAACAATAGCGAATACAAATGTTTTTTTATATTGCTTAATCTTTAACCAAAACATATATGCACCTCTTTCTGTGTTACCCTCTATTCGCAACAAATGATCCTATCTTACTTAAAACCGCTTTGAATTCTGTATAGATTCGTATCCATTTTTTCTTTGCTTCAAGATCTTATCTCAATTATGAAGGACTATTGTTACAGTTTTGTTACAGAGTTTTATACAATGTGGCAATTCATTGACATCTTCCCTAATACTCTTTATTCTTAAAATAAAACGATTTTTTGCCAAGTGACAAGGAGGCTTAACCCATGAATAAAATAGTTTTGATTGTTGATGATGAACTTCGCATAAGAAAATTGATCGCTGATTTTCTTATGCGAGAAGGCTATAGCACTCTGGAAGCGGATAATGGCAACGTTGCATTGGAACTCTTATCAAACGTACAAATTGATCTGGTCATTCTAGATGTTATGATGCCGGAACATGACGGCTGGACAGTATGCAAGGAGCTTAGAAAGAAAAGCAATATTCCTGTTATTATGCTCACAGCCAAAGGCGAGGAAGTAGATCAGCTGTTTGCTTTTGAGATTGGTGCTGATGAATATGTTACGAAGCCTTTTAGCCCTAAGGTTCTAACGGCAAGAGTAAATGCTCTGTTCCGTCGCATAGAGCAAGATAAGACAACTGTTTATGATGGATTGGAAATCAATACAGTAGCTCGTCAGGTATTCATTAACGATCATTCCCTTGATCTAAGTCCTAAAGAATATGAATTGCTTACCTATTTAACGGAAAATAGCGGCAAAGCATTAAGCCGCCAGCAAATTTTAAACAAAGTGTGGAGTTATGATTACTTTGGTGATCTGCGAACTGTAGACACTCATATCAATCGTCTAAGGACCAAGTTAGGAGATAAAAGTACAATGGTACAAACCATCAGAGGATATGGTTATCGATTTGAGGCTGAAAAATGACAGTTTCACTGCGAACTAAACTCTTCATTATCTTAAGTGGGCTAGTCCTATTTTTTGTACTTATGTTCTTTGGCTTGACCCGCATCGGCTTAGAAATCTTTTATACATCACAAAAAAAAGATGCTCTTATTGCCAACAGCACCAATTTTGATTATCGCTATCAAGGTGATCCCAAGGAAATGTCCTTGGAATTGGAGCGAATTGCCAACACCTTGGGCGCAGCAATTTTTATCTTCACCAAAGACGGCAATTTCAAATACAGTTCCTTTGGTCCGATTCTGGATCAAGAACCAGCCCACGGCCCTCCACCTCCAAATCTCCCTAATCCTCTTGATAATCCTGCCCTTTATCGCACTAGTCCTTCTCGTTTTCCTCCAGGCCCGCCACCGATTATCCGCAATAGGGAAATAATTGATAACCGTACAATTTTGGAGATGGAACATGACCAGGATCTAAAAATAGATTTCATGGTGGTCAAACATCAAATGAACAACGGTGATATTTTGGTCATCAAGCAGCCCTTAACCCTAGTATCTGAGAGTGTCAGTGTAGCAGGCCAGTTTATTATCTTTACTGGCATACTTTCCATGGCTGCTGGTTGTGTTTGGGCATTTTTCTTTGCCAAAAGATTTACTCTACCCATACTGGAGCTCAATCGTATTGCCCAGAGCATGTCACAACTTGATTTCTCACAGAAATGCATTATTAACCGTGGCGATGAAATCGGTGAATTAGGTAAAAGTATTAATCATTTATCTCACCAGCTGGATACTGCCATATTAGAACTCAATCAAAAAAATCAGCAGCTCATGGCCGATGTTGAAAAGGAAAGAAGACTGGATAAAATGCGTAAAAACTTTGTATCTAGCGTTTCTCATGAACTTAAAACTCCTCTTTCTCTCATCCTAGGATATGCAGAGGGCTTAAAAGAAAATATTAACCGGGATGAAGAAAACAAAAATTATTACTGTTCAGTTATCATCGATGAGGCAGAAAAAATGGATACATTGGTTAAAGACTTACTGAATTTATCGCAAATTGAATCTGGCTTCTATCAGTTGAATCGAACTGATTTTGACCTTACTCTGCTATTGCACGACATGATTCTCAAATACTCCACCATTCTGACAGAAAAAGAATTATCTTTGGAAATAGATCCGCTTCCTCCTTATATGGTAAATGGCGATGAACTACGTATTGAACAGGTTTTGCTCAACCTCTTTACAAATGCTATCAACCATGCCGAACTCAAGAAGGCCATCAAAATCTGGGTACAGGAAACAGAAAATCAAGTCAGAGTCTTTGTTTACAATTCTGGACACCCTATACCAGAAGAAAGCCTTGAGAAAATATGGACCAGCTTTTATAAAGTAGATAAGGCTCGCACTAGAGAATATGGCGGTTATGGTCTAGGTCTATCCATTGTCCGCGCAATCCAGGAATTGCATGGTAATGATTACGGTGTGAACAATACTCAGGATGGCGTTGCTTTTTGGTTCGATCTTACTAAGGCTATAAAAATATAGGAAATCTATATTGCTTTGTAACTAAATTGTAACAATTTTCCTTCATAATGATCTCAGGTCACTTAATAAAGGAGAGAAATGAAATGAAGAAATCTATTTCAAAAAAGCTGACTAGTGGATTGTTAATTGGGTGCTTTTCATTATCTTTCGGATCAATAGTACTAGCTCATGATATTCAGGATGGCCCTATACCTAAACCTGGCATGCATGATGCTAATTTCCCTAATCCTGAGAATAGAGAAAAACATATTAAAAATAGTTTGGATCAGTTAGTAAAAGAAGGCACTATCACGCAAGACCAAGCTATAAAACTAGTAAACTTCTTTAAAGAAAAAGATAGCCAGCGCAAAGCCGCGATGGAAAAAATGAAAGATCTGAACCCTGAAGACCGGGAAAATTATCATCAGCAAATGTTTAATAAACGTCCGGATATCTTGCAAGAATTAAAAAATGTTGCTGATTTATCGGATGAGCAAGCGAAAACTGTGGCTGATATAGTACGACCTCCCCACAGACCGGGTCCTGAAGGTGGTCCTTGTTGTGCTATGATGCCACCTCTTGAATAATATATTGGAAATATGTAAAATAGCCTGTACCCTTATAAAAATTTGGGATACAGGCTGTTCTTTCATCATTATTTTAAATGTTCTCCTGCTTCACTCAAATACCGTCTGCAAATTGATTGGTTGATTATTCCATAAATATTCTCTAGCCTGCAAGCCGTAACCTATAGTATATTATTAGTAGCGCAACTTGATTTTGCTCCATATTTTGCTGTCGATTTATCAAATGAATTGTATATTATTCTGTATCATAGCCTACACCTATTATTTCCCGGGAATAGGCTATTTTTTATGTACGAGTTATATATCAGACGATAATTAAATAATTTTATTAATTACTAATGATTATTGACAAGTATATTTTATCCATGTAAGATATATTTATCAATCATGTAAACATTAGTAAACCGATGTGAGAATCTTATAATCCATGACTGCCAGATTGCATCATTACAAGACATGATAACACTTAGACATTCTTATTTTTCTCATTGCATTTCAAGAAATCTAAACAAATTTTTGAGATGATAAAATATAGCAATATATTCAGCACTAGATTTAAGGAGGAATTATGGCATGAAATGGACTGTAGGTAAAAAAATAGGTGGTGGATTCTCCCTTGTCTTAACTCTTGTTATTCTAATGAGTGGTTTCACGATTTGGAAGATCGGCGAAATAACAGCAAATTATCATACGTTCAGCAAACTGAATATCGAAAAGATGGAAATGGTACAGGGAGCAGCTGCTGATATCGCAAATGAGGCTGTCACCATGCGTCGTTTTAACTTTGTTGGTGATCCAAATGACATCCCCGTCTATAATGACTATAAAACAAAATCCGATGATCGTTTGAAATGGTTAGAACAAAATTTGCAGGCTGGAGCAGGCAAAGAATATATTGCTTCCATAAAGGAAGCTAAACAAGAATATGAGAAGATCGCTGAACTATCTATGGCAGCGAAACAAGCAGGTAAGCTTGACGAAGTTGCTCTTTATATGTCCCAGGCAGGAGCCCCCTATAAAGCTACTATGGCCGCTGCCGAAAAGTTAACCCTTGCGACAAGAACCTACGTTATCCAAGAGCAGGAACAATATGCGAAAGACGCGAGAGCTTCACAACTCTTTCTGGTTATTGTCAATATTATTGTAATTATTTTATCCATTATTATTGCCGTTTTCATTTCTCGTAATATTTCACGTCCCGTACATACATTGGCTGAATTTGCTGGCCAGATCGCTGCTGGCAATTTGGCCGCTCCACGGATAACCTATCAATCAGCGGACGAAATTGGACAACTTGCAGAAGCTTTTAACAAAATGCACACAAACTTGCGAAATGTCATATCGCAAGTGGCAGTCTCCGCAGAACAAGTTGCCGCCTCTTCAGAAGAATTAACGGCCAGTGCTGAGCAATCAGCTCAGGCGTCTACGCAAGTAGCCGTGACCATTATGGAAGTAGCCACTGGTACAGAAACCCAAGGACAAAACGTTAACGCTGCAGCATTGACTATTGGAAAAATGACTACTGCCATTCAGGAAATTTCCGGCAATGCCGATACTGTGGCCGCGATCAGTGACCAAGCTGCTGCTGCTGCACAACATGGTGGACATTCCATCGAAGCAGCTATGAATCAAATGAATATAATTGATAAAACGGTCACTGAATCCGCCAATGCTGTTACCAAACTAGGTGAACGTTCCCGACAAATTGGTCAGATAGTAGATACCATTTCCAATATTGCCAATCAAACAAATCTGCTGGCCTTAAATGCAGCAATTGAAGCAGCAAGAGCCGGAGAACAAGGCAGAGGTTTTGCCGTTGTCGCAGAAGAAGTTCGCAAATTGGCAGAACAATCACAAGAAGCAACTAAACAAATCGCCAACCTGATTCAAGAGATTCAAAATGAAACGGTTAGCGCAGTCACAGCGATGAATGATGGAACCCGTGAAGTAAAACTGGGTACTGACGTAGTGAATACTGCTGGTAAAGCCTTTAACGAGATTTCTAATTTTGTGAGCCAAGTCTCCATTCAGGTAAAAGACATTGCTGCTGCCATTGACCGAGTCGCCATAGGTAGTGAAGAAATTGTTGCTGCCATTCATGGGATTGAAACCATTGGCAAAGAAATCGGCGGACAAACCCAAACCGTTTCCGCAGCCACAGAAGAACAATCTGCTTCTATGGAAGAAATCGCATCCTCCAGTGAGGCACTAGCCCATCTGGCGGAAGAGCTGCAAGTAACCATCGCCAAGTTCAGCCTCTAGGTCATTCCCTCGGAACATAGAGCCAAATATTCTAAAACATAAAAACACAAAAACGCAAAGCCGCTTACCCGGAAACAAAGAGCGCAAGGATGTATGTTATGTACATCCTTGTGCTCTTTGTTTATAGTATTTTTCACCTGAAGGTCAATGGATTATATTGCGGTTCACATTAAGTTATCATCCCTTCGAGTTATATTTCACTTTTCACAAAAAAAGCCCGTAATATTTCACGGGCTCACATCATCTTGAATATAATTTTCTTTATTGTGCTATGCCTAAAGCGTATTTCAAGTTAGTCAGATTCATTTTCATCTCAGAAATATAATTATCTGCACCATTATAAATAAATACCGTCGTTTTTTTTATTGTTAAAATATCAGTCGGAGCCGGTTCCCGATAATAAGGCTCAGCACCAGGCGGTACAAGTAAAACAATATCCGCCCTATCCCCAACAATTTGTTTCGTAAAATCATACAAAGGATAAATCGTCGTAACGATAAGCGGTTTCCAATTCCTAAAGGCTGCAAAACTTATACTAGAAACAACCAACATTGGATAAGCAAATGAAACATTTTCAAATTCGAATGCATACACGTGAATTCCACTCCTATACTCATTTCTTAGCCTACATACCTCTGCAAAAGAATCTTCCTTTCATCGTTTTTCATTGCAGAGAATAGTAAAGCAATATAATTAAATAATATTATTACTATTTGATTATATTATTATTTGCAACAATGCCGTTTTAATGCACAATACAAAGTAAAATAATTGTCAGAAATTTATTTATTTTTGTTATTAAAACACAACTTTTATTACTGTTTAACAAAATATTCGATTTTGGGGATGAAGCGGCTACTTTTATTCAAGGAAGCTAAGACTTCACCCTAAGCTAGTCTGCTACGCTACCAGTCAATCATGCTTTCTAACTCTGGCTAAGGTGTCCCCATCTGTTGCATTTTCCTCATAAATGATATAGAATACAGTAACATTACTAACGAGGAGAGAAACCAGATGGAAAAGCTTATTAGTGTCCTTCGCGAAAAAGGATATAAAATAACACCACAGCGTCGAGCTGTGATCACCGCATTAGTAAACAGCGATCGTTTCGCCACTGCTCAGCAAATTTTAGATTATGTAAAAAAAACAAATCCTGATATAAGTTTAGACACTATTTATCGGAATTTAACTCTATTAGCTGATCTGGGGATTATTTGTGAAATTAACACCCGAGGTAAGGACGGAAATATCTATGAGCTTATTACCACAAAACATCATCACCATTTGGTTTGCTTAAACTGCGGCAAAGCCGAATGCCTGGACTTTTGCCCCATTAGTCATGAAGACTTAGAACAAATTAATCAAAAGCAATTTACCATTATATCTCATTCTCTTGAGTTTTATGGTTATTGTGCTAATTGTCATATATGAGCTAGTCTCTTACCACAACTCATATATATAAATAACCCGCGAAAATTTTCGCGGGTTATTTATATCTTTATATCACTGATGATAAAACCATATTTCCTGATTACTAAGAATCGCTATATCCGAAGGATTCTCAATCATCTAAAAATTAAATAGTGCCAAAATCGAATGACCAACAGTGTAAAGAAGCAGTGCGCCAGTAAAAATCACGATTGGACTATCATGCCAATCTTCTTCTCTTTCATTTGGATTCATATTCATCACATCCTTATTTTTTTATTTTAACGTTTCTAGTATTGCCCATTATGTAGGATAAATATTACAGCCAATAAATAAAAAGATTAGCGCCAGTGAACGCTTTAACAATGTTGAATGTTATACAAGTAACCCTAGAACGGCTTGCCAGGAATTAATAAGAACTCTATCCAAAAGATATTAAACAAATCTGCCAGCAGCCTGAGAATTCCTCACGCCCCTCAATCCTTAGGCGGAAGGTTGCTGAATACACGAAATAAATAAAACAATACAATTACACCGATACCGAGGAAGCTATAAAGCAGGTATTCTAACATGACAAATCTCCCTTATAAATGCATTTATAATATAATATGATTGATTTCTTAAATATGACAAATATTTCAATCAAACTTCAGTAACGATGTTATTCTTCTGCTAAAATTGGCACTTTATAGAAAAAGATCTCCTAAAGTAGATGTACATCTACTTTAGGAGATCTTTGTTTTGTGACGCTTAATAATGCAATCCCTACTGAATAGTAAACATGAAATACCTTAAAACTGATGAACTTTATTCTTAGGGTTCATTGCTATATTCGTATGATTCGCTTTACTACGCTGAACAGTTTCTGCGTAATTCATACTAGACTCGTGAACTAGATAAGGCTTGGGGTTTCCTATATAATACCCTTGCAAATAATCCAAACCGATTCGTTTTGCCTCAAGAAATATAGCTTCTGAACTAACATATTCAGCAATTGTCTTAATACCAATCTGCTTTGCAAAGTATACAATGCTCTCAACTATTGCCACCATCGCAGGATTTGTATCAATTTCACTAATTAATGATCCATCAATCTTGATATAGTGAGCCTCCATATTAAGAATGTATGCAAAGTTGGAATAACCGCTGCCAAAATCATCAATTGCAATTTTCGCACCACACTCTTTTATTTTATGAATAAATAATGAAAGATCCTCTGGATTCTTAAACTCTTCCGATTCAACAAACTCAAAGGTAACTCGTTTAGCGACATCAGGTTCTGCTAGTGACTCCCATATTACTTCCTGAACACCAGTATCTAAAATATCTGCTGCACTTAAATTAAGTGTAAAGTCAACAACCCTGTCCGCAAAATAGGCAAAGGACTTCTCAATTATGACTTCTGTCAGACGAGGATATAGTTTAGTCTTCTTAATAATCGGCAGAAAGACCCCTGGTAAAACGATCTGCCCATCTCGTGCAAGTAAACGAACAAGCACCTCATATTTATTAATTTCAGAAGTTAAGGCATTCATAATTGGCTGATAATAGAGCATAACTCGATTTTCTCGAATTGCATCTTGGACTTCATGTATCCAGTACAGATTGTTGCGATAGGCTTCTCTCATGGGCAAATCATCATGATAAACTTTTAAAGGCAAACAATATTGTCTGGCATATTCCAGAGCCATTTGAGCCTTTTCTAAAGGCTCATCCTTAGTAATCGCAATACCAACGGTGACAAAAAAGTAGTAGTTGTGACCGTGAATTTTAAACGGTACCTTCTCAATTATATTATGAATACTCAACATCCAGTCGCTGAAAAGATATTCATCTCCTCCATCGGCAAGTACCGCATATTCATCTCCCGCCAAACGATAAAGTTGATAATGATAAGGTTCGATCAGTTTTACAAGACGCTCCGCAAGTTCTTGTAGTAAATCATCACCAGTTTGATAGCCATAAAATTCATTGATAGTGCGAAATTGTTCTACGTTGATAATTGCCAGACAAGGCTGCATTGCATCTTTCATATCTTCAATCAATTGAAGACGATTGGGCGTCGTGGTAAGTTGATCCGTATAGAGCAGCTTACGCAGTTGAGTATTTTTTTCCATTACATGTTGTTCTAAATTTTTATTACGTTCCTGCGCTTCTTTCAGGGCTTGCTGCTCAGAATTCATCTCGGTAGATAGTGTAACTAACATGTCGTTGATCGCTCTTGTCAAAACAGCAATTTCATCATTTCCGGACACTAAAATAGTCCCTGATAAATCTTGTGTCTTTGCAATCTGACCAATACTTGCCGTCAAAATATTTAATCGACCAAAAATCTTTTTTTGCAACACAATCGGTAGAATAATGAAAAAAGGTAAACTAATAAACAGAACAAAAGCAATCACATCACTACTATTTTGCTGCCCTACAAAGAAACCATCTATATTTTCTTTTATGGCAGAAATCATCCATACCCCATCTATTTGAGTATAATTTCCTTCCAATAGATACTGTAATGTACCATATACAAAAAAAATAAATACACTAAACGTTACTATCACTATTATTGTTATTTTGGCTCGTAGGCTCAACATGTCACCTCTCATTCACTCAATAGTTTTTTTCTGCCTCATTAAGCCCCTATTTCCTCAGCCTTACTACACAGAACAACTAACTATTAATTTTACATACAACAAAGCACCAGCCAATAGAAAGCTGGTGCCAATTGCAGAATTACAATCTGATTGAACTCGCAACCTGGCAGTCATAGACAATCTATCCTTAGACCCACGGCTTTGCGTCCTTACCTTTCAGTAAGTTTGCCAATATTAACATTGTTGAAAAATTTGTCAAAATATACATATATTCGCTTTTATTGTATTGCCTTCCTATTCGTAAGTCAAGCAAATTCCAAGGACTAACATCCTATTACTACAATAGAATGATCTATCTTCTCATAAAACAACAATTCCATTATAGTCATAACACACAGAACAATCTTAACCAAACCTTAATATCCTTTACAAGGAAATAAATGAAATTTACACGAAAATATTATCATTAAGAACGATTTCTAGTATGGAGGAACTTATATGCGAATACTTCTTGTAGACGACTCAGATTTTTCACGAGCTACTTTAAAACACTTTTTCGCCGAAATCAGCGATATCGAAATTGTCGAAGCATCGAATGGTATTGAGGCATTAGAAAAACATCGCTCTTTCAAGCCAGAAATTATCTTCATGGATATTACAATGCCGGATTTAGATGGACTCGGCACTCTAAAAATTATTTCATTAACCGATAAAAAAGTTAAGATTATTATGGTTTCAGCCTTAGGAAATCAAAATTATATTTGTGAAGAGGCACTTAAATATGGTGCATTTACTGTATTGGCTAAACCCGTAAAAAGAGAGACTGCTCTTCAAGCTTTACTGGACGCCCAAACTCAATTCAAGGCAGGTGAAGATCAATGAAACCTTATTCATTAAATGATCTAAGGCCAGGCATGATTGCCAATCAGACCATCTGTGATTCTCGCGGTATCGTCCTTATTGCCCGGGGCATAACCTTAACAGAATCTTATATAAATCGACTTCATAATTTCAAAATTCATAGAGTTATGATCCAGGAAGAAGCAGATTTTTCACCGCCCTCCAGTACGATTCCACCCGTTGTACAACAGACTATGGCGACACTTACTAAATTGTTTAAAAACCTGGCAGCAGATAAAATAATGGATGTTCAAAAAAACGCTTTTAAAATTGAACAAGTTATTTACTCCATTTTAGAAAAACCAGCAGTCCAAGCCTTTCTTGAAATTGATCCGCAAACAGAATTTCTCTTTCGCCATAGCCTGCGAACAACCATAATTGCTCTTCACATGGGATTGCTCCAAGGTTATGATTATTTAAACCTAGAATATCTTGGAATGTGCGCCCTTATGCATGATTGCGGAATGGGGCAAAACTTCATCGAAGAAAACACAGCTCATGCTTTGCTTGGTTTTGAAAAATTAAGAGATAATTTGGATATCGACATGATCATTTCGTTAGTATGTCTACAGCATCATGAGTGTTATGACGGCAGCGGTCCATTATCCTTTCGGAAAGTGCAAATTACAGAGTTTGCTCGTTTAATCGCTATCGCCGATCATTATGATAGACTGCTCATGAAAGATAATACCCCACGCCAGGCAATCTTTAAAATAGTAGGGAACACCGGAACACTGTTTGATCCTTCTATGATTAAGTTATTCGAATCTACGCTTCATTTATAAGAACAACTCCAGGAAATCCTAAAGTAGGATCTAACCCGCTTCTACAAAAACATATTCTTTCTACTATAAGAAAAAAGCAGGTATTTACACCTGCTTTTTCATATGAACACCTTACGAAAGGTTTAATAACCGCCTTAATTATGCTCCAGACAATACTAAATTGATTTTGCCAAAGCCAGCATCTAGCACTACTGTATAAGTGGCTTTTCCCAAAAACGCAGCACCTCTTGTAACTGTTTGCGGGTGTAAATCGAGATCCAGCCCCATATTAGAAAGATTAATGCAAAATAGTCCATTGGTAACATTCAAAAACTCACCTATACTATCAAAAGCAAGCTCATTCATTTCAGAAATTTCTTCGCCACTATAACGCCGTGCCAATTCCAGCAAAACACTATCTTCTGCCGTAAAACTACTGTGAAGGGTAACGTCTCCCGTCATGCTCTGCGAAGCAAACCATCCATTCTGGTCCTGTCCATGAATTGCTGATATCAGTAGGGGACTTGCGTCCAAAAAGCGAATCATAGCCCGAATAAACAGCAATATATAATCAAAATACAAGTCTACATTTTCATCTTCATAAGAAAAATTTAATTGGGTACGAATTGTCTCTTTAAACTGGGATAAATCAGGCTGTTGTTCTAAATTACTTGCTCGTTTATAATTCTCCAGAACATGCTGAAGCTGTTCTAAATCCATGAAGCCTTTATCTACTAATGTTTGACCAAAATTGAGATGATCACTTTCTTGTGTGTCTAAGAGAATCATCAGCTGCTCTTCAGACAAATACCCTTCATCTAAAGCTATCTCACCAAATCGTTTGTCAATAGTATGCTGTAATCTGTGAATTTCCTCTACCTGCGCAGCTGTCAAAAAACCTTGATTCATTGCTAATATTCCCAACTTAACCTGAGCCCCTCGCCTACTCTCAAGAACCTCTTGTACCTGAGACGAAGTAAGCAGTCCTTGGTTTAATATATATTGAGCAAAAAATTGACTAAACATTTAACTCTCCTTTCGAATGATGTCATTTACTGCTTTTACTATTTGACTGCAATTGTATGGTTTTTGAATAAAATCAATGGCACCTAATTTAAGAGCCTCTAGTAAATTGCCCGCAGTGCCTGTAGAGGAAAGCATAATAACCCTTGCCTTGCTGTCAATTTCTTTAATTTCTTTTAAAGCATCTAAACCGTTTATCTTTGGCATAACAATATCCATAAAGACTCCATTAGGACGATATTGGGAATACGCTTCAATTACTTCTTGTCCATCCTTAGCCTCAAATACCTGGCAGCCTAGTTTCTCTAATTCTTCTCTTAATTTTTTTCGTAATAATAGGGAATCGTCGCTAATTAAAATTTTCAGTGGCGTATGCAAAGAAATCCTCCCCTTACAGTAATCTAATTCTTTATTTATATAAAAAAACTGCCTTTATGATGTGAAATTTTTTGGCCTTGCATAAAAAAGAATTTTTCTACATTGCTAGATCATGCAAAGCGGGCGGCATATCTCCTATCCCCAAATTCCTGATATGTTCTATAAGACAAGCCAGAACATGAGTATCCAATTGACCTTTCATCTGAAACATCATTATTTCCAGTGCTTCCTGTGGTGAAACGCCTTTACGGTAGTAGCGGTTACTAATGAGAGCATCATATACATCTGCAATGGCAATAATCCTTGCCAGCATAGTAACTTCTGCGCCGCTGTGCCCATAAGGATAACCTGAACCATCAATTCTTTCATGGTGCTGAAGAACTGCGTCCAAAACAACATTAGGTACAATGCCGGCTTGCACTAGTAATTGATGACTGTAACTTGCATGAATTTTAGCAATTTTAAACTCTTCCAAATTCAATTTATCAGGCTTACTCAACATTTCAAAATTAATGCGAGTTTTACCAATATCATGCATCAAACCAGCTAAAGTCAAATTCCAGATATCACTGTCACCATAACCGAGCCAGCGTCCAAGATAACCAGCGATCAGAGCAACATCCAATGCATGCCGGTACAGATAATCTCCTGCCGATGCCTCCGTATGTAATTGCACAAAGGAATCCTTTTGTGATAACCTTGGATAAATTTTCATATTGACTAAACCAATAATCGTATCAAGCGGGATCATGCCGTGATACCTGACATACAGGAAAATGCGCTTCAATTCTGTTTCTATTTCACTATGCACCTCAGCAGCATTTAGCACTTGCTTTTCCATTGGTATGTTATCCGATAAAGCTATTACAATATCAGAAACCATTTTCTCAATTTCAGCAAAGTTAAATTCAACCGCTGCCGCTTCAGCCACATCAACACCTTCCACAGTCCATCCCCGTAAGCAAGACAGTAAAAATTCATTAACCACTGTTCCTTGACCAAAAACCATCTTACCATCCGGACTTACAAGTACTTGATTCAGAGTCATTCCAAGCTTGATTTCTGCCAACTGTAAATAACTCAAAAAAATTCCTCCTTTCTTACCAAAGCGCCCCATATATAGATAACGGCCAAAATTATTTATTATTATTTGTAATCCTAAGATAACACAAAAATTCAAGTTAACTATTATTTCCACGTTAATCTTTCGTTAACTTTTCGGTGAATAACAAGACAAGATTACCCATTGATACAAACAATCATAAAAAAAGAGCTGACAAGGCACAGGTTATCATTCCTATGCCTTGTTCAGCTCTTTCCCATAATAAAACTTGCCGCTGCACTGCCAAGATTTATAAATAATGCACCTTTATCATGCAGTTTGTAGTGCATCTCTTTTTAGCAGAAGCCTATTTTACGTAATTGGTTAATTTTCCGATATTCTCCACCTCAACAGTTACCACATCCCCTGATTTCATAGGACATGTTCCCGAAGGTGATCCCAGTGCCAAAACATCTCCAGGCTCTAACGTCATTATTTTCGAAACCCAGCTAATCAGAAATGGAATACTCAGAGACATTTCACTCGTATTTCCATCCTGTACCACGTTCCCATTGAGAGTTGTAACGATTCTTAGATGAGTGGGATCAACACCAGTTACCACCCATGGCCCAATCGGTCCAAAAGTATCAAAACCCTTGCCTCGTGTAAACTGAGGATCGCTCTTAGTCAGATCCCTAGCTGTAACATCATTAAATACGGTATAACCAAAAACATAGCTTAACGCTTCTTCTTCGGGAATATTTTTACCACTTTTACCAATAACCAATGCGACTTCTCCTTCAAGCTCGACTTTATTGGTCAAGTCGATCGGCGGTAAACATATGGTTTCTTGTTCTGCAATCAATGCGGATTGAGGCTTCAGGAAAAGAAAGGGTTCTTTCAAATTTGCCTTACCACCCGTTTCCTTGGCATGACCGGCAAATGTCCAGCCAAAATTCACAATCTTTGATGGTTCTACAGGAACTAAAAGTTTAACATCAGAAAGTAATACTCTGGTACCATCATAGGTCAGTGTACCATTAGCAATTTCCGCAAAATTATTCAGCAGCTGAAGGATTGTATCCCCTTCCACAATGCCATAATATATGTTTTCATCGTTTCCCTGATAGCGCACTACCTTTTTAGAATCTCTTGCTAAGGCATTCATATCGTCGGTTTCTTGTTCAATCGTAATTCTACCTGCTGTGGCTGCATAAGCGTCATCCAGGGAATAGTGCTCATCTAATACAGTTGTCTCAAATCCATTATATTCTTTTTCCATAACAATTCTCCTTATCCTGAATATCTTTGCAGCTCCAAATGGAATAGTAATATCTGCACTTTTAGTATAGTACTATCCTAAACATAATGAAAATATCGAATAATCATGGTATGATAACTATAAGTTATCATATGGGGTGGATGAAAAGAATGGATATTAGAGAATTAGAATATTTTGTCACTGTTTCCGAATTAACAAACTTCACCGCTGCTGCCGCTAAACTGCATATCTCCCAGCCTGCTATTTCTAAAGCCATCCACAAGCTAGAAGAAGAATTAGGCTTTCAGCTTTTAGACCGAACACAAAAAAAGATACTTTTAACAGAGGAAGGAACTGTATTTCTGAACTTGGCAAAAGAGATCCTAGCCAAAGTAATTGCTGCACAAAATACAATGATTGAATATAAAAATTTAACGCGAGGTACTTTCCGCATTGCTGTCCCACCATTACTAGGGGCTTATGTCTTTCCTCAGCTGTTTGCCGATTTCCAAAAAAGCTATCCGTCCCTTACTATGTCAGTGATTGAAGATGGCTCTTCAACAGCCGTTGATTTAGTCAGAAACGAAGAAGTTCATGTTGGCCTGATTATTTTACCATCAAAGCTGACCGATCTCGATTCCCATCTGATTACATCACAAGAAATTGTTGCTTGTCTTCCTACGGACCATCCACTCAGCAAACAACCATTTCTGACTTTTGAGCAGTTAAAAAACGAACCTCTCATACTCTACAACGAAGGATTTGTCTTACGGAAAATCATTTTAGAGGAGTATGCAAAATGCAATGTTATTCCAAAGGTAGCCCTATCAACGAATCAATTTCAAACCATAAAGGCGTTGGTTGCTAAAGGAGTAGGCATCTCTTTTTTACCAAAGAACTCAATTAAGGTAGTCAACCATGTAACCAAAATCCCTCTCCATCCCCATCTTTTTCTGGAAATGGGTCTTATTTGGAAGCCGAATAAAGTCTTGCCTTTAGCCTGCAAAGCCTTTATCGACTTTGTAAATCAATTTGAACCCAGTGATAGTCCTAAACCACTAAAATAATATTGTATCTAAAATACCTAGGAATTATGATAATCCCTAGGTATTTTTGTGCAGTCGCTCCTAAAATTCTTTGCTATATATTTTTTATTTCTCACACTATAGCAAGCCAAGCAAGGAAACAATACCAAATCCGCAAATTAAAATGCCTGATAATCGATTAATCCATATAAGCCGTTTGTAATCAAACGTATTACGTAATAGGTTGACACCGCCGCTTAATATAAGCCACCACATAGCAGAACCTAAAAATACTCCCAATACTAATAATCCCATAGAAAGATGACTTCCCTTCATACTCATCGTTCCAATGCCTGCAAAAATAGCCGCAAACGATAAAATGGTTAGCGGATTAGTAATCGTTAAGAAAAATGTAGAACAATAGGCCTTTAGCCATCCTTTATCATCAGTATTTTCCTGTTGCTCAGCCGGTCTTGCCATAAAAGTGGTATATCCAAGGTAGAATAAAAATATGCTGCCCACGATATGTAAAAATAAACTGTTTTCTAATAATAAATTAGTTATGATAGTAAGCCCAAAAGCTGCAGCACTGCCATAAAAAGCATCAGCTGTTGCTGCCCCTAAACCTGAAGCAACACCATTCAGCATCCCCTTCGTCAATGTCCGGCGGATACATAAGATGCCAATAGGTCCTACGGGAGCGGCGATAGAAAATCCCAGCATAATTCCTTTTATTAATATTGCAGTATCCAACATGTATTACCACTCCCCCACTCCGATAGGCAATACAGGCGTTTCTTTGACAGTTGATAAAATGATTGTTGTTCGCGTCTTTACAATGCCTGGAATGGATTTCAATTCTTCACTTACCAGCCTTTCTAGGTCACGAGTACTCCTGCATCGTACTTTAAGAAGATAATCTTCTTCTCCTGCGATGTGATGACATTCTTGAATTTCAGGTTTCTGCCCCACGATCTCCAGAAAATTCTTGCGATGCTCTGGCTTTTCCAAGAATATAGCAATGAAAGCAGCTAATCCATAGCCAACTGCTTCAGGATCAATTAAAGCACAATAGCCTTTAATAATGCCTTTTTCCTCTAACTTATGGACCCGGTCAGCTGCGCCTGGTGCTGATAATCCTAAGAGGGCTCCCAATTCAGCCCAGGTAGTACGAGCCCGTTCCATCAACTGTCTAATGATTTTCAAATCCAAACTATCAATCATATTTTTTCTTCCTTTCGTATATTTTATCATTATTATACTTACTATTATAATAATATACAACAGGCCGCAATATATGATGGCCTGTATTTTTTAGCAATCTACATCTATTGATTGCAAGAGAAGAAAACTGTCTGAACTGTTTCAAAGTCTGTTGAAATTCATTATTAAACTATATACTTTACCCATAGCAAGAAAGGCACTCGTTGAATATTTCAACGAGTGCCTTTCTTGTTGAGAAACTAATAACCCTAATTCTTCAACAATCGATATTTCGGGATTAATCCTAGTCCAAAGAAAAACTCCAATGATAAGAATACCACTAGCAATCCTAAAAGGATATACCCATGATCCAGTGCGTTGAACAACAACTATTCTTTATTAACGCGACAACACTAGGATAATGTACTACAATAAGAACTTTCATGCCATTACCCCCAACCTTCAATCTTGTTTATTATTATCTTTACAATTGCATTATCATATTTATATTGTGTATTTTCACAATGAATAAAATGATTCATTGATAGATAAGTTAGTAATTAAAAGTATTCTCCATTCAAATCTATACTTATAGTATTATATAATATAAACAACAGCCGACACCGAGGAGGTAAAAGCATGATCATTACGACAGCTTTAGCACAGCAGATTATTGATAAAATCGCACCTATGGTTCAACAGAATATCAATATTATGGATAGTACAGGAAAACTCATTGGTTCGGGGCAAAAAAGCCGAATCAATACATATCATCAAGGAGCTAAAGATGCGATTGACCGCGGCGAATTTGTAGAAATATACCCGCAGGACCTTGAGCAGTATCCTGGATCTTTGCCAGGATTAAACTGGCCCATTGTGCTAGGAAACCAGATTGTTGGGGTCGTTGGTGTTTCCGGGGCCCCTGACTTAGTCAGAGATACGGCAAGATTGGTAAAAATGGTTACAGAGCTCATCTTGGAACGGGAGCTGCTGATTGAAGAATTTAAATCCCATTCCCATCTGCTGGAACAATTTTTTCAACTGTTATTATCAGAGAATATTGCCGAAAATCATTCCCAAATTACCAAACTAGCTGTCTTATTGCGATTTGACTTAGCTTTACCGCGAATCGCAGCTGTCATTAATATTCGGCCGCTATTAGAAGATGCTTTTCAACACTATGGCTCAAATGATCTTGTCTTTTCGCGAAAAAAAGAAAGTCTGACTGCTTACATGAAAGCATCACCTATCGTGAATGCTGAAGATATTTTTATTTTTAGAGAAAATGAACTTATTTTTTTGAAATTCTTCCCCACAGATACTGATGCGGAACTTTTTGAGCAATGGGGCTCAGCTTTCGTACAACTATTAAATAAGCATGAGCCAGAAATACCTTTGCACGTCGGAATCGGCAGTTTAGCAACTGCCCCGCAGCAATACCATTTATCCTACAAGGAAGCCCTCTTTACCTTAGAAAATACCTCTCATAATATAAAGGTTAACTCCATTTTTAATTTTGATATATTAGCATCCTACTTGGTAAAAGAACCAGGTGCTGCGGGTTCCTGTTCAGCATTCAAAACATTACAGCAGCGCTTAACCAAAAAAATTGACCAGAAATATGATATGTTACATACGATAAGAATTTTACTTGAAAATAATCTTAACGTAACTGTCACGGCAAAAAATTTATTTATACATCGCAATACCCTTGTATTTAGACTTGAAAAATTACAGCAATTAACCGGATTAAGTCCGAATCAATCCCTGAACCATGCCATATTGTGCAAAATATTAAGTAACTTCTAAAAATAGATTATATATGAAAGCTGATCAGTCCTGTCATGATAAGCGGAGGTTACATGTCAAGGGCAAAGCGTTGATAATAGAAATGTGACACGGCTTTAGCGTGACGGCATTCTTCCAGAACTCAAAGTTTCAATGCTATAAGAAAAAGCTGCATTGTCCTTCTGTTTCAGGCCAAATGCTATAATAGATATTTTTTTATAATAAAATCTGCTACCCCTTGATAATCGCTTAAAGAATAAAGGGGAACGGAAACTGAAAGCTCTGTCACATCGGTAACAACGGCGATCAGTTCTTCTGCCCGCGAAATAATCTTCGTTCCTTTTTCGCGGCGTACCACCTCGATTTTAGGCTTATCTCCCATCTTGAATCCTTCTACCAAAATAATATCCACATCTTCGATGAATCGGATTACCTCATCAAGCGCTTTTTTCCCTTCTGTTTTTTGCACTAGAGCGTATTTGTCCACACCAATTACTGCTGTTGCTTTGGCGCCAGCCTGTCCAAACCGCCAAGAATCTTTCCCGGGAATATCCATCTCAAAGCCATGACAATCACTTTTGACAGCTCCTACTCTATACTTACGCTGTACCATCTCCGCAATCAACTTCTCCATAAAAGTTGTCTTGCCAACATCAGAGACTGCAGATACAATGCAAATTGTCGGAATCATACTCATTTTATTATCTCCTTATCGTAACATATTACTTGTCAATTTCCATATTGTAGCCTTATCTATTCATAATACCATGAAATCCACGTCATTAAAAACAAAGACCAGTTAACTGAGTTAGTTAACTGGTCTTTGTTTCAGCTATCTATCTTTATTGTATGAACCGTCTACACCCCGCTGGTAAAATGAATGCTTAGCCCTACCACCTGCGAGAGATATACTCGATATTCAAAGCATCAACTTTGGTAAAAAAATTGTGGATTTTTTGTAAGACTAAATTTCTTTGCTGGTTCTTCTGTCGTACTTTTACATTCACTATGTTGTTTAGCGGAACTTGAACCTCACTTATTTGAAAATTTTCAAATGACTTCTTCATAATGCACCCTCCGCATAATTACTTTACTTGTCATTTTATATTATCAAACCTTTATTTAATCTTTCTTTGAGATTGTATCAATTCATGATGAAAAATAGCATGGTTTGTCTATCCATCATTTTTTTAAGGCAAGCTGCTGAAATCCGTAATCCAGCAATTTAGCAGCATCATCCCAACGATAGTCATCATTTAGCATCACAACAATTAATTCAACGCCGTCCCGTTTAGCTGCCGCTACCAAGCAGTCTCCAGCAGCATCAGTATAACCAGTTTTCACGCCATTAGCGCCAGGATAGGTTTTTAATAATTTATTGGTATTGGAAACATGAAGAATGTTCCCATTCAAAAAATGTACATCATAATCACATAAAGAGACAATTTTTGCAAATTCAGGCTGCTGCATTCCATAGGCAGTCATTAACGCCAGATCATAAGCTGTCGTAAAATGATTGATTGGATCCGGCAATCCGTGAGGATTCGAGAAATGTGTCTTTACTGCACCTAGTTTTTCCGCATTTGCATTCATCATCCCTACAAAGGCCGGGATAGAGCCTGCTACATTCTCGGCAATTGCTTCCGCAGCATCATTTCCGGAAACCAGCATCATTCCATACATGGCTTCATGCAATGTCAACTTATCACCACTATGTAAACCCAGGCCAGAACCATCGCAGCCGGCAGCACTGGCACTAACAGTAACAATACTATTAGGATCGCCTTTTTCTAAGGCCGTAAGCAGCGTCATGATTTTGGTTGTACTCGCGGGATACATAATATCTTGTGCCTTCTTTTCAAACAGTACTTCCTTGGTATTAGCTACCATTAACACAGCCGCCTCTGCTTCTACTTGCGGTACTGCAACAGCCGCAAAAGCAATATTGATCCATGCCACACTTATCGCCAATACTAAAGGTATCATACGGCGAACGATTCTATTACTCTCAAAATGAAAACGCATCCCAATTCACCTTTCTTTTATTTCTAATTCGTTTAGTCTTTTTAAATTCGCCAGCCTTTAGTCTTTTCTCTTTTCAATAATGCAACATCTCCCTTCCCCATCCTCTTACACCCTATCATAGCAAAAAATAAGATCTTTTTGCTAAAAAGAATGATATAATTTAAAGAAAATCCTCTCACTGGCTTCCAGCCTAAGCACAGGATTCATGTTTAATACCCTCTTTTTAAAATTTATTTGCAGCCCTTATGCTGCATTGTAACGGAGATGATTTTATCTTAAAGTTGATAGTATCTGATTTAGATGGTACACTATTAAATCGCAATCGTGAAATCAGCCAGGAAAATCTCGCAGCTTTGCATGCCGCTCAGCAAAAAGGAATCGAAGTTGCTATTGCTTCTGGCAGAAACTATGGTAATGTTTTGGAATTATGCCGCCGAGCTGGCCTCAAGGCTCATATTATTTCCAATAATGGCTCTTTTGTTCATGACAAGGACGGCAAGCAGCTTATGGCCATTGGTATGGATAAACAGCATATGAAAACTGCATTGGAATGGCTGCATGAACATCAGTATTTTTATAATATTAGTACTGATAAGGAGGTTTTCTACCCTGCCAATGTGGAAGAAATTCTCCTTAGTGACTTTCAAACAGCAGCTGGCATAGGTGGCGTTGTTACCATTGACATGGTAAAGGAAAAAATCGGGAGAATCGTGGCACAGGAAGGAGCCACATTCATGGAGAATTTTGCTGAAATTCTTGATCAAAACTTGACCTTTGGTAATATTTCTTCCATCACTTTTAATAAAGAAAAATTAAGTCAGGGCAGAGAATATTTTAAAAATTATCCAGAGTTGACCATGACTGTGTCAGGTGATGATATTTTTGAAATGATTCCTCTATCTGCATCGAAAGGAAATGCTCTGGAGATTTTATCAAACTCCTTACAGATTCCCTTACAGGACATCATGGCAATTGGGGATCACTATAATGATATTTCCATGCTGGAAAGAGTTGGCTATAGTGTTGCCATGGGTAACGCAGAAGAGGATGTAAAGAAAATTTGTAAATATATTACCCTAACAAATGATCTGCATGGTGTGGAACATATTGTTACCCAAGTGCTTGATGGTACTATTGCGTAAAACCAAATAAGAAGTACTGTTTCAAACACAAAAAGGGAGTATAACACTATCATGATAGTGTTATACTCCCTTCTCTTACAATCAAATCGGAGGAACCATCTGTTGCTATATTTTTTTTAATGGAGGCTTGTCTTTAACTACATTGTACTTTTCAAGTTCTTCTAGGATCATAGGAAGCTCTTTCAATAATTCCTCTAATTCTTCTTGCGTCATTTCAACATCTCTTTCAATTTCCACAAGTCTCCTCCTCCACAAACATTTAAGATAAGCAGTATAAAGTGCAATACTAGCAATTCTTGCCCCACTTCCAGCATTGAGAATAATGGTTTTAGCGTTACAAAAAAAACTGCCAGGTACATCCAGTAATCCTTACGTTTACTGATGCAACCTGGCAGTCTTTGACATCCATATCATTAGACCCATAGTTTTGCGTCCTTATTTTTCAATAAGTTTGCCATAATATTTATTTCTTCCAGTATACTATAATAATTCAAAAATTGCTATTATCCCTTAAATATAAATTTTCGCTCCTAATTCTTTGCCTGGTTATCTCTGCAAGATAGATGTTTCGACAGAAAACCTCATCTGAGCTTTTTATGATCCATCAGTTTTTAACCTGATGAAATTTTAAAAGACGTATCGCTGTTCCCAGCATCATACGTACCTCAGAAGAATCGAGTGAAATATGCAGGATGCTTTCAATCCGCTGCTTTCGGTTCTGAATGGTTTTATAATGAAAAAACATTTGTTCAGCAACTTCTTTGAGACTTAATCCTGACAAAATTTTCTCCAATGTATTTACCAATTCTGTTTGATTTTTTCTATCATATTCAAGTAAAGGTCCTAGGGTTTTCTTGATAAAGACCGCTGACTCATCGGAGTCAGCAAAAGGAATTAATACTTGATAAACACCACAATCATCGAAATGATACACTCTCTCCTTGTCCCATATTCCCTTCCCAATCCGCACTGCTGATTGAGCATGCCTAAAACGGAGACCAAAGTGAGTTAGTGAATCAAAATAATCCGCAATGCCAATATGAACGTGTAAACTGGGAAAGGCAGATAACACAAGATCAATATAGGATTCTGCCAGTTGAATTTCTTGTGTTTTACGATTAGCAGGATCACGTAAAACACTAAGTATTCCAATACCTTCAGGCACTTCCCAAGCAATAGAATCCTCTTGCTTAGTAAGCTGATCAATCAGAGTATCAATATTTTTTTGTCTTTGTTCCAATGTATTAACCTCACCAAAAAAGCTGTCATAAGGATTAAGACTCAAAAAGTACAAAGAAAAACGCTTAGGGAGTTGAATTCCTAACCGATAGGCCTGAGTATAAGTATCTGCCTCTGGCTCCCTATGATCATATAAGAGTTTAGTAAAGAAGTCGTTTTTTATTCTTCGTTCATAGGACTGATGCAGATTATTTTCAGCCAGTTTTCTTTGTGTAATATCTCTTATCACACAAAGAAAGCCAATCCGTTGACCTTCTTGATTTTTAGTACTGCTGATCAAGGATTCCATCCAAATCATTTTTCCATCTTTGCGCTGCTGCTCGACCTCAATAAGCATCGGAGAAAAATGTTGAACCTGCTCCTTTTCTACTACGTTACGCAGCGCTGCCGCAATCGGTGGTAAAATACGCTCCGCTACAGATACCTTGATAACTTCTTCTGAGGTATGACCTAGTAATTTCTCAATAGATGGACTGCTATAGATAACATTAATATTATCATCCATAAGCAAAATCACGTCATCCATATTTTCAGCTATAAGTCGATACTTTTGTTCACTTTCTTTCAGTTCAGCTTCACGCCTTGTTAATTCCGCCCTATACTTCTGCTCATTCTCTTCCGCTTGTTGCAAACGCTGAATCATTGTATTAAAAGCCGCCGAAAAATCACCCATAAAATCAATACGCTGACTAAAATCGCCTGAAGCAATCATACCAGTCTGCCATGTTAAATGCCTAAGATTAGATTGCAAGGCTTTTAAAGCTCCAGCCCAATAACCTTTCATACTTAAGTTCTGCGATAGATCACCATTTGCTATTGCATTGGTAAACTCCCGAATTACGATAAAGTCTTTTGCCAATTGCCGAATCGCTGGCTCATCATTAAGCTGATTATTTAGATATGTTGGATTACCCCGTTTTTTTAATAATTCACTTAATAACAATTCGACTTGTCCTGCATTATCCAACATCAATTCTCCTAACGTTCCCATTACTCCTAACTCAAATGCATTGTTACTACTGCGTAATTTCAGCAACAAAGCGACATGAACGATCTCCTGTGCACCAACAATCAATTTCTTTGACATTAAACTTATGACCGGTAAAAGCCTCTAATAATCCTGCAATAAAACCTTCATCAAAGCGACAAAATTCATAGTCTAGTTCCGGCAGCCCCGAGCAATCCAAATCTTCGAATACACTGATAACGAATTTACCTTTATCTACATCCGCTTCTTCAATCCTTAATATTCCAATGCCTTTTTCAACCAGAGCTGCTTGTAACGTCTTGATAAAATCGTTAAAATTCGCTGCTTCCTTTATAATATTTTGGTAAAAATGTATTCCTGCTAATTGTCCCGACTCGAAAAATAATTGGTCCGCTTTTTCCGTCCCAAAATTCTTTTCCAGAATATCCCGAAAACAATATTGCATCAGACGATACGTTTCTATATGTACCATAGGACCAAGGTTAGGACGGCCGACAACGGCATCTCCCAAAAGCCCCCAGGAAAATTCATATTTACGTTCCATTTTTTAAACATTCCTTCCCATTTTAGCGATACACCCTTATCTTGCATTTCGGCATTTTTGAATTATTTTCCTGCCTAAAATCGCGATCACGATTGGAAGCGGTCTGAGAAAATCTTCCTTCATTCTACAAATTCTGACGAAAAAGACTAAGACCAGGTGTAGCTTTTAACCTCATCCGAATCCTAGTCAAATCCGTCCAGGGGGTTCCCCGCCCTTACTGGCCAGCTTAAATAAGGCAAATCTTAAATAAGATTCTTTGCTAACCACTTCTTAGCTTTTTTTAATCAGATATCTCTATCACATATTAGTACTCCCAAAACATTGTTTGTATTGCGGCGGGATCATTGGTTTGCGTCAACGCCAGCATAAGGAGTATCCTTGCTTTCTGGGGACTCAGTGTATCGGCTACAACAAAATTATAATAATCATCATCTACTGCACCATTACGAGTAACAATGCCACTGCTCACACGTGTACTCCGCACAATAACGATACCTTGTTTTGCAAGATTGATAAGTCCTTCTTTTATCTGCTGAGACATGTTACCATTCCCTAAGCCAGCATAAATAATTCCTTTTGCCCCTGCCTGTACCGCAGCCTCTGCCAAAATGGGGCTGCTATTTACATAACCATAAATGATTTCAACCTTTGGCAGTTGTTCTATACCTGTTATATCAAATTGCGAATGCATGGTATGTCTTCTTGCGGGAAGCCGATAAAAATATGGAATTCCACCTTGTATATAACCTAGATATCCTAAATCTGGAGCTTGAAAGCTATCCTGTAACATAGTGTTCGTTTTGGTCACTTCACGACTGCAATTTACTGTATCATTTAAAGCCACCAGCACCCCTTTGCCAATCGCTTTATCACTGGCTGCAAGCGTAATGGCATTATAAAGGTTCATTGGACCGTCAGCGCTCATGGCAGTTACAGGCCGCATAGCTCCCACCAGTACCACTGGTTTCTGACTTTGGATTACTAAATTTAAAAAATACGCCGTTTCTTCCAATGTATCAGTGCCATGGGTAATAACGATTCCATCCACATTACTGGAAGCCAGTATTTCATTAGCCCGCGCTGCCAGCAGCAGCCATATCTCATAAGTCATATCACAGCTGTCGATTTGAGACAGCTGTTCTCCTGTAACATTCGCAATAGCATGTATCTCCGGAATCTCCTGCAGTAAACTATTGACAGATACTATCGCCGCAGTATAGTGCAGCGTCTCTGTTGCAGAAGAAGCAGTGCCGGCAATGGTACCGCCTGTGCCGATAATTACAATATTTTTTTTCATACTAGTTCTCCCTTGTAAATAATTTGTCTTAGCCTATGGGAATATCAGTACTTTTAGGAGATGCAAACTATGTAATGCTGTCATCCTATTGCTGATAAGGTATGGGTATCCTTTATAGTAAGATACTATGATACCTTTCACTACTAAGGCCAGACCCTTAAGAAAATATTTAGATTGTCCATAAACAGCAAACTGCCCATAATAACAAGTAAAAGGCCTCCAATGATCTTTACTTTTTCAAAGTATGGATAAAAATTTTTATAATGCTTGAAGAATGTACTTGTGAAAAAGGCAATCAATAAAAAAGGAATACCAAAGCCTAAGGAATAAAAAATCAGCAAAAATCCTGAATACAGCGCATTGCCTTGCGCCGAAGCTAACAATAAAATGGAAGCCAGTATTGGGCCAATACATGGTGTCCAGCCGAAGCTAAAGGCCATACCTAAGATATAAGCCCCAAGATACCCCTGCTTCCCGTTTTTAAAGGTTAGCCGCTTTTCCTGCTGCAGCAGAGAAAGCTTTATAAGATTAAGTTGCAGCAGACCGAAAAAAATAACACCCAATCCTGCTGCTTTTAAAATAACCGGCAGATATTCCTGAAACCATATTCCCATACTGCCTGAGAAAAATCCCAGAATAAAAAATATCGTACTAATACCCGCCACAAAACACAGTACGTTTATTTGTAAAACACGTCTGGCAGCCTGCCTGGTCATACTATTCTCATCGCTAAGTATAGTACTGAGGGCATCATTACCACTCAAATACCCTAAATATACGGGAATTAAAGGAAAAATGCAGGGTGAAAAAAAGGATAACACTCCTCCGGCTATTGCGCCGAACAAAAAAGCTATGTCACTAAAATTACTCATCATAACGTCCTTTTTATCTCATGATCTTACTTTCTCTAACATACACACTCAAATCACACTCAGACAATCTAACAGGCTTTTCGTTCCTTTCTGTATCATTTATTTACCCATAACTATACAAAACTCCTGCAGAAATGCTTTCCTTCTTAAAGAAAAGCATTCCCTTTGCATCGGAATGCACTTGCTAAAATAGGTTTGAGCAACTGTATTTACTACAGCTGCTCAAACCTATTATTCTTACTATTTAATTTTTCATATCAAGCTTCTGCTCTGCTGCTGTATCCAAAGTCGGAATTTCAACATCTACCTTTATTCTTCGTTTCATGAAATCGTCTAATAGAGTATATACAATCGGTACAACTACCAGCGTCAAAATGGTGGAGGTAATTAAACCGCCGATAATGGCATGAGCCATCGGAGCACGTGATTCTGCTCCCGGTCCAATTCCTAATGCTAATGGCACCATCCCAAAGATCATCGCTGTTGTTGTCATTAGAATAGGGCGCATCCTGACAACAGCCGCTTCCACCAATGCCTGATTTCGTTCTACACCTTCTGCAATACGCTGCTTAGCAAAGTCAATCAGCAAAATCGCATTTTTAGTTACTAAGCCCATCAGCATAATGATCCCAATCAGAGACATCATACTAAGCATACTATGGGCAATTAAGAGGCCAAGTATGGCGCCGATAATCGCCAATGGTAACGCCAGCATAATGGCAAAAGGTTCAATATAGCTTTCAAATTGGGCCGCCAGTACAAAGAAGATAAACAGTACCGCAGCAGCCAGCGCCATGATAATGCCCTTAAAGGCATCAGCCATTTGCTGTGATTGGCCAGTCGTTACAAATTTATATCCTGCTGGCAGTTTGACCTCTGTTAATTTCTTGTTTAACGCTGTATTAAAGTCACCTAGGGAAACGCCACTTAAATTTGCTGAAATAGTAATTTGATCCTCACGATCATAACGTTTGATTTGTGTCGGACTTGTTGCATAAACCATCTTAGTGACCTGGGATAAGGGAACCATGATAGTTTGCCCGTTTTTATCATGATTGGCGCTTGCTACAAACAGATTATTTACATCCGCTAAACTCGTGCGGTCACCAGGAGCCAGGATAAGTCTCACATCATAAGAATCATCTTCATCCCGATACTGGGTTACCACGGTGCCGTTAAACATGGTCTGAAGGGTATTGGCAACATTGGAAGTCGAGACACCAAGATCGGCAGCCTTATCACGGTCTATTACGATCTGAGCATCTGGCTTGCCTGCTTCATAGCTGGAAGTGACATCAATCGCACCAGGGGTACTGGCAACAATTTGCTCTACTTGCTCAGCAATTTCCGCTAACGTATCCAAAGATGTTCCTTGAATGACAAGAGAAATAGGTTTACCGCCTGACATACCCGATTTTTTGGAAACACTGACCTGTACTCCGGGAATGCCGCTTAATTTTTTGCGAAGATCGGTTACAATTTGATTATCACTTATTTTACGTTCACTTTTTTCGGTTAATTTCGTAAAAATATTAATATTGTTGATATCCGCAGAACTATACGTTAATGTCACTTCTGGGACAGTACGAATAATCTGTGACATAGTATCCGCAATTTCACCGACAACTTGTGGGCTTTTACCAGGATCAACCGTTGCAGATACTGTAATCTCGCCAGCATCGGAATCCGGTACAAATGTGGAACCAAGGAAAGGCAGCAGCATTAAGCTTCCTACAAATAATGCACCGGCAATCATCATTATTTTTTTCCGATGTCCTAATGCATATTTAAGGAATTCTCCATAACGACCTGTCCAGTAGTCAAACTTCTCATTCCATTTACGCCACAACTTGCCAACTTTGCTGTTAGATTCTTTATGGCCGCCTGACAAATACTTGGCTGAAAGCATCGGTGTCAATGTAAAAGCAACAAATAGAGAAACTAAAACACTGACTGCTACCGTAATACCAAATTGCTTGAAAAACTGCCCTACAATACCGGTCATCATACCTACAGGCAAGAATACGGCAACCAGGGTAAGAGTCGTTGCAGTAACAGCCAGACCAATTTCTGCTGTTCCTTCGGCAGCAGCCTTAAACTTATCTTTCCCCATTTCAAGATGGCGGACGATATTCTCGATAACAACAATCGCATCATCGATCAGCAAGCCAACCGCTAATGACAAAGCCAACAAGGACATGGTATTTAACGTAAAGTTTAAAATTTTCATCGCTAAAAATGAAGTAATAATAGAGGTTGGAATAGCAATTGCTGCGATCATCGTACTGCGCCAATTACCTAAGAACAGAAATACAATCGCAACAGCTAGCACGCCCCCTAAAATCAGATTAAACAGCACATCGTGAATAGAATCATTAATATTCTTGGAATTATCCCGTACTAATACCAATTCAACACCAGCTGGTAAATCTTTCTTGATATTTTCTAACTCTTTCTTGGCATTCTCCACCACCTGTACGGTGTTACTGCCTGACTGCTTCATAATATCCAAACCAATCGAAGGTGTATCATTCAGCTTAGTTACGGTCGCTATATCTTTCGTTGAATCTTCTACCGTAGCAATATTTTTTACAAACAGCTGCACTCCATTTCTTTGTGCAATGGGAAGATTTAACAACTGATTGGGAGCAGAAAGACTGCCAACAGATCGCAAACTCGTCTCCCGTTTGCCGTCAGTTACCTTCCCGCCAGGAGTATCCATATTTTCACTGCGTATACTGTTCATGACTTCGGAAACAGTTAGATTGTAAGCTGCAATTTTATTACTGTCCATATTAATTTTGATTTCACGGTCCACACCACCTGTTACATTGACCGCTGCAACCCCATTAATCGCTTCCAGTCTTTTCACGATTATATCATTGGCTGCAATGGTAAGCTCTCTTGGGCTGAGATTACTGCCAGTGACAGCTATAGAGGCAATTGCCGTATCTGATGGGTCAAATCGTGTGACAATAGGAGCTTCAGCCTCATCAGGTAATACCCCCTGCATTCTGCCCACTTTATCCCGAACATCTTGCGCCGCTGTTGCGGCTGAGGTTTCAATCGTAAACTGGATAACGGTTGTAGATACCCCTTCTTTAACCGTAGATGTTATATGGTCAATCCCCGGCACAACACTGACAGTTTCTTCTACTTTTTGCGTAACTTTAGATTCAACCTGTTCCGGTGAAGCACCAGGATAATTGACCGTAACAGCTACAACTGGAATTTCAACGTTTGGATATTCATCTACATTTAGAGAAACATAGCTAAATAATCCTAAAACGACAAGTGCCAGAATTGTTACTGTTGCGAAAACTGGACGTTTTAAGCTTATATCAGTCAGTATCATAGCTATCTCCTCTATTCTGCTATTTTAACTACATCACCATCTTTAAGCTGGCTTACATTACTTACCGCTAACTTATCACCTGGCTGTAGTCCGGATTTAATCTCAATGCTATCGCCTGAAGTTGCGCCAACTTCGACTTGATGACGAGTGACTTTATCATTTTCGACGATAAAGACATAGTAAATACCTTGTTTTTGAATGATCGCAGCCTGTGGTACTGACAAAATCTGCACAGCATCACCAGTAGCGAGCTGTATTTTGCTAAACATGCCGCTTTTTAAAGCACCATCTGTATTATCAATTTTTACTTTGGTGCGAAACATTCGATTTGTTGAGCCTGCTTCAGGATTAATCATCTCAACAGTCCCAGCAAATACCTTGTCACCATAGGTATCTACTGTCACTTCTGCTGGCTGCCCCTGTTTAATCAGACCTAGATCTTTTTGTTCAACATTGACAACTGCATAGACTTGACTAATATCCTGAACAACCATCAGCTCAGCACCAGGAGAAACAACCTGGCCGACAGTAGCGGTTACGTTAGCAACCACACCATCCACTGGTGCTGTAATGACACCATAACCATATTGCTGTTCAGCATTGCTTTGACTATTCACTGCACTGGACAAATCTGCCTGAGCAATTCTTTTCTTAGCCTCAGCACTATCTAATGTTTGTTGAGACGTAGCCCCTTGTTCAAACAGCGTTTGATAACGGTCATAGTCTCTTACTGCCATATCATAGGTAACCTGTGCTTTACTTACAGCATCCTTGGCAGTACGCACGGAGTTTACCAACTCAGTACTTTCTAATCTGGCTAGAGGATCACCAGCTTTTACCTGCTGTCCGTCTTGTACCATGACTTGTTCGATACGTCCTGCCAGTTTAGCACTAATTGTTGCTGATGTCTTGCCTTCAATAGAGCCATTCAGCATCAATTTGGGAATCGTGTCTTTATATTGCGCTGCTGCAATCTTTACATTTATTCCTGTTGTATTGGTTTGCACTTGCGTCTTTGCACTGGAGAATACACCACTGTGAAACACTGCAAAGGACGCAGCCAATACTACGATAGGGACAATCCAATATTTTAATTTAAACCGCTTCATCCGGTACACCCTCCTAAGTTAATCTCCATATTTGCTTTTAAGTAACGATCTTATCCCATTACATACCGACTAGTCGGTATGTAATGAATAAAGGAATTTGTCATTCCCTTCATTCATTTACGCCAATAAGCTGCCAAAGACTATTTAAAATCTGCTGGCTCATTTCTGGAGTATTTAATTTCTTACCTAAGATATTCAGCCCGCTGGAAACAGAAAGGACGATGGTTGCCACAACTTGAGCATCTAATTCTCGCCTCGCTTCGCCTGTTTCCTGAGCCATCTGTAATTTTTCTCTTATTATATCTCTTAATTCTAACTGACCACGATCAATACGTTCCTGGATCTCTGGGAAATTGTGCATCACCTCTAAAGCAAGACTTGCATTATTCGCTCGATAATCCCCCCGCTTAATATTGAGTAAACGTTCAATAAAGACTTCTTGCTCCCCGCTAAACAGCAAACTTAAAGTTCCACGAAATGTTTTCTCTTTACTTAAGAATTCGGTATATCTCGCTCCGAAATAATCAAACAAATAGCAAATCCCTGCATGAAACAACTCTTCCTTGCTTCCAAAGTAATGATATATCCCACCCTTGGTAATACCAACTTCCTTAGCTACATCAATGAGAGATACATTCTTGTAGCCACGCAATAAAAATAGTCGTAAAGCAGCTAAAATTATATTTTCTTTTATCAAAATTTCTCCCCCTCGAAACGTACCTACCAGTCGGTATGTACTTATTATCACCTAATCTGATGCAACTGTCAATAAGATTTTTTTATTATCTTGCCTAGAAAAAAACATTCCCTGGTCAAATCAGGACACTGGTGCTAGCACCTTGCATCCTTGGCTTTACCCAGGAAACGAAACTTCATATTTTCGTTTTGTATGCTAAGTAATTTAATAGTAATAAGGAAAACTTCTGCAGTATTTTCCTCTATTTATACTGCCAATTACACATTTTTCTTTCCAGATAATCTATGGTGCCAAATAAAGTTAAGCCGATGCTGCTTAAAACCATGATTCCCGAATACATTTCTAAATAATTGACCCGCATCCAGGCATCCATGATAAAATACCCCATCCCATACTGCGTACCAAAAGTTTCCGTAAAAAACAGTACGGATATAGCTGTCGCCATGGCAACTCTGAGAGAGGTCAAAATTTTAGGCAAAGAGGCTGGAACCAAAATCTCCCGAACAATATCCATCAAACCAGCCCCTAATGAATACAAGGAATAGTATGTTTCCTTGGGAATGCTTTTCACCTCATCCCTTACCGCTACAATGACCTGAAAAACAATGATTAAAAATATCAGGAGGATTTTCGATAATTCTCCTAAACCGAACAATAACATCATAACAGGTAATAAGGAAATTTTAGGGATCGGATAGGTTAAATAGACAATCGGAGATAAGGCCCGATCAAACCTTGGCAGATATCCCATACAGTAGCCAATGGGAATTCCCACAATCACAGCCAGCAAAACCCCTGCCACGATACGCCATAGGCTATAAAAACTATGGATCGCGATCTTGTCAAAAAATATAGTATATAAATTAACCATAACCCGCCAAGGAGACGGAATAATGGGCAGCATAACCAGACTGGCAATCAGATGCCACAAAGCTAATACAATCAATGTGCCATAAAGATACCAAACTGCCATTCCCTTTTCTTTCATTTTGACCAATCCTCTTTTATCATTTTTCGTAGTGTAAGGCATAGCTGAAAAAAGTCCTGATGATTGCGAATGTCTTCCACACCGAATAGAGGGTTATTAATTACTTTGCTGATCCTCCCTGGAAAGGCAGACATAATCACAATTTTCTGGCCTAAATACACAGCCTCTTCTACATAATGAGTAACGAGGATGGTTGAAACAGAATATTTTCGCCAAGCATGTAAAAATACATTCTGTATTTCTTCTCTTGTCATCGCATCCAGAGCAGAAAAAGGTTCATCCATTAATAGTAAATCCGGTTTGAGAAGAAAAGCCCGGGCCAAAGCAACTCGCTGCTGCTGCCCCCCGCTTAATTCTCCCGGATATCTGCTTTCCAACCCCCCCAGCCCCAACTGCTGAACAAGAAGGGCTAGCGTTTCCTTATCTTGATTATTTTTTTTGTGCTTTATTTTTACCCCCAGACAAATGTTCTCATATACATTTTTCCATGGCAGAAGCCCATAGTTTTGTGGAATAAACCCGATTTTTTGCTGCTGGGGTTTTATTGATTCCCCGTTAATTTCAACTGATCCGTCAAAATTTGTAATGATTCCGGCTAGTACTTTCAAAAAAGTTGATTTACCACAGCCGGAAGGACCTATGATGGCACAAGTCTCTCCAATAGCAAGCTCCAGATTGATATTGTGGAGAGCCTCATAGCGTTCTTTCCCGGCTCCATACGTAACACATAAATCTTTAATATGAATCATAACAAACTACTTTACAAACCGGTCATCGACCAGTTCCTGATAAGAATAAGTTTTGGGGATTAGCTGCCTTTGCTGAAGCCAGATCATAACATCCTCTATATCTTTCGGTCTGGGTGCTGTAGGCTTTTTATACTGCGGCAAGACAAGTGCTCCTTTAACATCATTAGGAAAACCGCCCTTATCAATTAAGAGATCAATGTAATTGTCCATGGGTTCCCGAGATAAATAATCAATGGCTTTATTATAGGCTCTATACATAGCCTGGATTTCTTTTTCCTTGTCTGTTACTGCCTTACGGGTAAATATCATAACTCCCGGATATATTCCTAACTGATCGGAGCTGTTCAACACCTTTGCACCATTTTTAACCGCAATGGTTGCCATGGGTTCCGGCAAAGTGGCTGCTGCAATTTTGTTATTTTGCAGCAGTTCCAATCGCGCAGGAATCTGGGGAATAACAATTTTGTTACTATCAGACGGAGCGAGTCCCCCCTCAGCCATTATCTTATCTGTCACATATTCGATGATGGTATTTTTAGAAATTGCAACATCCTTGCCCCTCAGATCTTTAATCGACATAGATGTTTCATTCTTATTCACCACTAATTTATAGCTGCCAGTTGTCAGAGAAGTAATTACCGTATCAAAGCCTCCTGATTTAGCAAAGGCAGCTGCCAGCATATCAGATACTCCTCCGTCTAAATTACCGCTTTGCAGAGCACTATCCCGATCTACAGCACTTTTAAATGACTTCAAGGTAACTGTCAGACCTTCTTCTTTAAAATAGCCTTTTTCCTGGGCAATAATAAACGGAATAGAATCTACATCCGGCATAAGACCAATGGTAATATCCTGCAGTTGTCCCGGTTTTTTAGCAGTATCTTCTTGTTTATTACCATTGCAGCCTCCTAATGTAAACATCATAATAGTGATCAGCGTTATAACAATCGTTTTTCCCATATTACAATCCTCCGTGCACCTAGAATAAAAGAATCGTTTCTTCTCATATCTTCTATTGTACCAAAAACTTTAAAGAGTGTCTTTATTTTGAGACACTCTTTAAAGCAATGGGATACCTCGCGTATTATTTTGCCATTCTCCTGTGTTCCCACCACATCAGGAGGGAAATGCAAAAAAATACCCACATAGAGCCCGCGGTAAATCCTGCCAATACGTCAGTAGGATAATGTACACCCAAATAGATACGGCTGATACCTATAGCGATAATTAAAACACCTGCCAACGTTGCTACTGTCAGTCGTCCGCGCCAGGAAGAGATCATTCTCATCAGTAGAAAGGCCCCCATACCATAAAAACACATAGACGCAATTACGTGACCACTGGGAAAACTGTAGCCTGTTTCCTGCACTACACGAAACAAGTCCGGCCTTGAACGATGAAATAAAAATTTCAGCCAAAAATTAAGTGCAGCACCGCCAATTAAGCAAATTGCCAATCCTGAAACTTCCCGCCAACGGCGGAGATAAACCAACAGTAATAAACAAATTGCCACAATCACAATGTAGCTTGTCCCAAAACCTATATCAGTAATAAAAATCATGACTCTGTCTAATCCCGGGCTGGCAAAATAACGGATCAGCCAAATAAAGGCATTATCAAACACCACCATGGTATTACGGAATATGGTTTCCCAAGCCAGGGCCGTAAAGAGAGTCAGCATAAAAGCACTAATTCCTAAGCTTGCCGCAATATAAAGTGCTGGCCAGCGCTGCTGCACTAACAGGAAGTGTTTCTTGAATAAAGGATACCAGGAGGTTTTTTTGAAAAAATGACCGATTAACCAAAATAGGATTGGCAAAAGCAGCAGACTAACAAGTCCCAAGAGGAGCAGGGCCCCTACAACCAAAGGCAGCAGCGAGTAGCCTAGCGGCGGTATCACCCAAGGCTTTTCCTTTAGTTTTGCTCCTGGACGAATCGTAAGATCTCCGCCAATCACAACAACTCGCTCATTTACCATTGCCTCGGATTCAAGGGTCACATCGCCGTCAACGACGATAATTCCCTCTGTTACTTTACCGGCAACAACAGCATTGCCATCTGCGACCATTAACCTTTCAATGATTTGATTCACGTTAATTTGAATATTTTTATGAGCAAAAACATCAGGATACTCTGCATTACTTCCAGCACAAAAAACCACACTTGTAAACAAAAGGAATAAAATTATCATCAGCAAACTAAAGGGGATCATCCCTTGACGCTTTGTTAAAACCATAATCTCCAACACCTCACTTTTTCAACAATAACCGGGGGTTGCTTGGTAAAGCAACTTACTTAGTGGGAACGCTGGATACGGTGTTTACGAACGTAATAGAAGACAATTACAATGAGTCCAGCAGCAACTGCAATACTAGCTTTATGACCAATGACATTTAACTCCTGCCAATTTTCACCCAGCAATTTGCCTGCATAAATCAAAGCCACAGTCCAAGGAATGGAACCCAATAGAGTGTAAAGGATAAACTTAGTAAAATCAACTTTGGCAAAGCCTGCTGGCAGAGAAATGAAAGTGCGCACCACTGGCAGCAACCGGCTGAAAAAAGTTGCTTTCAAACCATATTGATCAAACCATTTCTGTGCTAATTCTACATGACTCCTGGACAATAATATATATTTGCCATATTTGGTGACAAAAGAATATCCACCATAATATCCGGCCATATATGCAATGACCGAACCAAGTAATCCGCCGATAACTCCGGCAGTAACAGCCATTGTAAGATCCAATCTCCCGAGATATACCAGATATCCGGCAAAACCAAAGATCAATTCACTTGGTATCGGTATACATGCATTTTCCAGCGCCATACCAATCAAAATAGCTGGATAACCCCATAAGCTGATATAATCTATAACAATATTAAAAAACTGTTCCACAACGATCTCCTTTCAATCCTGATTATAAATCAGTACCAGATACTAAAAGCAGCGGCACTTGATACCTGTAAATAAACAAATTAAAAACATTGTTCTTTATCATTCCAAACCAATTATACAACAACAAATGCTGCCATTTTACTACAAAATACTTTCTTTACCAATATACGCCATCTTATACTAGATGACAATCTACTAGTTACAGAAAAAATCACTTTCTCTACAGCATATAGAACGAACAAGAATCTGTACTGCATCTGTCATTCTACTAAAGAAAAATGAAATTTTCATGAAAAAAGATTAAAAATTACTGAGAAAAACTGGCTGCCAAACCGTATGGTCAATCATAGATCCCAGAGAATCCTTTGTGATAGCCTGAATGAAGAAAAATTTCGGCATTTGCATTTGCGTAAAAGAAACTTTAATAATTACATCATCCTGGTATCGTATAATGTCATCACTAGACAATCCAGTATCAGCCATACTGAATTGAACCATTTCTGCCTCGCGGGTCATGCGGTCATTCTGTAGGCCAAAGGCCACAACTGACACCTGGTATTGATTTTTTTTACCTGCAAATCCAGGAATGTGAAAATGCAGCCAAATTGCATCATGCTGCTGATAGGTGCCAATAGCAGCGATCTTGCCTTTATGTTCTAATGCACCAATGGGGCTTACCCCTCGTGTATGTACTAAAATTGGTTCCTGATCAGACCAAGCGTCAAGACTCGATAGATCTGACTCCAATGGCTTTTGTGGGGCATAAGGAATATAGGGGGCAGCAAACAATTCATTCCTGCGTATAAAACTGTGCAGCAAGCTTGACATAATAGGAACTTTTATCTGGCTTACATATTCTCTAATCGATTGTTCCTTTAAGGCTTCAGTAGCTGGATTGATGGGATAGGTAAGCCATTTACCATGCTGAGCCTGATACAAAGGTCTGGGTGGTGACAGCAACTCATTTGTTTTATATCCATGTGGAATGGGAAAGTCACCACGATGGACTAAATAGGTGTACAAATGTGCCCCTGCGATTTTCCCAGTACTGGTAAGTTCTGCAAATGAAGCCGCAGCAAAAGCCCAGGTGGCTGCATGGTCGGGATGCTCATCTGCAGGGTGTGGTGCTACGATTACATTCGGCTGGAATGTCAGGATGATTTGTTCCAGATTGTCTAATACTGCTTGTCCAGCATAGGGTGCGTTCTGCTGATAGCTATTATTGTAAGGTGAATGATCACTGCCGGTAAAATTGGATTGATAAGGCTGATCCTTCTTCCAATAATCCGTCCATATTGCTCTAAGACCACGGTCAGGATAACCGAGGAACAGAATCTGCTGCTCTGGCAGCCCCAACAACTGTAGAGCCTGTATTGTCTCTTTCTGACGGGTATATCCCGAATTCACATAATCCTCACGGGTAAGAAACAACCGATGAAATTCTTCTTCTGTAGCAACGGTAAAGCCATCACCATTCGTCATAAGGACAACTAAAACCTTTCCGCCTGCTGCAATAGTCTCATGAATCATTCCTCCGGAGCCAAGTACTTCATCATCACAATGAGGAGCAATCACTAATAGGCGAGTCTCTTTCTGTACAATAGGCATGGATGGAAGCTGCATATTCGCTTCAGGTTTTTCCTGATAATAAAAATAAATAGAGCTGAGAAAATACAAAGCCAGAGCCACTCCTGCCGTTGCAAATAACAATTTGTAAATAGTTCGCAAGTGCATTATTATCCTTTCCTACATTTTATTTAAAAGAAATGATCCCAAAATCATCCAAATTAAAATCCTACTGCAACCATCTCTTTTTGCATATATGTAGCAGTAAGAGGTGTTGCATTATGAAAAATCTATACATTGCCAAAAAACATTTTATCTTATGTTTATTATTTACAATTCTAGTGATCGGCACACTATCTGCACACGATAACATGACTCATAAGCTGTCAGGAAAAATCATTGTCGTGGATGCCGGCCATGGCGGCATTGACACTGGAGCAAATCGTTCCGGCATACTTGAAAAAGATATCAACTTAGCCATAGCATTAGAGCTTAAAAACATTCTTGATCAGTATGGTGCTAAAGTAATTCTTTCCCGTCAAGCAGATATTGATCTTAGCCCCGAGTGTGACAACGAAAAAGTTAAAGGACGATATCATCGCGATCTAGCTGCTCGTATAGAACTGGTCGAAGAATCGGATGCAGATTTATTTATTAGTCTTCACGCTAATGCTGCTTCTAATACCAAAAGGCAAGGGCCAGAGGTTTTTTATTATGCTAAATCAGAATCCAGCAAGGCATTATCCAATGCTATACAAACCGAACTGAGTAAAATAATAAAATCTGCACCAACTGCCAATCCTGGCAACTACTTTGTACTGCGCCGCAACAAAATTCCTGCTGCCCTGATTGAGGTTGGCTATATCACGAATATTGAGGAACGATCCCTATTACAGTCACCCGAATATCAACATAAGTTGGCAGAGGCAATCGCCAAAGGAATTTATAGCTACTATTAATAACATTACAAAAAAAATAATGATCAACGAAGTAAACTAACGTATTACACCAGTAACGAATAGATATACTATCATTAATGGATCATCCACAACTAAAATTAGCTTTAATCGAGTTAACCATTTTTAAAACTGGAGTGTGATTACGATGGTCAAAGGTAAAATAGATACCATGCAGGAACTGGATGCAACACTTCCCAATAAATATGAAGTGGCAGAAGAATTAGGTATACCACTAGATCAAGGTCACAATGAAGAATTAACAACTAGTCAAGTTGGCAAAATTGGAGGTCGAATCGGCGGCCAAAAAGTCAAAATGATGATTGAAATGGCTAAAGAACAAATGGCAGAAAACTCCGCAGCAGAGGCTGCCGATACAACCAAAGATAAGAAATAAAAACAGACCAAAAAGACCATCCTAGCTGGATGGTCTTTTTGGTCTAATCACATTCGGTTATCTTACACTAAAATGCCCTTTCGCCGTTTGTAAGAAAGAACGCAGAGTCGGGGATATGTACTTATTTTTATGATGCACTAACTGGACCATATAATCAGATACGTGCCCCTGCCAATTTAATAGTACAAGCCGCTTATTAACTATCTCACTTTCTATTGTAAAATGTGGCAGCATTGTAATACCAAAATCGTGCATAACAAACTGTTTAATAGATTCAATACTACTGGCCTCTAAAATAGAGCGAGGTTTAACATTACATTCTTGCAGGATGCTTTCAATCGTTGCTCGAAAGCTGCATCCTGGTTCAAGAGTTAGGATCTGCTCCGCATAGGAAAGCAAAGACTTACCTTCTCGAGTTAAACTTATATAATGCCCAAACCGTTCAAACAATTTAACTCCTAATTCTGCTTCCAATGCTTGAATATGAGTAGTAATTGTGGATTGGGCATAACTTAATAACTCCGCTGCCTGATTAAATTTCTTTGTTTTTGCGATCATAACAAAAGTTGCCAACTGACGTAATTCCATATAATGCTCCCTTTGTTCAGAAATTATGAATATATAATTCGAAACATTCGTTTATATTAAAATATACTTACATGATAAGATAAAACTAAATTTAACTCAAGTTTAATTCAGAAGGGAGATTTAGTATGAAAAAGATTTTATTACTATTAGCAAATGGCTTTGAAGCTTATGAGGCAAGTGTTTTTACGGATGTGTTAGGCTGGAATCGTTTAGAAGGCGATGGTACTACCCATTTGGTAACATGCGGCATGCATGAAAAGCTTAATTGTACTTGGAATCTAACTATTATTCCTGAATTACTAACCTCAGAAGTGGATGTAGCCATGTTCGACGCTTTAGCTATTCCAGGCGGTTTTGAAGAAGCTGGCTTTTATGAAGATGCCTATCATGATGAATTTCTGTCTATTATCCAAAAGTTTGATCAAGCTGACAAGCTTATCGCTTCCATTTGTGTTGGCGCTTTACCTGTGGGAAAAAGCGGAGTTTTACATCATCGCAAAGGAACTACCTATCATTTGAATCAGGGCTGCCGCCAACAGCAATTAGCTGCTTTCGGCGTCGATGTCGTGAATCAGCCAATCGTTATCGACGGTAACATCATCACTTCTTCATCACCAGCAACAGCGTTAGATGTAGCCTTTAAACTATTGGAGCTGCTCACATCTTCTGATAATTGTCATCGCGTAAAGCACTTAATGGGTTTCTAAATAGAGATAAAGACTGCGTTTCTGTTGATTTAACACACTACAGAAAACGTAGTCTTCTTTATTCTTAGGACTAGCCTACAGCAACTAATACAGCACCAAGTGCAATAAGTGCTATACCAATTCCGCCCAGTATGCTGATTTTTTCTCCGAGAAACGTTACGGCGATTATCGCAGCAATGACAACACTTAATTTATCAATAGGAGCAACTTGTGATACTTTCCCAACCTTTAGCGCCAAAAAGTAGAATAACCATGATAATGCTCCGGCAATACCGCTAAGTGCAATAAAAGAAATGGCCTTTTTATCCGAAATAATAGATGATAATTGACCCAAATTGCCTTGCACCGCAACGACTGCCACTAAAAAGACAGCCATAATGATAGAACGAATCGCCGTAGCCGCATTTGCATCAATTGATTGTAAGCCAATTTTGCCAAATATCGCAACCAGTGAAGCGGTCAGAGCCGATAGCAATGCATAAATTAACCATAGATGTTCCATATATATTCACCTCTTCCTAACTATTCATCTTGCAGCCGTTAAACGATTCTAAAAAAACAGACCCTTACCAGCTGTCTGGTAAGAGTCTGTTTCGCATAACACGAGGCTATATCAGACCTAATGTCTTATTTACAAGATTATTATTAAATTATAACGTCAACAATGGGTAACGTCAATAATAGTAACGCTTGTACTATCGAGTTTTATCCTAGAAGGAGAAAAAAGGTCCCACTACTGTTTATGCCAAGTTTGAGAGACTTGTCCCAAGACATACGTTTAATTGGGATATGATATTACCCTTATGGCAATTTGCTGGTTGGATTCAAAAAAGAGCAAGGAATATTCACCAGGCATTTCCCACAAACATCAGCAAGACCTATTTCCCTGAAAATTCCTGCATTGTCTAATGTCATCTCATGACAGGTAAAGCGATTAAATTCAGTCTCTGTTAATGCCCCTGTTACACACAGCGTAACGCATTTTTTGCAGCGACCATTATACTTATATAAACAGTTTTCTTTATTTTCTCTTAAAGTTGGAGATAGTTTTAAATTCGTTACAATGCTGCCAATACGCCCACAACAGCCTTTTTCTGTAATCAGCATGTTATTCAAGCCAAATGTACCAAGTCCGGCAATATAAGCAATATGTCGATGAGACCAATCACTAATTAATTTCTTTTCATCGAAATTATGTGTACCTGGAATCATCGTAGCAGAATAATGATGTTCTTGTAACTTCTCATTTACAAAGGTATTCAGATCAAGTATGAGTTTATTGGTTTCTATATATGCTACAGCCCACTCCAATGAGGCATTTATCCCCTCAGCATTACTAATTGCCAACTTTTTGTCGAATGGCAGAAAATACGTAATTACCGACTTTGCATCTGTTAAGAAATCAGTCGGCATTGCGTGGGTTGGGCTTATTACTTCTTTTAACCTATTAAAAAGGCTGTCATCAGCGGCAGCAAAAGAAATAACTGGCTCTTGCCAAACAGTTGCTGTTTCTTTCTGTTCAGGATAAGAATGTACATAGCTGATGATCAAATTTCTTATATAGACTTCCATACCGCTCACCTCACTATCTATAATTATCCATAAGGATATATAGTTTTTGTGAAACGGTCAAGCTAAATAAGGTTAAAAAAAGAAAATGCAGCTGCTTTTCTTTTTAATTTCGGTCAAGTACTGGGGTTATGTTAGTATAAATATACCTTAAGTGATAATAGCAGAGCATTAATAATTAGACCTAGCGCGGACTATCTATCTATTCCCTAGCATAAAAGGAGAAGGTCTCAACATGTGAGGCCTTCTCCTTTTATGATGACTATAGATTATCGTGAGCAGCGAACCGATAATAAGGAGAACATCAAGAAAAATAAGATTTTAATTCTTTTAGAGAATCAAGTATTAACGTTGGCTGAATCTCCGATTTTTGCAAATCTCCTAATTTGGTTTCTCCCGATAACACCAGAATAGTCACCAAATCAGTCCCTTTGCCAATTGCAATATCCGTATACAAGCGATCTCCTACTACAGCAATCTCTTCCTCTTTAAAGCCTGTATTGGTAAGAATATATTGCAATGTGTGAAGTGTCGGTTTGCCAAAATATTCGGGTAAAACACCGGTAGAGGCTGTTATCATGGCGCAGATGGAGCCGCAGTCAGGAATAAATCCATCTTCCGTTGGACAATTAAAATCAGGATGCACCCCTAAGAAAATCGCCCCATTGCGAATAAATTTACAAGCCTTTGCTACCTTCTCATAGGCTAAGGTCGTATCAAAACCCACCACTACTACATCCGGGTTTTCCTCTACCAAATGAATTTTTGATGCTCGAAAATCACCTTTTAAATATTCATTCCCCAGCAGAAATACGGTCTTACCTGGCATCTTCTTTTGTAGATGATGAATGATAACATGACTGGAAAGTAACATTGCATTCTCTTTTGCCTTGTAACCCATATGGTGAATTTTGTTGATGTAGAACTCGGCATTTTTAGAAGAATTATTCGTAAAAAATTTAAAAGCGATATTATTTCTTTCGAGGGTTTCTAAAAATTCAATAGCCCCCTCTAATAATTTGCCGCCTAAATATACCGTTCCGTCTAAATCTAAAATAAAGCATTTGACCTTACTTAAAATAGCTTGAACCTGCTCTTGCTCATTCCCTTTCCTACATGCACCATTCATTATACTTCTTCCTGCTGCAAATCATCATTTACTTCATAGGCAAACTTCTCTAAGAGACCAAGATCCGATAAAAGATTAAGGATAGTATACCTTGTACGAACTTCTTTGGCCATCAAAATACCATTCATGACATGATGTTCATCAATACCAACTTCACTGGGATGGCTGGCCCCACCAGCCTTTTTAAGCAATGCCTTAATTTCCCTAGCCGAAGGTACACGCTGTAACATATCAGTTATTTCATCAATATGTTTTTGGATGATATGAATCCTTGTCACTCGCTTAGTAATTGAGTTTCTCTGCTCTTGTTCATTGATATGAATAATTTCCTGAGCAGCTTTTAGATAAACCTGCTCAACACTTTCTTTCCATTGAGCCTGGTTAAAAGAATTGGCTTTAGCGATGGCCTCATCAAAATCAATCTCTGTTTTAGCTAACAATTCACTTAACTTTGCCGTGACGATCGTGGCAATCCCTACCTTTGTACCATGCAGGACAGCCTTTTTCTGTTCAAATAAGAACATCATTTCCCAATAATGCGCTAAATGATGTTCTGAACCTGAAGCCGGTCTGGAATTGCCAACAAAACTCATAGCAATCCCTGTCACTACCAAGGCTTCCATCAAGTTTTGTATAGCAGTATCTTCTCGTTTTTTCATTCCTTCTATATTATTTATACATTTTGCCATGGAGTCCATAACCATTTTTACGACTACATCGCAGTAATATTCATTATTAATCATTTTACCTAATTTCCAATCCGTTAAAGCAGAGTATTTCCCCACGATATCACCAAAGCCAGCAATGATCATATTCAGTGGTGCTTGTTTTAATATATTCACATCTCCAATGATTGCTTTGGGACAGACACATTCAAAAGATGTTTTAAGATTATCAACAATTAAAGCCGCACCTGTGGACGCAAAACCATCCATTGAGGGAGCTGTAGCTATTATAATGGCTGGAATATCAATTTTATGGCTAACAAATTTCGCTAAGTCATTGAGTGTACCCGTACCAATAGTAATAATTATATCCGTATCCTTTTCCACTTGAATTAATAATGTGCCTACGGCTGCTTCATCAGGAACGACATCTTCCTTTGCTTGAAAGACAAACTTTTTGTATGAAACTTTTGCATTTGTTAGGACTGCCTCGACTAGTTCGCCAGCTGCTTTATCGGTGTGAAGATCAGCAATCACTAATGCTCTTTTGCTTTGAAATTCTCTCAGGCAATCAGGCAGTTTATAAATCGCATCCTTTTCTATTAGGATACGATCAATTCCAACATGATGAGCTTTTTCGCACTCACAATGTATCTCATTTTCCAAAAAATCTTCTATTGCAAACTGATCTAGATTCTGTCGTGTTATATTCATCTTTGCCACTCCCTTATCAGAAATTTATCTCTTGCCCTAGTTCATCATCCTAAGTGTTTTTACTGCCCAGAAATGAGCTTAGCCTCACCTCTGGGCAGTATATATTCATAACGATAAACACTAAAAGACTTTCATCTTAAAATATGCCTAAAATCCCGGTAACAGCACCTAAGACAATTAAGATGCCCATGAGCTTGATGGGCGAAACTCCTTTTTTAACCATGGATAATACAATTAGAGTCAATGCCAACGGAATTAAACCTGGCATTAATTTATCCAGTAAGTCGATTTGTAAATTAAATTTCACTTGCCCCACATCAAAATTAATTAAGGTCTGCAAGGGAATAAAGCGGCCCACCAGCCCGCCCATCACTAGTGTTCCTAAAATGGATGCCCCTTCAATGACCTTGTTAATCATGCCGCCTTCTAAGATTTGCTCTACGGCTTTTTTGCCATAGGTATAACCATTCATCCACATGGTTAATTGAATGGTCGTCATGATAGCAAATTGAGCAATTAAAAAGATGATGGGACCAGCAAGATTTTGATTATTCGTAATACCAATACAGATGGCAAGCATAATCGGCGTAATAATTCCTTGGGTTAATGTATCGCCAATTCCTGCTAAAGGCCCCATTAAGCCTGTTTTAATACCATTAAACGCGCCGTCGGTAATAGGTTTGCCATTTGCTTTTTCTTCTTCCATGGCAATCGTAATCCCATGGATGACGGCTCCACATACGGGTTCTGTATTGAAAAAAGATAAATGCCGTTGTACTGCCGCTTTGGCATCTTCTTTATCCGGATATAGCTTTTCAATGACAGGCAGCATGGAATGGGCAAATGCGGTAGCCTGCATTCTTTCATAGTTATAGTTGGACTGGGCAAACATGTACCATCGAAACCAAGATTTGAGCACATCACTCTTCGTTAATGTCTTTGCAGCTTGCATTCTAACTTCCCTCCCCCTAATTTATACGTTGACGTCTTTTTTACTGGAATATCGTATCGAAGTAACGGTCAGCGCCAGCACAACACCCATAATGGCAATGATCAATATATCCTGTTTGAAATATACAGATAAAATAACGCCTAGAACAAAAAACGGCATGGTAAAAGAATTCCCGATTAATTTTAAATTCATGGCAATTCCCAGGGCAGGCAGCATGGCGCCAATTACGGTAAACACATGCAGGACACTCGGACTCATCACCCGTAACATTCCTGATACAGCATCCGGTCCATAAAACACTACCAAGGTGGCAGGAATAAAACTAACTAAGAACAGTAATATTTGAGGAGGGAATACGTTAATAAAAGCTAATCGCTTTACATTGCCTTTTTCAACTTCTTTATCTGCCCAGTGAACAAAGAAAGAATTCACTGTCATTTTAGCAATCCAGAGCACCGTTGCAATCGTTCCTAAAGGAACTGATATGGCCATTGCAGTCGCTACATCCAGATTGGAAACGATAGCAAGAGCCGTACCAACATACCCTGCAAAGGAAGGATCACCCATTTGTGCGCCACCGGCTGAGATGAAACCTAAATAAATAACATTGATACCCGCACCGATTAACGCTCCCTCCAAGGGCTGCCCTAAAATAATACCGGCAATAAACCCAGCTACCAGTGGCCGATTAAATGTAAAGAAACCAACATACGTAAACCAGGGACTCCATGAAAGATAATAAAAAACACCGATTAACGCAGCCTGTAAAAAGGATATATGCATACTGTTGTCCTCCTTATTTTTATAGATAAAGTCTCATCTTCCCACATTCTTGAAATGACTCTGCTAATGATAGATTTTTTACAGAACCTATACCTTTTTTATAAAGCAATATTCTATAATTCAAAAATGCTTAAAAGAAGAATCTCTTATCGATTGCCTACCAAAGTCCAAGAGTGTCAAATCATTTCTGCCATTGACATTTTATTTGCATCGGGAACAATTTGCACAAAAACATCGACACCCAAGGTTAACAGTTCTTTAAATATCGCTTTTTCTTCGGCTGAAATTGAAATATTTCTATATAGCTGCTTTCTGCCTTGCGTTGCTCCCATGCCACCAAGATTTAAACCGGTAATGTTAACACCTGCCTTGATTAGACCTAACACCGTTTTCGGCGTCTTAACTAAAATGATAACCCTCTCGCCAGTATCCTCACCAGTCAACGCTGTGGCAGCGTCCTGCGTATTATAAATCTCTACCTTAATCGAAGAAGGGGCTGCCATTTTTAAAACTTTCACCATGAACGAGTCTTCGGCCACTTCATCATCCACAACAATAATTCGATCGGCTTTGGTAATTTTCGCCCAGGCCGTAATCACCTGACCATGTATTAATCGGTCATCAATGCGGGTAAGAACAATATGTAACATAACATTCACCTCCTCTTTACTTATTGGTTTCATCAAACATGGCAATCTCTTTAAAGAGTTCCTTGATTCCCTTAAAACCGATCTCCATACAGGTATCTGTTAGTTCATCCAATCCATACACGTCTCTCATACTAAACGCTTCGATAATCATTGGCAGACTAAAACCAGCGATACATCTAAATTTGCCGTTTATGGTGCTGCTGGCTTTGGCAGTAATATTATAGGGACTCGCACCAAATAAATCAGCAAAGACCAAAACGCCCTTTCCTGTATCTAATGTTTGAATGGCTGTATTCACCCTTTCAGAAAATGCCTCAATACTATCTCCGCGATAACACCCCAGCGCCAATGCCTTTTCTTGTTTCCCTAAAATTAATTGAGCAGTTTTCAACGCTGCTTCACCAAAATTTTCATGGGTTACTACTAAAATCCCAATCATCAAAACCCTCCTTTCTTTTGTCCTACTACTATTGCAATTACTATGCCAACGACGTGTCTCATTCTCTGCTAAGCAGATGACAAACAGTCTATAATCAGGGATATCACTGTTCATTTGCAATGAATAAATAAAATTCAAATTTTTCTACATACTAGGTCTCTAAAATGTGTCTTACAATGTGTCTTAGTCATATTTCCTAAGATGTGTCTCAAGCTGCAAGACACATACCTGCCTCCGTCTCCTGTCATTGCGAACGATAGTGAAGCAATCCCCCTGCTTGTCAAGAGATTGCTTCACTATCGTTCGCAATGACGTATTTTGCCGGCACAGCTTTCCCTATCAGCCTTAAGCGCAGGGTCCATATTATTATAAGCGGAGGTTAAATGCTAATGGCGGAGCGTTAATGATATGGACTCTGCGCGGCTTATCTAAAACACATAATTTTTTAGCATATGAAAAGGAGTCTAAGAGTTCGCATTTCTCTTAGACTCCTGTATACTGTTAAATACCAACGATAAATAAAAGCAACTCAGCCGCTTTAGAACTCTTGCTTATAGAAAATAGGAATCTTAACTTGTTGTAGTCATCGGACCAAAATGTGCATCTACCATTTCCACGATATAGGCTAACTCTGTATCGGGGATCTCAATACCAAAAGCCTCTTCCACTACATTGAATTTTGCTTTGATCATCTCGAAAACAGACGCTTTTACTTCCTTAACATGCAAGAAATTATTATATGGTAAAGGTTCATTTTTTATAATTCTTTCAATCATACAGGAACAGTGAAATAGGAACTTGATGCTAATACTTTCATCGCTGACAGCATTACAGGCATCCGCAATTGATTCCAATACTTCATTGAGTAAGCCCGATGCTTTTTTTACATTTAAAAATGTGAGAATTTCTTCTAGCATAGCAACAGCACGTTCCTGATAAATAATAGATGAATAGCCAATCGCAACTGGCGAATTATCCACTTTGATTCTGCCGCCAATTAAGGGACTCATCCCATTTACACTTTCCACCAGCATATCCAGATTCATATTCGGCGTCATAGCTTTTCTGGCTGCTTCTATCACCATAGGAGTACTCACCATTTTTACGGTTCTTGTCGGTATGCCAGTTCTTTCGGAAATAATCTCAGAAAAGGTTGTAAGCGAGCCCATGTCAACTAATAGCAGCACACCCCGTCCTTTATTGATGGTTTTAACTATTTCAATAGCCTTGTCTAAAATTACTTCTACCTTTTCTTCCAAAGGCATATCAAGAGCATGAATACAATCATAACCTAAAAGGGTCTGGGCAACTTGCACCATATTGGTAGCCGTAGCATACCCATGAGTAATCACTAATACCTCAATAGTTTCCTCACTTTTTCTAAGATTTAAAGAATATAGCAGCATGGCAGTAAAAGCAACTTCATCATCAGGAATATGAATTTGTAATGTTTCTTCTAACTTGTTTTTTATCTTTTCAGCAACAGCATATTCTTGCTGATGCTCCTTATAAATTTTTTTTATGTTCGGATGTATGGAGATCTGTCCTAAGCGTAATCTTTCCACGAGAGTTTCTATATGCAATGCCAGGCTGTAGATTACTTTTGTATCAAAAGATAACCCCATTCCTGCCGACGATTCTCTTAAGGATTCTTCAATAATACTGACAATTTCCGGAGTAACAATTTTTGCTAGCACTTCTTTTTCTAACAGTAAATTGTTATCTTTGGTTCCAGGAAAAGAATCATGAAAACGATTTTGGATTTGTTTGTTGATTCGTTCCCGAATTTCACTGATCGAAAGACCCTTTTCTAAAAATTTCTGCGCACTTTCCAGGATTACATCATAAAAATCTTCTTCTGTCTTATAATCATCATACAAAAGTACATTTTTCAAGCTTGCATGTAAATCTTCCTTGGCACCATTAAACGTGATCGATTCAAAATCATTTAAATTAAAGACTTTTGCTATTTCCTGTCTCTTATTATCAATAGTGAAAAAACCTTCTTTTAAACGCTGGGTAAGTTGGGATAATTTTATATGCACATTACGATGCTGTTCAGTGACATATTCTACAAATGCGTTGGCACACATAAGCTGGATATCGCTCTTTAACTGTCCTATATTTCCTGGACATTTGTAAATTAACAATATTTTCAGGACTTCTTTTGACACTGTAACTGGTATTTTAATTTTAACAGACTCTTCTCTAAAGAACTGGCAGATAAGGGTCATCCGTTCTTTCAAAGAGCGCTCAGCCAAACTGGGCAGCATAATGATAACCGGAATTCTTCTTAGCAGAGTACCAAGAATCACTTCTTTAGGATCTTCAGTAGTAGCAGCAATAATTAAAATATTAGCTTTACGGTAATTTTCTGATTCCCCCAATCGGCGGTAATTGCCCCTATCCATCAAAGAAAATAGCATCTCCTGCCCTTCAGGCGGCAGACGATGTACCTCGTCCAAAAACAGAATTCCCCCATTCGCCTGATCTACCAGTCCTTTTTTTTCCGTATCGGCACCTGTAAAAGCACCTTTAACGCTGCCAAACAGATGAGATACTAGCAGCTGTAAATTTTCCGCATAATCAGCACAATTAAAAATGACATAAGGGGCCTGGGGCTGCAATCGTCCTATATCAATAGCATAGCGGTACATTACTTCAGCGAAAGTCGTTTTTCCAATGCCAGTGGGGCCGATTAATAACGTATGAAGTCCATTGGGCGGATATAAAATGGCTGCCCGTGCCTGCTTGACCTGATTTTTTAAATCGTCTCCCGCACCCACTATATTTTCAAAGATGTCACTTTGGGGTTTTATATGATTTTCAAGTAAATGATGTATCTCATTTTTATTACAAGGAAACGCCTCTTTCTCAGCATTACAAGTTAAAGAAGTTTCCATTATCAACTTTTTAAAATCCTGACCTTGTTTTATGATTGGATCTTGCAGCATGATCTTGGCATTTGTTTCTAACCAAATTCGATCAAGATATCGAACAGGCTTGCCTAAAATCTTAACAACCTTTCCCTCAGACACCAGGTGATTTAGTTCTGTACTCGCATTATTTCTGGTAATGCCCAGCTGTGCTGCTAGCAGCATCGTTTCAAAACCTATCTTTTCTAAAGATATATTCTGACTAAAATCAATATTTTGGGTAAGTTTCTTTAAATTTAAGTATATTTTCTCTTTTCTATGCAGCTTATTATTTAGACCTTTTTCCCCATCATCTTTTAACAACCGATTCCCCCCTTACTGATGGCATCAAACTGATCCTATCGTAAAGATCTCAGCAATTATCTAAACAGTCAGACAATTACTGTTCTTTGTATTCCACATAAATTTCCAAATCCCTCTGCCGCACATCAATTAAATCTAATCCTTAAAAACAATGCAAATACACTAATTGAAAAGAGGTCAACGGCTTTGATATTCGCTGACCTCTCTTTTTGACCTCTCAACAAAATATAAAAACTAGCGGGCTATCCGTTAGCTTAAAAGTGCCCGCAATGATCTACGCTACAGCCAATACCCATCATTACATACCTATACGCAAGTTTTCTACTACTCACAAGTATTATAGGTCAATTTTTTACAATACAGAGTCGACTTGATTTGCTAAACTAAACGCGAGTATAAATCTATGGAATGAGGAGGGGGATATAGTGCTTAAAGGATATACACTTCCAAGGACGCCGCGCGGCACATCAAGTCTTGCACCAAAACCGCCATGGCATTATGTAGGTAATGCACTCGCAGTTGAGTATGAAGTGAATGCAATAGCAGCTGCAACATTTTTACCTGATGGTCTGGATTTAGTTTCAAGCCGCTGCACTGCATATTTTATTGAATGGCAGTACTCTAGTGAAATTGATGAAGAGTTTTTAGATCCTGTTCGTAGTCAGTATAGTGAAACTATTATTTTATTATCTGCCCAATTTGAAGAGACACCTGTAGCGTATTGCCCATTTATATGGGTTGACCAGGATGTATCCTTAATGCGAGGTCTTGTTCAGGGGTGGCCTAAACAAATGGGATCAACATGGATTACACGGGCTTATGGCTTACCGTCAAAAGCAAATCCTGTTGTAGGTCCAGGTGGAAAGTTTGGGGCTACTTTATCCATCAAGGATCGCCGTTTGATCGAAGCACAAGTCACTCTATGCGAATTAACTGATACTCTTCCTTCTCCTAATTTTGCAAGAGCTGTCAATGTACGATATTTTCCAGAACTTGCTGCAGGCAAACATGGGAGACCGGCAGTGCACGAACTTGTTCAGCTTAAATCACGTGATGTTGTGGTATCTCCTATCTGGAAGGGGGAGGCTGCAATGGAGATTTTCGATCACCCATATATTGAACTTCCAGACTTGCGGCCGACATCAGTTGTTGCTGGATACCGTTTTTCTTTTGCACTTACCGTAGATGATCTGATTCATCTCCGCGATTTGCGTACAGACGACTTAGGATAAAAGCGTAAAGACCTTTGGAAGCAAAGAAGGTGGGCCAAATGGAATATGCCAACTTATCGCAATACGAATATATTATTTTACTTGATTTGGCTAGCTCTGTTCTCACAGGAAATATCTGAACGAGTAAATATTTTGGCAGCTATACTTTATGCAGACTGGGGTATGATCAACCTATGTGGGGATAATCGGGACAGGGGTTCGACTCAGTTCGCCTCCACTGCACCAATGCTTTTCTATTTTATGAACGCAAAGGCTGGAGTGGGAAAGAAATGTTATTGTCATTTGGGATCGATCAAACAGAACCCTCAAATATTGTCCTAATAGTACAATTCCATATATAATGGAACAAAGGCACCTGTTGACATATTGGGAAAAATAGTCGGCTGGATTTTTATATGATAAGGTGAGAACATGAAAAAGACAGAGAAATAGCCTCCTAGAAGAATACTTCATTTAATTCTTTTAGGAGGGTAAACAATGGATTTTAACAAGATTGATATGAAACATTGGAACCGTAAGCAACATTTTGAGCATTATTTAAAGAATGTAAAATGCGGATTTAGCATCACTACCAATATAGATATTACGGTATTAGTGCCAGCGGTAAAAGCAAAATCATTAAAGCTTTACCCCGTACTTCTCTATATGGTATCCAGTGTAGTCAACACGCATCAGGAATTCAGGATATGTTTCAACGATGATAAGGAATTGGGGTATTGGGATAGGATGAATCCGTCTTATACGATATTTCATAAGAATACAAATACTTTTTCGAGTCTTTGGACGGAATATATGGATGATTTTAATGAGTTTTATCAAAACATTCAGGTTGATATGGAGAAGTACTCGAATATCAAGGATCTTTTTCCGAAACCTGATTGTCCACCTAATTGCATCCCCATTTCTTGTATTCCGTGGATGAGTTTTACTGGTTTTAACCTAAATTTGTTTAACAACAACGATTTTCTTTTGCCAATTATTACAATAGGTAAGTACTTTGAACAGGGTAATACCTTACAATTGCCAGTATGTTTACAAGTTCATCATGCTATAGCAGATGGTTATCATGCATCACAATTTATAAATGATCTGCAACAGCTTGCTTCAAAATTTGAGCAGTGGATGATCGTAAACAAGTAGTAGTTTGATAATCATATTTTAGATGAAGTGTAAAAAACAGCCTAGATTTCTAGAGAAATATGATCTTTAAAAATCCGATAAGTGGTATTAACAATAAGACAAGACACAGCTTATCCATAATGGAAGTGCTGTGTCTTTGCTTATTATAAAACCTTAACGTCACAACCTACGGCCTACAAACCTTACAAGGCACAAGCCCTACACAAATAGCACAAGGAATAATAATGAATCTTCTCTAGATATTCTAGTTGAACATATAAGTTATTTGACAAAGTATCGTATAGATAGTATTCTGTAATAATAATTTTTTTATGGAGGAAATTATATGCCATTACCTAAACATTTAGAATTTGTGAATAAAGCAATAGATATTCTTAAAAATGATTCAAGGGTTTTAGGACTTGCAGCGGGTGGATCATGGATTACAGATTCAATGGATGAATTCTCTGATATTGATTTGGTGATCGTAGTTGATCCCAACTATGAAATCGAACTTTCGAATGAGAGGCTAGACATTGCTGAAAAATTAGGGAATCTATTGTCTGGCTTTACAGGAGAGCATGTGGGAGAGCCACGCTTGATGATTTGCTTATACGGGTCGCCGCTACTTCATGTTGACTTAAAGTTTGTAGCATTGACTGATTTTTGTCATCGAGTAGAGGATCCTAGTATCCTTTGGGAAAGAGGAAAGGTATTGTCAGAGAGACTCGGCAAAGAAGATGCCGTTTATCCTCTTCCAAGCTTACAATGGATTGAGGATAGGTTCTGGGTGTGGGTGCATTATGTGGCAACCAAACTTGGACGAGGTGAAATTTTTGAGGCAATTGAGACCTTGTCTTTTCTCCGAACGACAGTCCTTGGTCCACTTGCTTTAATGAAAAATGGATACCTTCCCAGAGGAATGAGATATATAGAACGGGATGCTAAAGACGAGTTGTCGTTACTTATAAAAACAATTTCAATACATGACGAAGTAGAATGTGCGTTAGCTTTAAAAAATGCTATAACGCTGTATAAGCAACTCAGAAGCTATCATAGTAATCATGAATTACTTATACGTAAGGAAGCTGAAGAGCAGTCTATTATATATCTAAATGGAGTTATTGATAAGTTTAAAGTTTGATAATACGGAGATTGCAATATTTCCCGAGGGGTATAATTTACACAGTTAAAGTGTTTGCTTCAGACTCTAAAGAGAGGTCAACGGACTATCAGATATGCTCCCGTTGACCTCTTTGTGAATATAATTGATCCATATATATTATTAATGTATTTTCCTTGCTCAAAAGCAGCTTTTTTGTTATTTGTTCCCTGCCTTTTTTATTTCCATAAAAAGCTCATCTACCAGTTCTTTGCCGATTTGATTTTTATATTTATCAATGACAGGCTTAACTATATCCTGAATCCTAGCAATCTCCGCCGGACTTATCTGCCCTATGGACATTCCCTTTCTCTCCAAGTTCTGCAAATTATCCTGTTTCCGCAGCCGATTCACCTCAGTGGTATACAGGGCTCCTTCTATTGCAGCCTGCTGGATAATGGGTTTATCTTCAGCTGGTATAATATCCCATAGTTTTTTCGAGTACATCAGAATAAAGGGCGAGTACACGTGATTGGTGAACGTTAGGAACTTTTGTACTTCAAAAAACTTATCGTCATAGATGGTAGCAATAGGGTTTTCCTGACCATCTACCTCTTTTAAGCGCATGGCATTGTATAAATTCGCAAAAGGCAGTGGTACCGGTTCTGCTCCCAACGCCTTCCAGGTATCTATATGAAGATTATTTTGCATGGTTCTAATTTTTAGTCCCTTAAAATCTTCCAGCTGCATAATGGCATGTCGTGAATTAGTCGTATTGCGAAATCCGCTCTCAGCAAAAGTCAGACCGTAAAATCCATATTGTTCAAGCATATTCAACAGTTTTCTGGCAAAAGGTCCCTGAAGTATACAATCTGCAATTTTCTCATTTCGAAAGAGAAAAGGGAAATCAAAAATCATAAATCGTTTATCTAAGCCTGCCAGCGTAGGTAAAGCAGGAAAAGTCATTTCCAGAGTTCCCTCTTTCAGCTTTTCAATCATATCAAGACCCGTTCCCAGCTGGGCACTGTGAAAGATTTTCAGATTGTATCGTCCTTGCGTACGTTCCTCTAAGAGTTGTCCAAACCTCTCCATACCTGCATAACAAACAGACTTATCTGTCATTTCAAAACCAACGCGCAGGGTTTTCGTATGCGAAAAATGAAAGCGAAATACAGCTTGTTCCAAATTACCAGCTAAGCGAGATAACTTTTGCGTGCCTACAGCGATTTGAGAAACTGACGTGGTGATTTGATCACTGCTGGCAGCAGCCGTTTGCGTTGCTGCAGCAGATTGCTCAGCAATGGCCGCCACACTATGCACCGTCGACATCAGATCAGCCGCCGCCGCTGCCTGATTATCAGCAAGCTGGGTGACTTCCTGTAATTTAACACGGGATTTCTCTATGTCAGATGTTATATCTGCAAAACTGGTATTGGCTTCTGTAATGCTATGTACACCTGTGTCCATGCTTTCCTGTGTTGTTTCAAAGGCTGTGACAACATGTCCAATATCAGAAAGCATACTTTCAACAATTTCTTTAATTTGATCAGCCGCATCCCGAGACCGGTTAGCAAGTTCACGAACCTCCTCTGCCACTACTGCAAAGCCTCGACCATGCTCTCCTGCTCTTGCAGCCTCAATTGCTGCATTCAATGCCAACAAATTGGTTTGTGCCGTAATCGTATTGATAAGCTCGATAATTTCCCTTACTCTTTGCGATTTTTCCTTAAGTTCTCCGCCTAAGCGCACATTCTGCTGAGCGGTTGCGGCAATTTCATTCACAATATTTCTTGACTGCACAATCGCTTCGCTCCCCTGATGTGCTGCCGCCATAATTTGCTTGGTAATCTGCAGCAAAGCTTGCAGCTCTGCTGCCGTGTTCTTCGCTAAGGCAGAAACCTGATCCGTTTTACTGGCAGCATTCTGCGCCATAGTGCCCGTTTCCTGGGCACCAGAAGCAAGTTCAGCTACTGCCATGGAAATGAGTCTTATTTCTCGACTCGCTTCATCAGAAACAGACGCAATTTCTACACTCTTTTTAGACACTTCTGCAGCTTCAGTCGTTACTAAACCTAAAAGTGTACGTAAATACTCCAAAGTGGCGTTAATCGATGCTGCTATGTCTCCTAAATGGTTCTTTCCTGTGCATTCCATTGTGATTGTCAAATCGCCTTCCTTTAGACGGGAAACTTGCTTAGAAATAGTTTTCATTGGCCTAATAAAGCGCTGCAATAGTACGATATTGATTAAACAAGATAGTAAAATACCAATTGTCAGGAGTATGTTATACACATCAAATCCGGATAAGATGACATACAGTAATAATATAAATACTAATATGGGCGGCAGTATAAAAAATAATTTTATATATTTTTCTTTCATAAATAACGCCTCCTCCGATTTGTTTCATTACAAAATTTTAAATGCTTTTATAACTCATAACAAATTTAAAAAATCAAAAATCATTCTCCGTTAAAAGTGATATTTCACCAGTGTCAGGATGAATCATCAATCCATGAACAGGAACATTATTGGGAATAATAGTTGTCTTACGCAGCGCAGCTACAAGCTTTTTTACCTCTTCTTCACTATCATTAACATGATCCAGCCAGGCAATTGTCTCTTCTTCAAATTTGCGAATCTGCCCCTCATCAATGCCCCGCTTTTGCATCTTTTGTCTCAGCATGCTTGGCGATATCTGAGTTACACCGCAGTCTTCATGACCCACTACAACAATTTGTTCCACATCCAGGCCATATATAGCTATCACTAAACTTCGTAGAATAGCACCAAAATTTCCATCCGTTGATGTTCCGGCCGTTTTAATGACAACGGCTTCTCCCCTGGCAATGCCAAGGGCAGCCTCCAATAATTCAACTAGCCTGGTATCCATACAGGTAACAATAGCAATTTGCTGTTTGGGATTCTTAGAAAGACCATCCCAAGTAGCTGCTGATTCTAAAAGAAAACTGCTGTTTGCTTTGATTAGTTGTTCTAGCCCTATCATTTACAATTCCTCCAGCAACATTTACACCAATATACTCCGATAGTTATTCAATGAGCGCTTCAGACATATCATCAGAAGCGCTCATTGAGACAAATATACAATCCACTTATAGGATAAAACTATATGCTATGCCCTTCTGGCAACAGCATACAGAGGGTCTTGATGACTTAAAACCCGTACAACTTCCTGAGCGGCAGTAACACTGCACCTTGTAACGGCTTCTTTGGTGTATGCTCCGCAATGAGGTGTTATTACTACATTAGGCAATGTAAGCAGCGGATGGTCTGGCGGCGGCGGTTCTTGCGCCAAAGTGTCCGCACCGTAACCGGCTATCGTTCCTGCCCGCAATGCAGCATAAAGCTCTTGTTCCTCGATCAGTTCACCCCTGGCTGTATTTACGATAAAAGCTGTATCTTTCATCTTTGCCAAACTATGCTGATTAATCAGATTCTTAGTTTCAGGCGTAACCGGCAAATGTAATGATAAAAAATCAGCTTCTTTCAAGACATCATCCAATGAAAGATATCGCAAATTATATTCCTGACATAACTCCGGTTTCTGGTAAACATCAAAAGCTATAATTTCCATACCAAAGGCATGGGCTCGTTTGATAACTTCACTGCCGATATTTCCCGTACCCAGCACGCCCAGTACTTTCCCATTCAGCTCACAACCTAAATTTCGTTTCCAGCTGCCTTGACGGACCTGAGCATCCTGAACGGGTATTGCTCTCGTCAAAGACAACATTAAACCAAATACCAGCTCGCAAACGGATATAGTATTGGTTCCTGGTGCCAGAGTTACAGGAATACCGAACTTTTCCGCTGCTGCTATATCTACATTGTTGTATCCCACACCATTTCTGGCAATTATCTTGAGACTGGGAGCTCCTGCTTCAATAACTTTGTCAGTAATCTCGTCCAGACCGGCAATCATCGCATCCATGCCGGGAATGATGCGAACCATCTCAGCCTCAGGCCAGACACCATCGCCAACATGAGTTATAATCTCATGCCCTGCCGCTTCCAATATTGCTTTCCCCTCTTGATTGGCAGCAACGGACCGGGCCGTAATTAACACTTTTGCCATTTTCCTTGCCCCCTCAATTATTCCCTACGCTTTCTGGAAAGCAGCAATATCTGTAAATTCCTGCTGTAAATTCCAGTAAATGCGATTATAAATATCATATAAGTTCTGATAACACTTTACTTCTGTATCCCTTGGTTGATACGATTTTTCTATAGTAACAAAATCCGCGGTTGAAGATATGTCTTTTAAAATCCCCGCAGATACAAAGCCTAAAACCGCAGCGCCAAAAGCTGCTCCTTCATTAACATTCGGCACATTCACAGCTTGGTTGAATGTATCCGCTAAAATCTGCAGCCACAGTTCAGATCGAATAAAGCTGCCGCTTACTCTGATTTCCTGAGCAGGACCGGTAACTTCCTGCAGAGCAAGCAAAATGCTGTTCATGCGATAGCATACACCTTCCATGGTAGCTCGAACCATATGCCGTTTGTCATGATTCAGTGTAAGTCCGAACAGCACGCCCCGAGCGTCTGCATTCCAGTTTGGAGCCCGTTCACCAGTAAAAAAAGGCAGCATAATAAGCCCATCTGAACCTGGAGGTACTTTCTTGGCATAGCTGGACATTAATTCATAAGTATCGATACCAAGTTTTTCTGCAACCCGCTGCTCTGTCTCATTAAAATGGTCTCTCAGCCACCGCAGAGCTAAACCCCCGTTATTAATAGCTCCACCCGCAACCCATACGTCTTCTGTCAGATTATAGCACCAAGTACGTCCTTTTTCATCAGTACGCGGTTTATCAATCAGCATACGCACCGCACCGCTTGTACCGATGGTAGCACTCATATCTCCAGGTTTTACTGCCCCGATGCCTACATTTACCAATACGCCATCTCCGGCACCAATCACCACAGGAATACCTGGACGCAATCCGGTCCGACGCGCAAATTCACCCCTTAATGGCTGACTGTATGTTGTCGGCACTACAGCAGGCAGCGCTCCTTCCGAAATAGACAAATACTTCAATAATTCCTGATCCCATTCCAGCTTGAACAGATTATACAAACCAGAGCCACTGGCAATGGAGCGATCCACTACCCATTGTCCTGTCAGAATGCGAAATGCATAGTCTTTAATAGAACCAAAATAAGACGAACGATTGTATACATCAGGCTGCTCTTTACGAAGCCAGGCGATCTTGGCCAAAGAATACATAGGATGAAGGGGACAACCTGTACGGCGATAGATATCCAGGAAATCCGGATAGGTTCTTTTCATTTCCCGTACAATCTCCTGACTCCGGCTGTCAGCCCAAGTCATTAGCGTTGTCGTAGGCTGCCCGTCTTTATCAAAAGCAAGAAAACTGTGAAACACAGAGCTAATAGCTAACCCTTCAGCCTGTTGTCCATATTGAGTTAATGACAACGCTACATCGCTGATAACTTTCTCCATGGCCCCTATAATCTCATTGGAATCCTGTTCAGCCCAGCCAGGATGCGGTGTATATAATGGATATTCCCAAGAAGAAGCACAAAGAGACTGACCGTCAGCTTGATAGGCTACCGCTCTTACTCCGGTAGTCCCTATATCGATACCGATCCATACGGAAGGTTTCATTTTCATCCATCCTTTATACCAGTTATAATCTAGCCCTGTCCTCTAGCTGCGCGAATTGCCTCAATATATTGTTTGCCTTTTATCGTAATGGACTGATAATCACCATTCTTTGCTCCTGCGGTAAGATTACCGCCGACGCCTACAGCAACGCAGCCGGCCTTAATCCACTCTCCTATATTATCCAGACTTACACCGCCTGTAGGCATAATTTTAGCTTGAGGCAGCGGCCCTTTAATTGCTTTAACAAAGCCCGGTCCGAACTGCTCCCCGGGAAATACTTTAATAATATCGGCGCCAGCTTCCATGCCTTCTACCACTTCTTTAATCGTCATGGCACCCGGCATAACAGGTATGCGATAGCGATTGCATAATCTAACAGTATCAGTATTAAGGCAAGGAGAAACAACGTACTGCGCACCACTTAAGATAGCGATTCTTGCTGTTTCAGGATCAAGTACGGTTCCTGCACCTAACAAAATCTCATCAGAAGAATAATTTTTAGCTAATTCACTAATAATCTCATGTGCCCCTGGAACCGTAAACGTTACTTCCACAGCAACGACACCACCTGCAATACACGCTTCTGTAATTCTCTTCGCCTCATCCTTGTTCTCAGCTCGAACAACGGCAACCAGACCAACATCACATATTTTTGAAATCACGATTTCTTTATCCATAAGAATCCTCCTATTACCTGATTTACTTGTCTTACGATTGATTTAGAACAAATTTCTGTATTGCATATCCTACGCCACATTCTTCATTTGTTTTTGTCACAGCATCAGCGCATTGTTTTAATTCCTCGCAAGCATTGCCCATGGCGATACCAACGCCCGCTGCACGAATCATGGAAATATCGCTTCCCTCATTGCCAATTGCCATTACATTCGACAGGGGAATATCTAAATCGGAGCAGATTATCTTCAAGGCGGCTCCTTTACTGACAGTAGGTTCTACAATCTCCAAACCAAGATCAGTGTCCCGAATGACAGCAAAAGAATCTGACCACATATCAAGAATTCGCCATGCATTTTGAATCCGTAAGGGATCATCAAATACTGCCATGCGCAGGGGCATTTCTTCCAATGCTCTTAACCCCCTGCGTCCCACAGCAGTATAAGGCACTCCAAAAATTCGTGAATAATCCACCGTTTCTCGGACTGCTTCCTGAACAAACAGCCGATTTTCCGTATATACTTTGACATAGTAGTTTTTTTCTTCAAATATGCTAACCATTTCTCTAAATCTTGCTAAATCCATAGTTTTTCTCAGCAGTATTCCTTCTTCTTTTCCATCCGTTACATAGGCACCGCTTAAAGAAATCAATGGTGTATTCAAATTCAATTGCTGGGCATAAGGCAGCATGGAGCAAAGAGGTCTTGCCGATGCTAAAGTAACTATCACACCTTTGTCCCGAGCTTCTTGAATCATTTTCACAGCTTGATCAGGTATTCTTTTTTCTTCATTTAACAACGTTCCATCTAAGTCGAGAGCGATAAGTCGAATGTGGGAGTGAATCATAAAACCACCTCTACATCAAACAACATGTCTGATTCTCCTTAGTAAAATGTCTCCTCCATTAGTGTCCCCTCTATATCCAGATGCACTAAAGGCCTCTTGCTAATTGACAATCCAATGGGAAGTTTCTTTGCTATCGATAACACGTTTTAATTCCCGCAATAATAAATATGGCGTTTGACGGAAAGTATCATTTGTTGCACCCGCCAAATGAGGTGTAAGAGTTACATTATCCATTTTTGTCAGGGGATGGCCTTCTGCTATTGGCTCCGTCCAAAATACATCCAAAGCAGCTCCGCCGATCTGCTTTTCTTGTAAAGCTTCTATTAACGCGTTTTCATCGATTAATCCGGCCCGTGCAGTATTAATTAAATATGCAGTTGGTTTCATCCATGATAACGCTACTTTGCCGATCAGACCTGCTGTATCTTTACTTAGTCTGGCATGAATGCTGATAAAATCGGATTGCCTGCATAATTCTTCTAAAGAAACCAGTCCAGCACCAAATTCTCGGACTGCTTCTTCCTTTATATACGGATCATAAACGAGTACGCGTACATTAAAATTAGCTAATTTATGAGCAACTAAACGTCCAATATAACCAAAGCCTACTAACCCTACAACTTTTTCCCTCACATCACCCATAAAAGCAGAGTTGGCGTATTTCTTTTTCCATTCCCCCTGCATGAGAGCCGCATGTCCTCGTGCTACATTACGCAATTCCGATAACATAAGTGCAATGGTAAAGTCAGATACAGCCTCAGCATTTCTTCCCATGGTTTTCATTACTTTAATACCTTTTGCCGTTGCTGCACTTACATCTGCATTTTCTGTTCCGGCACGGCACACACCAATATAAGAAGCGGCGCTTTGCCCGATAAGCTCTTTATTCAATGGTGTATGATGTGTAATGATCACATCAGCATCCTTGCCGGCTTCGATTAATTCAGCGGGTGGCTGACCAGCATCCGGACCGAGTTTCTCGACCTGACTGCGCAAAAACCAAAATTCTTCTTCACTGGCTGGCTTCCAATCTACCCCTTTTATTTGTACAGAATCACCGAAAACATCACGTACCGCTTGCCCCAAAGTAGCTGATGTCAGCATAGGATCTCCCACTACTAAAAATTTCATTTTATTCGTCCTCCTTCTGTATTAGATCATCAATTTTATGGTTCAATTTCTGCAATGCAGGATAAATCTCCTGATAAATCTGGTCAAATATGGTGCGATATCGTATATGCCTTTTCATATCAGGCTGGTATATTTTTTCACCACGCCGTGTTTGGCGGACTGCATCAGCCGGATCCCGGTAAACCCCAGCACCAATTCCCGCCAGCATCGCTGCACCTAAAGTAACTGCCTCAGGTACCTCCAGACAAATAACAGGTTTTCCTAATATATCTGCTTTCATTTGCATCCAAAAGGATGATTTCGTTGCTCCGCCTACCACATTCACGGCTTCGATAGGATAATTTACAACCTTTTGTATCCCCTCTATGATCGTTGCCGATTCATAGCAAAGTCCTTCTAAAATAGCTCTAACTAAATCACCCCTGGTATGGGAGGTTGTCAATCCGATAAATGCTCCTTTAGACAGAGGATCAGCGCCCGGTGCATACTTACCGCGAAAATGGGGCATCAGCAGCACCCCTTTGGCACCTAAGGGAGATTTCTCCGCTTCGGCAAGCAGCGTCGCAAGATCTTCATTAGAAACTTCATTGCGAAACCAATCTAAAATAACACCTGACGAAATAACCTGTCCGGCAATATAATACTTATCCCCTACCACATAATTCACACAGGTAAAATTCGTATCAATATGCTTTACATCATTTGCTGGTTCATCTACTACCATCAAAATCTGTTCACTAGTCCCAATTGCACTCAAAACCTGACCGCTTTCCGTCAAGCCGCAAGCAAAAGCACCACACACATAATCCATACCGCCAGCGTAAACAGGAGTACCCGCTTTGATGCCCGTTAGACCCGCCGCTCGGTCTGTTACTCGGCCTGCTAATTCTCCCGACCGTTTGAGAGTAGAACATAATTCCTCAGAAATCTCTGCATGATCCAGAATTTGCTGTGACCAACAGCGATGACGTAAATCAACAGCCATTGTCCGGCAGCCCACCGACAAATCTACAACTGCCTCGCCTGTAAGCCGATAAGCAATATAATCCTGCATAGATACCCAACGCTTTACACTTTTAAACAGCTCCGGATTTTGATTGCGAATCCATTGAACTTTTGTAATGCCAGCCATAGGATTCGGAACAAAACCACTGATCCCATACACTTCTTCACTGCCCATGGTGTCCCGCCACCAGGCAGCTATCTCTTCTGTCCGGGTATCAAACCAGGCAATGGACCGATGAATCCATTCGTCATTTTCATTAAGCAGTACGCCAGCAGCTCCCATACTGGCAATTGCAATTCCATCGATCTTCTCATCTCCCAGTTGATGAGTAATATCTTTTAATACCTCTTGCACTGCATCCCAAATTTGTCCTGGATCAAATTCCGCCCAATTATTCTCCAAATAGTGAGTAGCAGTTTGGCGGCTGGCCACTGCCTTAAACATACCGTCTTCCGTATAAGCCGCTGCTTTACAATTGGTAGTTCCTACATCTATGCCAATCAGACACGCCATGCTTTCCCCTCCGTTCGCGATAATGTTTTATAGAATTATTCGATTACCATCATGTCATGGTGCTGACTGATCTCATCTCTAATTTCGTCTATGCACGGAGTTACAGATACACGAAGGCCTGAGCGATCCCTAACCAAATCCATACCTTCCCTTATTTTATCCAGGGTAACTAAATGACTTAAAATCTTCTTAGCAGATACCTTACCGCTGCGAATCATTTCCAAAGCAAGGGCATTATGCCGCGGAGCTGATGAAAATGCACCATATATAGCAATTTGGCGATAATGCACATAATTGGCATCGATAGTAATCATCGGCTGATCCTTAGGCAGACCTGCAAACAGGCAAACCTTACCCATTTTGCTAGCCATATTGATACCTAAAACTTGTGCCTCAGGCGTCCCTGCTGTTACGATCACTACATTCGCACCGAGTCCATTCGTTAACTCCATAACAGCCTTTACACCATCGGTAGAACTTAAGTCAATATAGCCATCAAAACCGAATGACTTTGATTCTTCCAAACGTCTTGGGCTGCGATTAATTAAAAATACCTTGCCGGCTCCCCGTGCTCTGGCTGCCTCGGCATGCATTATGCCAATCGGGCCAGCACCTATGATTGCTACAGAATCTCCTAGTCCGATATTCATCACTTCCTGGGCATTGAGAACGCAAGCCAAAGGCTCCGCCAGTGACGCCTCCAGATAGGTAACTTCGGCAGGAATACGATTGATATTACCTACACGAACGCCTCCTGCAGGCACCAGTACATATTCAGCAAAACCGCCATTATAATGATGAGCTATGGTTTTACGGGTATAACACATATTCTGCCAGCCAGAAGAACAATAGGAGCAGGTTCCGCAGCCAATTCCTGGTGCGACAATGACTCTCTCTCCAACAGAATAGGTTGTAACGTCTGATGCTATTTCCACGATTTCTCCGGCAATTTCATGCCCTAAAACGATAGGTGGCTTAATCGCCGCATGTCCATGCCGAAACGTCCTTAAATCTCCACCACAAATGGCACATGCTTTTACTTTAATTAATACAGTTCCAGGCTGGATTTCAGGTTTTGCAATATCCTCAACTGTCATTTTGTTAATTCCTTGATAGATTGCTGCTTTCATTACAATTCCTCCTTATATCATAAGAACAACCTTATTTAATTTAAAGTTGTTCTTTTATTACCTTTTTTCGTATTATGACGTCCAGCCGCTGTCACTCTGCACCTGGACGTCAATGAATTTCGTTATACCACTTTCGAGAGAAGCAATATAAATACTAAAGAAGACACTGAGAGAATGGTCTCTAATACAGTCCAAGTTTTTAATGTTTCTGTAACAGACATACCGAAATATTCCTTAACGATCCAAAAGCCAGCATCATTTACATGAGAAAGAACGAGTGCTCCTGACCCAACGGCCAAAACTATGATTTCCTTGGAAACACCGCCTTGTGTAGCCACAAGAGGTGCTACAATACCGGCAGCAGTCATCATAGAAACAGTAGAGGAACCTGTAGCTATACGAATCATGGCGGCAATGCTCCAAGCCAGCATAATAGGGCTTAATCCGAATGTAGAGGCCATCTTGGCAATTTCATTTCCAATACCGCTGTCTAATAACACTTTATTAAAAGCACCGCCACCGCCAATTACCATTAAAATACTAGCCATTGCCGGTAACGATTGGTCACAGAATTTTCCAATCTGCGTTAAGTTAAAGTTACGATGAAAACCAAAAGTATAAAAGGCAAACAACAAAGCAAGTAAAAGCGCAATAAACGGGCTACCGATAAATTTTAAAATAGCAAATAATTGACTGGTACGGTCCATTGCTATATCAGCAATGGTAGCCAGCATCATCAACAATACAGGTAATAATATCGTAAGAACGGTAATACCGAATCCAGGCATTTCATGATCTTCCCGGCCAGCCTTAATCTGGTCAGCAAAGACTTCGGGTACGCCGACTGTTCGCATTCTTTTTGAAATAAAACTTGCATATATCGGTCCGGCAATAGCCGCCGCCGGCAAACCTACAATCAGACTATATAAAATTGTTTTACCTACATCAGCCTTAAATATATCTACTGCTGCCATAGCTGCAGGATGGGGAGGAACCAAGCCATGTACAATGGATAGTCCTGCCACTAAAGGTAAGCCAACTTTCAACAAAGAAATTCCTGTTTCTTTTGCAATTGTAAAAACGAGAGGAATTAAAAGCACAACACCGACTTGGAAAAAAACGGGTATACCGACAATAAAGGCAACAATCATCATTGCCCAATGTACCTTTTTCAACCCAAATAAAGTAATTAAGGTTTTTGCAATACGTTCTGCACCGCCAGATTCTTCAAGCATCTTTCCTAACATGGTGCCAAGACCTAATACAATCGCAATAAAACCTAATGTATTTCCCATCCCCGCCTGGATAGAAACCAGAACTTTATCAAAGGGCATGCCTGCTGCCACTCCTAGAAAAACGGACACAATCATCAAGGTTATGAACGGATTAATCTTAAAATAAGTAATCATAATTAAAAGCAAAAGAACAGCAGCAATAGCAACTCCAATTAACATAAATATTCCTCCTCTTTTATCGCTTTATTAGAAATAGTACTGACCCTTACTAAAACTAAATTATCCTCCTTCTTTCCTAATATAATAAAGAAGATTCTGAAATTATGCTTTGCACCACCTCCTTTACTAATATCACTTCCAAGTTCTAAAAGACATATCTATCAATAAAAACTCCCGAGAAACAAAGAGCAATATGATTATAGGATTTTTCGAAATTATTTTCATATTTATTATTGTTTTTAAAATTGTTTTCATTTATTATTATATTATCAGAATAAAATAAAATCAATAAAATTCGACAAATTATTTTCATTATTTAAAATAATTTAATAATTATTTCCATTTCTATATTTATACTCATTTTAATGTTATTAGTACTAAATATTACTAATAACAAATAAAGTAATTCCAGCTATAACCACAAGGTAGAATATACAATGCTTACTGTGATATAAGTAATTTTTATTGAATTTATATTTTGTTGAAATTTTTATATAAAATATTTTCAATAATTTATTGCCTTTTTGAACTAATTTTCACTTACTAAATACGATTAAGTAGATTTAAATTCTTTCTAAAACCTTCTAATTTTTTGATATTTTTTTCATTTAAAAGTAAAGAAATCTTGTTATACTTCCCTTTTATTTGTTATACTTACATTGATCCATGACTTGTTTTACATATAATGTAAAACACAATTATGTTTACACGAATAAATAAACGAATAACTTTAAGATATAAGAAGATATCATCAATCAGCAAGTTTTTGTTCAATATCAAAATCAGATACGAAGTATTACTTCATAAGGGGATAATCATGACAACACGAGAACCCAAACAAAATGCATGTTTAGCGCTAATACATAATATGTTCCAATCATTAACTAAAACAGAGCGAAAATTGGCAGAGTACATCATATCCAATCCGTCTGAAGTGATCCATATGACAATTACCGAGTTGGCAGAAATCACCGGAAGTGCCGAGGCCACCATTTCACGCTTCTGCAAAAACAAGCTGGGATTCCCTGGTTTTCAAAGCCTTAAAATAGCTTTGGCAAGTGATTTATACGAACCTTTTGAATCAATATATAATGAAGTCAATTCAAATGATGCCATTGATGAAGTAGCGAGTAAAGTTTTTCAGAATATAACGGAAGCGCTGCATGATACCTTAAAGATTATCCATGCAGAATCTTTGGCAAATGCCATTACGGCAATATTGGCTGCACGTAGAATTGAGGTCTACGGAACAGGAGGTTCAGCGCCTATAGCTGCGGATGTGGAACATCGTTTTTCACGTTTTGGTATTTCTGTGAGAGCATATGCCGATCAGGATATGCAGGCAATTTCCGCTTCTCTCCTGCATCCTGGCGATGTGGTAATTGCTATATCCCATACAGGCTCCAACCAAAGCGTTTTAGAATCAGTAAAAATCGCTAAAGAAAACGGCGCAACTATTATTGGCATCACAAGTCACCTGCGATCGCCCCTTAGTCAAATATCAGATATTATATTGAATGGTATGGCTAAGGAAATTAATTACCGCTCTGAAGCTATGTCTTCCCGTTTAATCCACTTAGCAATTATTGATGTACTGTATGTGGGAGCCATGTTAAGACAGCCAGATCGCATCACACAAAATATGCAAAAGATTCGTCAATCGATTGCCAAAAGACGTATCTAATTAGAACCAGAGGATAAAAAAATTGACCCCCTATTAATTAGGATGGTCAATTTTTTTATCCTCTGGTTCTAATTTATTAAAATTTGAAGTTAAGAAATCTTCAATGAAACACTGCGTCTGATTTTATTTGCCCATAATCTTTTTCATTACGTCATCCGTTATATCCTGACCTCCGTAAACGACAGCACTTTTATCTACTACATTTTTTAAACCTTTAGAATTAGCCACCACTTTGACAGCTGCATTTACTTTATTCTGTATGGCTTCTAACAAATTCTGCTGTTTAATTTGAAGACCTTGCTGCAGTTGCTGATAATATGATTTTTTTTCATTGTCGTTCATGCTGACCGATTTGGTATCAAAGTCGCTTTTTGCCTGAGCAGCAGCAGCATTCATCGCTGCCTCAGCTTGAGATGCATCGGGATGCTGTTGTATTAAGAGTTGATAATCTACCACGCCGACCGGTGATGCATTATTGGATGCCGCGTAGATTGTACTTGGCTGGCTGATTATTACTATACTAAAAAGTATAAAGGCTGCCAGGAAAATATTTTTAAATTGTTTACTGTTAATTTTCATCATTGGTTATTCCTCTTTTCTGTCATTATTTTTGCTTTAAAGCATTTTAATTCAGTCCGTATCTTTAAGAAGTATTAGCAGAGCAATTCTTTAAAATACCGACAGGATATTTAACTATCTTCTCTTAAAAACCTATTTTTCCTGCAATTTCTTACTTTCTCTTTTTATGGAATAAATATTTCTCTGATTTATGATAATTGCTGGGCAATCAAAACGAAGCGTACGCTAGTAAAAAAGTTCAAATAGAGTTTTCCATTCCAGTTACTTAAACCCTCATAGTTTAGAATAAACCGTTCTTTTGATGTTCTTGTAGGCATATGATACGATGGTGGATCTATCAATGCTATCGAAGATGATTTAATAATAATACAAAAGGAAGGATGGATAGTATGCCGCAAAAAATTATGTCGGTCTGCGGACCGATCGCACCGGAACAGCTCGGTTTTACATCCATGCATGAACATATTCTTTCAGACTGTTCCATGTTTCGCAACCGAACTAGAAAAACCAGCTTTATTGCCAGTCGTCATGTCGTTAAGCCAGAAGAGGAGCTAACCCTGGAAAATCGCTCCGCTTTGCGTCATGACATCGTTTTGTCTATCGACAACATGAAATTGGATAACGAAAAAATGATGACTGCCGAAGTCGCTGATTTTAAAGCCGGCGGCGGTGATTCCATCCTTGAAGCCAGCGCACCTGGCATTCGAAGTTCCCCTAAGGATCTGACTGCCATTCGCCGGATAGCCGAGTACACGGGGGTTCATATCATAATTTCAACAGGCCTATATGTAGAAGATACCTGGCCAAACTGCTACAAAGACATGACCTTTGATCAATATGTCGACTTCCTTCGCCATGAAATCACCCAAGGAATCGGCAATACAGGTATCTTTCCCGGTCATATTAAAGCCGCTTATGAGACGTACACACAACAACTTGAAGTCTATTTACGTGCAGCGGCCTTTGTCTCCAGAGAAACGGGCCTATCACTGCAAGTTCACCTAGGGCCGGATGTAACTCAAGAGGAAATACAGCAACATGTGCTGCGGCCGCTTTTACAAGGCGGCTGCATTCCCGAAAAAACAATTTTATGCCATGTACAGCTTTTAATGGGTGTTCTTTCAATTGAACAGCTTGTGACACATTGCGGACAAGTGCCCTTTGATATCAGTCTGCATAAAGAATTGCTTAATAATGGTTTTATCCTTTCCTTCACTCCTATCGGCTTTGAGGGAGATAATGAACCTCTGGGGATTGCCCATTATCCTGACTGGTACACTTTATCCGGACTAGTGGCACTGATTAAAGACGGTTATGCAGAGCAGTTGGTTATCGGGAATGATATTTTTACCAAGCTGGCTACCCGTCGCGGTGGAGGAGAAGGCTATAGACGCCTTACAGACTTCGTTGTACCGGTGCTAAAAACGTGCGGCGTATCCGACAGGGACATCAATAAAATAACAATTGAAAATCCAGCTCGAATTTTAGCTTATTAAGATACCCTTAACACCCTTGAAAGTAATTTTGATCGCGATACGGCACCTGAGATGAAAAGAGAGGTCAGCAGCGAATTCTTTTCACCTATTTTCCACGCTTTCAGATAGCAATATTTTAGCTTGCCGCGTAGCCCATTTGATTTCATTGGCCGTTACTGCGACTTCAAGCAGCCCATGCAGATAGTAGCTGCCTGTAAACCTTGGCTGCCACTGCTCGATTGCCTTAGTAAGGCTTTCCCAATATTCTTCACTAATTTCTTCGGGAACAGCGGTGCCCCCATCAACAATAACAGACCTAACCTTTCCATTTACTCGAACGACAATTGTACAGCCGCTTTCTAATATATCTAAGATGGCTTTGAACTCATTGCTGACTGGGGGTGCCTCTGACTTCATCCTTCGTTCTAATCGGATGGGCAAAAGATCAAAAATACGATTCCCCTTTTTTATAATCGACTCATTGTAATCAATTAGTTTTTCTGCCAAAGCAATCCACTCTCTTGGCTCTGATGATTCCGTGACCACTTTCCGCTCACTTCTCAACAAGTCCAACAGCTGTCTTGCTTCCTTATTTAGTTTGTAAACTCGCTTTTTTTGTTCCATGTGGTCATGAAGCTCTTTGCTGTCATCAAGACCCACATAATCCTGCACTGCACGGCAGAAATAGAGAACTGCAGCTTCATTGCTTTGACTAAGCTTCTCTTTCAGTTGCTTAGTATATCTTGGCGGCCATAACAACACATTTACAAGCATGGCCGAGCCTAAACCAACAAATATAACTCCCGATCTGGCAAGAGCATGTATCATAAATTCTTCCGTACTGGAGCTTAATACAAAAAGTGCCGCAACAATCCCCATGGTAATGCCGCTATGTAGTTTTAATTTTATGTATATTGGTATCAGCAGAATAACGATCAAACCTGCTGAAAAAGGATTGACACCAAGAAAATAGCCAAAGAGAAAACCCGCTACGACACCAATAATATGGACAAGGATTTGATCCCGCGCTGCCCTTAATGTTAAAAAAATGGACGGCTGAATATTGATTACCGCAGAAACAGCACCAAAAAAAGCGGGTTCCAAACCAAGCAACTTACAGATATACATGGTTATGGCAACAGCTATACCCGTTTTAATTACTCGTGCTCCAATTCTCATCTTTTCATCTCCCTGTCCTTCATTCTATATCGCATCATAGAAAGAAAATTGGCCTCCTACCGTTTCTTCTAGATGTAACGTTCTCATGGGAAATATTGTATCAATTCAGCACCCAAAGCGCAACCATTCTTATTTGCTGAGGGAAAAGACAAAAAGAACAGTCAGGATTATTTTATCCCAACTGCCCTTTTCCCTACTAAGTCAGCTAACAAGAAGTAATTAATATAAAGGTCTTTTAGTATCCTACAGCTTTCGTTCTGACATTTCTGGCTTCTTCTTTTTGCAGCATTTTACCAAGATATTGTGCCAGATCAACAACACGGCAGGAGTATCCCCATTCATTGTCATACCATGCAAGAATTTTTGCTTTTCGCTTTTCAATAACCAATGTTGATAATGAATCGACAATGGCCGAGTGCTTGTTACCTAAAAAGTCAACGGAAACAAGGGGTTGATCACAGTATTCCATAATACCTGTCATAGAGTTTTCAGCAGCAGTACGCAAAGCATCATTGATTGTCTCAATGGTAACGTCCTGCTCCAGTTCAACAACTACATCTACCAGGGATACATTTGGTACTGGAACACGCAGGGAAACTCCATTTAACTTTCCCTTCAGCTCAGGAATGACAAGACCAATTGCTTTTGCAGCTCCTGTTGATGTTGGAACGATCGATTGCATACAACCTCTTGACCGGCGCGGATCTTTATGACTATTGTCTAAGCTTCGCTGGTCAGTGGTAAATGCATGAACGGTTGACATTAAACCATTGGTAATTCCAAAATTATCATGAATGACTTTCATAATAGGAGCCAAGCAGTTTGTCGTACAAGATGCATTAGAAACTATATGATGGATTTTAGACTGATAAATAGTTTCGTTAACTCCCAGAACAATGGTAGGTGTAGAGTCATTAGCCGGTGCTGATATAATAACTTTTTTAGCACCATTTCTCAAATGAACTTCACAATCCTTACTAGAATTAAATTTCCCTGTGGATTCAATAACAATATCGACTCCAAGTTTTCCCCAAGGAAGATTAGCCGGGTTGCGGTCGGAGATCACTTTTATAGGATGTCCATCAATTATTATTTCATTTTCCGTTGCTTTAATCTCTTTATTCAGTCTGCCATGTACTGAATCATATTCTAAAAGGCGTGCTGATGCGATGCTATCAGACGTACTATTAACAGCTACAACTTCTATATCCTCATTTTGCAGCGCCGCTCTTAAACACATTCTCCCAATGCGTCCAAAACCGTTAATTCCTATTTTTATTGTCAATGTTCTTCCTCCCTAAAATAAACTATACATGTAAGCTGCAATGCTCTTTCATTATTGCCCTTTCGGACCTGCCTTAACAATTTCCTCAGGAATATCTTTTAGAAACCTAGTAAAATTTCCAATAAATAAAGCTGCCAATTGTCTGGCTTGAAGATCATAGGATGTCCCATCACTCCAAGTGTTGCGAGGCTTAAGTATGGTATCTGGCACTCCAGGGCACATTTCAGGTACATAAACATTAAAAATCGGATCTAGATCATAGGAAACATGATCCATGTGTCCTGCAATAGCTGCTGTCACCATCGCTCTAGTATACATTAAATTCATTCTTTTCCCTATGCCATAGGGTCCACCTGACCACCCGGTATTAATCAAGAAAACATTGGTATTTTGTTGTTCTAACTTTTCGCCCAGCATTTTTGCATAAACCAAAGGAGATAACGGGAGAAAAGGAGCACCGAAACAAGCAGAAAAAGTGGCTTCTGGTTTGGTAATACCTCTCTCTGTTCCCGCAAGCTTACTTGTATATCCTGACAGGAAATGGTACATAGCCTGTTCTTTATTTAACTTAGCAATCGGCGGTAATACTCCAAAGGCATCTGCCGTTAGAAATATTATGGTGCTAGGGTGCCCTCCCACGCCTGGAACTACAACATTATCTATATAATGAACAGGGTAAGCAGCACGAGTATTTTCGGTGAAATCTGCACTATCATAATTTGCCGCACGGCTTTCTTCATCCACAACTACATTCTCTAATACTGTACCAAAGCGAATAGCGTCCCAAATTTGCGGCTCATTTTCCTGACTCAGTTTAATGCACTTAGCATAGCACCCGCCCTCAATATTAAAAATGCCCTGGTTACTCCAGCCATGCTCATCATCCCCAATCAGACGACGATTATGATCAGCTGACAACGTAGTCTTACCAGTTCCGCTGAGACCAAAAAACAGTGCGGTATCACCTGCTTCTCCCATATTAGCCGAGCAATGCATCGAAAGAATACCTTGCTTAGGCAGCAAATAATTCATGACCGTAAAAATGGCTTTTTTCATTTCACCAGCATAATGGGTTCCCCCAATTAGTAGTATCCTCTGCTCAATGTTTAGAACAATAAAAGCTTCGGAATTGGTACCATCGATTTCCGGTACCGCTTTAAAGTTAGGCAGGCAAATCACCGTAAAATCTGGATTTTCCGATTTTTGCAATGGTTCAGGACGAATAAAGAGTTGATGAACGAAAAGATTTTGCCAAGCAAATTCATTAATAAACTGCACTTTTACCTGATGCTCTTCATCAGCTCCTGCATATCCACCAAAGGTAAAGATTTCTCGATGTTGTAAGTATCCCATCATTCGGTTATATAGCTGGAAAAACTGTTGACCGCTAAAAGCTTTATTGTTGTACCAGGCAATATCATCATGCACGGCAGGCGAATCCACAATAAATTTATCATTAGGCGAACGTCCAGTATATTTGCCAGTAGTAACTCGCAACGCTCCTGTCGAAGTAAGCTGCCCCTCATTACGGCTAATTGCTTTTTCTATCAGCTGCGCCGGCGACAGATTGTGATATACTTTACTGACTACCTCTGTTATATCGAGGTATTTATTTTCTCTTAATTTCTCCATAAGTACCTCCCTATGTATTGGCTTTGTATACATTGCACATTATACCATATATCGGGACAAAAAACATCCCACTATTATATTTTATTTGCTTACATTACAAGAATTGTTATGAAAATAGAATAATATAAATCAGCTGATCCATGCATCGTAAAACGAAATAAATAAGAAAAACTATTTTACAATGTAAGAAAATAAATCACAATCACACCTTAAAGGTGGGTTGTGATTTATCTTTTAAAGAAGCAAAGAGGCAGCTCTTTAATTTCAACACTGTTCTTTTATTCTAACTACATAACCTTTTTTGTCGATTTTTTTAGCAACTACATATTCACTAATTTTTTCCCTGCAATACCAGGCTGCGTCATTTCCTCTGGAGATAAAATTATATCCATGGCATCTTTACTTAACAATTTTTTCGCTAAAATAAGTTCCCTTACTGGCCGTCCCGTTTTATATGCTTCTTTAGCCAGCATGGATGAATTTTCATAACCAATGTGCGGCAATAAGGCGGTAATAATACCCACACTACCCTCTAACCATTTCTCACATTGCTCTTTCTTTACATTAACACCCTTTACGCACAGCCTATTGAAGGTATTAACTGCATTCGTTAAATAAGTAATAGAATTAAAAATATTAAAGGCCATAACTGGTTCCATGACATTTAATTCAAACTGACCGTTCTCAACACCCATAGTTACAGCCAGGTCATTGCCAATAACTTGATAGCAAGCTTGGTTAAGTACTTCAGGAATTACAGGATTTACTTTCCCAGGCATAATAGACGATCCTGGCTGACGCGCAGGTAAATCAAGCTCGTTAAGGCCGCAGCGTGGCCCAGAAGCCATTAGGCGGAAATCATTGGCGATTTTAATCAAGGCAAGGGCGGTAGTTCTTAAAGCCCCTGAAACATCAGAGAATACATCGGTGTTATTGGTAGCATCCACTAAATTTTCAGCGGTAGTAAAAGGCTCATTTGTAATTTCAGCCAACTGTCTGGCTACTTCACAAATATACTCCGGTTCGGCATTGAGCCCCGTACCGACCGCTGTGGCGCCCATATTTACCATTAGCAAACGGCGCAAAACCTCTTCCACACGCTGTGAGCCTCTGCGAACGGATGCAGCATAAGCGGAAAATTCTTGTCCCACAGTAATAGGCACTGCATCCTGCAAATGAGTTCGACCCATTTTCAGAACATCCTTAAACTCTATCCCTTTACTTTGCAAAGCATCAGCTAAATGATTAAGAGCCGCTACAAGAGTACGCCCTTTACGAATCGTACAAACCTTAATAGCCGTTGGAAATGCATCGTTAGTGGATTGTGCCATATTGGCATGATTATTGGGCGAAATACGATCATAATTCCCTTTTTTATCACCAATTATCTCCAGTGCCCGATTAGTAAGCACTTCATTCATATTCATATTTACTGAAGTTCCAGCACCGCCCTGAATCGGATCAACACAAAATTGTTCATGTAACTTACCGCTGATAATTTCATCAGCCGCCATTACTATTGCTTCGCCAATCGTTTTATCTAAACGTCCTGTAACCATATTAGCTTTTGCCGCCGCTTTCTTTATCATCGCCATCGAGTCAATAAAATCTGAATCCAGTCTCTGACCTGTAATTTGAAAATTTTCCATGGCCCTCAAAGTTTGCACTCCATAATAGACATTATCCGGAACTTCTATCTCTCCTAAAAAGTCATGTTCTAAACGCATCATTTTCTCCCCCTGAAATATTTTTGATTTTTATCACTGCTTATTTGGCTGATTACCAGATGCCAATAACCTTCATCCACGGGATACCGATTCCCAGCCATATCACTAAGTGCACTAGTGATAGAACAAAACCATGCCGCCACCATTCACTTTGCGTAATGTAGCCTGACCCAAAGAAAATCGGCGACACTCCACAAGCGTAATGAGTGAGGGTTGAACATGTATTGGCAAATACGCCTAATAAAATTGCTGTTAATAGTACTGGCGCACCAGCCGCCACAGCAACAATAGCAAAGGCACTAAATAGAGCCATAACATGTGCTGTATTACTGGCAAATCCATAGTGGACAAACGTATAAACAATGCATAATAACACAAGTACCAGAAGCCAGGAAATTCCGACTAATTGCGCCGCAACAAGCTTGGCAAACCAAGTAATCAATCCAAGTTTTGCTAAGTACGCTGCCATATTCACCAAAACACCCATCCAAATAAGTACATCCCAGGCCCCTTTTTCCTCTAACACATCTTCCCAAGTAAGAACTTCTGTAACTAGCATAAAAGACAACCCTAACAAGGCAACAAACGCCGAATCAACACCGGTGATACTACTGGTAGCCCAAAGAATCAGAGCGCCAGTAAAAATCAGTAATAATATTTTTTCATTACGGCTCATTGAGCCCATTGAAACTAATTCCTGGTGTGCCATGTCCTTGGCTTCCGGTGTATTTTTAAGTTCCGGCGGATAGATCTTATATAAGATGTAGGGCATCAAAATAAAACAAATGATCCCCGGTACGATACAAGCCATAAACCACTGAGCCCAAGTTATGGTTTGCCCAAAAATTTCTTGGGTTAACTTCATAACGACTACATTATTTGATGCCCCAGTTAAAAATACAGAGGCCGAAATAATAACACTATTATAAGAGCTAAAGGTTAAATACTTTCCAACTTTTCCAGCCGTAGGACCTGGCTCTGACCCAAACGCCGTACATAAACTTCTAGCAATAGGATAAACAATTCCGCCCCCACGTGCAGTATTAGACGGAGTAAAAGGAGCCACGATGAAGTCGGTGGCAGACATAGTGTAAGCCAACTTAAGAGTACTATCACCAAACCTGCTCATAAGAAGATAGGCAATCCGACGACCAAGACCAGTTTTAATAAAGCCTTTGGCAAACATGAATGCTGCTACAATAAGCCAGATCACAGTGTTGCTGAACCCTTCTAATGCTTGCCCCGGTTTAAGGACGCCAGTAATTACTACAGTAGTTAATCCGATGATCGAAGCTGTACCAATAGCTACCGGCTGCAAAATAAATGCTGCAATAGTAGCTGTGAAGACTGCTAAAAGATGCCACGCATCCGGCTTTACGCCTTCTGGAATTGGTGCAAACCAAATTACCAAACCAAATAAAATACAAATGATTCCTCTAACGATTTTATTCACTTTTTATACCTCTTTCTGTTCAGACTCTCATAAAAAACATAGCTGCTAAACAACTTCAGTGGAACAACTCCTACAAACTCCCCCTCTCCAGTGCAGTCCTTTCGCCACAATCTATCGGACTCTGCTTTACCCTCATTATTTTTCAGTGACTTATTTTGTGTATATTGTATCATGTATACATTATACAATCAATATATTAAAAACAAAATTATTAGAATTTTGTTTTTTTTCAGGATTATTTGATACAGGATGTTACGGAAAAAGGCACCTAATTCTGATTTGTTTCTTTCCAACTATTTTGTAACTCAATGGGATGTAAAAACAAAAAAAGCCACGAAAATTCGTGGCTTTCATACGAATCAAAGGTACGGAACAAAGGGACAGGGATTTTGTTTCAGGCCTTCCAAATCCTTGTGGATGATAATCCCGTTATGCGTGCTATCTGGCGTATATTCGTACCTACAACTTCTTTCATTTGTTTCAATATCGCTTCTTGTTTTTCTCTCGGTTCATTGCAAATTTTTACTTCTCCTTTTATGAAACAAGGTCCCTGGTCTATGTTTTAAAGAACGGGACAAGGATCGATCCCCCTGTCCCAATCAGCATTAGCAACGTACTTATTCTTTAATAGAATAATAAGAAAAGCCTTTACTATCTTTTAGTAATTGATAATTAAACCTAGCTGTCTCCTGTAAAAATTGCTCTCTTTGCTTACCTTTCACGATAATTAAGCGATCAGATAATGGGGGCATCGCCCCAAATTCAACTATCCCCTGGGTCGGCATAGTGTATTTGCTTGACCAGTCTAGCTCTTCCTCCTGACGGAAATTCACTTCACTTGGCGGAGTAAGCTTGACTGCGACCTTGCCGCTATAAAAAACCGCCGAAGTACTGTAAAACTGATACATCCCTATCTTCTCCACTCCACGATTGACCATACTGTTAGCCATTTCTTTTCCTGACCGACTTTCCGCTATGACAGGAAATATAAACAGGGAGAGTATGATATATGCCCCCAATTGGCACAAACAAAGCAATTTGAAAACATCGACCGCATTCCGGTTTCTTGCTTTCCACACGCTAAATACCAAAAGCAGTAGCAGACCGGCTGTAGCCAGGCCAAGTTCCCACCCCGCCAGATAGCGATAAGCCGCTATCATATATCCAATCATGAGCAAGACCACAGGAACCCCTATCCAGTAGAAAATTTCCTTCGTTTTCCCCTGCGCCAGCATCCGCTCCAGTTGAATCGCTGTTAGTATTGCCACGGGAAAGAGGATGGGAAACGTATAGGTCAGGTATTTAGTGGCCATTAACGAATAAAAGCCAAAATAAGCAGCGATCCACAGAAAAAGGAATAACAGCAGCGGTGACTTCCGGGAACGCGAGTCTTTATATCCTTGGATCAAAGCTTTTACGGCCAGAGCAGACCAAGGCAGCATGCTGAGCACAAATACAGCAAGATAATAGTAGCTCACATTATCCTTCGGATGTTCGGAAACGGTTGCCCGCAGATAGTTATGCACACCAAAAAAGTTATTGATAAACTCCATACCGTGCAAGGTATACATGGCAGCGTACCATGGCAGTGCCACAATGGCAAAGAGCAAAGCTCCTGTCAGCCAATACATTTCTTTAAGTTCCCTCCAATTGCGCTGCATCAGAATAACTAACAGCATAACTAGAACTGGCAGCAGAGCGCCAATCGGCCCTTTTGTCAATACAGCCAGCGCCATGCTGGCATAGGCAGCTAGATACCATCGCTTGGTGCCATCCATTTTTACATATCCCAGATAAAAAAATCCCAGAGCAGTGCAATTAAACACAAAGAACACCATATCGGTAATCACTAGCTTAGCCAACACTATATACTCGAAGGACGTTCCCATAATCACCACTGCCAATAATGCAGACCTTCGCGTAATGGTTTTGCTTACAAACCAATACAGCAGCACGACTCCCACGGCAGCAAATAAAGCCGGCGCCAACCGAGCTGCCCACTCTGAAAAGCCAAAGAGTTGAAAGGATAATGCCGTAAGCCAGTAAAAGAATATGGGCTTATCAAACCAGACATTTCCATAAATCCTTGGAGATACCCAGTCCGCTGACAACACCATTTCTTTTGCTGTAAGTGCATAGTTCGATTCCACCGGATCGGTGATGGGTATGGCTTGGTTAAAAAACATATAACCCAAAAACGAAATCAGAAACAGAACCCCATAAATTTTAGGGGAAGTGGTAAAGTTTTTTATATCATCAAATAATTTCATTGCTATAGATCCTTTCTAAAGACATCTATTTGTTTTCATGGATTAAAAGAATTTTATCCTCTTGCACAACAAGTAGAAGAAGTTTATTTTGAATTGTCCACAATAGTTACCTGACTTGCATTTCTTCTCTCCTTTCACTAATCCAACTTGATTTTAGGTAAATAACTTTCATCGCGTTTTTGACATTGCAACGTGCCAAGACTATTGCCGTTTTCAGAAACGACGCTGCCCCAGTATAATGGTTGCCAAACGAGTGTAACAAGTTGACCTGAAAAATACATGAAAAGGAAAGGCTGTCACCTGCAGCGGTGTATGGCCGAAGGACTTCACCCACGACCAAGGAATAAGCGCGGCCGTGTTTCCTTTTAACTTATTCATCTGGATCGGATTAACAGGTTATACAGCGTGGCTCATTCCCAACCTTGCTCTCCCATAATAAATACGAGAGTAACTTTACTTTGGTTCAAAGTAAGGCAATTTTTTATAAAAAAACAAGACACAAAAAGTGTCTTGTCTATATACCTGCATATTTTCTTATTTATCTTCCATCAGCACGTTTATCAACGAACCCTAAATCTAAAGGATCTTGCTTCTTCTACAGAAGCTAATTTCAGGGAATTCATCGTTTCCGCCTTTTGCCTTGGCCCTGTCATAATCCGATTGACTTGTTGAGTGGAATAGCCTTTTTGTAACAGTTCCTGTCCAAAATCATCCATAATGTGAAGCATATCGGGCCAGCCAAGCTCTCTATCGTATGTGCTGACAGATTCTGCATAAATCTTTTGCATAAAAGATTTTACACCTTCATCACCAAGCTCTGACTGCCTAATATCATCGAGGATTAAAAAAATCTCTTTTACCACCAGGTTGTCGCCCCCAGCCTGGCTTCTATCCCCATCCTCGCTGGCTGCCAAGTTCGGCACTGGCTTATATTGCAGCCAAAATTGCTTCACATCCTCATAATACGCTTTGCCTAGTCGATTCTCTTTATATAACGTATACATATAGGAAAGCATCCCGGCACTGATGTTTCCCGGGTCGCTTGTATCAAACGCCGGCCACCAAAGACTGAGAACAGCCTCTTCAAAATAAAGCATTTGTAATTTCTTTTCACTCGTATCTTCGTTGGGCAATAATTTGAAAAAATATTCCGAGACCAAAATAGCATTTCTCAATCCTAGTTTTTTGCGTTCAGCAGTTTCTTCCAGCCAGCTATCCAGTAAGAATTGAGGCACCTCAACTACGTTCAAATATTGCTTGTTCGCCCGGGGTATCAGGTTTTCATAAAATGTGGTCCGATCCTTGACTAGTGTAATGATTGTATTTGCGTTCTCTTCATGCAGTTTTGCGCAATAAGCTGTCACATCTGTGTTCTGATCCGCAATTTTTACATAAGGAGCAGCTAGCAAAAAAGCGTCCTGGGCAGACGAACTGAAAAAAGTAAACTTCCTGCCAGTTCCCTCCGATACATCGATCCCTTCTCGTAAGGGTAGTCCCGTAACAACTTCCATGTCCCGATCGATTTCAACCGTTATCGAAAAGGCAGCAGGCAGGTGGGAGACATTGCGCGCCGATAAGATCTGGATAGGCTCATTACTCCATCTGCTCTGATACTCAGCAATGTTGTATACCGGGTTTTTACCTAAAACCGGATACCATGCATGACCAGACCGTAACAAGGTCATCGCCGGTGAAACAAAATTGATCAGTCCCCTCGGCTGGGCATCATAGTCCGTAAACCACTCCCACACTTTGCCGGAATAATGCAAAGCAATTTCCATAGTGGCACCGGCAGCAAGAGGTTCATTTAGTTTCACCGCAACAAAGTCACCTTGTCTTTCCCAAACAAGTTCTTCACCATTGCCACCAGTTACATGCTGAACCGCATAATAATTTTTCAAGGTCAGAGGGATCTCTTGTACCTGGCTGTCACTTGTATTGTTTAAAACCAGCTTTACATCACATTCTGCAGTGTTCAAGGCTGTTTTCAAATTAATATTCATTACATAGCTAACCGGTTGCAGCCTATTTGATCGATCTGCTGCTTGTCCAGCATCAGCCACTGCATTCTTAAAAGACTTTTGATAACTTTGCTCCCGCGCGTTATACTCCAGAACGAAGGAAAGAGAACCAGATAAAAATACAGCAAAGGCAGCTGTTACTAGCAGTATGTATGATAATCCCAGTTTTCCCAAAGAGCGCCGCTTACTGTAAAAATAATAGCTGACTAAAAACAACATTGCTGAAAGCCCCAACTGCTGGCACAAAACCATTGGTATAAATCCATTCTTAGGAAAGCGCTCTGTAAGCTGTGAAGGAACTTCTGTAGCAGCCAGATTATAAGCCAAATTTACCGGTGGTAACCAATATGGCAATAAGGTATTATGATCACCATCAAGAATACTAATCAATAGTAGATAAACAGCGGTTACCAAGGTGGTTAAAAAAATACTCGAACGACAGATCGTCTCTATAAACAAAGTGACACATATGGAATTGATACTGATCAACAAATAATTCAACCAATAGTTCCATAGCAGGTCAAAAAAAGGCACCGCCGTAGGAAAAACGAATAGTACCATCGCCGCCACGACGAAAAACATCTGCATACCCAGCAGACCTAAAAGCAAAAAACTGCTCACTGCTCTCCCTAGCAGCAACTCCCAATCCTTACAGGGAAGCGTATTAACAATCTCTGCCGCACCACTGCGCCAATCCCTGGCAATCATACCGATATTCCAAAAGACAAAAAACATATAGAAAACCGCTATGGCTCTATGCGTAAAGAATTGATCCTCATATAAAGAGTAAAATAAAAGACAATTGACTACAACTGCAAGTACCCAATAGCCAACCCCCTTTATGCCTACTCTCATTTCCTGCAAGGCAATCGCCATTATACTATTCATCTTCCTCTTGCCTCGCCACTTCCATCAATGACCTATAACCGTCTTTGGCACGCGCAATATCTTTTATCTGCCAACTCATTCCTGCGGCCAGCATAGCAAGTTCATCCGGTTTCCCTTTGAACACCAAACTTCCTTGACGTAATACAGCAACCTCCGAACAACAAGCTTCAATATCTGCAAGGATATGGGTAGAATAGACAATCGTTATTTTCCGTCCCAGTCCAATGATTACATTGCGGATATTATTGCGTTCCACAGGGTCAAGTCCAACTGTAGGTTCATCCATGATCAAAAGCTGGGGTTTGCCCAATAAAGCCTGTGCAAATCCCAGCCTCTGTTTCATGCCAAAGGAATAAGTGGAAATCCTTTTATTCCTAACCTCTGCAAGATTTACTACCTCCATAGCCTCATTCACCTGTATTTTTCTTGCCTGTTTATTTGTTATCCCTTTTAATACTGCAAAATACTCCAGCATCTCAAAGCCGGTCAACCTAGCGTAAAAGCCAAATTCTTGGGGTAAATACCCCAGTTGCTTGCGAATTACGGCTTGCTCTAAACATAAATCTAAACCATTAACCGTTACCTTACCACCCGTAGGCTCAATCAGCGTCGCCAGAATCTTTAACAAGGTACTTTTCCCCGCACCATTTTCCCCTAAGAGACCGAATACACCTGTGCCTATGCGGCAAGTAATATCGTCCAGCGCCAACCAATTGTTGTTGTATTGTTTACTAAGGTGATTAATTTCTATCATTATCAATACCATTTCTTTCTCATGCTGAGTCACCCTGAGATACTAGATAGATATATGCATCCTCTAAGGTGGGCTCCACAGAACGTACTCCCGTAAGCTCCGGCCGAACATCGCTAATGATCCTTATTTCATACAAACCGTTATCAGCCCGTAAGCTGCTGACGATTAATTCATTTTTTTTATTATTCCACTCGCCCTCAGACAAACTAGCTTGCCAAACAAAATTCCTGGCAGTGTCTATCATTACAGAGATTGGTCCTTTGAATTGTAGTTTTTTCTTATGTAACAGCATGATACTATCTGTCAAATCCGTTAATTCTGAAACGATATGAGTGCTCAATAGGACAATACGTTCAGAGGCTAATCGGGAAAATAAATTGCAAAAATAAAAACGTTCTTCCGGGTCAAGTCCAGACAGTGGCTCATCCATAAGGAGAAGATCGGGGTCGTTTAATAACCCTTGGGCGATCCCGACCTTTTGGCGCATCCCCTTTGTCCAGTCCCGTAAGGTTTTATTATGAAAGGAAGAAATTTGGGCAATATCCATTACCTCTTCAACCTTTGCACCAGCCACTGCAGCAGGAATTCCCTTTAATTCTGCAAAATATCGCAAAAATTTTTGCGCGGTCATTTCAGGATAAATCCCAAAGTGCTGAGGCAGGTATCCCATATGGGCTTTAAACCTGACACTGTCAGTAGGGAGAAACATTCCATTAAGAGATACTTGACCAGTTGTTGGCGCAATAATTCCTGCAAGGATGCGTAATAAAGTTGTTTTGCCCGCCCCATTAGGTCCAGTCATCACATGTAATCCTTTAGGTAACGAAAGGGAAATATCCTGTATCACACAATTCTTTTTAAAACATTTTGTAATGGAAGATAGTTCTAACATATTCTTCTCTCTCTTTTATCCCTCTTGGGAGTAGTCCATATTTTCAACACGCATGCAATGTAGATATATTGCAATCAGTATGAGACCGATCACTAAAAGCATCATTGGTATTTGCTGTATCAAGCCAGTTCTAATTAGATTGATTTGTATAAAACTTTTTCCAACATCACTTTGTTCAAAAATAATTTGCGCTACCCACATGATAAATGATGTTCCACAGCCATACATCGCGCCTAAGCGCAAAGAAACAGCTAACGCGATACCTAAGAAAAACACCATGGGTGCCAGCCATGCAAAAATAGCCTTCCATAATAGCATTTTTTCATTGATCAGCATATCAGAAAAAGAAAGAGCGATCATCCCCGTAGCAGCCAGACAAACAATGATCGTATATCCCAAAGTTACGATAATTCTGGCACTGGCCAATTGGGCTGGTGTATAAGGACAAGACGCTTCCAGTTCATTTGTACCATAAAGCTCTGCTCTCTGCTCATAAAAAAGCGTCAATAGTCCTAAAATTGGCGCTCCATTTGTTAAAAAAATCAACGCATCTCTATCACCGTTCGTTAGAAAAATGCCTGCAAAAATAAGCAAACTGGTCATTGCCATAAACCGCCAACTCAGAATATCCAACTGGAGTTTTACCAGACGTAAGACAGAGAGTAGACTGCCATCACTGGCAGACCTTTCTAGCGCTACTCTATTAACAGGTTTAAGAATTGGAACCTCTTCATGACTAGCATTTTCCTGCAAAACTGTTTTGAGGTTACAGAGCAGGCTGCTGGTCATCGCATCAGTAGGCCTAGGAACATTGTATTGAGATAGTTTATTTAAAACAACTACCATCTCTTCATCATTTCCATCCTTATCAATTTCCCTAAGAATTTCTTGATATTTATCCAAGTTCCTCGCCCCCCTCTTTAAGCAGTTTTTTAAGATTATGTAAGCCATTCGATAACCTTGATTTAACTGTTCCTACAGGAATATTCAATATTAATGCGATTTCTTCCAGTTTTAAGTCTTCATAAAAACGAAGAACAACTACTTCACGATGAATGTCTCCCAATTGATTGAGAACTTCGATAATCGCTTCGCGTTCATCCTGTTTCTGTAAAAATTCTTCCGGTGTATCCTCATAATCCCTAATATTATCACACATCTCAAAACCTGGGATCGTCTTTTGCACATATGCGCTTTTCAAATAGTCCTTACATGTGTTTGACGCAATTGTGTAAATCCACGTTTTGAAACTAAACTCTGAATTGTACTGTTTTATGTTCCTGCATATTTTGATAAATACCTCTTGGGTAATATCGTTAGCACTATGATAATGCTTACTCATCCGATAGATATATGCAAATATTTTAGAATGGTAGCGAGAAACCATAGTCTCCAAAGCAGTCTCGTTTCCCTGCTGCAATTGTCTTGCAAGTTCTTCATCAGAAATAATGAATGCCACCTCACTTGAAACCGTAAACTATTACTAAACATACCCCCTAAGCCATCTCCCAATATTGCCTTATGGATATCTTGTTATTACGTTTTGATTACATGCTCGAAATTTTAACCATTAATAGCAGCTCATTATTTACAATTATTCTCATCACTATTCTGGTTATACACGAACTGAATTATAATTCGCCAATATAGTCATCTCTGCTTCAGAGAACAGTATTGATTGCCTTCTTCTTTCGTATTTATATAGCCCATAATTCTAATTCTTCCCCATCAGAATTTATATCTACATTTTATCATATTTGTTCATTCTATGTAATATTTGTTCATTTTATGTAATTCTTGTCGTTTACTTTACATATAGTCCGGATCAAATTTTAAATCATTTTTGCCGGTTTGGATGAAACTGTAAGTGACTATATAAGTTCAATATGAAAGAAATAATCCATCATAAAATGGATTATTTCAAAATTTCTACTAAAATTTATAACAAATCATTTGAGGACGTAGCGACTATACCAAAAGGCCTAAAATCGAAGTCTCAAAGAAAATTTTCTAAATAAGCATAAAAACAACTTTTTTATGAAATCGACTTCGTCCGCTCCTTTCTGGCAACAACGATTCGTTGCAGTACAATAAACAAGCACAGTAAAAAGGCCACGGCAATTTTGGTCCACCAGGAACTTAAGGTTCCCTGGAACATGATCAAGGTCTGAATTACTCCCTGGATCAGCACACCAAAAACGGTTCCTGTGACAAAGCCTATGCCACCGGTTAAGGGTGTCCCGCCAATAACGGCAGAGGCAACTATTGTGGGTTCGTGTCAAGGGGACGGGGTTATCGACACCCTTTTCATGCCTTTAAAACAATACCTCTATTAATGCCGGTGATTCTTTCGATTTGCCGAATCGATAAGTTATATTTCTGTTTAAGCATTTTTAAGTACGTATTTCTTGTTTTGTAATCAAGTTGTTGTAAATCTATCGCATTTTTTACGTTACATACCTTCTTAATTATAACTCTTGCTTCTTCATCTCTAATGCGCTGATCGGCTTGACCGTCAATATCTAAGCATTCATGCTCACTCATAACATTGGTATACTCTATAAACTTTTGAGTTGCCTTTTCTTTGTCGTCGCTCATCATTTCAAGTAGGAAATTTACATTTACTACATTTGCTTGGTTTATATATTCGTGAAAACTGCTCCATTTATATTCTTCAACTCGTTTTATAAGTCCCGCTTTGACTGGATTCTGATGAATATATCTTTGCACTATTTGAAAATATTGATCGTCTTCTACTGGTTCACTTTTAAATCGGTCTTGAAACAGATTACCTACTCTCTGGTATTTATTATTATACCAGTACACATAGCTTCCACATAGTCGACGCATTACTTGCTCTAAGGGCTCGATGCCTATCTTCAGCAACAAGTGTACATGATTTCCCATCAAACAATATGCATAGACTTGATAGTCGCTTTTTCCTTTATATCGCTGCAGGGCTTCAAGGAATTGTGTACAATCTTCTTCGTCTTCAAAAATGGTCTGCCGGTTTATTCCTCGCATAATTATATGATAAATTCCGCTTTTACTTTTCCTTCTTGCTGTTCTTGGCATTATTTCACCCCCAGCTTTATCTTATTGCGTAGTTACAATGTTGTCAATAACCCCGTCCCCTTGACACTGACCAAGTACCTATTTATCGACGGTCTGGGTCAACGGGGTCTACCATGGTAATTGTGAGCCATGGTAGACCCCATATTGCTTCCTAAAAAAACAAGGTCGACGGATTTTTAAAGTCCATCGGCCTTGTTATTTTGCTATTCCGTTCCTAGTGTATTACATTTTTGTATCAAGTTTGTCAACATATCCACTTGGAACAAAATTGGCTAACCAAACTTTATCATTTCCTTGATAAAATTTTATTCCTTCGTTCCAAGCTTGTTTTGCATTAATTAGAAGAATAATAGGTTCATTATCACGCCGTTTTCCTACTTGTAATGCTGTATGAATATCAGTTGACAGATGAACATACTGTCTTCTCCTTGGTAATAATCCTTTTTCTTTTATTGATTCAAAAAAACATCTTGCCGTCCCATGATACAATTTTTCGGGTGGCTCTTTCAATTCCCTTTGAACTATAGTTGGAAGGGAATGCCCATATAATGCCCTTATTTTTCCGTTCGATATCTCGTGCCTCTTTTTGTCAGATTCCTTAATCATAGTTTGCAAGTCTCTTTCACAAACGTTTGACCAATTTTTCATTATTTTTAAAGAATCTAACAACTGATCAATATTTACCCAGCCATTTTTATCTAATTCCAATTCATATTCCCAAGGAGCATGTCGTAGTGCATATGATACTTCCTTACTGAGTTTAGTATAGTCCATTTAAACTCCCCTTCTTTCTAGTGCACCTTCCTTAATATCAAGTATTTTGAAGTTTTCCGCAATAAATTCATAAAGCCCATGACTATCTAAATATATTGCATAATGTTGAACATTCCAATATTTTACCCATTCTGGACTAATATCGGTTAGCTCTTTAAGCCACTCAGAATCCTTTACTTCAACAAGTTTGTCATAGGTACCACTAATAAACTTCGTAACTTTTTCGGAAGAATGCCTATGTGCTATTGTTGTCTCGAATACTATACCAGAGTTAAAAATCTTATCATTATTATTTTCATCATAATAGTCAAATAAAAGAATAAGATTTCCACCTTCATATATTAGTAATACACCACTATAAATACAATTTGATGCAACTGGGAAAACCCATTGTTCTGACAAATTCATGATTCTGCTCCTTTCAATATTAATTGGGTTGACTCGGCTTAACCGTTGGGGTACCTTCAGATGTTAACTTATTTCTTTCTAACTGGCCACTTAACATATCTTCATATAACTGCTGACTAGTTCTATTTACTGCATTCCATTGACTTCTTGGAATACCAGCCTGTTCCAAGGCTTGTGCTGATCGAGTATTTAGGATTAATGTGTTACCATCTCGTACAACATAATCAATTGGAACTTGCGAAGCCTGTATTTCTCCACCTTTCAAAGCACTAACTAAATCATCTACATTAGTAATAGTTCTGCCACTAACATTAGAGTAGTATTTAATGCCTTCATCGCTAAATTTAGTAGGATTATAAGTTTTTTGTGCAAAATTGGCATTGTCTAATACTCCACCATTGTTGACAGCATTACTCGACTCCTGAGCTGCTTTCGCTGCATCTGCTGCTTCTTGCGCCGCTTTTGCCTCTTCGGCTACTTTAGCTTCTTGCGCTATTCTCTCTGCTTGTGCTATTCTTTCTGCTTCTGCGGCTGCTTTCGCTGCTGCCGCTGCTTCTTCGGCTGCTTTTGTCTCTTTTTCTATTTTCACTGCTACTGCAGTTGCTTCTTCGGCTGCTTTTGCCTCTTGCACAGCTCTTTCTGCCGCCCTCATGTCACTCAATACTTCTGCTGCACGTGAAAAGGCAGGTACTTTATCTACTAACTTTGCAACAAGGCCTACATCTACAAACATTAAGCCTATATCTACAGCTAAACGTCCTAAGCCTTCTCCTGTTTCATAAGCAGAACCATTTGCAATTGTATCTATTCTCTGCTGTATTCCAGATAACGCATCGGCTCCAATTTTTTGAACAAGAGTAGGATCATTATATATATCTGCCACTAAATCTTTTAATCCATTGAGTGTATCAATTGGATGTGCAATTATTTCTGTGAAGGCTTCTGTTGTTTCGATACCCCCATTTTTTACTCCATCCATAAAACCTTCCGATACTGTAATAGGATGAAGGATAATATCGCTTAATTCATTATTCTTCGTTCCACTAGCTGCAACAGACGCACCGCTCGTAGCATCGCCACCAATAGCTTTTGCTGCAGCAGCTCCAACAGCAGCACTTGCCCATTGCCAAACATCTGGTTTATCTTTCAGCTTTGATAATTCTTTCTGAACTGCTTGGTTAACACCTGCTCCTAATGCTCCAGATGTAAAGCTACTTCCTCCAAGATCTGACATGATGCCACCTACAAGAGCATGCAATGCTATTTTATTAGTTCCTCCTTCATCCCACAAAGCTTTGCGTTGCATTGCATCATTATATGCTGCTTGATCATGATTTTTTATAGCTGCATTAGCATCATCAGCCGCTTTTTTAAGCTGTGAATTTGCTAACTCGCCTATTGCTTTATATGCTTCTTCTCCAAATAAATTTGCTAACTCTTGTTGTTCTTGTACTGTTTTCTTATCGAAGATTTTTCCTAATGCATTAAGCGCATTTGTCGTATCTCTACTTAATCCACTTAAATCTTGACTTGGATTACTCCGTACTTCTACTGTTCCATTAGCTACTGCAGATTTTGTAGTACTATCCGCATCACCTTTGGCTGTTACTCCAATATTAGGTGTAATCCCTTGGTTTTTGTAGTTCGGGTCATCCTTGCTATATTTTTTACTATCATAATTTACCCCTACACTACTCGCGCTGTAATCCGCCTTATTTTGTATATCAGAGTACGTAAGAGTATCAGTAGAGAGTTTGTTTTTATCTGGCGTCGCGTCGCTGGCAATGACCGCACCTTTCAGGTCGGTGTTCTTACCAACGTTGATATCAAAACCGCCTTCACCGGCATAGATACCGGCCTGATCGATAACGCTTTCATAATCGGATTCGATTTTTCCTTTGCTTGCAGAGCCTTGAATGCCGGTTTTACTACCAGTGGTTTTACCACCTTTTGGAAGGTCAACACTTATACTCATGCCGCTGGATGAATTTTTTTCATCATAAGTCTCTTTATTCTGCAGACTTTCGATGTTCAGGTTTCCGCCTATATCCGCTTTTACCGTATCACCGCTTACTTTTGAACCAATGATATTGGTATCTTTGCCGGATTCAATGGTTAAGGTATCATTGGCTGTTACGCTGCTTGGATTGTAGGTTGTACTATTTTCCTTGATTTCGCCTTTCCCTTTGTTATATCCTGCATTGATACCACTGATTCCCGTTGGTGAAATACTAACTCCTATGCTGCCGCTGCTGCTCTTGGAAGTTTGGTCTGAGGTGTTTGTATTTTCACTGGCGGTAATGTTTACGTCACCTTTTGCTTGCAGGCTGACGTTTTCGCCCTCAACATTGGAACCTTTAATGTTGATATCTTCTTTCGTGGCATGGATCGTTATATCGCCTTGGGCCTTAATATTACTTTCCTGAGCAAGGGTAGTACTGCTTTGGGCTTGGCTTTCCGATTTTTGTGTGCCAAGACTTACGTTAATGGAGATGTTATTCTTGGGATCTTTTATGCCTTCTAAGGCTTTTTTATTGTCTCCATCTGTTAATTCATCATAGGCTTTGTAACCATATAACGCTGCCAAACGTTCATCTTGGACTTGGGTTGCACGTTCGAGCGGTGCAGTTACTTTATTGATCGCATTTATGGTCGCTCCACCAAGCGACACTGTCAAACCGCTCTTTTCATATTCATGTTTCTCCTGGGCGTTATAGGTATTATCCTTACTTTCAATGGTGACGTTTTCCCCTGTCACGTTGATGTCTTTGCCGGCAATCACGTCGCTGGCTTCAATATTGACATCTTTGCCAGATTCGATTGTTACATTCCCAGCTACACTGCCAACAGTACTGCCGGCTTGTTCGATTGTTTGGTTGGCATAGGTATCTTTTTGTTTTTCCTTGCCAATGGTAACGCCAAAACCACCAGTTAAAAGTCCCGATTTTTTGACCTGTTTTTCATAATCACTGCTGCTTACTTCTTCCTGAGAAACAATATTGACATTGCCTTTCGCTTTCATGTTGACATCATGATCTGCCACGACACTGGAGCCTGAAACGTTGATGTCCTTATTCGTCGTAATATCGATACTGTCAGCGGAAATATTGCTTCCGATTACGGCATCCAGTGTTTGACGATCGTAAATATCCGTTTTGGTAGAAGAGAGGAACCCTACTTTTTCACGGTGCTCTTCATGCAGCTGTTCATGGTATTCCGTTTCTCCGCTGATATTGACATTTTCTCCGGTAAGCGCTGCTTTGCCTTTTTCACTGCTAACATCGCTGCCTTTGACGTTGATGTCTTGGCCGGCGTTGACGGTGATGTTTTGTGTTCCTGTCACTTGACTGCCGACTACGGTTTCATCAACGTTCTTGTCATGGGTAAAGTAATGCCCCCCTTGTTTGCCCACCGAACTATCAAGACTATCAAGATTTTTTACGGCTGTAATGTTAACATTATTTCCGGCCGTAATCGTTGTATTTTCATTTGCAGAGGTCAGCGCCCCCTTCATGTTGACGTCATTGCCGGCATTCATTGTTATATTCGTACCATCGATCACGCTTTGCTGATGGGTAACGTTATCAATTGCTAAGCTCGACTGAGGATAGGTAACGGCAACGTGTTTTTCTGCCGCAACAGTAACAATATCAATATTGTTATCTGCATGAAGCGTAACATCTTTGCCAGCACTTAAAACAGCACCTGCGTTCGTAATATCATTTCCTGCTTCCAGCTTCAAAGAACCAGAGCCTGCTGTGATAGATGCAGTATCGCCAACAGCCGTCTGATGCAGCTCACGATATTGCGTTTCTTTCGTTTCCGTCTGATTGATGATGTCTTTCGCTTTTAAAGAAACATCATTCTGACCGCTGATTTCGCCGCTTATGTTTTTAATGGTATCTTCGGCTGTAAGGTTAATGTCGTTACCTTGTATTTTCCCGTACAAATTGGTGATATTTTCAGCGTCAGCAGCTAATGCTTTGTCAGCTTTAATCGTCCCCATATTGGTAATGTCTTGTTTTGCATAAAGTTCAATATCACCGCCAACGATCAGTGCACCGCTTGCGCTTAAATCTTCTGCTTTTACCGTTGCCAGATATACTTCCGGTACCAATACTTTTTGCCCATTGACGTTTTCTTCCACTAACCAAACGATGTCACTGGTTAAAGATGCGAGTTGTTCGGCGGTTAAAGCAACACCGATAGAAAGACCCATTTCTTCTGCAGCAACAGCACCGTTTTCCATCAAGGCTTTATATTGTTCCATGTCCGAGCTGTAACCGTCAAGGAAGCGTTTACCCGTGAGGTTCGTCAGTTGTTCGGTTACAAGTTTTTGTTCATAATACCCGTCGCCAAGACGTTTTGCTACTTTTTCCGGATCGGCTTTTACACGATTCAGTAAATAATCACTGGATAGGAAATTGTGATAGTTTGCAAATTTTTCATTCGTTTCAATTAAATACTTTGCGCTAGCATCATTGTTGATGGTAAAAATCAGCGTATTGATTTTCAGCGCACTGATATCTAATTCTGTATTGCCGGTAGTCGTAACGGCAGGCGTGATTTTATCTGCAGTTTTACCGGCTAAATTGACAACCGTATTGCCACTCAGCTTATCTTTAACAGCCGAAGTGTTGTCCTTTGTTTTAAAGGTAATGACTTCGCCGCCAGCTTCAAATGTTTTGTTATCAATAGTTGCAGCATTTAAAGTCACTTTCCCATTAGCACCAAGAACGCTTAATCGTTCGGTTTCTTGTTCATAAACCTGGTGATCTTCATAAGGCTCTACCGTTGTACCGTATTTCCAACTACAATGAATGTGGAATCTACGGTGTTTTTTATATTTCCAATAATAGGTATTATCCCCTAAATCATCGTGATGGATTGTCCCTTGATAACCCCAGTTTTCAATTTTATTACCGGTAATTGTGAGATCTTTACCTGCGGAAATCGTACTGTAGTGATTGGTTACATTGCCTTCAATATCAATATTCCCATTGGCTAAAATATGAGAATCAGCAGTTTCTTTTGTAATACTTCCTGTATGGATATTACGGTTGAAGCTTCTTACACCATCATAATAATCTCCGCCCATCTGAGAATAGGGAATTTTATAAGAAATCAATTGATCGCTTACGACCCATGCCGTTTCAAAGATCTCTTTTTCATTGATTAAGTCATTAGCCTTGATTTTAATATTGTTTTGACTTTCAATATCAGAGGATTGATTTAACACCGTACCTGCCGCATTAAGGGTAATATCACCACCGGCATATACAACAGAATTCTTGGTATTGTTAATGGTTTTTGCCGTAATGGACGCAGTACTGCCACCTGCGATTAAGCCCGTTTTATTCGTGAGGGTATTTCCGGCTGTGAGATCCATAGCACCGGTAATAAAAAATGCGCCTTTATTTTGATTGGTAATATTGTCACCATGGATCGTGCCTGCTTTTCCGGCACTGATCGTAGAATCATCATTTAGTATGTCACCACTGGTCTTTAACGTCAGATTGCCGTCTGCTGCCAATGACGCGTCACTGGTATTCTTAAGGGACGCAGCTTCCATATCGGCGTCACCACCTGCGGTCACAATCGAATGATCCTGCACAATTGCAGTTATGATATGTGCTTTGAAATCTTCCCCGGCTTTCATGGCAGCATATCCTTGGTTGTCAAGGCTTCCGGCAGCTACAGTCATTTTGCCCTTTGCTTCGATAGTGGAAGCGTTATTATTGAGTTTATCTGTCACTGCGATAGAAATATCTTTTTGCGAAGCAATTACACTATTGGCAGTATTATCAAGTTTACTGCCTTTGATCGTGAGATTATCATTGCTGGTGATTGCAGCTTTGGCGTTGACAATTGCATTAGCTGCAGTAATATTCAAAGCCTTACCGCTAGCCAAAAGAGCTTTATTGTCATTCGTTACGCTATCGGCTGTAATAACCAGGTTATTGCTGGTTTCTAAAGCAGACTGTGTATTTTGAACTTCTTTGGTAATATCATATGTACCATCATTTTGCGAATAAATCAGCCCACTGTTTTTATTGGTTAATGTATCACCTTTTACAGTCAGCGTGTCTTGGCTTTTAATGCTTGCGCCGTCATTGGTGATGTCAGCCGCAGTAATGTCCATGGCTTTGCTGCTTGCGATATAACCGCTGTCTTCATTGGTAAATGTCGCAGTAGTAAAATCTGCGGCAGCACCGGCTTTGAGCGTAGCCTTTTGGTTATGTAATGACGTGTGAGCGTCAACTGTTACATTATTGGCCGCATAAATATAACCGTTATTTTTATTCGTAACTGTATCTGCAGCAATTTGAGCAGCATTGCCACTGTAAACCGTGGCATGATCGTTTATTATGCTATTTGCAGCAGTAATGCTTACATCCTTGTCCGTATTTAGAACTGCATTATTGGTATTTTCTATATCGGTTGCCCGGATAACGGTCGAGCCATTCCCTTTAATGGTAGCATTACTATTTGTTATTTTATGTTGTATATCGAATTGCCCATTTTGAGCATAAGAAACCAGAGCAGTATCCGTATTTGACAAATCCGCGGCCACAACTGTAAGATTTTTCTCAGTGTTAATGATAGATTTTGTATTGTCAGCATTCTCAGCTACCGTAATATCTACATTACCTTTGCCGTTAATCATAGAGTTGTTTTTATTTTGCAGTTTTTGTCCAGTAATAGTAATGTTACCGCCAGCCTGCAATGTTGCAGTATCCTGAGTTACGTCTTTATTGACTGTGACCGCAATATTTTGGGCAGCTTCAATATAACCGTTTTCACTGTTATCCAAACGATCGGCTTGCGCCGTTACATTTTCGTCAGCAGAGATTTTACCTGTATTTTTTAATGTACCATTAGCGGAAATGGTAAGTTCATTTGCCCACAATTCCGATTTATCCACCGTAAAATTATTGGTAATGATATTAAGGTTCCCAGGTGTCTTGGCGTTTAAGCCATCGCCTTGTATGAAAAAATCACCTTGAGGAACACCAAAAGTGATATTTCCGTTTTCCCATTGATTGACTTTGCCTGTAGACAGAACAGCATTGGTAGTATTGATGAAACCTAAGCCATTCACGCTGATACCGTTAGCATTAGCAATGACAACACTTGCTTTGTTGCCGGCGACTTCTAAATAACCGTTTAAGACACCAGCATTAGAACTGGTAACTTCGTTTAAAATTACACTGGCTCCATTGCCGGCAATATTCATATTCCGATCAATGTATCCACCGAGTTCGGTTTTTACATATTTTGAAGAGTTATTTAAAATAAGGCCAGTTGATTTTATATTAAAATCCGTATATAAATTGCGGGAGACACCGTTAGCATTGACTTGGGCAATTTGCACCAGATCAACGCCATTGGCCGCTTTATCAATGATCGGTTGATATGTTCCTGCCGCATTCACATCTGCCGTAAGTCGCAAATTATCATCTTTCGCAACTTGGACGGTAGCAGCTGGAGAAGAACTTCCTGCTACGTTGGGTAAGTCAGGAATATCGGGAATATCCGGTTTAATGGTATTGATAATAGTTTCAGTATCTTTTTCCTCCGGTTTTGGGTCAGTACCAGGATCTGTGCCTGGATCTGGATCTGGATTTTCAGGTTCAGAATCGGGATTGGTTTGCGTTACATTGATGGTAGCACCAGTAACACCCAAGGGACTATACTTTACTTTTTCACCTTTTAACGTAACATTTCCGCCTGCAGCTAAAGCACCGGTATTATTGACCGTACCTACAGCAGTAATGTTTAGGTCGCTTGCCGCATTGACTTGGCCAGAATTGGCAAATGTATCCTGACCGGAAATTGTAACATTTTTGCTGGCAGCCATCATACCCGTATTCGTGATTTTTCCACCGCTTGTAATTTTTAGATCAGCCTCCTGGCTGATTACAGCAGAATTAGGATCATCTTCATTTTCTTCATAGGAAGCACCTGCCTGAAGCGTTCCTTGATTTGTTAAGGCTCCTTCGGCACTTATTGCTATATCTTTTCGGGCAATAAGTTGTCCTTTATTTTCTATTGCATCAGTAGACGTGACATTAATGCTGCCATCGGAAGTAATGCTGGTTGCAGCGGTATAAGCTTCTCCGTCTTCATTGGTATATTGTTTATTTTTTTGAATAAACGTGATTTTTCCTTCATTTGTAATATCAAAGTTGTTGTTGGCATAGATATCGCCTTGTATATTATAGCCCAAACCTTTTTCTGTACCGACAAGCTGTATTTTTCCTGCATACATGCCGCCTAAAGCAGAAATATCTAATGCTAAATTTGGCTTATTGTCTGCAGACGGGTTTTCGATTGGCGTGGCAGCAAGGGTAGCATATTTTACTGTATTGGCACCGGTGACGACATTGATTTCGTCTTGTGCCCATAAATCTGCATTAATGACAGCAGCTCTTGTCATAATATCTAGTTTCGACACCGGCTGATTAACATAAGCACCTGTTGAATCATCAATTAGGGGTGTATTGCCAGTACCTTCAATTGTTATTTTACCGCCAGTAATCGTAAAGCTGTCGATATTGCCGTTGACAATATTGGGTGTACCTGTAACTAAAGAAGCACGATTGGTATTGATAAAGCCAAACCCGTTACCAACGATACCGTTAGGATTGGCGATAATAATGCTGGCCCGATTTCCGCCAACTTCCATCATACCATTTAGGGCAGAAATATTATTACCTGTTATTTCATTTAAAATGATGTTAGCTGCTTGACCACCCAGATTAGCATTTGGATTGATTTGTCCGGCTAACTGAGATGTAACAGCAGTATTTCCGGCATTATTGTTAAAGATAAGCCCAGAAGTCCCTACATTAAAATCTGTAAATTTATTGTGAGATAGGCCATTTTCATTTGGCTTAACGATATCAACAATAGGAACACCGCTTTGCTCAGTCACAACGGGAGCATTTGCTCCAGCCGATGTATCCGGCGTAACTGCCGCCGCATAGCAAGAAAACGATTGTAATTGTAATGATAAAATGATTGCATACGCGATTATTTTTTGTTTACTTTTACGTAAAGTTTTCATCCTCTGACTCCTTTCCCATAAGTATTTTAAAATTGTGCTACCAATTGAAAGCCGTAGACCTGTTTTTCAGTTGTAAAACCTTCTGGTTTTTTCAGAGGCCAACCGACAGATACATCATATTGGAGCGCGCTGATTTTCCCTCTAAAACCGATAGCTCCGCCTACAAGTTCGGTGCCTGATAAATATTCTGTTGAAGGACCGTATACTTTGCCATAATCAAGGGCTGTATATAATTGGTGATTTGATACCAGAGGAAAACGGAGTTCGTTCCTGACGACGATACCATCTTCCGCAGATAGGGTTTGTTCTCCGTCAAATCCTCTGACACTATAACGTCCGCCAATACTAAAAAATTCAGAACCGTAAATACGGTCATCTGCTTTCTGCCCGCGAATACTCAAATTGTATTGTCCGGTAAAATTGCCAAAGTCTACAGGAGCAGTTACGTTCAGTCCCAAAAGATATAAATTGTATTGCGTCGTAGCCTCACCGTCCATGCCGTCCGTCGGCCCAGCTACTGCCTTGAACCAAGGTACACCCTTTTGCCATTTTATTGATGCATCTAAAACGCTTTTCCCTACATATTGTCTATGAGATATTCCGGTTTGCACGGCAGTGGTTTCTTGTCTTTGGACTTCAATCTCTGTACCATTAATGTAGCTGCGGCGTTTTTTATGGATAATATCAAATTCTAAATCAGTTTTGCTGGTTTGGTTTCTTTGCAGTAAGTGGCTGATACCAAGTTGGTCACTGGAAAATTCTCCAGAAGATTTAAAGGGAATTACAGCGTTCGTAACCGTTTGATGATAATCGTTATCAGAATGACTATAAGTGATACTCTCATTACCAAAAGGGATAGAATAATAAATACTATCTGCTCGTATACCTTTTTTCTCACCTGCTTGTGCCGCATCACTATTCCAAGAAACATAAAATAAATCATTCGCGGAAAAAATCTGATCCAACTCTAAAGCTGTTGACATTTGCATTTTGCCTGTTTCTTTGGTACCAGAATCGTCAAGTGTCAAAACCAAAGACCATGGTTTAGTCCTTTTAACATGAATAACCAAATTACTTTGTCCCATTTCTGCCGCTGGCTCGATTTTAATATCAGCATCTTGTGAAGGGATATGTTTCATTTGATCTACCCCCTGCTCAATATCTCTGATATTGAGCAGGCTGCCTCTGCCCATAGGTAGAGCGTTTCCATATGTTCCCCAAGTATTGGGATCGGCAAAGCGAATGCTTGCAATCGTGCCGGGTGCAAGCGTAAGAAACATTTTACCATGAGACAAATCCTGCTCTTCAATATAGACTCTGGTCGTTACATACCCTCGATCAACAATCTCCGTATTGATTCTATTTATCAGCATATTAATGCCTTGTACACCGATTTTCTGACCGTCAAACTTGCTCAGATAATCGTTAATCCAGTAAAACTTATAAGCAAACTTATCTGCTTTAAGATAATACTGTTTTATTTCAAAGCTTTTTTCTTCTTCCGGCAATTGAAAGACGTCAAGATTATTTGTCTGTTTGTGCAGCGTTGTCATCTGCTGCTTACTTTGCCTTTGTAATTCCAGTTCAGCACGTTTTGCGGCAATCTCTTGTTCTTTTTGCCGAATGATACTTTCTTGTTGCTCCAATATCTCATTGGGATCTGGTGCAGCTAAAGCATTGCAGTTTATCCCCATGACACTGTAGAGAAGTATTACTTTACAAAAATTTTGTAATTTCATTATAAACACCCTCACATCTTTACTATCTGTGTACACTTCATAAAAAATCCCACCTGTTGGCAGGGCGTTGCTATTAAAACTTCAAATGATTTTATAAGTTCAACATGAAAAAAATAATCCATTTATAAAATGGATTATTTTAGCATTTCTACTATAATTTATATCATAAATCATTTGAGGACATAGCGTCTATACCAAAAGGCTTAAAAATCAAAGAATTTTCAAAGAAAATTTCTTTAAAAATGTTGCATTTTGATAGTTATTGTCGTAATTAGTCATAAAAACAACTTTTTTATGAAATCGACTTCGTCCGCTCCTTTCTGGCAACAACGATTCGTTGCAGTACAATAAACAAGCACAGTAAAAAGGCCACGGCAATTTTGGTCCACCAGGAACTTAAGGTTCCCTGGAACATGATCAAGGTCTGAATTACTCCCTGGATCAGCACACCAAAAACGGTTCCTGTGACAAAGCCTATGCCCCCGGTTAAGGGTGTCCCGCCGATAACGGCAGAGGCGATAGCATCCATTTCCAGTCCCATGGCATGGAGTCCATAGCCCGATAACATATAAAAACTAAATACGACTCCCGACAGAGCAGAACAAAATCCACTCAGGCCATATACCAATACTTTCGTCCTGCCCACTGGCAAGCCCATCAGCATGGCCGATTGGGCATTGCCGCCGATAGCATATACGGTACGCCCGAATTTAGTATAGTTGCTGAGATACAAAGCTGCCAATACTAAGACAAAAGCGATCACAACGCTAATCGAAATAAAATTATCAAATGGCAATGGTATACGGTAAGTAGCGATGAATTGATAGAACGGATCGGTAATCATAATCGTATCAATGCTGATTACATAGCATAGACCCCTGGCTAAAAACATGCCGGCAAGAGTAACAATAAAAGGCTGTATGTTGAAAAAATGAATAAAACTACCCTGTAAAATTCCAAAGAGAAATCCCATCAACAGCATACCGGGAATGACGATCATCGCGCTAAGATGCTGCATTTCCAGTAAATAGGCTGATAGCATACAGACTAACGCAATGACCGAACCAACGGAAATATCAATGCCGCCAATAATAAGCACAAAGGTCATACCGATAGCAGTAATGATCAGAAAGGCATTATCAATGAGCATATTGAGCAGGACCTGTGTGGAAAAAAAGCCATTGTATAAGACGGATCCCGCTGCAAATAAAGCAAAAAACAATATAACTGTAATCATTAGATTGATGTACTTATAGCTTAGCTGCAATTTTTTCATCGGAAATCCCCCTCTTCTGCACCCATTTAGCAAAAACTAATTTTCGGAAATTAGCGGATTGCAGCAGACAAATAATAATGACGACAATCGATTTTACTACCAGTGTAATCTCTGGCGGCACTCCCAGAGCATAAATGGTCGTGGTAATACTTTGAATAACTAAAGCACCAATCAGACTTCCTGTTAAAGAAAACCGTCCTCCATCCAACGAATTGCCTCCGAGAGAAACTGCCAAAATAGCATCTAACTCGATAAACAGCCCCGCATTATTGCCGTCGGCCGAGCTTACATTAGAACAAATAATAAGTCCTGCCAGTCCGGCACACAAGCCAGAGAAAGCGTATACTGAAAAGATATATTTACTTACCTTGATGCCAGCAAAGCGACTGGCAACGGCATTAATGCCAATGGATTCGATAAACATCCCCAAGGCTGTTTTTCTTACGGCATATAAGGTAAGGGCAAAAATAAATCCAACAATGAAGAGGGAAAAAGGTAATCCTAATACATAACCAGTACCAATAAATTGAAAGGGCTTATAATAAACGGTAATAATTTGTCCCTGGGTGATCAGCTGAGCAATCCCTCGACCGGCCACCAGGAGAATCAGTGTGGCAACAATCGGCTGAATCCCCACCCGGGAAACTAATAATCCATTCCACATCCCCAAAAGAGTTGTGACTGCGAGTGCCGTAAGAATGGCAACAGGCATGGGAACAAGGGTAACAAGAGTTTTTACGCCATCCACGTATTCTAGCTTGCCACCAATTAGCGAAGCCGCTACCGCCCCAGAGATGGCAATCATGGATCCAACTGAGATATCGATCCCTTTTGTGGCGATGACTAGGGTCATACCAACAGCCAAAAGCATCAGAGGAGAAGCACGATTAAGAATATCAATGGTGACACCATAAAAATGTCCGTCTTTCATTTCAATCATGAAGAAATCTTTCGTAAAAAATAAATTGAACAGCAAGACAAAAAACAAGGCAGCCAAAGGCCAGCAAAGCTTAGACTTCGTAAACCGATTCCAGATAGACTTTATGTTTTCCATCATCTTACACCCCTGCTATCGTCTGCATAATATATTTTTCTTCCATTTCTTCACCCGTAATCTCTGCGATCTTCACTCGATCCCGTAAAACTGCCATGCGGCTGGAGCATCGCATTGACTCATCCAGCTCCGATGAAATAAATACAACGGACATGCCAGCTTCTGCCAGAGACAAGATTAGTTTTTGAATTTCGACTTTGGCACCTACATCAATCCCTCGCGTAGGTTCATCCAGTATCAATAGCTTAGGCTCAGTTAAGAGCCATCTGGCTAACATTACTTTCTGCTGATTGCCGCCGCTTAAATTCTTAATCATTTGTTCTGTCCCTGAAGTTTTAATATTCAATAATTGAATATAGTTATTGGCAATCTCGTCCTGCTTGTTCTTAGATATATATTTCATCCAGCCTAATTTCGCCTGTAATGCCAGCACGATGTTTTCTCGTACAGAAAGATTCTCGATAATACCTTCCGTCTTTCTATTTTCGGAACAATAGGCTAAACCATATTGAATCGCATCGGCCGGGCTGTGTATCGCAGCGGTTTTTCCTGCAATGAAAACTTCCCCGCTGTCGGCCCGATCGATACCAAAAATAGTACGGGCCATCTCTGTGCGTCCTGAGCCTAATAATCCTACGAGACCAAGCACTTCTCCCTTGTTCACTTCAAGATCAAACGGATGAATCGAACCCTTGTGCCCCAAGTTACGTACCTGTAAAAAAGCCTCATGACGCTCTTGCTGCAAAAGATTAACTTTGACAGTCTTGCAACTGTTCTCAAATCCATCAAAGGCTTTACCAATCATTTTTGCAATCAGTTGAACACGGGGTAAATTTGCAGTTTCATAGGAGCCAACCAATTCACCATTGCGCAATATGGTAATCTTATCAGCAACAGCATATACCTGATCAATAAAATGGGTTACAAAGATGATCCCTAAACCTTCCGCTCTTAATTTACGCATCAGCCCAAAGAGTTTTTCCACTTCTTTGGCATCCAGGCTGGAAGTAGGTTCATCTAAGATCAGTACTTTAGCTGATATGTCAAGGGCCCTGGCAATGGCTACCATCTGCTGTATCGCCACAGAATAGCGCTCCAAAGGCTGCGTAACATCAATGGCAAGATTCAGTTTCGCCAGCAGCTCCTGCGATCTGCGATTTATTTCCTGCCAATCGATGCTGCCAAAACGTAATGGCTCTCTGCCGATAAAAATATTTTCCGCAACGGATAAATTGGCACAGAGGTTAACCTCTTGATAAACTGTACTAATTCCCAATTGCTGCGCATGATGGGGAGAACTTGGTGTAATCTCTTTGCCACCTAGAAATATTTCTCCGGCATCCGGTTTATCAACCCCCGTCAACACTTTTATCAAGGTAGACTTGCCAGCGCCATTTTCCCCCATCAAGCAGTGAATTTCGCCGGATTTTAACTCAAAATCTACATTGGCAAGAGCCTTAACGCCAGGAAACGCTTTACAAATTCCCTTTGCCGTTAATAAAGACTTTGCTTCATCCATTATTGATTCACCTCCTATCAAATTAGTGCAGCGGTAAAAGAAAAACCCACTCCATCAGGGGCTATCTCTAAGAGATAACCCCTGATTGTTTCTATTTTTCATAGAACGCTGGGGTGGACAGATTGCAATATAAAATTAATATTTACGATTTGGCAATTCCTTGGCAGCTACTTCTGCAGGGAACACGCCTTCTTTCGTAACAATCCGCTTGTCAATTGTCTTACCGGCAACAAGATCCTTAGCGGCTGCCATTAATTGATCACCAAGTAACGGACTGCACTCGATTGTTGCATTCAATTTTCCGGCAATCATGGCTTCGAAAGCACCTTTTACGCCATCGATGGAAACAATAATGATGTCTTTACCCGGTTTCAAGCCAGCTTCTTCAATCGCTTGGATGGCACCGATCGCCATATCATCATTGTGAGCATACAGCACATCAATTTTTTGTCCGTCAGCTTTTGCTGATTTCAGGAAGGATTCCATTACTTCTTTACCTTTAGCCCGCGTGAAATCACCGGTTTGGGATTTAATAATTTTATAATTAGGATGTCCTTTCAAAATTTCTTCAAAACCTGTTTTACGATCGATCGCAGGTGCTGAACCAACTGTCCCCTGCAACTCTACAATATTTACAGGATCACTGTCTTTTTTCATCGTATCTACCAGCCACTTGCCAGCTCTGCGTCCTTCTTCCACAAAATCGGAACCCATAAAGGTCACATAATAATCTTCGGCGTTGCCACTGCTCATTTTAATAGATCTGTCAGTTAGGATAACAGGTATTTTAGCGGCTTTTGCTTCCTGCAGTACAGCATCCCAGCCTGTTTCAACCACGGGTGAAAAAGCAATGACATCAACTTTTTGTTGTATAAATGACCGTAAGGCTTTTATTTGATTTTCTTGTTTTTGCTGTGCATCGGAAAATTTAAGATCGATTCCCGCCGCTTGTGCCGAAGCTTTGATAGATTCCGTATTCGCAGTACGCCATTCACTTTCCGCACCGATTTGCGAGAACCCCAGGACGATTTTTTTGTCTGCAGGCTTAGCCGTTGTTTCCTGCTTGGTACTTGAGCAGCCTGCCATTGTTAACATCATAATTCCAACACTCAAGGCAATCGTGACTTTTTTCCACTTTGACATGTTCCTTACCCTCCTCATGATTTAGAACTAGTACTAGTTCTATTATAGGATGGCGGTCAGTCTTAGTATTTAGAATAATCAGTAATTTCTTATACTTTTCCGCACTGTTTTTCTTGCAATATTAATACCTGCGATTCCGATAGTCCTGTCGCGCCGTTTCTGCGGGAAATACACCTTCAGACGTAATAATCCTTATGGGAAGCTGCCGGCCCGACAGTAAACTTTTTACCGCCTGCATCAGCTGGGGACCAAGCAAAGGATTGCATTCCACAGTACAATTCAGCTTGCCTGCCATCATGGCTTTAAAAGCTGCCGCCGTAGCATCAACAGACACAATTAATATATCCTTGCCGGGTCTAAGGCCATATTCCTCAATCGCTTTGATAGCACCCAAGGCCATATCGTCGTTATGAGCATATACTACCTGAATTTGATTGCCATAAACGGCTAAAGCATCTTTCATCATTTCCCGTCCGCCCGCCTCCGTAAAATCTCCGGATGCTGAATAAATAACCTGAAATTGAGGATAATTAGCAATAATCTCAGCAAAGCCTTTTTTACGATCAATCGCGGGTGCTGAATCAACCGTCCCTTCCAGTTCCACAATATTGGCTGACGGCATGGCAATTTTCTTTTCTACAAGCCAGCGGGCAGCTCTGCGCCCTTCTTCCAAAAAATCGCTGCCGATAAAAGTAGCATACAATGAATTATCGTCTGGCTTTACCGCCCGATCAGATAACAAAACGGGAATTCCCGCCACCTTAGCTTCTTCCAAAACTTCGTCCCAGCCGCCCTCTACAACAGGAGAAAAAGCAATCACATCCACCCCTTGGGTGATAAAAGACCGGATAGCCTGTATCTGCATCTCCTGATTTTGATCTGCCTCCTGATATATAAGATCGATACCAGCATCTAAGGCAGCGTTCTTGATCGACTGGGAATTAGCCTTACGCCAATCACTCTCTGCCCCTAGCTGGGAAAAGCCCAAAACAATTTTTTTGTTACTATTATCTTTTTTCAGCTCATTTGCAGACTTTATATACTCCATCACATTATAAAGTGTGATTTTATTACTGCGTGATATAATTTTTTTCGGAATTCCTTTCTCATGATTTAATATATCAAGCGCATATTGAATGGCTTCCCTTCCGCCTGTAAGACAGGTAAAAGTTCCCTGCAGAATTCCCTTCTCGACTAATTGCAGGCCGCCATTAGGACCCGTAAAACCATCAACACCAACAAACTTTATGCCATTAATACCATGTTTTTTGGCAGCCTTATATGCTCCTAATGCCATGTAATCGCTATGCGCAAAAACTACATCGATCTTAGGATATTGCTGCAGTAATTTTTCCATTTCATCTTCCGCTTTATCTCTCTGCCAATCGGCAATTACGGTACCAACAATTTCAATATTCTCATACTGGCCAAGGACCTCCCGAAAACCGGCACTTCTTTCCCGAAGGGAAGGCAATCCTGCAGGCCCCTGAATTTCTACGACCTTGCCCCCTGCATATCCTAACAGATCGGCAATATACTGACCTGCTTCCCGGCCAATAGACTTATTGTCCGGACCAATATATAAAGTATAGTCATATCCTTCTACGGCTCGGTCCAGTACTATAACAGGAATCTTCTTATAAGCCTTCGCTACAATAGGTGTCAAAGCTGCAGAATCATTTGGCGAAATAATTAATAAATCAATGCCTGCTTCCAGCAATTCTTCCACATCTTTAATTTGCTTGTCGCTATTTTGCACCGCATCCGTAAATACGATCTTAACATCCGTATGTTTTAGCGCTTCTTCCTTGATCTCTTCGTTCATAATCACTCTCCAGGGCTCCACCAAATTAGCCTGGGATACGCCAATAACAAACGTTACCTGATCTGTTCCTGCTACTTCGCTGGATGAATGATAACATCCTGTAAGCTGCAACATTAGAACTAAAAGTACTACCATACCATACTTGACCTTTACCATCCCGCTCACCGCCAATTAGCTTTTTTGCGATACTCCGCCGGGGATAATCCCACTACCTTTTTAAAAATGGTACTAAAATAATGTTGATTGCTATACCCTACCTTTTCTGCCACTTCATACAGCTTTATCGTAGGGTCACTCATCATTTGAATCGCCTTTTCCACTCTCACCTGGGTCAAATATTCAATAAAAGAAACGCCTATTTCATTTTTCAGCAGTCGGCTCAGATAAGTAGGACTAATCTTTATAATTTCTGCTAAATCCTGCAGAGAGAAATCCTCCTTATAGTAATAGGTTTCTATATGTTTTTGTGACAATAGCACTGCAGGAGTATAATTCACTTTCCGGTTTAATTCTAACAGTAATTCCTGATAGGCAGCGCAAGTCCCCCTGATTAAATCTGCCAAGGGGCGCTGAGCAACGATTACGACCTGTTCCAAATGCTGCTCGATGACCTGCTGCAAAGATGAACTAAGCTCATACCACTCGCTGGGACTATGAATTGGCGTTATCGCAATCAGATTATCAGCACTGTCATGAAAAATGATATGAGGCTGCCACTGCTCTAACAATTCCATGCAAATATTCTCTATGGAAAAGGCCAGCAAATCCCGTTCCCAGTCCTTCAAAAGCTGTCCCCGCGTATACTGCCCAGCCACTTTTAGCGCAATCATACCGGATGCCGGCGATAAATCCAATTCCAGAAAATCCAGCTGATTGGTGATGTATTCCTCACTTAACTGCCCTTTTACCCAATCATTGCAGAAAACTTCCCGCAATATGGGCAAGTTTTTTTTCGTTTCCTGACTGGTCCAATTAAGATAACGATCCTCCAGACGAGAATTCACTAACTGCTGCGCCGCTCTTTGTAATACATTTTCTAATTGATTCTCAAAAACAGGCTTTAATAAATAATCAAATACCTGTAATTTAATCGCTTTATGAGCATAGGAAAATTCATCATGTCCTGTAATGACAATAATGATGCAATCGGTCAGTACACCATTCAATTGTTCAATAAACTGCAGCCCATTTAAAAAAGGCATACAAATATCCACTAATAGAATATCAGGCAGGGTTTTTTCAGCCACTTCTAACGCCATTTCACCATCTTCCGCTTCTCCAACCACTACCATGTCAAGTTTGGCTTTCTCAATCAGGCTTCTGAGACCACGCCGAATTTTAGGTTCATCATCGACGATTAAAACTTTCAACATCGAACCACTCCTTATCAAAGTATTGGATGCCAAACTTCCACTTTCGTGCCTTCCTGATAAACACTGGTATAGGTCAAGCCATATTCAGCGCCAAAGGATAGGCGAATTCTTTCATTCACATTAAAAATGCCGAAACCAGACTTTGCTGCTTCTCCATGATTATGTTCCAGCGATTTTCTGATTTCGCTGAGTTTTTCCGGCGTCATGCCTATGCCGTTATCGGCTACACAAAAATACAGTTTTTCCTGGTCAATCCGTGCCGTAATACGGATCGTCCCGCCCCCTCGCTTAGCATTAATACCATGATAAATCGCATTTTCAACCAGAGGCTGCAGGATGAGCTTCAAGACACGGTGATTCAATACATCTTCCTCATAATGAATTTCATACATCAGTTTATCTTCATAGCGAGCTTTCTGAATCATTAGATAACTACGGACATGTTCTAATTCCTCATGAACAGGAATCATTTCTTTTCCTTTACTTAGGCCAATCCGAAATAAATTAGCCAGTGCCCCCACAATATGAACTACATCCTGGGCACCATGTTCCCCAGCCATCCATTGGATGGTATAGAGTGTATTATAGAGAAAATGTGGTTTTATCTGGGCTTGCAGAGTTTTCAATTCCGCTTCTCGTTTCCGTTTCTGTTCCACATACACCATATCCACCAGATTACTGATTTCTTTAATCATCGTATTGAAGCTCTTCCCCAGTTGTCCAATTTCATCATTATACTTATTGTTAAACCGTACACTTAAGTCCCCTTCTTCAGCCTTTTTCATTAAACTCCGCAGTTTGCTCAGCGGCTTGGCAATAGATGCAGTGAAGAAGAAGGCGGCAACCACCGCCAGTATCAAAGTAACAAGACCAATCAGTATGGAATAATGACGCAGGATCGTAACCTCTTTCAAAGTTTCATTAAGAGAAAAGACGCCAATCGTCTTCCAATTCGTATAGGATGAATCTTTGTAGATAATCTGAAAGTCACTGCCCTGAATTGTCTTAACAATACTATTGGCGGAATAAGTGAACCATTCATTCTTTACCCGATATACAATCGGATTGACGGGAGCATAGACAATGCCCCCATTAGCATCCATGATATATAAAAAGCCATTTTTCCCCAGTGTAATAGCTTCAATTACTTCTTTGATTTTATCCAATTTCAGATCGATCAGAATAACACCAAGGCGCTGGCCGGTTTCAGGATCAGCCACTGCCTTGGCAATAGAAACAACCTCATCAGCACTATAATTAAGGGTTGTCGTGATATTCCGGCCAATGGGTTTACTAAACAGCTGCATGGCCTGTGGCGAGGCAATGGCCCTTTTGTACCACGTCTCATCGGTAAGAGGATCCCGTGAAATCCGATGCATTTCATTGCTGATATAAAGATTATTCTCGTTCACAATGAGTATGCCGGCAATCTCTGGATGGACATTGGTGTAGGTCCTTAAGATACGGCGAATCTCATTGGTAAGAACCTCATCACTGCTCCCCTCCTTCCTCACCCGCAAAAACGCAATAACCTGAGGATCACCTAAGAGGTAAGATGCGATATTTTCCATATCATGAATGTAAAACTCCACATTACGAGTTACTTGCTCAATCATTTGCCCCGTATGTTCATTCGCCTGTTCTTCAATGGATTTGCTATAGATGACGTTGCCCAGTACTCCTAAGGTAACAATGGGCAATAAAATAAGAGTAAAAAAGTATAATAGCAGCTTAGAGCGAATATTTTCTCCCTTAAGAAATTTACGAAAGAATTCCAATACTGCACCATCCTACCGTTCATTTTTTTCTGAATACTGTTACTTTTATTATACACAAAAGCACATAGCAATTGGTAATTTTTTCTTATTTCAATAACTATATTTCTCTTTTACTTAGAAAACTCTTTAATTAAGATATTATTATTCATAAGGCTATTACAATCTTAATACTGCTGGTATAGCCTTCAAACAAAAGAAACCGGCAGTAAATTCACTGCCGGTTTCTTTCTTGCCCTTGTTATTTTATATTCTGGGTTTTACCGTCTTGTTCCGATACAAAATAATCCTGATTCATCCCAAACTGCCCCATAATTTTCGTTAATGTTCCGTCTGCTTTCATAGCATTCAGTGTCTTGTTCACTTCAGCCAGGAATTCTTTATCTTCAAATCGTAATGCAGCGCCGATTTTTCCGGAAGCTTCTGCTTCATACGGGCTTACAATTCTTAGATCCAAGCTGGTATCCTGCTTTAAAGTATAAGAGGCTACAATACCATCCGTTACACATGCATCAATTTTACCGGTATTAACGGCCATCATAAGCTCAGCCTGGCTGTTAAAGATTTTCAAATCTTTTACTTTTCCTTCTGACAGCCATTTTTGTTCAATTTCCAGGAAGGCGGTTCCTTTCTGGCCCCCGATTACTTTATCTTTTAAATCTTCTTTCTTTTGAATGGGAGAGTCTTTTTTAACAACAATGGCTTCTCCTTCTTTATACCAAACATCGGTAAACAATGCCTTTTCCAGTCGTTCCTGTTTAATATACATGCCATCCGTTACCATATCAATGGTACCATTGTTCAATTCAATCAGCAGATTTTCAAAGGGAATTTGTTTCATTTCTACTTTTTCGATGCCCAGACGCTTGCCAATTTCCTTAATAATGGCAGCATCTACACCGGAAAACTGATTACTGCTTGCATCCATATACGCAAACGGAGCATCATTGGAAGATCCTACTACCAAAACCCCTTTTGCCCGTATTGCGTTCAATTTCGCACTGGCATTGGCATCGGCTTTCGCCGCTGTATTCGGTTTTGCTGGCTGCTCTGAGGAACCGCACCCCATCACTATCATGGATGCTACAAACATTAGGATTGCCAAAAGGGTAAACTTTTTGAATACTCTTCTCATCATAACCCATCCTCTCATTTTTTATAATTTATAATTTTTTATCGATATGTTGAAATTTGTAGAGAATATTATCCATCACCTCTTGCAAGAAAATTTTAATGTTCTCTTATATAAACAATAAATGATTGACTTTGCAAATCTATTTCTTTTTCATTTTGTACTCAATAAATTGAACAAAATGAGACAATGGAACGCTGATGATTAAATAAGCCAGGGCCAAATACGTATACGATTCGATTGTCAAAAAAGTCTGGGATGCAAAACTCTGTGTGCGCAGCAGTAATTCACTTACCGCAACATAGGACAGTAATGATGTATCCTTAACCATCATAACCAGATAATTTCCCAGGGATGGTATGATACTGCGAATTGCCTGGGGCATGACAATACGAAATAATGCTTCATACTTACCAAACCCCAGAACCAGAGCTGCTTCCGTCTGCCCTTCATCAATTGACAGAATGGATGCCCGAATGACTTCTGACATATAACAGCCGTAATTAATCCCTAATCCTAGTATCCCCGCAGTTAACGGCGCAATCTGTATATCAGTTTTATTACCAAACATACTGACGATTAAATCCAGTAATAAGGGTACCACATAATAAATATACACAAGCTGCACCAGCAGCGGCGTACCTCTGACAATTTCCAAAAATATATATAAAAATCCTTTGATGATTTTAATCGTGGAAAGCCTGCCGATAGCAATAATGACACCAAACACCGTGGCTAACAGAAACCCCAGGATGGTTGCCTGAATCACGACACCAAAACCATGAATGAGCGAAGGTACCAGTAATTGTGTCGCTTTGGCGAAATGCAGCTGACTTAAAGCATTCATTGTGTATTCAACTCCTTTATTCCCTCCTTATAGAACTCTCGCAAGAAACTCCTGAGTACGCTGCTTCTCTGGATGATTAAAAATCTTTTCGGGGGGTCCTTCTTCTGCAATATACCCCTTATCCATAAAGATAACACGATCCGCCACATCTCTGGCAAAGCCCATCTCATGAGTTACTACTACCATTGTCATTCCTTCTGCAGCCAGTTGTTTCATGACTTCCAGCACATCACCCACCAGTTCCGGGTCAAGTGCCGATGTCGGTTCATCAAACAGCAGCATTCTGGGTTTCATAGCTAAGGCTCGTGCAATTGCCACGCGCTGCTGCTGTCCGCCGGAAAGAGTTGAAGGATACACATGGGCCTTATCTCCCAGCCCAACCCGATTCAGTAGATCCATTGCCAATTCCTCAGCTGCTTCTTTCTTCATCTTATTTACATGTACGGGGGCGTACGTTATGTTCTTTAACACGGTAAACATGGGAAACAAGTTAAATTTTTGAAATACCATGCCAACCTCTCGTCTGAGTTTCTTGCGATCCAAATCAGCATCCAGAATGCTGCCGCTATAGTACATTCTACCGCGGGTTGGTGTCTCCAGAAGATTTAAACAGCGCAGAAAAGTACTCTTACCCGATCCGGACGGGCCAATAATACAGACGACCTCGCCCTCCTCAATCATCAGACTGATACCTTTGAGTACTTCCACATCCCCAAACTTCTTCTCTAAATTATAGATATTAAACATAATTTTCCCCTCCTTACTTTCCAAATGTAGTTCCCTTTCGATAAATGAGTAAAACTGCTTCGCTTCACACTTCCTGTATCATCGCGATTAGAGTTTGGTTTACCTCGCAAATACCAAAAAAGGCGCATATCATCAATAAAATTTGATCATAAGCGCCTTTGCTTTATTTATGAAATTACGTTGCCCAAGTTTCGCAATAATCTGGAGAATACTATTTTCCAGATCATCCAGCCTTTGATGATGTTTGCTACAGACCCTTGGCAGTTTTTTATCTTTGGCATTGGTACGATGAGGAAACAAAAAAAGATGCCAGCAATATCCCTAAAAGATATCACGTAAGCATCTTTGCTCAGACAACTTTCTTTTGCAGATCAATATAAGCAATTTGAATCATTGAGTATATACTTATAATACCAGAGCACTTGCCTTGTGTCTATGTGAATAATTAACAAGATGCGTGATTAATTTTTGTGATATTTGCATATTCATTAAAAAAATCTTCCACAAACACCGTAGACTTTAATTGCCTCATCTGCTTACCGACAATTCCACCTAATTGCAGTGTTAGCCGGTCATACGGATCAGTCAGTTTTTTACCACTGATTTCCTCAATTTTCCGGAGGCGGTAATCCAGTGTATTCCGATGCACATACAGCCGCTTAGCTGTCTTTACCACATTTCCATTTTCCTCAAAATAGACAAACAGACTGTTCACCAAATCCATTTTATATTTACAGTCATACACAGCAAGGGGCTCAATTACTTCCTGATAATATTTACGGAGCTTATCCTGGGGAATTTCAAGGAGAAGTTTATAAATACCCATTTCTTCATACGCATAAACCAATTTCTGTGTAGCTTCGGATTCTGCAAGCCACAATACTTTATTCGCCTGCAGATAGCTTTCGCGTACCGTACCAAGCGTCTCCGCCCGTCCGCCCATACCGGCAACAATACCAAGCTCCGGAAATTTTTCTGCTAATTGCAGCACAAACCCATGCATCAGCTCCGTATTCTTCTTGGTATCAGCAGGCTTCTCCATGGGCAGCAATAAAATAACCTTATCCACCCATAACGTAGACAGAATTTTCTTGCCCTGTATCACAAACAAATTACGAACAAACTGCGCGATTCCCGTTTTTAGCGCCACCCTCTGATGTTCATCCCGCAGCTTTTCTGCCTCTACATATTCGGCAAACCGGGAAGGACTCAAAATAACGACCTGCATTGGTTTAGACAAATCATAGCCGTAAACCGCTGCCCGTTCAGCCAGCTCCGCCCCGTCAGCCAGCGGCTGCAGCAATAGCTGCTCAAAAATACTATTTACAGAATGATTTTCGTTTTGCCTAAGTACGATATAACTGCAAATTTCCTGGGTAACCTCAACAAGTTTAACTTCCCAGGGAAGGGTAAACACCGGAAAATTAGCAGCCTCGGCAATAGCAATCACCTCTGCAGGAATTTCCTGAATATAAGGACCGATATTAATAATAATACCAGCCAATTTCTTTTTAATAATCCCCCGCACAAGCTCCACCAGTTTATCAGGATCACCGTTTTGACCAATGCCGGTAATAATCAGCAGTTCTCCTCCCTGTACCCAGGGAAGAACCTCGGGCAGATCAATAAAATGTACCCAGCGCACAAGATGATCCACTCCATTGTTTCCTGCAGCTAGTTCACACTTGGTTAATGTTTGAAGTGTCATAATTTCCCGGCAGCTGACCATCAGAAATCCCCCTTACCTTACATTTTTCGAAAACCGCCTTGCATAGCCGGAGACAGACAAGGCTGAGATAACGATTATTCTCACCCTTGTCATTGGCTTTCCAAGAGACTGTTACAAATTGATTACAACCAGTTTTTCTTCCGTCATTTCTTTGATTGCATATTCCGGACCTTCCCTGCCAATACCGCTTTCTTTGACACCACCATAGGGCATATTATCCGTACGGAATGTGGCACCATCGTTAATAATCACACCGCCCACTTCAATTTTTTGCACGCAAAGATGGGCAATATCCAGTGAATTAGTAAACACACCGGCTTGCAAACCATAAACGGAATCGTTCACTGCAGCAATGGCTTCTGCGATTTCATCATAAGGTACAACAACAAATACAGGCGCGAAAATTTCCTGACAAACAACTTTCATGCTGGGATTGACATTGGTCATAATCGTCGGTTCAAACCAGCTGCCATGACGTTTACCACCAACTAAAACTGTCGCTCCTGCCGCAACAGCTTCCTTCACCCATTCTGCTGTACGGATAGCTTCTTTTTCGCTAATCATCGGTCCAATATCGGTTGCCGGGTCAAGTGGATCACCACTGACCAGTTGCTTGGTATAAGCTACTGCTGCCTGACAAAATTGTTCATACACATCCCGTTGTACATACACTCGCTGACAAGAAATGCAGACCTGACCAGCGTTCGTAAAAGCATATTTTGTACAATAGGACGCGGCTTTTTCGATATCAGCATCAGCATGCACAATATTTGCTGAGTTAGAGCCAAGTTCGAGAGCCACCCGGCGAAATCCTGCCTGTGCCTGCAGCACCTTGCCGACTGCCGGACTGCCTGTAAAGCTGTAAAAACGAATCCGTTGTTCCTGTGTCAGCCAATTGCCAACTTTCTCTCCTGACCCGGTTACCAAATTTAGATATCCGGCAGGCAGTCCTGCTTCGGCAAAAATTTCGCACAACAGTACCGCCGACAAGGATGTCGCTGTTGCTGGTTTATATACTACAACATTACCGGCCGCCAATGCCGGACCGATTTTATGGCAAGATAGGTTAAGCGGGAAATTAAATGGCGTAATGGCACAAATAATTCCTACTGGAACCCGCAGTGTGTAGGCTAAACGATTACCGCAGTTTGGCGCACCGGCAAGAGGCACCATTTCACCTGTCAGCCGCTTTGCTTCTTCTGCCGAAAGGATCAATGTCTGTTCAGCCCGTTTTACCTCTGCCATTGCATCTTTAATCGGTTTGCCCACTTCCATAGATAATACTTTGGCCATTTTTTCCTGATCACGTACTAAGAGACGACTAGCCTTCATCAGAATTTCGTAGCGTTGATAGGGATCGAGGGTTACCTCCTTAAATGCCCGTTCAGCAGCATCCACGGCTGCCTTTACTTCGGCCTCACCAGCGACCGAAACCATTGCCACCGTTTCCCCTGTGGCCTTATTTTTTACTGCACATCCTTCTTCCGTCGGTATCCATTCTCCACCAATAAATAAACCATGCTTTTGCATCCCCAGTCCTCCTTTGTGATGTCTGACATTCATTTTTAAAATAAAGAAGACTGCTCGAAAAAAACGAACAGTCTTCTTTGACAATGCCTACGTAATTACATTTTTAGAATAACAGACATTTACATCCTCGTCAATAAACTTCAATCGTAAGATATCACAAAAATACAGCCTGTTTTTAGGCAAAACTTACATCTTAGAATTATCGCAAAAAGATCCCTTCCATTACCACATCAACAATCCCCTTCAAGGCATCTTGTCTGCCTTCAGAAGAAAACTCAATACGCGCCAGGGAATAGCAGCTTGCCAAAGCCCGTTCTTTAATGACTTGCATGATTGTCTCTTCGATAAAAGCCCGTCCTTTAACTATGCCGCCGCCAATGAGTACTAACTGTGGATTAAACGTATTAATAATATTGGCTGCACCCATACCAATATAGTTAGCAATATGCTGCAGCATCCTTATCGCAAGGGGGTCTCCTGCTTCAGCCGCGTCATATACATGTTTCGGCCGAATTGCATCCATATTGCCTTTCACCATCTCAGACACCAGAGAACGATCACCATCGTTAATAGCCTTAATCGTAATATTTACTAAAGCAGACTCTGATGCCATAGCTTCCAGGCACCCATAATTGCCACAGCTGCACAAAGGTCCATTAACATCTACAACGGTATGACCTATTTCACCTGCACTATCTCCTAAACCCCGATATAATTCACCATTTAAAATGATCCCAGAGCCAATTCCACCACCGACCCCCAAAAATACCGCATTCTTAATATCTCGGTAAGGACCATAATGGTAAGCTCCCAGAGCCATTGCCCTCATATCGTTCTCAACAAAAACCGGCAGTTGAAATTGTTTTTCCACAAGAAACTTCAATGGTACATTACGCCAGCCAGCACTGGGAGAAAATAAGGAAAGCCCCTCTTTAGACATCACAGGACCACGCACAATTATACCAATTGCTAACGCCAACTTACCATTCTCCGAAGAATAACACTGTTCGATTGTACCTTCTAGTAAGGCTAAAATCTGTTCTTCTTTTAAATGTTGAATATCGTGACAGATCTGTTCCTTAATCTCTAATCCGCCATTGATCAAATAACCGATCATGTCCTTAGAGCGAATGTCAACAATAATCATATTCGCTATTTCTGAATGAACCTTAAGCAGTACTGGCCGTCTGCCGCCGCTATACTCACCGACCATATACTCATGAATCAGTCCATGTTCAATCAGTTTACCTGATATATTCGTTACCGTAGGCGCCGTCAAGCCTGTCAATTTTGCAATATCAACCCGGGAAATGGGGCCCCGCCGGCGAATCGTATTAACAATCAGTGATTCATTTAATCCCCCTACAGCTTTTGAATTAATCGTATTTACACCTTCCATAAAACACCTACACTCTTGCTTTCAATATTTTTTATAAGAGAGAACGGTTGAAAAACCTCTCTTTAAATAGACAAAATATACTAAAGAATTTATTTAAACCATTATATAATATTAAAAGCCAAAATGCCTAATTTAAATATTAATTAATTTGTGCATTTAATATTAAAGAAAATGCTGCCATTCTTTACAACATATAAAAACAATTTAACCACAAAGTCGCAAAGGACACAAAGGGGTGAAAAAAATATCTTTATATTCTCTGTGTTTAACGTACTCCTTTGTGTGCTGCAGACAGTATTGCGCCTTTGTGGTTCAATATTTTTCCCCCGAAAAACTTATACCTTCTGATTCTGTAAGAAACGCTAATGCATCCTTTAAAAATAAAACTTCTTGAAACGCGAAGATACGAAGGCAACGAAGAGTAAGAATGCATTGTTTTTTATGACTGTTTGGATTTTGTATAGATATCGAAGGCTACGGCTAATAGCAGTACTAAGCCTTTTATTGTTTGCTGCATATCAATCGTAACACCCATTAAGGACATGCCGTTGTTCATGACACCCATAACCAGTCCGCCGATAATGGCCCCCATAACAACACCAATGCCGCCAGCAGTAGAAGCTCCGCCAATAAAACAGGCAGCGATGGCATCCAGTTCAAAGCCTGTACCTGCTTTCGGGGTTGCTGCATTGAGGCGAGCCGCAAAGACAAGACCGGAAAGAGCTGCCAATACCCCCATGTTTACAAAAACCCAAAACACAATGCGCTGCGTTTTCACCCCAGAAAGTTTTGCCGCCTTTTCATTACCGCCTAAGGCATAAATATGACGTCCTACCACTGTTTTCGTCGTGATAAACGTATAAAAAACAATGAGAACAAATAATAATATCAAAACATTTGGGATACCTTTATACGAGGCCAGCAGATACATAAACCAGTTGATTGCCAGACCAACAAACACTAATTTAGCAGCTAAAAATTGTATGGGAATCACTTCGAAATTATACTCCTGCTTAGCTTTTCTGTGACTTAATTCAAAATATATATATACCAATGTCAAGGCAACCCCAATCACAAGAGTGGTAATATGGATGGATGTTCCACTCAAGACATCTGGTATAAATCCATTACTCATTTTTTGAAAAAGTTCTGGAAATGGGGCTTTCGATTGCCCCTCTAAAGCAGTCATTGTTAAACCACGGAAAATGAGCATCCCCGCTAACGTAACAATAAATCCCGGAATTTTAAAATAGGCAACCCAATATCCCTGAAAAGCACCAGCAAGCCCCCCGATCAGCAAAGAAACAAGTACGCCGGTCACGACACCAACATGATGATCTACCATCAGAATTGCTGAAACAGCACCAATAAAGGCAGCAATAGAACCGACTGATAAATCAATCTGAAAAGCAACAATAACCAGTAACATACCGATCGCCAATACGAGTATATAACTATTCTGCTGAATGAGATTTGTTACATTTAAAGGTTGCAGCAGCACACCATTACTGACAATTTCAAAAAACAGCACAATGGATACTAATGCAATCACCATACCATATTCTCTGATATTACTTTTAAACATCTGCTTCAAAGTTTCCATGACGATCCCCCCTTTATTTGCTCATTACATATTTCATAATTCTTTCCTGTGATGCTTCCTGCCCTGTAAGTTCGCCGGTAATCTTCCCTTCACTCATAACATAGATCCGGTCACACATTCCCAGTATTTCTGTCAGTTCTGATGAAATGAGTACAATACCTTTTCCAGCCTTAACCAAATTATTTATAATGCTGTAAATTTCAAACTTTGCCCCTACATCAATGCCGCGTGTAGGTTCATCAAGGATCAGAATATCTGGTTCAGTAAAAATCCATTTGCTCAAAATGACCTTTTGCTGATTGCCACCGCTAAGATTTACCGTATTTTGCAGTATACTTGAACATTTAATATTCATCTGCTGACGGCTTTTCTCCGCCACAAGGATTTCCTCATTCTCATCAATCACAGAATTTTTTGCAATACTCTTTAAGTTAGCTAATGTAATATTTTTTTTAATATCATCATTTAAAATTAAACCATATTGCTTGCGATCTTCCGTTACATACGCAACACCTTGATCAATAGCCTGACTTACATTGTGCAGTTGTATCTCTGTGCCATTCTTATAGATTTGACCGCTGATTTTCTGTCCATAAGATCTGCCAAAAATGCTCATAGCCAGCTCTGTCCGCCCTGAACCCATAAGCCCGGCAATTCCCACAACCTCACCTTGCCTAACATGAAAGTTAATATCATGGATCACTTTACGCTCACTATGAAGATGATGGTATACATTCCAGTTCTTAACCGCAAAGATAATATCGCCAATGACCGCATCCCTTTTGGGATAGCGATCTGTTAATTCTCGCCCTACCATCCCTTTAATGATTCTGTCTTCTGTAATATGATCTTCTTTTACATTCAATGTTTCAATCGTAGCTCCATCGCGCAGTACAGTAATGGAATCCGCAATCCTGGAAATTTCATTCAGTTTATGAGAAATAATGATCGACGATATTCCCTGCTTTTTAAACTCCAATAGTAATTTTAATAGATTATCACTATCATCTTCATTTAACGCTGCTGTAGGTTCATCAAGAATTAACAATTGAACCTCTTTTGATAAGGCCTTGGCAATTTCTACTAATTGCTGCTTGCCAACGCCGATATTTGTGATCAATGTACTTGGTAATTCTTTAAGCCCCACTGTTGCCAGCAGCTTCTTTGTACGCATGGTAGTAACATGCCAGTCGATAAGACCATGTTTTCCTTGCTCATTTCCGAGAAATATATTTTCTTCTATGGATAGATACGGAATGAGTGCTAATTCCTGATGAATGATAACGATACCTAATTTTTCACTTTCTTTAATATCCTTGAACTCACATAACTTTCCTTTATAATGGATTTCTCCTGAATAAGTTCCATGAGGATACACACCACTTAAGACTTTCATTAAGGTTGATTTTCCTGCACCATTTTCACCGACCAGTGCATGAATTTCGCCTTGCTGTACCTGCAGATTCACGTTATTAAGAGCTTTAACACCTGGAAATGTTTTCGTAATATTCTTCATTTCTAAAATAACATCTTCCATAGATCTTCAACTCCTTGCCCTATGCTCGTTTAAATCGGTCATATAATAATTTAGTAATGACTTTGCAGTCATCACTAAATTATTTTGACCTTTCAATTATCGATTATTTAAGTTGATCTGCAGTGTAATAGCCGCTTTCCACCAGTACTTTTTCGTAGTTTGATTTATCAACAGAAACAGGTACTAATAAATAGGAAGGTACTACTTTAACACCATTGTTATAAGTCTTATCATCATTGGTAGTTGCTTTCTTGCCGCTAAGTACAGCGTCTACCATATCAACAGCTACCTTAGCAAGATCTCTGGTATCTTTAAATACAGTCTGTGCCTGTTCACCCTTAATAATGGATTTAATGGAAGGAGCTTCCGCATCCTGTCCCGTAACGATTGGCATTGGCTGCGATGGCGTTCCATAGCCAACAGCCTTTAAGGAAGAAATAACACCAATACTAATACCATCATATGGAGATAAAACTGCGTCTATTTTGGCCCCCGTATAATTTTTGCTTAATAAATTATCCATTCTTGCCTGAGCAGTTGCGCCATCCCATCGTAAGGTAGCACATACGCCCATATCCATTTGTCCGCTTCTTACAACGAGTTTCTTAGAATCAATATAAGGTTTTAAAATGGACATAGCACCATCAAAGAACATGTAGGCATTATTGTCGTCCGGTGAGCCGCCAAAGATCTCAATGTTGAATGGTCCCTTACCTTCTTTTAGGCCCAGGCTCTTTTCAATATAAGAGGCTTGCAGAACGCCAACTTGAAAATTATCAAAGGTTGCATAATAATCTACATTTGGAGTCTTTTTAATTAAACGATCATAAGCAATAACAGGAATATTTTTATCTTTCGCTTTTTGCAGTACCGTTGTTAACGATTCACCATCAATATTGGCAATCACTAAAACATTGGCACCTTTCGTAATCATATTCTCAATTTGGGCAAGCTGATTTTCTACATTATCTTCACCATACTGCAGGTCAGTCTCATACCCCTTGGCTTTCAGCTGTTTTACGATGTTATCGCCATCTGCTATCCACCTTGATGAAGACTTGGTAGGCATTGCAATGCCTACTTTTTTCTTATCGCTGCTGGCAGGAGCCGTGCTGGAACTGGAACCACAGGCGGTCAACATGAATGCCATAGTAACCATCAATAACAAAGCCAATACTTTTTTCATTGAAATCTCCCCTTCTTTTTCATTCTCTTAGCCGAAACCATCCCATTTTACGAATTCTCCCCATCACCAACTTTCAATCTGTTACATACGAAAAATGTCGTAATATATCATCTATTGTTTGAATATTGGGACTTTAAATAAGAATTTACTGCATCCAAGGTCTCTGCTATGTTCCAAACCACATACTGCTCTTTATGTAAAGGGATTCTCATCTTTATACATCATAGCAGCAGGCTGGTTAAAAGCAACATCTTCCACTCCAAGCATCTTCATTACAGCAAACAATACTTTACCTGCATGTGTAAAGGCAATACCTGCATGGTGAGGATACTGCTTGCCGATCAATACATGGCGATAAAATCTACCCATTTCCTGAATAGCAAAAATACCAATACCGCCAAAAGAATGAGGATCGACATCTATAATTTCACCATTTGCTATATAACTGCGGAGCTGGCAATCTGCGGTACTCTGCAGACGAAACAAGCTAATTTCACCTGGTCTGATGGTTCCTTCCAATGTTCCCCTCGTAATATCAGGTTCAGCATCTGGTTCTAACAGTCTGTGCATAATGAGCTGATATTTCATCGCCGAATCCTTCATACAGCAGGCAGGCGTATTGCCGCAATGGAAGCCCATAAAGAGATCCGTTAGTTGATATCCGGCAAACCGTGCCTTATTCTTTTCATACATGTCCTTAGGTACACTATTATTAATATCAAGTAAAGTAGCAGGCCTATTCGTCACACAAGTAATAATGTATTCGCTTACCGCACCATAGATATCGGTTTCGCAAGCTACAGGAATGCCCCTGGCAGCCAATCTTGAATTCACATAACAAGGAACAAATTCAAACTGAGTTTGGAAAGCCGGCCAGCATTTATTGGCAAATATACCATATTCTGATGCACCAAGATTATTTTCCAGCCAATCCAGCAGGGTCACCTCATATTGGGCAAGCTTAGGAAGTATGCCTGGATACCCATTGCCTTCCTTAAGTTCTTCAGTCATTTCATTGATGATCCCAGGAATCCTTGGATCATTTTCATGTTTTATAAAGGATTCAAACAGATCCAGCTCGGAGTTTTCCATAATTTCAATCCCTAAATCATATAGGGGTTTAATGGGCGCATTACAGGCTAAAAAGTCATGTGGTCTAGGTCCAAAGCTAAATACTTTAAGCTTCCTTAAGCCTAATATGGCTCTGGCGATGTTTTCAAAATCCCCGATCATCCCGGCAAGTTCATCAGCAGTACCAACTGGATACTCAGGAATATAAGGCACTAACCTGCGCAATGCTAAATTGTATGAAGCGTTAAGCATACCGCAGTATGCATCGCCACGCCCTGCAATCAGATTCGCCTCTGCCTCTTCCGCTGCAGCCACAAACATTGCCGGACCATGGAACTTTTGGGCAAGAATGGTTTCTGGTCCTTCCGGTCCAAAATTACCAAGATAGACAACTAACGCATTGACTCCGGCGGCTTGCAGTTCCTCCAAGGCCTTTACTGCATCCCTCTCATTTTCCACAGCGGTTTGTATTTCCACAAGATCGATATTTTTACTCTTGCATGCCTCTGCCACAGCTTTTCTGCGGTCTTCACTAAGCTGCAGCGGAAAACAATCCCGGCTTACAGCAACAATGCCCAGCTTTACGCTTGGAATATTAATCATCTTCATAATCTCTCCTATCGCCTGGCTTGCTTCTAACTTATTTGGATGGAAATATGTTATTTGGCCAAATGATAATATAAATCATTCCATCGCAGTTCCTTCTTTAGATCATTCAACTTAGTTTCATGATCAATTAATACGAATTCAATTCCGGCTATTTCGCTAAAATCTTCTAAATGTTCTTTCGTCACCGCTTGGCTAAAACCGCTATGGTGGGCTCCACCGGCTAAAATCCAAGCCTGTGCGCCTATTTTAAGATCCGGCTGCGGCACCCAAAGAGCCCTGGCCACTGGCAGTTTCGGCAAATCATATTCTGGCGCTACCACATCCAGTTCATTGACGATTAATCTAAAACGGCTCCCCATATCAATAATGGTGGCATTCAGGCCTCGGCCGGCAGCTACATTGAATACCAGCCGCACAGGATCATCCTTACCGCCGATGGAGAGGGGATGAATCTCCAGTAAAGGCTTTTTATCAGCAATAGACGGACATACTTCCAACATATGAGAACCAAGTACCTTCATGTTGCCATCTTCCAAGTGATAAGTATAATCCTCCATGAAAGAAGTTCCGCCCGTAAGACCATATGACATGACTTTCATGGCTCTGACCAGCACAGCCGTCTTCCAATCACCCTCGCCGCCAAAGCCATAACCAGCAGCCATTAAACGCTGACAAGCCAGTCCCGGCAGCTGTGACAAACCATACAAATTTTCGAAATTTGAGGTAAACCCTTTAAATTGACCATCTTCCAGGAATTTTTTCATACCTAATTCAAGCTTGGCGGCATCTAGTAAAGAAGCCCGCTTAGTCCCGCCCTGCCTTAGTTCTTCCTGCATCACATAAGATTCTTCATATTCAGCAAGCAATGCCCGAATCTCGGCATCACTGACATCATCCACATACTTAATAAGGTCCCCTATCGCATAGCCATTGACAGAATAGCCGAATTTCATCTGGGCCTCGACCTTGTCCCCTTCCGTCACGGCTACTTCGCGCATATTGTCACCAAAGCGGGCAAATTTAGCACCCTGTAAATCGTTCCAGGCCAATGCAGCTCCACACCAAACGGCTAGTTTCCCAATTACATCTTCATCCTGCCAAAAACCAACAATAACCTTACGGGCCGTTTTCATTCTCGTACAAATATAGCCAAATTCCCGGTCACCATGAGCAGACTGATTGGTATTCATAAAGTCCATATCAATCTCGGACCAAGGAATATCACGATTGTACTGGGTATCCAGATGAACTAAGGGTTTATCTAATATTGTTAAGCCGCCAATCCACATTTTCGCTGGTGAAAAGGTATGCATCCAGGCAATCAGCCCGATACAATTTTCCGCACTATTGGCTTCCACACAAAGTTTATAGATTGCTTCAGGATTCGTTAATACAGGCTTAAAAACAATTTTTACCGGTATCTTTTTATGTGCTCCCAAAGATGCAGCAATCGTTTGCGAATGCTGTGCTACCTGTTTTAGTGTTTCTTCACCATAAAGATGCTGGCTGCCAGTTATAAACCATACTTCTTTGTTTTTTAGCTTCGTAAACAGGATTGTAGCCCCCTTTAATTATTAATTGAGTCTTCAACAACTTCTTTAAGTATAACTACAGATCACACTTTGTTTTGTCCATAATAAGCATTCGCTCCATGCTTTCTCAAAAAATGCTTATCCAGCAGCGTCTGATCCATGGCTTCGATTGCCGGATTCATGGAACAAGTATGAAGAGCCATTTTCGCTATTTCTTCCAAAACTACAGCATGATAAACGGCATCATGAGCATCTTTTCCCCAGGCAAAAGGACCATGATTGGCAACGATGACTCCAGGAACATGAATGGGATTTAACTGCTGAAATTTCTCTACAATCACATTACCGGTTTCTTCTTCATATTTCCCTTGAATTTCTTCTTTGCTTAAGCTACGCGTACACGGAACCTCCCCAAAGAAATAATCTGCATGCGTCGTACCAAGAGCGGGGATAGGTTTTCTCGCCTGAGCCCACGCTGTTGCACAGGTAGAATGGGTATGAACAACTCCTCCAATAGCAGCGAATTTACGATATAAGACTAAATGAGTAGGCGTATCGGAAGAAGGTCTAAGGGCTCCTTCTACCTGGTTTCCCGCCAAATCCAGCACCACCATATCTTCAGGCTGCATCGTATCGTACTCCACACCACTGGGCTTGATAACAATCAAGCCCTTTTCCCTGTCAATACCACTGGCATTACCCCAGGTAAATACAACCAATCCATGTTTTTGTAAATTCATATTAGCTTGCCATACTTGTTGTTTCAGTTCCTCTAACATAAAGATTTCAACCTCCTTTTAGTACTTCATCCTATCTGCTGTTATACTTTATAAATTTTTGCATTCTTCTTAATTTCTTTCAGCCGTTTCATAACATCATTCGCACCACGGCCAAAATAATCGTGCAGGATTTTATATTCGGCATACAATTTTTTATAACGAGCAACATTTTCTGAATTTGGGGTATATACCTGTTTGATACTCGTCATCTTTGCTGCTGCATCGAAAATCGTGTCATAGCCTCCAGCTTCTTTACCTGCGGCAACTGCACCAAACATCGCAGCTCCCAGTGCCGGTGTCTGTAAAGAGGTCGCAACCCGAATTTCTAGACCCGTTGCATCTGCATAAATTTGCATTAGCATATTATTTTTTTGAGACAAACCGCCGCAAGCATATAATTGATCAATTTTTACTCCTGCATTTGTGAATGTCTCGACAATCATATTGGTACCAAAGGCAGTCGCTTCAATCAGTGCCCGATAGATTTCCTCCGGTTTGGTAAGCAAGGTAGCCCCTATCAGCACACCTGTCAAGTTGGTATCCACAAGTACAGAACGATTGCCATTCCACCAATCAAGGGCTAATAAACCGCTTTCTCCTGGCACAAGTTTACCGGCCTTCTCTTCTAATAATTGATGAATATTAATGTTTCTCTCTCTTGCTAAAGAAAAATAACTGCCAGGCACACAGTTGGCCACAAACCACTCAAAAATGTCTCCTACGGCAGACTGGCCAGCCTCATACCCAAAATAGCCGCCAACAATGCCATCCTCAACCACACCGCACATACCATCTACGGTTTTTTCTTCTTCCCCCAGCACCAGATGACAAATGGATGTCCCCATACTCATGACCATTTTACCTGGTGTAACGACCCCTGCCGCCGGCACAGCGGCATGAGCATCTACATTCCCCACCGCTACAGCCGTGCCTGCTTTAAGCCCCATCTGCTCAGCCATAATGGGCAGCAAACCTCCAGCCTTGCTGCCGATTGCCACAATAGGACTGTTCAATTTTTCCTCCACCAGATTTTCTAGTCTGGGATCTAGGGCTTTAAAGAAATCTTTCCCGGGATATCCATCCTGCTTATGCCATATTGCTTTATAACCAGCAGTACAGCTATTACGCACATCGATCCCTGTCATTTGCATTGTTACCCAGTCAGTGGCCTCCATAAATCGGTCAGCAGCTTCATAAATTTCCGGAGCTTCATTGAGAATTTGCCAAATTTTCGGAATTATCCATTCAGAAGAAATCTTACCGCCATAACGGGCCAAAAAGGCTTCGCCACGTGCTGCTGCAATTTGATTCAAAGAATTAGCTTCATCCTGAGCAGCATGATGCTTCCAGAGTTTAACCCACGCATGAGGGTTTTTTTTGTATTCAGGAAGCTGACATAAAGCTCTGCCATCTTTCGCTACCGGCAGCATTGTACAAGCAGTAAAGTCAATTCCCAGACCGACCACATCCTCAGAATCGATCTGAGAATCTTTTAAAACCTGTGGTACTGCCTGGCGCAAAACCTCTAAATAATCCTCGGGATTTTGCAGTGCCCAGTCATGCTCCAGTTCAATAGCAGTGCCTGGTAATAGTTTATCAATGACACCATCAGCATAAGGTACTACTGCAGTAGCAATTTCTATACCCGTTGCCACTTCCACAAGCATTGCCCGACCAGATTGCGTTCCAAAATCAATTCCAATACTATACTTTTTACTCCCCATATTACGGACCTCCTTTTTACTGAATCGTTATCTAAAAGGTAAAATAATTAAGGAATTCACTCACAGGACAAATGCAATTTACAGTTTACAAGTGATTTCTATAGATTTTCTGATTGATAATCAGAAAAGTGAAGGTGTGGCAGACTGAGGTTACCACCATAGAAACCATGGATTTGCTATATTTATATTCCTGACATGTTATATATATATCACCATTGTTAAATAATAAATTAAATATTTAATTTATTATTTAACAATATACGCTATTGTTTTTGGATTTCCTGCTTCTTATATGAAAAAAATGTAAATTTTTTTCTTTTACTAGTAGAAATAAAAATACTCTCTCTATAGACAAGCTTAGGTTCTAATAACCTCGTCTACAAAGAGAGCACTCCTATTTATTATCAAAGAAGCTTCGGATTAGTATTATACACTAAAAGTATAGGTAGTCGTTGTGGTAAAAATCTGGTTCTTCTGGAGAATCGTTGAAGGAAAATTTGCATGATGAATTGCATCAGGAAGTCCTTGAGTTTCAAGGCATAGCCCCAAATTGGGCCTGGACTGTACGCCGTAAATATCCAAATCATTTGGAATGTGATTCCCTGTATAAAGTACAACCCCCACTGCATCTGTTTCGATGGTCAACACCCGTCCACTTTCTTCATCCTGCAAGATAATTTCCTGATTATGATGGCTGTCTAAGATAAAGGGATGATCGTAGCCCCGTCCAGCTATTATATTCTGCTGATCATTAGAGTTGATTCCCTCTTCTATTTTTCGGCCAGATCTAAAATCAAACACAGTATCCTTCACATCCAGTATATTTCCGGTTGGCAAAAGCTGCGGTGTCACTTCCAAATACCGACTGCTATCCAATTTCAACTTATGCTGCGTAATATCTTGCTTGCAATTGCCGCTTAAATTAAAGTAGGTGTGATTTGTAGGATTGAACAAAGTAGTTTTATCCGACTGTCCCTGGTAACGGATTGTGAATTCATTCTTATTGTTTAGCATATAGGTTACTTTGGTTTTCAGTGTTCCTGGATATCCCTCTATTCCATCCGGACTGGTACAAGAAAACACAAGAACAGCCTCTTGCTCCTTTTCGAGTATCTCTGCATCCCATACAACCTTTTGAAAACCGCTTGGTCCACTATGAAGGTTATTGGGACCATCATTACTTGGCAAAGTATATGTCTTCCCCTCTAAATTAAACTGTGCGCCTTGTATTCTGCCAGCTACTCTGCCCACAATTACTCCTGCGAATATAGAATTCTTTTGGTAATCCGTTATATCTCGATATCCTAATACAATATTTTCATAATTTCCTCTGCGGTCGGGAACTATGATTTTAGTAATAGCGCACCCATAATTCAAACAGGAAATTTCTACACCATTACCATTCTTAAATGTATATTCGTATACATTTTGTTCATTTACCCGACCGAATAGCCGCTTGCTGATTGACATGATTTTACCTCCTTATATTGTAGATATTTTAATTTATAAAAATTTATATTAATTTAAATATTAATTAATTCATGAATTAAATACGCCAGTCATTTCCAGACTTCCTGCTTTTCGAAAAGTATAATTTTTTGTCTATGTCAATACCTGCATCAATAAATGGCAATTGACGATTTGAGTATGAAAAGTGCGCCTAAGCATAAGCCTGGACGCACTTTAAAACAGGGTGAGCTGCTGATCATCATATCCATGTTGATAACCTTTAATAATATCTGTCATTTTGTATAGAATGCCCAACCTGTCACATTCCTTTTGAAATAACTGCAGTAAGGTCTTAGCTTTTGGCGAGGGGCATTCATAAGCATTGCCAAACTGCTTTATATACTTCTGCTTAAGACCAGGAAAATGCTCATCAAGCTTTTTATAATACCATTCTCGCTGATTTTGCCGTAAGGTAACGCCAAAAGCCGGATAAATAAACTTAGCGCCATGTTCATAGGCAAGACGAATAATTTCACTTATATTATTCTCATGATCCTCCAAAAAGGGAAGTACTGGCATGAGCAGTATGCCGCTGAAAATACCATTGTCGGAAAGTTCTTGAATAGCAGAAAATCGCTTTGATGATGCCGCCACATTAGGCTCAATCTTTTTGCCAAGTATATCATCGGCCGTAGTAATCGTAAGCTTGACAAGTACAGGTGCATGGCTTTTGATTGACCTCAGCACATCCATATCTCTTATGATTAAATCACTTTTGGTTGCAATGGAAATACCAAAGCGAGGCACATTATGAATTAGCTCTAATGCATCTCTTGTTAAACGATATCTCTCTTCAAACGGATTGTAAGGATCGCTCATCGCCCCTGTACCGATTACCCCTGCTCTGCGTTTGGCTCTCAGCTCGCGCTGCAGCAAGTCCAGAGCATATTCTTTCGCCCTCACCTCATCAAAGTCTTCCACGCCATAGCACTCACTGCGACTGTCACAATAAATACAGCCATGGCAGCAGCCTTTATAAATATTCATTGTATAGTTCTTGCCAAACCAACTGTTACCAGATTCGTAACCAGATAATATCGTCTTTGCCGGAATGAACTTCATTCATAAATCCTTTCATCAAGAAATTTTAAAAACTTTTTGTCCGTTAGAATTTCATTGGTAATAAATTTCCCATCAAAAAATAAGCTGTACGTGGTAAATGGTGCCGGTGCACTTTGCGCCTGCTCTTTTGTCTGATATTTGACCAGCTTGACTGCCAGCCCCTTTGCCTTGGCAAGTTCTGCAAGCAAAACTGTATATTTCTCACTGTGCGGACATTGATTGGAATAATATACAACAATACCTTTTTGCTGTAATCGTCCTTGTTTTACACATTCTTTAAACTTAGGCTTTCCTGCATTTTTAGTAAATGGCAGGAATAGCAGCTCATAGTATGGATCTGCTACATCGCATACCTCAAAACCTTTGAATTTTAAATATGCCGGATCGGATAAAAAGGGCATTTTCTTTTTTGAGGACAGCACGACAAGACCCTTTTTATCTTTGGCTTTCGCATCTGCAATACACTCCGCCAACAGCTTGCTTGCATAACCTTGCCCTTTAAATTGCCCCGCAACCCAGAAACAGTTGATATACATATACCCCGCTGCGCTAATTGGGCACCAGGCATGTTCAGCAGGGATATATTCAATAAATACTTTCCCCCGGACATTCAGCTTCTTAAAGACAAGACCATCGGCGAAACGTTCTTTCAGCCATGTTTTTTTAGCCCGTACGCCAGTTTCGCCTTTTTTTTCTGTAATGGCACAGCAAATATGTTCGGTATCAATATTGCGATTAGTAACAGTTATAATGTCCACATTCTACACCTTCTTTATAGCGCAGGTTTCCATTATTCAAAGTATCATAGCCCCTGCACCTGCATTGTGTATAGTTTTTTATTTACTGTTTGAATTATACCACGTATAACATGACAACAGCATGTCATATTAAAAATATACAGGGAAAGAAGACCTTTTTTCAAATGCATTGAAAAAGGTCTTCTTATAAAGATGCATTCCTCCCGGGATCATATTGATAAAATCGTTGCAAACCAGTCTCCAAAAGATATAATTGAAAATAACAATAAATACGAAGCAAGGTGATGATTATGGGTTTTAATAACAAGGTTTATGAAATTGTCAGTCGTATCCCATCTGGAAAAGTAGTTTCTTACGGTCAAGTTGCTTCTATGGCGGGGAATCCCAGGGCTTCCCGTGCTGTAGGCTATGCAATGCATCGTAATCCATATTATGACTCAATGCCTTGCCATCGGGTAGTGTATCAGGATGGCAGACTCACTGACGGCTGCTATGCCTTTGGCAGTAAAAATGCCCAGAGAAGGCTGCTGGAAGCAGAAGGAATTCAGTTTAACAAAGATGGCCACGTGATTATGACGCAGTATCGTTGGGATGGAAAGAATACTGAAGGCTGATTCATAAAGCATCAAGAGCCAAGTTAAGTTCAAGCACATTGACTCTTGGTTCACCGAAAATGCCCATTTGACGATTTTTTACATGTTGATCTACAAGATTGCGAACCTTCCCAGCAGCTATTCCTCGTTCATTGGTGATCCGTTCAATTTGCACGTAGGCCGCTTCCGGGGAAATATCCGGATCTAGCCCACTACCTGAAGACAAAACCAGATCGGCTGGAACAAGTTTCGCCTCATCAAGCCGGTTTTCCTGGCGGACTTTGGCAACATTGTCAGTAACTGTATCTACCAGTTTCTTACTAGTCGGTCCAAGGTTGGAACCACCGGAACTGGCAGCATCATAACCATTTGTTCCTGCTGCAGAAGGACGGCCATGAAAATAATGAGGGCTTGTAAAATTTTGCCCGATTAACGCCGACCCTATGGGCCTGCCATCCTGAACAATGATGGAGCCATTTGCCTGATAGGGAAACAGGGCCTGAGCCAGCCCTGTCATTGCCAAAGGATAAACCAAACCGGTAATGACGGTAAAAACCAGCAGCATTGCAAATGCATTTATAAACTGTTTTAACATAATATGTCAACTTCCTCTCAAGATAGTAGCCCTATACCAATCCTAGCACCACAATAATCATATCTATGATTTTAATGCCGATAAAAGGTACAAGCAATCCACCAATACCATAAATCAATAAATTCCGTTTAAGAATTACGCTTGCTCCTAAAGGCTGGTATTTTACCCCACGCAAAGCTAAAGGAATCAGCGCTACAATGACAAGAGCGTTAAAAATTACTGCACTTAAGATTGCACTTTCCGATGTAGCCAGATGCATGATATTAAAAACATTCATTTCTGGATAGGCTGCGGCGAACATAGCAGGAATGATGGCAAAGTACTTAGCCACATCGTTGGCAATACTGAACGTTGTTAATGATCCTCGGGTCATCAGAAGCTGCTTGCCAATTTCAACAATTTCAATCAATTTCGTCGGATTGCTGTCCAAGTCGACCATATTACCAGCTTCTTTGGCAGCCTGGGTACCGCTGTTCATCGCAACCCCTACATCCGCCTGGGCAAGAGCGGGAGCATCATTCGTACCGTCGCCTGTCATCGCTACCAGCATGCCTTTATCCTGGTATTTACGTATTAATGCTAATTTTGCCTCAGGTGTAGCCTCAGCCAAAAAATCATCTACGCCTGCTTCAGCCGCAATAGCAGCTGCCGTAAGAGGATTATCCCCTGTAATCATGACCGTTTTGATACCCATTTGCCGCAAGTCTTTAAAACGCTCTTTAATCCCGCCTTTAACGATATCCTTTAGATAAATGGTGCCAAGGACTTGGATACCTTGGACAACAATCAGCGGAGTGCCGCCTGCTTTGGCAATTTTTTCACAGTCGTTTTTAACCGCTGACGGAAAACTTCCACCCAGCTCAGAAATATATTTTTGAATGGCATCCATGGATCCTTTACGAATCTTTTCTCCTTTTATATTCACACCGCTCATTCTCGTCTGAGCCGTAAAAGGAATGAATTCTGCATCAAGTTCCTGCAAATCACGTTCTCTAAGATTATATTTTTCTTTTGCCAGGACAACGATACTACGCCCCTCAGGAGTTTCATCGGCAAGGGAAGATAATTGCGCACCATCTGCCAGCTGCGTTTCACTTATACCCGGAGCAGGAATAAATTCATTTGCCATACGATTCCCTAGTGTTATGGTACCGGTTTTATCCAAAAGCAAGACGTTTACATCACCCGCAGCCTCAACAGCACGTCCGGACATTGCCAATACGTTTCGTTTCAAGAGTCTATCCATACCGGCAATCCCGATAGAACTTAGCAAGCCGCCAATCGTTGTGGGAATCAGGCAGACTAATAAAGAAACTAAAATCACTACTGGTATCAAGGATCCGGAATAAACCGCAAATGGCTCAATTGTCGCTACGGCAACTAAGAATATCAACGTTAAACCCACCAGTAATATGGTCAGAGCTATCTCATTCGGAGTTTTCTGTCTTTTAGCCCCCTCCACCAAGGCAATCATACGATCAAGAAATGTTTCACCCGGGTTGGCAGTGATTTGTACTGTAATCCAATCCGACAATACTCGCGTACCACCGGTAACAGCTGATTTATCGCCCCCTGACTCACGGATAACCGGGGCAGATTCACCCGTTATCGCGCTTTCGTCTACGGAGGCCATCCCCTCCACAATTTCACCATCACCGGGAATAAATTCACCAGCACTTACCTTAACGAGATCTCCTTTACGCAGATCTGCGGCATCTACCTGTTTTATTTTATTATCAATTATTTTATTGGCTTTGGTTTGTGTCCGGGTGTTGCGTAAGGCTTGAGCCTGGGCTTTACCTCTGCCTTCCGCAACTGCCTCGGCAAAATTAGCAAATAGAACCGTAAACCATAACCACAATGCGATTTGGAGGGAAAAGCCAGCATTGGCTGTATTTCCTCCCGCAATATCTCGCAGCATTAAACCGGTGGTTAAAAATGAACCAATGTATACGATAAACATGACCGGATTTTTGAATTGTGTCTTGGGATTTAGTTTCCGCAAGGCATCACGTATTGCCACACCTAGTATTTCTTTATTAAAACTCTCACGAGTACTCATATCTCTACTCCCCTTTTAGAACGTTGTACCTTGTAACATTAACAAATGTTCAACAATAGGACCTAGTGACAATACTGGCAGGAATGTCAAAGCTCCGACAATTAGCACGACACTCACTAACAACACAACAAATAACCAGCCAGTCGTAGGAAAAGTTCCGGAGCTAGGAGGCGATATTTTCTTCGCCGCCATACTGCCTGCTATCGCAAGAACTGGAAGTATTACACTGAAACGGCCTACAACCATATTGAATGCCAGCATCAGATTATAGAAAGGATTATTGGCACCCAGCCCGGCAAAAGCGCTGCCGTTATTACCTGCAGCAGAGGCAAAAGCATAGATTATTTCGCTTAAACCATGGGGTCCTGAATTGTTTAAAGTGGCTGTTCCCTGGTCAATCACTGCTGCGATACCAGAACCAATGAGAATAATAACAGAAGGAATCAAAATAGCAAGCGTTGCCATTTTTGTTTCCCGAGCTTCAATTTTTTTACCAAGATACTCAGGAGTTCTCCCAACCATCAGGCCGACAATGAATACGGTGATGATAACAAACATCATCATGCCGTAGAAGCCTGCGCCTACGCCGCCGAAAATTACCTCACCCAGCTTAATCTGTATCATAGTAATTAGACCGCCGAGGGGTGTAAAACTATCATGCATACTATTAACCGCACCACAGGAAGCAGCAGTGGTAATCGTGGCAAAGAGCGCTGATCCACCTATGCCAAAGCGAACTTCTTTACCCTCCATGGATGTGGGGCTACTTACCCCTATAGAACTCAATATTGGGTTTCCGTTTGACTCACTCGTATATAAAGTACCAAGCATAATTATGAACAATAGGATCATCGAAGCAATAATAGCATAACCTTGACGCTTATTTCCCACCATATGCCCAAATGTAAATACCAGCCCGGCGGGAATCAGAAATATACTGAGCATTTCGAGAAAGTTACTTACAGGCGTTGGATTCTCGAAAGGATGAGCCGAATTCGCATTAAAGAATCCGCCGCCATTGGTTCCCAGGAGCTTAATCGCTTCCTGAGAGGCTACTGGCCCCATAGCCAATTTTTGTTCAGTGCCATCCAGCGTTTGAACGGTTACATAAGGTGATAGATTTTGCAGTACGCCTTGTTCTACAAGCACGACGGAGAAACATATAGCGAGAGGTAGTAATACCCGTACAACGCTGCGTACCATATCTACCCAAAAATTACCGATGGTATTAGCATTTTTACGAGTAAGACCTCTGATGAAAGCGACTGCTACCGTAAGACCCGTTGCTGCGGAAAGAAAGTTTTGCACGGTTAATACCGTCATTTGTGTAAAATAACTCATGGTGGCCTCTGGAGTATACGACTGCCAATTGGTATTGGTCATAAAACTGACTGCCGTATTGAAAGCCAGGTGCCAGGGGTCAACCCCGGCTAGTTGTTCAGGATTAAAGGGCAGCATATCCTGCCACACCTGGATCAAATAAACTAAAATCATGCCTAACATATTGAAAATCAAGAGTGTAACGGCATACTGCTTCCAATTCATTTCTTCTGTTTCTGTTATGCCGGTAATCCGATAGATCGCTTTCTCTATTGGTTTAAACACAAAGTCAAACATGGTCTTTTCTTGGGAAAATACGTTTGCCATATAGTTGCCAAGGGGTAAGGCCAATAGCAGCAAAATCACAAGGTATAAGGCATACATTATTAAATCATTTGTCATCTTAGAATTCCTCCGGTTTCATTAATGCATAAACTAAGTAGAAAAATAGAAGAACCGTAATTCCTCCAGCTAACCATAAGTCAGCCATTTGCATCCCCTCTTCTCCTGATATTGACATCCCTTACTTAGCAAAGATTCAGTAATGAAGCTGTAACAACTTGTAAAGGAATCGTAACATATGTGATTTTTTCATATGGCAGCTATTGGCTTACGCTCTGTTTTTGAACTTAATTTGATGAATAAAATAAGGATGGGAACTAAATAATTGCTGTAGTTGGTCTGGGCTTACAGCTGCCGTTGAGATGACATTGACTTCACCTAAAAACGTATTCAGTGCGCCGCAAAAAATCAGATCCATATCTTTCATTGTAATTTCAGACACCGTACTCCCCCGGATCGTTTCCTTCATCCAATCCAATACTTTTAATATGGTAACGTCTTTATCAATTTCCAGTGTCAGCAGCATCGTCTGTTTCATCATAAGTCCCTCCTGTGTACTATCATTGTTGTCAAAGGTAGTACTCGTTTTGAATAAATATTATTTTCATCCTGATAATAACACGCTTCATCGTAAATATGGTGTCAAGAAAGATCTGCCTCCTATAAAGAAAATGTAAAGATTTCTGCTAAAAATGCCAGAGATGTTTCGCATTAAAAAACCACTATTTGCTGCAATAATCAGCAAATAGTGGTTTTCATTTCTTATAATTTTTTCATTTAGCTAACTCCCTGTTGCTTAACGGTCCTAACCTCGAATCCATTTACCCTTACCTATGTTATTTATGCAATACCCCATATTCTACTGACATCTTGTGGAGCGGCAAGTCCTCTTCCCATACTTTGGGCAATCCCGGCAATTCGTTCCACTAAAGCAGTATTCGTTGCTAAAACGCCTTTGGTATAGTATATATTATCCTCTATACCAACACGAACATGTCCTCCCAGTGCCATGGCTATCATAGATAAATTGACATGCTGGGGTCCAATCACGGAAACACTCCACACGGCATTGGGCGGTAAACTTTCAACCAGAAAGAATAAGTTCTTAGGGGTCGCCGGCAAAGACCCTTTTACACCTAATACAAGATTAAAAAGCAGCGGTCCCTGTTTGATAAAACCAGCCTGCTGTAAACGAACAGCATTGCTAATCATCGCCACATCAAACACTTCGATTTCAGGTTTGATCTCTTGTGTAAGCATAACATCAGCCATATATTCAATCAGCTTTGGCTCATTTGCATTGATACTGGCGGGAAAATTAGAAGATCCTGAAGCCAGGCTGGCAGATAGAGGTTTTAGCACCAGTGCTGCAGCGCGGGCTTCGCCGGATTTACCGCCCCGTGCACCGGTAGAAATCTGTTTTATAATCGGACAGCCTGCTTGGTCAAGCAACCGGACAATTTCTGCAAAATAAGCAATGTCACAGGTGGGGACGCCCTTTTCGTCACGGGCGTGAATATGAGCTACCCCAGCACCCTTTTTATAACAGGCAATAATGTCATCAGCAATTTCTGCCGGTGTTATTGGAACATAAGGGGTCATATCCTTCGTTGGGACATTCCCGGTAGGGGCAATTGTTATAATCAATTTTTCCATAGCTTTCCGCCTCCTATTGCATTTGCCCAATGATGTCAGCAAATTCCGTAAAGCCAGCAACCATGGCTTCCATCAATTCATCGGCTTGGTCTTTTGTTATCGTCAGAGGTGGTGCCAGCAGGAATTGATCGCCATTTTCTCCATCTACATTACCATTACCGGGATATACAATCACCCCATGCTTCATTAACGTAACTGTCAGTTTTTCTGCTACACCTAAAGATACCGGGAAAGGTTCTTTGGTTACTTTATCTTGTACCAGTTCCACACCAAGCATCAGTCCCTTGCCGCGTACATCCCCCACAAAGGCAAAGGGTAGTAGCTTTTCCCTTAATTGCGCCAGCAAGTATGCCCCCACCATGCGAGAGTTTTCTACCAGCTTATCCTCTGCCAGGGTTTGGACAACAGCTAACGCTACTGCTGCTGACAAAGGATTGCCACCATACGTATGTCCATGAACAAACACACCTGAACCTTGCTGAAATGTATTGTAAATTTCCTGCTTCGCAATGACAGCTCCCAGGGGAGAATATCCAGCACTCATTCCTTTGGCCGCACAAATCATATCCGGGACTACGCCCCAATCCTCAATACTAAACATGGAACCAGTCCGTCCAAAACCAGCCATGACTTCATCGTCAATAAACAAAATATCATAATGATCACAAATTTGCCGAATTAATTTAAAGTAATCCTTATGAGGAACAATAGCACCACAGGCTGCTCCTCCTACCGACTCCGCTATGAAGGCAGCAATATATTCAGCCCCTTCCAGCTTGATCGCACGTTCCAAATCCAAGGCACAATCCACCTGGCAAGTATCCTGATTTTTGCCAAAAGGACAGCGATAGCAGTATGCCGGTGCAATATGCGGGAAATTCAGCAATAATGGCGTGTATTTTTTACGTCTTTTATCCCCTGTCATGGATAAGGAGCCGATGGTATTACCATGGAAGCTCTTCCAGCGAGAGATAATACGATATTTGGAACTCTGACCATCGCGCTCCACATAATACTGCCTAGCCATTTTTAGTGCTGATTCTGTGGCTTCTGACCCGCCGGATACCAAATATAACTTACTCAAAGAACCGGGCGCTAAACTGGCGATCAAGTCAGCCAATTCCTGAATAGGTGTCGATGTCCAGCGGGATAAATGACTAAACGCTACTTTCTTGGCCTGCTTCACCATTGCCTCGATAATCCGAGGATGAGCATGACCTAAATTTGCTACTGCTGCACCGGCACAGGCATCAATGTACTTTTTCCCCGCTTTATCATACAGGTAAATCCCTTCTCCATGATCCACTTCAAGATAATTCTTATTTATACTACGATAAAATACATTACTCATCCCACAATTCATCCTCTCTCCTTAGTGTACTAACTTCAGTAACTCTTAAGGATACTGATATTTTTTCCTATCTTAAGAAGCACTATCTACCCTAACCTATTGAACCACAGAGGACACAGAGAAAAGATATGTTAGTAAATACCCCTCAGTGTTCGCTGTGCCTCTGTGGTTCCATCATTCTTTCCTTGCTATCGCCTAAATGCAGAGTAATAAGGAATCCAGCCATCTGCTGAATAAACTCCTATAGACTTCACCTTACACTTAGTGTATCATTTTATTATTCTTACTAAAAACGATTGTTTTATATGATATCAATCATTATGAATGATATATCTCTAGGAGATGGTATTATGGAATTACGTCAGCTGCAGATCTTTTGTACTGCCGCCCAGACTCTGAATTTTACCAAAGCCGGTCTGCAATTAGGGTATGCCCAGTCCAATATAACAGGTCAAATTCACCAGCTAGAGAAAGAATTGCAAGTAAAGCTGTTTGAGCGTTTGGGCCGGGGAATTCAACTAACGAGTGAAGGAAAAAGCTTCTTACAAAATGCTAAAAACATAGTACAATTATGTGAAAAAGCCAAAGAAGAATTATCAGATCAAGTTTTTCGCGGCAGCTTGATGATTGGGGCAGCGGAAACACTTTGCGTATATCGTCTGCCTCAGATTTTAACAGAATATCGCAAGCGCTATCCCCTTGTTGAAATCCGCGTCCAAACCGAAAGCTGTGAAAACCTCTATGAACAAATCAAATGTAATCAGATTGATCTTGCCCTGGTATTAACCGACCGCATCAAAGTTTCTGATATGGTAGTTCAAATACTCCATGACGAAACCATGACAATGGTAGCCAGCCCCCTTCATTCACTGGCAAAAAAGAAAAAAATCCAACCACATGATCTTTCCGCTGAATGCCTCATTGTTACCGCCCCAGGATGCGGCTACCGTCCTCTGATTCTCTCTGTCTTCAAAAAGTATGAGGTAAAACCAGGCTCCATCATGGAACTATCCAGCATAGGAGCCATCAAGGAATGTACCATCTGCGGTTTAGGAATTGCCATTTTACCAAAAGTGGCCGTCAATGATGAATTGGCCAGAGGAAAACTTATCGAATTGGATTGGGCCGGACCTTATTTCGATGTAAAAACCCAACTCCTTTACCATCATGAAAAATGGCTCACTCCTGCCATGGGGGCTTTTCTGGAACTCTGTGTTGCTATGAAACAGCAAGCTATGGACTAATCGTTCTAAAAAAACACTACACATCTTTTTGACCTCATACCAAGCACCAAGTCCATGTTATTATAAGCGGAGTAATTCTAACGACGAAGCGCTAATAACAAAGATCCGACGCGACCTTAAAGCAGCAAGATGTATGTAAAACTTATAAATTCGAATAAAAAAAATACAGACAGGCATTCTTCAAAGATTGCCTGTCTGTATTTTTTATTTCTTGATAATCTCCACAAAGCCTTGATCACCATCCACCCGTATCCTGTCGCCATCTTGAATAAGAATAGTGGCATCATCCAGCCCAACCACCGCCGGAATACCATATTCCCGGGCAACAACAGCACCGTGGGTCATTAACCCGCCAACTTCAGTGACGATAGCTTTAGCCGATTGGAATAAAGGAGTCCAGCCCGGATCCGTCTGGGGAGCAACCAAAATCTCTCCTTCATGAAGCACCGCATTTTCCGGTCTTAGGATCACACGCGCAATCCCCTCAACGGTTCCCGAAGAAACCGGACTGCCAATCAATGTACCTTCAGGAATATTCCTGCGGTCAGGAGGTACAATGACAATTTCACCCTCGCTGGTCATTATACGAGGTGGTTTCAGCTGTTGATGCCATCGATACTGTTCTTTGCGCTTGGCAATCAATTCAGCTGTATTATGGCTGAAGTCGCCCTGTCTTAATTGTATCAGTTCTTCTAAATTGAGAAAATAGGCATCTTCTGCTTGCTCCAGTCTCTGCATTTTTACAAGTTCGTCCGCTTCTGCCATAATTGCTTGCTTACATTCATCCAAAACCATGCTCATTAAATATTTGTGGTGTTCCCGCAATCCTCCCATATAACGAAATACGGCAAGCAGACGGGCAGCCAATTTTAATTTGAAAGGGTTCTCCTTCACATGATCCAGGATATGCAGAACTGCATCTGCCGCTTCCTTTTCACCTGCGGCAAAACGTTCCCGGTGCTCACCCAGCTTCACACTCTGCATATGGCTGAATAGGGAAGACAGCAGCTGGGTTGGCATTTCCCGCCAGCGGGGGTGTGCTATATCAATTTCCCCAGGGCATCTCATACCATAATGAGCAATGAATTCTTCAAAAGCCTCTTTAAAGATACTGCCCCCGGCAACCTGGACAAGTCCAGTATAAAAATTAGAATCTTCAGCAGTTCTTAAATATTCTTCTACTTCGGGAAGTCCCCGCAGTAGATCTGCCAGATCACCAAGCTTGAGACCCAGCTCGGTGGTAACATTGCCAGGGAGAGATTTATTCAACTTATGAAGCTCAGCGCTGTCTCCCAGCCAGCGGACCAACAACTTGTCCAACAATTTATTAGCGATGATGCCGGGTACAACATAGGGAATAATCTCATCAACGATTCCCAGCATCATACCATCCAATTGCTGCTGTACAGCTTTTAATCGTTCGGTACCCTGTACGCCGCAGAGTACCTGCCTGGTTTGTTGTATTTGCTGCAGCATATAAGCTTCGATTCGCTCTTTAGCCAGTCGGGGATCACCGGTACGAAGAATATTCCAGGCTTTTTTTAAAACAGGTACTGCAATATTTCGCGCCGCGCCTGGAGTGTCGGAATGTCGGTTTCCGGCGAAAAGACCCGGCCGTTTGACGACTGCCTTTAAAGCCCGGCTCATGGACTCATCTACGGCTGATAATAGCTTGGGAAAAAGACTGCGTACAATGCGGGACAGCAAAAAATCAGTAAAATCCAGATAGATACGGCTGCCCGCTTCGACAAAAAGCTGTGGAGGCAAAGCCGTACGTAATACCGATATGCCCAATGGTGTTATGGCATTCGGCATCATTTGAATGTGACCAAATGACAGCATCACCCGCAATGGCTCCCTGGGGATATCCGGTAATGGATATAGGGTGGTAATCGGGCGGCTTTGAACAATAAAGAACTTCTCTTTTGCCAAACAAAATTCAATATCCTGGGGCGCACCATAGTGCTGCTCAATACTTTTTCCCAACAACGCAAGATCGACAATCTGCTGATCGCTCAGCGCTTGCTGTGCCTGCATTTTTTCGGAGATTTCCTGGGTAATGGTTCCGCCCTCTGGCAAAGAATAGATGGCTAATTTCTTTTGTGATATCTTCTTGTCAATGATACGACCATTCTTTACTTTATACAAATCAGCCGAAACCAGGCCAGAAACTAAAGCTTCTCCCAAGCCAAAGCTAGCATCAATCGAAACAACGGTACGATTGCCACTTACAGGATCAGCAGTGAAAAGTATCCCTGAAATATCAGGAATGATCATTTCTTGAATGACAATGGATAGATAAACTTCCCGATGTTGGAAAGCATTTTTAGCACGATATGTAATGGCCCGGTCAGTGAATAAAGAAGCCCAGCACTTGCGAACAGACTGCAGCAGTTCCTCCTGTCCCTTGATGTTTAAATAGGTATCCTGCTGACCAGCAAAGGACGCATTGGGTAAATCTTCGGCCGTTGCGCTGGAGCGAACGGCATATGCATGATTCATTCCTTGTTTAGTCCAGGCCTGTGTGATTTCATCCTTTATTTTTCCTGGTATCGCTACCTGCTGTAAATGTTCCCGAATTCGTCCCCCTACCTCGCGAATCCGGTTTAAGTCTGTAGGTTCGATTGCCTCTAATGCAGCAAAAAAATGCTCCATTTGGGAACTGGCTGCAATAAATTCTTGATACGCATGAGTTGTGACGCAAAATCCTCCGGGTACAGGAAAGCCGGCTTTCGTTAGTTCCCCCAGATTAGCTCCTTTACCGCCAACATAAGGCAGACTTAAACTATCGATTTGTTCAAAAAAAAGTACATAGGGTATCATAAGCAAATCGCTCCTTGCATTAGGGTTGTTTAAAGATATTTTCTCAAGTTACAACTATCTTTTCCGCTGGCTTTCATCACTATTCATCCATACCCGTCCTCTTGTGCTGCAGGAACAGTTTATCCGTTACAGTGTAACATGGAACGATTGCTGCTTAAGCTCAATAACGTGAATGCCCTACATTCTTATTACACATGTAGGGCTTCACAAACACTTATGCTTTTTTCATTAGATCAAACAAACATTTCTTTAACTGAAGAAAACACTTTATAGGTAAAAAACCCATCGGATTATTGATGTGGCTTCTGTAAGACTAACATTTGACTTACTTCATTTACTAATTTTTCATTGACTTGACAAATTAAGAATTTGCCTCTTTTTTCAGTAGAAATTAAATCTGCATTTGCCAATTCTTTGATATGATGTGAAATGGTTGGCGCACCAATATTCAAACAATCAATAATATCCGTGACAAAGCATTCACCGCCAGCTTGGAAACTGGTCTCATGGGCTTCCGCAATTTTTAAGTATAATTCTAATCGATTCGGATTGGAAAGCGCCTTAAATATCTTTGCCATCTTTTTTATATCCATATTACAGCCCCTACACTCATACATTTCGATAATTATCGAAATCATTGTAACCCACTTACATACGTTTGTCAATCGCCCTTATCTGGCCAATAATGGTCTGAACAGCTAATTGCCTGGTTTCTAGCTGCACTTAGCGCTGCCCAGACAGAGGGAGCTTTTTATATCCTGCCATTTAATTTGGCGAATCTTTCTTCGACAATTTCTTTGTGTAATTTTCTAAAGAAGCTTCCCCTTCTTCTTCCCACCATTGTTCATAATATTGATCAGTACTCTTCGCATAATCAACTCTTTGCTCTAAAAATGGCTGACACCCATCGTCTGGTTGATCTTTTGCTTTGTGATATCCATGGCTGCCAAACAGCAGGCGCATAAGAATTACAAGTCCAGCCCCCTGCCAATAGGTGATTTCTTTCCATCCCCAGATATCAGGCAGCAGGTTGTTCCATAGCATCATTACAAAAAAGCCAAAACCCAGACCAAAGATTCCTGACAATAAGAGTCCGAGAAGAATCTGAATAAACACATGCCTCGTTTTCGTTACACAAAAGTTACACTGCCTTTGCATATCCTATCACCTCTGCATTATTCTAATTCGTTTTGAAGTGCCTTGCGTAAAGCTTGCGTTGCCCGGCTTTTCCGCGACAGTAAGGTTCCCAATGGTTCTCCCCATTTTTTTGCTAATTCCTTAAACGTATAGCCTTCCAGTTCTGTGGCAGCCCAGACTGCCCGCTGTTTAGGCTCTAAATTTAGTAAGGCATTTTTAAATTGCAGCGCAAACTCTTTATCCTCTAACACCCTCTCAATGTCAATTGTCTCATCAACCAATCTCTCGCTTCTAGGCAAGCCTGTGTTCCTATCCAAAGCATCCAACGAGATCGGTGCTTGCGGCTGCCGAAAACGATCCAGTATTTTATACTTTGCTGACTGGTATAGATACGCTGCCAGGTTTTCTATATGATTATCGGCAGCCAATCGATTATAAACATTGAACAGGACATCTGCTACAATATCTTCTGCATCCATATCGGAGATACCCGTTAGTTTCAGTCGGACATAGCGCATTAATCTTTGCTGTTCTTGTTTAAAGATACTAATGAATTCATTCTGTTGTTTCTGCACAATAATAACATTCCTCTAATGCAATTTATCAATCATTCCATTCTTATCTAAATTAAGAAAACGGGCTTTATAGTATTCACCAATCACATCGATACAAACTGCAATTACCTAGCTGATGCCCCTTTTATGCCTCCTGCAATATATGACGAAAATCCATCCCGTTTATTGCAATGCAGAAAAAAATTTAAATCCTCACTAGTTCCTTAACGGTATTTATCATACCAAAATGTGCCTTCTTGAAAAAACGTACTCCTAGCAACTATTATATAGCCATAAAGAAGTTCCAGCAAATATGCGGTGCACCTCTCCAGATCAAGGATTTTCTTTGCAATGGAATTTTATGTCGAATTTAGAGATAATAAGTACTTGACAGAAAGGTTTACCTAGTATACCATTAGTAAATTAATAAATAATATCCTATTATAGAAAAGGAAGTAATTCTATGCCTTACCAATGTCAGTGTGTACTCGAGACCATGCTACGAATTATCAACAAAGTTTCCGGCTTACTAGCGGAGCCGCGAAATTTTGGAACCGATGTTTTATGTCCCTCTGAGATCCACATGATTGATGTAATTGGCCGAAATCCTGGAATTCACGTTACCGAAATCGCCAATAAACTGGGCATTACTAAGGGAGCCGTTCCCAAAATGATTTGTAAGCTTATACACAAAGATATGATCTACCGCTACCAAGCAAAAGATAATAAAAAAATGGTGTTTTTTAAACTTACAGAAAAGGGGCATACAGCTTTCCAAAGTCATGCAGAATTTCACAAAGAATTAGATCAGGGCATCATGAAAAAGTTCAACTTATTGCAAGAGTCAGAATTGCTTATGCTTCATGATATCCTGAATGAAATCGAAGGGTACTTTGACAAGTTCAGACAGGAAAGATAATTTGGGCAAAACGTTTACCTAGTAATACATTGGTTAAAGAAATGACCCCGCCTGAGAATTTTTTTCGAGAGTACAATATATGAAATTTTATTTATGAAAAATGAAAGGTGATACTATGAAACTTACTACAAGACTTATGAAAATCGTCATTGCGATTCTACTCATTCTTGGCGGAGTCGGTGCCTACTATTATTCCCAACGGGGTGAGGTATCCACAGACGATGCAGGTATTGATGGCCGCACCGTAGTCTTAAGCCCTAAGGTGCAAGGCTATGTAAAAACTTTAAATGTACAAGATAACCAGCTGGTGAAAGCTGGCGATGTGTTACTGGAAATTGATCCTACCGACTATATTGTCAAACGGGATCGTGCCAAAGCTGTATTAGCAGCTGCTCAGGCAGCAGCCAATGCTTCTCACAGCAATCTGGAAACAGCCACTGTTTCCGCCCCCTCTTCCATTGATGCAGCAGAAGCTCAAGTGGCATCTGCACAAGCAACCTGGGAAAAGGCGCTTGCCGACAGACAGCGCATGGAGAGTCTGTTCGCTTCCGGCGCTTGTTCCCAGCAGCAGCTGGATCAGGCTGTAGCAACTGAAAAGTCATCACGTTCCACTTTGGATCAAATGCGCGCTGGTCTCCATTCTGCCAATACAGCACCAAGTGTGATTGCCGCAGCCAAAGGCACCAGCGAACAGTTACAGGCTCAAGTTAAACAGGCCGAAGTCGATCTTGCCCAAGCAGAAAATGATCTGGCAAATACCAAGATCATCGCCCCTATGGATGGACGGATTACCAATCGCAGCGTGGAAGTCGGCAATTATGTCCAGACGGGAAGCCAATTAGGCTCCCTGGTAGGAACTGATTTATGGGTTGTTGCCAATTTTAAAGAAACACAGTTAGAACATATGCAGCCAGGCCAACCTGTCGATATTAAGGTTGATGCTTTTCCTAATGTAACGCTGCACGGTAAAGTAGACAGCATACAAGCAGGCACAGGATCTCACTTCTCTCTCTTCCCAGCAGAGAATGCAACCGGCAACTTTGTTAAGATTGTACAGCGTGTCCCTGTAAAAATCGTTTTTGACAATTTGCCAGACAACACACTTCCTCTAGGACCTGGCATGTCGGTGGTACCAACAGTACACACAGAAAAACCAGGATTAAATCATGGGTAACGATGTACAAAAGCCTGCTGTAAGCCCACTATTGATTTCAATGGCTGTGAGTCTTGCTGCTTTCATGGAAGTGCTGGATACAACGATTGCCAATGTTGCACTTTCTCACATTTCCGGCTCGCTGGGTGCCAGCTCCGAAGAAAGCACCTGGGTGCTGACTTCCTACCTGGTAGCAAACGGTATTATTCTGCCCCTGTCAGGCTGGCTGTCCAGCCTCATGGGACGCAAGAATTTCTTTATCTTTTGTATTTTGGGATTTACGCTTACCTCATTTTTATGCGGTATTGCGACTTCGCTGCCTATGCTGATCGTGTTTCGATTATTGCAGGGTCTGACAGGCGGTGGCTTGCAGCCTAGTCAGCAAGCCATTATTAAAGATAGTTTTCCTCCGGAAAAGCTGGGAATGGCCTTTGCCATCACCGGTATTACAACCGTATTAGCACCAATCCTGGGGCCAACCCTGGGGGGCCTCATTACAGATAACTTTAGCTGGCGCTGGATCTTTTTCATGAACGTACCCGTAGGCCTATTAGCAGCCTTTCTGGTTAATTCTTTGGTCGTGGATCCGCCCAGTGCGCAAAAACAAAAAGTCGATACGATCGACTATATTGGCCTGAGTCTCATCGCCCTCGGCCTTGGGGCTCTGCAAATTGTTCTGGATAAAGGACAGCAGGAAGATTGGTTTGACAGCACCTTTATCGTAATCTTTGCCTGCATTGCCGTTGCTGGTCTCGTTTTAGCAGTTTTCTGGTTACTGCGGCAGAAAAATCCTGTAGTTCAGCTAAAGCTTTTTGCTATCCCTAGTTTTAGCCTGCCCTGCATTATGATTTTCTTTGTTGGCTTTGCCCTATACGCAAGTGCCATGCTGCTGCCCATGCTGGTACAAACCAGTTTCGGCTATGACGCAACTCTGTCCGGTCTGGTACTTTCGCCCGGAGGCATCACCACCCTGTTGATGATGCCCATCGCTGGCAGGCTGGTCAATAAAGTGCAGTCAAAGTATCTCATCTCTTTCGGTATGCTGATAACTGCCCTTGGTATGTGGGCAACTGGCTTTATAACACCACAGACAGGTTACTCTACCTTCGTTATGGTAAGAGCTCTGCAGACAATCGGTATTCCCTTCCTGTTCATACCTGCCAGTACCCTTGCTTTCTCGAAGATTCCTCCGGAACATAGCAGCAATGCTTCAGCAATTGTGTCTCTGGCGCGTAATCTGGGAGGCAGTATTGGTATCGCACTGGTCACAAACAAGCTCATACACAGCCAGCAGATGGAACAGTCTACTCTGGTACAGCATTTAACAACATCCAATCCTGGTTACCAAAGTGCCCTTTCGTCCTATACCCAGTCGATTATGAATTTGGGTATGCCGGCTGTCCAAGCAACGACAACGGCCATAGCAAAAATCTACCAGGGACTTATCCAGCAAGCTAATATTCTCGCTTACCGGGATGCTTATAACTTCGTCGCGATTATATTGGTTGTTTTGGCCATTGTTGCTTTGTTCATGCCAGGCAACTCACTGCAGAAAAAAAGTGAACCGGTTGCACCACATTAACTGGAATCAAAGCATACGCAAATTTATCGTATGAAAGTCAGATAACGTCAAAGGAGCCTTGCAGGCAGAACTGCAAGGCTCCTTTGACGTATAGCAAATTAAAATAAAGATCCCTGCCTGACTATGAGGGAATTCCCTTCTCTAGTGGTTATGATTTCATCCCCGCGCAAATGCCCCAGCAAGAGAGGCGACCGGGGATCATGCAGCTGCCTGTTATTACGCACTGCGTGTTCACTGGTAGTGGCGTAGCAATATACGCAGCCGTGAGAACAGCTATCATAAGCCCCTATATCAATACTTTCGATACAGCCGCAGGCCGGACGCTGATTGGGATCTTTTTTCCCCTGAATCGGATAACCGATTAAATTCTCAATCATACTGGGGTCAATACAGGCTGCGGGAAGAGCGCCATAGGAACTAAAGTCCACAACCTCTGCGCAGGTTCCCAGCGCAAGGCTGTGGACTTTTGCAATTGCGGCAAAGCCTTGGGCAATTTGCTGCATTTCCAACGCAGTTACCGCATCAATCCCTTGCATACTGTTGCGAACTTTCCGATAGAGATCAATAAAGCTGAATATGCACTGATTCGTAGCATCACCCAAAATATCGCACAGATTGCTGAATGCCTCCAAATGATACTGCACGGAGAATTGTTTACTGACGATCACAGGATCATACCGCCAGATTACACGATGTTTGCCAATTGCAGCGCTTACTTCTTTAAAGGTCCTCATGATTTCTGCTTTGCCAGGCAGCCCTGTTTCCACAGCATGACCATAGGGCGTAATTGTGATTTGAAAATAATAAGGATACCCCATCCGCTCAATGGTCTCTAGGTGTTTCAGCATAGGACGAGGATTTTTCGTCCAGAACACAATACAGTCAACAACGTCCCTGCTAAGACTCACACTGCTGACATGATTCGGATTTCTCGGATTTCTGACATAGACAAAGCCCTCTTTCAGGCGGTTGATAAACCATTCTGAATAAAAAGCCGGGATATCTGTCCGTCTGCTGGCGCTTATAATCATCTTATATCACCACGACTTTGCTTACGGTATTCACTGGGGGTGAGTCCGATTTGCTTTTTGAAAAATCCATAAAAATTAGAAAGACTGCCAAACCCGCATAACAATGCGATTGTTACGATCTTAGTATCCGTATGGCAAAGCATCTGTCTTGCTTTTTCTACACGTAAAGCAGTGATGTATTCAACGGGTGTCATATGGTATTGCTGCCGAAACAAATGAATAAGATAATTTTGGCTAATACCTAATTTTTTAATTTCAGCAACCAGCTTCTGCCGATCTGTAAAATAGAGATTCATACTCTGTCTTGCTTGTTCAATCAAGTCCAGCATCGGCCTATAGGTCAGCAAATCTGGCCGGCATCTTTTACAGGGACGTAATCCACAATCATAAGCCTCGGTAACCGTGTCAAAAAACGCAACATGATTACGCAGCGGTTTCTTCGATTTACAGGAAGGCCGACAAAAAATGCCCGTTGTTTTCACCCCATAGAAAAACAAGCCATCATAAGAATGGTCACAATGAATGACAGCGTTCCATTTTTCATCTTTCGTCAGCGCCATACCATTACCTCCATTCTTTATCCCTAACAACTAAATAGGATAGCAGATCATTTGTTTTTGTCCTGGTACATTTCACTTTATCATGTTTCCACATTTTTTAGTTTCTAATCCAGTTTTTTAGTATCAGCTAATTGATTATAACAATTTTTTTCTACAACTCCCAGCTATTGTTCCAACTGCAAAAGCCGCTCCTTAACATCCAGCCCTGCAGCATAACCTACTAGCTTTCCTGTAGCCCCCACGACCCGATGGCAGGGAATCAGTATCAGGATGGGATTCTTATTATTCGCCATGCCCACCGCACGAGCCGCCTTCGGCTGGCCAATCTCTTTTGCGACTTCTCCATAACTTCGCACTTCACCATAAGGAATCTCCTGCAACGCCTGCCAAACTTTCTGCTGAAAGTCTGTACCTTTAGGAGCAAGAGGAAGATCGAAGGAAATGCGCTTGCCGGCAAGATAATCACGGATCTGCTGACCTGCTTCTCTTAGTAAAGGGATTTCCTTTACCACTGTATCCGAAGATATATCCTCCCCTTTGAAGAACAGATTGGTAATCGCCAGTTCCTCTGCTATAATGCCAAGTTCTCCAATGCTTGTTGAATAAAAAAATATATGTTTCATGGGTGTACCCTCCCAGATTGTTATGTGTAGCAACACTGCTTGTATTTATTGTACGCTATACAGAACTAATTTGTCTTGCCAAATATCACTTTCTAATTCTTCATTGATGCGCTAAAAGCAGGACATTACTCAATGCGAGTAATGCCCTGCTTTTATTCCGTTTGTTCACGATCACGATCCTTAACCGAAAAGTCCGGTCTTCTTATTTATTTCCCGAACAAAGGATGTCCTCTAGTACCACCTTGTTATAGTTCTATATTCAGCGCAATTTCATCACAGTTCGGAAATTTAGTACAGTTGATGCATTCTTTCCACACCTTATGGGGTAATTGATCCTTCGGCAATTCAGTAAAACCCTGTTTCATAAAGAAACCAGGCTGATAGGTCAAGGTAAAAATATTTTTTATCTCCAGCTCTTTCGCTTCTTCAATCAGTGCCTGGACAATACTGCGGCCAATGCCTGATTTGATGATATGGGGCGCAATTGCCAGTGCTCTAATTTCCGCCAAGGCATCCCACACTAAATGCAGTGCCCCCATGCCAACCACTTCACCATTCTCTTCGGCCAAAACAAAATCCCGCAAGCATTCATACAGCATGTTGCGCGAACGTCCCAGCATCAACCCCTGCTCAGCATAAGCGTTAATCAATTTATACATGGCTTCTACGTCTTTAAAAGTAGCCTTACGATAAATCACTGATACCACTCCCCCAATGTATAATTTCACATTATACAGTAATAAAAATACGAACGCAATACATTTACCATCCTCCTAACCATTAGCCTTGTCTAGAGAGAATGGCACAGATGATTCTATCCGTATCCCAAGCTATAAAGCGAGCCGGGTCTCTTCCATCGATAAACCATCATACCGTTTTAAAATGGGTATCAATTGATCCAGCATGTTTTGTATCCCGCCCTGAGCATCCGACTCAATATTGAGCACTAACAAAGGCTCATGCAAGGATATGCGCAGCATAAACCATCCATTACCGCTGGATTTATCCGCGGCGATGCGTATACCGTCATAATTTTCCGCTACCAGACTCCAGCCTTGTACACTCTGTACCTGTTTTTCTATATCTTCGAGAATGGCAGTCCCACACGCCCTAAAATCCGTATCACGAATAGGGATTCTCACTTCATCACTCTCAAAAGGCATCGCCAGAGATTCGATGACACTCTGTATTTCTTTATGCTCCTGACGCAGCATTGCCATTTTGATAAGTATCTTGGCAATCAGATAAGCACCATCATCCAGGAAATAATTTTCCTTACAAGCACCATGTCCCGATGTTTCAATCGCCAAATGGCAGGGTTCCCCGATCGCATTCAGGCGTTTCGCTTCGTTTATCACGTTTTTATAACCCCGCTTGAAACGCAACTGTCTGCCGCCCTGCCTTTCAATAAACTCACGCAGGCCCGTAGAAGTAATCGAGTCGGTGACAATCACCGATTGAGGATGTTCCGTAAGCACAATGACAGAAAGCAACGCAATCAAAGCATTGCGGTTAATCTCCACACCATTGCTGCTGACAATAGCAGCGCGATCTACATCGGCATCAAAGATAATCCCCAAATCCGCCTGAGTGGCAAGCACTGCCGCTTTCAGCGAATCCATCGCTGCCTGATTTTCCGGATTGGGAGAATGGTTGGGGAAGGTTCCATCCGGTTCAAGGAACTGGCTCCCCGTTGTATCCGCGCCTAATGGCTGCAAAACCTTGGCCGCAAAGAAACCACCCGCCCCATTGCCGGCATCAACAATAATATGGCAGCCTTGTAAGGGTTTTTCATAATTTGACGGAGAGTTGACTCCCTTGCGAATCGTATGTACGAGCAGCTCGGAATACTCGGCAATCAAATCCTTCTTATAAACGATACCCTTACGCTCACTGCCCACCGTATCAGCTTGTGATGCATTCTCTAAAATAGCGGCGATATCTGCTTTTTCACAGCCGCCTTCTTTGGTAAAAAACTTTAAACCATTATGATAAAAGGGCAGATGGCTGGCTGTAATCATGATAGCCCCATCACACTGATAGTTTTCGAATAGGGTAGTCATGAACATGGCGGGCGTGGTACTCATACCACAATCATAAACATCACAGCCTAATTCAATGAATTGATCCATCAAAGCTGACTTCAATTCGGGGCCCGATAACCTGGAATCCATACCAACCGCGATTTTACAGTGATCTGCCTGTATACCCTTTTCCTCGACCAGCCATTGTCGAAATCCATAACCAATCGCCCTTACCATCTTGGAGGTAAGAGTCACCCCGTGATCCGGGGTTTCAATGGCGATACCCCGGATATCTGTGCCATTCTGCAATCGTTTCCATATTTCCATCCTTATCAACACCTACCTACTCTTCAAAATATTCTGAACAAAATTGTGTAAGTTGCCCTCAGCAAAGAGATATCCAGGTATCCCTGCGTCATTGGCCGCATCAAGATCCCGCTGCATATCACCGATAAGAAAGGATGTCTTACGATCCACAGGCCACTCCTTGCAGGCTTGCTCAATGAGTCCCGGCAAAGGCTTGCGGCAATGACAGACCTTGGAATACTTTTCGACCATCCCTTCTGGATGATGAGGACAGAAATAAAAAGAATGAATGACAGCGTCATGCTTTTCTACTTCATCCGCCATATAGCTATGAAGTGCATACACGTCTTCTTCCTCAAAAAATCCCCGCGCAATACCACTTTGGTTGGTAACGACAAAAACAAAGTAGCCCTGATCATATAACAACTTAATGGCTTCTATCGCCCCCGGCATCCATTCAAACTCTTCCTGCTTATATAGATAGCCCCGGTCCAGATTTAAGACTCCATCACGATCAAAAAATACAGCTGGCCGTTTCTTCATGTCCTCACTCTCCTATCTTGAAGGCTTCTTAACTACTACTTAGCTATTCACTAAAAAACTCCTTCAAATCGTTACCCTCTAATTCCTGTCTTCTCCCATTCCCCTCTTGAGAGGGGTGCCCGCAGGCGGGGTGTGTTCTCCCTCGACACCTAGCGCCCAAATAAAATAAAAAAATATAAAACCACCAAGACACAATGTACACGATAGAACGTCTCGCCTTTGTGATGACGCGCTAGGGACATTGTGTCTTAGTAATTCATAGCACTTCCACGATCGAGTTAATGCAGCAGTTTACTCGTTAACCCCTGCAAGTTAAAACACTGCACATAACGATCAATAGAATTTTTGATCTTATCGACTACATAGCGGTTGCCATCAATCCCCAGCTGCTCCATATTCCGATACAGGATGGCGATCTCTCGCTTTACCTCTTCCTGCTCATAGGTATAATGACCGCAGATTTCACATATAGTTTCCACCAATTCCTCCTCCCCGAGAACCTCTTCTGCGGACAAATATACATCGTCACCAATCAGCCACTTCTTCCATCGCCCACTGTTCACTGCTTCTCTAGACATGACGGCTTTTAGGTTGGACTTGTCCAGCAACCTGCCATTCTCAACCTCCTTTTCTTCCAAGCGAAGGAGTTCCAGATAGGCTCTGGTTTCGATACAGCCGAACTCAGGTGCCACATTCATGGCAGTAATGTTTAAGGATGGATGGTCCAGAATAATATAGTCATCTAAATAATCCCCGTTATGCTCTTTCAAACCCACGCCATATTTCTTGGCCGTATCCGCCAGCAGTTTGGAACTCTGATAGCTAAACGTTCCCACGTTTTGCGTCAATCTGGTCAAAGTCCCTGTCTGCCCCACGATAAATACTGGAATGGGAAGTCCCCGTTGCGACAATTCATTCGTCAGCCGCTGAATAAAGATTTCATAACTCTTCTGACTCGTCAGCCCACCATTGGTTTCCTCCGTACCTACTTCATAGCCGATCTCCGGCAAGCCACGCGCTTTTCTCTCCCTCTCTACATATTCAATAAGGTGAATGGTTCTTCTCAGAACAACCTCCATATCAACAGATTTTCCGAGGATATAAGGGTCTTTGGTAGGATCAATATGCAATAAATCAAATTCATTAACCAAATCTTCCACATAGGACTTCTTCGCCAATTCCATGGCGGCCTCTTCCGGCAGATGACTATTGCGCTCATTATCCCGCTGCCAAGGTCCCCCATGATCCCGGCACAAATAATACAGACCTGCAAAACCAATCTGCTTTGCAATACTGGCGATGACTTCGCGAAACCCCTGCTGATCCCAGCCGCATACATAACCCCCGCCCAATTCCTTGGCATCTACTTGGTTGCGGCTGGCAATAAACAAGATGGGAAAATCCTTCTCCTTCGCCAGCTCCAGCGAAGCGACAATCAGATTCCTCGACATCGGCCCAATCCCCAGCAGTGTTGTATGAAAACCTGTCTCTTCCAACACAAACATTTTATCAATAACTTCCCGCATATTCATTTTTTGCATGATGATACTCTCCTCTTATCTTTCGAACCACAAAGGCACAATGCTGCTAGCGCAACACACAAAGAATATTTGTTCTATAGTGTCCTTTGTGTCTTTGTGGTTCAAAACTATTAGTGTATAACTACATAATATGTTGCAAAGGAAAAAGAAGTTCTCTCTCCCTCTACTGGGCAATCTCTACCCGTTTCTCTGATTCCTTAACAATATCCACCTTCAAGAAATTCACCAATACCGCAGTAACCACAGCCCCCACAAAAATCCCCAAGACATAAACCATCGGATTATCCACCACCGGCAAGACAATCGGCCCGCCATGCGGGGCATGATCTCCTACCTTGCCAAGCGCCCCAATCACCGCACCCACAGCAGACCCTGTCATAATAGAAGGTAACACCCGCAGAGGATCGGCAGCGGCAAAGGGAATCGCCCCTTCCGTAATGCCAATCATCCCCATAGCCAAGGCGGCTTTCCCCGCTTCGATTTCTTCCTCACTGTATTTGCGCTTCGCCAGCAGCGTAGCCAACCCCATCCCTAAGGGAGGCGTACAGATCGCAATCCCAATGGGCCCCATCACCGTATACACCCCTTCTGCCATCAGGCCAAAAGCAAACATGCAGGCGGTTTTGTTCACAGGACCTCCCATATCAAAAGCAATCATCAGACCTGTAATAATAGCAATGACCACAGCCCCCTGCTGGCTGATACTGCGCAAACCATCCGTAATCCCGCCCATCACCGAGGCGATAGGCTGTCCCAGTAAATAAATATAAGTAAGTCCAACAAGTAAGGAACTCAATATCGGAATTACAAAGATGGGCATCACCGGACGCAGGTAACTGGGAACCTTCCAGCCCTTGATCCATTTCACGATATATCCCGCAAACAAGCCCATAACCAAGGCACCGAGAAAACCTGCCTTATAGGGGCTGTCGGCAATGGGCTGATTGGCCAGATAACCGCCGATCATCCCTGGAACCACCCCCGGCTTTCCTGCCAGACTGTAGGCAATATAGCCAGCTAAAATCGGAATCATTAACGTAAAGCCTGCCACACCAATACTCAGGATGTGATTGGCTAAGGCACTGGTGACCTCCATCCCCTTCGCTCCCGGTGTGCCCGTTGCCAAGGCTCCAGCAATGCAGATCCCTCCCACCACGACCGAGGGAATCATATAGGAAACCCCCGTCATCAGATGGTTTTTTACTTTCTTAAACTCATCCAAAAATGCTTCACTCATAAACCCGCCCCCTTATTTTCTGCTTTTTCAATCACATGAATGGGATGTTCAATAGCTTTACCTACTTCCACCGTAATGCTCAACTTGCCGTCAAACCGCTCTTCCCCTTCCACATTGACACCCACAGCAAAGATCACCACCGCAGCCTCCTCGATTTCCTGAGCCGTCAATTCATTCTCAATCCCCATAGCCCCCTGGGTTTCAAGCTTGATCTCATGTCCCCTAGCCATCGCCGCCTTCTCCAAAGCAGCCTGCGCCATATACGTATGCGCAATCCCCGTCGGACACGCACATACCCCAATCATTTTCAAAACATCTTCCTCCTTTCTTCTCACCCCATTCCCCTCTAGAGAGGGGTGCCCACAGGCGGGGTGTGTCGTTCTCATTCTCATTGTCGTTCTCGTGTCCTCCGCTACAGCCCCATCTCCTCAAATATCCTTATAACTTCCGCCACATCCCCAGCCCCTACCAGCCTCTCCCGGTAAGAATCATTCATCAGCCCCCTGCTAATATTGGCTAAGATCTTCAAATGCAGATCACTGGTCTGTTCTTCCGGTACTCCAATCAGAAAAATCAGCCTAACCTTATGCTCTGATCTGCTATCCCAAAGAAACTCTTCTTCGCTTCTGGCAAAAGCGATAAAAGGCTCCTCTACAAAACTGCTTTTGCCGTGAGGAATGGCAATCCCATAGCCGATGGCAGTAGAAAATAACTCTTCCCGCGCAAAGACGGCCTGGATATACCCTGCAACATCACGAATACGACCAAGCTTCTTTGCTTTGCGGGCTAACGTCTCAATGATTTCAGTTTTGTCTTTCGACGTGATATGTAATTCGATGAATGATTCATGGATGATCATGTTTCGCCTCCATTTCATTTTTTAATACAACCATGATAAACTTACAGTCCCATCTCTTTGAATATCGCCACGACTTCCGCTGCATCGTCAGCCGTCAGAAGTCTCTTCCGATAAGCTTCGTTCGTCAGACCGCCACTCATATGGGTTAACACTCTAAAATCCAAATCCTCATCCTGCTCTTCCGGCATCCCAATGAGAAAGATGAGTCTCACCTTGTGATCGACTCTACTATCCCATTGAAACGCATCATCACTTCTGGCAAAAGCAATAAAGGGAGTCAGCACATAGCTGCTCTTACCATAGGGAATCGCGATACCATAGCCAAAGGCAGTGGGAAAGGATTCGTCTAGAGCAAAGACGGATTGTATATAGCCTGTAACATCACTGATACGCCCCAGTTCTTTGGCTTTTCGGGCGAGAGTTTCGATAATTTGGGTTTTGTTTTTTGATTTGACATGAAGTTCGATCAGTGAATTGTGAATGATCATTTTGTTTCTATCCCCTCAACGATCTTAATTTTTGCACATTTTACTTAGACATTTACGTTTCTTGATAGATACGTTATAATGAAATCGTGTAATTTAAAATACCATAATCTCACAACTATATAGATAAATATTCAATTCTATGAAGCATTACTTGCTTGCCGGCTTAAATGCTTCAACTTAGCGTGTTCTTGCTTTACTTAGTTATTTTTTATCTAATACTTCATCCCCCCATATTTCCTTAGATTAGGCATATTTCAATACAAACTTATTCACTATTAGGAACTTTTTGTACCTCTTTATTGTATAGGAACATAAAGTTCCTGTCAATAAATTTTAGGAGTTTTTTATATGAATTTTTCTAGCAGATTAAAGGAACTACGACAACACAATAAAGTATCCCAACAAGAATTAGCCGATTTACTCGGCATATCTACCCGTGCTTGGCGTTTTTACGAATCAGGCGATAGAGAACCTAATATCCATGGACTTATTACCCTTGCCGACTATTTTAATGTTTCTCTTGATTATTTAGTTGGAAGGTCTGATGCTACTAACAAAAAATGAACCTGAAAGACAAAGAATATATCTCTATCTTTCAGGTTCATTTTTTATTAAATGTATATTAATTTGTTAACTAATGGAAGTATAATGACGATTTCTATTAGTTAACAAATTTTATCATTACGCAAAACAAAAGAATCAAAAAAACCGTCCTAATACCTCTTATACTAATCGCCTTCCCATGTAATACTCTTATATCAATTTTTCTGGATAACATGGAAATATCCCTTTATTCCTCCACCTAACTCCAATTCACCTCATAAAATATAATAATCATTGATTACGCCCAATCTCGTTCTTCCTCCACTATCGAATCATAATGATAGCTATTACTTATACTTCGCAAAATAGCTGCACATCTTGGCCAACAAACATTTAAATTATCTGCATAACTTTTATATTTATTTTGAAACGCTTTTTCTTCCGCCCCACCTGTACCATAGTATACTCCTCTTTGATTTCGCAGACCAACTACAAATCCATCCTTTAAATCATTCGTGTAATGATTTTCAATAAACTCTCTTACACATTCATGAGGCCAATTACCATCTATACCCTTAGGAGAATGTGACAGTAATTCTCCAACTTGCTGTTCACCTATTTTTGTGCGTTTATTTTTTTTACATCCTTCTAAGGCTACATTCATCCATGCCTTAAAAAATTCTTCATCAACCCCATCATCCTCAAAGCCAGGTAGAGAATTAATCATTTTTAATAAATCTCTTGAAAGACTAATTCTATTTTTTTCTTCTGGCGTAAGAGAAATAGTTTCTTCTAGATCTTCACTTTTATAAACTGAGCTAATCAATTCAACAAAAAATTGCGGGCTACCCTTAACTTCACTAATCAACGCTTGTGGCTGATATTCACCCTTGATAAGCGGAAGGTAGCTCCACTCTAGTCTTGCCATTTGAGTATTTTCTACTTCAGACATTATTTGCAACTTTCTGAACGACTCAATTACTAAGTAGTGAATTCTTTCAAGCCCCGTTCCATTTAACTCTTTACGCGGATAAAAAGCTAAACATCTTTCGAGCGCTTCAAAAAGTATTTCTGAAGAAATACCATTACGATATCCTATAGCATTCAATGCGGAGTACGGTCTTTTAAAATAGAAAAACTTATCTATGATAAATTCAACATCTTCCCCATGGTAATATCCAATATTACAATTAGTCCAATATTCTGTTAGATAATTATAACCTAATTCCTCAATTAACCTCCAAGTTACCATAGACAATGGCATTAGATACAATAATTTTACAGTCTGTTCAAACGTTAAATTATCTTGTCTTTCTTTTATTTGTTTTGCTATTTCTTCCTCCCCTCTCTCCTTCCCAACCGCAAAAAAATATCCCATAACAATACACGGTTTATCATTTAAAATTGTCTTTATTAACGCCCAATTAATTTCATTTTCAAATAAATCCTTTGCTATAATGACACCTATTTCCCTATCATCGATTGCTTTTGTTAAAACCTCTTGAAGCCCTCTTTCTCCCAGTTCCTTAAAAATTTCTAAAAGAGCTACTTTTCTCTCTTTATATTTTATTTCTCCTTCAATCTCCATTTGTTCTTTTTTACTTGAATCAAATACCAGTGGATTAACGAACGCAGGCCACCATTCATTAAATAGGAATAAATGTTTTCTAATAACATCTTCTGGTTCAAATATACGATATGCCCGCTCTAAGGTTTTGACTTTTTCTTCTGACATGCTCCATACAGCATTAGCAAATTTTCTATGTTTATTTATTATCTTCTGTAATTTTTCTCGAATAATCATCCGTTCTTCCAATTTAAACATTTCTTTTTTTCCTATTAATAAATTGACAACATCAGTTGTTGATTCATTAATTAAATACTCAAATTTATCCAAAATGCTGTTCCACCGCTTAGCACTGTTTCCGGCTTCCTTAACAAGCAACTCACTTAACATTTTAATCTGTTCCTCAAATTCTTCTGAGGAAATCACTTTGTCATAATCAATTTCCCATTCACGCCACTTCGGTCTCTCATTAAAGTTTGATATTACACCATTCTGAGGTATTAGTTTTTGTATCAAGTTCCACGCTGTAGCGGGTGATTCTCTTAACAACACTTCAATTATTTGCTTTCTTCCTGCTGCGTCAAGCATTGTCTGGGGCTTCCAAGGAAGCAAAATATGATAAAGACTATTCATCGGTGAATTAACCACTTTATAGTCAATATCTTGTTCTGCTAATTTCGCTAATATTTTGCAGCATCTTGATGTGTACTCCTTATTCCAAGCTAACATTTCTAATCCCCATAACACATAGGTGTAATAACTTTTTTTAAATAATGCATTTTCTGTCTTTTTGAAAAGTTGAAAGAATGCACTATTTTCTTCACCTCTGGCCTGATTATCTATAGTATTTAAAAATTCTTCTGGGGAGGCTTCTGCAAAAATTTGTACAAATGGTGCTATGGAAAACCATTGTTGCCAAGAATTTATAGACAAGAAAATCTGCCGTACAACACCATCAATATAACTTTGTGTTGATTTGATATTAAAATTATTATATTTTTCTTCTCTAATCGCCAACATAACTAATGAGGTAGCTAAACTATTACATAACTCATCTGAGTATTCTGCTTTTCGCCCATAAACAGCAGCTGCATACCACTGTTCTTCTGGTAATTCAAACTTTGGATTAATCGATTTAAAGACAATTTTAATTTTTTGTGTGAATATCTGCATATCATTTTCTGTTATATACCCATATAAATATTCCCAACCATCATCTAATACGGTCCATCGATAACAATCATCACTCTTGCTTAGAGGCGCGTCTTCGCAACTGTGCCAATAAGTCATATCTCTCACAAATTCTTCATATTCTTTGCTTGAGATATCCTGAACAAACTCCCGGTCTCCTTCGTAATGTTCTCTCCACTTACCGATGAGCAATGCAGGAATAAGTTCATTTTTCCTAGCATTTTGGGTCCACAATGGATTTTGATCTCCAGCCACTTTCGCAATTCGCCTACAAAGGGCAGGAATGCTTTTATTAGTTCTTTCAGCCAACATATTTATTTCAATAGGGTTTATCCCCATTTCCTTAAGTGCCTCTACAAACTGCTGGTGGTTTTGCTTTTTTACTTCAACCTTATTCTTTTGAAATTTAACATCATTTTTCGCAAGAGGCATTACCACCCTACAATTTATCGGCATAGTAATCTTTCCCTCTGCTTTAAATAAAGGTATTAATGTTAAATCAGATGCAGTATTGACCATACGGTTCCAAGTTTCTAGGCTACACACAACATATGTTAGACCCAATGCCAGATCTTTTACCTCATCCTCCACTGAATACACTGTTGCTATAAAAGTTAGCAATGCTTCTTCTTTTGTTTCACCTGCAATATTAAGGCTATTCTCCTCACACACAAGCCATTTTCCAATATCTGCAACAACTTGTTTTCTCCCGATAGTGAATAGTTCTTTTTTCAACTGTGGTACCGTAGCATTAGCCCAACTGTCCCAATACTCTTCCAACGTCAGTATATCTTGATTGCGCATTATTGGTATCATTCGAGGAGTGTCTGCGAATTTTCTTATTTTATCGACAATATATTGATATGTTTTTGACTTACGCTCCTCTTTTATCGATAAAACACTGGTATGCCCACCTGGTAATATTAATGAATTCCACCTTGACTCTAACAACTTTGGCACTGCGCTTGTTGTATGCACTATAAGATCACCTTGTGCATAAGCAAATGCGATACATGCATTTTGAATTAAAGTATATTTATTCCTATCCCACATTTTTTCTAATTCTTTGAGAAAATCACTTTTGGGGTTTAGCTCTTTTACTTGAAAATTAATTTGAAATTTCTCCATGTATTTAGCAAGACCTGACCCACCAAAAGGACTAGCTACGCTAATAAAACCTATTACGTTATGATTTTCTTTATTTTCAACCATCTTTAACAAATAGTAACCTGCAATGAGCCCTCCCATACTATGACCTACAAGAATTATCTTTTCATATTTTGATATTTTATCACTTTCTAACTCATTTTTTAGAGATTGTGCTAAGTCCTTAATACTTAATAAACTACCTAGCGAAACTCTTTTACCCCAAATAGGAAAAGAAAAGGCTATTTTCTTGGGCAAAATAGGGATACAGAAGTGTGCAGTTTCATATTTTGCAATTCCAATATCCATTCCTTTTAACTTATCATCATTCCGCAAAATATCTGTCCATTCTTCCCAAGTAGCTGGCGCTCCCAGTCCATGAATAAATACTACCAATGTCTTATTATTTTTTCCATTACCTTTTACTATGTTTACATCTATCAACATAACTTTTCCTCCTTACGCGTGTCAAGGGGACGGGGTTGTCGACACTAACTTTCAAACCAGTTGCATTGTCGACAACCCCATCCCTGCGACATCCTTCCGGGACAACGTGCCTGTCCGAAACCACTGAAAAACTATTGTCAAATTATCCAGCACAATAAAGGATTTTGAAAAAAAGTGACTTTTTCAGTGGTTTCGGACAAGTTCTTTGCCCCCTTTAAAACGATAAGTTCTAAATTATCTTTCTATCAGTCAACCAAAAGAAAAGCTACCCATAATTTTATCTATTATGGTAGCTTCTCTTTATAAATGTTAAATCCTGCTATATTTCTACATTAAATTCCAATTTAATTGGAAGCAAGGGGACGTTCTTTTTGCTTCTCTCACACCTTGAAAATGATACTTTGATGAATTCCTGTTACTCTGGCAATCTGACGTTGTGTTACTCCTTCAAGGGACACAAGACCAGCTAAGCAAAGTCAAGCCCCTATCTTTAAAAGGAACATAGCAAATAAGCCTTTGTAGAAAGCGAATATTTCTCTCAAAGGTAATGAAAAAGTTCGCTTTAAAGAAGACAGAAGGGACGCTTCTTTTTTGTCAACTTTTTTTTGCTATAATTCCTCTTGATATTCCCGTCGCTCTTTCTAGCTCTCTTATGGATAGTCCTACTTTTCTCAGCTGGTTAAGGATTGTGAGTCAGGTGACGGTTCTTCGACTCGTTTTACCCATTTTAATATTAAAAATATGAATTATTATTACATGGAATTATGGATTTAGGGTGTCAAGGGGACGTTCTTTTTGCTTCTCTCACACCTTCACCAGTTTGAGTTATCTTTTTTGCTCTTTAATTCGATCTAAAATTCCAGTTTCTTTTACTATCTTTGATAATTCTTGGTTATTATCTATCCATTTCATTTGAGATTTTTCAGGATTCAAGCAAGACTCAAGGGGACGGTTCTTTCGAGTTGTTCCCTCTTTTTTTGTCTCATGCTATAAATTTACGATCATAACATTTTCATTGAAAAACATATCCCATATTTCTATCCTATTTACCATTAAAATACAAAACTCCTGCAAGGCTAGGCTGCTTTGCAGGAGTTGGGGTTTAATTCTATTTATTTAGTAAGAGCCTCAACTCTATCTGCCTCCTGTGCATACCCTATTGAATTACCAAACATAAAGGTACTTAAACTAATAGACAAATAACAATTAATACCAGTCTAAAAAAACTAAACGGCATCAATACCCTTTTCAATTTAACCACTCCTTATAAAACTCAAGGGGACGATTCTTTAACCAAAAACTTGTAGAGATGGTTCTTTCGAGTCACTCGCTTCTCTTGGTAGAAATTATTTGTCCCATACAAATAATTTCTACCATAGAAAACAAAGAATTACTAGTCGATATATTCACAACAGAAGTATAAACTTGTGATTTTTAATATGAAGTTTTAAGAGGTCTTAGGATAAGGTTGAAAATTAATTGTAACAAACAAGTGTACTTATATCCATTCTCTATAGCTGTCCCAGTCACCATTTGCTCTAGCTTGCACCTTTGCTTTTATCGGTTCAGGTAAACTAGGATACTCTAATATCATTTTATAATATTTTAGAGCTTCTTCATTGTTGCCCAGTAGTTCATAAATTTGACCTAGATTAAATTTTGAATCAAGAGGATCACCTTTGAGTTCTAAACACTTCTGAAAGTCAGTAAGTGCCTCATTATATTTCCCCATCATCACATAAGCATTTCCACGTCCTGCATAATAGATTGCCTGTTGAGAATCAATCTGAATTGCTTTATTATCATCTGCCAATGCCAGTTGCGCATTTTTCAATTGAACATATGCATAAGCACGTTCATGATAATAGAAAGCATCTTTTGGTTTTAACTCAATTGCTTTTGTTATTTCAACAACTGCTTGATTAAAATTGCCTTTTTCTGAATATGTATAGGCAAGTTGATAAGGATATTCTGCATTTTTTGCATCTAATTTAGTTGCATTAGTAAACGCTTTGATTGCCTTATCGTACTCTTTACTATTTTTAAATACATATCCTTTAACAGCCCAGTCGTTTGCTGTTAATGATTGAAGTTTCAATGAATTCAATACCGACATAAAATTGGGCATTAACCCTTCAAATTTCTCTAATTTTGCAACACATGCAACTTGGTAAATTGAATCATTAACCCAAAAATATGCACTCAACATTTTAGTAGGATTACCATTTTTATCAGTATACGAAAAGATTGCTTCCTCTGCCCTTTGATCTGCAATCTTATCTTTTTTCAGAGTTTCTACAACTGCCCCAGAACATTTTTTAATTAACATATCATTAAGATCTTTTAATAATAAATAACTTTCTCCCTGAGAGCGACCAATAGGATATTTCGGCATAAGACTAATAATAATTCTACCCTGATTATCCTCACTGGAAATAACAGTTAAAGACGAATTTGGTTGAACTGCCTTCCAATTCTCTGGTAACTCTAAAAAGAAACCATTGTTATTGTCTTTAAATACTTGGGCATTAGAAATAGAAATAAGAAACAATAAGTTCATAATAACCAAAATAAATAATCTACGAAACATAAACATACTCCTCCTAAAATTAAACTGTTGCTTTTATATTTAATCAACTATATCATCTATTGATTAATATGGCATCGGTAGAAAGGTATAGATGTTTCATAAATCATCCTAATCCTTAACATATCATAAGATATGTCATAAATTGTCCATAAGAAAAACACCAGTATACCTTTGATAATTGGGTTTTAACTGGTGTTTCGAATGATTCCAAACTGATATGTTTTTAAGTTTATGGTACACGGAGATAGGTTCTCTGTCCCAATACAAAACTTGCAATCATAATTACTACATCCTTATTTTACTGCACTCTCTTTTCATCTCGCTTTATCCACCGCTCAATATTGATAAAATGACCTAAAAACATCGATAAAACAAATGAAATCATTTTTATCGCAAATGATTTGAACCACTGTGGAATACTTAATAATGGCTTATCATACCTTTCTTCAAGCTGTTTTTGCTGCTCCTCTGCTATATATTGCTGATAAGCCCTATCCGCAACCTGCTTCGCCTCATCCTCCTCTAATCCTTTTGTATAAAGAGTCACAATTACTTTTTCAAAACTTCTGCCTCCTCTAAATTGCCGTAAAGCAGAGTCATAAATTAGTTCTAGTCTTTCATGAGAAGTAACATTATTCTCATCCATCATTCTACCTCTCTTTCTCCTACAAGAAGACTCAAAATCAAAATTCAAAGGGACGGTTCTTTTGAGTCACTCTAACATTTGCTTGATTACTCAATATAATTTATTTCATAAACTTTCTTATAACCGAACTGTGTCAAGGGGACAGGATTATCGACACCCTTTTCATGCTTTTAAAACAACAAACTCAAAGGGACGGTTCTTTCGAGTCCTGTCCTCCTTTGTCTTATGTCACAGGGGCAAGAGTACAGTTTATTTGTCCCATACAAATAATTTCTACCATAGAAGACAAAGAATCACTAGCCTATACATTCGCAACAGAAGTATAAACTAATGATTTTTAATATGAAGTTTTAAGAGGTTTTAGGATAAGGTTGAAAATTAATTGTAACAAACAAGTTTGCTTATATCCATTCCCTATAGCTGTCCCAGTCCCCAGTTAAGCGTCCACATATAGACTCATTTTTTTATTGAATTAACTATATCATCTATTGATTAATATGGCATCGGTAGAAAGGTATAGAAGTTATAATTTAAATAACTCTGTCTTTACCAATACATGGGACACTGTCCCAAAAACAGATCTCTTATTTTTACTCTGCGCCTGTCGGCGTTGACTCTTACGAGCCAAATAAAGGTCGGCGGATATCAGCGGTAACGACCTTATATCTTGGAAAAAAACAAAACAGCCAGCATACTCCATAAGATAGTTTGCTGGCTGTTTTCACACTTCATCTAAACTATGATTATCAAACTACTACTCGTTTACTATCATCCACTGCTCAAATGTTGAAGCAAGCTGTTGCAGATCATTTATAAATTGTGATGCATGATAACCATCTGCTATAGCATGATGAACTTGTAAACATACTGGCAATTGTAAGGTATTACCCTGTTCAAAGTACTTACCTATTGTAATAATTGGCAAAAGAAAATCGTTGTTGTTAAACAAATTTAGGTTAAAACCAGTAAAACTCATCCACGGAATACAAGAAATGGGGATGCAATTAGGTGGACAATCAGGTTTCGGAAAAAGATCCTTGATATTCGAGTACTTCTCCATATCAACCTGAATGTTTTGATAAAACTCATTAAAATCATCCATATATTCCGTCCAAAGACTCGAAAAAGTATTTGTATTCTTATGAAATATCGTATAAGACGGATTCATCCTATCCCAATACCCCAATTCCTTATCATCGTTGAAACATATCCTGAATTCCTGATGCGTGTTGACTACACTGGATACCATATAGAGAAGTACGGGGTAAAGCTTTAATGATTTTGCTTTTACCGCTGGCACTAATACCGTAATATCTATATTGGTAGTGATGCTAAATCCGCATTTTACATTCTTTAAATAATGCTCAAAATGTTGCTTACGGTTCCAATGTTTCATATCAATCTTGTTAAAATCCATTGTTTACCCTCCTAAAAGAATTAAATGAAGTATTCTTCTAGGAGGCTATTTCTCTGTCTTTTTCATGTTCTCACCTTATCATATAAAAATCCAGCCGACTATTTTTCCCAATATGTCAACAGGTGCCTTTGTTCCATTATATATGGAATTGTACTATTAGGACAATATTTGAGGGTTCTGTTTGATCGATCCCAAATGACAATAACATTTCTTTCCCACTCCAGCATTTGCGTTCGCATGTAATACCTTTGTGGGCTAAGAAATTAGAAAAAATACGCTGGTAGCCAAGCAAGCCGGATGATGCGAAAGGTCTGCTTTTGATACTTTCCCGACATACTACTACTTACTTTTCTTTCCATTCTCTTTTCAAAATGGCGTATTCAAACGTATTTTCGTACTTCGCTGTTCCATCTGGGTTTTGAATGAAAGATATAAACTCTATAAAGTATGCTTCCCTACGCATATCGAGACGCTCACAGGGGGACACGGGGACAGGGACACCGTCCCATTAAGCTCTATCAATCACGCTTTTAGATATGCCCGTAATTCTGGCTAGCTGACGTATCGTAACTCCTTCTCGTTCTTTTAACCTGCGCAACATATCATCTCTCTGTTCTTTGCCGAGCTGCTGTAACTGGCTTATTGAGGTAATACCTATATTATGTAAGAAAATAAACACGGGGACAGGGACTATGTTTCATTATTGAAAAACAACATCCTTGTCCCCGTGTTTCTATTCAAAACTCCTGCAAGGCTAGGTTGCTTTGCAAGTTGCTTGTATATATTATTTTTTGATTAGTTCTTTTTTTTCGAAGTCTACACTGGCTTAATTCATGCAGTTTAAGATTATTCGGGTGGGACCTCCGTAACGGGTATAACTGCGTAGATCTTGATCAAGAACCGTCCTCTTGATTTCTACATATAAAATGAAGAATACAAAGTTATTTGGAAAATAATCCTTTATCAATAGTAAGTTGAAGGTTGCGTTGGTGGAAAATTCTTTCTGACTCAGTTATATTAGCTTTAGGTTTAACACAGTCTTCAATCTTGATATTTAAAATTAACTGCTCAGAATTATGGACACGGGCCTCCTTTACATACCTTTCTAATCTTTCTAAGTATCCTAAACCATCATTTATCTTATCCATAGACGCTATACCATTATGACCTGTTATAACAATACTTCGGTTTGTCATACGAATTCTATTTAACGCTTCTCTTATCATTTCTGGGGTAGAATAAGATAGATAGGCTACATTACCAAAGACATGATCACCAGTAATAATTAAATCAGCAGCTTCTATATCTATAGCCACTGTGCTTAGTGTATGACCAGGATTATGAAAAATATTAAGTATATAGATTCCCCATTCAAGTTGTAAACAACTATCAAAAACTATACTCGGTTCTACAAAACGCGCTCTTTCTTCTTCACTTCTAAAAAGTTCAGAAGTAAAAGTATGTAAATAATTTTTATGGGCAATTATTTTACTTTCTGGAAAGAGAGAGAACGCTGCCATATGGTCGCTGAAATAATGTGTACTTATAATATAGCTCACTTTTGTCTTGAAAGTTTTTGAAATAATTTCTCTAAGTTCAATAGCTTCTGCACGGCTTGCTAACCCATCAACCAACACAGCTTCATCGTTATTTAAAATTAAAATAGCATTTGCGTTGAATTCCGATCCAGTAAAAATAAATATATCCCGTTTAACCATTTTAAATTCCATAAAATAATCCTGCCTTTCTATTATGTTTCTCAGTATAATACAGAGCCATTATGAGTCAGGTGACGGTTCTTTGACTCGCTTTTTCGATTTTAATATTTATCGTTATTTTATTTACCATTAAAATACAAAACTCCTGCAAGGCTAGGTACTTTGCAGAAGTTGGTCGTATATGTAAAACACAGGGACTATGTTTCATTATTTAAAACAACACCCCTATCCCCATGTTTACTTTGGGGACGGGGTTATTGGCACCCTGCTTTGGCTGAATTGTCGATAACCCCGTCCCCTTGACACATTCCACCCTCTATTCAAGCTCATTCCAAGCCATGATATATTCTTTAAATCCGGTGTCTTCATTAGCTTGCTCCGTTTGAATTACAAAGTCGCATCGTTTATAAAACTCTACTGCACCCATGTTATCAACATAAACAGCTAATTCTAGTTTAGGATAGAACTTTTTACAATAATTAATTAGCTTTAAACCTATCCCTTGCTTCTGATACTCTTTACCAACAAATAATGCACCAATAAAAAAGCCTTCCATGATACTAATAAATCCTTTAACGACACTATCTTCCTCATAAATAAATGTTTTCGCTATAGGTAAATATCTTTCTCTTACGATACGCTCGTTATCAACCCAATATTTTTTCGGAATAAAATAGTGCGCATTAATAGTAGTATCTAACCATATTTCCATTACTTCATTCATTTTCGCTTGCTCAAATTCTTTTATCATATATTACCTCAGGAAGCAGAGGGACGTTCTTTTTGCTTCTCTCACGCCTTAAAAATGATACTATGATGAATTCCTGTTACTCTGGCGATCTGACGTTGGTAGATTTAATAGATGTAAATTTTCTACTTGAAATGATGAGCGACGAAACAGAAAAGGCAATACAAAAGTTTATCAAATATACCAATGATATGAGTGAGCATAAATGCTTAGATATTGATGATCAAGCCAAGCAGCGCACTAGAGACGAGGAAGCAAGAAGAGTTATAATCAAGGTTACGGGTATCTTCTACCCTTTCTCTTATATAAAATGGATACATTTACTAATGTGAATTTTATTTTATTAATATTTTAATCTTCTCTTTTCTGTCTTCTATTTTATTTTTCATACTCGTACTTACAAGTTCTATACAAAAAGGAAACAGTTGTTGTATAGCTTTTATCCCAACCTCTGTTAGACCACCTTTATTCGCTACTTCACAAGAAATTATATTGGGGTCTTTTCTTGAATGCAAGATATAATCAATTGTCCCTTTTAAGGATTCATAAAACATTTCTTTTTCATCAAGGCTTTCAATGTTGAAGTATTCATTAAAATAATCTAATATTGTACAGAATAAACCTGGTGAACAGGTAGTTAGAGTGCCTATTTTCTCGAAATCTATATCATTTTTAACACGATACAATTTTGTTACTGGACTTAAAAATTTATAAAAATCATTTAATTCTTTTTCGGTTACTTTATCATTGCAATCAAACAAACTCACACCTTCACAAATTTGCCAATTTACATTGGGAAGTAACCTAATGATTTTTAGACCACTAAACTTGTCATTTAAAAACTCTAAAGATAGGCCATTTGCACATGAAACAAGAACAGAATTTGTTTGCTTTAACTTTTCAATAAAATTCAAATCCAAATTAATTAAGGCATCTACTGGAATTATACAAAAAAGAATTGTTCTCTCCTTTATCAACCCGTATAAACTATCTTTTTTTTCAAGGTTGCTATAAATGCTATTTAAATCATTTATTTTAGACTCTGTTCGGTTAAATATTGAAATTTTTGTATCTGATACTCTGTCTAAACCTGTAAGCAATGATTTTGTTAAATGGCCTGCTCCATAAATCGAAATAGTAATCATTTGTACCACTCCTTAGGTAAAACTCAATGGACGGTTCCTTTGAGTTGCTCCCTCTATTTTTGTCTTATGTCATAAATTACGGCAAGACACTACCACCGTCCCCTCGCCTTACCTCTTTCACCTCATTAAAGTACATTTTCTCGAATGAGTTTCTGCTCTGTCAAATCTCCTTTGTAATATAAAATCATAGGAATTAAAGACAAAATTGCAAAGAATAATAATGTATTTATATCATTAAAATTCTGAAAAATAATACCTCCTATAAAAGGACCAATTGCTCGACCAAAATATTGTAACCCCATTGCTCCAAAGTATGTTGATCGTAATGAAGGTGGCGCAATCTTATCAATAAATAGACTACTCACAGGTAAAATTAATATTTCTCCAAGTGTAAAGATTACCTCACTAATAATGTAAAAATAGGTCGAAGTTCCCGAAAAAGCAATACTTATAAAACCAATATTAAAAAAAGCACATCCTATTTTCATACTTGACATATATGACCTATTCTTTAAGAAATATTTAGAAATAGGCATTTGAAGAAGTATTACAGTAACTGCATTTATAGATAGAAGAAGGGTAAATAAACTGGTATCTCCCGTTCTTTTCATTATTATTTGCCCAAAAGTTGCCTGTTGCTGAACATATACCAAATATACAAGAGCCCCACCACATATAAAATAACATAATGGTTTGTCCTTTAAAAAAACTTTAACTATATTTGATATGTTTAAAGGATGCTTCAGTTTTTGCGGAATAGATGATGACATATTCCCTGAAAACAAGGTAAAAACTACAAAATATATTAAGCAAAGCACTCCAGTTAAATAAAACCCTTCTAACTTACCTGATACTCCAATAACTGCTCCAAGTAAGGGACCTATTGCATTTCCAATGTTAGCAAAGGTATATCTTAAACTAAAAATTGTAACTTTTTGTTTATTAGTAGATATGTCAGCTAGCGTCGCTTGCCCTAAACTTTCTATGCAAATACGATTAAAGCCAGCTATCAAATTAATAATACTCAAACTCCCTATAAGCACAAATGTACTAACAGAGAGTATGCTCATAAATGCAATTAAAAAAAATGTTATTGCGTAAGATAATAAAGAAAAACTAAGAATAAATCTTCTACCATATTTATCAGATAATAATCCTCCCAATAATCCACCAAAAACATAAGCCAAGTATGATGCACCAACAACAAATCCAGTCATCGAATAACTTAATCCAATATGAGAAGTGAGATATACTGATAGAAACGGAACCATCATAGAAGTACCAATTCTAGATATTAATATTCCTATAAGAATAACCCATATTAAAGTATTAAATTTGTTAAGTTTATTTCGCAACTATAATCACTTCCCACAAAATAATGCTATATCGGATATTTAAATTACCGATATACTAATATAACAAAAATGTAACTACATCTAGATTCAATAGATGTGTAATAAACTTGATAAAGTAGAGAAATTATGCAAGATTTTTCTCATTTCAAGTCTATTATTATGCAATTTCTTAAACTCACAACTACTCCAGACGTGAATGGAACATGAAACACAAGTATACATGGTATGATGCCTCCTTTCATAAAGACGTGTTTGGTAATTTGTGTTAGTATGATTGTATAAGAGAACTGTCATGGAGAAAAGTGACAGTTTTTGAATAATGCGGGAGACAGAAACAAATGAAAAACATTTTTCTATTTACGCCCCTCCTCGGTGCATTGAATAAACCTATGTACTACCAACTGTATGAATATATTAAGAATGAAATTATTCTCGGAACTATTGAAGTCGGAGCAAAATTGCCTTCTCTGAGAAAAATGTCTCAATACCTTCAACTGAGTAAAAATACAATCGAAGAGGCGTACCAGCAGCTAGCGGTCGAGGGATATATAAAGAGCTTCCCGAAAGTCGGTTATATGGTTGTTGATATTCATTCGAATTTATGGAGAGCGGAAACGCCTCGCAAGCCTTTAGTCATAAATTCGTGCCAAGATAGCACAAAATACTATAGGCATGACCTGGCGGCGCGCTACGTCGATGAAGCCTGCTTCAATTTGAATACTTGGAAAAGAACTATTAACTTCATCCTTAAAAACGGTACTCACGCTCTATTACATCTTGGCGATCGCCAGGGAGAATATACCCTCAGGCAAGAGATTGCAAAATACCTTTATGAAAATCGAGGCGTCTATTGCCAGCCGAACCAAATTGTCGTAGGAGCCGGGACACAATATTTATTAAGCTTATTATGCCAGATGATGAAATCAAGATTTCATTCAATAGCAATGGAGGATCCCGGCAGCAACTATATCCGATATGTTTTCGAAAGAAATGATCTTCTTGTTGAACCAGTGGCAGTTCATGAACAAGGTCTAGATGTTGAGCAGCTTACAAGGGCAAAAAGTAAAATTGTGTTCGTAACTCCATCGCATCAATTTCCCAAGGGTGTTACAATGTCTGCTGCAAATCGATTGCAACTTTTGAATTGGGCCCAAGTGAATAGCGGGGTTATCATCGAAGATGACTATGACAGCGAAATGCGATTTGTAGGGAAACCAATACCAGCTCTGAAAAGCCTTGACAGAAATGACATTGTAATATACTTAGGATCCTTCTCCAAATTTTTTATTCCAACCCTCCGCATTAGTTACATGGTACTACCCTACTGGCTGCTTGATGGCTATCTTCAAAATTACCAGATGTATGAACAAACAACTACAAGATTATATCAACTGGCACTGGCCCAGTTTATGAGGGACGGTCATTTGCAAAGCCACATCAGAAAGGTCAGAAAGCTTTGCTTAGCTAAATATGAAGTAATAGCAAGAGCTATTCAGACTCATATGAAGGGAAAGGTAAATGTTATAAGCGGTAACGCCGGAATGAGGGTTATTCTAGAAGTGACGACTTCCTTGGGGGAAAAGCAACTTCTTGCCCTTGCCCAAAATGCTGGCGTGAACCTGCCCCCCTTCTCCCGCTACTACTCCGGAGATCGTATCAATAAGAAACCTGGAAGGGTAAACGTTTTGATTTCCTATAAGGGGATACCGATAGAGGATATTGATCTGGCAATCAAGGTACTTAGCCACGCGTGGTTTAAAGATTAAGCTCTCATGGAAAATTACTACTATTTCAGCAGTAGGGATACAGTCTTTTTTATAAATCTATCTTAAGTGAAAAACGTCTCAGAGAAACAGAAATACCTGGATAAATCTTACGCAATTTAAAAATCAAGAATAATCACTTTTACTCTTTTAAAACAAAAGCAGACTTTAGTATCTAATTGACTAAAGTCTGCTTGAGCTATTATTTCTCATTATATTGACATATTCAGGGAAGCAAGGTCGAGTAGAGGCGGAACTCACATTCCAGCCCCCCTCACGGAACCGGACTTGCCCTATTAAGGCATCCGGCTCTTCATAGCAGCATTTACTTACGTTTAGCCATAGATATTCACATAGATTCTCGCTTTTGCTAGCGGGAATCTATCTTTTAGTTTTGCAAATCCTTCCCACGTCAAGCTCTTCTTTTGGCTTCTGCGATTGAGTATTTCAAACAATTTACGCCGTACACGGTATCCAAAAGTATGGATCCCATTGCTGTTGTACGTTGTCAAGGGGACGGGGTTGTTGACACTAACTTTTTTTTAACTAGCCAATAAAAAAACATAAGGCAGGGATATATTTATACCCTCTCTGGGAATTATATTATCTAAAACAGTACCCCTGTCCCAGGGAAGATTCCTTCTATACCCATGACATAGACAATTCATCCATTCCCAAAGTATTTTACGTTTTAGCTGGTTTTTTCTTTATTAATTCCTCGCATAATTACATAATATATTCCAAATTCACTTCGTTCTCTTGCTTGTCGCGGCACTTGCTCTCACCTCAAATCCAGCATAGCTCTATCTTTTCTGCGGGACAATGTCCCTGTCCCCATGTCCCTTATCATCATGAAAGGGATTATCAATAAAAATCTTTCGATACTGCTTCTGTCGCTTTATCAATAAAAGCAGCAATTTTACTGGGACTTTCCTTCATACCACTATTGACCCACTTTTTTATTATGGCTATACTGCCATATGCGGTAAATGTATACCAATTATCGAATAGCTTTTGATCAATATATTTTACTTCCTTCTTCCATTTCTCAATATTTAAATCGTGGCTGATATAAAGAATACGTTCTAATAGTTCTTTATCACCATTTTCTGAGAATAATACTTCACATATATTGCTATTTGCTTTTATAAACTTGCAAATTTCATATGAAAGTTTTCCTGAAGTTTCAAGGCTAATAGTATGTTTCACAATCTGTCTGATTTCTTCATATAACTCATCTTCAATTTTTGAAAGAAGTTCAAACTGATTCGCATAATGTGAATAAAAAGTATTGCGATTGATATTTGCTTTCTTGCATATATCTGTCACTGTAACTTTGCTGATAGGATGCTCTTTCATAAGTTCCAGTAAACTGTTTTTTATAACCATCTTTGTATATCTCACTCGATGGTCTGCTTTTTCGTATGCCATAATATCCTCCCTAAATAATTCAGTGAACGAACAACGCTAACCCGATTTGTAAGATATCGAACGTAATGTTATCGAACTGCCTGTTGATTAATTAACACTGTTTAATTATAATTTATTTGAACGTTCAACTCAATCATAATTTTAAATGGAGGTAAAACAATGGGAAATATAACGATAGTACCTGTATGGATTATTCAAGATATTTTAGTTCTAATCATCGCCGCATTAATGGTCTTCTATATAATTAAAAACGAAGAACGTCCAAAGATTGTATTAATGCAATTCATATGTTTTGTCTTTTTCTACGCCTCAGTCTTTGAAAATGTTGCGGCATCTATGGGATATATGGGGAAAGAAGGTTTTTACTCATATGGGCGCAGTATCCTAATGATATTCAATGTACCAATAACTATTCCAATAATTGAGTTTCTTATCGTTTACTCAACGTTGCGTGTTTTAAAGATGATCAATATACCGACATGGAGTAAACCATTTATTGTTGGACTCATTGCTATGATTTTTGACTTTTCCATGGATCCGGTGGCCATTAAACAAATTTTTCATACAACAGAAGGAATTATTGGAAGGTGGAGCTTTATTCCTCTTCAGGGTGAACCTTTAATATATGGTGAACCTGTCATGAATTTTACAGGATGGATTATTATAGGCGGATACTGGACAACCTTTATATTAATCGGTGAATGGTGGCATAAAAAGAAAGGCTACAGTAATCTAATTGGCTATATATATCCGTTTTTAGCCGCTATTCTTTCTCTAGCCTGTTTGGTTTCACCTATATCCAACTTTTTTAATTATATGGGACCATTTTTCGCCAGAACTTCTAATATGCAATGGGTAATGTTGGTAACTCTTTCTGTAATTTCATTGGGAATTTTAGTGTTAGCTTTCGTCAAGTTCTGGGATCGCAAAGTCATCAGTTCTATGGATTACAAAAACGATTTTCCTATCATGTTTACATTCCTGGGTTTTCCTCTGGTTAATACCTTATTTTGCATTATTGGTGGATACATGAAGATACTATGGCTTGTTGTCCTGGCACAGGTGTTATTATTGCTATGCTGGGGTGGAATTTATATTTTGAGTAAAAAAGTTATTCCCCAAAAATGAAGTACCACCAACTGTTAGACTAATATTTCGTTAAGCAAGCCGTAAGGGATTACTGCCTGTGTAGAATGTGTGGTAAATCCTTAGCTACTTTATATGATAATAGGAAGGGACATGGGGTCAGGTTACTTTGTCTCAGAAAAGTCTTGGTGGGACAGAGTAACCTGACCCCAGTGTCCCATTATCAAAAGACAGAGGGGACGGTTCTTTTGAGTACTATCTTCTGTCCCATGCCCGCACTACGTAATGAAGGCCGATCTTTGAGTTTGTTTGTAATAATTTGGATTATATGTAAAGTTTTTATTGCATATATTGTTAAATTATGTAATTGTAGATATAAAATCTAATTACAAAGGAGGCATATGTATGCAAATTGATTTTCATCATGGAGTTAGTTATGTTCTAGCAAGAATACATGGAGGTTTTGTATGAGTGAATTTTTGAAATTAGAAGATTTTATTGAGCTTTCAGATGTAAATTATGAAGAAGCTATAATCCAATTTTTACAGAAGAACGGAATAACGATTGATGATTTTGAGTACGTAGGGAAATGTGATTCTGAGTGTCCGCAATGTAAAGCGGAAAGCTTTAGTGTCTGGCGTAGGAATATAGGATTCATTGAAGACGGAAAAATTTTTACTTTCGATTTGGATGCAGCTGATGATACATTGGACTTCGCTATATACTGGTGTAATAAATGCGGTAAGTGGACTACTTATATTGAGTAACGCATTAAGAGAGCTCAAAGGGGACGGCAGACCGTGTGAAAAATAACCTCATTTTTCACACGGTCTGATGGTTCTTTATCTCATGAAAGAAGACAAGGATGGGATGGTTTTATAACTGGTGAATGCCTTTAAGTTTATTTGCATACTCAATTGCATAAGGAAAAAAACTTTTAAAATCAAGTTCTAAACTTTCATAATTCCTAATCAACTCCTCTATTGGATTCAATAGAGGATGTTTTGATTTAGAAAATCTCCATGAAATTCGCTCTAATGATTTCTTTATACCATTTATCTCCCTATATGAAACAAGCCAGTTTTCCTCTATCATTACAGGCATCCTTGTTGTTAACTTATCTGGTAAACAATAAGAAAATCTTTTAAGTATACTGTAAAAATTATCAGCATATTCTTCTAAGGAAATTGAAGAATACTCGGACCAGTTCTTAGCTAAGAAGTGATCATAGAACATATCAATTAATACCCCTGCAAATCTCCTATTCAAGTTTGAAATTCTTTTTTTGCTCTCTAGAAAAACCGGATTTGAGTCAGTAAAACTATCAAGTTTTCTATGCATAAAAATACCACTTTTTATAGAATACTCAAAGTTATTTTCCAAAGATTTATTTACAAAATCACCAAGAAAATTACCAAGCATACTTTCATTATTGTTGTCTGAGAGATATATATGCGCTAAATAATTCATTTTTTCTCCTCACTGGAAAACTCAGGATGGTTCTTTTGAGTTACTCCCTCTTTTTCTCTCATGCCATAAATTTACGATCATAAAATTTTCTTTGAAAAACGAATCCATATTTCTATCCTATTTACCATTAAAATACAAAACTCCTGCAAGGCCACGCTGCTTTGCAGGAGTTTGTCGCATATATTGTTTTTTGATCAACTCTACCTATTGTCTATTCCTATTATCATTGTATGGACAGGGGTTTGGCATTATTTGCTATCGCCGATGGATTAGAAATAGATGTCATCAAGTTTTTTATGTCAATTAAAAAAGAGTAAAAGCGATATCTCGTATAACTGGAGATATTGCTTTTACTTTTCTATATACATAAAGCCAACATCAGTCAATGAATTGACTAAATGTTCGTCCCTATTTTCGGCGTCTATGAGAACAAATTTATACACTTGTTAAATTTGTAGAAACCCGTGAAACCTTTCTATTCCTGGCTATTTAGCCTATATCAAAGCTACTGCATCAACATGCCATTTAATAGAATCGTTGATATTAATACGCAAAAATTGGAGTTTTGCGAAAAGGTTCAGCACTTTTGAACTTTAAAATCAATAACTCGTAACATAAGCGAGCAATGGCAATGTAACCAAGCAAAAAATTGTTGTAATCATGATTGCGCCGACCGCACAGTCTTCATCTGATTCATTTGATCTCGCAAACATTGCAATTGCTGCCATACTTGGCATACCCGTAATCATAGTAATAAATGTAATAATTTCCTGCTCAACATGTAAAAATTGCAATATCGAAGATACAAACAGGGGTATAGCTATCATTTTTATGATAACAATCGCATAGTATTCTATTCTAGTTAAAAATTTTCGTACATTGCAAAAACAAAAAGTGCCGCCGATATAAATTAGAGATAAGGGCGTTGTCATATCTCCCACAAGGCCAAGCGCTTTATTTAAAATTGTAGGCAGCTTCCATTCCATCGAAATGAAAAGAATTGCCAAAAAAATCCCCAGCATGGCGGGATTTAATATATTTTTGAAATTTGCCCGTAAAGAACTATAATTTACTTTTTCCTCCGGTAATGTCAGATAGAAGCCAATGCTCCAAAGCAATGCCTGATCAATAATCGTAAACAGTGCCATGTACAGCATTCCCCGTTCAGGCAAGATACCGAGAATCAAAGGAATCCCAATAAATCCCACATTGCCAAACATTGTCGAAGCATGAAAAACACGTCCGTAATTTCCGCTTAAAGAAAACATTCTTTTAACAACAAAGCCAGTTAAAAAAAGCACTCCATACATGAAAATCGCCGAAAAGATAACCTCTTTAAAACAAATAATCATATCTGTGCGGGTCGCACCATTTATTGATTTATGAAAAATCATAACAGGAAGAATTAACCGCATTATCAGCTTAGACAAATCACTCAGAGTGATCTCAGTTAAAGCTCTTATTTTGATACCGATAATACCAAGTAAAATCATAACAGTAAAAAGTTCCAGTTGTGTAAGTACAAGATAAAACGAGTCCATATACTGCCCCTTTGCAAATATCAATCTATTAGAGCTACATCAATTTTATAATTCATTTACAATAAATCGGGGCCGTCCCCCTTTTAATGCAGTTTCCACATTGGTCCAGCTAAGCACATGGGCTCGACGAAAATAGCTTGTGGTAATTCCGCCAATATGAGGAGAAAAAGTAATATGTTCTTTAAACTTCTCCGGCAGATTCAGCAGTATATTATCTATTGTGGTTGGCTCCGGATATACCGTATCAAGACCGGCGCCACGAATCTTTCCGGTAATAATGGCATCATATAACGCCTGATTATCAATAATATCGCCTCTAGCGGTATTTATTAAATAGGAATTTTCCTTCATTTTCGATAAAAACTCAGTATTAACCAATCCTATCGTTTCCGGCGTAACAGGACAATGCAGACTGATAATATCGCAGATGCGAATCATTTCATCTAGTTCCACATAAGACACATGATATTCCTCTTCCATTTTCAATGTTTTTCTTTTTTGGGTGTAATAAAAAATCTCACATTCAAACGGCTGCAGACGTTTAGCGGTAGCCTTCGCAATATCACCAAACCCAATAAGTCCAATTTTACAATCTCCTAGCTCGGTGATACCTTCATACATCAGCCGCTCCTTCATCTCCATTTGTCGGCCTTCCCGCTCAATTCTATCGCCAGTAATGGTACTTCGCAGAAGAACCAGCATCAGCAGTATTGCCTGCTCGGCAACTGCTCCTGCATTTGCGCCCTTACAGTTGCATACATATATTCCTTTTTGCTGGGCAGTTCGGCAATCAATGCCGTTAAAACCAACGCCTTCGGACTGAATAATCTTAAGCTTAGACATTTGGCGGATAACATTACCGGAAAGCCTAGCCATAGGATCAATAAGAATTGCCTCTGCATCGGGAGCAACTTGCAATAATTCATCATCGTTTGTCCCTTGGGAACAGAAAATCAAAGTAGCCTTACTTATCAATTGCAAGTTTGGCATATATTTTCTGTACCGATCTTCACTACCTATAATTAAAATTTTCATTCTACAACCCTCTGTTTCAAGACTATAACAATAGCATAAACACTCTAGTTACTATAGAGTCAAGAAAAAAATTATCCGCTTATAAATAATTATAGGCGGATATAAGGCAATAATATTTCTGTTACATATTTATCTATATCATTAGTAATACAGTAATCAATTAAGGCAATTTCTATAGATTCATCTACTAAGCCATAATGTTTTTTTGTCATATAGGCAAATAACTTATTATAGTATGGTGCTGCGTCCATATGAGAGCCCTTAAAACGAATTCGCAAATACTCTCTAGCCGGAAAGGTGATATCCGAAGTTATTATGGGATCTTCCTCTTCCAATATCATAAATATGCCGGAATATCGATCAAGTTTATTAGCTCTTAGATCAGAAAGCGAAATGGAGATGCCTATCTTACCTAAAAAAATATCCCCGTCTATACCATAGTCTTTAATTAATTCAGAAATCGGATATTCAATGTCCTCATCAGGTGCATATTCGCGGCGTAAATAAACCGCATGCCACTCAGGAAGCTTTACTTCTGTAATTATATCCAGCGGAATATTAATCGCATCCTCAACTTGCCCTAGCCGACGGAATATTTTCCGTTCAACGATCTCCAATTCACTTTTCTTACAGGAAATTTCCATCTTTTGGGCATTTAACATATCCACAAGTTTATCAATGTCCCGATAGTTGAAATAATCAATCAGTTTACTGATAGGCACACCTAACGTCCGTAAATATTTAATTGAGTTTAGTCTCTCAAACTGTTGAGTTGAATAATAACGATAACGAGTCTGTTTATTAGTGAACTTAGGTTTTAATAGTCCAATCTCATCATAATACCTAAGTGTTTCAACTTTGACATGAAATAGTCTTGACACTTCTCCAATGGTATAAAATTCTTGCATTATTATAGCCCCCTGATATTTGAAAATTAAATAATATCCATTTATCATACTGTATCCATGCCAAAGTGACTTGACTTATTGATTTTCTGAACACCAAAAATTCTCCGGATTAGGTCATGTATAGAAGGTAGTATTAATTATTATCACTTTGAGAAATAGAAATTATATAGTTTATTGATTCATCAAGCCATGCTAGCTGAGCTTTTAACTGCATCATGGCGCCTTTTAATAGAATATAGTCACCTAGTTTTTCAGGGGGAATCGGTATGTCTTGGTAATTATTTTTTTTTGTCTTATATCGAATAAGAAGACTATTACACCTTTTTTGACGGCTTTTTAGTTTTTCTAATAGCTGTTCTGTACTTAGATGTTCAGCAAAATAAATACGCAATTTAAATATGTCCTTACTTTGCGACAGTGGTGGCTCATCTTCCATAATCCATTTTTTTAACTCTGCTTTTCCTTGCGATGTAATGGAATATAGTTTTTTTTCTAAGACTTCACCTTGAATGACAACCTCATATTCAATTAGTCCGGCCTGGACTAGTTTTTTTAATTCAGGATATATCTGGCTTTGATTAGCACTCCAAAAATCAGCGACGCTGTCATTAAAAATCTTAGTTAAATCGTAGCCGGTAACTTCCCCTTTATCAATTAAGCCTAAGATAGCATAACCTAATACATTCATAAAAACGCTCCTTTTACTTGACTATCTAAAACATAGTATATATAATACATAAGTATACATCAACATATATATATTTACATGTATATATGTACTTACAAAGGAGTGATACATATGCAAGAAGAATTAAAAAATTTGATTGGTAAACATTTCATCTATACGTATGATAATGGCTGGCAGTATGAAGTATATGTTAAAAATGATAAAAATTTTGATTATCGGATTCACAGTGGCATTGTTGGTGGGCGCTGGGTAAAAGGACAAGAAGCTCATATCGTTGTCTTAGCAGATGACGTGTATAAAATTTCTTGGGACGAACCAACAGGTACTTGTGTAAGTCTAGCGTTTAATTTGGCTACGCGTAAAATCCACGGTACTATTTTCTTTCCGGCCTGGGTAGCGGAAGATCCGAAAAAGACAGTATGTTTTCAAAATGAACATTTGCCGCTAATGAACAAATATCGTGATCAAGGGCCCACTTATCCGAAGATGGTCGTAGATGAATTTGCAACTATCACTTTTATTGAAGATTGCGGCACTGACAATGATGAGGTAATCAACTGTGCACCAAGTGAACTTCCTGAAGGTTATACAGCAAGAAAAAGTTAATTTTATCGTAATAATTCAAAGAGAAATGAGGTGGAACTAAATGAAACTGAAAAAAGTAATGGGAATAATGGTAATGTCAGGATTATTGATGACAGGCATAGTTGGAAGTGTTTCGGCCGCAAGTAATACTGCGGATAGTAAAAGTTTGGATGTTGAGTTAAAACAGCCATTAATTAAGTTGATTTCTAATGTCGTATACGAGCAAGTACCCATGCGGGGCTATGATAATGTAGCTATGAAAATGGATGTGTTAAAACCGCAAAAAAATGAAAAAATGCCAGCGATTGTTTTTATAGCAGGCGGCGGATTTATAAATGCGAATAAAGACAGCTCCATACAGCAGCGTATGGAGCTTGCTAACGCCGGCTATGTGGTGGCAAGTATAGATTATCGTGTTGCGCCAACAGCGATTTTCCCGCAGCCACTTGAAGATGTAAAAGCAGCTATTCGTTATCTTAAGGCACATGCTGGCAAATTTAATATTAATCCTGATAAAATTGGAGTGATGGGGGAATCTGCCGGTGGATATTTATCGGCAATGACAGGTGCTACTAACGGAATGAGACAGTTCGATATAGGTGAAGATTTAGGCCAAAACAGCAATATACAAGCGGCTGTTGATCTTTTCGGATTATCCGATTTAACAAGGGTTGGTTCCGATTTTTCCAAAGAAGTACAGGAGACACATAAATCACCTGGCGCAACCGAAGCACTGTGGGTAAATGGCAGTCCTAATTTTGGCGGTAAAGATGGCGGTATTTTAGCTGATCCAGAAAAATCCAAAACTGCAAATCCGATTACCTATATTTCAGACAAAACTCCACCGTTTCTCTTGATGCATGGGGATAAAGATACAGTCGTATCACCCAGTCAAACTGAGATTTTGCATCAAGCGTTGATAGCTCATGGGATCGAATCTACCCGTTATATTGTCAAAGGGGCACAACATGGCGGTATTTATTGGGCTCAGCCAGAAGTAATGCAAGTGATAATTGACTTCTTTGATAAGCATCTGAAATAAACAATAGAGTTGCTTATTTTGAAGCATTAGTTTAATCTCTTAAATAAGGCATGCCAATTTTGAACATTATGCCCTCACAAATACAAGAACCTCCAGTTTATAATTGAACTGGAGGTTTTTTATGTCAAATGAATATGCTCGTATTGAATTGCTAAAAAAAATTTGAAGCTGCATCAATCCGAAAACTCAGCGTAAAATCCTCCACTAAAAAGAAGACAGAAGGAAGACAGAAGGGACGCTTCTTTTTTGTCAACTTTTTGCTATGATTCCTCTTGATATCCCCGTCGCTCTTTCTAGCTCTCTTATTGATAATCCTACTTTTCTCAGTTGGTTAAGGATTGTATCTCGCTCTTCTTTGTCCATTGCTCCTATTGTTTGCGGAGCGATATTATTTGTAGTTTTTAGGATTTTTTGACGGATTTCTTCTTCGCTTAGTTTTTTTCGTCCTTCTGCTTCAAATTTATTTTCGACCACACGCTGATGTACATTGACCCATTCTTCTTTCCCAAGCATATCTAGACTTAAATTGATATTAACAATTTTACGCTTTCCCACATATTCACAGTAACTACTATACTTATAATTTTCTAATTTTTCTGCGATCCCTGCTCGCATTGGGTTTTGATGGATATATACTATCAATGGAATAAAATATTCATCCACTTCTACTGCTTTACTTTTATACCTACTTCCTATCAAGGCCCCGCTTCTTTGATATTTTCGGTTAAATTTCATTACATATTTTATTAACAGTCTTTTCATGATTGTTGATATATCTCCTGGTTGATTCTCCTTTAGTAATAAGTGTACATGATTTGTCATTAGACAATAGGCATGCACTTCAAATTTTATTTCTTGCTTCAACTTATTTAATATCTCTAACATATATTCAAAGTCTTGTTCTTCTTCAAAGATATTCTGATGATTTATCCCTCGATATATAACATGATAAAATCCACTCTCACTTAACTTTCTCGCTTCTCTTGGCATATTTCATCACCTCTTATTTTGAGTATATCATCTTGTTGTCAAAAAAGAAACGTCCCTTCCGTCACTCAGAAACGTCCCTTCCGTCACTCATTGGCAGAACCCCTTCGAATATTATATAATTAATTTTACATTTATTTTTATGAGGTGATGTATGTTTCGTACCATATTCAAACTTATGACCTTTTGCTGGCTTATTCTTTTTCCTCTTACTGGTATATTTTACCTAATATATATTGACTCCCCTGAAAAATTCCCGATGTTTACTTTTCATGAAATAGCTATTTTATTTGCGGAGCTACTTTCCGCATTTATCGCTTATGCGGCATATCTGAGTTTCAAGAATAGTCGCAGCGATTTTTTGCGGTATGCATCACTTGGGTACATTGGTTTTGTAACTATTTATTCTTTCCATGGTATTCTCACATTTCATTCCTCACAAAACCTAACACAGTTTATTATTTTTGGCCCACTATCCAGGCTCATCATGTCCAGCTATCTTTTCTTAGGTCTCTCCCGGTTACGTGTTCTACATGAAGAAATTTCGGTTCTACGTAGAAATCTCTATTGGCCTCATTTCCTATTATTTTTAATTATATCGAGCTTTGCCTTTCTTTACACACACATCAACAAATCCGTTTCTCTTAATCACATCAAATACATTGAATTGGCGGCCTTATTGATTTCTCTTTGCTCTATTGTTAAGATTTTAATTTCGCCATCCAGAAGTTACATAATGAAATTCCATCTTGCCGCCCAGTTTTTATTTATTCAAGCTTCTACAGCATTCCTACTTACAACCCCATGGACTGCACTCTGGTGGTTTGCACATCTTATCTCAGGCACTGGCTTTTTGCTATTAGGTTATGCCATAATTGCAATTTATGAAAAAACCAACTCATTAGCTGTGGTCTATGATGAGACAATTCTGCACAGCCTCCTCAATCGGATTATCGATAATTCTCCAATAGGCATATTAGTAACTGATGCAATGCTTGCCCCCGTACGGTCAAATAAAGAATTGTCCCGTATGCTAAATTGCGACAAGCATATGATTAACCCCCGTAGTCTTTTTAGAATTATGAATTTAGACGATACCGCATTAGCTTCACTAACTTCTGGTAGCGTAGTCGAATGTTCTTTTCAACTCTCTGCCCCAGATAGCAACCATTACTTTGAATCAAAGGTAACCAAGATAACCGATAAGCATGCTGATTGTTATCTAGTGATTCTTTTAGATGTAACGGAAAAGTACCTCGCTGCAGAAAAAGTAAACTATATGGCAAAACACGATGCGCTAACCGGATTGCCGAATCGCATGCTTTTTTACGAACATTTTTTTCAGGCACTTGCTATGACAGACACGAGCCATATATGTGCTTTACTCTTTGTTGATCTCGATGGTTTTAAAAAAATAAATGATACACATGGGCATGACGCTGGCGATATTGTGCTCAAAACAGTCGCGCAACGTCTTAATGCCAGCGTTAGGAAAACCGATACCGTTGCACGTATGGGTGGTGACGAATTTACCATCATTTTACCCTATATAAATAGCAAACAGGATATCCTAGAAATTGCAGAGAAAATCATCGTTGATTTAGCCAAGCCTATTCATATTATTGGCACGGAAGTAGCTATCACTAGCAGTATCGGTATTAGTACCGCACCCGCCGATGGAACTGATGCTGATATACTATTAACCAAGGCTGACTCAGCTATGTATTTTGCAAAACACAACGGCAAAAATGGTCATCACTTTTATCAAGAATCTGATAACCTACAACTTTAAAGCTCTTTTTAAATGCTTTTTTAATATGACAATTCCAATGACGTCCATCTAGAAAACGGGTCCCAAAAACAGACCTTTTCAACCATGGACAGTATCAAGGAGACGGGGTTAAGTGACGGCAGACCGTGTGAAAAATAACCTCATTTTTCACACGGCCTGATGGTTCTTTATCTCATGAAAGAAGACAAGGATGGGATGGTTTTATAACTGGTGAATGCCTTTAAGTTTATTTGCATACTCAATTGCATAAGGAAAAAAACTTTTAAAATCAAGTTCTAAACTTTCATAATTCCTAATCAACTCCTCTATTGGATTCAATAGAGGATGTTTTGATTTAGAAAATCTCCATGAAATTCGCTCTAATGATTTCTTTATACCATTTATCTCCCTATATGAAACAAGCCAGTTTTCCTCTATCATTACAGGCATCCTTGTTGTTAACTTATCTGGTAAACAATAAGAAAATCTTTTAAGTATACTGTAAAAATTATCAGCATATTCTTCTAAGGAAATTGAAGAATACTCGGACCAGTTCTTAGCTAAGAAGTGATCATAGAACATATCAATTAATACCCCTGCAAATCTCCTATTCAAGTTTGAAATTCTTTTTTTGCTCTCTAGAAAAACCGGATTTGAGTCAGTAAAACTATCAAGTTTTCTATGCATAAAAATACCACTTTTTATAGAATACTCAAAGTTATTTTCCAAAGATTTATTTACAAAATCACCAAGAAAATTACCAAGCATACTTTCATTATTGTTGTCTGAGAGATATATATGCGCTAAATAATTCATTTTTTCTCCTCACTAGAAAACTCGACGGTTCTTCTGAGTTTCTCTCATTTTCTCATATCACGTCATCAATATATAATCTTAAGCTTTCTTTGGAAAGCTACAACTATAAGGCTCCCATATCTCTTGCAGTATAAAAGGAAGGATATTTGGGTTTAAAGTTCAAATCTCTTTTTATACGCTCTGTATCCGCTGCCATTTCCCATAGATTAGGCATAAGCCATCCATCTTTGGTGGGTACTTGCTCTGATCCTCCATTTAATTTTCTTAATTCGCCTATCGTAATAGGCTTATCGTCCGCAACGTTATATATGCGACCTTCAATTTCAGGTGTGCTCGCAGCTAATAGCAACGCCTGGTCAACATCTTCATGATGTACTATAGAAAATTGCTTTAACGGATTCCAGTTAGCCGTATAAGGCAAAAACTCTTCAATATGCGGATCACGATCACCATAAACAAATCCTAGCCGCATAATACGAAGATCTAATCCTTGTTCATGATGCATCTTAAGCAGAGCTTCTTCGGCAGCAATTTTAGTTTTAGGATATATTTCAGTAGCTGGGACAAGAACGTCATCTTCTCTACATGGTCGGTTTAAATCCAAGCCCCGATATACATTACTGGTGCTAGTAAAAACAAATCTTGTGACACCTGCTTCTAGAGCTGCTTTCGCTAATACAACCGTTGCATCTAGATTCACTGCTCTAGCTGTTTCTTCACTAATATTACCTCGAAATGTAGCAGCTATATGCACCACTGCATCCACACCCCGTATGGACGCAGTGAGATTTTCATTATCTAAAAGATCACTTAAGACCACTTCTGCCCCCTGTTCTTTTAATGGGAGTGCTCGCTCAGCACTTCGTACAAGAATACGGACGGCATGACCTTGCTTAAGTAAATAAGGTACAAAACGACTTCCAACCTTACCTGTTGCCCCAGTTACAAATATTTTCATAAATTAATTCACTCCAATCTAAATGATTTCGTTTATCAGTTATTTTCATGTTATAGTAGTACTATATCAAAGTTAAAATCACTCAACCATACTGTGATTATCATACGATTGAAAGTAGTAGGATATGAGGAGAAAAAGAATGAAAGAGATCACATTACAACAATCACTAGGTGAATTTTTACGTGCAACTAGAGAGCGGCTTACACCCGAACAGGTTGGCTTGGTCTCATATGGACGCCGCCGCACATCTGGACTTCGCCGCGAAGAAGTCGCTCAACTTGCCAATGTGGGTGTTTCCTGGTACACAGCGATAGAACAAGGGAAAGACGTACGCCCTTCGCGTCAAGTATTGGAAAGTCTGGCTACTGCCTTACGATTGTCCGATGATGAACGCCGCTATCTTTTTTTATTATCTAAATCAGATGAAAGGGAAGAAACAGAAGTTTATAAAGAGATTAGTAAAGGATTAGAAAGAACTGTTTTCGCCTTGGAGCCTCATCCTGCATATGTAATGGGCAAATATTGGGATCTACTATTGTGGAATCGTGCAGCAGAATTTTTATTTCGATTTCCTTCCTATTCTGCGAACATAAATCCAAAACCAAACATATTGCATCATTTTTTAACTGCTCCATTTATGAAAGAAATTAACTCCGATTATGAGGAACGGGCTAAGATCATGATTGCACGCTTTAGAACAGATTGTGCCAGGTATCCTCAAGATGCGAGGTTAACAGAAATGATTGAAAAATTTAAGCTAGAAAGTGAAATATTCAGTGCATGGTGGTCTCGCTATGAAGTTAAAACGGTTACTGACTGTCACAAATTATGGAACGATCCTCAAATTGGAGAATTAGAATTTGAACATGTGAATTTGCAGCTATCAAACTGTCCTGATTTGAAATTAATGATTTATACTGCCTCATCTTGCACAGCAGAAAAGCTTAAAGAAGTATTATATTCTTCTTCAAGAAAAGATGACTATTACTAACTTGAATATTATGGTGTCAAGGGGACGCGGTTATGGACACCCTTTTCATGCTTTTAAAACAATACCTCTATTATGCCGGTGAGTCTTTCGATTTGCCGAATCGATAAGTTATATTTCTGCTTAAGCATTTTTAAGGGAGCAATCACAAGGGACGGAGACCGTGTGAAAAATATCCTATTTACCATTAAAATACGAAACTCCTGCAAGGCTAGGCTGCTTTGCAGGAGTTTGTCGCATAGATTGATTTTTTGATTAGCTCTTTTTTCGAAGTCTACAATGCTTAATTCATGCAGTTTAAGATTATTTGGAGAGCTGCGTAACAGGATAACAGCATAGATCTCGAGCCAAAGAACCATCACCCTGACTCATTTTTGAGAATAAACATATTCAAATCATCCCATAGCAGAACCGATGAATTAGATGCTGTCCCTTCAAAATGGTCAATAAAGTCTTTGTAAGGCTTCGCACCTAAATGAGTATATATTCCCTCTGCCCTATCATTTCCTTTTACAATACAGATAGACATTTTTTCATATCCATTATTGTAAGCGTATTTACCAATTGTAAAAATCAATTTTTTCCCGATTCCACCACCTTGCACTGATTGTAAAATGTGCAATGAATCAAGTAACAAACATTTCTTCAAATCCTCATATGGCTTATATGCAGCAAAGCCAATAATTATATCATTTTTGTCTACTGCAACAAAGGCTCCTTGCTTTTCCTTATGAATATATGACAACCATTTTTCTTTTGAATGTTCATATGTCATATCGTTCAAAAAAGAATCTGGTAAAATGCCTTGATATGTGGTCTTCCAATTATCAGTGTATATTTTAGCAATAGCTTGTATGTTATCGTCTATTATTGGTCTAATAATCATGTATATTCCTCCTGCGCCGGTGGCCACGGCAATCATTTTGGGAAGCTACGTTGATGAACTCATTTAGCTAGCGTATGAACCTCTGTCAATCGCCTGGCAAAGGTCTATAGTTTACCTAATTTTTATGTTGCACATATTCGATTATCGATCCATCGAAATGTTTAACTGTCATATTACTACCAGTTGGAACTATCTTTGGCTCCCGAATAATTTTTCCTCCGTTTAATTCTAGAAACTGCTTGAACTCATCTAATGAATCAACAATAAGTGTAGCTTGGGTATCACGAAAAGTTTTTAAAGCATCGTCTGAGCCGCAAAGCAGCAAAAATTGTCCTACAGATGCCAATTCTAGACCAACCTCGCTATATGAAAATCTAAGGTCACATTTGACACCCAGCAAATTCTCATAAAAAATCAAAGCTGAATCTAAATTTTTGACATAAATGCGTACTAATGTTCTTAATACTTTCATAGTTACCCCCTTTTTCTATGAGTCAAATCTCGGTTCTTCGACTCGCTTTGCTGATTTTAATATTTATCATTATTTACCATTAAAATACAAAACTCCTGCAAGGTTAGGCTGCTTTGCAGGAGTTGGTCGCATATAGGTAGTAGGAAACCCCGATGTCTGGAAAACAAAATTTATGGATTGGCCTAAACAAAAGAAACTCGAACAGTATCATGAATCAATGAGACTGCTTGAAAATATGATATTCTGCATTGATATCCCCACAATCGGCGCGATAAATGGCCCGGGAACGCACTGTGAAATCGCAACTCTCTGCGATATTTATCCCATGACACCCCACCGTCTGGTCTTTTCTGTATTTGGGTAGCAAATAAAATGTATTCTCTTAAGTTACTATATTTCCGTTCGTTCAACCTTCTTAATGATTTGGGCTGGATTTCCTCCTACAATCACATTATCGGGGACATCCTTTGTAACAACGGAACCTGCCGCAACCACAACGTTATCACCAATTGTTGCGCCTGGTAATACAACCACATTTCCACCTAACCATACATTTCTCCCAATTTTTACAGGTTTCCCAAAACAAGTTGGGGTGTTTCTCTCTTGTGGATTTGTTGAATGACATGCAGTATAGATACAAGTTCTCGGCCCCATAAAACAATTTTCACCTATTGTAATTTCACAAGTATCCAACATAAGACAATCAAAATTAGCAATCAGCATACCTTTAATATGAATATTATAGCCAAAATCACACTTGAAGTCAGGTTCTATGTGCATTTGTTGTCCGCACGTTCCAAACAATTCTTTTAATATTTTATTTCGCTTTTCCCTCTCATCAATTGTAGTCGCATTATATTCTTTAGTAAGTTTTCTAGCCTTCCTCTGATCTTCTTGTAATTGTTTATCTAATACATCATATACTTCTCCAGCAATCATTTTTTCTTTTTCACTTTTCATCACACTTCCCCTCCATATACTAAACTCGAGGTTGACTTCTAATCGTAGCTATAATAAGCATTTTTCAAAACACACACATTCAAGTCTGTTGGCGTAAATTCCGAAATTAGGGATAACATGATATCCTCTACTTTTATAAAATAAGACAGCTTGCTTATTTACTACTCTGGTTTCAAGCCAAATTGTGGAATACCCTAGTATTTTGGCATTCTCCTCTAAATAGGATAATATTTGAGTTCAATTCCTTTAGCTTTGCTTTTTGCATACATTCGTTTAACTTCTGCAATATTTTCATCAAAACTGGGGACATCGTCATCGACTATGGTTGTGGTTCGGGAGGATATACTAAAAAAATTTCAGAGCTCATCGGTGAGTCAGGCAAAGTTTATGCGGTGGACATTTATGACTTGGCTATAGAAGCTGTGAAAAAGAAAATTAGCAACTACCAGCTTACCAATGTTGAGACCCTCTTAGCAAAAGATATTGCTGCGATTCCCAGCAATATCTCGGATGTAATCATTGCTATTGATATGTTTCACATGGTACAGGAAACAGATACATTCTTAAAAGAATTACATCGACTTCTTAAGAAAAACGGTTTTTTATTTATTACTATGCATCATATGACACCAGAAGAAGCAAAAGGAAAAATACTAGCCTCTAAGTTATGGAAAATCCACAGGGAAGTAGAAGATTGCCTGACCTGCACTCCTATACTGTGAAAAACGACAATTTTTAGCACTAGTAAAATACTAAGGAGAAAATAAAAAACACAGGTAAAAAACACCGGGACAGGGACTATGTTTCATTTTTCATTATGGAAAACAACATCTTTATCTCCGTGTTTCTATACCACTTTTAGGTCAACTTTAGTTCCTATGGTAATTTGTTTTACGATTTACAAACGATTTCTGTGGCCCCATACACACAGCATATCTAAGAGTGGAATGAGTGATTTTCCACGTTCCGATAAACGATATTCAACCTTTGGAGGAATTTGAGGATATTCTTCGCGTATAATTAGTTTGTCTTTTTCCATTTGTTGAAGTGTTATACTCAAAGTTTTGAAAGAGATTGTACCAATATAACGCTGAAGCTCATTAAACCTCACAATTGGTTTATATTCAACAAACGAGTACAGAATAATTATTTTATATTTACCGTTAATGAGTGATAGGGTGTATCCGCAATTAGTGTCTTTTATATTTACAACAGTTGGACCGGAATCGTCAATAGCCATTTTACACTTCCCTTCGGGTTAGTATATAACCATAATGTACGTACTTCTTTAATAGGAAATTATAATTTATACTTTATATTGTTGTCAATAATATGGTAAGAAAAGGGATGGTGAACTATGGGGAAAAACATATTGGTTTTAACTGGTAGTCCAAGAGTTAGTGGTAATAGTGATTTACTGGCTGATGCCTTTATAAAAGGTGCAGAACAGGCTGGGCATGATGTAATAAATTGTGCTGTTGGTCGAAAAAATATTATGGGTTGTACGGGATGTGATACATGCTATAGTAAAGGGATGCCCTGTTCGTTTGATGATGATTTTAACGATATTGCTCCTCTTTTTGAAAAAGCAGAAATGATTGTTTTTGTTACACCGCTTTGTTGGTTTACCTTTTCTACTCAGCTTAAGGCAGCCATAGATAAAATCCGTTCATTTTATATTGGGAAAAAAGAATTAAAAATAAAAGAGAGTATGCTTATGGTCTGTGGAGCGACGAGAGATGATACTCATTATGAGGGCATTATTAGCTCCTATAAATCGATAACCAGATATCTAAACTGGACAGATCGAGGACATTTGATTGTTCCTGGTGTTCTTAAAAAAGGGGATATATTATCTACGGATTATCTTGCTCTCGCTGAAAGAATGGGACATAATATTTAACAATGGATAAAAGCTAGGAGTTGCTTTTCCTGGCTTTTATTAGCATGGAGTGAATGAAACACACTGGGACTGAGGCTATGTTTCATTTTCATTATTGAAAACAACATCCTTGCCCCCGTGTTTAAGAAACATGCTTGAGTTCAATTCCTGTTTATTCTTTTATTTTATTAAGGAAAAAAATAACTATAATTAATGGCATAGAAAGAATTAAGATATTATACTGGTGCACATAAGTATAAAAAGGAGTATGTAAAATGATATTAAAAAGACCAATGATAAATACTGAAAAGGATATTATTGATAAAGCAAATGTGAAAGAGCTAATAGAATTTGAACGGTTTTGTCGGGACAATTCTATGTGGGATGAAATGGACAAATGTTTTGCAGCCGATTCCAAAGTAGTGATCTCATGGTTTCAGGGAACAGGCCACGAATTTGTAAAAGCGTCCTCAAAAATGAAGAACTACGCACCTCATAAAATTTATAATATCGAAAGTTGGATTAATGGCGACAAGGCCGTAGCAATTATGATGGCAACAATCCAAAGTCGTACGGATTTCGGCGGTTATCAGGTGGAGCTTATGTCCGATGCTAAACTAGTTTACCGGATTCAAAGGACTAATGGGATTTGGTACATTGTTTCCTTAGAAGGAATTTATGAAAAAGATGCACTTGTACCTGTTATTCCAAATAGTAATATTGTCGTTACTATAGAAGAATTATCAAAATTCAGAGAAAGCTATGGTTGCCTCTCTCTTGTACTTAGCAGGGCTGGATATGAAATTGATAATAATCTGCCAGGAATTGATAGACCAGATTTGGTTGATAAATTGTACAAGGAAACTGACGAATGGTTATGCAATTAGCAAGGAGAACAATGAACATAATTCAAGTTGAGGGATTAATGCTGATAAGTTATATTTCGGCTTAAGCATTTTGCTGAGACGCTTTTAGAATAACACTATACTTAATAAAAATATTCCTCTTTAATATAGCAAATAAAAAACACCGCCCTACCAAATAAGGACGATGCTCGGAATTATAAGGCACAGGAGCTACCTCAAAATAATATACCTAACACTTTATTAATCACAGCATGTACATCGATTTATATTGTAAAGAAAATTCCATTTTACCGAATGTTTCATTTCATCTGTTATAATTTCAAACAGCATGTCTCTATGTCTTTGTAAGCATAAACCAAACATAATTTTTCTATACAATTCTACTGCATCTAGTTCCCCAAATATAGCCTTCTCAATTGCATCACAATAGCTCTCTGGCCGTTCGAATTCTTCTCCTTGCTGTTGGTTACAAGGGTGTTCGCAAGTTATTTCCTCATAAATCATCCTAAACATTTTGAAATGCTTAATTTCGTCATTTCTGATACTTTCGATAATTTCACTCTGCTTTTTATCAGGTGCCATCTGTAATAAGTATTGATAAAACATACGGTCATGGGTTTCATCACCTAATGCTTCAATAATAAGACCAAGAGAACGGTGAACCAACTTAGGATTGCAACAATACTCAGTATTGCCGTACATGAAAAAACCTCCTATCAACTTTGAATATTACTATAGAATATTCAAAGTTGATAAAAATGGTGTCTAGCCTAAAGAGTCACGTAGAGTGGAGGCAGATCTCATGATCTAGCCCCTTTACGGAACTGACGTGCCCTAAGGCATCCGGCTCTCGTGTTTACTCTTTCAACAAAAGTCCCCGCTGCTGCAAAAGCTGGCTGTCTGGGTAAGGGAGGAAAGTAAAAAGATCGTTGCTGTGTGTCCGTTTGTCAAGAAGGAAATAGCACAAAGCCAGGAATATGGTGATATATTATACCAGTTTCCTAATTATGCCAGATCAGTAATTAACAAAATGTTCACTTCCATTTTATATGAGTCAGGTGACGGTTCGCCGTCACCTGACTCATTTGTTTCATCATTATCAACTCCGCAAGTAAATATCTAAAGATAAATTTTTACTTGTAATTCTGCTTTTGCTGAAAACAATGCGTAAAGCCTCTTATTTGGGTGTGCTTGGAGATGATGAGCAACACTTAAAGGGAGCATCTGCAGGTTTGTACACTAATTCTTTGCTTTCAAAAGAAAATTTGAATTTATTTTATATTACACTGCAAGGTTTATTTCCCGATTCGCAAAGTTTTGCTCCACCTGTGCGTGAACACGCCCAATAGTGTGGGGAGGGGGTGATCATTCGAGGTGTCTTCCTCATGGGACAGTGAGCACGATCTTGCCTTGGATGTGCCCACGGGCGGCTCGTTCGTGGGCCTTGCGAGCGTCGGCAAGCGGATAGATGCTGTCCAAAACGACGCGGATCGTCCCGTCATCGAGCAAGCGCCCGACTTCCGCCAACTGAGCCCCATTCGAACGGACTTGGGTTGCCGAGACCGTGACGCCCAGTTTCTCGGCGTCATCGGCACCGGAGAAACCTAAGGGGAACACTGGGAACAATGCACCTCCGCGCTTGAGCGTGCGCAGGAAACGACCGGTGGTCGAACCGCCAAGGGCGTCGATGACAAGATCAATGTCATGCGCAACGTCCTCGGGAGGATTTTTGGTGTAATCTATGAATTCGTCGGCACCGAGTTCGCGCAGAAGTGACTCATGCTTGCCCGATGCCACGGCAATGACATAAGCACCTTTCAGTTTCGCTATTTGCACTGCAAAGTGCCCAACGCCGCCTGCGGCTCCGTTCACGAGAACGGTCTTACCCTCAAGCGGCACCGGCTCATGCATGTTGGGCTGAAGCGGGTTCGATTCATTGTGCCCCAACTCGATCATGAACTGCCACGCTGTGAGCAGCGACATCGGCGCTCCTGCGGCATGTGCGTGATCGATGCCGATCGGCTTGAGTGCAACTTCCGACGCTGGCACGCTGACGTACTCAGCATAAGCCTTGCTGTCCCCAAACATGCCGTTGGGAAAACGAACCATCGAATACACTTCGTCCCCGACGGAAAAATCCTTAACATCGCCGGAGACCGCCTCGACAACGCCCGAAATGTCTGTTCCCAGAATGACGGGGAAAGTCACCTGCGGCTGCCATTCTGGAGGAAGCGCCTTATAGCCGTCGCGCAGGTACCAGTCAGGGGGATTAATGCCAACCGCGTGAACGCGAACGAGCACCTCACCCGGCTTCAGCTTAGGAAGGGGCGCCTCCTCGTAACGCAGCACCTCAGGACCACCAAACTCATACAGCCGAATCGCCTTCATAGTGTTTGTCGACACCGCTTTCTCTTTTTGACTTGTCGTAATCATCACGTTGCCCCCTATTTTTTTGTTGCAATAACACAGCTATATTCTTGCCAAGTGTTTGGAAGGTCTTTATCCCCTCTTTATCGCTTTGGACATTGCCGAGATTAGCGCTACCGTCATATTTCCTATAGCTTGACATCGGCATGACCGTTTCAGCAATATAAAAAAGAAGTAATAACACCCGCTCTTAAAAAATTCTCTTTAAACCACCATCTGCGACGATGTGGATAACAACTAGGAATCAGAACGCTGGATCTGGTACTTATTAGGAACCTCCAAAAGACAAATAATAAAGCCATATTTGTTATAATAATAACCAACAAGGAACCCAATGACAAGTACGAACTATTATGTATTATAGTATCTTTTTTTATACCAATAAAGAAGCAAGGCATCTTTATTGGTTGAGGAAGACAAGTAATGTTTTCGAGCAATGCAAAGACACTAAGCTAGATACTGGTGACTGGCTAGGCCTTTCCAGACGGGAGTCCCACCCACTATACACCGTGTGTTTCTTGGCATACGGGACGTTCCTTTTTGGTCCATAGTGACCAGTAACATAAATTGCAGGAGTTTGATCGCTATAGATTTTAAGAGGTACATCAAACCTTATAGTGTTGATGGGATGCTAGATCGCTCTAGCTACTTCGTATGCATCTCAGATGTCACCCCTAATATTTCTAACTTCTCTTGAGTCGCCTATGTTATACAACTCACCTATATCGAATTTTAATTCTTCATATAAATCATTTTCCTTCTTAAATCCGACAGCGAGGATAATAGTATCCGCAACTAGCAATTCGTCTCCATTTTTCGTTTTTATAACGGCCCCCTGGGCATTTGCTTCAGTTATGTACGAATTTGTTTTTATATCAATTTTATAAAATGTAAGTAAATCTCTGAGCATCCAATCATTCATGGGCGCTAAAGGAACCTTTTTCTAGTGCCGATTCCAATTCAAAGAATCATCACCTGGTTCGTTTAAAAACTCAATTACCTAAACTCTTCGCTATAATCCTACAAGATACATCAAACCTTGTAGGACTTTTTTTATGTGCTATTGTGGTTTGATTCGTTTATTAAAATAAATTATTCAAACCACTTTTTCAACAGATCTTGGCATTCATGAAGCTTAAATTCCACTATACGATACTCTTGAACTCCTAAAATTTTCAATGGATCTTTTGCAAGATAATTTTCAACTTCCCTTAAAGACATCCTTTTTATAATTATAATTCCTCCACCTATATTAACTTTAGGTCCTGAGACAAGAATCCATCCTTCATTAAAACCTTCTTCTAAAAATGTAAGATGTTCGTTTATTGCTTCTTCCAACTGTGCGTCTTTTACCGTGAGAGGATTTTTGAATGATCCTTCAACCAAGAAATATTTCATAATCAACCAACCTTCCATAATTTCATCTATAATATTGATTATTTCTTTAGTATAAGCACAATTATATCTATTCATAAGCTGACAGAAAATTTTAGTTTTTTCCTGCTCTAGGGTCTTTAACCGATAGCTTACTGCTCTTGCAATAAATGCAAAAATTCCGCTGTGGAAAGTACATATAAACGCTTCTTACTATATAGAAATAGTTAATATATATTACAAAATGTTTAAATTTTGCATCATTATTTTATAAATGTAAAATTATCATTAACAAAGCGAGTAGCTAAATGATTATTTTCATTGGAGGAACTATATGAAAGGATTGGCTGTTGTTCTTATCCTGATTGCCGCCTTGTCAATCAGTTATAGTAGACAAAGGGAAAATAAAGGCCGCAGGTATTACAGCGAGAATAGATTTCTTGTCCCACTTAAAACTGATACATTCTTAATTATCTTTCTATCGCTATGTCAACGAAAGAGAAGCTACCATAATAAATTAGTTAGTAATTTATTATGGTAGCTTCTCTTATAAATGCTAAATCCTGCTATAATCTTACCTACTACTGCTCACCATACATTTTCATATTGCCCTCATTGCCCAGCAAGACTCCAATCTGGCAGAGAACTTTTAGATCTATTTATTATCCAATTTCGCCTCCACATAGTCTTGACTTATATCTGGAACCACAGTCTCCCTCCGAATAAACAGTGCTAGCAGGCTACCCAATAAACATAGCATGCCAAAAGCATAAAATACGTCCTGAAAGGATAAAATCGCTGCCTGTCGCGAAATCAGTTTGCCAAGAATCTCTTTAAATGCTGCATACTGACTTGGCAATAACCCATTCCCGGTTAGCCAACTATGGGCGGCCTCCGACAATGCACTACTGCTCATTCCTTGGTTCCCCCATAACGCGCGCAGCAACCTAAATATGTCCTGAGCAGAATGGGCAGCGCCATTGAGATATTCTTTTAGTACTGCCGCATGGTAAATTTCTCGTCGTGTCAAGGTGGTTTCAGCAAAAACAACACCGATACTGCCGCCGACAATTTTAGCCAGGTTGAATACCCCTGAACCGACACCTATTTTATCTGGAGGCAAAGTAGATATGGCACAAATACTGGAGGGCGACATGGTTAATCCGATCCCGGCACCAATAAACGCGAACCGGGATAAAAAATCCAGCGTCGAATAATCAGCACTAATCGTATGAAATAAATAACAGCCGTACCCTATCATCATCATGCCAATCAACAGTGGAATACGTGATCCGTATTTGTCTGCCATCCTCCCGCCAAGCGGAGAAAACAAAATTACTAAAATAGATTGTGGCAGAAGCATAATCCCGGCAGTTGTTGAACTATAATCCATGATTGATTTTAAGAAAAACGGCAGTAAAAACATGTCCGCGTACATCGCGCTAAAAGATACAAAGGCAATCATGTTTGCCATAGAAAAGTTTATGTCCCGAAAGAAATCAAGCTCAATCATGGGATTTTCCACTTTTAGTTCAACAACCAAAAACAGAGTAAATGTGGCAAATGCCAAATAAAATAGTGACACAATAAATAGCGATTCCCATCCTTCTTTCTGCCCTTGATTTAGAGCCACAAGCAGTGAACTAATGCTAGTCACCAATAATACTCCGCCCAGATAGTCGATCTTTACGTTATTTTTTCGATCAAATGACGGAATGACAGTAATAGCAAGTACAACCCCAATGATACAAATCGGAACCACTGAAAAAAAGATCGCACGCCAGTCGAAATCCTCAATTAAATAACCGCCCAGCGTCGGACCCATAGCGCTTCCCGCGGCAGCCATCGCCCCCCAGATACCCAGCGCCTGCCCGCGCTCATCAGCTGAAAATGTCGCCGCAACAATCGCCATGGCATTGGGCAATAACATTCCCGCCCCCAGGCCCTGCAAAATGCGAAAAATAATCATCGCTGTTGCACTAGTCGCCATACCGCATAGCAAGGAAGCAACCGTGAATATTATCATGCCAACAAGATAAACATTTTTGGCTCCGAACAGATCACCCAGCTTTCCAGTAAGGGGAAGCGTCGAACCATATGGTAGTAAATAACTCAATGAAACCCAGACAATGGAATCCATATTAAAATTCAGCGCCGCCATAATATTGGGAAGCGCGATATTAACGCAACTGCTGAGATAAGCGCTCAGTACCGAACCCAGGCACACGATACTTAATACGGCATATTTCAACATAGTAAGGCCCTTTTGCCTACTATTTCACATCCCCATAAGTATTGCACAAAATTCCCCCCTCACCTGATATGAATATCGATGACCGCCGACATGCCCGGTTTTAGCTCGTACTCTGTTCCTTCGGGTTTGATTTTTATAGGTAAACGCTGTGTTACCTTGGTAAAGTTCGCTGAATTATTTTCCTCGGGCAAAAGAGCAAATTGGGATCCAGCCGCTGGTCCGCTCTCCATTACCCGGCCAACAAACTTTTTACCTGGATAAGCATCAATGCTAAAATCGACGTATTGGCCAATTTTAACCCGACCAATATAGGTTTCCTCGATGTTAGCCCCAATCCATACATCGGCAGGATTCGTTATACTAAACAGTTGCTGACCAAACACAATGACTTCTCCATCTTCTACCGACTTTAAGGCTACTACCCCCGATACAGGCGCTTTTACCGTCGTATCCGTTAATTGAATTTCGGCATTTTTAAGTGCTGCCTGGGCTTGTTGGACCTGCGCCTGGGCCATTTGGATATCTTCCTGACGGGATCCTTCCATACTCAAGCTATATTGTTCCATAGCTGAGGTGTACTGTGCTTGTGCAACATCGTATGCAGTTTGGCTGGCATCTCGCTGTTGAGCCGATATAGCCCCTTTTTGATAGAGGATCTCATCCCTTTCGCTATTTTTTCGGATATTTTCCATGTTCGCTTTCGCCTGTAAAACGGAGGCGTTGGTCTGAGCAATTTCCTGCGGTCTGTTGCCTGCCACGGTCGCTGCCAGCTTTGCCTGTGCCATCGCCAGATTGGCCCTGGCCTGCTCTGTTTGCGCTTCAAATTCCTCTTTTTCAAGACTAACGATTACCTGCCCGGCTTCAACATGATCTCCTTCATTAACCAAAACTTTCTCTATTCGGCCGTTTACTTTCCCACTTACCGCTACGATTGTCCCCTTGACTCTGGCATCATCTGTCGAAACAATCCGGCTGGAACGAATCCACCACCACAAACCACCGGCGGCTAAAATCGTTACCAGCAGACCAACGATAAATATAACACTTCGATTGCCTAATTTCATTTCGCGTGATTCATCCCCAATCTTCTTTCAAATTTATATGAAAAGTTCTGGATAGAATAACCTTCAATTACTTGGCTTTATATCTCGATTTATAATCGAAAAAGGTCATATCGGCATAGCCAGCATACATTGTATGTTTAACCCCTTCTTAAGTAAAATAATGGCCTCCTTTAACAAATGTAGATTTTTTTATCTCCAATACGCTTCTCCATTGTTCTTCATGAAGTGTTCATCGTTTAGCACCTTCATTTCTTTTATCTGGTCTGCCGGGCATTTGAACATACTTACTAATAGCAGTACGCTCAATCACCTTGCTTTATTGTTTATCATTTTTCAACGGGATTGGAGCGAGTATATTACTAAGCAGCTCCAGTGCGAAGTGTATAAATTCTTCCTGATTCAGTTCATGATCACTCTTAAAGGCATGACCTACTTCAGAAAGTCTATAAAAAAATCCTATTGCAAAATAAACGATTGAATATGCACCCAACTTTGCGTCCAAATCATTACGAATGCTTCTATCAGATTTTCCTTCTTCAATAATTTCTACAAATATTTGTACCATAAACGATTTCAGATCTTCCAGGTTTTTATAATAAGAACTTTCCTCCCCATTTGTCTTGATACATGGACAATATTTCAGCAATCGAAACGTATTGGGAAAATCTTTATAAAACTGATAATAGGCAAAAACCAAAAGTCGAATTTTCTCAAATCCATTATTTTCCGATTGATTCACCAATTGAAAATACTCAAGCAGTTTTTGATACCCCTTGCATGCTACGGCAAAATATAAATCCTCTTTGTTCATAAAATATTGATACAGTGTTTTCTTTGTAAATTCTGCTTCTTTAGCTATTTCATCCATAGAAGCATCATCATATCCTTTTTGATAAAATATTTTCTCGGCCGCAATAATAATATCGGCCTCACGTGTCTGCCTCTCTTTTTCACGCCTTGCTATGTTATGCATTAAAATTCTCCGCTCCTTGTACTTGATTCTTTGATTTTAGTATACTGTTAGTATACTAAATAAACTATAGGTGTATTTATATCATAAATCGTGGGTTTTACTTTTGTCAATGGCTATATTCCTATAGGAAGAACGTTATGCTGAAAGAGCAAACATAAATGCTGCTGGATGTAAGCAGACCAATATCGCTAGAACATTCTGGCTAATGACAGCCATTACGGCATCATATCTTTTATTGGCAGGATTGTAACGGGGGCATTCCTATTCAATACAAAACTCCTGCAAGGCTAGGCTGCTTGCAGGAGTTCGTCGTATATATCTGTACTTTTAGTCCACTCTACTTATTGTCTATTCTGTGCCTATTTTTCATGCAAAAGCATAACGGCGGCTTGGCCAAGCAATGTGGTCGCACTAACTAAGCTTTCTTCATCAAAATCGAAACGTGAATCATGATGCCCGGCCGCCAATTCCGTGCCAACCATCAGATAAGCAGCCTGCCCCCCGTTTTGCTGTACCCGTTCCATGAAATAAGTACAATCTTCGCTCCCGCCGATATTTCCTTGAGGTAATATTTTCTCAAATAAATTACTTTGTTCAGCAATTTGCTGCAAACGCTCTACCAGCAGAGGACTATTTTCGCTGGCAGCGGCGCCCCCCATCGGCAGTACCACAAGTTTAACCTCATGCATCGCCGCGGCTGCTTCAAGGATTTTAAGCGCTCTTTGGTACATATAATCATTGATTTCACTGGTATTTCCGCGTGTTTCAAGTTTCAATACCGCCTTTTCCGGTATGACATTACGTCCGGTTCCAGCCTGCAGCACCCCTACATTGATACGCGAAGCTCCTTTACTATGACGGGAAATGGCGTGCAGATTAAGCGCAGCCGTGGCCGCTGCTAATAATGCATTTTGACCGGCTTCTGGCGCTGCACCCGCATGCGCTGGAACACCCTTGTAGACTGCATCTAGCTTCGTCGTGGCCAGGAAGCCTACCGTATTACAAGTCAGCGTGCCTTTTTCCTGCAGCCCAATCCCCAAATGCATGCCGACAAAAAAATCCACATCATCGGCAATGCCTTTTGAAACCATCGCTTTCGCGCCTCGTACTCCTTCCTCGGCCGGCTGAAAAATCAGTTTTACCGTTCCTGCAAGTTCATTTCTCATTTCGGCTAGCAATTCTGCCAGAATTAAGCCGATCGCTGTATGACCATCATGCCCACAGGCATGCATCGCACCTTCATTGACAGAAGCAAAACCTTCGCTCCAAGGTCTATGTTCCGCCAGCATAGCTTCCACTACATCATTTGCGTCCATATCAAAACGGAATGCTACAACCGGTCCTGGCTCATTAAAGTGCATCACACCCATTACACCGGTTTTACCCCCCTGCATTCTAGCCACCCAGTTTGGATCAGCCCCTTGCGCTATAGCTCTTGCCTGATTGTTGAGCAATTCCTGCTCTGAAGGTACTCCCATCATAACCTGGGCATCAATCACCTCTTCTCCCACTGCCACTTGATAACCAAGGCGTGTTAATGTTTCAGCCACAATAGAAGCCGTGCGAAACTCCGTCCAGGCTGTTTCTGCATGTTTATGTATATCGCGCCGATACTTTATAAGATTATCTTTTTTTGTTTTCACTAATGCCAAGATATCTGTATTCATTCTTTACTCTCCCTCATCCAATACGTTAACCTGAATTTTTATCTTCTCTCTATTGATACATCAAAAGGGCCATACCGATAATCATAGCTCCCACCATCGGCAGCCAGTTACGTTTTGTAACTTCCATTGGATTAATGCCAGCAATGCCGGCTACAATGATAGTAGCACCAGCAATTGGAGACATGGTACGCCCCAGTGTACCGCCTAAGGTAGCCATACTGCCCATTTGAATGGTTCCCATACCGAAATCTGCCGCATGTGGCGTCACGGCCTGATTAAAAGCCATGGTTGCCGCATCGCCGGAGCCGACAACAAACCCGAGGATAAAAGGCCCAACGGCAGCACATAACTTAACAATGGCCGGATTATGGAGCATAGCCTCGATAAAGGCTTTGACAAGCCCCATTGACGTTAAACCAGATACAAATACCCCAGCTGCAATGATAATGCCGATTATTTCACCGTAAGCTTTACCCATACCGTCAAAAAAGGAATTGCTAAGTCCGATTGGATTTTTTCTGGTAACTAAAAGAGCCAGTGCACAACCGATAATCATAGCCTGGGGTACATCCGTTTTTAATGAGGGCACCAAGGTAGCCCCTAAAAGGAGAAGTAAAATTGGAAACATCGGCATCAGGGCATATAACAGATTGACTTTAAAGGTGCTGTCCACTTCAAATCCTTCAGCGTGGTATCCCTTGTGCTCTTTTTTATAGTAAGCAACAGCAGTAATTAAAATTGCAGCCGCAATCAGTGACGCAATATTAGCCTTGAACTGAAAAGCAATTACCTCCATAACCCCTACGCCAGCAATTTTTGCTACAACCGGATTATGTGCCAAACCTGGATTAAGCATACTACCGTATGTACCACACTTGACCGCTGCTGCCGCAATGGCAGGATGCACACCGGCAGACATCATCAATGGTACAAAAATTGCACCGGCTGCTGCTGCGGTTCCTGCCGCACTCGGCAAAGCCACATTTACCGCATAAGTAGCCACCACTACACCGGGAATCAAAAGTGGGCGAACCTTTCCAAGACCACTGGCCATCAGATTGATTAAATGTTTGTCACACTCGGTAAAACGCATAACCATCGCAAAACCCATAACAGAACAAACTGCTTGAATCAGTCCGGCATTTGTCATCTCTTTGGCAAAGGCGTCTAAAGCAGCCATAGGGGTGCCAGCCACACAGGCCATAAGAATACCGGATACTAAAAGCACTAAACGTGCATCATAACGTTTGACTAAAAAGTAAATCGTAGTAATGACCAAAATCACACCAATCGTAAGCATCATATCAAACACTTCTCTCCTCATGCTATAAATTTGTACTCTTAACTTTGCAGACTTTCCTCCTTTTCGTATTTTCCCTAAATAGACGAGCAAAGTAAACAACACACTGTAATTTTTTCGGACTATTTACGGATATTTCCTTAAATAGTAATTAAGAACCGAATAGAACCGAATTTTTGCTCGTATTTAAAATAAAAGCCCTCGTAAAAAATACGAGAGCTTCATTGCTATATGATATATGTTACTTGCTTTTATGACCATTGTCAATATTTTTTAGCTCTGATTTGGTATCGTAAATCGTTTGATGGCTGTGATTGATAAAACTGGATAAGGATGATCTGCAAAGCCAATACTGCATGGATGAAATTAGAATTACAAATTTTATTATTCAATTGAAACTTTCATCGCATTGTATAACTTTTCTGCAAACGCGTCAATTTCATCGCGTGACATGCGATACGACCTATGGAATTGCCGCAAACAAGGGGTAAACGTTATTGACAAGCAGGGAGATCGTTAACTATTGGTTTTAATGGCTTCTTCAAACACTTTACGTACAATATCTTTAGTAGTACCACCTTCAAAAATTTTACGCTTATCCACATAATAAGTAGGAACATAATAATAATCGTATTGCTTTGCAATTGCAGGAGTCTTCTCTTCATCAATGATTTCCACTTTAATCTCTTTATATTTCGGATTCTCTTGTTTTATTTCATCAATCCATTCAATTGCTCTTTTACAATGTGGGCACCAATCCGTTATAAGCACAATAATATTTTTCATAAATCTACCACCTTTCTTCTAATTACATTGCTATTACTGTTTATACACTAGCCGTCCCCATAAAGATGGTGCTAGCAAGTATGATGTTAGTATAATGAGATTCCTTAATTTTAAACAATTTTCAGCACAGATACGTTTTATGCCTTTATTTACTTATCCTATTCCGCTCTCTTATACTGTTTGGATTCCAGCGCAGCATATCGAAAATAATGGGCATTAACACCACTTTGCTGCAAACGTCTAATTAATATATTTACCATGATCGCAATACAGGGAATTAGAATGGCTTGGGCTACGACTCTACCAGGCATAGTTACTATCACAGGGATACCAAAATGTAACTGTAATAAGAATGGAGTTAATATTAAACTGGTAATTATATTATTAATCCCAATCACTATGACTAATTTTTTAAAAGATATCATCCCATTGCAGAACCAACTTATCAACAAGGGTACGATCATTCCGTTTAAACCCGCCACTAGGGTAAATGTAGGGAGGTAAAATCCAGTCGGATTAAGTTCAAATCCAATAATATCTCCTATAACTCCTGTAATAAATCCTTGCTTCCCCCCAAGTAACACTCCAGCCAAAATTACAGGAAGAGTACCAAAGCCAATTCTGATTCCTTCAATTCCCTCAAAAGAGATTCTTACACTAAATATCCTAGTTAAAATAATGTTAAGAGCAACCAACAAGGCAATACAACATATATTCTGTATAGTTAATTTCATTATCCTATAACCCGACTCCCTTCATTGGCGTATGCTATTGTTACTACAGGGACGGCTATTGTGAAAGTTATTTTCATCAGTTCTCTTGCAGCATAGGTTGCCATGATTGTTCTTTTGAGTTGCTCTCCTCTTTAATTAAATCTAACTATTATCTATTGTCTCTGCTCATTTTATTGACAGGGATCCGCCATGACGAGCAGTGACCTTGCCAATATCCAATTTCAAGCTGCCAGATTTGTTCCATCCCCATATTTCTATCTATCCTATTTACCATTAAAATACAAAACTCCTGCAAAACTAAGATGCTTTGCAGGAGTTTACAATAGCCATTTAACAATAAATAATAAATATTATTCACTTCATTGGGGAAGGGTAACAGGTGAGATGGCTGCCTTTCTGGAAACAGATTTCAGATTGTAACTATAGGTCATTCTTGTCATCAGTATACTAATTGATACTATCATACTTAATAGTGCATACTTGCTACAAAAGTTCTTATTGGTTACAATTATAGTCGATAAGTTCTTAGCAGAAAAAAGTTGTTAGGGCTCATAAAAACTAAATTGGCTGGTATGCCTGCCACTAATACTGATACAGTATTAGTGGCGTACCAATAAAATGGCCGCCAATTACACCTAAGATTGTAAGGATAAGCAGGGAAATGCAGCATCAAATGGAGAATGCCGCTCTACTGAAGAGGCGAACTATATTATATTGACCAAGTAGAGCTTTATACATTCTATATTATAGGAATGAAAGGAGAATATTATGAAAGTATTATTAGTAAATGGAAGTCCAAATGCAGAGGGATGCACTTATACAGCATTAAAGGAGGTAGCTGGACAATTAAATAAGAACGAAATTGAAACAGAAATATTTCATATTGGGAAAAAAGCTGTTCAAGGCTGTATTGCTTGTGGAAAATGCAGCGAGCTAGGCAGATGCGTATTTAAAGATGATTTATATAACGAATTATTCGAACTTGTAAAAAAGTCGGATGGAATTGTGATTGGGTCACCCGTTTATTATGCGGGACCTAACGGTTCTCTTTGCGCAATACTGGACCGCATATTTTATTCAGCCTCATCATATCTGACCAACAAACCATCAGCAGCGGTTGTAAGCTGCAGAAGAGGTGGGGCAAGTTCTACCTTTGACAGGCTAAATAAATATTTTACGATTAATCAAATGCCAGTAGTAACTTCACAGTATTGGAATTCAGTACATGGATTTACACCAGAAGATGTAAAAAAGGATTTAGAAGGCTTACAAACAATGAGAACCTTAGGAAATAATATGGCTTGGATGCTGAAGACAATTTCAGATTCCAAATATCCTCTTCCCCAAAGAGAAGAATGGATACCAACACATTTTATCAGCTAAAGGAGCATTAGCAGCAAACGTAAGACACTCAACTCGAAAATACTTATTTTGTTTTTTGACGGCTTGCCAAAAGATACCATAGTGTACAAAACCAAAATTGCCGTCTTTTGTTCCTAACTCTTGGAAAAACTAGGGGTCTACCATGGTAATTGTGAGCCATGGTAGACCCAAATTATACTCTACTAGATCAACATGGTGAAGGCAATAATTGCTTGAAAACAGCAAAAAAGCCATGATCTTTGCCCACGAAAGCAGGATAATCAAGGCTTTCCATCTTTAAATTTTTGTAAAAAAATCCGGATTTGAATGGTGGAGGCGAGTCATTGTGAACTCCTGTCCACACATATTTCATCTATTTTGCACCGTTAGAGGTGATACGGTTCTGCGTAACACCTCTAACGGCTAAATTTATTTATGTCAAATAAGTCCTATTAAATAAATCATGACTCAATAGAACCTTCCCTCCACTGCTCTGGCTTATAGCAAGCTATTCTCACGTTTTTCATCAAATGATTTTTTTCCTTGCTCATTAATAATTTCGACAGCATTAGGAGAGTCGTAGATCGCAATTTTTGAGTCAATTAAGTCGAGATTTTCATTGAGAGCATCTATTTGGGTTATAATTTCTTTTCGATGTTCTAACATTAATTTCTTTCGCAAATCTATAGTACTAGCACCTTCCATACATAAATCAATATATTTTTTAATATTTTTTATTTGCATTCCTGTCTTCTTAAGACAACAAATCATCTTAAATAGATTTAAATCTGATCCAGTGAACTCTCTGTTTCCTGACTTATTTCTTAAAACAAATGGTAGAAGTCCCTCTTTGTCATAGAAACGAATTGTATATACGGAAATTCCCAATATTTTTGATATATCTTTTATAGCATAAGTCAAATTTAAAATCCCCTTTAAAATTTATTAAAAAAGGCTTGACCTAGAGTTGCCTCTAGGTATTATTATCAGTATAAAGCACAAGATATTAATATTCAAGTGTTAATAAATAGTTTGAGGGAGAGAACTTTTATGAACAAAAATAGTAAAATTGCATTAGTTACAGGTGGAAGTCGTGGAATTGGTAAAAATTCTGCAATAGCTTTATCTAAAAAGGGAATAGACGTAATTATTACTTACAATAATCAAAAAGAAAAGGCAGATCTTGTTGTCAAAGAAATTGAAGCTAACGGTGCTAAAGCTGTTGCTATGCAACTTGATGTAAGTGATGTATCTTCCTTTGATTTCTTCGCATCCAAGTTATCAGATGTTTTAAAGAAAAACTGGGATCAGGAGCATTTTGATTATTTAATTAATAATGCTGGAGTTTCAAACCATACTACTATTTTAGAAGTTACAGAAGAGGAATTTGACAAAATAGTTAATATACACTTTAAAGGTGTTTTCTTTTTGACACAGAAACTAATTCCGCTTATTGCTGACAAGGGTGCAATTGTGAATACTTCAACAGCATTGACTCGTTTGACATTGCCAGGTTCTGGACTTTATGCTGCTGCAAAAGGTGCAGTAGAAGTTTTTACTAGATATTTGGCTAAAGAATTAGGAGCTCGAGGTATAAGAGCCAATACTATAGCGCCTGGACCTGTTAACACTGAATTTAGTGGAGATACTTATATTAAAAATCCAGGTTTGAAAGATATGATTGGTTCCCAGACTGCATTAGGCAGAATTGGAGAAGCTTCTGATATTGGAGGCGTTGTTGCTAATCTATGCACAGATGAAATGGGATGGGTTACCGCTCAGCGTATTGAAGTATCTGGCGGTACGGGCCTATAATTAAAAGATCAACAAATAAGCTTTCGCTGATAAAGAGTGCACACATCGATCTTAGTAATTTCACATTACCAACAAATGGATAATTCAATAGTATTTATAGTAATGCCAATTTGCACCTTTTCATTATGCATAATTATATGTACAAAATATATATTGTCGATACCCCCGTCTCCGTGACACTTCCACGGTTTGATTTCGTCCAAGCGCTTCTTCCCCCGCAAAAACTAGGGTCTACTATGGCTCACAATTACCATGGTAGACCCCAATTGTTGTATTCGCTGATAGAAGAAACCAGCAAACAGCCGTTTTGGGGGGATAGAGTAAGGGGTAGAATAATTCTACCCCTCCTCATCAAACCGTACGTGAGGTTCTCCCTCATACGGCTTTCCGACATTCTTCTTCCTTCAGCTTTCGTTATCCAACAAGTTTTAATAGACCAGATTGATACATCATCCGCCACACTTCTTTAATTTCTGACAGATGTTTTCTTACTTGCCGCTTTTTATTCCACCATATTGTAAACCGTACTACAATGTACCAATCTATCTTCTTAAGGCTTTTCCTAGCGCTTTTCAATCCATAGTAGTTACGCCATCCTCTAATTTTGGGGTTTAGCTTTTCTATTAAGCTTTCCATATCCAGTACCAGTTTTGACCTGCTGGCTAGAACTTCTTTTATCGCATTTCTCATTTTCTGCATGGCTTTCCTACTTGGAAATTGATATATTCTAGTGTACTTCCATCCATTTCTACTCTTTGCTGATATCATCCGGTGATGCATCCCCAGAAAATCAAATCCTTCCTTACCTCCCCACATAGATACCAGCTTTGTTTTCTCCGGATGTAGCGTCAGTTCCAGTCTTTCTATGATTGCTCCCACCAATTTTAATGCTTGTTCGGCACCTTTCTTAAGCCTGCAAATAATCACGAAATCATCTGCGTATCTTACGAGTTTTCCCAGGTGAGTGCCATACTTTTCCCACATACTGTCGAGGTAGTGAAGGTAGATATTCGCTAACAGCGGTGATATAACTCCACCTTGCGGACTTCCCTTCTCACTTGCTTGATAACCATCTTCTTGCATGACACCAGCCTCCAGCCACTGCCTGAGCAACTTTAATATCCGTCGGTCATTCACTCGCATTTCCACTAGTTTCATGAGTTTGTCGTGGTTAATGGCATCAAAATATCCTTTAATGTCCGCGTCAATTACCCATATTTCCTTTTTATCACAGGCTTTCCGTATCTCTTCCAATGCCTGATGTGCATTTCTTTTGGGGCGAAATCCATAAGAACTCTCTTTGAAATCAGCTTCATAAACCGGCTCTATGACTATCTTTACTGCCATTTGTACAATCCGGTCTCTTATTGTCGGGATTCCTAGCGGGCGTTTGCTTCCATCCGCCTTTGGGATGTACACCCTTTTCACTGGTTGGGGGTGGTATTGTCCTTGTATCAAGGTTTCTTGTATTTCTCCTAGGAGTTTGCCAACTCCGTAAAGTTCCACCGCCTCAATACTGATTCCGTCTATCCCCCCAGTTCCACCGTTGGCTCTCACCCGTTTCCATGCTTCTCTTAGTATATCTTCTCGATATACCTTGTCATAAAGGGCATGAAATTTCCGCTTATTGTTTCTCTTTGCTGCAAGGTATAGCTTTCTTTGGAGTTGTCGAGCTTTTTCTATGGTGTTGTTAGCCTTTAGAGCATTCACTCGCTCTTACCTCCTCCAAAAACTTGAATGAAGCAGGGTCCCTTCCCTAGTTACGTTTTTGTTGCCGTAACATTATTGGTACTATGCACCCCTCTGACTCCCTTCCTGCATTTCAGCAAATTCACGTCTTTGTTTACATGCTCCCATGCAGGGGAGGGTCTCTCCAGTTCCAGACTGTACTTTCGATACATACCGCCTCCTCTACACCGGAGGGTTCTTTGACGGTGCTTTCCAAGCTCTTCCCGTCTTCCATGGCCTTCGCCTAAATTCCCAAGGCTCGGCTCCCTCTACATTCCTCGTTTCCAAGGGGCTTTTTAACGATGCGACAGAGTTCACTTCATGTTGCAGTCTATATCTTTGCTCGCCCTGTTTCCAGGTACTTTATCCTCCCGCTCAGCACCCCGCATTTCTGCGACGCACCGGGATTAGCTACCCAGCCTCTTGGCAGTTACCGGGATGGGACTTCCACCCATAAGCACAGCCCAGCTTCGCTGGACACACGATATTAAAAAGCGCATGCGAGGTCTATTCAACCTACACATGCGCTTAGCTTCATCTTGATTGCATGCAGGCGCAAAGCCTCTGCCAATACACCACAATACTATTCAATTTTGACATAAGTCAAGACTGACCCAATTTGCTCGCCTTCAAGAGGCTGGCTATTGCCTATTAGCTAAGCACTTTTTCCTGCTTCATAAGCTTTTAATAAAATCTCTTTATTATTTGCTGCGGTGTTGGGGTCTGCAAAAAATGCGGGGACAGGGAATGTGTTTCAAATTGTTTTCTGACAAACTGAAACACATTCCCTGTCCTCACGTTTCCTCGCCAGGCTGTGATACTTGTTAAAATTCATCATTTTTATGTTTTTGGAAACTGGCAGCAATCGTATTGTTTGGGATCAAATTTTTCTCTTTCAACTGTTTTTCTTCTTGTTCTTGCTTATTTTTATTGTCTTTTATGGTATCAATTGCATTATCCACTTTTTTCATTAGACTGCACCATTTCTTTTCTGACATCAGAATACTTCCGTTGCTGTCCTTTTCTTGCTCTTTTTCAATAGCTTCCTTGACTCTTTTTTCCCAATTCACAATCTCATTTTGGAATGAATCAGACATACTTTTACTGTTATTGCTCTTTTTGCTTGAGGTGCCAATTTCTGTATAATTTTGATATTGTGTTTCTATTCCATTTATGCTCATAATATACTCCCTCTTTTAATTAGATTCGTCAAAAGAAAAGATCCGTAAAAGTGGTATAATAAATTATATATTTATTATACCACTTTTATCCAATATTACAATAATACTAGCAACCGTGAGTTGAGAGGATAGCCATAACACTTCCTTTGTATCCGTCAGGCTGTTTTCCCATTATTGCAGGCCTGATACAAAGATACAAAATTTAAAGAGAAAATGAAACAACAGCAAGTAAAATCAAGCCTTAATCTCTCTATTTCTTTATAATAATAGCGGGTGGTCGAAAGAGGTGGGTAGACGAATGTATGAGTGGCAGAAACAAATTCAAATAATCGTTGATGAAATTGACAAATGTATTAAAAATTACAATGATGAAGCCTTGACATTATGCTTTCTTTCTCGCAGGCTGGGTTATTCTGAATTTTATACAACAAGAAAATTCAAAGAAATATCGGGTATGCAATTTAGGGATTATCTACGTCAGAGAAAATTAGCCTTTGCACTAAAAGAGGTGCGGGATAGGGAAAAAAGTCTTTTAGATATTGCTTTTGATTATGGTTTTTCATCACATGAAGCTTTTACCAGAGCTTTTAAGGGAACATATGGCGTAACTCCAAGTGAATACCGAAAAAAGCCTAGGCCTGTTGTTCTTCGTACAAAACTAACCCCTTTTGACCGCTACTTTTTAGGATTGGGAGAGATTGGGATGATGAAATCTACAGATGATGTTAGAATTTATTTTACAACCATTCCCGCACACAAATTTTTGCACATTAAAAACTATGAGAGTAATGGGTATTGGGACTTTTGGCAAAAGCAAAGTCTTATTCCGGGACAGGACTGCGCAACAATTTGCGGCTTACTTGATAGTATTAAGGGCAAATTGGATGACGATGGTGAGAGCGAATCGAATGGCGGCAGCGGCCAGATTATGGCGTACATTAATGACCCGGACGGCAGACTCTGCGATTGGGGTATTCCACGCACAGAGTGTTATGGTGTACGACTTCCTTTTGATTATAAAGGTGACGTACCGCCACAAATGCTTTTGATTGATGTTCCCAAAGCCGAATATATTGTTTTTGAACATGGGCCATTTGATTACGAGCAGGAAAATCGTAGTGTGGAGGGAAAGATTGAAAAGGCAATGGCAACTTTTGATTTTGCAGGCACTGGGTACTGCTTTGATACTTCCCCAGGCAGAATAATTTACTTTTATTATAATCCGAAACGATTCTTTAAGTATATCAGACCAGTGCGAGGTAAATAGCCTATCCAGTATCGTCAATGACGATCCTCTTAAAATAATTCGCCGTTATCAAGATACGGAGAACCGTATCACTGATAACGGCGAAAAACGCAGAATTCCTGTCAATTTGTTGTCAATTGGCAGGAATTCTTGTATATTACCGAGTTTTGAATATTTCTTTTGAATATTTTATTTTCTATTTTAGATTACTTTAATGTGTGTATATAATCAATAAGATCTTTAAATTGCGCACCATTCTTCTCAATTACTGGTTTAACGGCCTCTTGCCACTCCGCTACGTTGTCAACAGGAGTAATTATAACGCCAGCCTCTTTAATCTTTGCGTTGGATTTCTCCTCATATTTAGTCCATTCTTCCTTTTCTGTGGCAACAGAAGCAGTAGCAGCATCTTGAAGAATCTTTTGATCAGCCGGTGAAAATTTATTCCACATAGCTAAGTTTATCAGAAGTACTTCAGGAACACGTTGATGTCCATCTAAAATATAATTCTTCGCAACTGTATAGTGGTTTGCAGATTCAAAGGAAGGTGCATTATTTTCTGCAGCATCAATTGTACCAGTTTGTAATGCTCCAAATACATCACCATATGGCATTACAATCGGATTTGCACCTAGAGCAGTAACCATCTCAAGGGTAATTGCACTTTGTTGTACGCGTATTTTTTGACCTTTCAAGTCGGAAAGCTTCGTAAGAGGCTTGCTGGAATAGAAGCTTCTAGCGCCAGACTCATAGTAAGCCAATCCCATCATATTCGATGTTTGAAGGTCTTTTAGCAGTTTCTGCCCTTTATCGCTATTCAAAAATGCCCATTCTTGACTTGAATCTTTAAATAAATATGGAAGAGCAAACAATCCCATTTGGGAGTTGAAGGAGGTAAGTGTAGCACTGCTAACTCTTGTCATATCAACTGTACCACCTGTTTGAACCTGACTTACAGCTGAGTTTTCGTCACCTAATGTTCCGCCAGGATAAACTTCAACGGTAATTCTTCCTTTTGTAGCTTCTTTAACAAGTTCTGCAAATTTCTTGTCACCTAATGTTGTAGGATAGTCCGCTGGGTGAGCTTCAGCCAGTCTTATAGTAACTTTTGCTCCTTCAGTCGATTTTTCCGCGGTTTTTGCACCACTTGAGCCACACCCTGTCAACAAAGCAGCAGATAACAGTGATACGATTAGAACTGACAAACTTTTTCTCATTTTCTTAGCTCCTTTTTAAATTTATTATTTTAAATACTAAATGTATTTAACGCAGGAAATGCGGTAAATATAGAGATAATTGAGGAACGTAGATAATTACCATCAAACAAACAAACAGAATAGCATAGAATGGGACCATGTGTTTGACAGCTCTGCCTATCGGTGTATCTGTCAAGGCACATCCTATAAACAAAACAGCTCCATGAGGCGGAATCGTCAAGCCAATTCCCAGGCTGAGCATCATAATAATTCCGAAATGGAGAGGATCTATATGCATGTTAAGTATAACTGGCTTTAAGATGGGTGTCATAATCATAATCAATGGTGCCATATCCATCGGTGCGCTTAGCAAAATCAACAAGCAAGCTATGATAAATAATACGATGAGCGGGTTACTGGATATTGCTAATAGAATTGCAGTAACCATATCTGGTATACGCAAGATTGTTAAAACATAGCTAAATGCTGCCGAAGCTGCCATTAAGAAAAACACCAGAGAGCAGATTCTTAATGTTTTTAATATAATTGGCCAAAATTCATTAAGGGGAATATCTTTATAAAAGAAGAAGGTAATAATGAAAGCGTACAAGCAAGCAATCGCTCCCGCTTCAGTGGCTGTAAACCAACCTGTAAAAATACCCCCCAGAATGATAACGCAAGGCATAATAGAAAATATTCCGTCAAAAATAACTTTCCCGTGTTCTTCCTTCGGTATCATTTCAATCGTTGTGTAACCATTTCTAATCGCTAGAAATCGACCAGCAGTCATTAAGATTGCACATATAACGAGACCAGGAAATACACCTGCTAAGAAAAGAGCATTAATAGACGGAGCAGATGCGCCATAAGCAAGAGCATACAAAATTAAATTATGACTTGGTGGAACAACAACCCCTTGTATAGCACCAGAAATAGTAAGGCTTGTTGCAAATTCCTTGCTATACCCTTTTTTTACCATCTGAGGGATCAAAACAGTACCCACAGAAGCGATATCAGCAGCAGCTGAGCCAGAAATGTTGCCAAACAATAGGCAAGCAAGGCAGTTTACCATAGCAAGACCACCCTTAAAACGGCCAAAACCTAGCAATGCGAACTTTATTAATCGTTTCGCCAGCCCGCCTTCCCCCATAATTTGACCAGCCAAAATAAAGAACGGAATGGTAAGTAATGCATAGTTATTAAGGCCATCTATCATTTTGTGAGAAATTAACTCAAGGCCAAAATCCTGCATTAAAAACACAACGAGTGTGGAAGAGACAATGCATAACGAAATTGGCACTCGTATCAGCATTAACCCAATAAATGTTACTGTAAGTGCAATAATTTCAATAGTAGTGTAATCCATCAATGCCCACCACCCAATCCTTTATGTCTTTTCAAATCAACGCCAAAAAATTGAAATACGCCATAAAACAGAATAAGAACACCTGATACCGGTATTGCGAGAGTTCTGTAAGCTATAGGCAAATCTCCCATGGTAGGAATCGTTTGACCAAAGTCGTTTAACATAAGCTTTGATCCATAAATAATCAATATTAATGCAAAGATAATTTCAAAAATCGGAATAATTTTTTCAATAAAATAATTTGTTTTTTCGTTAAAATCAATAGAAGTAAAAGCAAGGTGTATTCTTTCCCGAAAGCCCATAGCAATGCCCAAAAATGAAAACCATATCAGTAAAAATATTGTGATATCTAAAGACCAAGTCGGTGTATAGCTAAATATTTTTCTGGCAAACACTTGAAAACATACAATCACGATCATTGTTAGCAACATTATCTTTGATAGTTCTTCAATAGCCTTATCGATCGATAGCAGTAAATTTGCTATCCACTTTACTCCGCTATTTCGAATTTGTGCGGGTTCTTTTAAATCTGCCAAAATATCAACTCCTCATATATAATTTAATACCAATTCTTACTATCTTCACATGGTTTTACCGGTAGAAAGAGCAACAGTTGCAGATGCCAGCTTCCCTCTTAAGAAGACAGTCTGCGGTTATAAAAATTTACCACGTTGGCGACAGCAAGCCCCGCATAAACGCCAAACTGGCGTAATAGCTTTTGAGAATAAACCCCTTCCGCCTCTGCGGTCATTTCAATTTCACGGGCCGCCGTCCGCTATGGGATTTTCTTAAACCTATTATCGTTATAAAACCCAAATCCAACAACTCATGAACAATTCCGTCATCGCAGACGGAGCCAAATTGGTATATTCCATCACTTCCCTTCAACCCCAGTTACTTATTAAACTTAATTAACTTAATTTAGTTAGTGTATTATTATGATAATTTGCTATTCGTTTGAAAATTCCTTCTAAAGTTTTTATTCAGAATCTTTTATTTTTAAAAAATTACAAAGGCAACGCCCATTTTTGGTATATTAGTTCCTCTTCTAAAGAGTTGGCAAACAGGAGAGACAAGGTGACAGGACACTGCCCCTTTTATTTTGCAAATTATATATAAGATAGAATTGTGAATCTCACTGTCAGTTTCATTCATTTATCACTGATTGTGAGAAAATCCTCCCGTAATGGTGTGAAAGCATCTACCAGAATTGAATCGTCTTCCAAGGCCACAACGCCATGCCAGACATGCTTGGCAGCATAGTAACAATCACCCGGTTTGGCCACTTTGGTTTCGTTACCTACAGTAATTTCAAAACTCCCTTTAGCAACATAACCAATTTGCTCATGGTCGTCATGCTTATGCGAAACACCAATTCCACCTTTAGCGAAATGGAATTCTACCATCATAATTTTATCCCCGGCGACGAGGACCTTTTGTGATGTTTTGTCACCCGTTTTTTTTATTTGCACGTCTTTGTTGGTTATAATCAAGAAAATTCCTCCTTTATTGTAGGAATCTAAGCTCTATTCCAGCATCCCCCAGTTCCTACTGTTAATTATACTTCCAGTTTAATATAATTTTCTCCCTTTGTCTTGATTGAATATTGTGACAAAATGTTGTTGTATTGCGATTTGGGAGTGAGCGATTTATCATTGTATTAAATCATACGAATTAATGCGATCTGCTTGATAATTAAATTCTACCATACTACCATACTAGTGTAAATACCATTTGTCAGTATTGTCTAATAAAATCTGATTTTTAAGTTTTTGAAATTATTATTATACTAAATACAGCTCCCCTAAAAAACAAAGTATCTTTTTCAGCACGACTGCTTGGTTTCTTATATCCATTGCAAGTTTCAGCACGTAATGTCAGGTAATTTTTTGTGATATTTATTATACTATACTGGAAAAGGTCGTGAAGGAGGGAAGCCGATGAATAATAAGTTAAGAATACAGAAGTCAATCGACTATATTGAAACACATTTATGTGATGACATTAAGTTAGCCGAAATTGCAAAACAATCTTATTTTTCAGAATTTCATTTTAATAGGCTTTTTAAAAAAGCTATGGGGACATCAGTGATGGAATATGTAAGAGAAAGAAGACTATCTGAAGCTGCAATGGAGCTGACAGAAGCAAACGAAAAAATCACGGATATAGCTTTAAAATACCAGTTTAGTTCTGAAGAATCGTTTTCAAGGGCTTTTAAAAAAAGATATGGTGCAAGCCCGAGATATTATAGAAATATTCGAAAGGAAAATGAGAGAATATTAAACCGTACTCTATTGTGTATGGCAGCTTAATAACCCACGTGAATATTTTTATGGAGGAATAAGTTATGAGTACAATACCAATAGTTATAGAGCAGACTAGTAGAGGAGAACGTTCTTATGATATTTATTCAAGGTTATTGATTGATAGAATTATCGTATTGAGTGATGTCATCAATGATACGACAGCCAGTATCATAATTGCCCAGATGCTTTTCCTGGAAGCTTCTGATCCCGATCAAGATATTCATTTTTACATTAACAGTCCTGGTGGATCAGTGACTTCCGGTTTTGCAATTTATGATACGATGCAGCATATCAGACCAGATGTTTCGACGATTTGTATCGGTATGGCAGCAAGCGCTGCTTCCCTTTTGTTGGTTGCCGGTACAAAAGGAAAGAGATTTGCACTACCAAACAGTGAGATATTGATTCATCAGCCATGGACAGAAGGCGGCATGAAAAGGCAAGCTACAGATATCAAAATACATGCTGATTGGATGCTGAGAACAAAATCAAAATTGAACAGACTATATAGTGAATTAACAGGACAGTCTTTGAAAAAAATCGACACAGATATGGAAAGAGATTATTATATGACAGCCGAAGAAGCAAAGGAATATGGTCTTATTGACGCGATTATGGCAAAAAAGTAATATTGGGGTCATAAAATTCCCCAGATTTTGAAAACGAGCAAGATGATGGTTCTTTAATTCATGGAAGACACGGAGACGGTGGTATTCGGCAATAATTCTCTCTATTGCCAAACACCACCGTTTCTGTGTCTATTTATTTAGCTATTTACCTTTACGTGTTCGAATCGTTCTCTGTCCCCACTATATCCTGTTAACTCTATAGCATGTCAGGGACTTTTGCACGTGTTGCCTTATCTACCGGTTTGAATTCTGTCGCATTGTCCCGGACCTCTTGAGGAATCTCTATAGGATCTACCTGATTATATTTCGAATATGTTATCTGCATATTTAATGTCGATTTTGTTAAAAAATCTTCGGTTTGAGCCCTGTCCTTTGGATTACCTATCGCCAAAAACAATCCTGCCCCTTTTCGAATCGGTTCTGCCAAATCCATATCTATTTCTTTTACCATCTTAGTCGCTTTATCAATTGTTACATTATATTTTATATCGCCAGACGCTAACAGCCCAAGCCGTAATATCGCAATCGTCTTCATCATGTCTTCTTTATCCTGCACATTATCTAGTTTGACAGCTGCCCCCATAGCATCACTTATTTGCATACTATCCAAAGTTATTTCTATATATTTATAAGCCGATGTTTCCTTTATCAGCTTCACCGATTTCATCAACTGCAGCATATCCATTCGGGCAGAGACCCTTTCATCCGCTGAAAGTTCTTTGTTCCAAGAAGGATTGATCGGCACAATCTGCTTGATCCATTTTTGGTTACTTAACGAATAAACCACTAGATTGCCTTGGTTTTGTTCTATATATTGCTTTAGCATCACTGTAGTTTCATTATTTTTTACATTACGAAACCAAATGTTTATATCGTGTCCATAGCTCAACGGTTTCTCCTGGCCTTCTCCATTGATTGCAACTTTCAATTCTCCCATCGGAGTTTCAGCCTGAATTGCTATGTCATAATGCAGGTTGTTTACATCCATCATATTTTTATATACATCGTTTAAATATGCCTTTTCAGGTGGCAGCTTTTCAACGGCAAAAACAGACGAATTGCTCATCGCCACAAACAACAATCCCCATACTAAAATAACTCCCAAATTGATCTTTCGCAAAAATCCCATTCTATCATCAAGCTCCTTTTATAAATTCTGCTACATCCATGATATTCCATAACTCTTCTATTTACCATTAAATACAAAACTCCTGCAAGCTAGGAGATTGAAGTGCCCCCTGTCAAGTAGACAGGGGGCACTTCAGATCAGGCCGTTCTGCAGGAGTTTGTCGTATATATTGTTTTTTGATTAGATCTTTTCTTCCTATTCTACAATGATTCATGTAACAGCAAATCATTATTATTACTATACGATAAACGATCTAATATCAGCTCATATCCTTGCTCATTCTTCATAAGTCCTATTATCAAGCCTGCATAGAATTTTTCCACCAAGTTATTGCTCATTCAGAGCAGACCAGTAACTAGAACTGTGATAATCTCAGTTCCAGTATTCCGACTGCAATTTTGTTGACTTATTAATAGCAACACTCTAACAGGTATATTTAAACTCCGGATTAGTTTGTATATCATAGCCACTTCTTACTTGGCAAGCCCAATCTGCGAAGGTTTCTACCCAGAAAGCACTATTGAAAAATGCATTAATCACTTCTTCATTCTGTACGCTAAAAGTAATAATAGTAAATGGAGCTGCCCCTTGCTCGAGTATACCACCAAATACACTGTTCGTACTGACACCTTCTTCAACTAATAACATTAATGGTAATCCACGTTGAAAAGCCATGGAAGGTTCAATTTGCAAGTAAGGGCTTGTAAGCCAAAAGTCATTGAATATTTGCTGTCGAGGTGTTCCCGGCCTAGCTGTTGCTTGTGTTACGAATGTCCGTCGAAAGGCAATTGCCATTAAACCATAGCTGCTTAACATCATACGACGAATGGAGGTTAAAGGTGTTTCCGTATACTGATCGGAAGGGCCAAGTGTACGAGGAAATAATAATGCCGACCTTATTGCATTCATGACATCTTCAAGGAATAATGCTTGTAAATCATTATAGGGAGTAGCATAACTGAGAAATACAGGAATCCTATATAAAGCTTGGTTACTTTCTTGCAGTAAATCTGACGTTTGCAGGCCTGATTCCGGTTTGCCAATTGTAAACTTTAATCGATCTTCTGAAGCATCCATATGGCTATATCCTCCTTAAAATTTATATTACATACTATGTTAACAATCATATCGATGTTACTGAGCTCCCAGAATTCGTGGTTAGAATGCTTCGTTGACACTCTTCTTTTATTACAGGAGTGCCTTTATAATGAATTTCGACATAAAAAAGATAAGAGCCGACTCGAAATTAAATTAAAGGGAGACTACTCTATTTACGATTAAAATACAAAACTCCTGCAAGGCTAGGCTGCTTTGCAGGAGTTGGTTATGATTAAATCGGCCAACGTTACAGTTTAAATTTCGCAATCGTATGTTGTAATTTTTCAGACATTGTAACCAATGATTGGCTGGCAGCCGCAATTTCTCCCATAGATGCTGCCTGCTCCTCAGTTGTAGCCGATACCGTCTGTGTATGTTCGGCTGCTGCCTTGCTTATTTTATCAATATCATAAACTGCCCCTACAATTTGCTGACTTTCATCAGACATTTGCTGCATGGCTGATGAAATACACTTGAATTGCCCTGAAACCCCTTCAACCAGTTCTACAATTTCTTGAAAGGCTTTCCCTGCAATGTCAACAACTTCACCGCCTATTTTAACTTCCCGTGTACCATCATTCATAGCTATCACAGCTTTATCCGTCTCTGTCTGAACTTCAATAATTAATTCGGCAATTTGCTTGGTTGCCTCTTGAGATTGCTCGGCTAATTTCCGTACTTCCTCTGCTACCACGGCAAAACCCCGGCCCTGCTCGCCAGCTCTAGCTGCTTCAATTGCCGCATTAAGTGCTAACAGATTCGTCTGTCCGGCAATACCGGAAATTGTTTCGACAATCTGACCAATTTTTAGTGATCGCTCTCCTAGCTTAGTTACCGCCTCTGCCGAATTGGCGACTGTTTGCTCTATTGTCTCCATTTGCAGCATAACAGCTTTAATCGATTTTCCGCCACGCTGCGCTGCAGTTGCAGCTTGCTCGGAAATTATATTTACAGAATTAGCATTTGCTGATACTTCCTGAATACCCGCTGACATTTTTTGCACCACTGATGAGGTGGTATCTATGGCACCAACTTGCTGATCAGCCCCTTGCGCTAATTGGCATATGGTATTCGCCACTAATTGGGTGGCCTGTGCTGACTGATCAGCACTCGCTGTAAGCTGTTCTGAGGCGGCTGAAACTTGTTCAGCAGAAGACATAATATCAAGAATAATGTTCTGTAAATCTTCTCGCATTTTATCCAGCGATACCGCCAATTTATTAACTTCCGCCACGCCCTGCACTTGAACCTTATTGCTTAAATTACCACTGGCAATTTTATCTGCCACCTGAACCAGTTCATTAAGAGGCTTAGCCATTCCTTTGGCTACATAAATCGCAGTTCCTGCCGCAATCAGCACAGCCAGTAAAATCAACACCGACATCACCAGCAGGCTATGCCTGATTTGATCGGTAATTTCTTTTTTTGGTAAGTATGTAATTACCCCCCAGTTGTAGCTTTTAACAGGTGCAAATACAATCAAGGACTCCACTCCAACTGACGATACAGCTTGCATATTGCCAACCTGACCAGTGATAACATCTTGAACATATTTTGCTTGTCCGATATTTTCTTGCTTTGTCACCTTTTCTGAATTTATACTGGCCAACAATGTTCCTTTATTATCTACTACGTCCAAATAACCAGAATTACCAACTGAAGTTCGAGAAGCAATTTCTCCAATTGTTTTTAAACTTACATCTCCAGCCAGTACGCCAACAATTGTGCCGCTTGCATTTTTTATCGGTGTTGAAATCGTAATAGTCGGTGCATTAGTCAACTGTGAGATATAGGACTCTGTAAGAAAAGTATTCCCCTGTAAGGCCTTTCTAAAGTAGTCTTTATCAGCTTTATTGTTTAGTGCTGAGTTGGTGGTTTTTGCAATCTGCATACCAGTTGCATTCATAACATAGATTGTTTCAAATTCCGGATGCTTTTTTTGGGCCGTAATAATCATTTCTCTAAATTTGGTTGCATCCATAGAGTATGCAGTGGGCGATAAAGCCAGTACTTCCATTAATTTTGTGTCATCATTCATAAATTGTTCAATTTCATGTGCAGTTTGATTCGCTATTGTTAAATTATTTCTTGTAATTTCTTCCTTGGTGGTATTAACATTCATGTAAGAACTGACACCACCAATGATTGCTGCCGACAAAAAAGAAAATAATACCAACAATATAATCAACCGCATCTGCAATGTATTCTTCTCCACGTCAAGCTCCCCTTTATTTATTTCACTCATGACTGACTTTTTAATTGCAAGAGTTATAATATTCCTCAACATTAGGCATGATCATCCGAAAATAAGGTTTTGCTATGTAAATTCGATTCTTAAAGAACTATGCAGGAAATATGTAATCAATGGTACCGCCGGAAAGCATTATCAGTGATTACAACTTCAAAATATGAGAAATGATTTAAAGCTTTCATTTACTGCTTATAACTGCAATTACATCAATTTCAACTAAAGCATCTTTCGGCAGCCGTGAGACTTCAATACAAGCCCGAGCAGGAAAGTCTTTATGAAAATACTCAGCATACACATTATTTACGGCAGCAAAGTCATTCATATCTTTGATAAAAACGGTGGTTTTAACTACATCATCTAACGTCAATCCCGCTTGAAATAAAATAGCTTTTACATTTTCTAAAGATTGTTTTGCTTGTACAGCAACCCCGCCTTCAGCAATTTCTCCGGTACTAGGAATTACGGGTAATTGTCCAGATACAAATAGTAGTCCATTGGTTTTAATTGCTTGAGAATAGGGGCCAATTGCCTTTGGGGCCTTATCCGTATTTATAACCTGTTTCATATGTAGACTCCTTCTATCGTTTATTTATTGCTGCTTCTATTCTTTCCAGCGCCTCTACCATCCGGGAACGGGGACAAGCAATATTCATTCTCATAAAACCTGCACCGCCAGGCCCAAAGGTAGACCCTTCATTCATAGCAACTTTTGCTTCTTCTAAGAAGAAGCTGTGTAACTCTTTTGATCCCATATTCAGTTCCTTGCAGTTTAGCCAAATAAGATACGTTGCTTGGGTTTTGCTAACTTTGATTTTAGGAATTTTTGTAGAAACAAAATGTTCAAGGTATTCAAGGTTTCCCTGCAAATACTCTAATAATTGATCTGCATAGTAATCACATTCGTTGTAGGAAACTTCAATCGGCAATGTACCAAATACAGTTCTGCCATATGCTTTGTTATTTTCAAGTGGAGCATAGAAAAGATCATGATTATGTCGATTCGGAATAATTACAGCCCCAGTCCTCACGCCAGCAATATTAAAGGTTTTGCTAGGATTAACGCAAACTACACAGTTGGCTGCTGCTTCTGGAGAAAGACTGCCAAAAGGAATATGTTTGCTCCCTCTATAAATAATATCGGAGTGAATTTCATCAGAAACAACAAATACATTATGTTTTAAACAAAGTTCAGAGATTCTTGTTAACTCTTCTCTCGTAAAGCACTTGCCAACAGGATTATGGGGACTGCATAGCAAAAACATAGTAGTTCTTTTTTTACTAAGTAAAGCCTCCAAATTTTCATAATCCACTTCATAGCTGCCATCTTCTTTTAAAATTAGGTTATTTCCAAGAATGTGTCTGCCGTTATTTGGAATGATATCATGGAAAGGATGGTACGCTGGCATCTGAATAACAATATTGTCACCAGGATTTGTGAAGGCCCGCATTGCATATACAATAGCAGGTACTACTGCCGGTGTATACTCCACCCAATCAATGTCAACGTCCCAGTTAAATCTTTTCTTCTGCCAATTAATAATTGATTGCTCAAAAGTTTTACAATTCACTGGATAACCATAAATGCCATGTTCCGCTCTTTTAACCATAGCATCAATAACAGGCTGGGGACATTTGAAATCGGTATCAGCGATCCACATCGGTATAACGTCTTCTGCATAAGTATCCCATTTTTTACATTCCGTTTTCTTACGGTTAACAAGTTCGTCAAAATTATGTTTCAACACTTCAATCCCACCTTCACAATTTATACTTAAACCTGATCACTAGGATTAATACCTAACTTTCTGCGCCAATAGCGAGAATATACAGCACCTAATGGATTATGAGCAAGTACTCTGTCTTTGGCAACCAGACAAGATGTAGGCACAGAACTGGCACCTGTAAACAATGCGTCATGGCCTACACACAAACCGACAGTAACACAAAAATCAATCCCTTTATCCTTAAGTACTTTCGCTTGCATAATTGGATTGCACATGGTTTCACGCGCACCCTCTTGTATTTGTTCTAAATCAAGATTATCCTTGGCAATACCGCAAACCTTACAGCAAACCGAATAGACTTCAAAAAATTTAGAGAAATACTCTTCAATTAATTTTGCCTCTTGGTTAAGACCGATACAAAATGCCATACCAATTTTCTTATAATCCATCATTTTACAGAATTCAACCGTTTCTTCCAGACGAGTAAGGTTGTTATAAAAACGTCCTTCTGTACAAGCAGCCGCCTTCATAATATCGAGCTTCTCGTTCACATAGGCCTCTTTAATATCCGAAAGACCGATTTTAGTACAATTTTGACCTTCTAAATAACATTTTCTGTGAGTGCATTTTGCACATTTCAAAATAAAACAGCTCCTTTATTATTTCATTACTATGAATGCCACATTTATAAGCACAGCCGCTGCCATAGGAATTGCAGTTCTTTTTACCACTTGAACTGGTGATACACCTGCAACACCTGCTATAGCAACAATAGCTGCCGTAATTGGTGACACCACACGCCCAAAACTTGTCATAATTTGCATTGGCAGTAAAAGCGTAGCAACATCAATTTTTAATGAGGCAGCAATCTTAGGAGCAAGAGCAGCAAAAGAAAAGAACGCCGCATTGCCTGACCCCATTAAAAATGCACAGCAAGCAATTACTACACAAAAAAGAATGATCAATGCATGAACACCCAAACCAAGATTCTGAGCACTGGCAGTCATAACATCTACAGCACCAATCTTCATTAATCCACAAGCAAATACTTCACCTGCAACTATTAAACTGACTACAGTTGCAAAACTGTTGCCCATTCCTTCATATAAATGTTTTAAGCTCTGTAACGTAGTTCGAAAATCCCTAGTTCTTGCATACTCAAAAATCATGCTGATAAAAGTGCTCAAAAACATTGCAGTAACAACATCCATTTGAATCTTACATTTAAAGATTGGGCTAAAACCCAGAATAAATATCATCGGAATAATTGGAAGAATCGCATAGATCAAAGGAGGACGGCTTTCGTCTTCTTTAACAAATTCAGTAGAATTGTCATAACCAACAAAGCCTTCTTTTTTATCCCACCATTTTTGTGCATAGTAATGTACAACGCCAAGAATCAAAGTTGTTGTGACGAATATTGGTAATTGATACTCAATAAAATAAACTGCCGGATCGACCTTACAAATAGAAGCAGCAAGAATCGCATTGCCCGAACCAGGACCAACATCCATGTACTGTGCACAACCAATTACGCCAAGCGCAGACAATTTACTAACGCCTGTTCTGATGAGAATCGGATACAGCGTTACCATGAGTAACAAAGCCAGTCCAGCATGACTTGGAATAAATAACACCAAAAACTGGCTCACATAAAAACTAAGAACAAGAAGAATATAAGGAGATTTAATATATCTGAGAGGAGAAGCAACTACAGCAAATAAAGATTTACTTGCTCCGATATATTCCATATATTTAGCAAAACCTGCTATTGACATGATAGTAAGCCCGAGACCGGCAACGCGAGAACTAAGCAATACCTTAATCGTATGGAAGATATCCAGCAAAGCTGAACCAGAGGATTCTTTAACAGAAAGGATAGAATTGTTACCGATAAGGTAGGTTGCTAGAAGCAGAATAATCCCTGCAATCAGAAGAACAGCTTGTGGATAATGTTTTTTTATAATCATATAGATTACCCAAGCCACCACTAAAATCGTAATAATAATGCCCATGTACATTCCTCCATTTATTGGAATCTAACTGTTGATCTTGAATCTTCTCCTTTCAAGATATTAAAACCGCTTATTCATCTATTTTGATTGGTGTTTGGAAATTCACCAAATAATTTTATTGGTATTCTGGTATACCAGTAAATACTATCCCATAAATTCACCTAGCTGCAGCTCATTTTTTTTGCTCCTTTTACTCCGAGTAAATCATTCTTTCAATGACATTCTTAGCATTATTCAAATGTTCTTGCATAACACAAACTGCCGCTTGTGCATTTTTTTCAACAATATGATGTAAGATGAGTTGATGATACTGTAGAGATACTGTATGCCTTGTAGCATCGCTTAAAGACTTTTGCCGCGAATAAGTTAGCAGATCGGATAAAAATTCATTGATCTGACTAATAATTTCATTGTGAGCAGCTAAAATGACCGCCGTATGAAATTTCGTTGATACATCATGGACTGGTTTCCCCACTGAAATTAGAAACTCCATTTCCAGCAAGACCTGCTGTATCGCTTCAATATCAGCCTCAGTCCTTCGCTCTGCAGCCAATCGGACAGCCTGAATTTCAAAAGCTTCACGCGCTTCAAACAAATTTATTAACTGATCAGCCGGATCAGTCATAAAAAAATCAATGGTATGCAAAATACGTTTCATTTCAATTTTTTTTACAAACACGCCTTCTCCACGTATGTGCTGAATAGCACCTAAAAACTCTAACACTTTTAACGCTTCTCTTACTGGCACGCGACTGACATTAAACATTTCAGCCAATTCCCTTTCAGAAGGTAATTTATCTCCTTCTTTCAAATGACCTTCCCGCATAAGCTGCTGAATGCGACTTACAATTTGCATATATAGAGCATCAGACGAATCTTCAGCAAATTTTTTTAACGGCGTTTCTACAAAAAAATTTTTCATCTCATTTCTCCTATGTATATCCATTTTTTGCAGCAGTGTACGCTGCTTATCTTCTCAAAAACAATCTCAATAATGCGGAATACTGGTATACCTATAATATCAGATAAAAAAGACTGCCATACTTACCTGCAGGTATTTCTAATTTGTATATTCTTTACCATGATTATAATTTTCTTTGAAAAAATTGTCAAATAAAAATTCCTTTCATATAACAGCCTAATACTTTTCTTGTATCTGTCAGATTGCTTTCTATGCCTGTATATTCAATCCTGATTTAATGTCATCTAAGTCCATAGGTTTTAGATCAGTCAACCAAGAATTTGTTCATTTTACATCTATTTCTTTTCATTAAAAATGATTACTGAACCCCATAAACTCTTTTAGCTTAAAAAACAGTATCCCCAGTGTTAAAATTTATCATTCTGTCTGTCAGGTGAACCTGTCTCTCTAAAGCCTCAATAATAGAATATGCAAAAAACCCACAGAGAAAACAATTCTCTGTGGGGTAAAAATCCTTGTGGCAGGGATAGAAAGACTCGAACTTTCAACCGACGGTTTTGGAGACCGGTACTCTACCAATTGAGCTACATCCCTAAATGGAGCGGGAAAGGAGATTCGAACTCCCGACCCTCGCCTTGGCAAGGCGATGCTCTACCGCTGAGCTATTCCCGCATGATAAATGGCTCCTGAAGTAGGACTCGAACCTACGACCGATCGGTTAACAGCCGATTGCTCTACCAACTGAGCTATTCAGGAATGTTTGGTGGAGAATAACGGGATCGAACCGTTGACCCCCTGCGTGCAAGGCAGGTGCTCTCCCAGCTGAGCTAATTCCCCAATGGAGCTGGAAACAGGACTTGAACCCGCAACATCCTCATTACAAGTGAGGTGCTCTACCAGTTGAGCTATTCCAGCGAATAAATGGCGGAGCGGGTGGGATTTGAACCCACGCAGGCCTCACGACCTCTAACGATTTAGCAAACCGTCCTCTTCAGCCGCTTGAGTACCGCTCCATGTTGGAGCGGGTGAAGGGAATCGAACCCTCGTAGCTAGCTTGGAAGGCTAGTGCTCTACCATTGAGCTACACCCGCATGAGAATTACAATTGGTGACCCCGGCAGGATTCGAACCTGCGACCTTTTGATTCGTAGTCAAACGCTCTATCCAGCTGGGCTACGGAGTCAATTATTATCAATTCCAGCAGATCTATTTAAGACCGGAACTTAATAATATCATTTTATATTTATTATGTCAACCATGTTTTTTTAAAGACAATTGATGATATTGCTTGTGGGCAGTTTATAGGATTCCTACATAGCCTTCTGTTCCATTAACCAGAATTCTCTGTCCGTCATTAATCAGCTTGGTGACAACTGCTGGTAAGCCGCTTATTGTAATCGTGGGAGCATTAATTATCTATATAAAGAAGAATAGTCATGACAATACATGACACAGGAGAATAAATGAAAGTTAACTATTTTAAATATCTAAAAAAAAATAAAATACTATCTGTAAAATCAACAAATAGTATTTTATAAGATACAACTCAATTTTTAATTCATTATACCTATTATTCTACTGAATCGAATTTACCAAGTGAGTTTCTATCTTCTGATGGAAGAGACTGCTATTTAAATAAGATTCTACTGCTGCATATAATTCTTCCGGTATGCTAACTTCTCCATTAACAAGCGTATCGACTTTACCTGCTAACTCCAGTTCCCCATGCTTAACGAATTCCTGACAGATTTTCTTTAGTTCTTCTGTATTGCCATCTTTTAAATTACGCACGCTGTTCATAATAAATTTTTCACAATGTGGCAAATATAAATACCTATTTGAGTACTCCATTACTTCATCCTGTTCTCTTTTTTCCTGCCAGCTGCAATATGTTGATGTTAAAATGTTCACAATGTTAGTTAAATGATCCATGATATATTTCCTCCATTTATTATTGATTTTCGATTATTAGACAGGTACACTGCTTAATTAAAGCAATTAACATACAGAAATTCTATAATACTTAAAATGCTATATCTTCTGCTTCTAAGTTAATACTGATCATGCAGACTATTAATTTCCGTTATGACTAACTTTTTTCTTATATACTGCCTCCTTATTATTCCAAAATAGAATGGTCATTATTCCATATTACTATTGTTCATTCTACATATCTCGGAATACTCCTGCTTTTAAATATATAAATGTTTGACTTTTTGTATGCGTTAAATAAAATCATTTGTTTTAAAATATGTACAAGAAAACCTGCTGAAATTGCTATATGACATCTTCAGCCTTTTTAAGTTTACTTTCGATTGGCATAAAAGTATTCGCCTAGACTTCAAGCCCAGGCGAATACTTTTATCGTCATTTAAATATCTTCAATTTCAGCAGACCACTACATAAATATGCAGTTATTTAGGCCATGAACATTTTGATATCATCTTCGGGATTACTGATGCCGCCGATGCCAAATTGCTCTACAAGCACCTTTGCTACATTCGGTGAAAGGAATCCCGGCAGCGTCGGTCCAAGATGAATATTTTTCACACCAAGGTATAACAGCGCCAGGAGTACGATAACAGCCTTTTGCTCATACCAGGCAATATTGTACGATATTGGTAATTTATTAACATCATCCAGGCCAAAAACCTCTTTAAGTTTTAGGGCGATAACTGCTAGTGAGTAGGAGTCGTTGCACTGACCGGCATCCAGTACGCGGGGAATACCGCCGATGTCACCCAGCGGAAGCTTATTGTAGCGATATTTGGCGCATCCCGCTGTCAGTATGACAGTGTCTTGAGGCAATGCTTTAGCAAATTCGGCATAGTAATCTCTGCTCTTCATGCGGCCATCGCAGCCAGCCATAACAAAGAAACGTTTGATGGCACCGCTTTTCACTGCATCCACAACCTTGTCAGCCAGAGCTAGTACCTGGTTGTGAGCAAAACCGCCGATTATTTCCCCTTGTTCCAGTTCCTTGGGCGGTGAACATTTTTTAGCGTGAGTAATAAGAGCTGTAAAGTCCTTCGGTTTGCCATTTTTCCGCTCACCGATTTCTTTCAGACCTTCAAAACCGACTACACCCGTCACATACACCCGGTCTTTATAACTGTCTTTCGGCGGTACCAAACAGTTAGTAGTCATCAGGATAGGACCGTTAAAGGTTTCAAATTCTTTATCCTGCAACCACCAGGCATTGCCGTAGTTACCAGCAAAATTGTCGTATTTCTTAAAGGCTGGATAGTAATGGGCTGGCAGCATCTCGCCGTGAGTGTATACATCAACCCCCGTCCCTTGGGTTTGTTCCAATAATTCTTCCAGGTCTTTTAAATCATGGCCGCTGATAAGGATACCCGGGTTGTTTCTCACACCAATATTAACCTTAGTAATCTCCGGGTTGCCATAGGTGCTGGTATTGGCTTTATCCAATAAGGCCATAACATCAACACCATATTTGCCGCATTCCAGTACCAAGGCGACCAATTCATCAGCACTCAGCTTGTCGTTAATAGTGGCAGCCAGCGCTTTTTCCATAAAGGCAAAAATGGCATCTTCCATATAACCTAATGTATAGGCGTGCTCTGCATAAGCAGCCATTCCTTTTACGCCATAGGTAAGCAGCTCGCGTAAGGAACGAACATCTTCGTTTTCCGTTGCCAAAATTCCGACTGAGGCAGCCTTTTTATCAAATTCCGGCGCATTGTCAGCAAACCACAGAGTACTGTCATGAGAAGCTTTCGCTGCCTCATCAGCTGTGAACCAGCCAGTCAATTTCTGCCAGATGGATTTCGTACTGTCATTTGCAGCTTCTACCTTAACACCAGCTTTTATTAAAGCAGCTTTCACGTTATCTCTCACGATCAGCGCTTGTTTTATCAGCACAACAAAGTGCTCCTTATCAAAGTTAGCATTGGTAATGGTAGCAAACAAACCTTCCATTATAAATTTATCAGCCTCTGGTGTGGCAATCTTAGCCTGACGAGCCTCAAGTGCATAGACCGAAATTCCTTTTAGTGTGTACATGAGCAGGTCTTGGAGATTAGATACATCAGCCGTTTTTCCGCAGACACCGCGCATGGTGCAGCCAGTACCTTTGGCTGTTTCCTGACATTGATAACAAAACATCGACATATATTTTATCCCCCTTATATTGTGAAGCGCTATTTACATCTTCTAGTGTTATTGTAACGGAAACTATAGTGATTGACTGTGAGCAAAATCACATAGGGGAAAACAAATCACTTTATGAAGAATAGACTGTACGCCTTTCTAAACTGCGTTTTATTGCCTTCACTGAAAGAAACAAGCCTTACAGGTTACCTGCAAGGCTTGTTTCTTTCAGTGTTTACGAATCACTTAGTGACCTAATTTTTTTAATAACTCTTTTTGCTTCTGGGACTGCTGCTTGTAAATCTCGGAATTTCTGCTGTCAGGACTGTATGTATGGGTTATTTTCAAATTACTGGTGAGCAGCTCTTTCAAGTCTTCATCTGCCCCCGTTGCATAGGCCGCGATGATGGAATTTGTCAGTACTGCCCCACCGGAAATTTCCAAGGTAATTGCCTCACTATCTATGACATCGGCTTTAATCTGATTCCAAAGTGCATCGCGACTGCCGCCTTCGGTAATGGTGATTCTATTGATTTCGATGCCCGCCTGGCGGTAGGTGTCGGTGATTTCCCGGTAATCATAAGCAATGGCCTCAAGTACGGCCCGCCATAAGACAAATTGATCTGTGTCTAGGGTCATGTTTAGGAAACAGCCTTTTACATTGGAATATTCGTCATAGCCGCCAGTCAAATACGGTAAAAAGATCACATCGTTGCAGCCCGGGGCGATTTTGGCAGCGCCTTGGCTCAATGATTTGTAGTAACTGTCATCCTCAGCTCGCTGGCAGATACTGTCTTTGAACCAGCGCAGTGCCAACCCGCCGGTCCGGACAAAACCCCAATAAAAATATGTATTTTCCAATGTGCCGCTGTTAAAAATCAGACCGCTGCCTTTACGGCTTAGCTCTGGAATGATCCCTGTGGTCGAGACACAGAACATCGCACAGGTACCGGCAACATCTACGGCTTTATTAGCTTCAAAGACCCCGCTGCCCAGCATGGACTGCATCGTATCACCGGCTCCGGCACAGATAGGGATCCCAGCTGGGCAGCCAGTTTCCGCTGCTGCTTCAGGTGATAAAGTTCCAATGATATCCCACGGTTTTACGATCTTCGGCATATAGCTTTTATCGATTCCCAATATAGTCAGCTGCTCATCGGACCATTCTTTTTCATATACCTTGTAACCTAAACCCCACCCCGACATTGCCCCCCAGTCAATAAAGGCATCACTGCTCTTCAAACCAGCGAGATTGAGCAGGATATATGGTGTATTGTGGACAAATTTCTTGCCTCTGGCCTGAAATGCTTTATTATTAGCCAGCAGCCAGCGGGCATGTAATGCCGGAAACATGCAGAGTGGCTCAGCATTCCCTGTCTCTTTACTCCAGATCTCCAGATCAAGTTCTTTGAGTACTGCTGCATCACTCTGTGTTCGTGAATCTAAATAATTTATATAGGGTGTGATTGCTCTGCCTTTCTCATCAATGCCGACAATCCCGCAAATAATTCCATCACCCATGATAGCCTTAATCAACCCAGGATCAATCCCCTGTTCTTTTAACTGCATCATGCACTGTTTCATACCCAGTTTAGCCAGTGCAAAATATTCATCTGCATCCATCTCAACCCAGCCGGGATGAGGATAGGTCAATGTCGTTTGATTGGATACTTTCGTTACACATTCCATTTTTTCATTGTATACCGCTACTTTTACACTTTGGGTTCCTGCATCAAAACTAAGGTAATATTGCTCTGCCATTTACCACGCCTCCTGTATTTAGCCAGTCATAATATTTAGAAGCTGCCTTTAGTATCGTTGCACTTTTTTTATTCTATCATTTAAAATATGATTAAAACTATGAGGACAAATATTCCACTTAACTGTTTACATTCGCTATATCAGCGATAAATTCCTTGCTTCGTTTTTGGAACTGAGCAAACCTCACCAGTCCACATAAAGAAAAGAAACCTTGTAATTCATGAACCCACATATATTTCTAAATTTTATATTAGAGTCGATCCGCGACTCTGCAAATTTACTCCCATTTCCCTAGAGTTTTATCATAAGACACGGTTTGGGCAATAAAATAACCTGTAAGAGATTTTTCTCCCACAGGTTATCCCAGCACGTTCTATATGATAACATGCCAGAAGGTTATTTACGGCTTCCTGCCCAGGAATAAACAGCCACATGTTTTCTCAGCTTTGCCACGATAGGCAGTACAACAACTGCTGCCACCCCAATCTGGACAAGATTTCCAGGAATTGACGCCATCGGTGACAGCCAATTACCGTATATAATCCCTTCAGCCCCATAATAACCAACCACCTTAATGAGACAAGCCGCCACCAAGGCCAGGATATAAACCGTCAGGGTTCGTTTTTTTTCGCAGATGGCACCGACCGTATACCCCATGAGGCCAACAATGATTAACGTAAAGGGAGCCCATAAAAGCCAGCCGCCCACCACATCAAACAGAGCCATGCCGATCCCTCCCGCCAAAGCGCCAAACCGGCGTCCGTAAAGAATGGCGATAATAAAGAGAGGCACATTCCCCAAGTGAATTAAGCCACCATTGGCGGCAATAGGAAGACGAACATTTACAAATGCTGTACAAGTAAAAACGAGGGCAATGCCCAATGCTGCATAAACCAGTTGCTTTGTGCGATTTAAGGACTGTTGTTCCATATCGGCTTTCCTACCTTTCTTAGCTTCTAAACTATTAACGTTACAAGCTTTATTGTTTATAATACATCCATTTTGACAGGATTAAAAATACCAATAACATAAATTTAAAAATGTCAGTTCGAGATGAACATGATAATGTATGATTTGGAAATCACATAATTCCATTTTTGATACTATATAAGATAACATAGTAATTATTTTGGGTCAACTCCCATCGTATAAATGTTCGTTTTATATGTACGGAAATAATGGAAGAACATTTACAGGGTTCATAAACAAAACACCTGCTTTTATGGTAATAATAACCATGAAAGCAGGTGTTTGATTTTGATAACATTCTCTCTAATAGTGATACGTGTATTGGTATTGACTCTTGGTATATTGCAGTCTAATTCGCTTTTCAGGTTTGGATATAGCTCCCTCGTTCGAGGTCAGCGAGAAGGGAGGGCTGCACAGGACGCCAGCCGAGTTGTTCCTGAGTTAGCTTACTTGAAGCCGGGCAGTCGAGCCCGGCGAAGGCGGCAAGCCAGCCAAAATGATTCGCTGCCTCCTCTGGTGATTTGGCTACAACCGGCATGTTCAGTTGTCTTCCAATGACTTCGGCAATATCCCGGAACGCAATTCCCTCTTCATCAACCCCATGAAATCGAGTTCCCGCGGCAGCTTTCTCAAGAGCAAGCCTAAAAAGCTGAGCAGCATCGAGTCGGTGCACAGCGGTCCAGCGATTGAGCCCGTCGCCCACATATGCCGAAACGCCCTTTTCACGTGCAATGCTAATGAGAGTTGAAACGAAGCCTGCAGCGAAGCCGTGATCGCCGTCACCGTGGACTGATGGTGAAAGACGTACCACTGATACACGCACTCCCTGCGCCGCGACTGCAAGTGCTGCTTCTTCTGAAGCGATACGGGGGAACGCGCTGGAGTCGGCAGCGGGCACATTGTCTTCAGTCGCAAGGCGACCTGGCGTAACGAGCGCAGTTCCGGAGGTAACGATCAATGGGCGGTTAGAGCCAGCAAGCGCGGAGCCGAGAGCCTCAATGGCGTGCCTATCTATCTCGCAGACGGCCTTGAATTTGGAGAAGTCATGGATAAAACCGGTGTGAATCACGCCATCCGTGGCGGCGGCTCCCCGCCGCAAGCTGTCCAGATCCTCAAGGGAACCGCGATGCACTTCAGCTCCGGCTGCGGTAAGCGACGCAGCGGCTGCATCCGAGCGAGCGAGACCGACTACCTCATACCCTGCACCGATCAGGTCGCGAACGATGGCAGAGCCAACAAACCCTGTCGCACCAGTGACAAAAATACGCATAATGAATTCCTCCTTAAGCTGTTAAGTCGTATAGCTACATGAACCACCCGGGGCTTGTGCTTAAACGATCAGCACCGCTGGTTAACGCTAAACTCTAAAATCATTATAGCCTGTATCTCATCCATATGTTTGCCTGTTCCACGTCACTTCTTGCCTGATTCTCCAGAACGCACCCCTGACCTCTGATCGTCCATGGAAGAGTCTGCAGGTTTGACGTCCGCGAAGCCCTTGGTGCATTCCCATGTAATTTGATCAGTCCAGGATTTATCCTTGTTGACGCAATCTAGCCATGTCTTTCCTTGGCGGGTTTCCAAAAAAACGACTATAATCCCGGCTAAATTGTGAATCGCTCACATATCCCACCAGCCGGCATGCAGTGGTCGCGTCCGCGTTCATTGGTCGGGATAACATCAGACGCCTCGCTTCCTGAAGGCGCAGCGCTTTTTGGTATTGCAGCGGGCTCATGGAAGTGACTGACTTAAAATGCTCGTGAAAAGAGGAAACACTCATATGTACCAACTCTGCTAAGTCCACAACTTTCATTTGTTGGGAGAAGTTGTCCCGGAGCCAAGCAATCGCTTTTGCAACTCGCTGCACACCCGAATCTGCAAAACCCATTTCAGCAACATGAACGCCAATGGGGCTGCGCAAGAGCCGGATTAAAATCTCATCTACTATGAGAGGGGCCAGCAATTCAGCGTCGTCAGGATTGGGCAGACACTCCACCAGTCTCCTCACCGCATTGACAATATTCAGGCCGGCATTAGTGATGTAACCCGAGCTCCGCTGACTAACTGGGGGCAAGCCCTGGGGATACACTTTCAGAACCAGCTCGGCGATCCTTTGCGGGTCGATGTCCAGCTTGACACAGAGAAACGGCTCGGAAGGGCTGGCAAGTTTGGTCTGGAGAGCAACGGGCAGTGCAACGGGAAGCATAAGCATATGCGATCTGCCGAACTGATAGACCTCCTGGCCTACCGTAACGGCTTTTGCCCCTTGTACAACGAGTAACAACGAGGGCAAATAGAAGGTTTTCACGACCGTGTCGATTCGAGAATAGCGACCGACATACAAACCGGGGATGAACTGGCTAAAGGTACCGTCATGGGGAGCATGATCGCAGATCAGTCGTGCCAGCCGGGCCATTTCTGCCTCAAGTGATCCTTCGGCGCTACCTGACACCGATGGGACCGCATGTTCATTTGTAATCCTCATTGTTTGGAATGCAACTCCTTTGTATTCAGATATCTTGAGCAATGGATCACTCTGCTTCCGAAATTGTATTCTTAGGAAAAATATAAGAATACAATAAATCCATCGCTTCTTCATATTTTGCCAGATACACAGGCATAAAGACAAACAGTTAAGAACTCACTAATCTCCATCACCAACATAGTATTAATTATTGTCAATTTATAGCCAGTGGCATGCAATTTTTTTATTTACTTTTGGCATCCTATAGTATAAAGGAGATGTTATAATGGCCGAAAACAGAGATTTAAAAGCAACTCCCGGCATACCTGATAAAAATAGAGTTGTCGGGGAAATCCCAATAAAGAAAGCTGAGTACTATGGTTATTTTGAACCAGAACCTAGTACAGAAGAGATTATTAATCAGCTTGAGACCGCTGTAAAAGATATTGCTAAGAAAAAAACCGAAATTTAAAGCCAGTTGAAAAATCCCCTAACCTAGCATTTTCGGCCAGGAATGGGAATTATTTAAATCGTTTCTACTTTCAAAGCATTGCGAAATATAGAGATGATCGGCTGCCGGAGTGATATGCCCCTTTCCAGTAGCATTCCTGTAGCTATTCGATTAAATGAGTCAGGTGGCAGTTCAATATTATTATTTGATTTTCCCACAAGCATGCAAAACTCCTGCCAGATTAACAACAAAATTTGGCAGGAGTTGCTTTGCAGTTACCAGTGAGAAATCAAGGAGACGGTCACGTTTGGCAGCGGAACGGAGGCGGCTGTTTCGCCCGGGACTTCTTATTGAGATTTTGATAAAATAATGGAGTACGCTGATGATAATAAAGACAATAATGATACAATATAGTCAACAGCATACTTTAGGAGAATCAGCAACCATGTCTAATGCTGAAACATCAAATTCTGCTGCATACCCTCAATACCTACACTACGTTAATTTCTGGATATAAAATTTCCATTCGCATCGCTCGAATATTATTGCTGAAGAATCGATTACTGTTTAAAACCTACGGATTACAATACATTGAATTCTAATAGGAGGATTTCTATGTTTTTGCTCAATGCTAAAAATAAAACCCCGCTTTATCGCCAGCTTTATCAACAGTTACGCGCCAAAATTTTGAATGGAGAGCTTAGTTCACAAACCAAACTTCTGTCTAGCCGAAGACTCTCTCAAGAGCTTCGCATCAGCAGAAATACTGTAGATATGGCCTATCAACAGCTTTTATCAGAAGGCTATATTCTTGGCAAACCACGAAGCGGTTATTATGTTGAGACTCTTCATAATACGATTATTCCTGCTTTTATGGAGTCAACACAATTAGAATCGCCTTCCGAAATACCTGATCATATAAAATATAATTTTAAGTATGGAAAACTTAGTCCTCATACCTTCCCCTTTTCTCAATGGCAGCGTTTAACGAATGAATGTCTTCGAAACTATCAAGAACAATTATTAGACTATCACTCTTTTATGGGAGAACTTGGGCTTCGAAAAGAAATCTTAAAATATTTGCGCGATTATCGTGACATCAAGTGTACCGTTGATCAGGTTCTGATTACTTCAGGAACTGAGCATTGTCTTAGTCTTGCCTGTGAACTTCTTAAATCAGTCACCTCAACCATTGCCATAGAAGAGCCAGGTTATGCAGGAGCCCATTTCACATTTAAAAACCATGGATTCTGCATACAGCCTATTACGATAAACCATCACGGTCTAAACGTAAAAGAATTGCATACATCAGCGGCAAAAGCCGTATATGTAACTCCTTCCCATCAGTTCCCAACCGGTCGTATTATGTCTATAACCAGACGTCTCCGACTTGTGGAATGGGCCTATGAACACAACGCTTTCATTATTGAAGATGATTACAGCAGTCATCTGCGATATAACGTAAAACCCATATCATCCCTCCAAGGGTTAGCTCCTGATAAGGTAATCCATATTGGCAGTTTTTCCAAAATACTATTACCATCCCTACGGGTAGCCTATATGGTGCTTCCTAAAGAACTAGCACAGATAATACATAAAACAGCGGAAAACCGTGCATGTTCAGTACCATTTCTGATTCAAAAACCGCTGGAACTTTTTCTTCAGGAAGGTCACTTTGAAAGCCATATACGAAAAATGCTACGGCACCTTAAGAAGAAACATGAGACCCTTATTTATGAACTGCAAGAGAATTTCGGTGACACAATCTCCATTACTGGCATGAATGCAGGTCTTCATCTTCTGCTGCAGCTAAAAAGCCCTGTTTCCGCAGAAGATTTAATTGCATGGGCCGCTAAAGCAGGCGTGTACATTCCTATAATGAACAGAATATGGATTGATTCGGAACCCAGCCCATATCCCAATATTCTTTTAGGTTTCGGTGGAATAGCACTTGAGGATATACCCCCGGCTGTTCGGCTTTTGCGGAAGGTATGGCTTGATTGTGTATAGTAATTACCTTCTATAATACAAAAGCAGCTACACATTTACGATTGTTAGTTGTAGCTGCTTTTGTATTATTTATTATTTTCTCTAAAATACTGCATACTAATTTTTTTCCATTCCCGGGTACTAAATAACATCGTATATTCTTCTAATCCTGACTTCTCAGCCAAAGTCTGAGCAATCCCCCTACATTGTTTACGAGTATGGGCATGTAACATCGTATAAAAATTATAAGGCCAGTCAGGATGTGAGCTTCTTGAATAGCAATGACTTACAAAAACATTCTTGGACAATAGTTGACCAACCTCTTGAATACGTCCTTCTGGTACAATCCAAGCACATAAAGCATTAGCGGCATAACCAACTTTTCGATGTCTAAGAACAGCCCCCATTTTACGTATTTTCCCAAGTTGCCGATATTGCTGCAACTTATCCAGAAGTTCGTCCTCACTAATCCCAAGTTTATTGGCGAATTCACGGTAAGGTTCAGCTACCAATGGAAACTCATCCTGCATAATAGCAATAATTTTCCGGTCTAAATCATCCAGCATAGGTTACCTCCTATCATCTTGTTTAAACAGCCTCTTACTTAATAAGAGCTCTATATACAGAGCACGCTCAACCAACTTATTAAGTTAATGAAAATTGCACATTAACTTTAAATTTTCGAGCAGACGGCAAATTGATGAACCGCACTATACCATCAAGTTTTCGGATGATATCTAGAATCTCATCCTGAGCAGCCAGATTGGGACTTAACAACGTGAACCATAGATTTAATTCTCCTTCACGCTCGTAATTATGAGTTACACCGTAATAAGAATTAATCTTTTTAGCTACTTGAGAAACCTGTTTTTCCGTTACTTCCAATGCAACCAATGTACCAACATAGCCTAACTTAGCCGAATCAAAGAAAGGCCCCATACGACGAATAAAACCTTGCTCTTTTAAAACCCTGAGCCTTTCGATTACAATCGCCTCTTCTGTATCCAGCTTTTCTGCTAATATGGCAAAAGGACGCTTGACTAAAGGCAAATCCATCTGAATCATGTTTAGCAATCTCTTATCAAATGCTGTTATCATGGAACCCCCCTTTATTATATGACTTTATCCAAAAGCCAGAATGCGATACAAACTTCAAGCTATTCTATTATTTACAAAAAAGGTATAGACACCTATTCCTGCCTATACCTTTCGTCTATTAGAACGCTGATTCAATTGCTCCTACCGGGCATAGACTGGCACAGGGACCTATGCCTACACAGGTTTCAGAATCAATCTTATATTGAGTTTCGTCTTCCAAAACCGCATTGTAAGGGCAAACTTTAGCGCATTTACCGCATTTAATACATTTGTTATTAATCTTACGAGCAACAGGCAGCCCAGCCAATCTTCTTTGTACGCTTTTCCAGCCATCTCCATATTCCATGATTTCACTGGCCTTAAAAAAAGCATCTTTTCCTGATTTCTTATAGACAATGTATAGCGCAGCATCAATCCCAGCCGATACTCCAGCAGCTGTAATTATACTACCGTTGTCAATAAACCGTTCCGTCTTATTTAGAATAATGGTAGGATCTATTTCAAGCAATTCGTCAAAACACATATGATGAGTAGTCGCAGGCATTCCTGCCAGTAACCCAGCCTTCGCAGCGAGTAAGGCACCACTACATACGGAAAAAGTTATCTCTGCGTTTTTATTCTGTGTCTGTATCCAGCTAATTATCGTAGAGTTTCCCAAAAGTTCCGGTGTGGTATTGCCGCCGGGGATGACTATAATATCGGCCTGAGGGCAATCTGTGAAATCATAATCTGCTTTGACAATTAAGCCTGAAGAAGATTTCACATCACCTTTCTTTTCACTAACTGTAAACACATCATATCTAGCATGCGATTCACCATAATTCACAGTAGAAAATACCTCATATGGTCCTACGAAATCCAATGGTTCCACACCATGATATAATAAGATTCCTATTTTTTTTGGTAATTCCGTGTTATTCATTTATCAAAGCCTCCATCACTACTATTCATCCGTGCACGTGATGCTTCTATTACACCACACAGACTGCTATAAAAAAAGTGCCAGATTCCATTAAGTGAAAGAGGCCAGATGTGGTTAGAATGGATTATATAATCAAGTTATCCGTCTTTTGTAAGTTTATGTTGGACTATTTCTGCAAAACTCTCATAATATAAAAAGATTTACAAAGCTTCTTGTGCTTTGTAGATCTTTTCATCTGAATCAAGGAGACGGCTCTTATGAGTCAGATCTTTTCTAGTCATGAGCTCATACCCTCAATGGTTGCTACCGTAATTACTTTAGTAGCTCTGTGGCGAGTTTGATTAATCAATTCCGCATTTGGCGCATCTGTTGATTTAATTTTGCTTTTTGCTTCTTCAACGGAGCGGCCTGTGAGTACATGACGACTTATAAGACGTTCTTCTGTCGTAGCGACGGGCGTCTCAATAAACCAGCTTTCATCAAATAAATCCGCAAGTTCATTCCAAGGATAAGTATCTAATAATAAGTAATTGCCTTCAACAATTATAATTTTATGTTTATTCTCAATTACTATTGAACGTTCCACTGGATTATGAAGACTCCTATCATAAGAAGGGCAATAAATCTTCTCCATTTTACCGGATGCTATTTCCTTTATCAACATTACGAATCTCTGAGAATCAAAGGTTTGAGGGATTCCTTTTAGTGGTAATAGACCTTTTTGGATTAATATATCATTATGATAATGATACCCGTCCATTGGAACCACAAGTACGCTCTCTTCTTTTAAAACTTCATTCGTATTTTTCATTAATAAATTTGCTAATGTGCTTTTCCCTGCGCCAGGAACTCCTGTAATAGCTAATAAAAACCGCTTATTTCGGCTCTTTTTATAAGTTTCGATTAGTAGATTTGTTAGCATCGTTAAATCAGCATTATTAATAAATTCCATCCTATAGGTCCCTCCTCTTGCGGAAATTATCGGGGATGATTATTCCAATTATATCCTCTTGTCTCATATGACATACATATTAGAAGCTCTTCTTTGAAAAACAAAGCCCCTATTACTATTTATCATTAAAATACAAAACTCCTGCCAGATCAGGCCGTTCTGCAGGAGCTTGTCTTATATATTGATTCTCTGTTTAGCTCTTTCCAAAGTGTAAAGTAGTCACCTAACAAGACAATGGAATATTACTAAACAGCAACTTAAATATTATCTATTTCTTTTTTCCCATTACGTGTCGTAATCAATCGTCACCCCTACTCCAAAGTGAATTAAAAACTCCAGATAACCGTCTCTGCTTCCCAAATAGTCTAAGACAAAACAATCGAAAGGGCCTACTGATTCTCTGACGAAGCCTTATTTAGAAAAAATAAACTATGTAAAACTGACTGTTTATTTTGGAACCGGCATTGTTATCCCTTCCTGCTGGTAACGCTCGTAAATACTCTTGATGAATTCATGGCAGACAAGCTGCTGATCCGTTACGGTCTTTACCCTCAGGATAACATTAAAATTAATACTGGCCCCGGCAATACTACCGTACCGGATAAAGGGTTCAAATTTTTTGACGCCTCCTTCGGTTTCTAGGAGAATTTTTTTTGCAACCGCAACAGTAACTTTTTCCACATGATTCAGATCACTTCCATAACTGACTGCGATGGGAATGGAGATAGAGCATTCAGAAAATGGCTGAGCATAGTTGGTGATTATAGAGGACGCAATTGTTTTGTTGGGTACGACGGCCATATTCTCAGTGAGAGTCTTTATAGTGGTATTGCGCCAGTTCATATCCACTACATGACCTTCTTCGCCGGTGGAGAGCTTAACGAAATCACCCATCTTAATTTGTTTGGATACCAGGATGTTGATGCCGGAAAATAGATTCGCCAAAGTATCCTGCAGTGCCAAAGCTGTAGCCAAGCCACCAACGCCCAAAGCCGTGATCAAGGGCGAGATTGAAACTCCGAAAGATTCAAGCAAGATCAATGTTCCAATGGCATAAACGGTCAGGTCAATTGCTGTGGCTATGATCGAAGTGGAAGCAAAGTCTTTGGATGTTTTGCCGAGCTTGTGCTTAAGATAGCCTGAACCCAGATGCGCGACCATGAGGGTCAGACACAGAATGACATTAGCATGAAACAACCTCTGGAGAAATAGCAGCGGCTTAGGTGGAATTGTCAGGATTTCCATGGCAGCATAGATGCCAATCAGAATGCCCGATAACGTAGGTATTCCCCTAAAGGTTTGCTGCAGCAGGGGATAAGATATTTTTGCTTTTGTTGCAATTATTTTAAGCACTTTCGCAAACACCATTCGAAGCAGAATGATTCCTAAAGCTAAACTAATGAAAAAAACTACCAAATGCGTTTTAAAACCACCATTTATAATTCTATTTACTGTCTCAGTAACAAATTCAAGCATTGTTTCCTCCCATAATACAGAAAAATTCATTTTACATAATATATAATTACTTCGGTAATTCTCCCTTTTTTCCCTGCCATCGTACGTTCTCATTATCTGGAAATTCGAACTGCATCAACAGAAATCGGCAATAAGACATTTATTTATCAGAGCATTATTCTCAGTTGTAACAGGCATAACTATATACACCACAGAGACTCGCTCAACTTATCTCCTCCCCAATTTATTTCCACAAATATTATACATGAAAATTATGTCAAATTTATGACAAATATAATAATCTACAACTAAAGGAGCAGTTCACCATTTTCCATAAGTCAAGCCTAATCCATAAAATCTCTATAAAAATACAAACTCCTGCAAAGCTAAGTTGCTCTGCAGGAGTAGCAGATAAAAGTGACTTTCACAATAACCCTTGAGAACCTCAGGCGTAAAAAATCCCGAATTCATGAAAGTTCAACAATCTTTGTTGCAATATTGTTACAGAATTCAGCGTCATGTTCTACAAAGAGAATCGTTGGTGAGCATTCAAGCAGTAATTCTTCTATTTGCATGCGAGAAATAACATCTATAAAATTAAGTGGTTCGTCCCAGATATGAAAATGAGCTTTCTCACAAAGGCTTTTTGCAATCAGTACTTTTTTCTTTTGTCCACCGCTAAAATCAGACATGTCCTTTTCAAATTGAACTCTTGAAAAATCAAGTTTTCTTAAAATGGCCTTAAAAAGGCTTTCATCAATATCATGCTCTATGGCATAGTCGGTTAAATTGCCCCTAAGATGGGAGGTATCCTGGGAAACATAGGATATTGTAAGCTGACTTGCTTTTCTGAAAGTGCCTGTATAGTTGATGTTTTCTCCATAGATCAGTTTAATAAGGCTAGATTTTCCTGAGCCGTTTTTACCGTAAAGCGCAACTCTATCACCTTGTTCAATGGTGAAACTTACGTTCTCACAGGCTGCCTTTTTATCATAGAATATAGCTACATTTTCAAGTTCTACAAGACGGTCTGCATGAAAATGAAGTTGGGAGATCTTTAACCGCTCCGAGCTTTCAATATTTTTGAGAAGCTTAGACTTGTCATCAATCGCTGCTTGTTGTCTTGCTTCGATTGACTTAGAACGTTTCATCATCTTGGCAGCTTTATGACCGACATATCCCCGATCTATACTTGACCCAGAATTCGTTGTACCTATTTTTGTCTTTTCCACTTTATCCGACCAACCTGATGTACGTTTTGCAGCAGTTGACAAGCGTGTAATATCTTTTCGGAGTTTTTCATTTTCGGCAAGCTCAAAATTATCCTGCATTATTTTATTTTCCCACCAGGATGAAAAGTTTCCTTTTTGAATTTCAATATTTGTTTTATTAATGGAAAGAATGTGATCAACACAGTTATCAAGAAATGCCCTGTCGTGAGATACCAAAATAAAGCCACGTTTAGAGTTGAGATAGTTACTGACAATATTTCTGGCATTCATATCAAGGTGGTTTGTTGGCTCATCAATCAGCAAGAAACTATTTTCTTTAAGGAACAAAGCAGCAAGCAATACTTTTGTTTGCTCTCCATTTGAAAGTGTGTCAAAGGGGCGGTATAAAACATCTTCTGAAACTTGCAGCAGTGAAAGCTCACGCATAACCTTCCATAGCAGATAGTCTGGATAAATATTGTCAATTACATCAATGGTATTGTCGTTTGGGTTCATTACCACGAAAGGAAAATATTCAAAGTTTACTTTTGTCGAAATAGTACCACTGTATTCATATTTACCAAGCAGTAAATTGAGAAATGTAGTTTTGCCCCTGCCATTTCTTCCGGTGAAGCCTAATTTCCAATCTGTATCGATTTGAAAACTCACATTTTCAAATATGTTATCATAACTGCCGTCATAGCCAAAAGTTAAATTGGTAACGCTTATTAAAGACATAATGATTCCTCCTGTATAAAAATTATAAAGCTGCAAGAAAGTCAATTCTTGCAGCTCATAAATACAGCGAAGCCATACCCAATTATTGGGCATGACGAGGATATATTTGAGTGAAAGGAATTAGTAACTTTCTTGCCTAAGCACAACAAAATAAGCAGCATTTTTCGCTCCCAATTTTATTATGCTGTATCATAGCAAGAAAAATTACATCTCTTCCACTCCAATCACTTTGTTTGTAAACACTATACCATATTGCTTTTCAAAATTCAACTCAAGAGGCGAGAGCCTAAGCGTGCTGGCAATGGAATAGCGGACCCCCATTACCGACGAGAATGCTGGCGCCAGTGCAGCGTTTTTTCAGCCCGTTTGCGCAAATTATTTGCCAATAGCAAAGCAAAGACTCCCATAATATAGAGTAATGAAATGGCCAATTTTTCTTGCCCGCTGCTCCAGACTACAGCCGCTCCAATCCCTGTGCCTGTCAGTAAAATAGTCCACATAAGCCGATTTGCTAAGGTTTCCTGAAAGCGTAATTGTCTCAAAACAGGTCCCATTTCCATCTTGACCTGGACATCCCCAGCACGAAAATCCCTCAAAGTCTGCTCCAATAAAGGCGGAATCTCCACCCCGGCCAAGACCACTTTTTTTGCTTTCTGCCAAACTAATTGTGAGAGTGAAAAGTCTTGACCAAGAACCTGTTTGGCATAGGGCTTAATCACTGCCAAAATATTCATGTTTGGGTCTAGTCCTGTGGCAATCCCTGAAAGGGTACCTACAGCTCTACCTAAAAAAGTATAATGTACAGGTATTTGGAAGGGCTGAGAATAAATGAACTCACGTAATTCTTCTAAAATCCCATCAATTTTTAGTTTTCCTAGTTCTTCCAACTGCAGATCTTGCAGACCCACCAATAACAAGGCAATTGCTTTTTGCAAGCTTAAGAGATTCGCTGCAGGTTTAATAAATCCCAGTTCTTGCAGTGCATGAGATACTTCTTCAGCATTATTGTTAATTACACCACCAATCAATTTACGGACAGCCTTTTTGTTATGATCTGTAATCCTGCCTACCATGCCAAAATCAATAAAAATAATACCACCATCTGGCCTCACAAATAAGTTACCCGGATGAGGATCTGCATGGTAAAATCCGTGTATTAAAGCCTGTTTTAGATAGGAATCGACTAAATTTCCCGCAACAATATTCGGATCAAGTCCTGCTGCTAATAAACCAGCACGATCTGTCACCTTGTATCCTGAGACAAACTCCAGCGTCAATACTCGCTGCCTTGAATATTCCGGATAAACAACTGGTACAGAAATCATGGGTTCGCCTTGAAAATTCGTTCGAAACTGCTCCAGATTAGCCAGCTCCTGCCGATAGTCAAGTTCATCACGGATGGTAGCACTAAATTCAGCATAAATAGCATCAAAATCTGCATATTCCTCCCATTTGGTAAAAACCTTTAACATCCAGATCACGGTTCGAAAGGCTGTCAAATCGATTTCAATAATCCTCTCAATACCTGGTCTTAATATTTTGACTGCTACCACTTCCCCAGACGGCAAGACAGCTTGATGCACTTGTCCAAAGGATGCTGCTGCGATATGGTTTTCATCAAAGCTGGCAAAGATATCTTCAACCTTGCCTCTAAGTTCTAACTCAATCACTTCTTTGATTTGAACACTGCTCACAGGTGGTACTTGATCTTGCAGCAGAGCTAACTCTGTAATATATTCCACAGGAAGTACGTCAATACGGGTACTGAAAAATTGTCCCACTTTTATCATTAATCCCTGTAGGACTAAGGCGGTTTCCCGAAAGCGAATAGCTTGATGCCGATAAAGTCCAGGCAATCGGACCTCCATTTTAGGTCCGTATATTTTACGCATAAAATTATACCAGGCAATCTCTGTGAGAAATCCTGCAAACAGACTGAAAACTGCCATTGTTCGTCGTATTTTAGAGTGAGGTATCATATTTCAACTCCTATCCAGCTTAGCTATTTGTTTTATCTGTTTCCTCATGTCCTTTTTTCATCAATCATTTCGTCAATTCCTTTAAATTGTATTATTTTAATATTTATAGGGGCTTAATTTGTACTAACAACTCTTCATCAATTGCTTGTTCTTGAATACCATTATTGAATATAAAACATTCATCCCCATTACGGCTGCTGCTGAGCCCCTATACTACTTAATCATTATGTGATCTTTATTAGATAGCTTGTCCAGGGAAGCTGGAATAAACGCTCATTCTCCTTATCAATTGATGAAAATAGGTAAAAGAACACCCTGAGGGACAAAAAAATAAAAAAGCCGTCTCACTTTAAAGTAAGACGGCATCCATGCAACTTCGTAAGTTCCATAACTTTCGCAGTTAATGATACTTCAGTAACCTTTTTATTAATTCTAGCTGGCTTACGACGGCCTGTCTTTATTTTGTATAAGATTCGCTTTGTATGGGATGCAAGATCATCCCTTGTGGCATAATAAACATGATTTAACTAAGTATTGGTTAAGGAGGCAACCTATGTTACTTATGGTGACAGGATCGGCAGTTGAAGTAGAAATACAAGACATGCTTACTACCACTCATGTTGATAAATGGCTGCAGCAGGATGTTTTTCATATTAAATGGTGGTTTCTCCTAGGAATGCTTATGTTAGCCATTATATTATGGTGGAAGCTGCTTAACAAGACAAAAATGCCAGAAGTCCTGCTATATACGGTTCTAGTAACAATTTTCATGATGAGTATCGACGAATGCGGCGAAGAATTAATTCTATGGGTCTACCCAATTTATTTATTTCCGGTATTTCCAGTTATAACAGCGATTAACTTATTATTTGTACTCCTGGCATTATCGCTAACATACCAGTACTTTCCTACTTGGAAGAGTTTTAGTTCCGCTGCTGTTATCATTGCCGGTTTACTGTCTTTTATCCTTGAACCAGCCCTAGCCTGGGCTGATCTTTACCTGTTACTCAACTGGAACTATGGCTATAACTTTCTCTTATATATCGCTGTGGCGTTAATCACCAAAGGGGTAGTTGCTCTCATATTTTCTATTGCTGAAAATGCTCAGAAACATTCTAACTAAGGAGGCAATACATGTTTTTTGCTACTGAGGTATCCACTGCTGTAGAGCTGCAGAAGCTGCTAACTAACTTACGTATTAACGAGTGGCAGAGGGAAGATCTTTTCCACCTTCGATGGTTTTTTTTGATAGGAGTCTTTATTCTCGCTACCTTTGTTTGGTGTAAATTGGTGGATAAATCACGACTGCCGGAAATTATCCTGCATGCAGGTTTAACTACCATCATTACTCTTGTTTTGGATGAAATAGGAGAAGAACTGACCCTCTGGGAATATCCTTCGGATATCATTGCGATATTTCCGCCTTTATCTGCGGTGGATCTAGCCAGTTTACCTGTTATCTATTCTCTTATTTACCAGTATTATAATACCTGGAAGAGTTTTCTTCGGGCAACACTAATAATGGCCGCCGTATTCTGCTTTATTTTGGAACCGCTGCTGGTGTGGGGCGATTTTTACCAGCTGCTTAAGTGGAAATATTATTATGGCTTCCCCGTCTATATTATAATGGCAATATTCATTAGATGGATGGTTCATAAAATATATGCTGCCGCTAGGAAAAGCAAAGGGGAAATTCACTAGTTATTGAATTTTCTTCATCATTCCTCTTCAATCTTCACTGTTTTCCTCTGCCTCCCAAGTCTCAATGCCTCATCTTTGTCTGCAACATATACATCAACCCTATCGCCTACAATGTAACCACCCCGATCTTCATTGACATACCAATGGCCATCAATACATATCTTAGTTCCCAAGGCATACCTGGAACTCATTGCTACTGTGCGCCCCTCTTTCACCCTAGTACCACTCGCGGTAATTCCATGACCATTCATACCTTCATCATTTGCGGTGTAGTACGAGATTTCCATGACAGCTTCGCGATATCGAGGCTCCGGCTTAGTAACTACGGTTTCCTCTATAGGAGCTATAAACGCCCTGGGTACTTCGTAGTTATCTTCGTACAAGCAATGCGGTGCAGTGAAAAGCAGCACCAGAATAAGCAGTGTAATACGCAGGTCAACATTCCTCCTTATAAATCACAGAATACAGATAAAATATACAGCCTATACAAGGTGCACGGAGCATTAATGAGTTTCCCTTCCAATTATCTTATGAAGTTTTAGTTCATTTTGTAACCTAATTTTGTCTTCTTGATTGTCTTCCCCCTTGCATTGTCTAATGCCGTTCTTTCTGGAAACTAACGAATGTAAATAGACTCCTATTCTTTATCCGTACCTACAGACTGGTTTTTAGATAGGTATAAAATAAAAAACCGCCTCACTCATTAAGAGCAAGGCGGCTTTTAAGGAATACTTGCTAAGCGATGGACAGATTAGGTTCTAGCAGGTAGAGCTACAGTCATCTTCACAGCAGCAGAACAACAGAAGAATAATAATGATAATAATGATAAACCAAGATCCTCCGCGTCCACCACCCCAACCACCAAATCCCATAAATATTCCTCCTTCCTGCATGACTGATTTTTAATATATAGTATGCTGCTAAGAAGTTTTTTGTTACGAGGCAGATAGTAAAACAGAAGAATTACTGATGTCCACAAATGATTAACATATCCTTGCAAAATTCCGTTAAATTAATGGAAATAAATACAAACTTTTGCAACCCTAAGCTTGACAGAAGTTTGTATTTATATTTTTTTGTGCCACTATTTCCAATATAATGGCACATATATAGTAGAATTACATATTATATTCCATAAATACTTTCCTTTTTTAAAAGTCCTTTATTTTTATATGCCTTTATAGGCTAAATCGGTGTGCCTTTCTAACGATCCTCATCATAAAACTTCTATATTGCAGCCATATATAGATGTGAGTTGCCATTTTGGGGGATTACTTGAATTTTGGTTATTTTTCCTATTAAAATTAATGAAGGGAAGGAGGAATCAGGTTTGAACACAATAGGCCTCCAACTTAAACGACAGTTACCTGGTACAATCAATTCAAACGAAATTGTAACTTTTGAAACAATTCTGAGCAGCTTTGGGCCTGTATTTTATGATTCAGGAACAGGAATTGTAATAATAAACAAAACCGGAAGATTTCTTGTTAGTTGGTCGGTAGCAACCCAATCATCACTAAATTCAAGTGGTATAACTTTTTCAATTGTAACGACGCAGGGTGATGAATTGCTGGGAAACTCACCTGTAACTACTGGTGAAGTCGTAGGGTTCGCACTGATACAAGTTAATGCTGCACCAATCGCACTTGGCCTAGTGAATCGAACACCTAATAGCGTAACTTATTCCCCTTTGGTCCCAATTAAAACAACTTTGGTGATTGCTGAGGTACCAGAAACTATAAGTGCTACTGGATCAACCGGTGCTACAGGCAGTACCGGATCAACCGGTGCTACAGGCAGTACAGGATCAACCGGTGCTACAGGCAGTACGGGGTCTACCGGTGCTACAGGCAGTACAGGGTCTACCGGTGCTACAGGCAGTACAGGGTCTACCGGTGCAATGGGTAGCACGGGGCCTATCGGCGTTACGGGCAGCACAGGGCCTATCGGCGTTACGGGCAGCACAGGGCCTACCGGTGCTACTGGTGCCACGGGACCTGCCGGTGCTACGGGCAGTACGGGACCTACCGGTCCAGCTGGTGGAGCTACTGGTCCTACAGGGCCTACTGGTGCCACAGGTAACACGGGGCCTACCGGTGCCACAGGTAGTACGGGACCTACCGGTGCCACAGGTAACACGGGGCCTACCGGTGTCACAGGTAACACGGGACCCACAGGTGCTATAGGTGACACGGGACCCACTGGTGCCACAGGTAACACGGGACCCACAGGTGCCACAGGTGACACGGGACTCACCGGTGCTATAGGTGACACAGGACCCACTGGTGCCACAGGCGACACGGGGCCTACTGGTCCAGCCGGCGGAGCTACTGGTGCTACAGGACCTACTGGTCCCACAGGCGCAACAGGCACGATAGAACCCAATCCATTTAACGTATATGTTCAAGCAGGAGCCATTGATGGAGATGGTTCACAAGCCAGTCCATTTGGAACAATTCAACAAGGTGTGACGGCTGTATCACCAACAGGTACTGTTCATATACTAGGCGGAACTTATCCCATTAGCTCACAAATAGTAATTAATAAAGCTGGAGTAACACTAAAAGGATATCCGAATACGCTGATCATATTACAAGCAGCTGTTATCCCTTTTCTTGTCACCGGAAGCGGTGTCACAATAAATGGATTAACTATTACTAGTGATAATCCATATGCGGTTGAATTTATCCAACTTGCTGGAACAGATCATAAACTTGTTAACAATGTTATCTTTGGACCACCTCAAGCAGGGCCATCGACAGACTGGGTAGTCAATCGTGGATTTGTAACGCAAGGAAATGTCGTAGATTTAATAGTTCAAGATAATATTTTTTATTCTCTTAGGCAGCCTGCCTATTTAAATCCAAATTCAACAGGCCATATCGTCAATAATGTAGTCTACAATACCCGTGGATTCGTTGTAGATCAGGCAATCTTTGTCTTTTCAGGCAACTCATGGGGAAGCCCTGAAAATGCGGTTGATATTGCATTGTTAGTTGGTACAATAACAGGTCCTCCTTACGACCCTCTAACTGCCTTATCTAATAATAATAGCGTCGCTACGATTAGTGATCAAAGGTAGTCAAGGATAATGACTCAACAACATTAAAGGATAAGGCCTTAACCCTTACTGAAGGGTTGAGGCCTTGATTTCGTAATTTTAAATTATTTAATTTATAAGAGCTTATACATAAAATTATTCTTTTTCCTCGTACGACCATTTTCTAATCTCACTTATTTGTTCAGGAGATAACCCAAGAAGTTGTAAAAACTCTTGATGTTTGACCGGAAAATTTTTTTCGAATTGATTATGCAGCCTCCACTGAGCCTTCTCATCAATACCTGCGGAATGTAGTAACTTAGTTAGCGAGTCTTTTTGAATGATACTTACCAGTTCTACCAGCCGACTATCCTGTAGAAGTTTAATAATAAAATGCTGCTGTTGCCTCAACATAGCAATTTCTTCATTGATTCCTTCTAATTTAGTTCTCAAACTTACAGCAACGCTGCATTTTTGGCTATCTAATATCTCTTTCATCTGCTGAAGTGAAAGTCCGGCTTGACGATATATCATAATCTGTTCCAGACGCGTACAATCTTTGTCCGAGTATATACGATAATTACCATTGCCTCTCTTTACAGGAGATAACAAGCCGATTGAATCATAGTAAAGCAGCGTACTTCTTGACAGATTAAACTTGCGTGCCAATTTACCAATCGTGTATATCATATCTTTACGCCCACTCTCAAAAGCCATTGAAACATGACTGAAATTTTTAAAAGTTCCTTTTCTGAAATCTCATAATAGCTTAGTTTTTTTATCCTACTTTATAATTCTTTGAAGTTATTTCGGTTACTATACAACAATACTACGCCAAAAGTCATTAGGCAACCTCCTGCCAAAGAAAATAATAATCCCGGCGTCACATAATTTAGAATCACACCAAATGCTGCAATGGAAATTGGTAAAGAAATATTCCCAGTTGTAGAAAACACGCTAAAAACCCGTCCTGACATTTCTGCGGGAACGTAAAGCTGTGCGATGGTACGCCAAAGTACGCTTGTGATTGCTATGCAGCTCCCTATTATAATGCAAATGATTACATACATTGCTACTAATTCAGCATGTAGTAACTGCAGTGCTCCAAGTATTAAAATCCCGAATCCCATGCACACGATAACGCTAAAAAGTTGCATTTCGCTAACGTTTTTGTACACATATTTCGAACTATACCCTGCTCCAACAATCATCCCCCCGCCGATGGCAGATTGCAGCACCCCTAAATTATCAATTCCATTTCCATCTAATAACTCAGCAAAAAAAGGCATGACTACTACAATATTTCCAACAAAGATATGAATAATAGCAATGACAGTCACAATTACTAACACACGCACTTCAGTTCGAATGAAGCGAAATCCTTGTGTCAAACTATAGATAAAGGATTCTTCCGTTTGAACTTCTATTGGGGTTATACACAAAAAGAGTGCTGCAATTCCCGATATTATATAGGAGATTCCATTACCTATAAACACTCCTATATAACCTACCAAGGCAATACTAGAGGCTCCTAGCAATGGCCCAATTACCGATACAACTCCTACTACCATTTGGCTTAATGCATTTGCTTGCTGGAGCTTATCTTTTTCAACAATAACTGGTATGACTGACATTGTAGTTGGATTAAACAACGCTGAACAGAGTGAAATACAAAGTGCTGCCACATAAATATGCCATATTTCCAAATGATTTGACTGATATAGAAAAGCAAGCAGTAGTACAATAACCCCACGAGAAAAATCACACACAACTACGATTTTCTTTTTGTCCCATCGATCAATATACACACCAGCCACTGGGCCAAAAATCAGCTCAGGCAACATCGAGGCAACCAGAAAAGAACTAACAATATATGGTGATTTAGTTTTCTCATACAGCCACCACATCAGTGCAATATTATATGCTTTATCACCCAACTGGGAAATGAACTGACCGAACCAAAGTAAACAAAAATTTCGATTAATTAAGAACATGCATCTCAGCCTCCCTACATTACGATTGCAGCTTCTTAACTAAAAGATAAACTATAAAGTTATAGTCAGGTCAATATGTTTTAAATAATAATAAATCCGTCACCGCCTGCAGCCATGAAATCATACTTTCTCAAAAATGCAATAAAAATGTCAACTTGATCAAAACAAGAACATTCTATATCAGGTACCACAAAAGGTTCGATAAGGACGCATTGATGACGCGGGCAGTGCAGCATAATCAGCCTGTTCAGAAGAATGGGCGTAAGGGCTTGCCAGAACAGCAAGAAGCCGCTGCATCACGCTGTAGTCTCCTTGCACTGCTGCTTCTAATGCGGCTTCAACCCGGTGGTTGCGAGGAATGATGGCAGGATTGCTGTTTCGCATCAATTGCTGGGAGGCGGTTTGCGATTCCTGCTGCCTGCCTAATCTCGCCTGCCACAACTCATGCCATTGAGCAAATTCTGTGGTGCCAAACAGCACCGTACCCTCAGGCATACCAAAAGTAAACGCGCGAAAGGTATTCGTATAGTCTGCACCATACTTTTTCATCATATTAAAGAGACCTTCCATCAGTGATTTATCTTGTATCTCTTCGTTAAATATTCCCAGCTTTGCTCTCATTCCTGTAAGCCAATGATTGTGACATAGTTCCATAAAATTAGAAATCGCAGCCTGGGCCAATTCGATAGCCTGCTCCTCATTGTCATGCAGCAGCGGCAATAGGGTTTCCGCAAATCGTGCAAGATTCCACCCGGCAATATGTGGCTGATTGCCATAGGCATAGCGACCTTTTATGTCAATTGAACTAAATACTGTTGCCGGATCATAAGCATCCATGAAAGCACAAGGACCATAATCAATCGTTTCTCCACTAAGGGCCATATTATCGGTGTTCATCACTCCATGAATAAAGCCGACCAACTGCCATTTAGCAATCAATGCCGCCTGACGCTTGATCACTTCCTGAAGCAGGAAAAGATAACGGTTTCCTGAAGTATCAAAATTGGGAAAATGTCGTTGTAATGTATAATCAGCCAGCGACCGAAGTTCCTCCAGAGTGCCCCAATTTGAAACGTATACAAAGGTGCCGACACGCAGATGACTGGCAGCTACACGGGTCAGAATTGCACCAGGTTGTTCGGTTTCACGAAACACTGACTCACCGGTTGTTACCACCGCTAGGCTCAGGGTAGTAGGAATACCAAGCGCATGCATTGCTTCACTGATAATATATTCGCGCAGCATCGGCCCAAGTGCCGCTCGACCATCACCCTGGCGGGAGTATGGCGTTCTGCCTGAACCCTTGAGCTGAATATCGACCCGCTGACCTTGAGGAGTAATCTGCTCACCTAGCAGTACAGCCCTGCCATCCCCTAACAAGGCGAGATGCCCAAACTGATGTCCCGCATAAGCTTGAGCAAGAGGCAGAGCTCCTTCAGGAATCCGATTGCCAGCAAACACTGCCACCCCCTCTTTGCCTTGCAGTGCCTGAACGTTCAGTCCCAGAGATGCTGCCAATGGTTCATTGAGAATGATCAGCTTCGGCGAGCGCACAGCCGTTGGGTTCTGACTGGTAAAAAAGGATTTCGGTAGATTAGCATAACTGTTGTCTAAGTTCCATCCTGTTTCAAGCTTTGTCATCATATTTCCTATCTCCTTTGCCTTTCAATCGACATTCTATCATTTCTAACTATTTAAATTCCTTACCAATACAAGGCAGACTCTTTTATTTTCTGCTCCTGCCAATTTATTATACCTTTTCTACATATAGAAGCATTCTACAGCTAGCCATGTTTAATTTGCAGAACGACTATTTCACAGGAAAGCAAGGAAGACGGTTTGGGGTCCACTCCAAACCGTCTCCTATTCCTATTCAATCATTTTTAAACCACTATGTAATTGCCGCTTCATACCGCCTAGCTACTTCTTGCCAGTCAATTACCTGAAAGAAACCTTCGATATAATCAGGACGCAGGTTTTTGTACTTTAAATAATAAGCATGCTCCCATACGTCAATAGCAAGAATCGGTGTCCATTTGCTGTCCTGGTCCATAAGAGGATTGTCTTGATTGGGAGTGGAACTTACTGCAAGATTTCCTGCAAAATCGGTAGAAAGCCACGCCCATCCTGAACCGAATCGGGTAATCGCTGCCGATTTTATTTTTTCCTTAAAATCAGCAAAACTTCCGAAATCCTGCTCGATTTTTTTGGCCAGATTCCCTGTAGGCTCTCCGCCGCCTTCAGGAGACATAATAGTAAAATAGAGGTTATGATTATAGTATCCGCCTCCATTATTTTGGATGGCAACTCGCAGTGCTATATCGGAAATGGCGGGCAAATCTGCTAAGATTTCTTCTATAGTCTTGTTGGAGAGTTCTGGTATCTTTTCTAATGCTGCATTCAGATTATTGGTATAAGTCGCATGATGCTTGGTATAATGCGTCCTCATGGTCAGTTCATCAATATGAAGCTCCAAGGCCTCAAACCCATATTTTAATTCTACCTGTTTCATCTTCGAAACCTCCTTTATCTTCTGTTTGTATCTATATCATACTCTTCTACCAGGAAATATTCAACAGTATTTTTAACTATTTAATAATTATTATCTTTAAATTATAATACTTTAGTGATTTATCCAGCTTTTAGCCGCTATCTTTAAAATATAAATGCCTGCAAGGCGAGCTGCTTTGCGGGCATTTGGTCATCATAAAAGCACTATTAAAATTGTAATGGTGTAAAAAAGCTGATATGTTTAGATATGCTAAGACGCCCGCAATAAAAGCTTGTGTCTTTCAGATCCTCTGCAGCCATGCAAATGCTTGCTCAGCAAAAAAATCCGCCATACCGTTCCTACATAACAAATCCGCTTTCGTAAAACTGTCGTGTAATTGTTCACTAGGAGGAAAAGGAATAGAAATACAATACATACCTGCACGTTTAGCAGCCTCAACACCATACTGGGAATCTTCCAGCACTAAACAATTCGCCGGAGAGATGCCAAGCAGCTTTGCCGTTTCAATAAATATATCAGGAGCAGGCTTACCTCTCTTTACTTCTTCTGCAGAAAGTACTACATCAAAGTATGACTTTATATTGGTAATCGAAAGAATCATTTCAATAATTTCCGGAGAAGAACCAGAGGCAACGGCCATAGGAAAGTTGTTATTTTTTAAAAGCTGTAAAAATTTAAGCATTTCTGGAAAAACTATTGTATTTTCTTTGGCGATGTCAATATAATATTCATTTTTCTTTGCAACTAAAACTTCAATAGATTCATTAATATTAAATTTTTCTTTAATATCCTTCATCATATCCTGAGAACCAATACCAATATATTTGTCATTCATATCTGCCGTTAAAGCTATACCATATTCATCGAATAATTTTCGATCACTCTTATAATAATTAGGTTCACTGTCAACCAGCGTCCCATCCAGATCGAATATAATTCCTTTAATTTGCGGTTCTAACGGTTTTTGCATTTTATCCGACATATAAATACTCTCCTCTTATATTATGTTCTTCAAAAGGTAAAGCAATACGATAAAAGTTGAATAAAAAACGTAACTAAAAACAGATTGACCAGAATCAGATTCGCTTTTATCCTTAATAATACTCTGCAGAAAATACTTTATACCTGATGGAAAAATTCACAGTGAGACTTTGAAATGACCTATTACTATATTAACCATTAAAGTACAAAACTCCTGCGAAGTTTGAATTGCTTTGCAGGAGTTGTCATATGCTTTTTTAAAGCTTGTTCTATGCTTAAGAGATAGGGTTCAAAAATATCATTAAAGGATTTCTGAGTAGCTACAAGTCAAAGTCCGATCAATTCTTCAGTTGTCCGAATCTGACCTATCCTAGGGAAGATATATTTACAAACATAATCATGTTCTTCTTTTGTTCCCGCTGTCATTGCATCTTCTACAAAAATTTGATTATAGCCATGCTGAAAAGCTTCTCTTGCCGTAGTATCCACACCAACGGATGTAGAAATACCGCATAGTACAATTGTATCGATTCCACGACGTCTTAACTGTAAATCAAGATCAGTGCCATAGAAGGCTCCCCATTGCCGTTTAGTAACAACATGGGTATTCTTAGCATTTGCTAGTTCTGGCACAAGGGTATCCCAGCCTTCTGGTAGTTGCATTGGATTCATTGGGGAATCTGTCCTAGGCTTTAACATATCTTTTCCATCTACAGATGAAACTCTTACCAGAACTACAAAGGCTCCCTTCTTTGTGAATGCATTCAATAATCTGCTTGCATTCTGAACAACCTGTGTGCCCGTATAAGGGGAAAACTCCCTGTTTACAATTCCATTCTGCAAGTCTATAACTACTAATGCCGTTTTTTCTCTTTTCATTAATTCAGTTTCTGATGATTTCAAATCTTTCATTTTCTTCTCTCCTATTCATTTTTAATTATGATACTAATTTATTTATATTAAGTTTTTTATACACATTAAAATAAATCCACAATGCATTTGTCAGTAACAATGCACTTGTAATAAAAAACACATATCTGATACCCCAAAGAGCTGCCACTTGTCCCCCCAAAATTGAACCTCCAAATACACCTAAATATCCTGCCGACATATTAAAACCAAAAACTCTGCCAGCAAGAGAGTCTGGGGTAATTTTTTTAATCAAGACATTGACAGAAGGAATCAACCCTCCCGTTGCTAATCCCAACAAGAAGCGCAGGCCCATTAACTGCCAGGGATTTGTTACAAAAGCCTGTGGTATAAAAATGAACCCAGCCATTATAAGGGCGACTAACATAACTTTCTCCGCCCCTATTTTATCAGAAAGCTTCCCCAGTCTTGGAGCAGCAATTATATTTGCCAGCCCCGAGGCTGAGAATGCTATCCCGGCGATGATTGCAACATGACTGGTGTTACGGGATAACTGGGTAACATATACTGTTATGATTGGCTCTACCGAATATAATGCCACCGTTAGTACAAAAAAAGTCACAAATAAGGTAATTGTCAAGCCCTTCTCAGGAACATTATTCCACACTGTCTTGGCGCTAAGCGTCTTTTTATCTTCACGGGTAAATGATTCTTTTACAAATAAAGCGGTGGTAATAAATGAAACCAACAGCAATGCACCTATGATAAAAAATACATTTTGTAAACCAAAATTTTCTGCTATAAAGCCACCAATCATTGGTCCAAGCAAAGAACCCGAAATATTTGCCGTTGAAAGTGTACCTAAAGCCCATCCCGCATGTTCTTTATCCGTCTGAACTGCTATTAATGTAGTACAAGCCGTACCATAACCTGTTATAATGCCCTGCAATAATCGTAATCCTATCAGCACATATACATTTTGTGCAAAACCCATGCTGCCTATGACTACTGCCATACCAAGGCTCGCTCTGAGCAGCATGGGCTTTCGTCCAAATTTGTCAGCAGCATGGCCCCAAATCGGTGAGAAAATGGCTGAAATTATATAGGTGATGCCAAAAGCAATTCCTGAAAATTGTACAATTAAAGCCGTACTGCTAACACCAAGATGTTCTATATAAAGCGGCAATACTGGTGCGATCTGGCTCATTCCCACACTTGATACAAGCATCCCAAACCAGCAGACGATTAAATTTCTCTTCCAAATCAGCATGAATATAAGCCTTCCTTCTGCTATACGATTGATTATTGCACAAAAGTAATGAATAACAATATCCTTATATTAACCTACAGATTGGCTTTTAAACCATGCATTATATTAAACTCCATGGACATTTTTGCTATAGAATTCAGAAGGGCTTGTCCCTTCTATTCTTTTAAATATCCTGCTAAAATAAAACTCATCAGTAAATCCAAGTGATTGTGCTACTTCTTTTATCTTTTTATCACCTTCAATAATAAGTTCTTTGGCTTTATCAATTTTTATTTTATTAAAATACTCAATTACAGAATATCCAGTAGTATTTTTAAAAACCCGTGATAGATAAAAAGATGACAAATGTACGATCTCTGATAATTCAGCCAAAGTTACTCTAGCATTTATATTTTGATGCATGTATTGAATGATTTTTTCCACCTTTAAGGAGGTAGCGTAATTTCGATTTTGCTTTCTTATATTTTGATACAATGTAATTAATAATTGCTGAAATAATGTCTTTGTTATAAACTCATATCCTGGCAGTTTTGCATTCCAGCTATTAACTACTTTTTTAAATATATCATCAATATGATAATAATCTTTTAGCTCTTGTGCAGGGTGCAGCGGAAGCATTTCTGCTTCGTCCCCGATAGCCCATTTACTGTCATTAAAGCTTACGTACGCATAGCTAAAATGGACTGATAGAAAACATATGAGGTCTTCCCTATCGATCTCTATAGAATGCAGCACATCCGGACAAATGTAGAATAGCATACCTTCTTTAACCTGGTATTTTTTGTTTTCAATTATAAGACTGCCCTTCCCACCGGTAATAAAAATAAGTTCATGATGCTGAATCGTTCTGGTGATTGTATTTGGCAATCTCCTAGATTCGCCAAATTGTCTGGAATTGCAGTAATGAATATGAAAAAAATAATTATTTATTTTCATACTATCCTCCATAATTTAATATATCAAAATAAATATAACCTAAAAAGTATCAATATTACATTAATAATTTATCCCGATTTCACTAAAACTTTAAAAACAATAGAAAAATGTTCTGCAAAGTATTATTCTCATCAGCATAATGCCATCATGGAATAAAGGCTGCAAAAAATATTAAGGCCTGCCGCGGTTCACAATTACCCTAGCAGACCCTAACATTCTCCTTATCATTTACCTCATGCTTTGCTGTGATGTTTATAAAGATTTTACACTGCATATTTCACCTCAAGAACGTATATATGTGCTTATTTCATAACAAATGGTTGGCAATGTAAAGAGAGATATAATAAAAACTAACAATTCCTTTAAATACGATCCGAATGAGTTACCCAATAGATGCATAAGGCAGCTACCACAATGATAATGGCTATCACTTCAGGCACATCAGGTCCGTCGAACCCCATTTCTTTCCCTCCATTACCTGTATACATGGAACTGCATTGTTATATACATACTGTGCTTATTAAATTTTTATAACGTAAATCTGCAAAAATAAAAACCGCCTTACCAATTAAGATAAGACGGTTCTTGGGCTATATTATCAGCTGCCAGGTATTTCACTGGTACTAAGCTGAAAGTTAACTTAAAGATGCAGGATCTACATAAACACCTATGGAAATTCCATACCATATGATAGCTGATAACGCTATCACAAATAAAATATAGCCACCAATTAAGATTTTATTACTAATCTCCATATTGGTATTTTCTTTAGCTGTAGATTCACAGTATTCATCATGACAATACGTATTCGCCATATAAAATCATTCCTTTGAATTGAATTATTAATTTTACTATATACCAATTAACAATAACTGTAAATTTAAAAGTTTATTCCGTTAAAAGATACTATTGTGGGAATTATAAATATTCAATACTGCTGAAATTCTTTGACAAATAAAAGAAGGCTGCCTCATTATTATGAACGAAACCCCTTGTATTGAACATTTCTAAAATTCCAATACAAGGGGTTTCGTTCATTTTGTAAAATGAGGGATTCGCAATTATTTAATTTGTGTGCCAATTAGTATCCCAATCAAACCTGCTTCAATTTCATGCATCGTGTTCTCATGACGTTGTTTTTCTCTCTCTTGACGCTCATGCCATGCTCTTTCGCTCTCATGATGACGCCGCCGCATTTCCCGTTCATGCCGTTCATTCTCTTCACGCAGCCGTCTGTCATGCTCACGCTGCCTTTCATTATCATGATGGTCTCTGCCATTTAATTGTACAATTTGTGGACCATCATTATGTAACGGCGAAGCTTCTATAACCGAAGCACCAAAACCTACCTGCATCATTCCTACCATTGAAAAAACAGCTATTTTTTTAACTATGTTTTTCATCAAAATCACTCCTTATATTGATTGTTTTAATAATAACAGTAAAATGTGACAGCCATGTGACAACTTTTCAAATTGAATACTTAACTCTATCCCTTAACTGAATATCTCAATTATCATGAGTAAATACTACGGTCAGGAGGTGATTATATGACAAAGCAACAAACTAGTAACTCGCAGCAGCATAATATAAAAGGAAAGAGTACAAAAGAAAAGGAACAGGATATTAAAAATGCTGAATATATTGCTAAAGTAGGCCAACCAAATCACCCGAACACCTAAAATAAAACAGGAGTACTTTGCTACTTTTAAGCAGAGTACTCCTATTTTTAGATTTAGACTAAACCACGCTTTTCTTCAATTTGGAAACGCTATCGCAATCTAACCATGAGATATAAAGCAGCTTTGCGATTAATGGGTCACTACAACAATTCCCGAATCAGTAACGGTATATCCCTTGAGCCTATCTGCTTCATGGTCATAACCGATTTCAGCCCCCTCAGGAATTCTTACCTTCTCATCTATAATTGCTCTTTTAATCTTTGCATATCGGCCAATTTCAACATTGTCAAATAATATTGAATCCTCAATAAGACTGTAACTATTCACCTTACAGCGAGAGCCAATAATCGATTTCCGCACTGTACCACCGCTGTTTATACAACCTCCGCACACATAAGAATCAAAGTTTTGTCCACATCTTCCCTCTTCTTCAAAAACAGTTTTTGCCGGCGGAGAATTTCCTTGATTGGTAATAATCGGCCACTTATAATTATAGAGATTTAATTGAGGAGCCACTCTTATAAGGTCCATATTAGCCTCATAATAGGAATCGAGTGTCCCTACATCCTTCCAATAGCCCTTTTCGCCCCCTCTCATTCCAGGAATCAGATTGTCCATAAAATTATATGCATAGACCCTATCACCATTTCTAAGCATCATGGGAATAACATGTTTACCAAAATCAAGATCCAGATGTTTTTTCTTGCCTTCTTTCAGAATTTCGATGAGCTTCTTTACGGAAAAAATATAATTACCCATTGATGCAAAGCAACTCTCTCGCTCTGGAATGGTTACAGGATTTTCTGGTTTTTCTGTAAATGCAGTTACCCTGCAATCTTCATCTACAGAAATAATTCCAAATTCCTTTGCCTCTTCCACAGGAACCTCAATAGCAGCGATGGTGATATCTGCCTTATTTATAATATGATAACTTATCATTTGGCTAACATCCATTTTATAAATATGATCGCCACCGAATATTGCCACATAATCTGCATCAGAGCATTCAATAAATCTCAAAAATTGAAAAATTGCATCAGCAGTGCCTCTAAACCACTCTTCACCAGCATTGCTGGTCTCAGGTGATATAGTATCATAAAATTCTCCTAAGCCAGTCCATTTTGCCCATGATTCTTTAATGTGTTTGTTTAATGAATATGCTCTATACTGTGTTAGAATATAGACTTGTTTAATCCCTGAATTAAACAAGTTACTTAATACAAAATCTATGATTTTGTATTTTCCGCCAAAAGGAACACAAGGCTTTGGTCTATTCAATGTAACGGGACTGAGCCTTTCTCCCTTGCCTCCTGCCAGCACCATTGCAATTGTGTTTTTCGTAACGTTACTTATGGTATACATATTATAATTCCCCCTTCTTGAATTTGTCACGCCCAACGATCAGAGAACTTGCCATCTGTCATTCCTGTCCTACAACTTGTTGGACTTATCATTATTCACAAGGATGAATCTGCCAAGACAAATATCCTTTCCTGAATTCCATATTGGAATATCTTATGAAATGTATATTCTAATTATAATCTAAATATTACGAATTTTCAAATAAAGTTGACTGATACTTTAAGTCTTCTATAACATATGAACCTATTTTATCAAACATGATATGTTGAACATATAGCAAACTGTCTCAGATATTTTACCTTTAGCTGAGACAGTCAATGAGAAAATTAAGTTGAATGCCCCACTTTTCTTATCAAATATTCAGCAGTGAATTTTACAGCTTGATTTGTTAGCCCTTCACACAAATGTGGTGGATTATCTGGTTTAAAACCTTGGGGACGTAATTGCTTACATAATAAACTGCCAAATTCTTCTTCAAATTCTTGTGCAAAACAATAACATAAATTAATTATTGCTTTCGTGGTCAAATCTTTTTCTTTCCCCAAAATACCAATCAACAGCAAAGAACCTTCTACCAAACCACACTGCGCGCCAAAACCACCAGCCCCATGCATACCTATCGCAGCATTAAGTACTTGTCTGTCTAAATTTATTTCATGTAACTCCGACAATATATTTAGCATCGTTGTTGCACAATTAATATCTTCCCTCCAATAGGAATCGGATACCCTTTGTTTAATATACTCATCTTGAATCATTTTCACATTCTCCTATTTCATGAATATAGCCCATGATCTTTATTCTTCATTTATTCACAAGAAAGTTTACTTTTTTTATATCATTAAAATACAATTCCTGCAAGGCTAAAATGCTTGCAGGAATTGTATTACAAATTTAATATGTTGATGACACTACTCTCTCACTTGCTTTAAAAGCTTTGCCATATTTTACCCAAATTTTGAAATCTCTGTATACCTTCTTCGTCTTTTTGAACATTGCCTGAATCAAGAGCTAGAGGTATGTACCAGTAGAGCAGGTACAATCATCTCAGCAATGTATTGCCATTTGGCAGCTTATTTTTCCATTCTATTAATAATATCGGTTTCAATATGAGTAAGGAAGAATTATACTGCCTATAGCTAATCCTGCTATTTAAATTTGAAACTTGCTTACAGCTTCCCGAAGCTTCATCGCCAACTGAGCCAGTGCCTGGCTGGATGAGGCTATCTCCTCCATGGATGCTGATTGTTCTTCCGTAGCAGCCGATACAGTCTGCGCTTCTCCAGATGTTTTTTTGCTTAGTTCATCAATTTCCTTCACTGATCCAGCAATTTGCTGGCTGCCAATAGACATCTGCTCTATTGCTGAAGAAATTTCCTTGGTTTGTTCAGAAACATTAGTTACCATATTTGCAATTTCCTGAAACGCTTTACCAGAATCATTAACTACTTCTGCTCCAAGTTTGACCTCACGAGTACCATTTTCCATGGCTACGACAGCTTTGTCAGTATCACTCTGAATTTCACTAATCAGTGCAGCAATTTGCTTGGCTGCATCTTGTGATTGTTCGGCAAGTTTACGAACCTCTTCGGCAACCACGGCAAAGCCACGTCCTTGTTCTCCTGCACGGGCAGCTTCAATAGCAGCATTTAAAGCCAACAAGTTGGTTTGACCTGCAATTCCTGAGATTGTATCGACAATCTGACCGATTTCTTTAGACCGTTCCCCCAATTTGGTCACAACCTGAGCTGAATTAGTAACCGTCTGCTCAATTGAAGCCATCTGATTTACAGCCTTATCCACGGACTTATTGCCTTCCTTTGCTCTGTCAGCCGCATGGAATGTTTGCCCAGCCATTTCAGTTGCATTTGCAGCAACCTGCTGAATGCTGGCTGACATCTGCTGCATAACCGCGGATGTATCACTGGCTACGCTAAGTTGTTTTTCTGCACCATGAGCTACGCCAGTAATTGATTCTGCAACTTGATTTGCAGCCTGAGCCGACTGATCAGCGCTAGCTGTCAATTCCTCAGAAGCTGCCGCTAGTTGCTCTGATGACTCATTAACCTGCTTCATCAAATTACGGAGAGTAGCCCGCATCTCTGCCAAAGCATCGTCCACTTGACCAATTTCATCTTTTCTCATAATTTTTCGAGGAGCATCACGAAAATCCCCCGAGGCCAGTTCTTTACAAATCAAGACCATCGCCATTAGAGGAGCTGCTATGATTTTAGTTATGTACCACCCGCTGAGCCCTAATATGATGAAAGCTATTACTAATATACCTACAGTAATTCGCATGGCATTTTCAAATGCAGCCTGATTATCGATACTTGTTTTTTCTGCTAATGTTGCATAATAATCGTTAAGCTCATTTAATTTACTCATAAATTCAATGGCTAATGGATTCACCTTTGTAACATATAGTGCATATGCGTCTGCATTTTTATTCTGAAGTGATAATTCTATAACCTGGTTTCTGGCATCCCGGTATATTTGTCTCGCTGTCTGTACTTCCTTCAGTAATCCTCTTCCTTTTGGGTCTAAATTCAATTTTTCAATTTCTGCATAATTATCATTTGTTTGTTTCCCTAAATCATCAATTGTCTTTTTTAACTCTTGATTTCTTCTCACATCCGTTGTGATCATCAATTCTAGTGTTGCTGCATTCCCACTAGCAACATTTGTACGGACTTGATTGGTAAGCTTCACTGGAATTAAGCGATCCGTATACATGGATTTCATATCAGTATTTGACTTTTGGAGGTAATAATATCCTGTATATCCGATTACCCCCATAGACAACAATGCAACCAAAATTAGAATACCTAATTTAAAACTTACTTTCATATTGTTAATAAGGTTCATTTATTTTCCTCCTATCTATTTTAATGTTATAAGTGCTTATTGCGTAAAGAATTTAGTTTTTTACCATGTTGGAACGTTCTGCAAAGCATCACTATTCGGTAGAATATTCGTAGGTTTTACATCTATTTGAGAATTAAATTCTGCAATAATTTTTTCTAAATCTAATAGGATAACTATTTTCTCTCTCATCTTGATAATGCCGACAATACTTTCAGATTTCGCAAGGTGAGGAGGCGGTTCCAGGATTGAGCATGATACTCTATGGATACGTGAGACTTCATTTACTAGAAAACCGATAAAATAATTATGTATTTCACTAACAATAATATTCTGAGTGTCGAATTCCTGATTTTCAACACCTAAGCAGCAGGACAAATTAACTAGTGGAATCATCTGTCCACGCAATGTAAAGATACCATCAATGTAAGGATGGGAATTAGGCAACTGTGTGACTGGAACTGGATTGATCACTTCTCTTACTTTTGCGACATGAACGCCATAATTTACTTCACCAACCGCAAATTCAATAATTTCAATTTCATTTGTACCAGTTTCTGACAAAATCTTTTCTCGTGAATTGACAGCCTCGCTCATAAAGTGCCTCCATTTTATTCGTTTTCAAATTTAATTTTTTCCTCTGGCAGCTTCATCGTTTTCCGTCTCTATTTAATAGAAACGTACTCACCTTATTTATTGATAATATGACTAATTAAATCGGACCTTTAATGAGTTAATCTATTATTGAATTGCATTTTCCCTGTTCAATAATAGAACGTCCTTTTCCAACCAATCCCCTCCCGAATTTCATTTTACAGCCTATTGATTTTTCTCAGACATTCAGCCAAACTTAATGTAACACAATTCTCTTATGTTACATTAGAAATAAAATTATTAAATCAAATAATCCAAATATACCAATTTTTATTAGATAGCGTATTAACAAATTTAACTATTTCTTACTAATTAGAATTTCTTTGTAATTTTTTCAGTATGACTTTAAGCAAAAATATTTAATTTTACGTAAGAATACATTCATAATTTTAAATTTTAAGTGGCAAGAGAAGGAAAAAGATAAAAAATGACGTAATATATCAAAAATAGACATAGTTTAAGTAACACAAGAGAATTGTGTTACTAGATTATGTCTTTTTGTCTTCTAAGAACATTAGAAAAATTGGCAACCAAAGTCTCCATTAAATTGACAATTTATAATTTTATTCAAAATATACTAAAGGTATTGCAAAGTTATCCACCAATATGGTAAAAGAAGGCCCAGGATTTGCATTTTTGCATTATCCTGGGCTTTTTGGGAATTCTTATGAAAATAATCCACTAAGTCAATTCTGTCTTCGAAGCTTGCGGGGGAGCGCTTAATTTATAATAACACAATATCAAGTTTATCTTGCCGTTTTTAACAGCCTCAGCTCTGTTTCTTGTTGAAACAAGCGGTCATTCAGCAGATCAAATTTAGTATTTAAGGTATTTATGGAATCTTTCGTAGCAGTAGTATGGAGCAGACCATCAAATTTGGCTTCTAGTTCATCAGTACGATGTATAAGTGCTTGTATGAAAGCATTATTCTCCTTAACTTGTCCCTCTACATTTTCTAGGCGTTGATTCGTTTTCTTTTGTTCTTCTGTAAGCTTCTCTTGCCCTTCTGCGAGCCTCTTTTGCTCTTCTGCGAACTTCTTTTGTTCTTCAATAAGCTTATACTGACCTTCTAGTATCTGCTGTAAAATTTTTTCCATGGTGTTACCTCCGATCACATTATTTATAATTCTATCATTTACGTCATAGATGTACAATGTAATTCGGTAGAATAAAGTAGTAACTTGGTCTTTAAAATGTTGAGCAGCAGAATAAGCGGAAATTATGGGGGGCTCACATACAATTACCGACACAAGACCTGGATTTAAGACGTTTTTTACTTCCATGGGGACAAACAGCAACACAAATTCCGCAAACATGTCCATGGAATTGAGAATAATTGTTTATTTTCCACGAGTCGCATTTTCTAACATCAATTAATGTTTCTCTTGATGCTCCTTCACTCCATAGATTTCCGGCTATTGCACCTGCCGGGCATGCATCAGTACACTTTTTGCACTTGCCGCAATAATTCTTTTCAAGTAAATCATTGGTCTCAAAGGGTATATCAGTTAATACAGTTGAAATTCTAACTCTTGGACCATATTGCCGCGTTATTAAAAGAGAGCTTCTCCCAATCCACCCTAAACCACCTCTTACAGCAGCTGTTTTATGGGGAAATTCACCGCTAATATTGACAAAATCAGTTCTTTTGGAAGAGGGAATGGCATAAGCAAGATGTCCCTGTTTTTCTATTTCATCTTTTAGCTGCTCAGTTATCAGGTCAAGTCTATCATTAACATTAAGATACTCTTCATAATAAACTTGATTCGGCCCGGCCACGATATTATCAATAATAGTTGGTGAAAGAGGCACTCCAATACTTATTGCGTATGGGGTATTTTTAAATTTACAGGAAGTACTGTCACCTACATAAGCGAATCCATATAGAATTTTATCAATTTTTTTTAAACTGTCTATTAAATTATTTTGTATTTTCAACTCAGTTGTTTGCAAATTTTTTCCCTCCCCGGTTAATCTTACTCCTATTATACTGGATAGTGGTTTGCTATGAAATCGAAAAGGGTTATGAGTGATATAATAAAATTCTATATAGCAGCAGAACCCTTTGTTTGTCGTTGCAATAATGCGGGAGAAAGTAAATAATTGATATAGTTGGTTGAATGGTACAAAATAAACTCTGATGAATATATTAGAAGTGCTAAGGAAGAAGGAGGAGAAAGACGGATGAATTGCAATAACTTGAACCTTGAGGAATTAGAAATACAGGCTTGCCAAACAATTGAATTTCCTCGTTTGGCCATAACTACCGGTAACGCTATTGCAGTGTTCACAATGTTGGTATTGCAAGAAATTATTAAGCAGCAGACTGTTAACCCGATTGCCAATTTGGCTAGTATTGTTGCCCTTTCCAATAGCATTGCAACATTAAACAGCAGTATAAAGTTCATCCAATAGATAGATCATTTAGCGATTAACCAAAATATATGTAACGATCATATACACTGAATGACTAGAACGGTTTTGATGATTCCGTTCTATTTTCTTGTCCTAAACTCTTCCTATATATCTTAACTTGTTTTTTATTAAGATTTTTACAAGGCCATACAGACTGGGAAAACATTGGAATCATTACTTATATTCGTATAGAGGGTAAAAAACGTTGTTTTGCGAACACTATAGATGAACTAAGGAGGCTAGGGAGCATGAAAACTAGAGCTGTTCAGGATAAAATATGGCTGCTTGTAGTGTTATTATTAGCGGCAATTATGAATATCTATAGAATCACCCAAGAGGGTTTCGCTAATCTGTACTACGCCGCAAGTGTTAAAAGTATGCTGATGAATACCCACAATTTCTTTTTTGTTTCTTTTGATCCTGGAGGCTTTATCAGCGTAGACAAGCCGCCATTGGGTTTTTGGCTGCAGACTGCCAGCGCCCGAATTTTTGGTTTTTACGGATGGAGCATTATTCTGCCCCAAGCCTTAGCAGGGATCATATCGGTGGCTATCACCCACTCCCTTGTGAAACGTCACTGGGGCAGCAAAGCTGGCTTGCTGGCAGCATTTTCCTTAGCAGTGACGCCGATAGCAGTGGCGGCTAACCGTAATAATACAATTGATAGCTTACTAACAATGACGGTATTGTTTGCTGCCTGGGCGATGGTTGCTGCTATTGAGCGCGCAGAAACCAAATGGCTCTATCTCTCAATGCTTATCTTAGGATTAGGCTATAATATAAAAACACTAGAGGCATTTCTTGTATTGCCAGCCTTATGGTTAGTCTACCTTGCAGCCGGACATCACAGTGTAAAATATCGTTTATTGAATCTGGCAGGAGCAACAATGCTGCTGTTAGCAGTGGCACTTTCCTGGTCGGTAATCGTTGATCTGACGCCTGAACAGGAACGTCCCTATGTGGGTAGCAGCGAAACCAATTCTGAACTGGAACTGGCAACTGGTTACAACGGTTTGATGCACTTCCTCGGAAAAGGTATACAGATTCCAGGAGTAGACCCTAATGCGCCACGTAAATTAGGAACTGGTAATAGGGGAAGAATTGCACCTGCACCAACAGGATCAGATCCTGCTGGTGGTCCGGGTACACCAGGCCCGATGCCAATGCCCGACAGTTCTGGCAAGCAAGGTTCAGGTGGCATGGGAATGTTTTCTTTTTCTTTTGAAACTGGCAACCCAGGTGTATTAAGGTTGTTTCAACGGCAGATTGGCGGACAGATTAGCTGGCTGCTGCCTTTAGGTCTATTTGGTCTCATAATATCTGTGATGCAAAGGAGGTCTGATGATTCGCCCAATGGACGATCTAAGGCTATTTCACTGCTTTTATGGGGAGGCTGGCTGCTGCCACAATTAATTTTTTTTAGTATAGCAGTCGATTACCATCGATATTATCTTGTAATGATGGCTCCAGCATTAGCAGCCTTAGTTGGCATTGGGTTAAAGGAGCTATTTGACATCTTTCAGTCTGATCGTCGTAATCATTGGCTTATTCCATTCGCATTAACGCTGAATCTGACTGTTGAGGCTGCGATTATCTGGCAGTTCGATGAGTGGCGGAGCTGGATGCTGCCGCTGTTGGGGGGATCTTGTATAATCGCTCTAATTTTGTTACTGATTGCCCTGAAAAAGCCAATTTTTCTACGCATGTCAATGGCAATTGCAGTCATTACTATGTTTATTCCTCAAGTAATCTGGGCATTGACCCCAATAGTTTATGGTGGTAGTTCAATTTTACCCTATGCTGGACCAGATCTTAGTCCAAAAGTAGCCCAGCGTAATGTTCGTGGTATGGCAATACCAAAACTGCCAACAAATGAAAGAAATTCAGATACGATTAAACTTGAAAGGTTCTTACTGAACAATAGCCACAGGGAACAGTTTATTTTAGCGGTAAGCAGCGCTAATGAAGCTTCGCAAATTATCCTGGATACCGGTCAGGCAGTTATGGCGGTCGGTGGATTTATGGGTATGGAAAAAATTCTTACGGCTGCGGATTTTGAGCAGATGGTAAACAAGGGCAAGGTACGTTATATTATGGTATCTCCGATGTTCGCTAATTCACAGCCAGAATTATATACCTGGGTTACTTCTCATGGTAAAATAGTACCTTCTGAGCTTTGGCAAGACCCCCAGCCGGACATAACAGATCCTCAGCCTCCCTCTTCCAATAGGGGGGCAATGAACCGTACACGTCAATTATTTGATTGCGCTCCGACAAAATAAACGACTCACTCTCTGTAAACAAACAGCTTGGCTGATTATAAAAATCGGTCAGGCTGTTTGCTTTAACGTGGTGGACGAAGAGAGCTTCGCTTACATGTAATTTCAAGTGCCTTTATTGCTTCATATACCTTCTGAACTTCAGTATGGATGCTATTACAATGAATGCCTTTTTGCTGGAGATCTTCTAAAATAACGTTAACAGCCTCTGCATATTTTCCTTTATGCTCTGCATTAAGTTTCTTCCAGTTGATGCCCTTAAAATAGCTTGCAATCATCTGTGTTAGTGGCAGCTTGCCCTGCAGCATTAAAACAGCAATCAGGGGATATCCGGCATATCCCTGCCAATAGGAAGCGCTGTCATTAGAGGAATATGTATCATTTTGCCATGTTATCAAATATTTTTTACTATGATCTGATGATAACACATCCGCACACTCTTCTCTCATTATAATTCGCTCATCGGCTATTGCACTGTATGCTTCATAAATTTTTTCAATAGGAGGGATTTTCCTCATAACCATGCGTAACTACCTCCTCTAATAACAAATAACAGTTATTATTGTTCGGCTGAAATTGCCCAAAGATAAAGCGCTGCAACTGTTCCATAAGGGGAATAGCGTCGCTTGTATTTCTCAAACATCGCCTTATCAAGCTTCCTGTGATGATAAAGCATCATCATGCCACGCCGAATAGCAAGGTCATCCCAGCTCACAATATTGGGACGCTTTAAGCAAAAAGTCATGAGCATTTCTGCGGTCCACACGCCGATACCATTAAGAGCTGACAGGCGTTTGCAGACTTCGTCATCCGGCAGCTGGGAAAGCTCCGCGATATTAAACTCGCCGCTGAGCACAGCACAGGCGATATTTCTGATATAAACTGCCTTCTTCATAGTAATGCCGCATTGCTGTACTTCTTCAGCTGTTTTTACTGCAAATGTTTCTGGGGTTATTTCACCGAAACGTTCCTGCATACGCCCCCAAATTGTTTCAGCCGCTTTCGCTGAAATCTGTTGACTGACAATGCTGTTAATCAGTGCAGTAAATACGTCCGGAATTATTTTTCGTTCGATAAATCCGATACGCTCTATCGCTGCTGCTAGTTTTTTGTCTTTCTTTTTTAAATACTCAATTTCTTTTTCCCCATACTGAAAAATCTCCATGTGCCTCTCCTTATCCAAGATATGCTTCTCTTAATAGCTTGATTTCTGCAGCATAGCCGGGAAGTTCATTTGGCGTCTCTAAGTAGAAGGGCAGCATACGAAGCTGGGGATGATTAATAATACGGACAATCGCTTCTAAGCCGATATTACCTGCTCCAATGCAAGCGTGACGGTCCTTGTGGCTTTCCCGCGGATTCAGACTGTCATTGAGATGAATAGCATGAAGTTTATCAAGACCAATTACTTGTTCAAACTGTTCCAGTACCCCGTCAAGGTCATTCACGATGTCATATCCTGCATCAAACACATGGCAGGTATCAAGACATACGCCCATTTTATCAGCCAATTCTACTTTATCAAGAATTTTGCGAAGTTCTTCAAAGCTCCGGCCCACTTCACTGCCTTTACCAGCCATTGTTTCGAGCAGCACTCTTGTATTCTGCTCAGTACGCAGGATGTTGTTAAGCATCTGAGCAATAAGATCAATGCCAACTTCCGCTCCTTGTCCCACATGGCTTCCCGGATGAAAGTTGTAGAAATTACCTGGCAGATATTCCAGGTTTGCAAGGTCTTCTGCCATAACAGTTGCGGCGAATTCCCGCAGATGTGGATCCGCAGCACAGGCATTTAGCGTATAAGGTGCATGTGCCAGAAGCGTTGCAAAGCTATTTTCTTGTATTAGATCCTGCAATGCAGCCACGTCTTTTTCATCGATTTTTTTTGCTTTACTGCCGCGTGGATTGCGACTGAAAAATTGGAAGGTATTCGCCCCAATGGCAAGAGCCTCTTTTCCCATATGCCGATAACCTTTGGACACCGATAAATGACAACCAATGTTTAACATAACTTCCTCCTATTTCTTAAACTTATCCTCTATTGTGTTCCCTGTATCTATTTAGCATTATTCCTCCCAATTTAAAGAGCTTGGCAATGCTGAAAAAGTGCCAAAATCACATAAGACAGCATTTATAACTAGCTTTTGCGTTGTAGGGCAACTCTATTACAAGTTTTCAATCATCAAATCTGTTTACAGAGTAGTGTTATCTTTATTCTACATTAAGCAGCATTGTTTTGTCTTTTGGAATATCACTTTTCAATTTTTCATAAGGAAATGTATTCAAATAGTAATAGCTGATTTTAACATCCGGGGATTGCTTAGAGTATCTTTACTGTATAGTAAAGATACTCTAAATTATATTTTTGTTATATTTTGGTGAAAAAAAGGAAATTCATATAGATTTATGGAAGAATAGCAGCAAAGAACTATAATATGGGGTGTCGCTAATGAGTAGTATTGAATCTCAGAAAAGACAAAAAATAGTTGAACAAAAAATTGAGTTTTTAGTACCAGGTATGGAATTAGCTCGCGATGTCTACACAAGTGACGGAAAAATATTGGCAAGTGAAAATACGATTATAAATAAAACGTTAATAAGAAATCTACAAAACTGGGATATTAATAAAGTATCCATCTTTACTGAAATAACCACTAATCCTATTACAGATCCGAAAGTCCAAAAGTTTATGAACAGTTATAACCAATCCGTAGCAACCGTGCAAAAAACCTTTGATGATATCCGCCAAACGCAGGAAGTCCCCATTGAAACATTTACAAATACTGCCGATGATATCGTTGATAATATATCGGATACGGGAAATGCAATTGATCAATTATATAACTTACCTCAATGCGATGACTATACATTCCGTCATAGCGTTAATGTAAGTGCCATTGCAGCCCTGATCGCCACATGGCTCAAATTTCCACCGGAGAGTGTTAGTGCCATTGCTTTGGCTGGCCTTCTGCATGACGTAGGAAAATCTCAATTACCGCCTGAAATATTAAACAAGTCCCATCGCCTTGCCCCTAAGGATTATGAATTATATAAAACCCATACTACGCTTGGCTATGATTTAGTCAGTAAAATACCAAATATAGCGCAGAGCGTACTTGCTGCCATATTAGACCATCATGAACGGGAAGACGGTAATGGTTATCCTAATCAATTAACTTCGGAAGATATTCATCCTTATGCTAAGATTATCGCCGTTGCCGATTTATTTGATGAAGCTTTGACGATTCATTGTGATACCCCCGGGGCGTTAAGTCCTTATTTAAGTTTGGATAAATTGCGTCAGGATATTTACTCCATTGATGCTAACACTTGCCTTACTTTTACTGAAAATATGATGAATTTTCTCTCCGGTAATCTAGTCGCACTCACAAATGGCCAGCAGGGCAGAGTCGTTTTTGTAAATAAAGATAAGCCCTCCAACTCAATTGTACAACAGCCTGATGGTAAGATCATTGATTTATCGGAGACAGATGATCTTTGCATTCATTATATTATAAGATAGTTATAGGAATTAAAGGCATCCAACCAATTAATAAGTGTAAAAGTCGCTATCCTGGTGACTGATTGCCAGGATAACGACTTTATATACGTTCAAACAATTCTGCAGCTCCAATGTAACCTCATTGATCCAATAAAATTACTCTTTATCATGATAAACTAGTCTATATTATAAACTGAAAAGTTTTTTTATTACTAAATAAGATAATCATAACAGAGAAATAGTAACTTGACGAATTCTTATGGTGCTAATACAATATAGTTATATTTGGTAATGTGGCTTGTCTGTTATACAGACAGGCCCTTTTAATTAGGAGGTAAAACATGTCCAGCGAAAATAATATTATTGATGCATCTATCTTACTAGGAGAATTGAAAAACGCCAGCAATGAAATGAGTAAAGTGATCCGTACGATCCAGCAAATTGCTCAACAAACCAACCTTCTTTCATTAAATTCAGCTATCGAAGCCGCAAGAGCCGGAGAAGCCGGTCGGGGATTTGGCGTTGTCGCAGATGAAATCAAAAAGCTGGCTGCCCGCAGTTTTGCTTCCACTAAAGAAAGTACTAACATTATTGAAAACATTCAGGCCAAGGCTAATGAAGTAATGGCTGTAAGAACGGCCGATGTAGCCTACGACACAATAGACAAAATTGACCGCAACCTCTTTGAGAGAAATTGCGATGCCCAAGCCTGGGCAGGCTTTACCCAAGTAAAGAACGCCTTGTCCTCTACTGACGCTGATCGTATTGAACATGCCAATAGTTTGTTAAAAACACTCGTTGAAATTTATGAAGTCTATTTTGATCTGTATGTGCTTAATACCGAAGGTACAATTGTAGCCGCAGGGGTACACCAGGAACTTATTGGCAAAGACATGTCAGATCGAAGTTGGTTCCAAGACGTTAAGGCTGCTAACACCATCTCCGTCACCGATCTATATTTTTCCAATTTGGAAAATCGCCATACGGTAGCTTACTCTTGTCCGATTCGCAGTGATGCCGGGCAAATTATCGGTTATTTCTCTTCTCGCTTCAATTGGGAATTTATTTATGATATTCTGGATTCCGCTCGCATTGGTAACAAAGGGGATATTTCCATTATAAATAAGGAAGGCACTGTTATTGCCTGCCAAAGTCGTAAGGGCATCTTAGTTGACAATTTAAGCAGCCTTAAAGCAGCACAACAAGCCATGAAAGGCGAAACATACGGATATACCCTTGAAAAAGACAATGGTGGTAATACTAAAATCTACGGATATGCACACACACGTGGTTACAATGCATATAAAGGGAAAAATTGGTCAGCGATCATCAGTGAAACAATCTAAGCTTTCAGGTAGACGAACATAATCAGCAGCCATACAGTAAAAAAGGTCTCGAACCCAGCATTAGGGCGAGACCTTTTTATTGTTTATTCGAATTCATTCATCAACTTAAGATCCGATAAATAGGTGCGTAATATCCTTACTACTAATTCATGGTCTTCTCTTTGAGGAAGTCCGGACACGGTTATCGTTCCTACCGGCCCCACTCCCTTTATGATCAGCGGGAAAGCACCACCGTGATCCGCATAATCACTTTTAGAAAGCCCACCTTTGTCCTCAAGCGTTTTTCCCTGCATTCGCAAAGTAGTACCAACTCGATAAGAACTCTTGCCAAAACGATTTACAACATTGTTCTTTCGCCGAATCCATTCTGCATTATCAATGGTAGTCCCCTCCATGGCAAAATGAAACAAACACTGATTATTGCGGGAAATATCTATGGTTACTGCTTTTCCTAATGCTTTCACTTCTTCATATAACATAAGTCCCACTTTTAACGCCGTGTCATGAGAAAATGCAGTGAATTGAATGTCTGTTTCCTGCTGCTCCATTTCCATTAAATCCTGCTCATATTCATTCATTCTAATCACCATCCCTAACGAATCGTTATGGTTTTTTGTTCGTTCTTACTCTGCATCGCATATTCAATAATGCGAATTGTGTTACATGCTTCTTCTGCCAGGACGGGAACTTCTGCGCCTGAATTTATAGCAGTCACTAATTTTTCATAGAATACTTCGTATCGTCCCGGCAAGGTTTCAATCGCCCCTCGGAATGTCACCCCGCCTACATCAGCCGTTAACAAACCATAGTTATCTTCCTGTTCTTGGCCCCATCCCGGGTCACCTGGCTGCATGCCATTTTTAAGCTGTTCTTCCTGAGAGTCCAGTCCGTACTTAATAAAGCTGCCACGCTCTCCATGTAAAATAAATTTGGGTCCAGGTTCTCTTACAATTGAACCTGAATGCAAAATCACTTTCCTATTATCATACCCTAAAATAAGATGAAAATAGTCAACAGCCTCCGCGCCCTGACGCTCCGCTCTTACATCAGCCCAAACTGTTTTTGGCATTTGAAATAATGTTAAAGCCTGATCAATCAAATGGGATCCCAAATCGTACAAGGTTCCCGAACCTGGAATATTTTTCTCACGCCAACGATCGAGCACAGTAGGACGAAAACGATCATAATGCGCTTCATAGGTCGTTATATTACCCAATAATTCTGTCTTCATCAATTTCTGTATGGTGAGAAAATCATTGTCCCATCTTCTATTTTGAAAAACGGTGAGCAATACACCCTTTTCCTTTGCCAGTGCAATCACCTCTTCTGCCTGAGCTGAGGTAACTGTAAATGGTTTTTCTACCACAACATGCTTTCCAGCTGTTATAGCTTTTTTAGCATAGTCATAGTGGGTTGTATTAGGAGAAGCGACAACTATGAGATCAATATCGTTCTGAGCTAGTAGTTCATTAGGATCTGAAAACACCTCGACATGAGAAAGATTCTCTTGTTCTTTGATATCCTTCGAACTATAAATAGCCTTCAGCTTCAAACCATTTACTTTATTTATCAGGGGAATATGAAATGTTACACTTACATAGCCATATCCAATTAAACCAACATTAATTGTCATTCTGTTCTCCTCCCATCGCAATTAGACATTCAATATTATATTGTGCTAAAGCATCCTGCATAAACTCCGGAGGTTCTTTATCCGTTATAAGTACATCAATTTCCTCCAGACCGCAAATATGATGAAAAAATACTTTTGTAAATTTAGAATGATCGGCTAATACGATAACACGTTCTGCCCGGCGAATCATTTCACGCTTTAAGTAAGCCTCTTCAACGCTCGGACTACTCAAACCATCAATAGTAAATCCGCAGGCTCCAACGAATAATGTCTGCACATGGTAATTACGCAGCATCGTCATTGCTTCCACGCCCGTTATGCTTCGATTCCAAAAATCAAGTTCACCTCCCAATAAATGAATTTTTATGCCGCCTTTTTTCCCCAGAATAATAGCTACATCAATAGAATTTGTTACTACAACCAAATTACGTACAGACAAAGCTTCTGCGGTTAATTGTACCGTAGTGGATGCATCCATAAACAGGTACTCATTCTCTTTTACCAGTGCAGCTGCAAGTTGTCCGATTCTACGTTTGCTGTCACGATCCGCAAAACGCTGTTCATAATGTGGTACTTGACTAGTGAAGGTGGAAAGTATAGCCCCCCCCTGAACCCGTACGATAAGTTTCATATCGTTCAATTTCACTAAATCCCTGCGGGCAGTATCACGGGAGACTTTATACAGTTTGCAGATATCTTCTAGCTGTATCTTGCCATATTGCTTTAAATATTTTACTATATTCTCCAGCCTTTCATCTTGAGTCATCTTTCACCCCACTTATTCTCATAATAATTTTTTTACTTAATTTTATGTAATTTTTATACTTAACTACATTATATAGAATTACCATATTAGAGTAAAGTTAATTTAAAATCTTATGTAAGACTTTCAAGAACCTTAGATCGTTTCTCTGCTCCTCAATACCAGCTAGTACACTATCGACACCAATACCAACAGAATAAACAGAAGTATAAAGGGACCGACGACTATTTATACTTCCAGCTGCATATGCTTTTTTTCTTAAACCATTTTAATATCAGCTAGATCTTCCCATAAACTATCGGGAATATTCCATTGCGCCCAGTCATAATTCTGCTGGGCTTGTTCCACAGATTGTACCCCGCAAGTTACAGTAACAACGTTCTCATTACGCAGTGGAAATTGCAAGGCAGCTGCTCCAATAGGAACTCTATGTGCTTGGCAGACCTCTGCTATCTCTTTAACCCGCTTAACTATTTTTTCTGGTACCTTGCCATATTCATACATACTAGCCGCAATATTGGCATCTGCTAAAACACCAGTCGCAAATGGTGCCGCAACAGCCACCGAAACATTATGTTTTTTGCATTTGGTAAAGAAATCCCTGCGGTCCGTTTCAAGAAGATTATAGCGATTTGCCAGCATTACAATATCCATATTGGTATGATCTATTGCTTCCATGAGAATTTCTTGCTCATTCGTACCAATACCATAGGCTTTAATTTGGCCATTTCTCTTAAGTTTTTCTAACGCTGTAAATCCTGATTCACATAAGGTTCTAAAATAATCTCTTTCAGCTTGCGTTTGGCCATGTGCATATGTGCCTATATCATGGACAAACAATATATCTATTCGTCGAGTACCCAGGCGGCGCAGCGAGTGTTCATATGAGAGCATAATACCGTCATATGAATAGTCATAAACACGATTAAACGGATTCTCGTAAAAAAAAACTTCGCCTGCTTCTAAGCCGCTTTCCTGGCGTGGTTCCAAAAGCCGTCCTACCTTAGTTGATAACACAAAATCATCTCTGTCCAAACTTCGTAAACCCAGTCCCACGCGAATTTCTGATAAACTGCTGCCATAATGCGGTGCAGTATCAAACGAACGCCAACCAATTTTAATGGACCTCTCTATTATTTCAATAGCTTCAGTATTAGTAAGATTTTTGAATAAATTACCAAGCCCCGCTCCACCAAATGTCAAGGAAGGTATTTTTAATCCCACACTCTTAATTGTATTGTATTCAATCATAATCTTCACCCTTTCATTAACCTCAATTTTTAACTCTAGGTGAAAAGTAAGCACCCTGTTCTATCGTTTAAGCAGAAAACATGCAGTTCTTGAGAAACCAAAAGACTATTTGCTAATAATCAGCAAATAGTCTCCTAATTGTTACTATTTATTAATCCCAAAAGATGCGTTTTAAAATTTTTCTTTCTTATAATTTATTAGGATAAAATGGCTTTTATTCACAAAAAATTTATTCCAACTTAAATATCGAGGAAACATAGTAGTTTATTTCAATAAGTTAGCATCAGTTGCAGTTACTATTTTCTCAATTTCTTCCAGATAATATTTAGTTTTGTTGGAATTTCGAATAGCCACACCAGTTACTATAAAATCAGCCAAAAACATAGCACCGATTTCAGAATTATGAAATGATAAACTTTCGAAGGCGCACGCCAGAAAAGCATCAGATAACAGCGCAAATGGCGACGAATACCCATCTGTGATTGATAATATTTTCGCGCCTTTATTTTTTGCTACCTGAACAATTTCAAAGGTCCTTTTTCCATATCGCGGTAAACTGAGAGCGATAAATAAAGAATCCAGGGGAGGCTTCACTAAAATCGACTGCAGCCGTCCAGAATCAGTAATCAATAGTTCACTATCAACACCAATACGATTTAACCCTTCATTCAAATAATTAGCCACTGAGGAACTTCCCCGAATCCCAATAACATATATCTTTTTCGCAGCAAATATAAGATTAAAAGCTTTGTCAATCGCCTCATCAGACATAAATTCCACTGTTTTCTTGATGTTATTCATTTGGACTTCAGCGCATTCGAGCAAAAGCTTATTTTTCCCCATTTTTTTTATATTGGTTTCCAATCGCGTCGGAGGTGACGCAACTCGGCTGCGTAACATTTCCTGTAAATCCTTCTGGAACTGCGCATAACCAGTATAGCCAAGAGCATAAGCCAAGCGCATAACAGTGGCTACACTAACCCCAATAATTCCTGCCAATTGATCGGTCGTCAAAAATGCCACTTCAGTTGGATTCTTCAAAATATAATCAGCAACTTTACGTTGAGCAGAAGTAAGGATTTCCATCTTCTCCTGCAATAACAGCAAAACAGTTTTTTCCATTTACACTCTCCACCATTCATCATCTATCGTAGTAGTATTATACTCGATTATATGAAAGATTTACAAGGAGCTTAGTGACAGCTTCTTGTAAATCCTGACCATTAGCCATTATGCAAATTGGTCTGCCAGCTTATGAGTTTCAATGCTGCAACATTTATCTTCTAACATCAATAAAAAATGAGACATGTCACAAAATTATCAACAAATCCATTCCGCAACTTACTAGCATCGTGCAGTACATTCAACAATCAATTCTTCTAGCCCTGAAACCTAAAGGTTATTCGCAGAAGCCATAAAGCCTAGCTGGATTATCCACCAAAATGCGTCTTTGCAGAGCCTCATCTGGTGCCCATTCCGTCAACAAGCTCATGAGGATAGCATCATCAGGCTTATTGTCAATTTTTGATGTAGGATGCGGCCAATCACTCCCCCACACCAATTGCCCTGGTACTTCATTTACATACGCCTTTGCTACTATTGTTCGGTCTGCGTAAGTCGGTGAGCCAACTTTACTAAGAATATAAGCACCAGATAATTTCACCCAGCCCTTGCCTTCCCGCAGCAGATTAAGAATGACTTCAAAGGCTGGCTGATCGACACTGGTAATATGCCCTAAGTGATCGAATACTACTGGACAAGGAACACTGCTCCACACTTCTTTGCCAGCTAAAATTTTATCCGGTTTAGCCACAACTTGAATATGCCATCCCAGCTCATTAACCCGCTCTGCCAGAGTTTGCACCATATCCATATTCGTGGCTTCGCCAGGTACCGACATGTTGAAGCGAATACCTCGCACGCCAACCTTATCTAATTCTGCCAATTCAGCATCGGTGACACTGGTATTAACTACGGCAATCCCCCGAGTTGTTTTAAGACCGAATTCCTTGAGAGATTCAACAAGTCCACTGTTGTCTACACCATAGGTGGAAGGCTGCACGACTACATTACGCGTTGTGCCCAGCCGCTTTTGCAGCAGTCGGTAATCAGCAACTGTAGCATCAGGATGCCTAAGGGTGGAATTGGGATCAACAGGAAAACGAGAATCATAGATATGATGATGACAATCCGCCGCATGCAAAGGCACCTTCAAAGTTGGTAACTCACTCCCTGACGAATAAGGTACTTTTTGTTCAATGGAATAGCTTTCAGCACTTCCCATTGGGATACGAATTCCGCTTAATGCCATAAAAGTCAATCCTGTTCCTTTAAGAAAAGTACGACGTGTGACTACTTTATTATCCATGTAAACTTCCTCCTCTAAATTGAATAAATCATTGCTACGCTAATATGAATTTCATTTATAAATTCATGTTGAGAAACCATACAAAATTGCTGGATTTTCCACAAGAATTTTATAAATCATAGCTTCTTCCATTGCCCATTTGGACAGAAGATCAAAGAGCACTGCATCATCAGGTTTTTCTTTCTCTGTTGGATGTGGCCAATCACTTCCCCAAACCATCCGCTCTGGTGCTGCTTTGATAAACTCCCGGGCTACCTCCGTCACGTCATCATAGCTAGGCGGACCAATCCTTGTATCCATATAAGCACCAGAAAGTTTAACCCAAGTCTGTCCTTTATGCAGCAACCTTAACATCGTCTTAAATGCTGGGTGATCCACCCCTGCGGGCTGGGGTATGCGAGCCAAATGATCAATGACGATCGGTACGGGTAGTTGCTGTAGAACCCCCTCCATGGTAACGATCTGGTCGCCCAACATTAAAATCTGCACATGCCAGCCGAGATTGCTTATGCGCTTCGCAAGGGTTTCTAACATTTCTACGGTAGTCACACCCCAAGATTGGGGAGAAACAAAATTAACACGAATCCCGCATATGCCCAAACTGTCCAGTCGCTGCAACTCGTCATCTGATACATCCATATCAACAACAGCCACTCCGCGTGCCGTTGGGCCAATTTGTGCTATTGCATCAAGGGTGCAGCGATTGTCAATACCATAAGTGGATGGAGTGACAACTACAGTACGTGTAGTGCCAATCCGCTTCTGAAAAAAGCGATAATCATCCACATTCGCTTCTGGCGGACGTTTTTCCCAATGAGGTGATGGTGGAAATCGACTATCATAAATATGCATATGACAGTCGCAGGCATTTACTGGTGCTATGAGATAAGGACGTCGTGTGCCACTAGAAAAAGGTACTTGGTTGCTTACCCTGTCTTCCATAAAAATCATCTCTTTTTTATCGTTTTGTGATGCTATCGGTAATTTGCTGAGGTACTGTAACTTTTTATTAAATGCGAAACTTACTAACAACTTCTTGTAAATCCTGAGCCATTTTGGCAAGACTTTGGCTTGAAGAGGAAATTTCTTCCATTGATGCAGACTGTTCTTCTGTGACTGCTGAAACGTTCTGTGCTTCCCCGGTCGCCGTCACCGTTAGTTGATCAATTTCCTGAACGGACGACACAATCTTTTGACTGCCACTGGCTAAATTCCTAATAGCTGCTGAAATTTCTTCGACCTGCCCCGCTAAATTGTCTACAAGACTAATAATTTCTTGAAAAGCATTACCTGCTTCATTTACTATCCCGGTACCTACTTTCACATCTTGTGTCCCCTCGTCCATAGCCGATACCGCCTTGTCTGTTTCATCCTGGATCTCGCTAATTAGATGCGCAATTTGCTTGGCTGCCTCTTGCGATTGTTCAGCCAGCTTACGAACCTCTTCGGCAACAACAGCAAAACCGCGTCCCTGTTCACCTGCTCTTGCCGCTTCGATAGCAGCGTTAAGGGCTAAGAGATTGGTCTGACCTGCAATTCCGGAAATAGTGTCCACAATCTGTCCTATTTCTTTCGATCGTTCACCTAGTCGAGCGACAACTTGGGCTGAACAGCTGACAGTATGTTCAATTTCGGTCATTTGTTTAACTGCACCCGCCACTGACTTGCCGCCTTCTTTTGCTGTTTCCGCAGCTCTAGTCGACTGCTGCGATAATTCATTGGCATTCGCCGCTACTTGCTGGATGCTCTCCGACATTTGTCCTACGATCTCAGCGGCCGCACTTACTACATGATGCTGTTTATCGGCTCCTTGTGCCACTTCGGTTATTGATGAAGCGACTTGATTGGCAGCCTGTGCGGATTGCTCAGCACTAGCAGTAAGTTCCTCCGATGCCGCCGCTACCTGCTGAGACTCATGTTGTACCTTTTCAACTATATTGATTAGTGAATCCTTCATTATCAAGAAACTTTTTACCATTTGGCCCAGTTCATCACTACTGGTAATAGAGATACTGTGTTTTCTTAAATCTCCTTGAGCAACTAACGCCATCTCTTGATTAATCGCCAAGATCGGCTTGGTAAATTTTCTCCCGAATGAATAGGCAATTGCTCCAGAGATAAGTAAACCGCTAAGAGATATTAATAGTATCGATTTCAATAAATTATTCGCATCTTCATATATCTCTTTCGTTTCTGTTGTAATAATCAAACCCCACCGCTGCTGTTCACCTAGTTGTATCGGACGAAACACTGCATATTTAGATTTATTATCATAGTTGGTATAAGAAGTCTGAACAATATTGCCGCTAAGTGCTTCCTTAGTGGACTTCACTACCTTTTCATCCAGTTTTTCCTGGGCAAGATTTAAGGCTTCAGGAATGTCTTGCTTGAGAAAGTTAATTTTTCCAACTAAATCAGCATTGTTGCCGTCCGCAACAACTAAACCATCCCCTCCTACCAGGATAGCATAACCCGTCTTACCGAATTTTGCTTGCTGCACCTTCTCCAGGATTTTATCCGATGGGTAGACGGCATTAATCATGCCATCTAACTTGCCGTTGCGAAAAACAGGGTATACAACGGCAACAACAAACTTCCCAGTAACCTTGGAAATATAAGGATTAGAAACATAGGGTTTCTGCGTCCGCTTTACAATTTGAAAATATTCCCGTTCATCGCTTTTTGTTTCTAAACCTGTTGTATCAATGGAAATTCCATCCAAGTCAAAATACCACAGAGCACTAAACACCGGAAACCGTTTAAATTCCTTACGTAATATCTGACGAATTTGATTTTTGTCGGTAACATTCGTCATTTGTTCCGACGTAGCAATACAATAAACATCGTTTAACAATCCATTGAATTCAAATTCAACTTGCCGTGCATAATCCTGCGCAACGGCTTGCTGAACTTCTGTTGATTTTTTTGCGAGAATTGTATCCGTCTTTTTGTAGGTAACAAATGAAACAGCCCCAAGAGTCACAAACAAGATCAGACAAATGACACCAATTAATTTGAACTGCAAGTGAGACAAAAACTTCCTCAACATCTTACACAACCCTCATTTCAAGTATTCGATTTTTCAGTCAATTCAATCGGCTTGATCTCCGGAACAATAAACAAAATAGCACATGCTGATATCAATATACCTACACCAGCAACGAATAGCGCCATTTGAAAACTGCCGGTAAATTTATATATGAAACCTGTAATGGTTGGAGCCAGCACACCAGCTATAGAGCTAATCGTATTTATGGCACTGGATACAGTCCCACCCATTCCTTTAGGTGAAACTTCCGCTAGAATTGTCCACATTATTCCAGCCGATGCCGACTCGCCCGCAATATTTATGGTTAAAAGAATCACGGCAATAATCGGATCATCAACAAATCCTACCCCAATAACCGAGGCCGCAACAAGCTGAGAACCAACTAGTGTATATTTTCTGGCTTTGGTTACACTTACGCCCTTCTTGATGAGCCAGTCGGAAAAGTAACCCATCCCTGGCTGAGCAACAAAGCCGATAACCCAGGGAATAGAAGCATAGATTCCCATCTTGATAATCGAAAAACCTCTCTCCATGATCAGATAAGCAGGAAGCCAGCTGACAAATAACACCCACAGATAATCCAGAAAGAACTTAGTGAGCATCAGTCCAAGAACACATCGATTGGTCAAAAACTGTTTCCATGGTATAGCCACCTTTTGGGGATCTAAAGTCACATCAACTTGCTCTAAAACATCATTATAAAAGTAATACCAGCATATACACCACAATAAGCTGCCTAGACCTGTCACAAAAAATGCGACACGCCAATTCCACTGAGTGATCAAAAATCCCATTAATATTGGAACAGCCGCCATACCAAGTTTAGTACCTGAAAGACAGAAACCCGTTGCCGTTGCCCTCTGCTCTGACGAAAAGTTTTCACTTATTACTTTTGCACTCAACGGATTTCCTGCGGCTTCACCTGCACCAACACCCAGACGGGTTAAAATCAGCCCATAAAAACTATGCACAAAGCCTGTTGCCGCAGACATAAAGGACCAAAGCACAGCAGCACAGCCCAATGCTTTTTTTGCGCCATATTTGTCCGCAAATCGTCCTACCGGAACCATACATACAATATAACTCCAATAAAATACTGACAATGCAACTCCCATCAAGGCTGGATCCATCTTCAATTCTTTCAGCATAATCGGTGCTGCTACTCCCAATGCACCACGATCAATAGCATTAATAAACATTCCACTCGCGAGTAATGCAATGATCCCAATCTTCTTAGCCTCCATTATCGTTAATCCCCCCGCATAATATTTCTTACATAACAATTTTACTAGATGATTCTCAATTTTCAGGAAACTTAAAACAAAATCTATGATATCATTTTAGAAAAAGGGACTTGGCGCAAACGTACCATCAAGTCCCTTTTCCTCTTACTTCTTTATCTTTTAAAAAGTGTCTTAGTCTTTTCATTCAATGTAATTTTCGCAGCGTCAATTGGTTCAACCACCACTCCTATCTGCTATCAATGTGCGTCAAATCCGATACGCAAAGCCTGCATATTTTTTTCTATGGTAGCTGGGGGCACTCTTTTGGCAACAGCCTTTTGAATGGTTTCAAAAGAAACAACTCCAGTTACTTTTACCAAAAGCCCTAAGGAAACAATGTTTGTAAACAAATCCTTACCGAGTCCCTCTACAGCCAGTCGTGTTAATGGCACCTTGATTACATTCGGATGCACAGGAGAATCTGGCACTAGATCTTCATCGATCACAAGAACGCCATTATTACAAAGATCAGCTGAATATTTATCTGCTGCCTGTTGTGTTAGAGCTAACACAACGTCTGGCGTCACTACTTTAGGATGATAGATGAACTCCTCCGCTATAATAACTTCTGCCTTGGAAGCTCCGCCCCGTGCTTCTGGTCCATAGGACTGGGATTGTACTGCTTCCTTGCCTTCCATGATGGCTGCCTCTGCCAGAATGATTGCGGCAGTGATTACTCCTTGACCGCCTGATCCGCATAAACGTATTTGTTGCATTATTTTCCCTCCTGGGCCAATTTAATGACTTTAGCATATTCTGCACTGTATTCTGGAGCGGTTTTTTGATATAAAATACCGATTGGGAATTTTTCACCTTTTTGGTCTTCCGCTAGTTTTTCATAAGCAGCTAGGGGAACTGCATTTTCACTCATCCATTTCAGCATTCCTGCCGCATCCCCCATTTTATTTCTCCGGCCATAGGAAATGGGGCACTGGGTGATGGCTTCTACTAAAGAAAAACCGTTATTGGAAATACCTTGAGCAATTAGGTCAACAAGTGGCTTTGCATGAAAAGCAGTACCGCGGGCAATATAGCTAGCACCTGCAGCTTTGGCAAGTTCACAAGGATCAAAGGCTGTATCAACACTTCCAAATGGAGCCGTTGTAGCTTTTTTGCCAGTCGGTGTAAGGGGAGATGCTTGTCCTCCGGTCATACCATAAATATTGTTATTAAACAATATCACTGTTAAATCAATATTTCTTCTGGCACCGTGAATAAAATGGTTACCACCAATGGCTGTACAATCCCCATCACCAGTAATTACAATGACTTTCAATTTAGGATTGGCTAGTTTAATGCCCGTAGCAAAGGGGATTGCCCTGCCATGGGCTGTATGTAATGTATCAAAATTCATATAACCAGAAGCTCTTGATGAGCAACCGATACCAGATACGATCACGGTGTTATCTTGATCAAGTCCTAATTGTTCCGCAGCTTTAGCAATGGATTTCATGACAATCCCATTACCGCATCCTGGGCACCAAATATGTGGCAGCCGATTCATTCGAAAATATTTCTCATAGCTTCTCATTTTACTACCTCCGCTGTAAGTTCTTCGATTGCTGTACATATTTCTTTAGGAGTAAATATTTCTGTATTATATTTAGGAAGGGAAATTACCGCTGCTTGTCCACCAGCAGCACGTTCAACTTCCAAAACCAGTTGCCCGTAGTTCATTTCCGGTACGAGAATTTTCTTCACTTTTTGCGCTACTTCTTTGACAACCTTATCCGCAAAGGGCCATATGGTCATCAAGCGAACCATGCCAACCTTGATTCCTTGCTGTCTTGCCATTTTCACAGCTGCATAGGCAGTACGAGCTGTTCCGCCATATGCTAAGACTGCGTATTCAGCATCTTCCATAAAAAATTCATCATAATGAGTAATTTCATCTTGAACTCTAGCAATTTTTTCATGCAATCGTTTAATGGTATCCTCTGTTACCTTAGCACTACCAGTTGGAAAACCAGTTTCATCATGCACAAGACCAGTCACATGGATGTGATGACCAGTGCCGAAATCCGCTGGGTTTGGCACAAGATCTGCCATTGGGGTATATGGTTTATATCCCTCTTCCTTGGTACAATTTGGCTTACGACGAGGATATATTTCGATATCTTCCGCTTTCGGCAAAACAACTTTTTCCCGCATGTGGCCCACTACTTCATCTAGTAAAATAATGACAGGGGTACGGAACCGTTCCGCATAATTTACGGCCATTACTGCCACATCAAAAGATTCTCGAACCGTCCAAGGAGATAGGGCAATCATGGGATGATCGCCATGAGTTCCCCACCGAGCCTGCATTACATCCCCTTGTGCTGGAGATGTGGGCTGACCTGTAGCCGGCCCCAGTCGCTGTACATTAGCAATAACAATTGGTATTTCTGCAATACAGCCATAACCAATTAATTCTTGTTTAAGAGAAAACCCAGGTCCTGAAGTGGCAGTCAGTGCTTTTCTTCCACCTAAAGCAGCCCCTAATACAACTGCAATCCCAGCAATCTCGTCTTCCATCTGAATGAAAGTACCGCCTAGAGCAGGAAGTTCTTTCGCCATAATTTCAGCAATTTCTGTAGAAGGAGTAATTGGATAACCGCCGAAAAAATTTACTCCCGCAGCCATTGCACCTTCGGCACAAGCTTCATTCCCTTGCATTAATCTAGCTTGGCTCATTTCTCCACCTTCTTTTCTACATAAATTGCATAATCAGGACACCGTAGTTCACATTGTCCACAATTGATACATGCTTTTTCGTCAATTACATATATTTTTCCCAAGGTATCTAATGCTAGAACTTTCTTAGGGCAAAAAGTGACACATATATTACAGCCTTTGCATCTCTCTTTTAGTGCCGTAATTTCAATTCCCATATTCATCCTCCTATTTGTTCATCTTTTTATTTATAAACGTCATCAATATATTCGCAGCCTACTTTTTCCAGTGCTTTATCTACCCAGGATTTATCTCTAGGCACACGGTCTTTGATTCCCTGAATGATTGCCTGTTCTTTTGCCAGCTTGGCTTTAGCCTTCTTTAGTGTTTCTTGTGCATCTTTAGGGCTAATAACAACAATGCCATCAGCATCTCCTACCACGATATCACCAGGATGTACAACAACGCCTCCACAGCTAACGGGAACGTTGATTTCGCCAGGACCATCTTTATAAGGACCCTTAGGTTGTACCCCTGCTGCATATACAGGCATATCTATATCCTTCATTTGCGCAGCATCACGGATTGCCCCGTCAATCACTACGCCAGCCAGTCCATTTACGGCAGCCTGAGTCATCATGATTTCACCAGTTATGGCATTTGCTGTATCCCCTTGTGCATCAAGAATAATTACATCACCCGGCTGCGCTAGTTCCAAGGCTTTGTGAAGCAATAAATTATCAGCCACTCTGGCCTTTACTGTAAACGCTGTACCTAATAACGGCTTATCATTATAGGGTTTAATCCGTGCATCTACGCAACTAAAGCGATTCATTTCATCAGCAATATTGGCAACTGGGATCCCTCTGAATCCTTCCACCAATTCCTTACTAGGGCGATTAATCTTCATAAAAATTCTACATCCAACATTAGACATGTAAATTCCTCCTCATTTCTTTAGATCATATTTCGATAGCTACATGCAATCTTACGCTGCGCTTATAAATATCCCAAATGTGATTTAATACTATCAAAATTCATCATATCAACTTTATTAATCACTACACCCTCTGGACTACGTCTTGCTCCATCACCTTCATGAGCATGATTAGCGATGATGTGACCAATATTAGTAGAAATACCATTACGCATCGCTATTACAGTTCCTGAAAATGGATGCCGTAAATCCTTACCAGCCTGGGACTTAGCAAACTTACCATCAGGGCCTTTCTCCCACTCAACTAATTTACCAATATCATGCAAAATTGCACCTGCGATGAGTCGGTCATGATCAAGTAGAAAATCTCCATGTCCTTTGTATATAGAATTGTATTCTTCTAATATGGCAAGAGACATACGAGTTACGGCCCTCACATGCTGGAGATAGGAAGTAGGACAATTAGGAAAGGCCAAGGCAAAAGGAATTTGGGTCATGTCCCTGGGTTCCCATCCTCCTTCTGTTAATGCATCCACATAACTTGCAACAACAGCATCACGAAGTTTTAAATCCTTAATCCAATTAATTTCGGGTAATAGTTCCATAATTTCTACCTGCATAGTAAAATACCATCTCCATTACCAACCTGCAGCAGTCCTAGTGCCATAGGTATGATTTAAAATTATATTTGTTGATTAACAAGGTACTGGGCATTTACAACATCTGTCTTAGGTAAGGCTTGACCATTGCTAATTTTCAGGATATTTTCAATACAACGCTTAGCCATGCCAGCATTTATATCAGCTGTACTTCCGCCCATATGAGGCGTAACTACAATATTCTTTAATTTAAGCAGAGGATTATTCTCATTAGCAGGCTCATTTTCCAAACAATCAAGTCCAGCACCCAATATTCTCTTATTCCGAAGGGCTGCTTCCAGGTCATCTTCTTTGATAATTGGGCCTCGAGCAGTATTGATTATAATTGCCGTAGGCTTCATGAGTTCGATAGTATCCTTACAAATCAAATACTTCGTTTTATCAGTTAATGGCACATGTACGCTTATGATATCAGATGTTTTTAGTAATTGTTCTAGCTCTGCATATTGAATCCCCAGCTTCTCTTCTTCCTCTGGTGAAAGTCTAAACACATCATAATACTGAACAGCAGCACCAAAGGCCATTACTTTTTTAGCAACTTGTTTCCCGATATTTCCTAATCCAATCAGTCCAACTGTTTTGCCGTCTATTGTATAGGATGTACTTCCAAGCCCTCCTTGCTGCCACTTGCCTTCAAGCACGTTATTGTGCAGACAGATCAGTTTTCGGTAAACGGCAAGCATAAGAAGCACAGCCATCTCAGATACAGAAGAAGCATTCATTCCTGGCGTAATGGCAACAGGAATATTGTTCTTTCCAGCGGCTTTAATATCTACTTTTTCATACCCTACGCCCCATCGTTGAATGAATTTAAGATTAGGAAGAGAATTAATCACCTCTTCATTTAGGCTAAGTATTCTCAATATAATGTAATTTGCCTCATGTAATTCATCATATTGGCTGGCTGCAGATATTTCTTTTAACTTAAATTCATTCGGCACCATCTTCGAGATCAACGCCTTAATTTCAGGATCATATTGTCCTGTCAGAGCAATAATTTCCACCTTTCCTTACCTCCATTACTCAAGCATTAAAATAATCCCAACCAGCGCCAATACGTTGTAGCACAGATTGTATATATAATCACTCCTACTAGGCACAATGCACCGCCAACCTTAGGAAAATCTCCTACTGTCAAATAACCTGTGCCCAAGATAAGGATATTTGAAATAGTGTTATAAAACATTAAAAAGGGAAAGCCACCAATCAGCATGCCTGCAGGTAAAGCCACAGCAGCGGCAGGGAGATTAGCAGTAGCAGCCAGCGCAACAAGTACCGGCATAAACAATACGGTGAGACCCGTTGTGCCAAAAAAACCGATACGAGAAAACTGGACAATGAACAGTACGGTGCCGATAACCACCAAGGATGATGCTCCGACTAATCCAAGAGAGTGGAAGACACTATTCGCAAGCCACTTAGCTGCTCCAGTCTTCATAAGAAATTCACCAACAGCAAGTGCACCACCACTCATCATTAAAATATGGTAGGCTGAATCCCTATTGGTATCCTTCCATTTAATAACACCAAATTTAGGAAGGAATAATAAACTAACACCTAGATAACAAGCAACAGTAGTGTCCATTTTGGTTATGCCACCTGTCGCCCATAGTGCAACAACCAGAAGGAATACAAAAAGAGTACGCCATTCAGGTGAGGTCATAGCTCCCATATCATTAAGTTTTTGCGTAATGAGTTCTTTTCCGCCTGGAATCTCTTCACATTCTGGCTTGAAAACTTTGCGCAAATACCACCAGGTAAATAGCGTCATGGCAAATGCTGGCGGGAAACCGTACATTAACCAATCCATATAAGTAATGACTGTGCCAGCTTTGGCAAGAAAATCTACAGTAATAGGATTCGGAACTGTAGCAGTAAGAACCCCTGCGGAGATGGTCGAATTTGTAAATGCCAAAGTGAATAGTAAGCTTATGGCAAAATTCAATCGCTGACCTTTCTGAAATTCACCCGCCTTTTCATACATATGGATTATACTCAGGCAGATTGGTAAAAGGATTGCCGTTCTAGCAGTAGTAGACGGAACCATAAAAGCAAGGGCAACGTTAGCAAGTGTAACCCCTAAACTAATATTCCGAGCCGAACAGCCAATGGTCGAAAGTAACCAATAAGTAAATCTTTCGGCTAAACGAGTCTTCTCCATAGCAGCTGCCATCATAGTGGCACCGACTAATAGAAAGATAGAAGAAGTAGCGAAATTCTCTAATACTGTTTTTGTATTTCCGAGTCCCAGAAAAACTGCCGTGGGTATAATCATCAAGCTAACTACTGTTAATTCTACAGGCTCTGTTAAATATAAGGTCACAAGTGCCACCAGCAAAGCCAGTGCTTTTTGCCCAGCAACCGTCAGTCCTGCTGGTGTCGGCATAAGTAATACTGCGGCAAAAAGCATGACCGTTAATGGAATCCCCAGACGTTTACGCCAAAAATCAATACCCGTATTTTTTTTTCCTTCAGCAGGCACGCTTACATTTGTAGACATGTCTCACTCTCCTATATTATTAATGCTATAGGTGTTACAAAAGAATAGATACTCATCCCTATTCATCAATCTATTGCCAAGCTTTAACAACCTCTTGCCATTCTTTAGGCGTATTACCACCAAATTTTTGTTTCAAATTTTTTGATGCCAGCCAAGTTAACCTCTCGAAAGTTGCCTTAGACATTGTTGGCTGAACATTGATGCTTTCTAGCATTCCAATAACATCCTTCATCTCATGAGCACGTCGTTCTGCATGTATAGCACTCCCCGTTACCAGCCGATTTAATGTTTGTTCAAAGGAACATGCATTCATCGTTGCCGCTAATGATTTCAGTACTAAATGGTCAACCTTCATAATGGATGCTGCTTCTAAAACCTCTACCAGTAAGGCTGGTAAACCTTTCATAAAAATGCTGCGTACAAATTTAATTCCTGTAGCCTCACCCGGAGTATCACTGACTTTTTCAAGATCCATTCCATAGGGAACCATTAACTTTAATAACAGATCACTTCCATTGCCGCTGGCTAAAGTGGGAACTTTATTTTTATATAGTGGTAATGACCCAAGCATTGCAGCATCAACAAAAGATACGCCTGTTCCTTTAATTGACTCCCAAATGCCTCGTTTCACTTCTGGCGAAGAAGCCGATACATCGACATATAACAGTGAGCTTTTTAAGAATGGAACCAACTCTTTTGCTGTTTGTAGAGCTTTGCTACCAGGCACGGCTACAAAAACAACATCTACGTTCTCTAATACTTCCTGTGAGGAAGATACCAGCGTCACTTTGGACTTTTCAACCCGTTCCTTGACTAGCGGTCCATAAACGTCATGCCCCTGCATAACATCATAGACAAAAATCTGCTCTAACCCTGCTGCTTTAAATCCAGTTGACATTTCAAAGCCAACTTCTCCAAATCCAATAAATCCCAGTTTCATGTAAAAGTCCTCCTTAAATAATAAATAATATTTTTTAAAATTGTAACATTTATTTCTTTTATTAAATAAATGTAATATATATTACAAAAAGTATATACATACTTCTGTCCCAAGTAAAGGAACTCTATTTCTGATAAACAGCTATTAATTTCAATCAGCTATATATTTCTACAAAATTCTCACTATTTAGCTTTTTTTCATCTTTTTCACTTAACTCGGTATTAGGATCGGCCACTATGACTTCTTGTTTTCGCCTAACTTCATAGGACTAATAGCCGGTATAACAAATAAGACCGTGCATGCGGCCAATAATAGCAGACCACCACTAAGAGCCAGTGCCATCTGAAAAGTTCCCGTCAATTTAACAATAAAGCCTGTAATTGTCGGCGCAAGGATCCCCGCCATTGCACCAACGGTATTCATGCTGCCACTTACAGTACCAGTCATACCCGGAGGTGAGACTTCCGTAACTAATGTAAACATCATGCCCCCTACGGTTGACGTTGCGGCAATGTTAAGAGTTAATATAGCGACTGCTACCATCGGATCATCCACGAATCCAACTGCCATAATGGACGAGGCGCACAATTGGGAGGTAACAAGAACACCTTTTCTGGCAACTGTTAGGCTGGTTCCTCTTTTAACAAGCCAATCCGACAGATAACCGGCAGCAGGTTGAACGATAAACGCAGTTAAAAAAGGCAAGGATGCATATATGCCCATTTTAAGAATAGAGAATCCTCTCTCCATAACCAGGTAAGAAGGCACCCATGTCAAAAACATGTAGTACAAATAGTCCCCACAAAACTTTGTTAAGAATATACCTAAGGTGCATCTGTTAGTCAAAAGCTGTTTCCATGGAACAGGAGCTTTCTCTTTTGCTTTAGGCTCCGTTTGCGATTGGCCATAAGAATCCTTATACCAGTAATACCAAAAGATGCACCACAGTAAACTTCCTAAACCAGTTATGATAAACGCCATTCGCCAGCTATATTGGGCGATCAAAAACCCCATGACAATAGGAGTTGCAGCATATCCTAGTCTAGCTCCCGATAAGTACCACCCAATTGCCGTTGCACGTTCCTTGGAAGGAAAATTATCACCAGCAATCTTTGTAGTCACCGGAAAAACAGCAGCTTCTCCTAATCCAACACCTAACCGGGCTGCCACGATGCCTACTAAACCACTGGCGAGGCCAGTTGCTGCAGATGCCAGGGACCAAACAGCAGCTGCCCAGCCCAATACCTTCTTCGATCCATATAGGTCAGCAAGGTTTCCAGCGGGCAAGCTAAACAAGGTATAAGTCCAAAAAAACGCCGACATAGCAACACCCATTGTTGCAGGATCAATGCCAAGTTCTTTCATAATTACCGGAGCTGCAATTCCGAGGCTGCTTCGGTCAAGCCCCATTACAAACATGGCGCTGAATAATACTAAGACTAACTTTATGCGGTACGACTTTGAATTCATGGCTATATCCCCTTTCTTTTACGATTTTAATTCATAATATGTGCAAGTGTCTTTGTAACCGATGGTATTAAAACTCTAAACTGCGATATACTACCCTGCCATTGAGCACAGTCATCTGCGGGATGAAAACTTGTTTACAAGTCAGCCCTTCACCAAAGACATCCTGAATGGGTAGGGACATTTCCTTTAATTGAAACACTGCAATATCCGCATAGGCACCTGGAGCCAGGGTACCAATTTCCCCTTCCATTCCAATCAGGCACGCAGGTGCAGAAGTACAGGCTTTAACCACTTTTTCCAAAGAGATACCCAGATTTAAATACTTTGACATTATTAGCGGCAAACCAAAAACAGCCCGTTCAAATAAACTCCCCCTCACAACATCAGTACTGATAATGTCCGGTTCGAATCCATCAGCAATTGCAGCTTTAGCCACCGAAAATGCGTAGTGTCCTCTTCCATCAGCAGTGTCAAACAATACACCTTTGGCTCGTGCCTCCCGAAAAGCTTGACGAACTTTCCCTCTCTCATTAATAATATTGCTTCCCTTGCCTTGATACATATGAGTGAATACATCTCCTGAACGCAATAATGATACTAGTTTTTCCACCTCACCAGGTGGATTTGTCGTATGGACCACGACTCTGCAGTCTAGGATATTTGCCATCTGAATGGTAGCTTTTAACGGAGCTAGCCCCCATTCCCCGACTATTTCCTTACTTTGCCGAATCTTTAAACCAAGCAGCTCCTTGTCATACTTTTTAAAAAGGCTGCGTGCGCACTCTACATCGAACAATTTGGGGTCGACCGGTTCCAAAAAGCGAGTTAAAGTTGAGAGTCCTGCTGGTGATGCATGAAGATGTGCAAAAATTCTCATTTGACTATTGTTCACGACCGTCTTGAAAAAACTATCAAAGTTGGTAATACCTGCGCTGCCTTGATCAACGGCAGTGGTTACACCTTGAGGTAATAGTGCTGAATCTGGGTATATGCCAATTTGAGTTCCACTATGAAAAAGGTGTGCATGATAATCAATAAGTCCCGGTAACACTAAAGAGTTAGTTGCCTCAATTACTTTTTCAGCTTGAATGTTTTCATCTACAGGAATGTCGACAATTTTATCTCCTCGGACTAAAACATCAGCTTTGCCAAAAATATTACGAGCTGGATCGACTATAGTTCCGCCACGAATTAACAAATCTCCCTTTATGGTCATATTACCCTTCCTCTCTCTTCTTAGCCTGTCGGCAGATGCTTTACGCCAATCATTGCTAAATTAACAACTTTTTACGAACTTATATTTTCACAAATTATTTGTAGTAATTTTTTTTACATAAATAATTACAATGTAAAAATTACTACAAATAATATACCATTTTTTCTCTTTCAAAGTAAAATACCATATACTCTTGATAAACAGTTATTTAGAGCAATTATCACTTTCCTTTTGTAAATTTCTCACTATTTCGTCTATTCTAATTATTTGGTTTTTCTCTCTAACATTATCCTTGAACGCAATATAGCTACCCTTTAAGACAGAAATAGCTGTGTGTCCATCATTGGACACACAGCTATTTCACGTTTATTTAATAACTAAGAGGTATCTGTACGTGCGGGGGCTTTGAGACCAACGAAACAACAAGCGTCATCTACTGTCCCTATAGGATATAGTACAGAAAGGTTACAGGAACGCAATTTATGATAAGTCCGACAATATCATATCTATAAAATTCCTAGTACTCGCTGAGAGGTAGCGGTTCCGCAGCCAAATAATTGCTTTTTTTATTTCTAAGGAAGATTCAATGATTTCTTTGTATATTAATCTGCTGCTCGGCACAAGACCTACTGCCGATTTAGGTACTATAGCCATGCCTAATCCTGCGTCAGCCCATACGAGTAAGGACCTAACATCGTCCCCTCGGCACAAAATTTGAGGTTCAAAACCATTTTTCTGGCAACACTCCACAATCATACTTTCATTACTCCGATGAAGTAATAAGGGCTTATCTGCAAGTTCTTCTACCTTTATATGTTGAATCGGCTGTTCTTTATCTTCCCACGCTTTGCCCATGGCAACTACCATGGGTTCATTCGGTAAATTTACGGAATGATACATTTTTGAATCAAAAACTGCTCTTACAATGCCTATTTCAATGATTCCAGTATTCAGTAAATCTAAAATTTTGTTTGTGTCACCTTCCCATAGCTGAAAACTTATATGGGGATATTGTTTATGGAAGTTGACAACTTTAAAGGGTAAAAAGGTCGTTCCTGAGGATGCAACAGCTCCAATCGATAAGGTTCCAGTATACCCTTCATCTAATTCTTTTAATTCTTTCCTAGTCATATTCATGAACTCTAATATGTGCGCCGCCCTTTTATAGAGCAAACGGCCCGCATCGGTTAATATGATTCCTCGACGGTCGCGTTCTACTAATTTTACATGTAATTCTTCTTCTAATAATTTAAGTTGCTGACTCAATGGAGGTTGAGCCATGTGTAACCGCCTGGCAGCCTTTGAAATTTGCCCCTCCTCAGCAATGGCCAAAAAATAGGTAAGCTGCTTACTATTCACCAAACCCCATCCTTCTGATATATTTTTTTCATATAGCAAAGTAACTTTTTTAATATTATATATATATCTAATGCTTTGCTATAATGATATAAGAAGAGTTAGGTATTGTCAAAGCAGATTCTTATTTTCGTTAGTTGGTCTATTATTGCTACACCAGCTTGTCCTCATTAACACAAAAGAAAGCAACGATGATACAAATAAGAATATACCGGAGGATGCCTACTATGACCGATATTAAAGTATTGATTGTAGATCCTGAAGTAGTTATTCCTAACATTCATAAATTGATTCAAGAGATAGATGGCTTTTCTCTAATAGGGATTGGCAGTAATCATAGTGAGATTTTCGAACTATTAAATAGGAGGAAACCCGATTTAGTAATCATTAATGATTGTATCTTAGGTAGTAACACTATGGAAGTAGTATCTTTTGCTCGAATGAAAGAGCTACCAGTTGTTATTATCATTACTGAAATAACAACTGGTATCGCAATCAACTGGGCTTTACGTCACGGGATATTTGATTATATACTTAAACCCTTTAAATTTGATCGGCTTAAAGCTTCTTTACTTTCTTACCGTGAATTTCGGCAGCAACTTACCTGTAAAAGTGCTTTAAGTCAAAGGGACCTTGATAGATATACATAAAAAAATACTCCCTTCAAGCCGAAAACTCCCCCGAATAGCCTTCTTCCTAATTATTGAGTAAAGAAATACTCTTGCATCATCAATGTAAGAGTATTCTACTCTTACAATATTTATAATCATAACTTATAGCAAATGCAGGAGGTAAACATGGTCTTTTTACATGCAATTGAAGGACTAATGAGCATTATTATAATGGTTTCATTAGGATATTTCCTTACTGGCAAAGGGTGGTTTAACCACGAAAACGCAAAGTTACTCCCTAAATTAGTTACCTACGTTTCCTTACCAACTTACATGGTTTGGAACTTACTTAATACCTTTAACAAAGAACAATTTATAACCCTGTTTAGTGGAATCATTGTTCCTATTTTCTCAATGATCATTAGCTTTATCATCAGCTATCTAATCTCTAACCTTCTTCATTTACCCCCTAATCGAAAAGGTGTTTTTCGTTCAGCTTTTTTCTGCTCTAGTTCTCTTTTCATAGGAGTCCCAGTTAACCTTGCTTTAATGGGTGAACATAGCATACCTTATGTCCTCGTATATTTCCTTGCAAATGCCTTTCTGTTTTGGACAATCGGAAATTACGCCATCAGTTTGGACGGAAAGACAGCCCCCTCTAAAATAATTAGTATCACTACTGTCAAAAGAGTCTTTTCACCGCCATTTATAGGGTTTATGTTGGCAGTAGCACTTATCTTCTTAGAAATTTCTTTACCCAATTTTATAATGAGTACTTGCAAATATTTAGGTACTATGACGACTCCGTTATCCATGCTCTTTATTGGAATTGCAATATTCGGGGTCAAATTAAATACAATCAAATTTAGCAAGGATGTCATCGCAGTATTAGTAGGAAGGTTTGTTATCTCACCACTTGCAGTAATCGTAGTTGCATCGATATTCCCCATTCCAGATGTAATGAAAAAAGTTTTCGTTATTCAAGCAGCCTTGCCGTCTATGACTCAAACTACAATCCTTGCCAAGGTATATGAGGCCGATGCAGAATATGCAGCGGTTCTAGTGACGATTACAACACTCTTTGCCCTACTCGCTATCCCTATTTATATGGCACTTATATAAATTTAAGGAGAAGTTGTAAAAATAAAAGAATCAGCAATTGATCTACGCAAATCAATCACTGATTCTCTCCTGTCAATTCATTACAACCATTACCATAATCCCAATAATTTCCACCAGGAAAGACCAATAATAAAATAAATAGCCATGGAAACAGCCATTACAATATGTCCAATCTTCCACCATGTCCCTTGTGGGACATATCCTGCGCCATACAATACAGTACCTACTGCATTACCATAGTGAGTCATTAAACTAGCGATTTGAGCTGAAGCAGCTGTCATCAATAGCAGCGGAAGGGCTGGCACATGAGTAACGGCCCCCAAAGTATAGATTACTGGAATGAAGGTAACGACAAAAGCAATCGTTGATGCAAATAAATAACGAACGATAATTGTTATAAAAATCAAACCGCCAAGTATAGCTACGCTATGGACCCCAGTAAAGTCTAAATGCTCTGAAAATAGTTTACCTAACCAAATAAAGAAACCAGCTTTATTTAAACCATTAGCCAAAGAAATGATACCGCCATACCAGATAAACGTACTCCATGCACTTTTACTTGCTAATACTTTTTCCCATGATATCACGCCTGTTAATAAACTTAAAGATAGTAGAGCCAACGCTACTGCTGTTGAATCAATTTTGGTAATAGTACCTGTGGCCCAGCCAATGATAGCACACAAAAAAAGCACTGCTAACGTCTTCTCTTGCCGGCTCATAGAGCCTATTTTTTTATACCCCTCTTGAGCAACAGCTTTATTATCTACCTCTTTTAGCTCAGGTGGATAAATCTTGTAAACCATATACGGTGCTAGCAGCAAACACAATAACCCAGGCACGGACATGGCCACTGCCCATTGTATCCAGGAAATATCAGCATGCATAATGTCATTCGTCAGTTTAATCATCAGCGGCATAATAGCTCCGGCTGTGATAAACATTGTTCCAGTAATCAAGCTGTTCTGATACATTAAGACCATTAGATAAGAACCGATCTTCCGCTCTGTCCCATCATCAGGACGAGAATTGAGTGTATATGCTAAACTCTGGAAAATTGGATATACCAGTCCGCCTGATCTGGCGGTATTCGAAGGAATTGCCGGTGATAATATTAAGTCAGAAAGCGCCGCAATATATCCTAAGCGCAGCGTAGACTTGCCAAATTTATCAATGAGTACGTAAGCAATGCGACTCCCTAGTCCTGTTTCCACAAAACATTGACCGATAATAAAGGCTGTAAATACTAGCCATGGGGTTGTTTCACCAAAAGCTTCCAATGCAACTTTTGTCTGATTAAAACATAAAGACACTACACCCATAGCTGTAATTAAGACAATGGGCTCTTTTACAGGTCTTAAAATAAGTCCAAGCACTGCACCAAGATACACTGCAAAAAGCTGCCAAGCCCAAAGCTTCAAACCAGCAGGTGTAGGACATAGTAGCACAATCCCAGGAACACCTAAGCAAATCAATCCTTTTATAAGCTTTCCGTTCATCTCTATCCCCCTATTTTCTATTTATAACAACATCCTCTATTGATACAATTCTTAATTTTTAACCAAAAACTCTGCGAGAAACATATACGTGACCATCCATAATTGGTCGTGCTGTACGGCTTACTCCTGCCTTATCAAGATGCCAATTTCCTTCGTTCTTTTCCAGATTAATCTCAAAATCCAGGATACCTGAAGGATGCCCTAAGCGAACGGTACCGCTAGTCTTGGCCTGCTCACCAACAATTTCGTAGACTACTGTCCCCTCAATCAAGGCGGCTGTAGATACACAGATACCACCTGTAACAGCATAAGCCTTGTGCATAACTGCCAACGCTTTGGTCCTAGCTACCAAATCAATATTACTTGCCGTAACCTTACTACCATTGATAGTTACATAGTCTTGCGGTGCGGCAACAAAAGCTACTTTTGGGACAGCAGGGCCTACTGCCTCTTTATTAGTTGCCAAGCCCATCATAACAGCCGCAGTTGTCCGGATATCCTCCATAATTTCCAATATCTCAGGATTTGCTTCTGTGTCTTGGGGTAATTCGATCCCTGTAAGACCAATATCTGTAGCTTTGACAAAAACGGAAGGATTGGCTGCATCAACCAAACTCACCCGCACTTTTTTTCCGTCCTTGAGAACAATTTCATCGACTACATTACCAGTAGGCAACAGCTTACCCGTTTTAGAGCCACCGGAATTTAAAAAATTTAGAACTATTTTCGCACCGGTACCCGGTACACCGTCAATGGCATAATTGCCTTCAGTAACCACTTCACCATCTTTTACCGGAATCTCAGCTTCAATTATTTTCTTGGTGTTTGTATTATAAATCCGTACCTTAGTAATAGGCTCTGTTATCCCCACCATTCCCTGCTGAATTGCAAAAGGACCTACGCCAGAGGACATATTGCCACAGTTACCTTCATAATCCACCACTGCATCTTTAATTCCCACATAACCAAAGGTGTAATCCACATCCACATTTTCTCTAGTTGATGGTGCTATAATAGCTACTTTACTGGTAAGAGGATCGGCACCACCCACTCCATTAATTTGACGTATATCCGGACTGCCATAAATAGCAAGGATAACTTGATCTCGGAGCCCGCGATCTGCCGGAAGATCACTTTCCATCAAATATACACCTTTACTTGTTCCCCCCCGCATAAGTACTGCAGGAATTTTTACATATTCCCCCATATTCCTCTCCTCCTTTTGCTTTTAGTAATCGCCGCTTAATACCTAAGGGTAAAACCTAGCGTCGCCTAATAATAAAGCCAAACAGCCGATGATGGCTTTAACCTGAGATATTATCTTTCACTTTTATTTTGGGCATAATTTTTTTCTCCATAAAGATCCATATCGCTAAAAAGACTGCTAACAATATTGGCACGGTTACCATTACATTGCCTGTAAACACTTTATACAGCATAAAACTTATTGGCATCGTAGTACCTGTGAAAGAACTAATCATCATCCCAGCTGGAATACTTTCACTTAAACCCACAGACGTTGCCGCTGCAGTAACAATTGGAGCCGTCCACGTTCCAAAGAAAAAATACGGAATAAATGCAATGGTACATAAAATGATACTTCGGAATATGTTCCCGTTTGTCAAGGCGACAACCATTGCCACCTTATACGGCAATGCAGCCAAGTCCGCGAAGGGTAACAACTTGTTTCCGGGAATGATTACAGCGAGTGCGATGAGTATGGGCACCATTAATAATGCTGTAGTAATTACGGCGGCGTCTCCCAATAGAACAGAGGGATCTAAACCAATCAGTATCTTTCTTCCCTTAAAATTCTTATCGGTAATCTTTCTGGCTTGCTCCGAAATAGGCTTTAAACCGTCGACGAACATATGCGTCATTTTGGGCAGTAACATCATCGCTGCTGCCATGTTTATGCCAAGACCAAAGGCCTTATAGGGAGCATAACCAGCTAAAATTCCGATACCAGTGCCAAGAAGTAAGCCAATCACAAGTGGCTGCCCAAAAACACCGAAATATTTGCGAAGAGTTTCCATATTAAAGTCAATTTTGTTAAATCCGGGTATCTTATCAAACAATACATTGATAGGAGCAGCAATCGGCAAATTCATCAACGCATGAATAGCAGGTATTGTGACACCTGGTATTTTATAGTAATTACTTATCAGTGGTGCAGCCCAGTCAGCCATTTTATACACAAATAATCCTGTGCAGGCAGCTGCCGCGACAGCAACTGTAATATTGTTACTCTCAAGATATACCAGACTGCCAATAGTGAGAGCATGATGATAATTCCAAATATCGACACTCAATGTATTCGTCTTATTTAGCACTAATAACACGATATTGACCCCCATAATTGCAAAAACCATAAAGGGAACAATGGGAGAGCTCCAGCCAATTGCAGCTACTGTGCCAAAGCCCATATCAATGACATTTAAGTGAACGCCTAAATGTGTAACCATCTCTTTCGTTGCCGGTCCCAGGCTTTTTGCCAGGAACTCAACAACTAACTTCAACCCTGCAAATGCAGCTCCAACTGTCAATGCACTTTGTATGGCTTTGCCTAGCTCTAATCGGAAGGCGATTGCAAATATAAAAATAACAACTGGAAGTAAAACCGTCGGCCCCGCTTGAATAATACCCTTAAAAGCAGCAAAAATATCCATGTACAAATCGCCTCACTTTTTTAAATTACCTATCTTTTTGTCTTTCCAGTGTAATTTAGCAAGCCACCACATAACACAATTTCTCTTTGCCTTGGTGTCAGGTTACATTTTGTTTCGAAAGTATATCCCTGGGTTACATTGCGTACAAGCACAATATCCTGTTTTATCGCTTGATGCATGTTATCCACTGCCAATTCATCTCCAGGCTGAATGCGTTCATAGTCTGTATCGTCAGCAAAAGTAAGCTGCAAAATACCAAAATTCGTTAAGTTGGCCCCATGAATCCGTTCTACACTCTTAGCCAATAACACGCGAACCCCTAAATACATGGGGCACAATGCAGCGTGTTCCCGCGATGATCCTTGTCCATAACTCAAACCGGCAACAATTACAGAGGCTAGGCCTTCTGCCTTGTTTACAGCACATTTAGGTGCAAACTCAGGATCGATATGATAAAAAACATAGCTCGAATATTTAGGAACATTAGACCGATATTTTAAATATGCCCCTGCTGGCATAATATGATCAGTGGTGATCTTATCCCCTACTTTAATGGCTACTTTAGCTGTCAAATTATCAGGCATTGGGGTATTTTTCGGCGGTTCGCCAATATTAGGACCGCGAAACACCTCTACAGATTGATCCTCTGAAGGTAAAAGAATCATACTATCATCAATTTCGTACACTTCTGGCAAAATAATAGTAGGGTATTCCATATCTAGTTCTCGGGGATCAGTAACCTTGCCATTCAGCGCCGCTGCCACCGCCGTTTCGGGACTAACCAGATAGACTTGGCCATCTTTCGTACCGCTACGTCCTTCAAAATTTCGGTTATTGGTACGCAATGACACTCCTTTTGTCTGAGGTGCCTGACCACAACCGACACAAAAACCACAGGTGGACTCTAATATACGTGCCCCAGCAGCAACCAGATCCTTCAGTGCTCCATTTTCAGCTATCATAGCTAATACTTGCTTACTGCCTGGCGCAATTCCCAGACTGACTTTAGGATGAACCTGCTTGCCTTTAAGCATGGCAGCTACCATCATAAGATCGCGATAGGAAGAATTAGTACAACTACCAACCATGACCTGCTGGACCTCAAGTCCTGCAACTTCGCGAACCGTCTTCACATTGTCCGGAGAATGAGGACAGGCAATATTAGGTTCAATAGAAGCTAAATCTAAGTCAATCACTCTATCATAGTCAGCATCTTCATCAGGCTTTAACTCCTGCCAGTCTTGCTCTCTCGCTTGCGCTTTGAAAAATTGCCGAGTCATTTCATCACTGGGAAATAAAGAAGTAGTAACCCCTAATTCTGCCCCCATGTTAGTAATCGTAGCCCGTTCAGGTACTGTCAAATGAGCTAAACCAGAACCACCATACTCGATTACGGTTCCCACATTACCTTTGGTTGTCAGGATTTTTAATAGCTCTAATATAATATCCTTTGCCGCACACCATCGCTGTAGTTTACCTTCAAGATTTACGCGAACTACTTGAGGATATACAAAGTAAAAGGGTCCTCCCGCCATAGCGACTGCAACGTCCATGCCGCCAACCCCCATAGCACTCATCCCGACAGCACCACAGGTAGGCGTATGACTGTCAGAACCGATTAGCGTATATCCAGGACGACTGAAACGTTCTAAATGAACTTGATGACAAATACCGTTACCGGCTTTAGAATATTTAATACCGTGTTTATCGGCTACTGTCTGCAGATACCGATGATCATCGGCATTTTCAAAACCATCTTGTAGTGTATTATGGTCAATATAAGATACAGACTCTGTTTTCACCACTGGAACATCCATCGCCTCAAACTGCAGGTAAGCCATGGTACCTAAAGCATCTTGGGTAAGAGTTTGGTCGATGCGTATTCCCACCTCACTACCTACGGTCATAGTACCCGACAGTAAATGAGCAGCTATAATCTTTTTAAATAAATTTTGTCCCATATAATATTCCACTCCTTTTTCAAATCAAAATCTATAGTTGTAAAGGCTTACGAATGACGTCAATCAATGTGCCATCACGATATTCGACAACAGCAGCAACTTTATCACTTACCAGAATAGGGTCAGGCTTGCCAGCAAATTCATAGGCAAGATCTCTTAGCTCTTCAATATCCATTACAGGAATATTCGCTTCCTTCAAATTGTCCCGTAAGTCTTTACGCCGGGGATTTACAGCCACTCCCCGCTCGGTAACAATGATATCCACTGTCTCTCCCGGTGTACAAACAGTATGCACCTGATCAATAACCATCGGCAAACGACCACGTAAGAGTGGCGCTACCACAATTGATAAAGCAGCACCTGCCGCCGTATCCTGATGCCCGCCTACAGCCCCCATAATTACACCATTTGAATCAGTGATTACGTTGACATTAAAATCTACATCTACCTCTGTGGCACTTAAAATAACCACATCAAGCTGATTAACAATCGGTCCTCGATTATGTGGATTAGCATAAAAAGAGGCTGACATTTCCTGATGGTTCGCATTTTTCTTCATCGATTGTATGGATGGAATATCGAAATCCTGTACATCATAAATAGCCTTAATCAATCCTTCATCCAACATTTCAATAAAAGGCGCTGTTACACCGCCTAAACCGAAACTCGCCGTAATACCTTGCTGCTTCATCTTTGCTTTCAGAAATTGAGCTGCTGCTAGAGATGCCCCACCACTCCCCAACTGAATAGAGTAATCTTGTTTAAAATAGCCGGAATATTCGATAGCCGTTGTAGCATATTGAGCAATTAGTAATTCCCTTGGGTCTTTACTAATCCGAAGTGCACCTGATGCAATACCTTTGGGATCGCCAATCGCTTCCACTTCTACAATATAATCAACCTGAGTTTGAGGAATACTAACAGGAAAGAGAGGATACGGTACTAAATGATCGGTAATGGCAACAACTTTATCCGCATAAGCCGCATCTACCATAGCATAGCCAAGAGAGCCACATGCTGATTTTCCTTCTACACCATTAATATTGCCATAGGTATCGCAAGCTGGTGCTCCAATAAAAGCCACATCAATTCGAAGTTCACCAGATTCAATGGCTCTAGCCCTCCCACCATGGGAACGAATAATAGTTGTCTTTGCCATTTTCCCACTAGTCAGAAGCTTGCCCATTTTTCCCCTAGCACCACTAGTTTCAACAGCAGTAATAACCCCTTGTTCAATATAGGGAATAATTTCTTCATTGATATTGTTCAATGAACTAGGAGCTAACGTTAAACCTTTGATACCTTTCCTGGCAATAGCAGCTACCACCATATTGAGAACATAGTCTCCATTACGAAAATGATGGTGAAAGGAAATCGTCATACCATCTTTTAAGCCGGTTGCATCAATCGCCTGTTCAATTGACTTGAGAACTTTCTCCGAACGAGGTCTATTCAAAATAATGTTAGGACCTGTCAATCGTCCTGTGGGTACATACTCAAAAGGACCACCATAGGGTTTTATATTTTTTATTCCCGCTATGTTTTCTGGTATTTCTCTACCGATTGCATTGATCACAATTTCACCCTCCCGTTGTTCTTGCCAGCAGCATTCGCATAAGCAAGAGTTCTTTCTGCCCTCTTTACAACTGGAACATCTATCATCTTGCCGTTTAATGACACTACACCTGATTTGCGAGCCAAAGACTCCTTATATGCTGCAATGACTCTTTCCGCATGATCGATTTCCTTCGTAGTAGGCATAAAAATTTGGTGGGCAATATTAATTTGACGTGGATTGACCACAGATTTTCCGTCAAAGCCCATTTCCTTAATACGAGTAGTTTCGGCAATAAAATCTTCCTCATTATTCACATCACCAAATACCGTATCAATGGCATGAATTCCAGCTTCCCGCGCTGCCAAAATCAACTGTCCTCTAGCCGAATAAAACTCTTTACCATCTTTTGTCCGAGAAGTTTGTAAATCTGCTAAGAAGTCTTCTCCACCGATTGCAATCGCCACCATACGTGGGCTTGCCGTAGCAATTTCAAAAGCATTACGGATACCTTTAGCCGTCTCAATAGCTGCCATCATTTTTATACTCCCAGGCTCAAACCCATGTTTTATCTCTGCCGCAGTAATGATAGCATCTATTTCTTGTATATCTGCAGCTGTCTCAGATTTAGGCAGGCGAATTAAGTCAGGTTTTACTGCTAAAATAACTTCTAAATCCTTATAGCCAAAAGGAGTACTAATATGGTTAATTCGTACTGCTACTTCACAAGGATATTTAATGGCTTTCATCGCGTTATATACCAAATGACGAGCAGCATCCTTTTCACTGACTGCTACCGAATCTTCTAAATCAAAGATAATAGTATCCGCGCCATAAATACCAGCATTTATTAACATGCCCGGATTATTGCCAGGTACAAACATCATTGTTCTGCGTAGTTTCATCCTTTTGCCTCCTCTTTGAGTAGTGCCCTATCAATTGCTGTCATCATACGAGCCCGAATGGTACAATCTAATGCCCCTCTATCATTTGCTGATACATGTGCATCCATAATTCCTTCTTCACTTAACACGTTCTGAATTACAATTTTTATTTGGCGACCATATTTCTGCAATACCGGACTTGTCAAATCAATCTTAATTCCACTTCCTGCTTCAACAGGATTAAGAATAATTAAGATATCATTTGACTCAACTGTGCCAGCTTGACTAGATTGTATTATTTTCAGCATAAGACACCTCCAACTTTTTTTAAAAAAGACTTATCTTAATTAACTCTTTTTCATTATCTTCTGAATCTTTTAATTTTAAGGAAATTGTACTATAATGTATTCAATAAATCTAATATTGATATTTTATTATAATCCATAAATTTTTTTTATTTTCAAATTAATAAAGCGAGGTAATAACGGTGGACAATAAGGATTGGCTAATGTTAAGAATTATTTCAGAAGAAAAAAATATCACCAAAGCCGCTGAACGTCTATACATCTCACAGCCTGCCCTTAGCTATCGACTCAAAAATCTTGAAAAGGAATTCGGAGCTAAAATTGTATTACGCAACACTACCGGAGTTGTATTTACCCACCAAGGCGAATATCTTTTAGACTATGCACTAAAAATGCTATCACAATTGACAACAACCAAAGAACGAATTCAGAATATGGAAAACAAAATACAAGGAACATTACGTATCGGAACATCTGCTATCTTTGCCCACTATGAACTTCCCTCGATATTAAAAGGATTTCTTGAATGTTATCCAGATGTGGATATATCTCTAAAAACTGGTTTAAGTTCTCAAATTAATAAAAGGTTGCAAAAAGAGGAATTTACGGTAGCAATATTACGTGGAGACCATTTTTGGCCAGAAGAAAAACACATGCTACAAGAAGAGCATATTTGCCTTGCCTCACGGAGTGAGATAAATTTTGACGATTTACCTCAGCTTCCGCGAATTAATTACGGAACAGACTCCTCTTTACACGAAATGCTGGAACATTGGTGGCATGAAATCTTTCCCTGTCCTCCCAATATTACGATGGAGGTTGATAGTATGGATACCTGCCGCCAAATGGTTCTCCATGGTCTGGGGTGGGCCATCTTACCCTTCATTGGATTAAAAGAGCATGACTCTCTCTATACTCAGAAATTGCATTGGCGTGATGGTACGCCGGTTTTACGACGAACATGGATGTTATACCGGAATTCATCATTAGAACTATTAGCAGTGCATGCTTTTATAGACTATATAAAAAAATATTATGACATGAAAAATTCGGCTCAATTATATCAAGGCGTATTACCTGATTTAAGCCGCAAAAATTGAGTTAAAAATAAAATCTTGGATTATCTTGACGCGAAATCAGCTGCAGTTGAGTTATGGATTTCTAAAACATTATTAGAAAAATATGCAAGTACGGAAATCACTGATCAGGCAAAATTCACATATTTCATTTTCTTGTATAAATACTTTAATAAATTGGGACATGGGATATATTAAAAATATATCCCATGTCCCAATTTATTAAAGTACTTTTTTCAATTATCATTCATATTAGGATAGACACACAATATTTTACTTTCTATAACAGACCTCTTGTAGACGCTATTTTAGGATAAATATCGCAAATTTCTGGTCAAATCAACGGATCATCTACTGGTTCTTTAATCGTAAATAGGGTCATCAAACACAACAATGAACATACGGCCAGAAAAATCCACACCGCATCCCAGCTATACTTGTCCAGCAGCATCCCGGTAAGCAGCGGGGCCACGGCACCACCCAACTGACCAAACATATTTACTACAGAACAAGCGATAGGAAAGGATTTTTTAGTGGTCAACCCCATAGAGTATACCATATAGGCTGAATACCCTAAATTTAGCATAAACCCTACCATGAACAACAATGCGGACAATATATATGGATCATTCGGTGCACTAATCAACGAATACATCATAAAAATAGTAGTGAACGCCGTGATCATCATATTCGGTTTGCGGCGCTTATTAAGGATCTTATCCGAGAACCATCCTCCCACTAGATTGCCTGCTACAGCCCCGACCCATGGCGCTGCCGCCACAATCCCAATCTTGAGGATATCAAATTTCTTAACCGTTACCAGATACGTAGGAATCCAAGTCAAAAGTACATTCACTATAGCGGTCATGAAAAAATAGCCCAGGGCCGCACCCCAAATGTCCCAAGAGCGGAAGATTTCTTTTTTGGTATCCAGTGGGGTAATTTTCTTAGCCCGCACAAGCTTGTCCAGCCATACAAGATTATATATTCTTTTTGATTGATTTTGATTAGTTTTGATCGGTTCAACTCCAGACTCGATATACTGACATTCCGCCACCGAGCAATGTGAACTATCGGATGGTTTATTTTTGACCAGTATGTACCAGATCACCGACAATAACACGCCAGGAAAAGCAAAAATATAAAAAATTTCTCGCCAACCATAGGCAACCAAGATCCAGGCACACAATGGCGGCACAACAACTGGCCCGAATTTTGCTGCTGACAAGAAAATTCCTGTAACAGTGCCTTTTTCCTTCGGCGGGAACCAATTGTTGATGGTGGAAGTTATACCTAAGGGCAGCGGTCCTTCTGCCAAACCTAGGATAAAGCGATATACCTTTAGGTTTACTACGGACCCTGCTGTCCCGATCAGCCCAGTGGCCAATGACGTAGCAACCATAGCAATAGAAAATATTTTGTGCACACCAAATTTGCTAAGCATAAAACCAGACGGAATCTGGGCGATGCTATAAGCGAGCAAAAACAAACTGGCTAAGGCTCCGGCTTCAGTATTACTCATGGCAAATTCTTTGCGCATAAATGGCAATGCCATACCTAGGTTTGCCCGATCAGCTGCGGCAATTGTATAAACTACAAATATCATAAGAGCAATTACCCATCGAAAATTTGTCATCTTTTCTGTCCTTACAAGGTTATCCCCCGCAGAATTTTTATTCAACATCGTTACTCTCCTTTAAAATCTCAATTGTGTCTATTATTTTCCCCACGTTTGATCATATCTCCCCATTTAATAGATTTCTTTTGGAAAGACGTCTTCAGTTTTTATCGGCCAATCACTTCAAGCGTGGCATGTTATTCTGTCATGATCTGCGTGAGCACCAGCTCTTCTCTTTCCAAGGATGCTACTTCTTTCATATCAAATTATAAATCCTTACAACAATACACTATCTCTCCATTGGCAATTGTTGCCTTAGGAACAAATAGTTTATCTCCCCGTTTGATTTCGTCTTTTGAATCAATAAACTCAGCAGCACTATCTTCGATTTTACAAATACATAAATCTGCCACAGCCCCCTCCTGAACTGTTCCTATTTCATTCTCCATACCCATTAATTTGGCTGGAGTAGTAGTAACTGCCCGAATAATATCTTCTAAATTCATTCCTAAACCTAAATATTTTGACATTATGAACGATAAATTTCTTACTGGTGAAATACCTGGTGTATTAAAGCTTAACTTAGTTAAATCCGTACTGATGATATCTGGCCAAAACGCCTCTTTTAATGCAGGGAGTGCAACATTATAATCAAAATTTAATCGCCCATTCGCTGCATCAAATATTACACCCCGTTTTCTAGCTTCCCAAAATTCAGGTTTTACAGAATTATTTTCGCCAATCATAGTTGAACCCACACCTTGAAACATATGACAATAAATGTCATTCTTATCTAACATAGAAACGAGATCTGCCGCGTCTATGGGTGGATTGGTAGTGTGGACGCAAACAGAAGCCTTCAGCTTTCTTGCCAAATCAAGTGTTTGTTGCATTGGCAATATTCCGAATTTTTCCACCAAATTTTTACTACATCTAATTTTAATTCCTAAAATAGTATCACGATACTTATCGATTAAATAAGCTATTTTACCTTCATCAAATAATGCGGGATCGAGCGATTCCTCAATCCCACCGCCAGGCTGGCCGATTGAGGAGATATTCAAATATGCTTTGATCTTCACCATACTTTTTTGTATAGTATTGCGATAAAAGTCCTCAAAGTTCACACATCCAGTAGTTCCTGCATCCACTACTGCCGTAACACCATATGGAAACAGCAATTCTGGCTTTACAGCAAATGCGCTGCCTTCATAAATATGTGTATGAAAATCAATAAATCCAGGAAATATATAATATCCAGCAGCATTAATTTTTTGCTTGGCATCAATAGTTTTATTATAAGGAACTATTCGATGGTTTTTAATGGCAATTGTTTTTATTCCTTCAAAATTTGTAGCTGGATCTAAAACATATCCATTTTCGATGATTAAATTGTACACTATCTCCTCTCCCTTACTTAACAATCGTATCTCTTCATTTATCTCAAACATTCGGATTTCACCTTAATACTATGGCATCTCCTATCCGGATAGACTTTTTTGACTGGTCATGACATGATTGTCAATATACTCTTATCTGATGATTGGACAGATTTTTGCCCGTTGCAGCCGCCAGACAGCTCCATTACGTACCTGCCAGCATGCTGGCAGGTACGTCGCTTTCACTTGCAAAACTTATTTATTATTTTGCCAAAACAACCTGAGCTTTATCAAATTTAACGAAAAATGCACATATCACTCCTACTAAGCATATAGTCCCTGCTGCCACAAAAGCTGCATTATAACCATAACTGCTTACTAGCACACCCGTAACAGTAGGTGCTGCCATAGCCGCTATTTGCCCTAAGAAGTGCATTATCCCACCAAAAGTCCCCGTTCTGGATGGATCAATATCAATCAAATTGCTCCAATAAATTGAGTTTGATGCCAAAGCTGCTGAATTACCAAAAGCCATAAGGGTAAGAACTCCCGTCATAGTACCTACTTGGGGAATCATTATGAAACAGATTCCGGATAACAAAAGGGATGCCATAGCCACGCTATTTCTAGCCATTCTTAAGTTCCCGGTCCGTGCATAAATCGTATCAGCGATTTTTCCCCCAAGAGGTGTGGTGAATATAGGACCAATCCATGGAACCATTCCTAGATACCACAACGAAGATAAGCTCATATTGTACACATCTTGCAAATACTTTGGAGTCCATGTCAATAACATAAAGATGATGTAACTAATGCCAAAAAAACCAACTGTATTGCATAAATATGAAGAATTCTTAAAGAAATCATACCAGTGTCCTTCTTGAACTTGGATAGCATCATTCTCAACCTTTAAGGCTGTGGCACCACTTCTTATCTCTGCCAATTCTTCTTTGGATACTTTGGGATGCTCTTCTGGCAAGTTAGTAAAGATTCTCGCGAAAATAATGGCCCAGACAATACCAAATCCACCCAAAATCAACAACAACGTCCGCCAATCTGTTACCGAAAGTAAAAATACAGCAATCGGGGCTGTTATTAAAGATCCTAAGGGTGTTCCTATTAAGGTAATCGAAGATGTAAATGTACGTTCTTTGGGAGACACCCAGTTAGCCAATGTTCTGCTCATAGAAACGAAGGAAGGACCTTCTGCAAAACCAAACAATGCACGTACAACAAAGAAACCAGCCATTGCAGACCCGCCAAAGAACGCAATGCCAATATTACCTGCATAAGCGGTCGAAGCCACAAAAATTGACCACAGGGTTACAAATGTAAGCCAAACAAACCGTGGCCCTTTTTTATCGGCTAGTGCGCCGCCAAACAACCCTCCGAAAATATAGCCGTAACCAAAATACCCTTGAATACTTCCCCACTGAGCAGGGGTAAATCCAAATTCTTTAATAATATCACGCTGCGCATAAGCAAGGGCCCCCCTGTCTATATAGTTAATAATCATAATAAGCAATACCATAAAGATTATTAAATAACGATATCTTGTAGGTTTCATAATTTTTCTCCTTTCTGATAACAACAGTCAAAAAATAATCATATAAGATCATCTTTTTTGTTCTCTAATTTTTTCATCTACCTACGACTATCATAAGTACCCTCTCTAAAAATATCCTTCTAGATATTACTTTTAAAATTGGGATTCTTCCTATCCCATAATTCGGCCACTTTTTGCCATTTTTCCGGACGTTCATTACTGAAATATTCTACAGCCTCCAAATCGCGGAACCATTCGAATCTCTTTACAGTAGCTTCTGTCATGGTCGGTTGAACACCAATGTCTCTTAGCATCTTGGTCACATCTTCCATTTCATGAACTTGACGAGCGCCGTGCCAAGAGCTGGCAATAACTAAAAAATTGTTCATTTCTTCAAATGGTTTGGCATTCATTGTTTCGCTAATAGAATCCAATACCAAACGATCAACACGTAGTGCATTAGCAGCCTCCAGCATTTCAGCTCCTAAAGCTGCAATCCCTTTCATATAGATGCTTCTTACCATTTTCACAGCAATAGCATCACCGGCAGTTTCGCTGATTTTTGTCAAAACCATTCCGTATGGTCTTAAGGCATTGAGAACCTGCTCGGAACCAGAACCGGCAAGCAGAATAGGCACTTTGTGGTGAGTTTGTGCAAGACTTGCCATTAAAGCACCGTCGGCAAATTTGCCGCCTGTTTCCATTACTAATTTATTGATTTCCTTTTTTATACTTGGCAAAGAAGTGGACAAATCAACAAATACTTTTCCCTGTATCATCTCCCCTAACACGTTTTTAGCAGCGTCAAGTGCAAAAGCCCCAGGTACAACTGACAAAATAATTTCACATGTTTCTGCTACAGCTTCTGGAGATTCAAGAAGCGTAACTTTCGCGCCTTTCGCACGTTCTTTTATAAAGCCGCCTCTCTTTTCATCGTTTTGCATCGGATCAAAAGCATAAATTTCTGTTAATCCTTCTTTAACTAAACCGCTGGCAATTTCATAACCAACTTCACCGAAACCAATAAAACCTAGCTTCATGCTTATTTCACCTCATGTATTTTCTGTAATGAAGCAACAAGTACGGTGAGATGATCTACCGTGACTTTTGTCCATTAAAATGTATAAGAATCGTTGGATATTATTAATTCAAGATGTGATACCAAGATCACAATTATTTGCATGATTCCTCAATAAACTCACAACCTTTTTCTTTGAGCATTTTATCCACCCACGAAACATCCCAGTTGTTGGCCTCAATGGCTTTCATAAATCCAGTTTCCTTAACGGTGACTGCTTTGGCCTTTTCCAGAATACCAGCCGCTTCCTCTGGAGCAATAACGATAACACCATCACCATCACCAACCAGAATATCACCAGGTCTCACAACCACACCGCGTAAAGGAACGGGTACATTGATCTCTCCAGGACCTTCCTTATATGGTCCATTTGGGTTAATGCCTGCAGCATAAACAGGGATGTTCATAGTTCTTATAGCGTCGACATCACGTATGGCGCCATCAATAATAAAACCTGCAACACCTTTCCGCTCAGCCCAGGTAATCATCAGCTCTCCAACTGTAGCATTCGCCATTTCTCCTTGTGCGGCGACAACAATTACGTCGCCAGGTTGAGCCATCTCAATAGCCTTATAGAGCATTAGATTGTCTCCAGGACGTGCCTTAACAGTTAATGCAGTACCAAGCAGAGGTGCTCCATTCATCGGACGAATCTTCGCATCAATACAGGAACTTCGGTTCACGCAATCACCAATGTTTGCAACTGGGACGCCTTTGAATGCTTCTACAACCCCATTTGATGGACGATTAATCTTAGTATAAATACGAAAACCTGTGTTTGTCATAAACCCCACTCCCTTGATTTTTTTAAATTTTATGAATAATTGCATTAATATGATTATATTTTACATTAAGATTATAATGCGGTAAAATGAATTTATTAACGTTGAATTATTAATGTTTTTAATAATTCAGAAAGAGGGTATAGCCATGCAACTTCATGATATCCAAGCCTTTCTCTCTGTCGTAAAAAACAATAGTATCAGTAGGGCTGGGGAAGAACTTTTCGTATCACAGTCGACTATCACCCATCGGTTGAAAAATCTAGAATTGTCAATGGGAGTTACCTTACTCGATCGCGGACGCGGCATGAAAAGCCTATACCTGACACCGGCAGGTGAGGATTTTTTACCACTAGCTGAAAGATGGAGTGCCCTCTGGAAAGAAACTGAAATTTTAAAACAACAAGGTGATAAAATGGCCCTATCCTTTGGTGCAGTAGAAAGTCTTAACTTATGTGTTTTCCCTCCTCTGTTTATGTTGCTGGAACAACACACGCCCAAAATCAGGCTAGAAGTTCATACACAACACACCACTGATCTTTATACCTGGGTAGAAAGAAGACAGGTCGATATGGCCATTGTATTACGCGATATTTTCTCGCCAAATATAAACGTTGAGCCTTGGATTGCCGTACCAATGGTGGTTTTGAAAATCGGTAATCCCAGTGAGGCCGGGGAAAAGATTATACAAAATGCTACCCTTGATGCCAATAGCGAAATATATGTACCATGGGGACCCACCTTTCAATCATGGCACGATCAGTGGTGGATTCCTCTATGCCCATCCCGCATCAAAATTACAGGTTCCACTCTTATCTTCAATTTATTAAAGAGCCCCGAGCAGTGGACTATTGTACCTATGTGGATCGCACAGTATGCCATAACTTTGGGTTCCTTTACTTATTACCATTTATCTGATCCCTCACCTGATATGGTTTGCTACAAAATAACTCATAAGTTCCCGAAACCGAGTACAGAAAGAAGCTTAGCCGTCCTTAATGAATATCTCGATCAGTTAAATTTGTATGTATAACCCGCATTTTGTTCGGTTCTAGTCCAAAAAATAACGCTTGATATATTCCTAACCGAAAAAGTTGAGGTAAAAAGTATGTTACAGCATTTGTGTACAAATAGCGCAGTTTATCACTTATCCTATTTACTTCACATAAATTGCTATTTTTAAATTGAACTAAGTTTCATGACGAAGGGCCATAACGCCATGCCCAAGTTATGTCCCTCCCAGCAAACCAAATATCAGAAACCTGGTAAACTTTTTCTCCTAAGACATATTCAACAACTGGGGTTCAGGCTTGAGTTATTGCCGCCCCCAATTTGCAGCTATAAACACCCAAAGCACTTTATTAATATCGGCCCCGCCTATACTGTTGAACTTGGACAAGAAACTAGCGAAAATGGGAGCTGAGGCTAACAGTAGTCATTCTTTCCACCATGATTTATGATCTGACTTCCAAGCGAATCCTGAATCTATTTTAGAATAAAAACATAGTATGTCTTGGATTGTTTGAGACAAACTTGTAGAAGGTTGAATATCTAGAAAAAAATCTTTTGCTACCGTAATAACCCCCATTTATCCTTCCATGCTTTAAACATATTGTCTTCGCTAATGACTATTCTAACTTTTACGCCATCAAGTAAAATATGAGTTTTATCTTTCAAATTGTCTGGCATAAAATTAATGTCTTCAAAATACAATTGGAAAACTTCAATTCGCATAATATGGTGCCTAATTAAATTTTTTCCAGTATCAATAAACTTTTGATTTTTTTATAATTTACCTACCACTCGTGATCGAAATGCGTAATTTTCTCTCTAAGGATGAAATCCTCCCCCAATGGTAGGACCGTTTGGATTGGCCCTGAGCGAGTTTTGATTATCGGAAATCGCAACACCTTGGTTAGTCGTAAGCGCCGGGGTAACCCAGCGACTTGGTGCAGCTCACCGCCAACAGCCACTTGTAATTACCACTCGAAGCCATCCAAGATTCTTATTCAGGTACACTGTTTAATCTTTTCTTTCGAAGCTGGCAGGGCTTGAGACCATTTTGAGGGTCAGTTAGTTATTTTCATAAAATAAAACCTCCACCTACAATATATCTATTATATAGTAGGTGGAGGTTTATTCATTTTGGAGGTGAGCCATAATCTTATAAATTCGCCCATCTATAAGTTATAGAATGGTCACCTTATACAAACTAGGCTCAATGACCTCAACATAGAATCATACCAAATCCGCTCGTAGGATCATTACTTTCGTAGAAATTATTCACGTACTGGACAAATATACCCCCAGAAGTTATAGCCATTTTCATTATCTTTCATTGCTCGATAAGTCACTTTGGAAGATACAATTTCATCATTCTTATCAATGAACTCAACCACCATGCCTCCATCAAATACTTCTCTAACAATAAATAAAGCAGCAGTCGCGTCATCCAGATTTATCTTTATGGCAATTGCACCAACCCTAGGTTCACTGGCTAACGTCGAGACAAGCCACCCTTTTTTCCGGGCCAAAGCTAGCCATTGAGTGATATCAACTTTTACCGCATTCAAGAATGTTGCTGTATGATCAGTGATCATTTTATCAATATTTCCCTGGATCCAGTCGACACCAGGCGTTGGAGCAAATTCATCAAATCGTTGAAGATAATATCCCGACCACTTAATTGGCCATCCTTTGTATTTTTCACCAGATGCCTCGTCTTTCGGAGCAGTAAGATATAACAACTTATGGGTAGGCAAAGGTAGCGCTGTTGTTATAGCATCATTACTTATTCCAGGTGTCACTAGTTCAGGAATCATTGGTTTCAATGGAGAAATAACAGTTGGTGCTTGTGTTACCTCACTTGAATTCGTAACTTTAACTACATTGCTTTTGTTCATAGCCTCAGTAAGATTTTCATTAGTAACTTGTAAATCAGTATCGCTTTCAACAGCTACTTGGAATTTGGTTCCAGCAGGAATATCCTGATTTGAACCATTCAAAAAGCCAGAGAATATTCCAAAAGCCAAGACTCCAAGTACCATGTTAGCACCGCCACCGCTCTTTTGTGCGTCTAAGATAAGCGGTACCTCTATTCCATTAAGTGTTTTGAGACTTTTGGCAGCTATTTCAATTTTGCCACCTTTCCCCCAAGAACCAGCTGGACTAACTTTTGTAACTATTGCTTCGCCAATGGTTCCTTTAGGAATAACTTCTACCCCATTAATAATAATGGCTTCTGTCGTCTTAAACATAATAATATCATTCACCTTGCTTTTGCCTGAATTAGCAGGAGTAATGATTTCTGTTTTTATAAGCGTTCCTTTAGGAATATAAACATTGCCTGGAATTAGATTAGAAACCTGCGGAGGACTTGCAAAGCCTACTAAATTACATACGAAAACCATAATGATAGCAATTGCCCAAACTTTAGAAACCTTCACCTTCTCAGAAACCTCCAGATAATTTATTATTTTACCAAATATAGCACTTCAAGGTAATTCAATAAAAACCTTCTAAAATGGCAAATAAATAATATAATACCAAAGTTTATCCCGAGTAAAAGAAACTCACAACGGAAGCATATACAAGGAAAAGAAAAAAGGGCGGTAAATCAATGCCTCTCCCTCTCTTCTACTACGCAATAATACCCTGAGGTTACAGCTTCCGTTGCTTCCTATAACGCCATTAATAAATCTAATACAAATTGAATAGTTTAATCTGATGGATGTTCACCAATTCTATTAATAAACAGCAAAAAACCTACGAAATTTTCGCAGGTTTAATTATTCACGGCTTCAGTAAATTCCTAGCCTGTCCCCTATTTTCATAGTAATTGGTTAGTTAACTGTGCCAAAAGCTCCATGACAATGTTAATTTCCTCTTTTGTTATGCTCTCAACATGTATACCGCCTGTTACAACTACGTTTTTCTGTAGTTTTGCTGATAGCACATGCGACACAAATCGTGCGGCTTCCTCGTCTTTATGCCCCGCCAGATTCAATACCGAGGTGGTAGCGCTGCCAGCATCAGGCTGAGCTAGACTTGCTCTGGGAGTGCTGAGCGTTACACAGCCAATATGAGGCCTGTCACCGCCTGATAAAATCACACATACATCTTCACCTATGGCAAACGCCTTCATATCTATTTTCAACCTGCCGCGTTCCGCCGTTACCTGCCGCATGATAGCCCCCACCTTCCTATCCTATTAAACATTTTCGCCCCAGCGAGTAAACCCCTGGGCTTCAATCCCGAATTTATCAAGTATCTTGCCAATAATATGACGACTCATATCCTCAAGGACGAGCGGTTTATTATAATAGGTAACCATGGGTGGAATAATTATAGCTCCCGCCTCAAAGACTTCACTATTTACTCAGTCCGAAATGTTATGCTTTTTTATCGGACTAAAAAAGACTCAGCGAGAATACTGCCTCGCTGTTCGGAATGCTATTTTTTTAATGGCGGTATAGGAGGAATTATGCCCATATTAGCAATTTTCTCATCATTCAGCTTAAATATTTCACTAATCTGGATATTTTCTGTTGAGCGCCATGAATAACAGCAATGGTCGCAGACGTAAATTTCCCAAACATCACCTATCGGCGATTTTGTCATAATACGCACTTTTTCACTATCGCAACGAGGACATTTCATAAACTTTTTCCCTCCTATTTCTGTTGTGCTGCATGCTGCAGCTGGCGAAGAATTTTTTCCCATTTGGGTGTGGCCGACGAAGGTACAAGCATCTCACAAGATCGCGGATTGGGTTCGGGTGCGACCGGGGTTGTCGCATCAATAATCAGCTTGTCATGCATACCGGCCGGATTGGAGGAAGGATCAAGCACCATTCCCGAACAATTCGGTATGACTACAACATCCTTGCTAGGTTTAACCCGTGTTGTGAGCGCCCACATCACTTGTTCGAGATTAAACGGATCGACATATTCATCAACAATGATAACAATTTTAGAATACGGCATGCCGTGGGGTGTAGACAGCAGTCTAAAAGCAACTCCCTTGCCGTACCCGCCATAACGAACCTTGGTGGAAATAATTACGCCAATACCGTGGGTATACATAGCATTGACTGCCACCACCTCAGGCATAGTCGCCTTAATCTGCTTATATAAGGGTATGCTTGTATTAAGCCCCACCAGATAATCAGTTTCTGTCCAGGGCATTCCTATGTAAAGATTTTCAAAAATGGGATTTGTCCGGTGCGTAATTCGAGTGATTTGAATTTCACATTGTTTGCGGCAACCAGAATATGAGCCGGGAAATTCACCGAAAGGTCCTTCCACAAAACGCTTTCTGGGAATGATATACCCTTCGATGATTACTTCCGCATGTGCCGGCACATAGAGATGGTCACAAGTATCAGCTTTTACTATTTCGCAAGGCACGCCATCTTGCAGCGCACCGACAAACTCATATTCATTTTGATCATAGGCAATCGGCGTCGACGCCATAAATGTGACAAGCGGATTTACCCCCAGCGCAATGGCTACTGGTAACGGCTCGTCCTTTTCTTCCGCTTTGGCTAATTGAATAGCAATATCATGCACAGGCATGGGCTGGATTGCCAATCTGTCCACATCTTTCACCTGCATCCGGTATATCCCGACATTCAGCTTATTCAGATCTTCCGGAAACTCTGGATCGCCAGAAATGACCGACGCTTTCGATAGGAAAAATCCGCCATCTTGCTCATTAATCCGATACAAGGGTAAAATATCGAACAAATTAATATTTTCGGTTATGACATTTTCCTTGCATAAAGCCTCTTCCCGCGCTAAAATTTTCGGAGGGACGGGAAATTTATCCCATCTGCGATTGAGTTCAAAAAACTGCTCCTTGATCGAAGTATCCTTGGCCAGACCCAGCATCAGTGCGTGATTGCGCCAAGAGCCATGCACATTGGTTACCAACGAATAATTATAGCCATTTACCTTTTCAAATAAAATAGCCGGACTATTTTCTATATTGGCTGCGGCGCGACCAGCAGCGCCAATGTCCGGTTCAGGCATAACCTCCTCTTTTATCCGCACCAATTGCCCTTCTTCTTCCAATGTTGCTAAAAATTCGCGTAAATCCTTGTATACTTTAGTCATATGCTTCCTCCTTCTTGTGCCACTTTTTCATCTATTCACTATAGTAAATAGAATTATCCAGCAAAGCAATTCAGAATTGGCATTGTGTCTTTCCAAAAATGAATGCTTCCAGCAAAAAATGTATGTGATCAATAAAAATTCTTTACTTAAAGGAGTGGCTTATGAACTTCTCACAGCTGGCATATTTTGTTGATATCGTCCGTTTGGGTACCTTTTCCGAGGCCGCTAGCGATAATCACATTTCCCAATCTTCTCTTTCCAAACAAATAAAGGCTTTGGAAAATGAATTGGGCGATCTCCTTTTTACCAGAGAACATTCGCGCGTCACACTAACCAAGCAGGGAAAAATTTTATTACCCTTTGCCCAGCAAACCTTGCAGGCGCACCGTGAAGTGGTAACTGCCCTGCAAGCCTGTAATCCCGCCCGTGACCGCCATATCGCCTTAGGCCTTATTCCCATTGAATCTACATATCGCATTTCCGCGCTTATTGCTGAATTTCAAGCCGCCATCAGCGAAGTGGTCAACATCGATATCTTCGAAGAATCACAGCAGGACATCCTGACGCTATTAGATAATGATGTACTGGATTTGGCCTTTGTCCGTACCGAATTGTTTACAAACACTGCACCATACGAGATTTTTCCCTATCGCAAAGAGCGCATGGCTTGTATTTGTCCGCAGAGTCATCCCTTTGCCCAATGCTCCTCTATAGCACTGAAAGATCTCGCACAAGAGCAAATCATCTTACTTGACCGCAAATCCAGCTTGCATCACCTTGGTATCAACGAGCTGACCAAACAGGAGATTATGTACCACATTTCCTGTACGGTTGGCAGCCATAACATTATTCTCGAGATGATCTCCCGAGGGCTTGGCGTATCGCTCTTGCCACAAAGCGTGTTGCAGCAAGAAAACAATGTCCTGACGGCGATTCCGTTACTTGAGGATATTTACAGTGAAATATCCATCATCAGAAAGAAAAGCCGCTCTATGTCACCTATGAAAAAACATTTCTGGGAATTTATCGCAAGCAAATGTGACCGAAACAAGAGACCAGCTAGCTGAAGTCTACGACTAAAAAAACTTTGTGTTAAAAAGAAACATTCGACGATCATTCCTCCATCATACGCTTCCTTAACAATTAATAAAGTAGCAGTCATGTCATTGATTTAGCATTAAATCATTTACCTTGGTTTTTAAGTAGAGTATAACATCGCTTTATTTTCTGCCCCAAAACTTGCACTACAATTAATCTTGAATGCGAAATAGCTATTTGCCTAATAAGACAAATAGCTATTCCCATTCAAGCCCCATAATGGTTACTTGACTGTATCCTCCGAATTTGACAGTTCTACAGAATGCCTTACACCTTTATCTAATATACTCGTTTTTTTTTGTTAACTTTTCTATTACTACAAAAAGAACGGGTATTAAGAAGATTCCAAGGGCTGTAATTGCCTGAAAACAGCAAAAAAAGCCATGATCTTTGCCCACGGAGGCAGGATAATCAAGGCTTTCTATCTTAAAATTTTGGTAAAAAATCCGGATTTAATTGGTGGAGGCGAGGAGAATTGAACTCCTGTCCAAAGGCATCACTACATAGGCTTCTCCGAGCGCATTCTGTACTTTAAAATTCGCTCCATTGACGCTTACAGACGAGCTTCGCTGGCGCTATCTCTTTAAAATTTCCCAGTCGGTCCGCGGAGAATTAGACCTCAGGTATCCTGCATCGTGACGTCCTATCCTTCTCCGCAGGAGGGGAGACGGTAGAACGTTAGCATTAAGCTGCTAAAGCGTATTCGTTGTTTTCAATTATTGTTTTTCCACCGTATTGCGGGCTGATGGAATCCCGGCTCGCTACCTATGCCACAACCACCCCTGTCGAAACCATTACGCCCCCGATTTCAACAATACATGATATTTCTCAGGCATTCGTCTACGTACGCTTCAACGTTGACAGTACCTTCGTCATCATTTCCTATATTATATCACACTTTAAATAAATGCACCAATTATAAATAGTACCATTTCCGGCATTTCATTACCAAATTTGCAGGGAACTACTTCTAGAAACAAGAATATACTAACGATGAAGGAGATGGTATTCTGAATCAACAAACTATAGGTGTTTTATTAGTATTACTTTCAGCTGCCGGGTTTAGTACCCTGGCAATTTTCATTAAATTTTCTTATGCGGCAGGGGCAAATACCCTTACCATACTCACCTTGCGATTTGCCCTGGCCTCTTTATGTCTGTGGCCATTATTAAAACTGTTAGCGATTCCTCTGCGTATCACAAATAAAACAGCAGTCAAGCTTTTTCTTATGGGGTCACTCGGTTACGGCTCCATGTCCTTATTTTTTGCTGCTTCCTTGCAGTTTCTACCTGCCTCTTTATCGGAAATGATGTTATTTACCTACCCAGTCCTGGTCAGCATTTTATCTTTTCTAATTGGCAGCGAACAATTCAACTGGCAAAAAGGAACTGCTCTTACGATTTGCCTGCTTGGTCTTTTTTTCATTTTGGGCGTCTCTTTCTCTGGCATTAGCCATATAGGTGTCCTTTTAGGCCTAAGCAGTGCTATGATATACTCTTGTTATATCATAATTGGTAAGCGCGTGCTGCAGGATGTACATTCATTAGTCGCCACCACCTATGTTTCTTCCGCTGCCGCTCTAACGTTTGCCGCCTATACTCTTGCCACAAACCAGCTGATCCTCACTCTTCCTATGAATGGATGGTTAGCCCTAATTGGTACAGCAACCTTCGGAACGATTATCGGTATTCTCGGTTTTTTTGCCGGTCTTAGTAAAATAGGAGCAGCTAATGCTGCTATTATTAGTACTGCGGAACCTGTTCTTACTGTTTTATTATCGGTTTTAGTACTGGGGGAAGAACTTACGATTCTCCAGTGTTTAGGCATCCTTTTGGTAATTAGCAGTATATTGCTTTTACAGTTTTTCAATACAGACTTAGATAATAAAAAAATAATGACGACTTCCTAGCATACATCCAACCATCAGATATAGCTATATTAAAAGGAACAGTCTCCCTAAGAGAGCCTGTTCCTTTTGCAAAACTTACAGAGATCTTGACAGAAAGTCTCTTATCCTTTCTGTCTGTCACGAAAGGCACGGTCAATTTCTCGTTTGGCATCCCGCTCCGCCATATCCTGGCGTTTGTCATAGTTTTTCTTACCAGTAACCAGACCAAGCTGTAGTTTTGCCAATCCGCGGACAAAATACATTTTTAACGGTACCAAGGTATAACCCTTCTCCTGGGTTTTACCAATTAATTTGTCAATCTCACTGCGATGCATTAAAAGCTTGCGCGTTCGTAAAGGCTCATGATTAAAGCGATTACCTGCGTCATAAGGACTAATATGTGCATTATGCAGCATAAGTTCGGATTTCTCTATCTTAGCGTAAGCATCCTTTAGATTAGCCTTTCCCGCCCGCAGAGATTTTACTTCCGTACCTGTCAATACAATACCCGTCTCATAGCTTTCATGCACATGATAATCATGTCTGGCTTTTCGATTCTCCGTAATTATTTTAATATTTGCTGCTGCGTCTTTCAACAATATCACCCCACTGCCACATTCTAGCTTTATTTTTTCTTTGACTTATTCCGTTTAGGTTTCGATTTGGCCCGTACTGCTGCAGTACTTTTGGGTTTATTCCCTTTCCCCTTTACGGCAGTTACTGCCTTTCTGCCGCTGCCAGAAGACTCTTTTGCCTGGCCTCTTGCTCCTTGACCCTGCGATCGTCCCCCATTTGATGTGCGATTGGACGCCCTTAAGATCCAGGCACTATTCACTTCCAGGACAAAATCAATCGTGCGTTCTTCAGGACTTACTCTTGTTAGTATTACTTTTACGGCATCCCCTAGACGATATGTCTTATGACTCCGCTCACCGACTAAGGAATATTGCTCCTCAATATATTGATAATAATCATCTTCCATACTGGATACACGTACCAGACCTTCTACGCCATTATCCAGTTCCACAAAAATACCAAAGGCTGTAACACCGTTGATAATACCATCAAAATGATCTCCCACAAATTGAGCCATATACTCTACCGTCTTTAGAGTAACGGTTTCTCGTTCCGCTTCAGCAGCAGCCCGTTCTCTTTCTGAAGAATGCAAGGCAATTTCGGGCAGCATGGCTGCCAGTTTCTCCTTGCGTTTTGTGGATAAATCCCCCATATGAAAGGTTTCCCGAATCAACCGATGAACAATTAAATCGGGATAGCGGCGTATAGGCGAGGTAAAGTGAGTATAATAAGTAGCTGCCAGACCGAAATGGCCTAAATTTTGTGCTTCATACCTAGCTTGTTTTAAAGAACGAAGCATAACAGTGCTAATAATACGTTCTTCGGGGCGTCCTGAAATATGACTAAGTACTTTTTGCAGGGCACTAGGCCGTATTTCATCTACCTGTGCTAAGTTTTGACCAAAATTATGCAGCAAATTATTTAGTTTGACCATCTTTTCTGAATCAGGTTCTTCATGTACGCGAAACACAAAGGGTACTTTTAATTTATGCATATGCTCAGCTACAGTTTCATTGGCTACTAACATAAATTCTTCAATGATTGATTCTGCCAGGCTGCGTACCCTTTTAAGAATTTCAATAGGTTTCCCCGTTTCATCTAGCTTTACCTTCAGCTCAGGAAAATCAAAATCAATGGCTCCCCGCCGCATACGTCTTTCCCGCAAAATTCGGCATAAGCGTTCCATATCTTCCAATTGGCTGAGTAATTCTTGATGTTCACTAATTAATGCTTCATCGTGCTCCACCAATATTTTACGTACTACAGTATAGGTAAATCTTTTCTTTACATTGATGACACTGGGGAATATCTCATAGCTTACGACTTGTCCTTTATGATCAATTTCCATGTGAGCGGACATTGCCAGACGATCTTCGCCGGCATTCAGACTGCAAATACCGTTTGACAGACGACGCGGCAGCATGGGCAACACACGGTCAACCAAATATACACTGGTGCCCCGTTCACGGGCCTCTTTGTCTAGTATCGTATTTTCCCGTACATAATAGCTTACATCGGCAATATGAACGCCAAGCAGATGGTTTCCATTCTTTAAACGCTCTACATAGACCCCATCATCCAAGTCTTTAGCATCTTCCCCGTCAATGGTCATAATCGGCAAATGGCGCAAATCACGGCGTCCGGCAATTTCATCCTCACTGATTTTATCAGGAGCTTTTTCTGCTGCCTGTTCTACCTCAGGAGGGAATTCGATGGGCAAGTTATGTCTTTTGATAATGGATAAAATCTCAATTCCAGTATCGCCTGTATTACCCAATACCTCAATAATTTTACCTTCAGCACTGCGTTTCTTTTCCGGCCATTTAGTAATTTCCACGACTACTTTTGTTCCGCTTTTAACAATATTTTTTGCATCTTTGGGAATAAAGATATCCTGGCCTAGACGAAGGTCATCTGGTGTTACAAAACCAAAATTGCGACTGGCTTCATAAGTCCCTACAACACGAGGATTTGCCCTCTTCACGATGCGAATAATTTCTCCATCCCGAGATTTGCCATGGCTGCTTTGGCAGTGAACCCGGACAACCACTCGATCATGATGCATCGCACTCATCATACCATCAGGCGGAATAAAAATATCCGTTTCATCAGGTGTCTTTACTTTCTCAGGAATAACAAAACCATAGCCCTTATTGCTGGCACTTAGCTTACCCACTACTAAATTCATGCGTTCTGGTACACCATACTTATCATAGCGGGTTTTAATAATGTCTGCATTATTCTCAAGCTCGGCAATAACCTGCCAAAGTTCACTCAACTCGGTACCTTTAAGCTCCATTTGTTCGGCCAATTCTTCTGCCGTGAGGGGCTTATACGCTTCAGTCCTCATAAATTCCAATATTCTATCTCTTAGCATCATGATGTTGCATCCTCCACAACTGCGATGGTGGCCTTACCTTCGGCGGCAATCGTTCCATCAGGCAGTGTTATTACGCTTTTTAGTTCATATAGATTTCTACGCTGCGATACGATGTTTGCCGTTGCGGTAAGACGCTGCCCAATAGGGGTAGGCTGGCGAAATCGTACTTCTAAGCGAGCGGTAACAGCATTAAAACCTTTAACGTGAATATAGCGGGCCATGACTTCATCTAAGAGAGTGCTAATAAGACCGCCATGCATAATACCATCATAACTTTGATGCTCTGGCCCTCCGATAAAGGTTGTACTATAACCATTCTCATTCTCTATAAATTCTAGCTTTAAACCGATAGGATTGTCCTTACCGCAGGCAAAACACCATTGATTGACTAATTCCAATACTTTCACCTCAATTTGTAATTTTCTCTTCAGCAGATTCAAAGGGCAGAATCCATTCTGTAATTTCCCGAAACACCTGCTCACGATCCACATCAAGAGTCACAATATGTCCGGATTTTTCTAACCAAGTTATTTTTTTTTCTTTACTGCCAACTCTATCATAGATATAACTGGCACTTCTTGGCTGTACAGTGTGTTCCGAGCGCGCCTGAATAATAAGTAACGGTGCCTCAATGGAAGGCAGGAGCCTATCCACATGTTGGATCAGTTCCACTAGACTGCTTAAACTACTAAGCGGTGTAGCATTGTAGCCCACTGAGTATTGGGGATCTATATCCATAAATATCTTGCGTTTTTTCGGAACATACTCTCGAAACATACGATACATAGGCAGCATACTTACTCTTTTATCAACAATATAAATAGGCGTACTAAGAGACACCAACCTGTCTACCGGATATTCAGCCCCTAATTTTAAGGCCAACAGTCCTCCCATAGACAATCCTACTACGGTTATTCTTTTACATAGTGATTTCAATATATGATAACCATCTTCAGCAGCACTATACCAATGGGACCATTTTGTCTTAGACATATCTTCCACCGTTGTCCCATGCCCACAAAGTCTTGGTGCTAAGACAGTAAAACCTTTCTTATGTAAATATTCTCCCAGCAGACGCACTTCCGCAGGTGAACCAGTAAAACCATGAATTAATAAAACGCCCTGATCACCACCAAGTAACAAAAATGGTTCTGCACCTTCCATTATTGCCAAAAAGCCAGCACCTCCCAGAAATTACTGTTACTATAATTATACCATTTTAAAGGGATAAATAAACATTCTGTTTTTTAATGGTACCAGTAACAAATCCAGCCAGTGAAAGTAAAGCCACGGACACCATTGCATCCGCGGCTTTACTGTATTACCTGTTACTTAGATAACGGGAAGATTCTCTTTGTGACGCTGAATTTCGGCTTCATCACAAGGCACATCTTCTAATTTTCCGGCAAGATACTGATCATAGGCTCCCATATCAAAGTGGCCATGACCTGACAGACAAAACAGGATCGTCTTACTCTCACCCGATTCTTTGGCTTTAAGAGCTTCCACAATCGCCCCTTTTATGGCATGGGCTGCTTCTGGCGCTGGTACAATTCCCTCCGTCTTAGAAAATAAAATAGCCGCTTCAAATGTTTCACGCTGATTATAAGCCTGGGCCTCGATAAAACCATCATGATATAATTGGCTGACCAATGGAGATTCTCCATGATATCGTAACCCACCTGCATGTATCCCCGAAGGCATAAAACCGCTCCCTAATGTATACATCTTACTGAGGGGCGTCAATTGCCCCAAATCACCATAATCATAGGCAAAAATACCCCGGGTCAGCGTTGGGCAAGCTGTCGGTTCAACAGCTACTGCCCTAATTTTTTTGCCATTAAATTTCTCTTGCAGAAAGGGAAATGCAATACCAGAGAAGTTACTGCCACCACCGCAAGCACCTACTATTACATCCGGATAGTCTGCGATTTTCTCCAGTTGTTTTTTTGCTTCCAGCCCAATTATGGTCTGATGTAAAATGACGTGATTCATAACACTGCCCAAAGCATAATTCGTATCCTTTCTTTTCATTGCGACTTCAACTGCTTCCGAAATAGCAATACCCAGACTGCCAGTTGAATTAGGATCAAGGGCCAGCAGCTTGCGTCCCGCTTCCGTTTTATCAGAGGGACTGGGAATTACTTCAGCCCCATAAATTTGCATAAAAGATCGTCTATAAGGCTTTTGCTGGTAGCTCACCTTTACCATATATACCTGACATGTCATATCATAGAAGCTGCAAGCCAAACTTAAAGAACTGCCCCATTGCCCGGCTCCCGTTTCTGTTGTCAGGTTTGTAATTCCTGCTATTTTATTATAATACGCCTGGGGAATAGCAGTATTTACTTTATGGCTGCCCGCCGGACTGGTCCCTTCGTATTTATAGTAAATTTTTGCCGGGGTATCTAAGGCTTTCTCCAGGGCAAAAGCACGGATTAATGGCGTAGGACGCCAAATACGATACTTTTCTATAACCTCATCCGGAATGTCAATCCAACGCTCCTGACTTACTTCTTGTTGAATTAATTCCATGGGAAAAATGGAACTCAACTCTTCGGCCGTAATCGGTTTCTTAGTGCCAGGATGCAGAGATGGTGCTAATTTATTAGGCATATCCGCCTGAATATTGTACCACTGTTTTGGAATCTCACTTTCGGCCAATACGAACTTTTTATTATCTTTCATTCCACATTCCCCTCTCTATCATTATATTAAAAAAACCCTTCATCCCCATAATAGGGACAAAAGGTTACTTTCGTTATACCACCCTGTTCAACTGCTGATGCAGCTAACATTTTAAGGTACGGACACATATTGCCGATACCCTTTCCTGATAACGGCGGAAATAGCCGACAGTGCCTACCACAAAAGATTCGGACTGTATCTCCCAGGCCCATTCCATATATCGAGTATTGCCAAACTTCCACTATCATTGGCTCGCTGTAACCTCTTGCTATATGTACTCTCCCTATTCATCGATAATCGTTTGTGTAATTATATGTCATTATAACAAAGACATTATTATTCTGTCAATAAACATTCTGGAAGAAAAATCAATAAAAGGTCATTCACCCCATAAGATGAATGACCTTCTGTATCTAACAATATCTAATTGTTATGTCTTTTAGGATAATAATAATGGCGCAATAATTAATGAAATGGTACCAGCTACTTTGATGAGTGGATTCATTGCTGGTCCAGAGGTATCTTTAAAGGGATCTCCTACTGTGTCGCCAATTACGGCGGCAGCATGAGCGGGTGTTCCTTTACCACCATACTTGCCTGTTTCAATATATTTTTTTGCATTATCCCAAGCACCACCAGCGTTGGCCATGAATAAGGCCATCAATACACCCGTGGCGGTTGCTCCGGCAAGAAAACCAGCCAAGGCCTTAGCGCCCATGAGAAAGCCTACTAACAGCGGCATACCTACAGCAAAGATGCCCGGCATAAGCATTTCCTTGATGGCAGCTTTGGTACTGATATCTACACAAGCAGCATAATCGGGTCGTCCAGTTCCTTCCATGATTCCAGGAATCTCACGAAACTGACGGCGAACTTCGGCAATCATTTCAAAAGCCGCCTTACCCACCGCTTCCATAGTCATAGCGCAGACCAGGAAGGGTAACGTAGCACCAAGGAATATACCAATAATAACAGTTGGTTCTGTTAAGTTAATCACCAAATGACCATTTACCAATAACCCGGATAGCTTTGGATTCTTGGCAATTTCTTCGCCAAAAGCCGTAAACAGCGCTAAAGCTGTCAAAGCGGCAGAGCCAATGGCAAAACCTTTGGCAATCGCAGCCGTTGTGTTACCTACAGCATCCAGTTTGTCTGTTGTCTTTCGAACCTCCGGACCCAGCTCTGCCATTTCAGCAATACCGCCCGCATTATCAGCAACAGGCCCAAAGGAATCCACTGCTACCACCATACCTGCGGTACACAGCATCCCCATAGCAGCCATCGCAATGCCATAAATTCCAGCTTGATTAAATGCTAGCCAAATGGCAACAGCAAACACCACCATAGGCAGAGCTGTACTTTTAAGACCAGTAGCGACACCGGCAATAATATTGGTTGCCGCACCAGTTTGGCAAGCTTCTGCAATATGCTGGGTTGGCAGTTTTTCACTGGAAGTATAATACTCCGTTATCATGCCAACGAGCACATTTACCACCAGACCTGCTACAATGGCAACAAAAATACCAAAGCCTTTATCTCCAAAGACCATCGTAGACAAACCATATGCCATAATAGCCGTTAGGAAGTTCGTTCCCCATAAACCACGGTTCAGTGCTGCCTGGGGATTGCCATCTTCACCGGTTCGCACCAAAAATATACTGAATATCGCAGCTATAATACCTGCTGCTCCAATCAATAAAGGAAAAATTACACCATTCACACCGTATAAGGTATTGCCAATCAGCATGGCGGCAATGGCAGTCGCACCATAGGATTCAAATAAATCCGCTCCCATACCTGCAGTGTCCCCTACATTATCGCCCACATTATCGGCAATAACAGCCGGATTACGAGGGTCATCTTCAGGTATGCCAGCTTCTACTTTACCAACTAAGTCTGCCCCAACATCAGCCGCTTTGGTAAATATGCCACCGCCAATACGAGCAAAGAAAGCAATGGCACTGGCCCCAAAAGCAAAACTATTAATCACGACAGGATCACGAAACAATATGTATAACCCGGATACGCCTAATAAACCGAGACCGACTACTGACATACCCATAACTGCACCCGCTCTAAATGAAACACTCAATGCTTTATTGAGACTATGACGGGCAGCTTCTGTTGTACGCGCATTGGCCTTGGTTGTTGAAGTCATTCCTACATAACCGGCGATTGCTGAAGATACAGCACCGACTAAAAATGATACTGCTAATTTATAACCATCAACAAAAAACAAAACGGCAAAAATAATGACAGTAAAAGGAATTAGCGTCTTATACTGTCGATTTAGATAGGCCATTGCCCCTTCAAATATAGCCTGGGACAAATCCTGCATTTTTTCATTACCAGAACTTTCACTAAGCACACTCTTCATAAAATAGGCCGCAAATAGCAATGCTACTATTCCGGCAATTGGCGCAATATACAATAAGTCCATTATAACAATTCCTCCCTATGCTGAACATTTGTCCGTCATCTACTAAAGGCCCCTGCTAAATGGTTTGGCATATACAGCTGCTACTACATTGTACTGCATTACTGTTCTATAAATTGTTGCATATGGTCCAGTATTTCAATTGTTTAGTGCATAACCTTTACTAAAATTAAAGTAACGATAGCAAATAATCCCCCTAGAAACATGGTGATTCTGGATAACGCTGCATCAAGTCCCTTTTTCTGACCACCACCCAAAACACTATCAGCACCACCGCCGATTGATCCAGCTAGTCCTCCTCCTTTGCCTGACTGCAATACCACAACAGCAATCAAAGCAATACAAATAATGGCTTCTAAAATCATTAAAAATGTAACCAATGTATTTATAACCCCCTAACACTTCTAGTTGTTTTATTGTATCATACTCAAAATCAAATTGACAATATTTTAACCACTTATTATTTAAATCTCCAGTATTTTGAATACAATTTTTGCTGCTTATCCCATTATAGACAAAAAGCGCCATACTTATACATCTATTTGGGATTTTCTTGCTAATGGCAAACAGAGCAAATAGAACAATTTTTAACCGCAGAGACCAGAGGACGCCGAGGGGGCTTCACTGAATAACCAACGTACAAGCTGTTGGTTATTCAGTGTTCATTTTTCAAATTTATCTCTGCCAGCTACGTCTAGCTATTACCGAAGCTACCCTGGAATTAATTTCACCGCTGTATACTAATCCGCGTGCCGCTTCATACATTACTCATTCTTCCGATTTGCATCCCTGCCTTAACTACTTGGCAAAGCCGTTTTGCTCCCATTTCGATGAAATCTGCGCCATGTTCGATACATTCATCCAATGACATGGGACCAGGAACGATACTCATTAATCCATCTATCCCCTGCTCCAGCACATCTTCATATCCCTGTCCTAAACCGCCAGACAGACATAACGTAGGAACATTATATTTCTTGGCTAATTTAGCTACTCCTACTGGTGCCTTGCCAAAAGCAGTCTGGAAATCGGTACGCCCTTCTCCTGTGACAACGAACTGAGCCGATTTCACTAAAGACTCAAATCCAGTGGTCTCAAGGATAATTTCGACACCAGGTCTTAATGTTGCATTTGAAAAGAACAGCAGACCGGCACCAAGCCCACCTGCAGCCCCTGCTCCCGGACACACCGCGACATCTTTACAAGTTACTTTTCCCACTTTATTGGCAAAATTATACAATGCAGCATCCAATTCTACGATCATCTCAGGAGTTGCTCCCTTTTGCGGACCGTACACGGCTGTTGCTCCTTTAGGACCGCATAAAGGATTATCCACATCACAGGCAACAACAATCTTGGTACGATTAAGACGCTGATCCATATGATCTAAATCAACCTGCTCTAAGTTGGCCAGAGCAGCTCCTCCATAGGACAGCTCATGCCCATCAGCGTCTAAGAATTTTCCTCCTAAAGCCTGAGCCATACCACAGCCCCCATCATTGGTTGCGCTGCCGCCAATACCGATAATGATCTTTTCTAAGCCCCGGTCAAGAGCTGCTTTAATTAATTGACCCGTTCCATAAGTAGTCGTAATACGGGGATCTTTTTTATGATTAGGCACAAGGGGCAAACCAGAAGCTGCTGCCATTTCAATAACAGCGGTTTTACCATCTCCCAGAATCCCCCAATAAGATTGTACGATATCACCAAGGGGACCAACTACATCCTGCTGTATCATCTGCCCATTCGTTGCCGTAACAAGAGCCTCTACGGTTCCTTCGCCGCCATCAGCAATTGGTACCTTAATTACCTCTGCATCAGGAAAAACTGCTTTAATTCCTTTCTCCATGGCATTAGCAGTTCCAACTGCCGAGACACTGCCTTTAAAAGAATCCGGAGCCACTACAATACGCATACTGATCCGCCCTTCCTATTATTAGATTCTTAACTATACTACTTACCACCATTCTATGTAAAATCCATTACTATTACAATTGCCCAAAATGCATAACGTTCACTACTCTAGGTTATCAAACATTGTGCAAACTATCCAATGCATAAAGATAAAATATTTTTTTAATCGCAGAGACACAAAGGACACAGAGAAAAGATCAATAGGGTAAAAAAATCCCCTCAGTGTACTCTGCGCCCTCTGTGGTTAAATTATTCTATTTCCTCGCTCTCTTCCACAAGAACCATATAGTCTCTCTCATGTTTCTGGCATAGTTAAAACGTAATAAAATACAAAAACACCGAATGGACAGCAGTGCAGGCTACTGTCCATTCGGTGCTTCATTGAAAAGAAATTATTTTAAGTTATAAAATACTTTACGACCTTTATATCGAGAAATGGTGCTCAATTCTTCTTCAATGCGTAATAATTGATTGTATTTCGCAACACGATCAGAACGAGTAGGAGCACCGGTCTTAATTTGACCCGCATTGACAGCCACGGCAATATCAGCAATCGTAGCATCTTCAGTTTCACCGGAACGGTGAGAAATAACGCAAGTATAGCCAGCGCGTTTTGCCATTTCAATGGTATCAAAAGTTTCTGTTAAGGAACCAATTTGATTTACCTTGATCAAGATGGAATTCGCGGTTTGGGTTTCGATACCACGTACTAGACGTTCTGTATTGGTAACGAACAAATCATCACCGACGATTTGAATTTTAGAACCTAATTTCTCCGTCATTAGCTTCCAGCCAGCCCAGTCATCTTCGGACATACCATCTTCGATCGAGATGATTGGATATTTTTCCACTAAATTCGTATAAAATTCAACCATTTCAGCAGAAGTTTTGATGACGCCTTCTCCTGCTAAGTTGTACTTGCCATCTTTGTAAATTTCAGAAGCAGCTACATCAAGAGCCAGGCAGAAATCTTCGCCTGGTTTGTAACCAGCTTTAGTGATAGCTTCTACGATTACCTGCAGAGCTTGTTCATTGGAAGTCAGATTTGGAGCAAAGCCGCCTTCATCACCAATCGCCGTGTTAAGACCAAGTCCTTTTAAGACACTTTTCAGCGTATGATAAACTTCTGCACACATGCGAAGTGCTTCGGCAAAGCTAGGTGCACCAACTGGCATAATCATGAATTCTTGAATATCAACATTATTGTCAGCATGAGCGCCGCCGTTTAAGATGTTCATCATAGGTACTGGCAATTCTTTAGCATTAAAACCGCCAAGATATTGATATAAAGGTAACCCGACAGCAGTTGCCGCAGCTTTTGCTACAGCCAAAGATACGCCAAGAATAGCATTGGCGCCTAATTCAGATTTGTTAGCAGTACCGTCTAATTCGATCATCGCTTCGTCAATACCAACTTGATCAAATACATTCATGCCAACCACTTCAGCAGCAATACGGTTATTTACGTTATCTACTGCTTTTAATACGCCTTTGCCTTGATAACGAGCCTTGTCGCCGTCACGAAGTTCTACAGCTTCATGCACACCGGTAGATGCACCAGATGGAACTGCTGCACGGCCCATAATACCGTCTTCCAATACTACATCCACTTCTACCGTAGGGTTACCGCGGGAATCCATAATTTCTCTTGCTATAACGTCAGTAATAATCATTTAGTGAAACCTCCATTTATTTTATTAACGATTTTCCAGTCATCTCAGCAGGAATTTCCACACCTGCCAAACTTAATATAGTTGGAGCAATATCTGATAATTGTCCTTTAAGCAAAGAAGCACCACGGTGTTTTTCTGATACTAAAATCAGCGGCACTTCGTTGGTCGTATGAGCGGTGAAAGGCTCGCACGTAACGTGGTCAAGCATCTTTTCGGCATTTCCGTGATCAGCGGTAATGAGAGTAATGCCGCCTTGATTACGCATGGCATCTACGATACGGCCAACGCAAGTATCAACTGCATCTACAGCCTTCATAGCCGCATCCAGTTTACCCGTATGTCCTACCATATCCGTATTAGCAAAGTTCAAAATAATCACATCGAACTTGGCTGACTTTATGGCATCAATGAGTTTATCCGTCACTTCATAAGCACTCATTTCTGGCTGCAAATCATAGGTTGCTACTTTGGGGGAAGCAACTAAAATACGTTCTTCACCTTGATAAGGCTTTTCTTCGCCGCCATTAAAGAAGAATGTTACGTGGGCATATTTTTCAGTTTCAGCAATGCGCAGCTGCGTTAAACCATGATTTTCCAGAACTTCGCCCAACGTATTTTTTAAGTATTGAGGCTGATAAGCCAAAGGTGCTTTCAACGTCTCATCATACTGGGTCATGCAGACAAAATTCAATGGCAAACGGCCGCCACAGCGGGCAAAACCATCGAAATGATCATCCACAAATACACGAGTCAATTCACGGGCACGATCCGGACGAAAGTTAAAGAATATGGCACTGTCCCCTGCTTTAACACCGCATTCGCCACATCCGTCAATCACTGTTGGCATTACAAACTCATCCGTTTTACCAGCTTTGTAGGACTCATCAACTGCCTCACTGGCCGAAGATGCGTGTACGCCTTCACGGCAAACCATGGCATTATATGCTTTTTCTACGCGTTCCCAGCGTTTATCCCGATCCATGGCATAATAACGCCCAGCGACCGTTGCAATACGGCCAACACCAACTTCCTTAATCTTTTCTTCCAGAGCTTTAATATACTCAATGCCGCTGGAAGGTGGTACATCGCGGCCATCTAAGAACGCATGGATATATACTTTCGTGAGGTTATGGCGTTTTGCTAATTCCAAGAGGGCATATAAATGATCGATATGACTGTGTACGCCTCCATCTGATACCAGACCCATTAAATGCAGGGCACTATCACTAGCAACTGCTGCTTCTACCGCCTTTACTAACGTTGGATTGGAAAAAAAGTCACCTTCACGAATTTCCTTGCTAATCCGCGTTAATTCTTGATATACAACACGACCAGCACCAATATTTAAATGTCCCACTTCTGAATTACCCATCTGGCCATCTGGCAGACCAACCGCTTCGCCAGAGCAAGTCAATGTTGTCGTAGGATATAATTCAGACAGCAGTTTCATGTGAGGTGGTGCAGAGCGGACAATTGCGTTATACGCATCTTTTTCATCCCCCATACCCCAGCCATCTAAAATTACCAGTGCAATTGGTGCTTTTAATTTACTCACCAAACCGCCTCCTAAAATTTAACGATTTTGCTAAAGCCGACAGCATCAAGACTTGCGCCACCAACTAATGCGCCATCAATATCGCTTTTTCCCATTAATTCTGCAATATTATCCGCTTTTACACTGCCGCCATATTGTATACGAGTTTTGTCAGCTGTGTCCTGTCCAAAAATCTCAGCAAGGGTACGGCGAATGAAAGCACATACTTCATTGGCCTGGTCAGCAGTTGCTGTACGACCTGTACCGATTGCCCAGATTGGTTCATAAGCAATCACAACTGTTGCTGCCTGTTCTTTCGTCAGTCCTTCCAAACCAGCTTTTACTTGTTTACCAACAAGAGTTTCTGTAGTACCTGCTTCTCTTTCTTCCAAAGATTCACCGACACACATAATAGGTATGAGCTTACCTTCTAATGCTGCTTTGACTTTTTTATTAACAGTTTCATCTGTTTCGGCAAAATACTGACGACGCTCGGAATGTCCAACAAGAACATATTCGCAGCATACATCTCTCAGCATTTCAGCAGTCACTTCACCAGTAAAAGCACCTTTCTTTTCCCAATGCAAATTCTGCGCTCCCAGATGAATATTCGTGCCATCTAACGCATTGGCTACAGCAGTCAATGTAGTAAATGTAGGGCAAACGACAATATCTACACCCTCAGCATCTACAGTCAGCTTTCCAAGTTCTTGCACCAAGGCTACCCCCTGGCTGCTAGTATTATGTAATTTCCAGTTACCCGCAATAATTGGCTTACGCATTATGTAATCCTCCATTATCATTTTTGATGTGTTCATAAAAAACACTTCGCATCTAAAAAATAAAGCCTTTTGAACCGCGAAGACGCGAAGGACACAAAGGGTTTATTTAATTTTTACCCTTTCGTGTTCTTCGTAGAGCTTCGTACCTTCGCGGTTCACAACTTCTTTATCCTGTCCTGCTTACTTATCAGCTAGAGCTGCGATGCCTGGGAGTACTTTGCCTTCCAGGAATTCTAAGGATGCTCCGCCGCCAGTTGAGATATGAGTGATCTGATCAGCTAAGCCTACTTTTTCTAACGCTGCGATAGAATCACCGCCGCCTACAATGCTGACTGCCTTGGATGCGGCAACTGCCTTGGCTACTGTTTCAGTGCCATTAGCAAAGGCATCCATTTCAAATACACCCATTGGTCCATTCCATACAATTGTTTGTGCAGTTTCTACTGCTTTGGCATAGGCTTTTGCTGTTTCAGGTCCAATATCAAGGGCCATCCATTCACTATCAATGCTGTCTACGGTTACAGCCTTATGTGCAGCATCAGCAGCAAATTTTTCTGCAATCACTACGTCAGTAGGTAACAGTAAATTTACGCCTCTTTCCTTGGCAGTGGAAATCAAGCTTTTTGCTAATTCTACTTTATCTGCTTCTAATAAAGATTTACCAATATTGTAACCCTGAGCAGCAAGAAACGTATTCGCCATACCACCGCCAATGATTAACGTATTGACTTTCTTCAATAGATTTTCAATTACACCAATTTTATCGGAAACTTTTGCACCGCCAATAATCGCCACAAAAGGATGAGTAGGATTTGCAACAGTTTGACCAACAAATTGAATTTCCTTTTCCATCAGAAGACCTGCTACAGCTGGCAGGTATTTTGTAATACCTTCTACAGAGGCATGTGCCCGGTGAGATACACCAAAGGCATCATTTACTGCAACATCCGCTAAGCTTGCTAGTTGGCGAGAAAATTCTGGATCGTTCTTTTCTTCGGCTTTATGATAGCGAAGATTTTCCAGAAGCAAAATTTGACCTGGTTGTAATGCTTTTGCCAGAGTTTCTGCACTAGGCCCAACACAATCAGGCGCAAGCACTACTTCTTGCCCAATTAATTCAGAAAGTCTTTTCGCAACGGGTGCTAAGGAAAATGCAGGTACTACTTCCCCTTTCGGCCGCCCTAAATGGCTGGCAATAATAATTGCAGCATTCTTGGATAATAAATATTTCAATGTTGGCAATGTGGCACGAATACGAGTATCTTCCGTAATATTACCCTCTTTATCCATAGGGACATTATAATCTACACGAATAAAGACTTTCTTTCCCGCTACATCGATGTCTTTAATAGACTTTTTATTCAACATTTTTGTTTCTCCTTAAAAATATTGCCCGGCCCAAAAAGGCCGGGCCATAAAATCTTTAAAAACTATGCAAGTTCAGCAAAATACTTAATCGTACGAACCATTTGGCTTGTATAGCTGCTTTCATTATCATACCAAGAAACAGTTTGGACTTGAGTCAATCCGTTATCAATAGGAGCTACCATAGTTTGTGTAGCATCGAATAAGGAACCAAATCTGATGCCAACAATATCACTGGATACTAATTCATCTTCTGTGTAGCCGAAAGATTCATTAGCTGCTGCTTTCATCGCTGCATTGACTTGTTCTTTGGTAACCGTACCTTCAACAACTGATATTAAAATTGTAGTAGAACCGGTAGGAGTAGGCACACGTTGTGCAGAACCGATTAATTTACCATTTAATTCAGGGATAACTAAACCGATTGCTTTAGCAGCACCAGTAGAGTTAGGAACAATATTAACGGCTGCCGCACGGGATCTTCTGAGGTCACCGTTTCTCTGAGGGCCGTCAAGAGTCATTTGATCACCAGTATAAGCGTGGATTGTGGACATGATACCACTCTTAATAGGAGCCAAATCATTCAGTGCCTTAGCCATAGGAGCCAAGCAGTTTGTCGTGCAAGAAGCTGCAGAAATAACTGTATCGCTAGCTTTTAATATATCATGGTTTACATTAAAAACAACAGTAGGCAGATCATTTCCTGCTGGAGCAGAGATAACAACCTTTTTAGCGCCAGCTTTGATATGCGCAGAAGCTTTTTCTTTGGAAGTATAGAAACCTGTGCATTCAAGAACAACGTCTACACCAATTTCACCCCAAGGCAGTTCTTCTGCTTTTGCCGATTTATAGATTTTGATTTCTTTGCCGTCAATAGTAATAGAATCCTCACCTGCAGTCACTTTGCTCGCCAGAGCATACGTGCCTTGAGTTGAATCATACTTCAATAAATGTGCCAGCATTTTAGGACTTGTTAAGTCATTGATTGCAACAACATCATAACCTTCTGCCCCGAACATTTGTCTAAATGCAAGACGTCCAATACGCCCAAACCCATTGATCGCTACTTTTACTGCCATTGTCAAAATACCTCCCAATTATAATTTATTTATTTTCGCCTAATAACATTCCATAGGATATGCCATTAGGGCTTATATAATACTCTGAATGGCTTTGGCTGCAGCTTCGTCTGTAATCAGTACGTCTTCACCGCCAGCATTGGTAACAGCTACGATGGCTTCTGCTTTTTTACGGCCGCCAGCAACAGCTACCACTACGCCAATATCAGCCAAATCATCCAGATGTAAACCCACACTACTGGTAATATAAATGTTTTTACCCTCTAAGGTACAATAATGTCCTAATGCTTCACCAACGGCGCCGCTATTGATTAATGTAGAAACAAATTCATCATTAAAGCCACGGCGAACAGCCATTTCCTTTGCCTGACCAATACCATGTATCAGAACATTAGCATGTTTGATCATATCTGCCACAGTGAGAATGTTACTGTTATTAGCCAGCATCACACCCAGCATTTCTTCACTGACCCCTTCAGGGACATGAATCATACGATATTTGCCGCCTAGTTTAGTTGCCATAGCAGCGGCAATGGTATTGGCCTGGTTTTCTACCTTTTCGCCAAGCCCCCCCCGTGCTGGAACAACCGTGACGGTAGGCTGCGTAAAATGAATCGCCTCTGCAACATTCGCCATGACAGTTCCACCGCTTACAGCCACAATCATGTCATCCTCTTTTAAGTACTGTGACAATACATTAGCGGCAGCACGCCCTAATTCCCGGCGTACCGTAACATCGGTCTCACTGTCACCAGGAATAATAATAACCTGCTTAAGCCCCAGCTTTTCTGACAGTTCATCCTCTAATGTGGTTAAGCCATGCAGAATTTTTATGTATTCCGACAAATCTTCCAGCATTAGTTTGCCTTCTAATGTAATTGTCATACCCATTGGGGAAAAATCCACTAAACCGGCATTTTTTAAGAATTCGACATGCGCCCGTACCACTCGCTCACCTTTTTCCAAGATAACGGCTAACGCTCTACGCCCTACAGGCTCCACATGCTGAATAGAGCGCAGGATTTCATATCGTTCTTCAATAGTTGTAATAAATTCAGGAGCAATTTTACGATGAAGCTGGACCGTTTTTTTCCACATTGCCTCTTCCTCTAGGACAAATTATGTCCCTCTGGCACAAATTATGTCCCATCTTATCAAAAAAATATATACACTAGCGTAGCTAATTTTTTATCTAAATATTAACTTCGCCATATAACAAGTAACTCCTGCTAAATTAGCAAAATTTACGAGAAAAATTGTAAATAATTTTCAAACTATTATCTGGCGTTAATTTCACCGCTGTATACTAATCCGCGAGCTGCATCTACTGTTACCACAGTACCGTCCGCTAAGCGTTCCGTTGCACCATCCGCACCCACAATTACAGGAATACCGGCACTTATGCCAACAATCGCCGCATGAGAGGTCAAGCCGCCTTCTTCGGCTATAATCGCAGAAGCCTTCGCTGCATATTTTGCAGTTTCATCATCAATGTTTGATACAACTAATATTTCGCCGGCTTTAAATTTATTTTGTACGTCTTTTATGGAATGCGCTACACAAACCTTACCTGTAACCGCACTGGTTCCAATTCCAACACCGCGTAACAGGATATTTCCTACCACATGCACACGAATCATATTGGTGGTGCCGGTTCCCGTGGCATGAACTCCTGCTGTAATCACTACCAAATCGCCTTCACTGACAATACCGGAGCCAACAGCACTGGCGATGTCATTTTCCACCATTTCATCACTATGTTTCGCTGCTGCACGCAATACCGGCTGTACACCCCACATCACCTGCATTTTGCGCACGGTTCTTTCATGAGGCGTTACTGCTACAATATGAGATAATGGACGATATTTGGATACCATTCTGGCGCTATAGCCGGTTTGGGTATCGGTGATAATGGCTGATGCACCCAGTTCATAAGCAACCTGTACGGTTGCATGACTAATCGCTTCCGTAGTCGTACGTTGGGTCAATACACCTTTGTTATGCAGAATTTCGCTGTATTTTAAGCCTTGTTCGGTGCGTACGGCAATTTTTGCCATCATTTGCACAGCTTCTACGGGATAATCACCACTGGCTGTTTCACCACTTAACATGATTGCATCCGTTCCATCCATAATCGCATTGGCAACATCACTGGCTTCTGCACGGGTTGGACGCGGATTATTGATCATGGACTCCAGCATTTGAGTCGCTGTAATAACTGGTTTACCCATTTTATTACATTTTTCGATGATCATTTTTTGAACCAAAGGCACTTCTTCTGTAGGAATTTCTACACCCAAATCACCACGAGCTACCATGATACCATCGGATACTTTTATAATTTCATCAATATTCTTTACGCCTTCGGCATTTTCAATTTTAGAAATGATATGAATATCAGAATTGGCTTCTTCCAGTAATTTACGAATGGTTAGTACATCAGCTGCTCTTTGAATAAAGGAAGCAGCAATAAAATCCATGCCCTCTTTGGCCGCAAATAATACATCTTTAATGTCCTGTTCTGACAAGGGCGGCAGATTTACGGATACGCCTGGCGCTGCCACACGTTTACGGTTGCCAATCACACCAGTGTTCAGTACGGTAGTATGAATATCATCGCCTTCTACTTCATCAACAGCCAGGCAGATCAAACCATCCGACAGCAGGATTTGATTACCGGGTGCTACTTCTTGAGGCAAGAATCTGTGATTGACAGAGCATATTTCTTTGGTGCCTTCTACATCTCTGGATGTTAAGATAAATTTTTGACCCTGTTCAATGGTAACTTTACCTTCAACAAAATTGCCCAGGCGCATTTCTGGTCCTTTGGTATCCAAAAGCACTGCTACAGGAACATTCTTTTTGGCCGCTGCCGCACGCAGCATGTTGATGCGGACACTATGTTCAGCGTGGTCGCCATGAGAAAAGTTAAACCGCGCCACATTCATGCCGGCTTCAATTAATTGTTCCATTATTTCCGGTTTGCCGGTGCTGGGTCCCATGGTACAAATAATTTTCGTCTTTTTGATCATATTAGTACATTCACACTCTCTTTACTGTTTATTTTAATACTTTGGCCGCTTTTCTGATGACATCATACACTTGATCCTGGGCTTCGATAAAACCATTTAAGCCAGTTTTCTTCATTAATGCAACATGTGCAGATGTCCTATCGGTAGTTTCTATAAAAACCTGTTTTAAATTTGCCAACAATTGTTGGTCCATTCCAGGTCGCCCAGCAATAACGTCTTTCGGTATGTCTTCTGTTTGTTTTAATATTACCAAATTATGTACCGCAAGTCCATAACCTTTGGCAGCTTCCATCGCCTCTGAGTAAGTAGCACCCGCATCCACTGTACCATCGAGAACTGCATCAATAACTCGATTATGACTTCCCAAGAAGACAGTCTCAGCAAAAAATGTTTCGGGATTTTTGCCTTGTTCTAATAACATGGCTTTAGGATACACATAGCCAGATGCCGATTGTTTGTCAACAAAAGCAAATCGTTTTCCCTGTAAATCATCTATCGATTGAAACGCTTTATCTTTACGAGCAATGATATAACCATGATAGGATGCATTCTGATTCACTACCGTGGTTACCAAAGGAGAAATCTCGCCTTTATTTTTTGCTGAAACATAGGCAAAAGGCGAAAACCATCCTATATCAATTGTACCATTCAGTAAGGATCGACCCAAAGAATCATAATCAGAAACAATAATAACTCTGGGCTGCAGACCTAATTTCTTAGCAATCCCCTCTAATATCGGCGTATAATTTTCTTTAATCACTTGCGGCGAGGTAAAAGGATTAAATCCAAATACTAACTCTCTGCCTGTTTTAAACATGGCGGCAACTTCTTGTATTTTGTCTACCGCAGCTGTCATTTTTTTTGTTAATCCATATACTGCTTCAATATCGTTTTCCTGCTGTCCAATACTTTGCAAAGCAGCCTGAGTACCAGCAGCAATCTCAACCGTAGCTGCTCCAATACTTTCCACAGCCTGTGCCATTTGTTCTGTGGTGAGTTGCTGATCACTGGATAACTTGCACAGATTTCTTACTGTATCTTCAATTTGACTCACATTATGGACAATTCCCTGCATACTATCAGCAGATTGTCTCGCTAATTGCTCGATACCATCAATTTTTGTTTTACTGCCTTGCATATGCGCTGTAACATAATTGGTTCGGTTGGTAATGTCTTTCACTGTTTCTTCTACTTCACGGGTAATGGCTGCGCTTTCACTTGCCAATTTACGAACCTCTTCTGCCACAACCGCGAAACCACGCCCTTGTTCTCCAGCGCGAGCTGCTTCTATGGCCGCATTTAAAGCCAATAGATTTGTCTGGCTGGCAATCCCTTGAATTTTACCGACAAAAGTACCGATTTTCTTCGAAGCTGCGTTCAATTCTTCCATATCATGTACCGAAGTTTGCACAACCTGGGCTACTTCTAACATAGTATTGCTAGCCTGGGTAATTTTCTCCTGATTGCTTACCGCTAGCTGTGAAGAATGCTGACATTGCTTTAAAGCCTGCTGCGAAGCATTGGCTACAACAGCTGCATTGGAAGCAATCTCTTCGACACCTGCCGAAGCTTCTTGGGCACTGCTGGCTGTAGTCTCACTTTGCCCTGCAATATCATTGGATTGTCTTGTTAATTTTTTCAAGGCGGTATTGCTGTGTCCTGTTACCCAAGCTAATTGTTGGGATATAAAAGACAAATCTTCAGCAATATTATACATATCTACCTTCGGTATCGCTTTATTTTCAATTACAGAAGATTGGACCTGACTTCTCTCTGCATCTCCAGCCTTAGGCCAAGTTCTGAATAAAAATGCCGTCGAAGTACTTGCTAGTATTACAATAACCAATAGTGTCCATGCATTTCCCGCATATTGTACTAACCATGATGTTAATATACCAACGAGTATCACTGTTGTCAAATGAAACAGACTTACTCTTTTACATTCCATAAGGTTTTCCCCCTCATAAGTGTTATTCAGCCTCTTATTTCCCAGCGTAAATTTAAATTTTTCGCCCGAAAGCAATTATCATTTTACAAACAGCTTTTTTACTATATCAGCAATCAGTCATCATATAGCTTATACAGATATGAAGTTACTACAACGATACTAGCATGTTACTAACTTATTTTCGATATGCCTCATAAGCTCTGCGCACTAATGTCAACGGATGTAATGTTTTCACTTTTGCTCCATGTCCAATTTGCAGACGGCAGGTTCCACATTCAGAGACTACCGTATCACGGCCACTTTCTTTGATCTTTTGGAACAGTCCTGAACCAATCTCCATTGAAATATCATACTTATCAGCTTTAAAGCCATAATTACCAGAAATGCCGCAGCATCCTGCATCTGCATCCTGCACATCAAGTCCCGGAATTAAGTTTAATAAGTCTACGCTTGGCAAACCCATACCTTGAGCTCTTAAATGACAAGGAGCGTGATACATATATTTTTCCTGTAAGGTACCAAAATTCATATTCAAACGTCCTTGATCATGAAGATCCAGCAGAAATTCACCTGCATCGTATAGATATTTTGCATATTCGGCTACACCTTCAATATGGAACAATTCCTGATACTCTTGCTTTAACATCAATCCACAACTGGTGCAGCAAGTGATAATAGGATACCCTTTATCGGTCCATTTCTTGAGAATTTGAATATTCTTTTTTGCATTTTCTTCTGCTTCATCCAAATAGCCATTAACCACCAAAGGAGAACCACAGCAAACGAAACCCTCTTCAACAATAACTTCATATTGATTGGCTTGCATAACAGCAACAAAATCCATACCAACTTGCGGGTCATTATAGTTGATAAAGCATCCCGGATAAAATACGACTTTATCAGGATAACTGGTTTGTTTTAAATTCTTAAATAACTTGCTAAAGGATTTAGCTGCATAAGCTGGTAATGGTGCTTTATCAGAAATACCGATTCTTTTCAGGATGCCCCGGCTCATTTTCATGCCGAAATTGGCCATGCCTGGAGTAGCGGCACTCAATTTAGCCATTTTCTCTCCATGAGATAATATCCAATCCCGCAGGCTGCGTTTGCGATTTTTAAAGTATTTAGCCCGAGCCAGCATATTAAGGGTAGAAATCGGCACACCGGAAGGACATGACATATCACAGTTCTTACAATTGGTGCAATATTCCAAAGAAGGTTCTATATCATCCTGAGATAATCTCATCCGTTCCAAGGTTGGACCAACCATTTTAGGGCCACGAAATTTACGTGTCGCTGCTGTCACTGGGCAATTTGCAATACACACCGTACAAGCTGTACAGCTGTCTGGATTATTATGATGTTTCTTCATTATTTTATCTCCCTTTACACTGACATAGCCGCTTGATAACCTGACGCAATCGCTACACCATTGCCTGATTTTTCAAAAGAATAATCATAGCCTCGCAAATTACGTCCTGCAACAAAGACGTTACTGATAAGCACGTTGCCATTGGCATCAAGAGGACGCATTTTTTCGTCAACATCCAAACCAAGTTTGGCAAAAGGCTGCGCTTCATTAGAGAATAAAGAATGATTCGCCCACAACTCATGATCTGCGGGTGCTTCTACAGGTAAATTGAAAATGGGTTCGATTACCTTTCCCGGCTCGGCAAGCAAGCCACCGCCATAAAAACCGCCATTTGCTAAAATAAATGAGTTTGCATAATAGGTTCGCTCCCGATCAACGCCAGCTGTTATCACTGCCACACATTTACCATCTTCTACGATGGACTTAGCAACAATCGCCTGTTCTATCATCTTTACACCATTGTTTTTCAAATATTTGACTAACATGGTGCGTAGACGCAAACCAGTAATAGAAGGAGGTACGGCTGCTGTTTCAACAAAATGACATCCTAACGCTTGCTGTAACTTTTCCGCTACACGATAATTGGGGCGTGTTCCCAGCACTGGTGGAATAATAACGACACTACCAGGCTCAATTACCTTACGCATTTTTTCGATGCAGCCTGCAAGACCTTCCTCCGTGTCTAACCAGCGAGCCACATCCAATGCCGTAACATCACGGCCATCTGCCAATTTAGGATCAATCATCACAGTTTCATATTCTTTCTCGGCAAATCTTGGAATCTTTTTGAAATTTTTCGTAATCAAATTCGGATAAAAGTCTTTCAGGGATTCAAAGCCTAAGACCATTACTTTATCCGCTTTCTTAAGTTCCGTTGTGTCCATGGTTCGAGGTACAAGACAAGTTGGTTTTACCGTACCAGCTGCCGTCGGGACCCATTGTGTTTCATCCAGATTTCCGATATAGGGATAACCTTCCTGCTCACAGATTTCTTTAAAAAATTTGATAGATTCCTCAATTGCCGGACGACCAATTTTTTTGTATGGGTGCTCAGACCCAACTTGCAATAAACCAGCACTGGGAGTAGCTGCAATTTTACCGCCCTCTAGATAGCCCATCACATCAACAATGCCGCCCCCAATGGTCAAGGTTCCTGACCCTAAGGACAATAGTGTTACTTTCTTGCCGCGTTTCACCGCTGTAGCCGCTGCCATCAAACCTGCTAAGCCACCGCCAATTACTACGATATCATTTTCCCTCATCGTCAATCGCTCCATTTATGTTTAAAGTTCCCTCATAAATTCCCCGGGTTAGTTCCATCTCACGCATAACATTTCCCCATAGGATAGGACGAATCCCCTTCCAGCGGCCTTGCAGGAACTCTTTAAAGAGTACATTGGTATCTTTACCCCAGGACAATCCATTAGCATCTACTGCACCTACACTGCGGAATGTGCAGAAGGCACCTTGGCAAGTTCCCATACCCATGCGGGTTTTACGGCGTACATCACTGATCATATAGCTGGTACTATCAGCTGCCGCTTCTTCTACTTCCGCCATGGTAACATTTTCGCATTCACATAATAATTGACGTTTTTCCGGTTTTTCCTGCATACGGGAAATAACTCTTTCCAAGCCATCTGAACCTAAACGGGAAGCCGCCAGTTCAGCACCATAGGCTGGGAAGTATAAGCGTGCCTTAGCCATCAGAGCCGGTGACGTATCCTCAACAAGATCTTCCTGCGCCGTGCGACAAGGCGTTGTTACCTTCAGGTAACTGCATACCAAATCCGTTACTTTTTCGGCCATCAAGCGATAGGTAGTAAATTTACCGCCAACCACACTGATAAAGCCTTTCAAACCATCATGGGCATGATCCAGTGTCACAAAGCCACGGGAAGCACCGCGTCCTACCGCATTTGGATCGGCACTGTATAGCGGCCGGGTTCCAGCAAAGGCTCTAAGCATGCGATAGCTTCTGATATCTTCGAATAAAGCCTCACCAATATTCAAAAGATCTACCACTTCTTTTGCATTCGGAATGGTATCATCCGGTTTGTTTACGGATGCAGACGTAGTGCCTAAAATGGTAATGGATCCATGAGGAACGAAAATATCACCATCGGAAGCAGGACGCAAACGATTCACTACACGGCTGGTAATACGATGATTAAACGCAATCAACGTACCTCTATCAGGCTGTACATTTACGGTAATTCCCGCTAAAGAAGCAATCTCCCCAGCCCAGGAACCGGCGGCACTTACAATGAAATCACAAGTAATGTTACTGACTTCACCTGTCAGTGTATTACGAACTTTAATACCTACCACCTGATTATTGCTGTGTTCAATGCCAATCACAGTAGTATACGTTAATACCCTGCCACCATATTTACGGGCAGACGCTACATTTTGCCACACCATCCGAAAACCATCAATGGCAGCATCAGGCACCCGATATACAGACTTGATTTTAGGGCTAAGGTTCGGTTCTAAACGCAGTGCTTCCTCCACGGAAATCGGAATCGTAGGAATACCTACTTTCGCACAAGCTTCTAACCATTTTCCCTCGAAAGCCTCATCATCCAGATGCGTACGAGCAAAGAAACCTTCTGTTTGCTCTACACAATGCCTGCCGATTTTACGCAGGATGGTATTTTCCTCAATACACTCTTTACCTGCTTCAGCATCCTTTACCGCATAACGTCCACCGCTATGCAAAAGTCCATGATAACGTGAGCTAGTGCCATACGCTAGATCCTGCTGCTCAAGAAGAATCGCATCAACTCCCCGCATGCACAAATCTCGCAGAATACCAACCCCTGTGGCACCGCCACCAATTACAACAACTGTCGTCTTCTGCATCTCAATCCCCCTTCTAGAAATAAAATAATAAAATAGAGCTTACCTGCACCTATGTTTTTAACCGCAGAGGCGCAGAGAACACAGAGAAAAATAGTAGATATAAAAATCCCCCTCAGTGCGCTCTGCGCCTCTGCGGTTACCAGTAATCTTTCCGCGCTTCCTTCCAATTATTGACTATATCGAGTAACGGGAAAAGCAAATATGATCCCTTTGTATCCGTTTGATCGAACACAAAGGGATCTCTTTACTCAGCCCTTTTAAAGTATTAAATTAAATTTAATCTTCCCACTCCATGGCGCGTTTAACCGCTTTTTGCCAGCCTTTATATAATTTCGCACTTTCTGCTGCATCCATGGTAGGTTCAAAGCGATTGTCAAGCTGCCAAGTGTTGATAAGCTCTTCTTTTGTTTTCCAAACACCAACTGCCAAACCTGCAAGATAAGCTGCACCAAGCGCAGTAGTTTCAGTAATTTTAGGACGATCCACTGGAACACCTAAAATATCTGCTTGGAACTGCATCAACAAGTTGTTGGCAACAGCGCCGCCATCTACTTTTAACGCTTGCAATTTAATGCCCGAATCGGCTTCCATTGCACTCAAGACATCTTTTGTTTGGTAAGCCATAGAATCCAGAGTAGCACGAACCACATGAGATTTACTGGTGCCACGAGTTAATCCCAGAATTGCACCACGCGCTTTCATATCCCAATACGGAGCACCAAGGCCAACAAAGGCAGGTACTACATATACGCCATCAGCATCTTTAACTTTTTTTGCAATATATTCAGAATCAGGAGCAGCTTCTATTAATCTCAAGCCATCACGCAGCCATTGTACCGCCGAACCAGCTACGAAAATACTGCCTTCCAAAGCATAATCTACTTTACCATCAAGGCCCCAGGCAATCGTAGTTAATAAGCCATTTTTAGACTCATATACTTTACTGCCGGTATTCATCAGCATAAAGCAGCCAGTACCATAGGTATTTTTAGCCATACCAGGTTGGTAGCAAGTCTGGCCGAACAAAGCGGCTTGCTGGTCACCAGCAGCACCAGAAATTGGTACAGCAGCGCCAAAGATAGCAACATCTGTCTGACCGTATACTTCACTGGAAGATTTAACTTGAGGAAGAACACATGCAGGTACTGTTAAGTACTCAAGAAGTTTTTCATCCCATTTCAATTCACGAATGTTATACATTAATGTACGAGAAGCATTGGAGTAATCAGTAACATGTACTTTTCCGCCCGTTAATTTCCAAATTAGCCAAGTATCAATGGTACCAAACAGTAATTCACATTTTTCAGCCTTGGCATGTGCACCTTCTACATGATCCAAAATCCATTTTACTTTGGTTCCGGAGAAATAGGCATCCACTACCAAGCCAGTTTTTTGTTTGAATTCTGCTTCCAAACCTCTGGCTTTTAAGTCATTGCATATATCCATCGTTTGACGAGACTGCCAAACAATCGCATTATAGATAGGTCTGCCAGTTGTTTTATCCCAAACTACTGCAGTTTCACGTTGATTTGTGATACCAATTGCAGAAATATCAGCAGGTTTTAAACCAGCTTGCTGCACAACTTGTTTCATTACTTCAATTTGTGTGCTCCAGATCTCATCGGCATCATGTTCAACCCATCCAGCTTTAGGGAAAATCTGCGTGAACTCTTTTTGTGCTACTGCAATAATATTAGAATCCTGATCAAATATGATTGCTCTGTTACTGGTAGTTCCTGCATCAAGGGCCATTACATATTTTTTTGTCATTTAAAAAGTCACTCCTTTAATATTTCAAGATCTCTTAATAATTTCTCTTATTCTTATACTCTCTAAGATTTACTAAATAAATGCACTTTAAACAACTAACTTCAATTTAACTATTAAATAAGTCCAAGCGCTTTTGCAATTATGAACGCAGCACCGCCACCAGCCATAGGAGCTACTACTGGTACCCAAGAATAAGCCCAGTCGGAACCACCTTTACCAGCGATAGGCAAAATAGCATGAGCAATACGAGGGCCAAGATCACGGCAAGGGTTCAAAGCATACCCAGTAGGACCGCAGAAACTCAAACCAACTGCCCAAACGCACAGACCGACCATATAAGTACCGAAGCCACTAGGAAAACCATTAGGACCAGACACAAATTTGCTGCCCATACTAAAAAATACTAAAAATAACATTGTAGTTACCAAAAATTCGCAAAGCGCATTGGCACCATAACTGCGAATCGCAGGGCTAGTGCAGAACACACCTAATTTAGCAGCTTTGTCCTCAGTAGCTTCCCAGTGAGGAAGGTATGCTAACCAAACCAACGCACCAGCAAGAACACCACCAAGAATTTGCACTGCCATTATGCTGAGAGCAACAGGTACCGTATACAAGCCCATTAACATTTTATAAAAAGTGACCGCACAATTCAAATCACCAGTATTACCAATAGCAAGGGACACAGTTACACCTAATATTACCCCCATTGCCCATCCAGTATAAACTACAATAGGTCCACCGCCATTACCTTTAGACTTATTTAAAGATACGTTAGCTACAACACCACAACCAAAAGCAAAAAAAATCGCAGATCCCAGAAATTCACCTAATAATAAATTTGGCATTAGTCCAATTCCTCCTTAATTTTTCGAATAGAGTTTTTTCTTTTGTTCACCAAATCTCCATCCTTTATTATTTCCTAAATCACCATCCTTTATTATTAAATATTTAGACAAAAAGAGAACTCCATTCACACCTCTATATACAAATATCCAGAGGAATAAACGGACTTCTCTTTAATCTCTAGTCCAAAGCTATTTATTTGAATCTCATAATGGAGTAACTATCTTATCCTTGTAATACTTCTACGCAAAGTTAAATTCACTGAAAATTGTGATACTTCTAAAATAGTATTTCAATATGATAAATAATATTCTTAATATAAAAAATTTTAAAGGACTTCATGTATTTTTTCTATGTGCAACATTCTTTTTTTCTATACTTCTACATATAAATTAAAACTCCTGCTAATAATCTGAAAATTTTACTTTTTTCAGCCAAATATGCAATTTTCCTATCTAATTAATGCTATTTTTCTATAATAATATTATTTCTGTTCACCTAGTAAAAACTCCTGCAGGAATATACTGAATTTATAATATTTTTTCAATATATTATAAAAAATCATTTATGAATAAATTTATTATAATTTATTGACCATAATGTCGTCCCACAATTCTCTACGACTCGTGCTTACTGCTGAAATCCCTCTCTCGATCGCACTATTCACATCTTCTTTAGTGCGTATCAGACCGCCGGCTAAAATTGGCAGACCTGTCTCATTTACTAGCTTCTGCACTGCACTGGCAGGCACTGACCCTGGCAGTATCTCAATAGCATCCGGTTTGAAATTACGTACTAAATTCAAACCGGTACGTAATGAATCTGAATCCATTAAAAATAACCGTTGTACAACAATCATTCCTTCATCCCGCGCAAATCGGCATAAGTGGGACTTAGTTGTAACAATTGCGTGAATCCCTAAACGTGCTAAGAATTTAATACCTGCTTTATCTTTACCAATGCCATCAAACAAATCTAAATGCAGTACAATACGCTTTTTATGTTCATTTGCCTGAGAAATAAGTGTGGGTAATGTATTGATGTCGCCAAACAGCAATACCACACTGGGAGAAATCGTATGAGTTAAAGCTACTTTAAAATCTTCCATGGATCGAGCAGCCGGAATCACAGGACCATTTGCTAAGTATCTAAGAATGTCCAAATTTGCCATTTATCTCTACCTCAATTCCAAAATTCCTTTTATTACTTTTAAATAATTTATATTAAATTCTTAGATAAAAAAGAGAACCCCATTTACACCTCTAACTAAATGTATATCAGAGGAATAAACGGACTTCTCTTTTAATCTCTAGTCCAAACTATTTATTATTGAATCATAGTAGATAACATATTAGCAAATTCTTCCTCTAATATAACATTATTTTTGTTATACACAAATCTTTAATATTCCAATTCGTCTATCTGTAAGATTCTTTTTTTCTATATTATTATGCTTCTACATATAAACTAAAATCCCTGCTGAATAAACTGAAAATTTTACTTTTTTCTTTAGAATAAACTCATTAGGCTTTATTGACCATAATATCATCCCACAAATCCCGGCGACTCGTACTTACTGCTGAAATGCCTCGCTCGACCGCAATCTTCACATCTTCCTTGGTCCTTATTAAACCGCCGGCTAAAATTGGCAGGCCTGTTTCATGAACTAACTCCTGTACTACACTTGCAGGTACCGATCCAGGTAATATTTCAATGACATCCGGTTTAAAATTACGTACTAAATTCAAACCTGTACGCAATGAATCTGAATCCATCAAGAATAATCGCTGCACAACAATCATTCCTTCGTCCCGCGCAAATCGGCATAAATGAGATTTTGTTGTAATAATGGCGTGAATTCCTAAACGCGCTAAGAACTTAATGCCCGCTTTATCTTTACCAATACCATCAAATAGATCTAGATGCAGTATAATGCGTTTTTTATACTCGTTAGCTTGCGAAATTAGTGTTGGCAACGTATTAATATCGCCGAACAGCACTACTACACTGGGAGAAACCGTATGGGTTAAAGCTATTTTAAAATCTTCTATGGATCGAGCAGACGGAATCACAGGTCCACTGGCTAAAAATTTAAGAACGTCCATTGTCATTTCTTTCACTCCATTCATTTATATTATAATTACATCATTCCATAAGTTCAGCTTTAGCAAAATGAATTTGAACAATACGCTAAATTTAAAATTTCTAACACAGGTCACCCTTTATAGATTTAAAGAACGGGATCTAAAAAATTTATTAGATTAATGAATAGCCAAAAATTGTGTTTTAATAGCAGTTCAACCGCTTCATTATATCAAACAAAGAATGTTTTTTCTATTATGAATACTCATATTACTGAAAATCCTCAAATTTTATTGTGTTATAGCAATGACGTTCTTGTTCATGTAAATATAAACACTCCTTCCTAATCAATTTTCTCCAATAAATAGCAATAGCATATATAAACATGACATCTGTTCAATCCTCATATTCCTAATCCAATATTTGTAAAAAATATTATTGCAAATATTATAGCTCTTTTGATTTCCTCCCAAGCACCTGCATTTGGGAGGAAATCAGCTTGTAAACATGCCCCTTTTCTCTAAACATACCTTGAATCTTTTTTCTCATCGAGTAATTGTGTGTCATTTTGGCCAAACAACAAAATTTGATTCATACACATGTCCCACCATTGGTCATCCATCTGCGGAAAATGAATAGCAAGGTTTTCTAAGGCACCTTGGAGATTCTCATTTTTAAGCCCTAAATTAGTAAAATAATACTCAAATATTCTAGGGCCAGAATCAAGTTTTGTAAAAAATCCTAACATGATAGTTTTCACTGGGCTTTCCGGTAATTCACTAATATAGTGTAAACAACAATTCGTCCATTCTTCAAAGGATACTTTTAATAAAAGAGGGTTTCTTTTTTCTAAATATGCAAAAAAATCTCCGACCGGAAATGGTTTTATATGATTTAAATGATAAATTTTCCCATAACAGTCTTTTTGCTGACTCACTGCAAATATAACTTTACATACATAATCAATGGGGATAATATCCATTACACCATCATCCCACTCTGGTATTACTTTAACTTCACTAAATATTTTTAAAAAGTTATGCACCATATCTTCAGCAATTCCATATCCCGTCTGGCTGGATCCCGTAATTTCTCCACATCGGAAAATGGTAATCGGAATCCCCCTTCCCTGTGCTTGCATGAGATGATGTTCTGAAACCCATTTAGACTGTGCATAACCATTAGACAAATTCTTACCAGAATCCAATACTATCTCCATTTGATGCGGTGGCAGGATCGTATCACCATCCATCTGAGAGCAGACTCCAACTGTAGATGTGAAATGAATGGGTTTAATCTTATGGTTTGCGGCAAATTCTATAATTGATAAGGTTCCATTTACATTTGAACTTTTTAGTGAGTAATAATTTAATATATGGTTTGGAATTGCCGCACAATGATAAATCCTATCAATTAGATGACTTAATTCATTATATATTGTTTTTTCTACCCCTAACTGAGGTCTTGTTATATCTCCTATAACGGGAATAATTCTTAATTGATAATCGGATTGCCATAATTGATACTTATTCAAATTTTCTTGAATACGCTGTAATCCTAAAGCCGTTGATTCTGCACGGACAAGACAATACACAGTTGCGGAAGTTCGCTGCAAAATCTCATTACAGAGAAAAGCTCCTAATAATCCAGTTGCCCCAGTCAAAAAGATTTTATTAGGAGAGGAGCTATGCTTAAAGGGAGTCTCACTCAAGTTTAAAGGCAAACTTATAGGTAATTTTTTATCTATTTCCCATGGTGAGAGCAGTGTCTTTTCCTGATCAGATACGAATTCCAGCTGACTTATAATACTTTGCAAGGTAAATTCCGTAAAAAATCGTCTGCCGTCTAATTCGATACCTAATCCCTGTTTTATTTTTCCTAATATTTGAATACCAGATATGGAATCCATCCCGTATTCTCTCAATTGGCTTTGAGGATCAATTATAATATTAGAAGGCAATCCTAATGTATCCTGAATTAACTTGGAAATATAGCCTAAAGTATCTCCTGAATTATCTTGTACAAATTTTTCATCTCTGGAATGATATTCATTTGTATCCTCTACCATTATTGGGGACTTTTTTTCGTATTGTGAGGAAATTCTATAGTGTTCTTTCGCAAAAGGATAGGTTGGCAAACTGACCCGATAAGGCTTCTTATCGGGATAGAGTAATTCCCATTCTATAGAAAGTCCTTTACTCCACAGCTCTGCTATCTTTTGCATTTTTCCCTTCACAATCCACTTATGAAGTAACTCTACAAAATCATCATCTGTTCCAAGCAGCTGAACAGCAAATTCTTGTTTTTTCTCCCCCCTAAAATTATCCTCAATATATTCTTTTCGTCCTATGAAATTTTCTAACTTCTCACTTAGTTCCTTTATATTATTAACAATAAAAACGACTCTACTTTCCATTGCTTCGCGGCCTACTTGAAAAGTATAGGCTAAATCCGCTAAACGAGGAACAGTATCGAAATCTGATTCCATCGCTGTCTTTAGAAACATAAGGAGGTTCTCTGCATATTCATAAAGGCGCTCCTTAGTTTTAGCCGATAAGGGCAAAATATAGGACAAGTTTTCTTGCAGGGGAATGGTTTCTTCAAACTTAGGAACATATTCTTCTAACACTACATGAGCATTAATCCCGCTAAATCCATAACCGTTGATACTGGCCCGTCGAGGCAGACGGTTTCCATGGATACCTCGTACTGCTTTCCATTCCTGGTTGCCTGCGGCAATCTGAAATGGAGTTCCTTCCAAGGAAATATGTTCCGACAGAGTATCGAATTCTCTAATACCCGGGATTATTTTATTGCGCATGGAAAAAATCACTTTAATCAGCGCGGCCATTCCCGAGGCTACTTCTGCATTACCAATACATGGCTTTAGGCTGCTAATATAGCATGGGTTTTCATCTAGTACAATCTGTGAGTTTTGAAGTGCCATAAGTTCCCGATACCCTGCTTTCAATGCATTCATTTCAATACCATCTCCCAAAAGAGACGCAATGCCATGAGCCTCTATATAGGATACTGTTCGTGGATCAATTTGGGCAGTCTGATATGCCTGAATCATAGCAGTTTTCATTCCATTTTCATTAGGAGCTGTTAGGGACATACCTTTACCCCCATGGGTAACGCCTGTCCCTTTAATTACTGCATAAATCTGATCCTGATCTATGGTCGCTTGCCGCAAGGGTTTGACAATGAGTACACCAACCCCTTCACTTCGTGCATATCCATTAGCATTCGCCTGAAACGATCTTACTTTTCCTTCCGGACTGAGATATCCCATTGAATCAAGACCCACAAATCCTAAGGGTGAAGTAAGTAAATTAACTGCCCCGACAATAGCCTGCTCACACTCACCATTCTGAATGGCATGCACTGCTCGATGCAATGCCACAAGGGTGGAAGAACATGCTGTATCGCAATATTCGCTGGGACCTTGTAAATCTAGAGCATATGAAATACGAGCCGGGAGCGCTGTTGATGTCGTTGATGTTAGCGCCAGACTATTATTTTGCATAGAATCTGTATACTCACTCGGGCATGCTGCAATAAAGACTCCTGTAGATCTTTTTGATATTTCCTGAGAAGTAATACCTGCATCCTCCATAGCTTTCCAGACATATGTCAATAGCAAACGCTGTTTGGGGTCCATTGTTTCAGCCTCTTTAGGCGAGATTTTAAAAAATAATGGATCAAATTCATCAATACCGCTAATAAAGCCGCCCCATTTTATATTTGTTTTATTTAATTCTTTGGTAGAATCTCCATAGAAATCCTGCCAATCCCAGCGCTCTTTAGGTATTTCAGTGATGCACTCCTTGCCTTCTGCAAGATTTCTCCATAATTCATGCACATCTTCAGCCATTGGAAATTTTCCGCTTAAGCCTATAATTGCTATGGACTCTTGTTGATTTAAATCTTTGCTGCTTTTTTCTTTTATTTTTGTAAATCTGGATTTTACAGGCTTCTGGTTTATCACTTTTCTTTCAGGTAATTTATCAAAAATAGGTTGTTCTGCAATTTCTACTTTGTAAAATTCATTCATAGTTTCTCTATGATTCATTATAAAATATTGCATTAATTTCTTAATGGTGGAATATCCAAAAAATAACGTAGCTGTTATTTCGATTCCGTAATGGTTGCTTAATAAGGTTGCAAGCTGAGCTAAACTAATGGAATCAAAACCAAAGTCTGCCAGATTGTCCTCTTTATCTATTTTATTTTGTGGAATTTTTAGCAATTGACTTATATATTCTTTCAAATCCCACTCTACATATTCCTCCAGACTTAAGCCTTTCATTTCGTAACGTTTCCCTTTTGATGGCAGATTGGGGTTTAAGGTCAAAACAGAGATATCTTCTTGAGTCAAGCCTAAAAAATGTTCTATCCTGCTAGGTTTTCCTACTAATACTAATTGCTGTGTATTGTTCTGAAACAAGATGCAGTCAAACATAGCAGTACCTTCTTCTGTTTCTAAAAAACGCTGACCACTGGATTTAAGATACAGTTTGCTATTTTCTTCCTCACCAAGCTCCATACCGCCCTCTCTCCATAGAGGCCAGTTAATTACGATGCTTTTACCGTGCCGCTGCTCTTCTTTCCGATACTGGGCATAGGCCGTTTCAAAGCGGTTGCCGATGGCATAGTCGCAGGAACCAAAGTCTCCCAATATGGCAGAGGAAGAGGAAAAATAGCATATAAAATGAAGTGCCTCTTCCTGAAGCACTTCATCCAGCACCAAAGTGCCTTTGATTTTCGGTTCTAAAATCTTGGTAAAGCCCTCCATGTCTTTTTCAAAAATACTTTGACTGCCTGCCAGCCCAGCTGCATGAATGACTCCATGGATTTCGCCAAATTGTTCTTTAGCCTGGTACAAAGCACCTTTCATGCTGCTTACATCGCAGCTATCAGCCTGTATATATAAAGCACGACTGCCTAAAGCTTCTAATTCTTGAAGTTTTGCCTGTTTCTCTTCATTCAGGGGCGATCTTCCCGTTAGGATTAGATTAACAGGATGAGTCTTGGCAAAATGCCTGGCAAACAAAAATCCCAGTCCGCCACATCCTCCTGTTATGAGATAGGTACCTCCTGCCTGTAAAAGACTGCTGCCTGGCAACAGTGCCGTTGGCTGAATCTGGCATACATGGCGCTTTCCCTTCTGGTAGAAAACGCTTTGAACTTTCTTCGTCTGTAATTCTGACCAGAGTTTCTTCAGCCAGTCCTTCATAAAATATTCCTGCGTTTGTCTGTCACTCTCCTGATAGAGTACAGCTACTTGCGTATGGGGCAGAACGAATCCTAAGGAGCGTTCAAAACCAATCCACGAATCCAGATAACACCTTTCCAATCCATTCTCAAATTGAGCGCCTAATAAAATTCGTTTGACTTGCAGTTTCACAGCAGCAAGACTCTGCAGCATATACACAATGACGGAATAATCTTCAATACACGTGGGATCTTCGATTGGCCATAGATAGAGCACCCCATCTATATCACCATGTTCTTCCCGAATGCTTTGAAAAGTCTGTTCATAGGTTTGACGATCCTTACGGGAAATATGGTACACGTTTTGTGATGGTATTGGATTGGATAGACTTTGGGAGATAAAAAGCACTTTCGTTTGCGGATCAAGAGATAGAATCTCTTCCGTTATCGCTTGTTGATTTTCTAACTTTGAAACAAAACAGACCAGCGTTTTAATCGTAATCGGTTCACTAGGTAACAAAGCTTTTTCCTGCCAGATTTCTTCAAATGTCATCATTTCAAAAGCTTCTTGTTCTTCAGGAGTTATCTGGCTTTGCAGGCTTGGTTTTTCTACAGAATCTCTAAGCATGTTCTCTGTATCCTCTTGCATTTCTAACCCCTTCATACGAACACAAACCTTACCTTGTGTGTCGCATAAATCAATAGTAAGCCTTTCTAAACCGCTTCCCACAGAGCTGTCTTCACTATAGCGAATCCAGGCCCACATGCTGGAAGAGCAAACATCTATTATTTCAAACTCTTGTAAAGCAACAGGCAGCATCGGTCTATATGTTGCTGAATTTATCATGAATCCTGCAGTCGCCTGGAGGGCAGCATTCAGCAAACTGGGGTGCAGCACAAATTGTGTCTGCGTGTCTGATGCGCAAGAAGGTATTGTCAGCTTGGCCAATAGCTGCCCCGATCCTACATAAATCGCTTCAAGCCCCTGGTATACTGGACCATAATCAAGATCTACACTTCTTAACGCCTCATAGCATTGGCCCGAATTGAAGTGATTTATACTGCATTGTGCTTTTATATCAGTCAAATCCAACATTACAGTTTCCGGTGAGACTCCAGTAAGTACAGCAGTTCCTTGACTGTACACTACAGATTCCCCATCTCTTCCCTCAGGCTGACTATAGATTTCAAAAGTAATTTGGTCACTACTTTCAGGAATTAATCCAATGTGTACATGAACTGCTTCTTCATACACAGCAAGGGGAGTAATCCATCTCATATTAGTAAGCAAAAACCCCCGGCCTTCCTGTAAGACTCCAGCAGCCCGCTCCACAGCCTCTCTCACCATTTCAAAATAAACAGCCCTTGGCAGAACCTTCTGTGTTTTTACATGATCCGCGAAGAAGAACTCCTTACCCGAGAATATGGAACTAAAACGCTGCTCGGTTAAATCTGATGTATTTTGATGAACAAGAGGGTGGATTATTGATATACCACCTGTACTGGGAAACATATTTTTAGTTGCTGTTGTTTCAAATTCAGGTACCCAATAGCTTTCCCTTGCAAAAGGATAAGTAGGCAGGCTGATTCTTTGAGGTCTTCTGCTTCCATACAGCCTGCTCCAGTCAACGATTAGTCCTTTCACCCAAAGATCAAGGATTTTAGTATATTTCCCTTTCTTAATCCAGGAGTCAATCATGACTGCCATATCTTCATCTGACCCTAAAGCAGATAACGTCTCTTTACTACGCTTACTTTGCCCTCGATACAAATCTTCAATATTCTCTTGTCCTTCTAAAAATTGATGTAATTTTTCTTCCAGTTCTTTGATAGAAGCTACGACTACCGCCAAGCGTTCTTCCATTGCTTCACGCCCTATTTGCAGCGTATAGGTCATATCGGCTAGATTTGCATCAGATAATTCAAGTTCCTTTATAGCGATTAATAAATGCTTTATCTGCTCATAAAGGCGCTCCTCATTTTTGGCCGATAATACTATAATAGCTGGATCTTGAGGTGTAAATTTAATTGCTGCCCGCTCCTGGTCATTTGGGATATATTCTTCAATTACAACATGGGCGTTTGAACCTCCCGCACCAAAGGACGAAATACCTGCAATTCTTGGAATCTCTTCTATTTTTCCACGTATGTCAATTACTGGCCGCTTCCACTCCGTAAGTTCTTGCTGAACAACAAAGGGTGTATTGCTAAAATCAATATTAGGATTTAACGTTTTAGAATGCAACGATGGCACCAGCTGACGATATTTAAGCTGCAGCAGTACTTTTGTCACTCCTGCAATGCCGGCTGCACTTTCACAATGTCCGATATTTGATTTTGCCGATCCAATAGCACAAAATTGCTTATCTTTCGTATACTCTTGAAAGACCTTATTCAAGCCTGCTATCTCAATAGGATCTCCTAAAGAAGTTCCTGTACCATGTGCCTCAATATAGCTAATCATTCTAGGACTCATCCCTGTTTCCGAAAAAGCCTGCCTAATGACTCCAGCTTGAGCATTAGGATTAGGAACTGTGTATCCGTTTGTTTTTCCGCCATGATTGATTGCAGTTGCTTTAATAACTCCATATATATTATCACCGTCAGCAATAGCTTTAGCCAGCGGTTTGAGTAATACGGCTCCAACGCCTTCACCGGGTACATAACCATCTCCTCCCTGACCGAAGCTTTCACATCTTCCCTTACTCGAAACAAATTTCCCTTGTCCCAGCATCAAGTATTTATTAGGATGAATCGAGACATTTACGCCACCCGCAATCGCAAGTTCACACCCTCCTTGCTGCAGACTCTGACATGCTAAATGAATGGCTGTCAAAGAGGAAGAACACATAGTGTCTATAGCCATACTGGGTCCATGAAAATTTAAAAAATAAGACACTCGATTAGCTACTGACGACGGATTTCCGCTAAGAGCAATGGGCCTGCCCTGGATTTGTTCCTGGGCACCGTAGAGCTGATACTCTTCATACATCACTCCTACATAAACGCCCACATTTCCTAAAAAATTAAAATCCTGCTTTAGCCCAAGACTTTGCCGGGTATATCCTGCATCCTCCAGTGTTTCAAATGCACATTGCAGAAACAATCGTTCCTGGGGATCAATAAATTGCGCTTCCCGGGGCGAGATATTGAAGAAAAGGGGATCAAACTGGTCTACACCATCTAAGAAGCCTCCCCATTTACTATACGTTTTACCAAACTTGCTCTTATCTTCATCAAAATATAAATTATGATCCCAGCGATCTTTGGGAATTTCTGTGATACAATCTTTGCCGTCCCGTAAGTTCTTCCAGAATTCTTGAATATTCCTCGCACCAGGATAACGTCCAGAAACTCCAATTATGGCAATATCTAATCCTGCTGCGTCTTTTTGTCGGACTTCCACACTAAAATCTGAGAAATGAAGAAGTCGAGGATGCTTTGAAGCTAATTTTATACTTTCCGTAACTGTACTGCTATTGGAATTAACAGCAATTTCAGCTTTATTGTCCTCAATATTCAATAATTCAATTAGTTGATTTCGATAAGAAGTAAGAAAATAGCCGGTTATTTGCTGAATGTTTTCGTATTCAAAAAACAACGTTTTCGGCAGTGAACCAAATTTCTTTTCCAATTCATTGGTTAATTGCATAACCATAATCGAATCAATTCCATACTTCTCCATTGGCGCATTCTCTTCAATTCGACTTGCTGGAAGCTTAATTACAGAAGACAATTGCTGCTTAAAATAACGTATCGCTTTTTCCCGTAAAGAGTCTTCCCCTATTTCTATTATTGCTCTTTGTTCCCTAGCTGCTGAATTTGGTGATAACACTTTTACTTGCAGTGGCGTAGCAAACACATCGTAATATTCGTTAGTCAAGTATTCTGCAAAACTTTGTATAGTTAATTGTGTATAGAATATACCTGGAGCCAGCTCAAGCTTATATTCCTGATTTATTTTATCAGTCAATGCAGCCAACATAATCTGATCTAACCCATTTTCATTCCACTGAGCTTCTGCATCAATATCTTCTATCGCCACCTTACATAATTCAGATACCATCTGCAGCAAATTAACCTGTATTCTATCTATCAAGGCTGCAGTACTACACTTGACTGCTTCATGATCCTCCTGTATGGGAAGAATATATTGCTGCGGTTGGGTATGCTTTGCTTTATATTCTTCCATCTGCTTTATCGCATCTTCTCGAGTTATTTTTTTCTCTTTTATCTGCTTATATAAAGATGACAATTGACTCTCCATTTTCTTTTCCTCCCCCTCTTCACACCTTCATGAATATTTTAAAATCTTCTTCCGTTAGTCTGCCAGCTGCTATTTCATCGAAAAGCTCTTGATAAGACTCTTTATTTTCACTTGTGATTTTAACCTTTGCACCAATCTGATCACTGTCATATTTGTCACTTTTCTCAAAATCATCTTGCGATAGAACCATTCTTAATTGATTTACTTTACCTTCCATTACCATCACCTGACCGCTGCCAGAAGCCAGACTTTGATACAGAGCCTGAATACCCATTGAAGTCTGCATCGCAATCATCCCCATGCTTTGCATCATCATTTTTTCTGTTGCTTCATCAACGCCCATTCCACCATCTTTCCACAGTGGCCAGTTAATTGACAGTGTTTGTCCATGTCTTTGCTCCATTGTCACCAGATTATTACGATACACAGCATACCCATCCATAAAGGCATTAGCGGCAGCATAGTCTGCTTGACCTGCATTTCCCAGACTGCCTGCTATGGAGGAAAACAGAATAAAGAAATCAAGTTTCACATCTTGACTGGCTTGATCCAGATTCACCAATCCTAAAACCTTCGGTGACAGAACTTCCTGCAGTTCTTTCTTCGGCTTTTTAAGGATAAAATTGTCACGAATCACTCCTGCACAATGCAAAACACCATGCAGGCCGCCAAATTCCTCTTGAATGTTTTGAATTAAATTATGCACTGCCTTCTGATCCGTTACATCTGCCTGTCTATATTCGATTCGTGTACCCAATGCTTCTATTTCCTTCAATTTAGCTTGTTTTTCTCTTGTGAGGGGCGACCGGCCTATCATAATCAAGGTTGTATCTTTCCCCTGCCGAGCGATCTCTTGGGCAAAAATAAGTCCCAGACCTCCTGCTCCCCCTGTAATTAAATAGACCCCTTGCTCTCTCCAAGGAATCTTTGCTCTATCTTGAGAATCTTCGATTTCACCCCAGGCTGTGATCCATCGTTTACCTCCCTGGTAGCGAATTTGCCTGTCTGTTAAATTTTGACTATTCTCTACCAGCTTTTCTACTATGGTTTCAGAACTTTCCCCAGATTCCATCTCAATGACTTGTCCAATAAGTTTTGAATTTTCCAAATGAGCTGTTTTTAAGAGTCCGGATAGTCCGGAGAAAAGCGGCTGATCTTCTTCAGAGAAAATCACAATTTGAACTAATACTCTATTACTCGATTTCTCTTTGAGAATCATCTGAATCTCCCCGAACACTTGATCCGCATAGCTTTGAAAACGTACTGCCATGTTTTCCTTTTCCGAATGTAAGCTAAGACAACGTACTCCGTTCATATTGGTGACAATACCCTCTTGGATCATTTCATCCGGCTCACATAGAATTACTACGTGCTGGCTGACTTGTAAAACTGTAGCTTCTGAATCAATATCTTTTTCTTGCCAGCCAGGCTGGAACATTATCATTTTAGACGTACCTTTTGCTCCCAGGCCCATTTCAATCTCTAAGATTCTTGCTGAAAAACCCCTCATACGTACACAGACTATTCCTTGCGCATTACATACATCAATATCCAGCTTCTGCACCTTATCACCGGCCCTACTGCCATCGCTGTATCGAATCAGTGCCCACATACTGGAAGTACATGTTTCGATTATTTCCAGTTCCTGCAGAGCAAATGGTAAAGCAGGTTTGGTAACATCAGAGCCAATCATCAACCCCATGGATGCCTGCAGAGCTGCATCCATGATACTGGGATGCAGTATGAATTGGTACAATGTATCGGAAATGGAAGAAGGCATCAATAGCTTAGCTATTACTTGGTCTTTTCCAATATACAATGTCTCAATTCCTTGGTGTCCTGTACCATATTCCAGCCCCATTCTTCTAAATGCGTCATAACATTGGGTCGCTGATAAAATACTTTGGCTGCATTCAGCCTGTAATGCTCTAAGATCCAAGGTTTTCATTTTCTCAACAGATTTGGTAATAAAAGCACTGCCTTGACTGTGTACTACAGCCTCTTTTGTATCATCGTCGGGTTGACTGTAAATTTCATAGCCAATCATTCCATTCTCCTCGGGAAAAAGCCCGATGTGAACCTGCACCGTTTCTTCTCCCACCGCTATGGGCCGAGTCCAAACCACGTTTTTCAGCACCATTTGCAATCCTTCTTCCAGCAACGGTCCTGCTGCCTGCTCCACTGCGGCCCGGGCCATTTCCAAATATGCCACCCCCGGCAATACCCG
>CAURNS010000004.1:0-409088 GCA_963526485.1 uncultured Pelosinus sp.
AACGAAGCGACAGTCAAACTCTCATCCCGATGCTGGAGACGCTCAAAGAACTGGGGTATACAAAGCCCGTAGCGGACGCGGGTTTCGAGAGTGAGGAAAACTACACCTGGTGTGAAGAAAACGGACAAACAGCCTTTATTAAGCCGGCGAATTACGACAAAGCCAAAGCCCGCAAATACAAAAGCGACATCGGCAGACGCGAGAACATGGCCTATGATGAGAAAAGCGACAGCTATTTGTGCCATATGGGGCACCCCATCCGGGGAGTCTACGAGAAAAAGACCAAGTCCAAGGCGGGCTACCCCGTTGTGACAACGGTCTACACCTGCACCGAGTGTGCCGGGTGTTCGCATAAAGCCCAATGCATCAAAGGCAAAAGCAAGACGCCGCTAGAAGAAGGGAGCAAGAACTTGCATATATCCAAACCATTTCTCAGGCAGCGCCAAGAAATGCAAGAGCGCATTCAAAGCAAGGAAGGGGTCTTGTTACGCGTAAACCGTTCCATCCAAGTGGAGGGAGCATTTGGGGTACTTAAACAGGACATGGGTTTCCGGCGATTTCTGCTGCGGGGTAGCGTCAAGGTGCAAACCGAATTCCTATTGCTGTGTATGGGGTATAACCTAAACAAACTCCATAACAAAATCCAAAGTAACCGCTGTGGAACTTATTTGCATATTCCCAAAGCAGCTTGACAACCGCATACAGACTTTTCTTAGGGGAAGAAGCTTCCTCTGCTTTGTTATGCTCATAAGTCACCTTCGGGTTTCATTTTTCTGCGTTCGTCTGCCTATTTTCCGCCTGCTTACATAAAAAAAGAGCGTCGCAAAACGTTTTTAAAAAAACGTTTTGCGACAGCCTCTTTTGGTTAATTGCTATTTATTCATCGCCGCCATTACGCAGTATTATGAGAAGACGTAAAATTTCCCAGTAAAGCCACACCAGAGTAACCATAATGCCGAAGGCTCCTACCCATTCCATATAGCCAGGAGCACCATGGTTGGCACTGCGTTCGATAGAATCAAAATTTAGGACCAGGTTTAGTGCTGCGACAGTAATAACGATTAAGCTAAAGGCAATGCCAAAGAGGCCCCCTTGGATAAAAGGGATGGCAATGCCAAATAACCCTAAAATCATTCTTGCGATATATAGCAAAAAGATACCACCAGTGGCAGCAAGGACAAAGGCACGAAATTTTTCCGTAACCCGAATTAAGCCAAACTTATAGCCGGCCAGGGCGGTAAGGGCTACGCCCATTGTTAATGTCACGGCTTGCAGGGCAATACCGCCATATTGTAAGGATAATAAGGTAGTAATAGATCCCAGGGCAAAGCCTTCAAAGACTGCATATAAAGGAGCTGTTATCGGCGTAGAAGTGGGTTTAAAAATGGCAATGAGTCCAAGAATCAGTGTGGAGATCATCCCTACACCAGAGAATAAAACTACGGTTTCAAACTTATGGCTTATCATTAAATAAAGCCACGTGGATACAGACGACAGCAAAACCAAAAAGAATAAGAATAAACTTTTAGTAATCGTGCCATTAATTGTCATAATGTCCCCAGCGTTAATATGGTGAGGTTTTATAAAAGCATCACTTGAAAATACAGGATTGGAAGTCTTCATAATAATTCCTCCTTAATACATAGTACCTATAATCATTTGTAAGTTATAGTATGTATAGTATAACAAAAATATCCAAAAAAATGAGTAATTTATTGTAAAAAGACCTGATTTAGATAAAAAGCTAAATTCGCTTATATTTTAGCTGCTTTAAAACTTTTATTTGTGGATATGAGATACTTAGAGCGTTCTATCCATTCATACTGCTCAGCAGCACGGAGGCCCATTTATCGTATAACATTATGGTTTAAATAATTCGGTATGTTCTTCACCTTTCTTGTACTTTAGGCATACCATATAAAAAAGGTATAAGGTAAATTATAAATTTTTATCTTTAAATACTCGCTTTACTTAAGGAGGGGATCGTGTGGAAGATGATAGAAAATCAAAGGTGAATGATTGTTGTTGTGATCTGATATTCGAAACCATGCCAGCCAATAGACCATCAGCTATTGCCTTGGCTTTTTGGATTCAACCAACAGCTACAGGTGAAATTTGTGGCAAAGGGAATGTAGGACATATTGAATTAACAGCGCAAGGTTTAATTCCTCTTGGCGTGTATACCGCGTTTTTTCTAACAGACAGAGGTGTTTGGCCTGCAGCTCCTTTAGGAGTGGTTTATACCTCTGATGGTTTTGATCCAAACCGCTTAATTGTAAATAGTAATGGAACTTTGAATTATTATGTTGCTCCGCTGGATTATAATCCTTTTAGAGGGATTCCCACACCTACTGGTTTAGCCAAAATTACGGGTGTTATCATTTCTCTGCATTCCAATCGCCTAACGAATGGAATCAGTTTGGGACAGCCTAATATTAATGTATTTACCCAGCTAACTGCTCCCATGTGTTCTATTCGCACAGAATAAGAGAATGCGTGGTAAAGCTGGCATAATAGATGTCAAGGCACTAGCAAGACGCCATAGTATAGTGCCTTGACAGAATCTATTGGGATTACTACTTGCTTTTTATAAAGAGAAAAGCATAAAATAGATGATAGATAATATTTCTAATAGGGATTCACTACATGTATTGTTGGACAAGCATAGCTTGCTAAGGTAATTACAGAGAATATTTGGTTGTCGGTACAGGGTCTTTTTAACGCTGGATCATTAGCCTTTAGCTTACGATGATAATTTTAGACCTTGTACTGAGCCTGCCAAGAAAAGGATTGCACCACTTTCATAATAAAACACGTAAGGATGGTTAAGGAGATAATATGTCAGATAAACAAAAAAAAGTATATGCAGTGAGAAAGGGACGCAACAACGGATTATTCTACACTTGGCCTCAATGTCAGGAGCAAATCAAGGGCTATTCGGGAGCCGAATATAAAAGCTTTAAGACAGAAGACGAAGCGAATGCTTATTTGGCAGGAGCAATTGGCAAGGCAGCATTGCCTTTACAGCCGATAGAAGAGCTTTCTAAGGATCGAATGCTAGCTTATGTTGATGGCAGTTACAATATTGCAACGAAAGAATATTCGGCTGGAGTCGTAATATTGTGGCAAGGTCAAGAAATTACTTTTAGCCAGAAAGGCAATGATCCTGAGCTTGTGGGTATGCGCAATGTAGCTGGAGAAACCTTGGGGGCCAAAATTGCGATGGCTTATGCTCTGGAGCAGGGGGTACATACGATTGTCATCTATCATGATTATGAAGGCATTGAAAAATGGTGTACCAATGCCTGGGAGGCCAAACAGGCGGGTACTAAGAAGTACAAACAATATTACGAGCAGGTTGTTAAGCAATTGGAGGTTATCTTTGTAAAAGTAAAGGCACATTCAGGCGATAAATACAATGAACAAGCAGATCAATTAGCGAAAGCAGCTTTACAGTAAAATAATGGAGGAATAAACAAATTGAGGGAAAAAATAGTAGGCATGAAACCAGGACGGACTTTGGATATTGAGGTAGCGTTACGTGTAATGGGATTTATCTGGCTAAAGCATCTGCTGCAATTTAGTGCTGAGCTTGCGGTTAAATGGCTGGGAACCCCTGCCGATATTGAACAATCTGGTGGCGTATATATTGCTCTCACCAAAGAAAGTGAACTAATTAGTTTAAAAGAACGGGAGAATTTCGATGAAGCAGTGCCCAAATTTTCGACAGAAATAGAGGCCGCGAAACAGGTGGCAGAACGTATGAAAACCTTGGGTTATACTTATATTTTTGAAAATAGGATAGAACCAGAGGGAAAATTGTATTATGGCTGCTTTGCCAAAACTGGCTGTGAGCATGAGACAATGACCCAAGGTTTTCTAACAGAAGCAGAAGCGATTGTTAAAGCCGCCTTAACAGCTGTCTTACCGGAAGAATAATCCGCAAGGTTTTTTTGTGCAGAGAAATAATTGCTACACTACAGAAAGTTACTATATTAATAGAACGTATTTTCTTAAGGATGGTTAGGGGTTTGGTTTTTTATGATGATTTTTCATACAATTGAAAGTATATTTAGTATTGTTATAATGATTATGACAGGCTATTTTTTTACGAATAAGGGATGGTTCGATGAACAAGCATCAAAATTGTTTTCACGAATCATTACTAATATTGCATTGCCTCTCTATATGATATGGAACTTGATGAGTACTTTCAACAAAGATGGGCTGCTGCATTTAGCAGCAGGCTTATTGGTACCTTTTTCTTCTATGCTTGCCTGTTATATCGTTAGCTATGGTGTATCCAAATTAATAAAGGTGAAACCGAATAGGCAAGGAACATTTAGGTCGATGTTTTTTGTTTCGAACACAATTTTTATTGGCCTCCCAGTCAATTTAGCTTTGTTTGGCGAGCAAAGTGTGCCCTATGTATTGTTATATTATATTGCTAATACTTCTTTATTTTGGACAATTGGTGCGAATGGCATTAGAAACGATGGTGCAGCAGAGCAAGGGAAAACCTCAGTGCTGGAAGTAGCCAAAAAGATTTTCTCACCACCTCTGTTAGGATTTTTACTGGCGATTGCTCTTATTTTAGGTAACATCAGCTTACCCAATTTCATTCTTGATACTTGCAAATATCTCGGCAATATGACAACACCTTTATCAATGTTGTTTATTGGGATTGCTATCTATGGTGTAAAGTTAAAAGATATTAAATTGAGCAAGGATATGATTGCCATTCTTCTGGGACGATTTTTAATTTCCCCTTGTTTAGTCATGGCAATTACTCATTTTATGCCCCTGCCGCTTTTAATGAAAAAAGTATTTGTTATTCAAGCCATGCTGCCTGTCATGACCCAGACGGCTATTATCGCAAAAGCCTACCAGGCAGATGCCGAATATGCTGCAATCATGACAACGGTTACAACCGTGTTAGCGATCGTTGTCATACCAGTGTATATGTTGATTTTTCAATATTATTTTTAACAAAGTATAGCAGAGGTGGAAGATTAAAATTTAATATTTCGACTATTTATAAAGGGTATTGCATCTGCAAAAAATGTATGCTATACTCAGCTCAAGTTAATAGGCGGAAGCAATGAAGCTTACGAGTGGTTTTTTAAAACCCTTGTGAGCTTTTTGCCTTTTGTCAGAAAAAATAGAAGCATAAGCAATGGGGCTTATAAACGTAATCCGTTTATGAGCCCCATTGTGTTCTTCAAAGCTTTAATTAAGGAGGTGGTTCTATCGAAAAAGCACACCAAGCCTCAAAACAATAAATGCCTTATGGATATTTGCGGTATCCATAAAGCACGGTAATCCTTAATTCCCCAGCTGACACCAGGGTTTATTTGATGTACCTATTTTTTATTATAAGTGAAGCAGATTTAAAATTCAACTAGTAAGTCAAAAAAATTAGTTAAAAATATAGGGAGGTTTCTTATTATGAGACAGATTGCTATATATGGTAAAGGCGGTATTGGTAAATCTACTACGACCCAAAATACAGTGGGTGCGTTAGCAGAGGCCGGTAAACACATTATGGTAGTAGGCTGTGATCCTAAGGCTGATTCTACACGCTTGCTCTTGCATGGATTATGTCAAAAAACAGTATTGGATACCTTACGTGATGAAGGTGACGATATTGATTTAGAAGATATTTTAAAACCGGGTTTCGGCGGTACTCTGTGTGTAGAATCAGGCGGTCCGGAACCTGGTGTAGGTTGTGCCGGTCGCGGTATCATCACCTCTATTAATATGCTTGAATCATTAGGCGCTTATACCCCAGATCTTGATTATGTATTTTATGATGTATTAGGTGACGTTGTTTGCGGTGGTTTTGCGATGCCGATTCGTGAAGGGAAAGCAGAAGAAATTTATATTGTTGCTTCTGGTGAATTAATGGCTCTTTATGCGGCGAATAACATTGCCAAAGGTATTCAAAAATACGCGGTAAACGGTAAAGTAAGACTTGGCGGCATTATCTGCAACAGTCGTAAAGTTGATAAAGAGTATGAGTTGTTAAAAGCTTTTGCTGAAGAAATTGGCTCCCAATTGATCTATTTTGTCCCTCGTGACAATCTGGTGCAACGTGCTGAAATTAACAAAAAGACGGTTGTTGACTTTGACCCAGAATCAGGACAGGCTAATGAGTATCGCTCACTGGCTAAAGCCATAGACGATAATAAGATGTTTGTTATTCCTAAACCAATGACGCAAGACAGACTAGAAGAAATCATGATGCAATATGGCTTTATGGATCTATAATTCTAACCTGAGATAGAAGTGAAAATATTGGAGGGAAAACAATATGTTATTAGTTAGAGCCATCATTAGACCGGAAAAGAAAGAGGAAGTACTGGCAGAACTGTCAAGAGCAGGTTTCCATGCAGCAACAGTTCTGGATGTAGTCGGCCGCGGTAAGCAAAAAGGCATTAAAATATCAGGAATTATCTATGATGAAATTCCTAAGGTATTGTTAATGATGGCTATCCGTGATGAGGATAAAGAAGATATGGTCCGTCTAATTTTAAAATATGCAAAAACAAGCGAACAAGGTGCTTATGGTGACGGCAAAATTTTTATAAGCCCTATTGAAGAAGCATATACCATTTCCAGTGGCATCCCAAGTCTATAAGAAGGAGGGATAAGGATGAAAGAAATTATCGCTATTGTGCGTATGAATAAAACGAGTGCTACGAAAAAAGCCTTAGTGGAAGCTGGCGTAGCTGGTTTTACGGCTTTTAAAGTAGAAGGCCGCGGTAAAATAGTAACCAATCCTACATTAATCTTGGAAAGAAAGAAAGAACTCCTTCTTATGGCTGGAGAGGATCAAACAGGAGAAGCCGAAAAACTAATTACTGATTTTTTAGTTGGTACCAGTTTATTCCCCCGGAGATTATTTACCATTCTGGCCCATGATGATGAAGTGGAAAAGATCGTAGAATCCATTATTCAAGCGAACAAGACTTGTAATAATGTTGGTGATGGCAAGATATTCGTCTTACCAGTGATGGATGCCATTCGGGTTCGTACTGGAGAAACTGGGGAAAGTGCAGTATAAAGGGAGGTAAGAAAAAATGGGAATGAATGAAGCTAAACTTCAGGAAATACTGGATCAATATCCAGCTAAGGTACAGAAAAATCGTAAAAAACATATATTCATTAAACGATCTGATGTAGAAAGTCAGCAAATAGAAGCCAATACCCGGACGATTCCTGGTATTATCACCAACAGAGGCTGTGCTTATGCTGGTTGTAAAGGCGTTGTTTTAGGTCCCATAAAAGATATGGTGCATATTGTCCATGGGCCAATCGGTTGTGGCTATTATGCATGGAATACACGACGGAATAAAGCGAAATCCGACGATCCAAAGCAGAATTTCCTTAATTACTGCATATCTACCGATATGCAAGAAAGTGATATTGTTTTTGGTGGAGAAAAGAAACTGGCTAAGGTAATTGATGAAGTCATGGAAATCTTTAATCCTAAGGCCATTACTCTTTCGGCTACCTGCCCGGTAGGATTAATTGGCGATGACATGGGCGCGGTTGCTAAAGCAGCAGAAGCGAAGCATGGCGTACAAGTGCTGTCTTTTAGCTGTGAAGGCTATAAAGGTGTTAGTCAATCGGCTGGTCACCATATTGCCAATAATATTTTAATGGAAAAAGTAATTGGTACGGGGGACCAGGAAGAAGCTCCTGCTAAGTTCCCGATTAATCTTCTTGGGGAATACAACATTGGTGGCGATGGCTGGGAAGTAGAACGTATCCTTAAGGAAATCGGCTACCATGTAGTATCGGTTATGACAGGGGATGGCTCTTATGAAGCCATTAAAAATGCTCATACTGCAGAATTGAATTTGGTGCAATGCCATCGATCCATTAACTATATTGCTGAGATGCTAGAAACCAAATATGGTACACCTTGGCTTAAGGTTAACTTTATCGGAATTCAAGGGACAATCGAATCCTTGCGCAACATGGCTCTTTATTTTGATGACAAAGAACTGACCTTGAAGACAGAGGCAGTAATTGCTAGCGAATTGGCAAGAATTGAGCCGATATTTGACCAGTATAAAAAGATTTGTGAAGGAAAAACAGCTTTTTGTTTTGTTGGTGGATCCCGAGGACATCATTTCCAAAATTTATTTAGTGAATTAGGTATTGAGACCTTATTAGCCGGATATGAGTTTGCTCATCGGGATGATTATGAAGGTCGTGAAGTGATTCCTACCATTAAAACAGATGCAGATAGTAAAAACATACCTCACTATACAGCAGAAGTTGATGAAAAACGCTTCCGTTTAAAAGTGTCACCAGAAAAACTGGAAGAACTGAAAGCTAAAATACCTCTGGGTGAATATAAAGGCATGCGTTTTGACATGAAAGATGGCAGCATCATTGTTGATGATTTAAATCATTTTGAAACAGAAGAATTTATAAAAATATTGAAACCAGACATTTTCACTTCGGGGATTAAGGATAAATATGTCATTCAAAAAATGGGTATTAACTCGAAACAATTACATTCTTATGATTATAGTGGACCGTATGCTGGTTTTAATGGTGCTGTAAAATTTGCTGAAGATATCAGTATGGGGTTTGCCTCACCGACTTGGAATTTTATAACTCCACCATGGAAAGATCAGCCTTTATTAGAAGGAACAGTAACTGAGGAAGGAGTGGCATAGTATGTTAGATTGTACACCAAAAGAGATTACCGAACGCAAAAGTGGCGGTATTATTAATCCTGCCAAAACATGCCAGCCAATTGGCGCTATGTATGCTGCTCTGGGGATTCATAAATGCTTGCCTCATAGCCATGGGTCACAAGGTTGCTGCTCTTACCACCGTATGCATTTAACTCGTCATTTTCGTGATCCTGTTATGGCTTCCACCAGCTGTTTTACGGAAGGATCATCGGTGTTTGGCGGTGGTGCTAACTTGAAGGCATCGATACAAAATGTTTTTCACATCTATAAACCGGATGTTATGGCCATTCACACCACTTGTTTAACAGAGACCATTGGGGATGATGTCTCCAGTATTATTAAAACAGCAGAAGTTGCTGAAGGCAAACTGGTAATTCATGCGAATACTCCTAGTTATGTAGGATCTCATATCACAGGATTCTCTAATATGACAAAAGCAATGGTTACCTACTTGGCGCAAAGTACATTGCCGGAGAAAAAGGCACAAGCCAATATCATTCCTGGCTTCGTCAATCCGGGAGATATGCGGGAAATTAAACGCCTGGTAACAAGTATGGGTATTGAGTATATTATGTTTCCTGACACATCAGGAGTTGTGGATTCACCAATGACTGGCGAATTTGAGATGTATCCTGAGGGTGGTACGACTGTGGAACAGCTAAAGGATACAGGTAATTCACAAATCACTCTGGCGCTTGGTCGCTTTGCCTCCAGTGATCCTGCTGATCTCTTGAACAAACAATGCAAGGTTCCTGCAGCCGTCTTGAAAACACCGATTGGCATTAAAGCTACAGACGCTTTATTAATGACCTTACGCAATAGCTTTGCCCGGGAAATTCCTAAAGAGCTGGAAATAGAACGGGGTCAGCTGGTTGATATTATGACCGATACTCATTTCCATTTTCATGGCAAGACCGTAGCAATCTTTGGTGATCCTGATATTGTCACCGGTCTCACTGAATTTGTATTAAGTTTAGGGATGAAACCCATCCATGTATTGACTGGTACGCCAGGTGGTTCATCCAATTCTGCAGCAGGAAGCTTTGAAGATGATATTGACGATATGTTAAAGGGTGCTGGGATTGAAGCCAATGTGAAGAGTGCTGGTGACTTATTTACCTTGCACCAATGGATTAAGAATCAGCCTGTCGATTTATTGATTGGTAATACCTATGGTAAATATATTGCGCGGGCAGAAGATATTCCTTTTATGCGGGTTGGTTTCCCAATCCTTGACAGAAGCGTTCATTCTTATTTGCCGATTGTTGGTTATCATGGTGCTATGAGGCTAATTGAAATGATCAGTAATGCCTTATTAGATAGAGCCGATCGGGATGCAAAAGATGAAGATTTCGAATTGGTAATGTAGGTAGGCTTTTTGAAATAACAAGGCTTTTGGAAAAAAGATGTTGAAACACGAAGGGCACGAAGTTCATAAAGGCCACGAAGAGATAATATTTTACTCCAGTTCTTCAGAGTCTTCGTACCTTCGCGTTTCAAACGTTTTTTTCTAATTCACAAGAATAATGGTTTTTTCATAATGTTTTTGGGAGAGGAGTGAGAGGTACTATGGCTGAGAATAATGCAGGAACGATTGCAGAACGGGATGGGTTTATTGTTACAAAAGGCAAGAATAAGAAGCAGCTTCAATGTGATACGGACAGTTCTGCGGGCTGTGTAAGTCAAAGGGCTTGTGTGTATTGCGGAGCCAGAGTCGTACTCAATCCAATTACGGATGCGATACATTTGGTACATGGGCCAATTGGCTGTGCTAGTTATACTTGGGATATTCGCGGTAGCCTCAGCAGCGGCGCTGACTTATATCGCAATAGCTTTTCTACCGATTTAAAAGAGCAGGACATTATTTTTGGCGGCGCCAAAAAATTATTAGCAGCAATTGATGGACTGGTGGAAAAGTACCAAGCAAAACTAATTTTTGTATATTCAACTTGTATTGTCGGCGTAATTGGTGATGATTTGGAAGCTATTTGCAGCGCTGCCTCCCAAAAACATAATATTGAAGTGATACCTGTAGAATCTAGCGGATTTATTGGCAATAAATCCGCAGGCTACAGGGCAGCAGGAGATGCCCTGCTTCGTTTGATAACACCCTCTGATCCTGCTGCAATCGAAAAAAACAATAGCATTAACTATCTAGGCGATTTTAATCTGGCCGGTGAAGCCTGGATTATTCAAAATTATCTGCGGCAGATGGGAGTAGAATTAAACGTTACCTTTACGGGTGATTCTCACTATACGGCCTTGAAATCAGCCCCTAAGGCCAAGCTGAACATTATACAATGCGCTGGCTCGATGATCTATCTTGCGGGAAAAATGGAAGAACTGTATCAGATTCCCTATATTCAAATATCCTTTTTAGGTATCGAAGATACGGCCACTTCCTTACGGAAAATTGCGGCTGCCTTAGGAGAGGACTCCATGATTGCTAAGGCTGAAGCTTTGATTCAGAAGGAAACAGCTAGGGTAGAAAACATTATCAAAGGTTATCGTGCGAAGTTAGAAGGAAAGAAAGCCGCCATTTTTGTTGGTGGAGGATTTAAGGCTATTTCTCTGATTAAACAATTTAGAGAAATTGGTATTGATGTAGTAATGATTGGTACGCAAACAGGCAGAAAAGAAGAATATGAAACAATTAATGATTTAGTGGATGATGGCACTGTTATTTTAGATGATGCTAATCCTGCTGAGTTGGAAAAGTTTATGATGGAAAAGGGTGCTCATTTGTTGGTGGGTGGTGTAAAGGAACGACCTTTAGCTTATAAATTAGGAATTGCTTTTATTGATCATAATCATGATCGCAAACATCCTTTAAGCGGCTTTGAGGGTGCCGTAAATTTTGCTGAAGAAGTATACTCCACAGTTTGTTCTCCTGTATGGAATAGTCTTGCCAAATTAGGCTTTGAAAGCGGGGGTGCGAACCATGGCTGAGAAAAACAAAGATAATGTGCATTATCGGAATGTGAATGAGAATCCCTGTAATATGTGTATGCCGATGGGGGGGATTCTGGCATTGAAGGGAATCGAACAGTCCATGGTAATTGTTCATGGGTCTCAAGGCTGTAGTACCTATATGCGCAGACATATTGCCGAACATTTTAATGAACCTGTTGATGTGGGATCTTCTTCCTTAAATGAAAAAGGCACGATATACGGCGGGGAAAAAAATCTCAGACTGGCTTTGGATAACATTATAAAGGTATACCATCCAGCCTTGATTGGTATTGTAACGACTTGTTTAGCAGAAACCATCGGAGAAGACATTGAGAGAATTACAGGTCAATATCTTATTGATAAACAAATGGAAGAATTTCCAATTGTTACATCATCCACGCCTGGTTATGGCGGCAGTCACTTTGAAGGTTATTTTTTTACTCTAAAAAGAATATTGATGCAGCTAACAGAGGCTGTTGAGAAAAATAACAAAATAAATATCATTATTCCCAATATAAGTCCTGCTGATATTCGGGAAATAAAACGTATATTAGCTTTAATGCAGATTGAATATGTATTATGTCCTGATTTTTCGGATACCTTGGATCGCCCTTTTGCAAGGCCTTATACCAAGATGAGCAATGGGGGAACCAAGCTGGCTGATATAAGATCCATGGGAGGTGCTGTAGCTACCATCCAAATGGGGATTACGTTAGATGATGAAAATTCTCCTGGGAAATATTTGGAAGATACATTTGGTATTCCTTTATACAATATAGCCATACCAATAGGTCTGGAAAATACAGATATATTCGTTAATACGTTAGTAGAAATTACCGGTAAGACTGTTCCTGAAAGTATTAAACAAGAGCGTGGACGTTTGTTGGATGGGATGATTGATTCCCATAAATATAATTTTCAAGGAAGAAGTGTTATTTTTGGTGAACCGGAAATGGTATATGCGGTAACCAAAACTTGTGCAGAAAATGGCGTTTTCCCAGCAGTTGTGGCAACAGGCAGTCAAGTGGGCAAGCTGAATCAGCTCTTAACAGCGGCTGTAACCGACTGTCCAGAGCAAAGCAAGATATTAATTGAAACCGATTTTTCCCAAATTTTAGCTGCCAGTAAGGAAGCAAATGTCAACATTGGAATTGGTCCTTCAGATGGTCGTTATCTTACTGAAAAAGGTGATATTCCTCTCGTGAGACTGGGGTTTCCCATTCATGACCGCGTAGGAGGACAGCGAATCTTATCTGTAGGTTATACAGGTACCATGATGTTCTTGGATCGAATTACCAATACGCTGCTGGAAAACAAATATAAATCATACAGGAGCTCCATGTATGAAAAATTCTATCAGCAAGGGTAGCTGTAGTAAGTAAAAAAGTAAATGTATAATATTACCCTACCGTGTTGGGGGAAATTGAGGTGGAGGGTATGGAAGAGAGCAAACATCCTTGTTATAACGCTGATGCCCATCATAAATATGCGCGGATGCATTTACCGGTGGCACCCCAGTGCAATATAAGCTGTAATTATTGCAATCGTAAGTTTGATTGTGTGAACGAGAGCCGGCCAGGAGTAACGAGTGAAGTGCTGACACCGGAACTTGCCAGCCAAAAATTCTCCTGGGTAAAGGAAAACATCGAAAATTTAAGTGTAGTGGGGATTGCTGGACCTGGAGATGCTTTGGCAAATTGGGATGTTACCAGAAAATCAATTGAATTAATTAAAGCCAAAGGGGAAGATATCATATTTTGCTTATCAACCAATGGTTTAATGCTGCCTCATTATGCGGCAGAGCTTGTAGAACTAGGCATAAAACATATTACAGTGACAGTGAATTGCCTAGATCCTAAAATTGGGGCACAACTATATAAAGTGGTTAATTACCAGGGGAGAAGTTATACAGGGATTGCCGCTGCTGAATTAATGATCAAAAATCAGTTGGAAGGCATCTCTTATTTGGTGGCTCATGGCGTACTGGTTAAAATCAATATTGTAATGGTAAAAGGAATTAATGATCAGCATATTCCCGAAGTAGTAAAGAAGATGAAAGAATTAGGGGTTTTTATCACGAATATTATGCCGCTGATTCCTGCCCCGGGAAGTGCCTTTGAAAAATTCCCACAGACCAGCATGAAGGAAATTAATGAAATGAGAGATCTTTGTCAGCTGGAAATGCAACAAATGAGACACTGTAAGCAGTGTCGGGCTGATGCTGTTGGATTGCTTGGGAATGACAGGTCAAATGAATTTCGGATGACTAAGCCAGAGCCTGAAAAATCAATTTTGCCAAACCAAAATGACGATAAGCTATATAAAATTGCGGTTACCTCTAAGCATGGCAAATTAGTAGATCAACATTTTGGGCATGCGACAGAGTTTTTAATTTATCAGGGAAATGACAAAGGGTTTACTCTTGCGGAGAATCGTAAAGCAGAACAATACTGCTCCGGTATTTCAGAATGCGATTCAGAAGAAGGGAAAAAAAGTGCCGCGATTCAAGCTATTTCTGACTGTGATGCTGTTCTGACCATGCGTATTGGTTACCATGGGCAGCAGAGACTATCAGAACACGGCATTGTAAGTGTGGAGTATTGTTATACCATAGAAGAGGGACTCCGTTATGCAGTAGAACAGTTAACCATGAAAAAAGCGATTTGAAAGGAAGGTTAGGATAATGATGAATAAACCAAAGTTTCATATTTTCGTTTGTACCAGTTCAAGAGCAAATGGTCAACAGAAAGGTTACTGCCATACGAAAGGCGGCGTGGAACTAGTGGCAAAGTTTATGGAGGAAATTGAAGAACGGGATTTAGGCGGTGAGGTATTTGTAAACAATACGGGCTGTTTTGGTATCTGTGAACAAGGACCTGTTGTTGTTATATACCCTGGCGGTACCTGGTATAAGGGTGTTACTCCTGATGATGTAGAAACCATTATGGAAGAACATATTGAAGGCGGTAATGTAGTAGAACGTTTGGCACTTTAAAAGAAGTAGGATTTTTGGCAGTAGGGGAAAGGGAGGGGTTGTGATGTCTCCAGAAATTGCAGTCTGTATAAATGGCAATGGTGTAACTAGTTCTCTATATGAGTCGGATGCCATTGTTGTCATTTACCAAAAGGCAGAAGGATCTTGGAAAGCTATCAGAGAGCAAAAGTGTTCATTAGATAAACAAGCTGGCTTGGTTGGACTGCGTAGGCAGATGGCTGAAATTATTCTATTTCTAGACCAATGTAAAATTTTTGTGGGTTGCGCCGTTGCTGGTGTACCTTACTTTGAATTAGAAAAAATGCAGTGCAGTATTTGGGAATTCGAGGGAGAACGTGAGCCTTTGTCTTTTCTGGATTATGTGTTAAAACAAGAAGAAGAGAAAGAGGAAGAGGAGAAATTGCAAGGCAATAATGTAATTCCTTTACCCGTAGAAAGAGAGCAAGGCGATTATTATATATCCATCAAAGAGATTCAGGAGAATACTGGTGGCGTTAGTTCCAAACAAGTATTGCTGCCCTTCTTGCGTCAAGGGAAATTTTATCGTTTAGAAGTCCTTTGTAACCACATTCCTCCTTGGTTAGAAGCAGAATTGACAGGTGGCAATTTAGTTGGTGAGGTGGCAAAAATAGCACCTGCTGAAACTCGCGTTTATATTAGTAAAAGAGTTTGCGAAAAATGATTTGGGTCGATCAAACGTTACAAGAAGGTCTGCGGGTAGGAATGGATAATGGACAGATAGATCCCTTGTTAGGACTTTTGCAAGAGCTTCCAGTAGGAGTAATTGATTGTAATGTAATTGACTGGGAGAGACATGGCTTGCCGAGGCTCAATATGTCGCAGCAAAAACAGATACGCGGGAAAATTAATAGCACATTAGCGGAAGTAGCTTTAGCTGACAAGTTAGGGTTCAAAAATATTATGATTGCCTGTACTCCACATATGGGGCAGGGGCTGACAAGTGCGGTTTGTACTGTTCTTTTTACTGCTCAACGGCTGGGAATGAACATTGGATTTTGTATAGAAAATGCTTCCCGCTTTTCAATCGAAGAAATTTGCTTTCTTTGGCGCGATATACCCATTGATGGGCTAGATTCCTTTATTTATGGCGATGAAGATAGTCTTCTTGATCCAGTAGCAACTTCGAGAATTTTAGCCTCTTTACTGAATAAAATTCCTGTTTGTTTAGAATTTCATGGACATAATGCCTTTGGATTGGCGACAGGTAATGCGTTGGCTGCCTCGCAAGTTGGTGTAAAACGGATTGCCACGGCAGTAGCCGGAATCGGTTTATATGGTCATGCTGCAGTGGAAGAACTTATTATGGCTCGAAAACGATTATTAGGAGAAGCAGCAAAAACAAGCCATTTAGCCTTGATTTGTTCACGGATATTGTCTTCTATGGGGCTAGCGCTGCCGAGAACGAAAGCAATTATCGGCCAGGATATTTTTGCCCATGAGTCAGGAATTCATGTAGATGGAGTGATCAAAAATCCTCATCTATATGAAGCCTTTTCTCCCGAGGAAGTCGGATTAACCAGACAACTGGTAATCGGAAAACATTCAGGAACTGCGTCGATACAAGCTAAATTTCGTCAATGGAATACTTGTATGCCTGTCGCTAACGCTCAAATTCTATTAAAAAAGGTGCGTACATTAGCTGTGAGGCAAAAAAAACAGGTGGATGACCATGCATTATGGGAGTTATACCAAGCTACACAGATAAAACAGGAAGGGTAGATCATTATGCAGGAGGCAAGAACAATCGAGATTGTGGATACCACTCTTAGAGATGGAGAACAGTCTCCAGGCATCGTTTTTTCTGCTCAGGATAAATTAAACATTGCAGCGGCATTGGATAAGGCAGGGGTTACCTGGATTGAGGCAGGGGTTCCTGCCATGGGAGAAGAAGAGCAAGAAGCTATGAAAATGATTTTGTCTGCCCCGTTAGAGGCTAAGATTGTTGCCTGGAATCGTGCTTCCACTGAAGATATTTTGTCCTCTGTTTCTTGCGGATTTTCCTTTTTGCATATATCTGTTCCTGTTTCTGATTTGCATATTGAGCAGAAATTAAAAAGAAGCAGGGCGTGGGTGCTGGAGCAATTAGAAAAATCCATTTTATTGGCCCAAAGTTTTGGCTGCAGTGTTTCTGTAGGAGCAGAGGATGCTTCACGAGCAGATAGAGAATTTTTTTTACAGGTGGCTGATGTAGCGGCAAAAATGGGCGCCAGTCGTATTCGTTATGCTGATACCGTAGGCTGTCTGCAGCCTCTGGCAGCGCAGCAAATATTTCAGGAATTAATGCCCCGCTGTCCGCTGCCAGTGGAAGTTCACATGCATAATGATTTTGGCTTAGCCAATGCCAATACTTTAGTTGCCCTTGCTGCTGGTGCGGATCTAGCAAGTACCACCATAGCTGGTATTGGAGAACGCGCAGGAAATGCAGCCTTAGAAGAAGTTGTTACGGCATTGCAAGTCGTTTACGGTATGCATTGTTCTGTTGCTATTGAATCTTTTCCTCATCTCAGTAACTTAGTGATGCAGGCTAGCGGCAGAACCATCTTTCCTTATAAGCCAGTCCTTGGCAGTGCGTTTATCGTCGATAAATAAGCGATTCTACAATTGAAGAACCTATTCCCCAGATAAAACTCCAAGAAACTTGCCGCATGCAAGTCGTTCTTGGAGTTTTATCTGCAGGAATTTATGAAATTATATGGAAATAAGGAACAGTGTAGATATGTAGATTATAAAGCTGGATTACAGGGGCAGTGATATGAAAAAATGTGATAGAATGAGTGATCATCATGAGCGGTGTGGCTGGGTGACAGATGATGTCCAATATCAAGAGTATCATGATACAGAGTGGGGAGTTCCTCAGTATAACGATGATATACTCTTTGAATTTCTCATTTTGGAAACGTTACAGGCAGGATTGAGCTGGATTACCATATTAAAGAAACGTGAATTTTACCGGGAAGCATTAGATGGATTTACAGCAGCGAAAATTGCTGTTTATGATAGCGAAAAAATGCTACAATTAATGTCTGACACCAGGCTGATTCGTAATTCTCTAAAAATGAAATCTATTGTAAAAAATGCTAATGCATTTTTAGAAATACAAGCAGAAACAGGCAGTTTCTCAACTTATATTTGGCAATTTATTGGTGGCAGACCTAGGCAAAATTATTGGTCTTCTTTGCAGGCGGTTCCTGCTCAGACCCCCGAATCAAATGCAATGAGCAGGGCCTTGAAGAAAAGGGGATTTTCTTTTGTTGGCCCGACGGTTTGTTATGCCTATATGCAGGCGGTTGGCATGGTCAATGACCATGTAATTCATTGCTTTCGCCATCAAGAGCTAAGTAAGATTGAGATAAAGAACGGAGATAGGAGTCATTGAAGGCTTGGTTATAGGATAGACCATGCAACAACAAGGAGCGGTGGAATGAACGTATTAAATATATTTGAGTTTGTTGGTACGATTGCTTTTGCAGCGGCAGGGGCTTTAACGGGGATACATAAGAGACTGGATATCTTTGGTGTATTCATGCTGGCATTGACCACTGCAGTAGGCGGGGGTATTGTACGGGATGTCCTGATTGGGATTACGCCGCCGACAGCTTTCGTATATCCCTTGTTTACAATTATAAGTTTGGTTACAGCGATTATAGTTTGTTTGGGCTATGGATGGATTAATAAATTTAATAATATTATTGTGGTGTGCGATGCAGTGGGATTGGGAGCTTTTACGGCGGCAGGTGCCAATATGGCATTTTCTTATGAATATTATCGGTTGTTTATTACTGTTATGATGGCTGTGCTGAGTGGTGTGGGCGGTGGTCTTATCCGCGATATATTTGTGCGGGATATTCCATTCATTTTTCAAAAAGAAGTTTATGCAGTAGCCTCCATTGCCGGGGCCATTTGTTTTTTTTATGCGAAACCCTTTTTATCAGGAAATGGTCCAATGTATTTATGCTTTTTTGTTACCTTATGTATTCGTATAGTGTGTATGAAATATGATATTCACTTACCGGTGCTTGGCACCAAAAGACAGGGAAAGTAACTATATGGGAGAGTAAGAGATGGAAATTAAAAAGGTTAGAGAATTTAAAGCTGGCGATTTGATTCAGAGCTTCTTTCTTGTTAAGGCTGCTGAATATAAAACAACCAGTAATAATAAGAGCTATCTTGATTTAACGCTGGTTGATCAGACTGGAGAGATTAATGCGAAGCTTTGGGACTATACTGCCGAGACGGATCCACAGTATACTGCGAATATGTTAGTGAGGGTGCGTGGCAGCGTCTCTGAGTGGCAAAATCGTTTGCAACTTAAAATTGATAAAATAAGAGTGGCTACTGAAGAAGATGGTTTGGACATTGGAAATTTCGTACCAGTTGCCCCTCATAGTCCAGAAAAGATGTATGCCGAGATTGAAAAATATATTGCGATGATTCGAAATGCGGATATAGCGAAAATCGTTAGTACGCTGATTACCAACCATAAGGAAAAGTTATGGTTATATCCAGCAGCTAAGCAAAACCATCATGCAGTTCGTTCTGGTCTTTTGTATCATATTACGACTATGCTCAAAATGGGAGAAAAAGTTAGTGAAGTTTATGCAGGACTTAATCGAGACTTGCTGTTTGCCGGTATTATCCTCCATGACATTGCTAAAATTGCTGAGATGAACGCCAGCGAGTTAGGTATTGTTTCTGAATATACCGTAGAGGGAGAACTCTTAGGGCATATCATTCAAGGGATAAAAATGATTGATCAGGTAGCGGCAGAAGTAGGAGCTGAGCCAGAAGTTTCCCTGCTTTTACAGCATATGATTTTATCCCACCACTATGAGCCGGAGTTCGGCAGTCCTAAGAGACCGATGATACCTGAAGCTGAAATACTGCATTACCTTGATATTATAGATGCGAGAATGTATGATATGAGACATGCTTTGGAAAAGGTAGAAGAGGGAGCATTTTCAGATAAAGTCTGGTTATTGAATAATCGGAAGTTGTATAAATCAGTCATTAAATAATATTGATCTGCGGTAATATATTATATTCAATTAGAGGGCTTTCTTCTTTAATTTAGATGATAAAAAGTATAGTCTAATCCCGTTGTGTCTTTGCTTTTTAAACGTCTATGTTTTAAGGGATATAAAGCGTTTTTCTTAATTTTAATCAGCACTAAAGTGAGGAAAATAATGATATGGATGCAGAATCATGTTTTATGCAAGGGCTAGAACTGGCGCATAAAGGCGATTTATTGCAAGCATTGGATTTTTTTCAGCAAGCGATCTCATGGAAGCCAGATTATGCTGAAGCTTACAATGGTATAGGTGCATTGTTGATCAATATGACTGATTTAAATAAAGCCGAATTTTATCTTCAACGTGCCTTAGAGTTAAAACCGGATTATCCAGAGGCTCTTTTTAATTTAGGAACCCTGCTTGCCAGGACTAGTTTTTTGCAGGAAGCAGAAATTTGTCTTCGTGAAGCGATAAACTTACAGCCTGATTTTTCGGAAGCGCATTTTCGTCTTGGTATGGTTTTTAAACAGCTAAACCGTTTAGATGAAGCAGAAACACATCTTTGCCTGGCTAGTGATCTGCGGCCTGGCTTTAAAGAAGCTGAATTTGCATTAGGAATTTTATATTTACTCCAAGGGAAGTATGAGAAGGGCTGGAAACGATATGAATTGCGCCGCCAACTATTTGACTCCATTGATTCAGGAACGAATCATTGGAAAATGGAAAATGCAGCAGGCGAAAGAATTGTATTATTTCATGAACAAGGGTTTGGCGATACGATTCATTTTGTCAGATATGTTCAGGAAGTTAAAAAAACGGCATCAGAAGTAGTTCTGCTGGTTCCCAAGCAATTAGAAAGATTAATGACTATTTCTCTACAGAATATTACAATCCGAACTGAGGAAAGTATGGTAGGAGAGTATAAGTTTTCCTGTCCATTACCTAGTCTGCCATATATGTTTCATACTACACTTACTACAATCCCCAACGGCATTCCATATATCAAGACCAACCAGGACATGATACAAAAGTGGCGTGAGATAGTAGAAAAAAAGATAGATGCAAATCATTTTAAAGTGGGTGTTGTTTGGGCTGGTAATCCAAATCATAAAAATGATAAAAACCGCTCGGTCCCTTTTCAGGTATTTAAACAAATTTTTTCTCTTAAAAAGGCAACTTGGGTAAGTTTACAAGTCGATAATAACGTCGATGATCTCAAAACAATTCCTGATGCAGCAATCAATTTTTCTGAAGATATTAGTGATTTCGCTGATACAGCAGGACTTATTGAGAATCTAGACCTGATTATAACCGTAGACACAGCGGTTGCACATTTAGCCGGGGCTATGGGGAAAGAAACATGGCTTCTCTTAGCGATAGATCCAGATTGGCGTTGGCAAGCCACAAGTCAGGAGAGTCCTTGGTACCCGACTGTTCGCATTTTTCGTCAAATTCAGCTTGGTGATTGGCAAGAGGTTTTGGCAAGGGTAAAAATTGCTCTTGAAGTTAAAATTAAAAATAATAAAATTTAAAAATCAAAGACAATTCAAGTAAATCAAAGACAATTCAAATAATAGGCCCCGATATAAAAATAGACCGATATTTATAAAGGGGGAAAAGTTACATGTCTATTTCGTCGATTAGTTCCAGTGAGGCACTATATTGGGCTTCCCTAGCTCAAAAAGCGAATACCACGGCGGCCGCCACAGTAACAACGGATGATAGTACTTCTTCAAAAAAAATAACGAGTAGTACTGACAGCAGTGTTACACAAGACAGTTTTGCGGAATTGTTGTCTATGCTGTCAGCAATATCTGCGATGTATGCTGGAAATACCCAAAGCAATACTAGTGAGGATAATTCAGATTCCGATCTGAGAAGTTTCCTGGATAAAGTGAAAAATGGGACGGTTACAGCAGATGATCTGAGCAATATGCAAGCTCTTCTTGCTAGTAGTTCCACGTCATTTAACCAGAGTACTAAAACTGGTAATGACTTTGATTCCAGCCTTACAAGCTTCTTGGATAAAGTGAAGAATGGGACAGTTACGACTGATGATCTGACAAACATGCAAGCGCTTCTTGCTAATGGTCCTGCATCATCCAGCCAAAGTGCCGGTACTAGTAATGACTTTGATTCCAGCCTGAGAAGTTTCCTGGATAAAGTAAAAAATGGCACAGTTACAACAGAGGATTTGAGCAATCTGCAGGCTCTTTTGGCCAGTGGCCCTGCATCATCCAGCCAGAGTGCTAACACTGGCAGTGATTTTGATTCCAGCCTCAGAAGTTTCTTGGATAAAGTGAAAAGCGGGACGGTTACAACTGCGGATTTGACAAGTTTGCAAGCTCTTTTGGCCAATGGACCGGCACAACCTGATCAGAATAGTCAAGAACTATCGCAACAATTACTTGCTACGGCTGCTAATGCATACGAAGGTGATTATCAATCAGGGAATGATATCATAACTACTTGGAAAGTTTAAATTAAAAGACAGCTTAAGCTTTTCCTGCTATTCTTAATTGCTAGAGTACATAAAAGGAGGTCTAATTGATGTCAATAGCTGTTAGCGGTAATAGCCAAATGAGTCAGTCTAGTTCTCAAAGTAGTGTATCAGATTTACAAAAGCAGATAAAAAATCTTACAAGCCAAATCCAAGCATTGCAAACAGAAGATGCAACTAAAAATGCAAAACAGATTCAACTTCTACAACAACAAATGCAGCAAATTGAAATGCAAATCCAACAAGTTCAACAAAGAATTCAATCGCAAAACTCAAAGAGTGATCAAGGTGCTTCTGCAAATTCAAATATTGGTCCTGCCTATAAAGTAAGCCTTACTCAAGAAAGTAATCAAACGAATTTTAGCTTTGCAGATGCAGCATTGAAAAAAGACGATACTGACGATGCTATCGAATCATAAGATCATAGATATAGGTTTATAAAAAAAAGGAGCGGCTTTTAGCCGTTCCCTTTTTTTACGTAATCAAAAAGTATAACACGTTCAATTCTAAGTAACAAAGTTTAAGAATTCTGCCTGTGTTTAAGAATTTGGCATAAGCCAAGTCCTTTCTTATAAACTTAATTTGGTTTTAATTCTTGCAACGGCTTCAATCGTAGCCTCTTTGTTGCCAAAGGCTGTCAATCGGAAATATCCTTCACCCGATGGTCCAAAACCTGTACCTGGAGTACCTACAATATGTACTTCATGAAGCAGCTTATCAAAGAATGACCAAGAATCTAATCCCTTAGGTGTTTTTAGCCAGATATAAGGAGCATTTTCACCGCCAAAAGTTTCTAAACCGATGCTTTCAAGTCCTTCTTTGATGATTCTCGCATTGTCCATGTAGTAGCTCACTACGCTTTTGATTTCTGCCTGTCCCTCTGGAGTGTAAACGGCTTCTGCACCTTTTTGGATAATATAAGGTACGCCATTGAATTTCGTTGTTTGTCTACGATTCCAAAGTTTATTTAACGCATGTTTTTCACCATTGGCTGTAAGAGCCAGTACGGTTTTAGGCACAACAGTAAAGGCACAACGAGTACCAGTAAAGCCTGCAGTTTTAGAAAAAGATCTGAATTCAATGGCGACTTCTTTAGCACCTTCAATTTCATAAATACTATGGGGAAGTTCAGGATCTTGAATATAGGCTTCATAGGCTGCGTCGAATAAAATGATAGAACCATTTGCTTTTGCATAGTCGACCCATTTTTTTAACTCTTTTTTAGAAAGTGTAGTGCCTGTCGGATTATTAGGAACACATAGATAAATGAGATCTACTTTTTCAGTGGGTAACTCTGGAACAAATTTATTTTCTGCATTGCAGGGCAAATAAGTAACATTTTCAAAAAAACCGTTAGAAAAATTACCTGTTCTTCCTGCCATAACGTTGGTGTCCAAATATACAGGGTATACAGGATCAGTAATCGCAACCCTGTTATGTATGCCAAAAATCTCCTGGATATTGCCGACGTCACTTTTAGAGCCGTCACTGACGAAGACTTCGTCCTCTTCCAGTTCTACACCTCTCGGAATATAATCAGTCTCAATAATTTTTTTTATGAGAAAGTTATATCCTTGCTCTGGTCCATAACCTCTAAAGGTTTCTGCCTGGGCCATTTCATCCACTGCTTTGTGTAAACTTTCAATTACAGCAGGGGTCAATGGTTTCGTTACATCACCAATTCCCAAGCGGATGATATTTGCTTCCGGGTGTGCTGCTTTAAAGCTGGTGACTCTTTTGGCTATTTCTGCAAATAAATAACTGCCAGGTAATTTTAAATAGTTTTCATTAATTAAAGCCATTAATACAAGCTCCCTCCATGGTATGTTGATTTTTTTAACTAAAGAATTGTTAGGAAACTATAGTATATAGATACTTACTATTTCTGTTTATTCAGTAGTTACACATAGTATACTTTAATTATACTACATGTAGCCACTTTCCTGCATCTATTGCCGTAATATTAGAAAAATATAAGTGAAGTTATCATTTGCAGGAGTATGGGAACTATATACATTCTTTTTACCGTATAGACGCAAAGGCGGTAGTGAAAATTTTCTGAAATCGTACAAAAAAGCAGCAAGCTTCCACGAAGACTTGCTGCTTTTGGTACGATTAGCTTCTTCTAGCCTGTTCTCTAAGCCGGGCTACACGCTGTGCGGTGGCCGGATGAGTGCTGAATAAGCTTGTCATCCATTCACCTGTTCCGCTTAAAGGATTAATAATGAATAAATGAGAGGTAGATGGTGTAGAGGCTGGTAATACCTTATGCTGGGCATAGTAATCGATTTTTTCCAAGGCGCTGGCTAAGGCTAATGGATTACTTGAAATAGCTCCGCCTATTTCATCAGCCATATATTCTCTGGAACGGGAGATTCCTAATTGTATAAGTGTGGCTGCCACTGGAGCCAGAACAATAGTAAAGAGTGTACCTATAAGGTTACCGCCATTATCATCATCATTGCTGCGTCCCATACCAAAAATGGCAGACCATTGAGCCATATGGGCAATCCAGGTAATAACCCCTGCGATGGAGGCGACAACGGTACTAATGAGTGTATCACGATTTTTAATATGAGCTAATTCATGGGAAATAACCCCTGCCAGTTCGTCATAATTCAGTGTTTTCATGATTCCGGTAGTGACAGCTACTACGCCATATTGAGGACTGCGGCCTGTTGCAAAGGCATTCGGTACATCAGAATCAATCACATAGACCCTAGGCATTGGCAAATTGGCACGATGCGCCAGATTGGCCACCATTTTGAACAAGTCAGGTCCCTGCTCGGCAGTAATTTCCCGGGCCTGGTACATGCTGAGAACGATTTTATCACTAAACCAATAACTCCCTAGATTCATGGCTAAGGAGACTAGTAACATGATACCTACGCCAGATCTACCGCCAAATAGACCACCGATTGCCATTAATAAACCTGTTAGGGCTGCTAACAATAAGGTTGTTTTTAAATTGTTCACTGTAAAAAGCCTCCTTTAAGTTTAGTATTAACTAAATTTCAAGATATAGTAAACAGACCTTGCCTACATACAATTAAATATGAGGCAAGGTCTTGCTTGCAATTATGATTGCCAGCATCGCCGGGATAAATCCGTATTGACGACTGATGCTGTACAGCTACTCCCCTTGCAGAGGATTATATCTTATTTGCCTATATAATAGCATGAGAATAGGTGCCTGTCAATAGTGATTCTCCTTAAAGAAAAGGAAGTTATTTTGTAAAGTGAATCGTCAGATTAATAATTTCCGGAGAGCTTCCGATGCGGATAGGAGGGCCCCAGGTACCGAAGCCACAGGAAGCAATAGCCTGTAGATTTTCTCTTTGCAAATACCCCCAGTCCAGTTCAAATAGTTTTTTTGTCAGGAGGTTATTAGGAAATAATTGTCCTAAATGCGTACGACCTGATAGTTGCAAGTCAACTCCCTGGTCGATTGCATCTTGTAGATTTGCTGAATGGTGGTCTAATAAAATGACGGGCAAAGCATGGTCAATGCCTGTCATGACAGTATCTAGCTCCTGCCTGGCTATTCCGGTATAATGCTGTTTGGCTGGATCGTCTCGTCCCACGAGATAAAAACTCTTAGCAATGAGAGCCCATTGATCCCGAAGGACATGGATATTACTTTCTTCCAGATATTGAACTGCAAGTTCTGGCTGTTGGTTAAAGTATTCATGATCACCTACTATCGCATAAGTGCCCAGTTTGGGGTGAAGCTTCCTAAATGTTTCGATCATATGTTGATTTCGCAGCACATCGACCTGATTATCAATCACATTACCTAGGATAACTATTATATCAGGATCAAGCTGGTTAATGCGATTCACCAGCTTTTTTAAACGACGATTGTCAATAATTTTTCCCAGGTGAATGTCAGAAACCATAACAACCTGCAGTTGTTCTAGAGAAGCTGTTGTCTTGGGAATGGTAATTTCATAATAGATCGTCACAGGATGGAGAGCGTTCCAAGCGCCATAGGTAATTAGAATGGTTGTGAGACAATAGACTGTAATAGTAACAAGTAAGGAATGTCCTTTTAACTTTTGTGGCAAAAATGGCTTATAGTTGTCTATAAGTCTTATGAAATCAATAAACACAGTGAAGATAAATAAATAATAAATCATACCCAGCCAAAGGGAGCTAAAAAAGGATAAGGTTTCGCTGAAATCGGAAAGGAAAAAATTGGAGGCGGCATTGCTGAGTGGATAGGAAAATGCCAACAAGCCAAAAATGAGAATATAACATAGGCGCAGCAATCTTCTCTTGGAGGGGATAGATTGCCAGCCCCGCATGCCTAGATAAAAATTAATGGCACTGTATACGATAAGCATTATAATAGAAATGACAGGAAAATGGCTATTCATGGTGGTTATTGCACTCCTTCATCTAGTCAGCAATGGCTATTATCATGTATAATTGTAATCTTAGAATTTTCCCTGGTATGTTCATTTCGTGATAGGGTGAGTTTCTCCTGCAAGAATATTTTTATCATGATTACTATGCAGGATTTAATCAGCCGGAAATAGAAATTTATCCTTTCACGTCATGCCATAAGGCATAATTATTTTTGATCACTACAGAATGTAGAGCGTTACGAATAAGGATGAAGCAGGCCGCCGCTAAGATGTATAAAAACACAAAGGAAGATCGTATTTGCAGATATGCAGCAGTTTATATATATATATTAAAATAACGGATTGCAGTGGAAATATTCAAAAGAGGGAGAGCGTGAGATGAATCAACAGATAAATGGGCCACTTGGTCCAATTGATGAACAGCTCTTGATAAAAGTCTGCCAGGAGTTATTACAAATTCCCAGCTATACGGGAGAGGAACAAGAGGCTGCCGAATTTTTAGTGAAAACGATGCTGGCATTGGGATACGATTCTGCCTGGATAGACGGCGTTGGGAATGTAATTGGTGAAATTCGTGGCGGCAGTCCCGGCTGCAAGATAGTATTTGACGGGCATATTGATACCATACCCGTTAGTGGCAGCGAAGTGTGGCATCATGATCCCTTTGAAGGTTTGGTGGAAGAGGGACGTATTTATGGCCGCGGTGCTGTGGGCATGAAGGGGGCTTTAGCAGCCATGATATGTGGCTTAGCACCTTTAGTGCAGCATAAAGCTAAGCTAGCAGGTTCAGTATTTGTTTCCGGAACTGTGGGGAAAGAACAATTTGAAGGACTGGCGTTTCGTCAGGTCATCCAGGTCGTTAAACCGGATTATGTTATTATTGGCGAAGCTTCTGAGCTTAACATTTGCCATGGACAGCGGGGACGGGCACAAATTATTGTAATGACCACAGGTAAGGCTGTCCATTCGGCTACTCCTCTGACTGGTAAAAATGCCAGCTATATGATGATGGATCTGGTGCATGAAATTAGAAGACAGACGGTAGTGGTTACAGATTCTTTAGGTCAGGGTAATCTGGAATTAATTAATATCGCATCCGCGCCAGTACCGGCAAATTCTACGGTACCGCACCAATGCTGGGCTACTTTTGATCGATATCTAGTGCAGGAGGAAACAGAGGCAGACATTTTAGCGCCTATCTATCAAGCGATTGAGATATTGAAAGAACAAGATGATTCCTTTCAGGCTGAAGTAGGGATTTCTCAATCTGGCTTGGAGTGCTATACTGGCCAATATTTGCCAGGAAAACGTTTTTTCCCTGCATGGGTAGCAGATCCGAACCAAGAATTAGTACAAGAGGCTCTGGAAACTTTATCCAAAACTGGTTTTACTCCCGAGCTTTCCACTTATAAAATTTGCACTAACGGCAGTTATTCAGCTGCCATGGCTAATGTGCCAACGATAGGTTTTGGACCAGGCCGCGAGCAAGATATGCATATTGCCGATGAAAATTTGGAGTTATCTCAGTTAGTTGCTGCTGCCGCAGGTTATCAGGCGATTGCCTGTCAATTGCTGCTTAATAAATAGTAAGAAGGTGTGGGGATGAATGCATTGGACGGTAATAAAAGCGAACTTGAGTATTTAAAAGAAATTCCTGTATTTTTAAATTTGCCTGATGAACTATTACAAATGATTCACAATCACACGGTAGAACGACGTTTTCGTAAAGGGACAATCATTTTTCTTGAGGGTGATAAAGGCGAAGGTTTTCATTATGTGAAAAGTGGAAGAGTTAAGGTTTTGCGAACATCAGATGATGGTCGGGAGCACATTATTAAAATCTTAGGAGCAGGGGAAATCTTTGCTGAAGTACTGATGTTTAACAATATGCCGTATCCCGCTACGGCAGTAGCAGTGGAGCCGTCTTGTATCGGCATGATTCGCAATGTGGATTTGGAGCAATTAGTGCTTGGCAATAATGTATTAGCTTTACAGCTCATTAAAGCATTAAGCCAGCGCTTGATATATGCACAACAAAAAATTAAAAATTTGGCATTAAATGATGTAATGTTTCGGACGGTGGAAATATTACTGCGTTTGAGTCAGGAACAAGGTTCTAAGCTGGATAGTGGTGTCATCGAGATTGCTCTTGATTTATCCCGGCAGGATTTAGCCAGTCTGGTGGGCACAACACGGGAAACGGTAACGAGAACCCTAAGTTCTCTAAAAAAAGATAAAATCATTGATTTTGATGGTAATAAAATAAGAATTCTGGATATGGATTACTTAATACATTTAATTTCTTAAATGGCATGAATAAAAACAAAAAAGCCGAGATGCTTAAAGAATAAAAACTTTTAAAACGCGAAGATGCGAAGAGTATGAAGAACACGAAGAAAAGATAATATCTTCTTCGTTTTTCTTCGCATCTTCGCGTTTTCGTGCTTTACTCCTAAGGATTCATACATTCTGAATCGCAAAAAAAATCCTGGATGAAATTTTCATCCAGGATTTTTTATTTAGCCAAGAATGGCTTTTAAATCTTCATCAGGAGTGGTGATGAGTTGTAGACCGAAAGATTCATTTAATACTTTAAATACGTTTGGTGAGATAAAAGCAGGTGGCGTAGGGCCGATGCGGATGTTTTTAACTCCTAAATGAAGCAGGGTTAAAAGAATGGCTACTGCTTTTTGTTCATACCAGGATAAAACAAAGGAAAGTGGCAAGTCATTCACGCCGCAGTTAAATACCTTAGCTAAGGCTGCAGCTACTTGGATACCTGAGAATGCATTGTTGCATTGTCCTAGATCCAGTAGGCGGGGAATGCCGTCAATATCTCCGAAGTCAAGGTTATTAAAACGATACTTGCCACAAGCCACTGTTAAGATTACACAATCTTTCGGTACTTTTTGGGCAATTTCCGTATAGTAATTACGGCCGGTTTTGGCACCATCACAGCCGCCAATAAGGAAGAAACGTTTGATTTTACCGGCTTTAACAGCATCGACAATTTTGTCAGCTAAGCTAAGGATAACATTATGATGGAATCCAGTGGCAATGGTATATTCCCCATCTTTGTCCGGTAGCGCCGGTAATTCTTTAGCATGGGCAATTATTTCAGAGAAATCCCGGTCAAGAATTTGTTTAGCGCCTTGCAGACCTGTAATATTACGCATATAAATGCGATCACCATAAGTACATTTATCAGTTAGCGGCATTACGCAATTGGTTGTCACTAAAATAGCACCAGGGAAATTTTCAAACTCAGTACGTTGATTTTGCCATGCAGTACCAAAGTTGCCAACTAAGTGTTTGTATTTTCTTAATTCTGGATAGGAATGGGCAGGTAACATTTCGCCATGGGTATAAATGTTAACCCCAGTGCCTTCCGTTTGTTTTAATAATTCTTCAAGATCCAAAAGATCATGGCCAGTAATAACGATGCCATGCCCTGCTTTAGTGCCGGTAAACACTTGTGCAGGAGCTGGTGAGCCATAACGGGTAACATGAGCGTTATCTAGCACTTCCATGATTCTTAAGTTCATTTCACCACATTTTAAAACCATCTCAATGTGTCTTTCTAAACTGAAGTTAACGTTTGTTAAAGTAAAGAATAAAGCATCATGCATGAAAGCATCAACTTGTTCATCTCTAGCACCAAGTTCTCTGGCATGGTGGGCATAAGCGGAAATACCTTTTAAACCAAAGACCAGCGTATCTTGAAGGCTGGCAATATCTTCGTTTTTACCACAAACCCCGACCTTAGTACAGCCTGTACCTGTTGCAGTTTGTTCACATTGACGGCAGAACATACTCATTTAATCATATCCCCCTTATTATTTTTTGATTACATAGCTTATTATAAAGGCATTGGGGAAGAATAAATGTGATGTATGTCACAACTATAAAATAAGTATTATATCAGGTTATAATCAGGGTAACCTCGTCACTGTTCTTTACTAAAGTGGTGTATTCGGTTGGCTGATTATTTAAAAGGATTTTAACAATACTACCAGGAGGAATGGTTTTAGGGTTGAAGTTCGCTGCCAGTAATACATCACTAATCATGGGATGTTCTTGTTCGGTGCAAGAAAAATTTATAATACTGTTGTTGGGGGCGATATCCATAAGCTGGGCTGGCTTGTCATTCATGATGATGGTAAAGCGGCGCAGGGGAATGCTGCATGTTTCTTTATTAAACAAAATCGTAATAAAATTTTCTTTATCGTTATCTAATCCTAATAATTCTCCAAGAGTCGGTTCAGATAGATGGGTAACTGTGATGTGATCATTGGCATTTACAATACTAGCCGCTTGAGCCGTATTTTGATTGATGGTATATTTGGACCATGTGTTGTATTCCCGCTCGTTGCCGTTAATAATATAGCGATAGGGAGGAAGCTCCATCGTATTGCCTGTGGCAGTCATGACTTCTTCCAGGGTGCTGGGCAGACGATAGATCACTTGGTCACGATCTGCTAATAGAACATCAGGCTCAGCGGGAGCACCATTAATCGTAATGATTGGCGATATGTCATAAGGACACTCGTTGATGAATAGGGAATAAGAGGGCAGAGAATCAAAGATATCGGCAAGACAAATGGTTGGTATCGTACCGCTGGTGCCTTTAGTCACGTTTATTACATCATTTTCTTGGAGGGGGGCCGATAGGGATGCTTTATGACCATTTAATTCAATATGACTGGGAGTGCCATGGGTTCCAGAAAAGAAATTCGTTTGATCGTTAATGTTAATGGTTATCCCAAGTCCTGGTCTGCCATGGAGGCTTCGTATATCAATTCCTGCGGCTAAGAGCGCATCGGCGACCGTTAATTCACCAAGATTAAATAGATGCAGAGGTTGATCATTTAAAGTAACATTCATAAAATTAAGTGTGCGACTGGCAGAGAGCTTTAAGATACCCAAGGGTGTGACAGCATCAGGGGTGCAAAGGTCAAGGGGAATCTGACTGATACCTTCGATTGTATCAGGCCGACGGACTGCTACACGGGGCGCTGGCATATCAAGAGATTGTGCTAAGGCCTCAGATATCATAGGTGTTAAAGAGCCCCCGCCAACTAAAAGAACGGCTTGAGGTGGAGTGGTATTGAGGGTTAAGATCTGCGATGCAATTGCCTGTGCTAAATCAGCCACATGATGCTCAATATTTTTCAATATTTCATGGACCGATATTTCCTGGGGAAGGCCTAATACATCAACAAAATTAATTTTGGTAAATTGATTGTCTGCAAGCTGGCGTTTGACTTTTTCTGCGACATTAAAATCCAGGAGGTATTGCTGGGAAATCGCTTCTGTGATTTCGTCACCAGCGCAAGGTACCATGCCATAAGCGATGACAGAACCATCTTTCGTTATGGCTACATCAGAGGTTCCTGCTCCTATGTCCACCAAGGCTAAATTCAAATGGCGCATGGTTTGTGGAATTAGAACGTTAATTGCTGCAATTGGTTCTAAAGTCAGCGTTGCAATTTCCAGATTTACTGAAGTAACAGCAGATTGCAGAGAATCAATAACTTGCCGGGGCAGAAAAGTGGCAATCAGTTCAATCGTAGCTTTTTTGCCCCGTTGGCCCACCAAGGTTTTTAGTGGAGTATTATCAAGGGTAAAGCTAACAACACTATACCCCACACAATAATAAGATGTGGGATCAGTGACTGTATTTGAGGTAGACAATTTATGTTGGGCTGACTGAATTGCCGCCAGTTCTAGGGCATGTTCATCACTAGGGGTTAGTGCACCGCGTTCGGAAATTTCAAGTTCAGCCTTTGATTGAATGGTACATAATGCTCGGCCGGCCGCAGCGATAGATACTTTCTTTAAGGGGCCACAGGATGTTTCCAAGGTATTTTTCACTTCAGCAATAATATTGGCTACTTCTGGAACGTCATGAATTTGTCCGTCCATCATGGCCCGGGTACGATGTTCTTGGCGATGAGAGGCAATGATTTGAATTGTATTATCTACTTTTTCACCCACTAAGCCGACGACGCTTCGGGTTCCAATATCTAATGCAAATAGTAGATTCTTTTCCATTACGTGCTCCTTTTTATCTATGATTTTACTCGGATTCTTCAATCTAAGTAGAATGACATTGAAAAAATTTCCTATATAAATAGTATTACTTTCGCGTTTTCTTTCCGATTTCCTGTTTGATGGCTATAATTACTCTGCCCATATAAATGAGGAAAAAAATATGTATTTATAATGAGTTTTTTGATAAGATGTTATAAGTATAAATGTTAATGTGGCAGGCTAAAAGACTGCTTATTTTGAGAGGAGTTTATTTATGCCTAATATACACGTTATTGTAGATAGCATTGGGCAAGTGCCTAGTGAAATGCTTGCCATGCATCCGAATTTACATATAGTATCATTGAAGGTTCGTGTTGAGGACCAAGAATGGCAAGAGAATGAAATCTCTACCAGAGAGTTATTTGAAATATGCCTGAACAGGAAGCAGCACCCGACCACTTCACAGCCAGCTCCAGGTGATTTTATTACAGTTTGCAAGCCGCTGATTGAAGCGGGTAAAGAAGTTATTATCATATGTGTATCAGGGGGAGTAAGTGGTACGGTAGAAGGTGCCCGATCGGTTGCTAACATGTTAGATGAAAAACATATTCATGTAATTGACTCAGGGACAGCATCTGTTGGTATGGTGCAAATGGCCAAAGGGGCACTGGAGATGATCGCGAATGGAAATACAGCGCAAGAGATTGTCCATAGAATCGAAGCCCAGGCAAAGGCTACCCATACCTTTCTAATTCCTGACACGTTGGAATATTTGTATAAAGGCGGCCGCATTGGAGGAGCTGCAGCTCTGGTTGGCAGTATCCTGCAGATCAGGCCGTTACTCCATTTAGTGGAAGGGAAAGTTGCTGTTCTGGATAAAGTTCGTACGAAGCAGCGGGTCGTAAATCGTATGTTGGATGAGTTGAAAAAATATCAGAATTTGGAGTATATAGGTGTAGCTCACATTGATATTCCTGAGGAAGGGAAGAGATTGGCAGAACGAATCAAAGAGATATATCCAGATACTCCTATCATTTCAGCAGGCATTGGTGCTGTATTGGGGGCTCATTTGGGACCAGGCTTGTTAGGTCTAGTTTTCCAGGAAAAAATCTAAATGCAATATTCCGAGTAGGAGGATTTTATAATGCAGGGGAAAACAGAGTGGCTTACAGGTAAAGATTTTCGTCGTATGATCCTTGGATCATACCAAACTTTTCTACGAGAACATGAAGGGATTAATAGCTTAAATGTTTTTCCAGTGCCTGACGGTGACACTGGCACTAATATGTTATTAACATTGAAGGCGGTAGCGCAAGCGGTAAAGGACGCACCTGACAGCGGCATTGGTTTTTTAAGTAAACGAGCAGCAGATAGTGCTATTATGGGGGCGAGAGGAAATTCCGGGGTGATCTTATCCCAAATTTTTCGCGGCATTGCCAGGGGGCTGACTGGCAAAGAACAAGCGACATCTTCTGAGGTTAGCAAGGCTTTTCAATATGGTGTATTATATGCATATCGTGCAGTCTCCAAGCCGGTAGAAGGCACTATTCTTACTGTGGCTAAAGGAATTGCTAAGGGTGCTCATCGAGCTGTGCGTGATGGCTTAGAGTTTATGGATGTTTTATCAGAGGCAATTGAAGCTGGGGAAGCGGAACTGAAAAAAACACCGGAACTATTACCTATATTAAAATCTGCCGGAGTTGTAGATGCAGGTGGTAAGGGACTCCTGGTATTTCTAACAGGCTGTTTAGAGGGATTAGGCGGTGCCTACACTAGTCCGGAGGCTGATTTTGACATCAGTTTAGAGGCTATATCTTCCCAGCAGACGGAACTAGATATCACCCATCCTTACTGTACTGAGTTTTTAGTGAAACATTGCAGTATTAATACGTCTGAGGTAAGGAGTCATCTTATTTCTCTAGGGGATTCTTTAGTCGTAGCAGCAGGTACAGATGTTATGAAAGTGCATATTCATACTTCACGTCCAGGGGTAGTGTTAGAATCTGCGATGTCTTGGGGTACCTTGCATGATATAAAGATTGATAATATGGCGGATCAGCATCAGCAACGTCATGATTTCCTGGAAATATCGCCAGGGCACAATGAGATAGTTATCATTAGTGTGGCTGCTGGCCAGGGATTGGCTGACATTATGAAACAAATGGGCGCCGGCATTATTATTATGGGCGGACAGACGATGAATCCCCCTGTAGAAGACTTTATTGATGCAGTACATCGGAGTAGTGGGGGAAAATATATTATTCTACCCAATAATAAAAATATTCTTTTGGCAGCAGCGCAAGCAAAGAAACTGTTAGGCGATGGAGTGGAGATTGTGCCAACTACTAACGCCCCCCAGGGACTGGCGGCGTTAATGGCATTTGATAATACTCTTTCTATCCTGGAAAATGTGGAGCACATGATAGTACACAGCAGTGAGATAAAAGCCGCAGCGGTAACAAGAGCGGTACGAGACAGTATGGTGGAAGGACGCAGCGTTGCCGCAGGGAAATTTATTGGTGTGGTAGATAATAAGGTGATTGTGGATGCTGATGATATATCTACCACATTATTGGCAATAACAAAATCCATGCTGGATACAGAAGATGAAATTGTCAGCTTGTATTATGGTGCTGGACTTACAGCAGAGGAGGCTGCAGCATTTTCTGATACTCTGGCAGCTCAGTTAGCACCTGCAGTTGAGGTCGAATTATACGAAGGCAGTCAGGCCCATTACTATTTTATTATTAGTATCGAATAATAAAATAGTAAAACGGAATCGTACCAACCGCAGTATGTTGGGCTGATGAAATCTACCCACTATAGAAATATAAGTCTATAAGCTTTGGGGATAAATTCTTTTCTTTTTATATAATTTGTATTAATATAGAAGTATGTATTGCTTTAAGAGGAGCTGGCACTTATTGCAGCAACTAATCCTAATCATCATTAGAATAGCAGAAAGGGGATCATTATGTCTGAAAGGATAACATTACAAGATGTACTCCGGGATTATGGTGTGCCATTAGTAACTTTGGATGTTACAGCATCGGAGGCCGAATGTCACAAGTTACGCGATCATTTAAAAACGCTAACAAAAAATAAGGAACAGGGATATTTAGAGATAAATTGTTCCTTTTTTGTTGATATTCATGATATTGATCGATATTTAGTTGGTGAGTTACCGAATTTGTCGGCTATTTATGCTTTCCCTGGAGACGTAAAAGTCCATAAAGAGGAGTAATTTCATGCGTAAAATCATAATTTTAACATTGACACTTGTCTTATTGATAAGTACAGTTTGTTTTGCTGCTGTTAGCAGTTCTGGATCGCGGTCATCTTCTTCCGGCTCGAAATCGTCCTTTTCGGCGCCTTCAGGAAGCAGTTCTGTCAAGTCGACTTCGCCAAGCAACACGAATGGAACCTATAAGCCTTCAGCTCCTGCCAACAGTTTTGGCGATAAAGCTCCGGCACAGCAAACACCTGGTGTGCAGTCGAATCAAACCCAATCTTCTACTGGCGGTTTCTGGCGAAACGCCAGTATGTTTGGCGGCGGTTTCTTAGCAGGCAGTTTTTTGGGTAACATGTTTGGTTTTGGTCACATGGGTATGGGGGGCATGTCTTCTCTTTTTGGGTTGTTAATTAATATCCTGCTTATTGGCGGCATAGTTTTGCTAGGGCGTAATTTATGGGAAAAATATCAGAACAAAGACAAAGATAAAGATAGATACAGATAATAACAAGAAGAGCCGATTGCAAAAGCAATTGGCTCTTCTTGTTATGCTAGGAAGGATATGCTTCTTTGGTATAGCTTTGGGGAAAAACAATGAAACGCGAAGATACGAAAAAATACGAAGAACGGGTCAGGATATTATTTCCTATTCTTCGCATCTTCGCGTTTCAAAATACTTTTTCGCTATTTTCGTAAGGGCATATAGCAGTTTTCTTATTGAGATTCGAAGTTGTATGTTTTTGGTTTAACCTATTTTTTATTTGCAGCCGTTGCTGCTTGCTTTAGGCTAAGGCCAATACGGTTGCGGTTTTCGTCTACGTTAAGAATCATAACTTCTACAATGTCTCCCACTGAGATAACATCCAGGGGGTGACGGAAAGGCTTGTAGCTAAGTTCCGAACGATGGATAAGGCCATTGGTTTTAATACCAATATCCACAAAAACACCAAAATCAGTTACATTATGCACCGTGCCTTTGACAATGGCTCCAGGAGTTAATTCTGATAATTTAACGATGTTTTTACGAGTCATTGGAGCAGGCATATCTTCTCTGGGATCACGGCCAGGCTTGGCCAGTGCGGCCAGGATATCACGAACGGTAGGCTCTCCTGCTTCCAATTGAGCTGCTAAAGTAGCGGCATCTATTCTTTGCACTTCTTCCTGTAATTGTTGTAAAGAGGCTTTATTTTTCAAGTCGTTAGGGGTAAAGCCAAGTTTTGCTAGTATCGCCACTGCTAATTCGTAGGATTCAGGGTGAACAGGCGTATTATCCAGAGGCATATCTCCATCCTGAATACGTAAAAAACCAGCACATTGGATAAAGGTAGATTGTCCTAAGCGAGCAACTTTTAGTAATTGATTCCGGCTTTTAAAAGAGCCGTTTTGATCCCGGTATGCTACAATATTTTTAGCTACCGTAGCATTAATTCCTGAAACATGTTTTAACAATTCAATGGAAGCCGTATTTAATTCAACACCAACATGGTTAACAGCAGATTCTATTACGTTAGATAGAGTGCTGCTTAATTCTTTTTGGTTAACATCATGCTGGTATTGGCCAACTCCGATGGATTTGGGATCGATTTTTACCAGCTCGGCAAGAGGGTCCTGGACTCTGCGGGCAATCGATACGGCACCACGCAACGTTACATCAAGATCAGGTAGTTCTTCTTTTGCTAATTTAGAAGCAGAGTAGACAGAAGCTCCTGCTTCATTGGTTATGAGATAATGTACCGGCAGCTGATGGGTATTAATAAGGGCAGCTGTAAACTCCTCTGTTTCGTAAGAGGCAGTACCATTGCCAATTGCAATCAGCGTTACGCCATGCTGCTGTATTGCCTCTAACACAATATGGGCGGCTTTTTCTTTTTGCCCTTCGCCCATAGTTACGTAAATGACATTGGTAGTAAGTACGGACCCTGTGGGGCTCACTACTGTCATTTTACAACCGGTGCGATATCCGGGATCAAGACCCATGACAGTATGTCCAGCAAAGGGGGGCTGCAGCAGGAGTTGGCGCAGGTTGAGGCTAAACACGCGAATCGCTTGCTTTTCTGCATTTTCCGTTAAAAGAGAACGAATCTCACGGTCAAGGGCAGGAAATAACAGACGTTTGTAGCCATCAGCAATTGCAGATGTTATACAATCAGTAAATATAGAATTGCCAGTGATGATTTGACGATTAATAAGCTCTAGATTCGTATCGTGTGAAGCGGCAAGAGAAACTTTGAGGATTTTTTTATCCTCGCCACGATTTACTGCTAAAATGCGGTGAGAGGGAATACGATTGACTGGTTCCCGATACTCTTTATAGGTAAGAAACTCTTTGCCCGCGTCTTCGGTGACAGCAAGCTCTGTGCTGACTTCAGCCGTTTTCCATAATTGCTTTCTCATATTAGACCTGATATCAGCCCGTTCGCTGATTGTTTCTGCAATAATATCAAGAGCACCTGTTAAAGCATCTTCGGGAGTATTAACTTCTTTTTCTGCTGTTACAAAGGCTGCAGCAGTACTAAGAGGTGTACCTGTTGTCAGCTGTTGAGCCAAGATAATATCTGCTAAAGGCTCCAAGCCTTTTTCACGTGCAATTTGTGCACGGGTACGCTTCTTTTGCTTAAAGGGTAAATATAAGTCTTCTAGTTCTTGAAGTTTGGTAGCTGAGGTAATAGCTGCTTGTAATTCTGGCGTTAATTTGCCTTGTTCTTCGATGTTCGCAAGAATATCTTCTTGTCGTTTGACCAGGTTCCGCAGATATTGTAAGCGTTCTTCTATTATGCGAAGCTGCTCCTCGTCAAGTTCCCCAGTAACTTCTTTACGATAACGAGCAATGAAGGGAACCGTATTGCCTTCATCTAATAGATTAATAGTGGCATTTACCTGAGGAGCTTTGATGGCAAGTTCTTTGGCAATTAAAATAGGAATATCAGTATATAACATAATGCACCAACTTTATGATTTTTAGATGGTTTTTATTATACCATAAAAAAATCTATATATAATGTCATATCTTGTCTTAACAGGGATTTAAGAAAAATATTAGAAAAATAAATAAAAAACTGAAGTCTGTTGTAGAAACAAATGATTAATATTCTATAACTTTACTAATTGTTATACCCGTTTCCTGGGAGAGATCCAGTATATTTTTATCTGCATTGGTATTAATTTTGATATGAGGGCGTAAAAGGTGGTTTGGATGATTCTTTATTACATATGCTGTTTGCTTAGTATTCAAGAGAACGAGACTGCCCACAGGATAAATCGGTACGGTATGAAAAAATGATGTAAGAAGATGTCTGTCAAAACGAGCACCGCTGTTTGCCAACATATCCTCCATTACTTGTTGAGGTGAGGTATTATCAAGGGTGGCTTTCGTGATCGCCTTATCAAAATAATTAGCAATTGCTACGATTCTGGATAAAAAATGAATTTTAGCATTGGTTAGACCTAAGGGTAAACCGGATCCATCTAATGCTTCATGGTGCTCTGCTACAATCTGCGCGATTTTGGGTGAAAGCTTGCTTCTTAATAATAGGTTGCGTCCATATAATGTATGTAGTTGAGTATTATCAAACAATAAACCATTAATGCGGGGGAGGGTGGACTTGCCAATGTCATGTAATAAGGCGCCAAAGGTTAGATCATAAAGATCGTCTTTGGAAATTTTTAGATAAAGACCTGTAATCAGGGATAGTAAGCAGACATTCATAGCATGGGCTATTTCCTGCTGGCTTGGATAATAGATTTGTATATTAATGATATTATGCATCTGTTGCGACGCCTGTTTAATCACAGCATTCATAATTTTTCCGATTTGCTCTAAATAACGAATTGTTAAATTTTCGTTTGCTAAGAAACTTGTTTGCAGTGAAGATAAGCCCTGAAAACAAAGGGATAATTCTGTATACAACTCAGGAGAAATAGTTTTTTGTTGTTTTAATAGATTTGCTTCATAGTCAGATACACGTATTGTATTTATACCGAAGTTTTTTAAACGGTTAATATAGCTTTCAGTTAAGGTCATTCCCTTTTCAAGTAGAAGTTTGCCGTATTCGTCGATAATGTCCTGTTCTAAAATCATACCTGGCTTTGCGTAGTCAATGATCATGGAAATAACCCCCAGTAAAGACTTTCATTTAATATTGTAAAGGATTTTCCAAAGGGGAATAAGGTACTATAGTCCTATTAATGTAGGATTTTAGACCTTGATGTCGTTATATGAAGATGTTATATAGGATGATTGGCTAGGGATCACTTAGTAAATACGGATAGAAGCAGCAAGTGATAATAGGTTGCTTGGCTCGTTTAAAAATGATATTCTTTAAAAAAAGGGTCTTTTTTTTATAATACGCTTTTTCGGATGGAGAAGATATAGAGATTTTGGTATTATATGAGGTGATAAATATATGACGGACTTTTTGTTATGGGAAATGGTAGAGCGAATGAGTGTGGCTGCTACCTTAGCTTTTTTATTGTCACAATTCTCCGTATTTCGTCGCATGATGTATCGTCAAAGTAATTTTAGTGAAAAGGCCGCCATTACTGTGCTTTTTGGTCTAATAGGCATTTTAGGAACCTATGCTGGTATTCCGGTTGGCGATGCTTTAGCCAATTCCAGAGTAATTGGTGTTATGGCTGCCGGGCTTATCGGCGGTCCCGTTATGGGAGTATCTGCCGGGCTTATTGCCGGTGGTCATAGATATTTATTAGGTGGTTTTACAGCTTTTTCTTGTAGTATTTCTAGTATTTTGGAAGGCTTATTAGCAGGAATTGTCCATCGCTATTATCCAGAGAAGCTGGTTCCCTGGTGGATCGCCTTAGTGGCTGGTATTGTTGGTGAAGCAATGCAAATGGTTATTATTTTATTGATTGCCCGTCCTCATTATCTGGCTGTCGAGTTAGTCAATTCGATTGCAGTGCCGATGACCATTGCGAATTCCCTGGGAGTAGCGATTTTTATGTTAATCATCAAGACGGCTATGTATACCCATGAGCAGGTAGGCGCTGAGCAGTCCCATAAAGCACTGGATATTGCAACGAAAACATTACCCTACCTAAGACATGGACTTGATAAAAATTCTGCCCAGGCAACAGCCCAAATTATTTTTGATGCCGGGGGCTATGAAGCAGTGGCCATTACCGATACTGAGCAGGTTCTTGCTTTTGTGGGAGTGGAGGCAGCTCATCATTCTGCAGACACGTTAGGTCTGACAGCTGCTACACGTCAAGTGATTTCCAGCGGGGATATGTATATTGCACAAAATGCTCTGGAGATTGGCTGTTCTTGTAAAAATTGTAAACTATCCAGTGCAATTGTTATGCCTTTAAAGCGTGCCAATTGTGTAATTGGTGCTTTAAAACTATATTATACACGGATCAATGCTGTAGGGCATGCTGATATGGTATTTGCTGCTGGGGTGGCTCACTTATTTTCGACGCAATTAGAATTAACGGAAATTGATCGTCAGGCCAAATTGGTATCACGGGCCGAACTTAAGGCGCTGCATGCTCAAATTAATCCTCATTTTCTATTTAATACGCTGAACACGATTACATCCTTAGTACGTACAAAACCGGATTTAGCCAGGGAGCTTTTATTGAAGCTGAGCGCTATGTTTCGTTATACGCTGCATAAAACAGGACACAATATTACCATTAAGGAAGAACTGGCACAGGTACGGGCGTATTTGACCATTGAGCAGGCCAGACATGGTGATAAATTGGTCATTCAGGAAGATATTTCACCCGAAGTGGAAAAATATTTAATTCCTTCCTTAACAATTCAGCCCTTGGTGGAAAATGCCATAAAACATGGATTACAGCCAAAGGAACATGGCGGGAATATTATTATAAGAGCGCAAGAAAGTCATCAGGATATTGTTATTATGATTTGCGACGATGGCATAGGCATGGACACTGAAGATCGATGTCCTTTGACAACTCCTTCAACAGAGTGCATTGGCTTATCCAATGTTCATGAGCGCTTGCGAGGTCAATATGGCATTGCATATGGTTTGGACATTGTTAGTGCCCTCGGTAATGGAACTACGGTAACATTACGTATACCAAAGCGTTTGTATGATGAGGGGGAAGAGTGTGCTTAGCATTGTAATTGTCGATGATGAAAGTCCCGCACGTGACGAATTAAAATATCTTCTATCCTTAGAAACTGGAATTCAAATAGTAGGTGAGGCAGATAGCGGGGCTGCTGCTCTTAGTTTGGCAGCAAACCTAAAACCTGATGTCATTTTTATGGATGTGCAAATGCGAGGTATGAATGGTTTAGAAACTGCCGTGGTGCTGCGTACTATTATTCCAGAAACCTTAGTGGTATTTGCCACCGCTTATGATGAATATGCGGTGCAGGCCTTTCAAATCGGTGCAGTGGATTATATTTTAAAGCCCTTCGAGCAGGAACGCATTCATATGACGGTAGAACGTCTTAAAAGCTATTATGGGGATGAATGGCGTGCTGCGATTAATCGCGTAGATGCGGCATTGCATAAGGCCAAAATCATTGTGCAAAAACTACCCTTAGAAAAAAACGGCAAAATTATAATGGTACATTATAATGATCTTATTTATGTTTATACCCAGAAGGGTATTGTTACCGTAGTGACCATTTATGGTGAGTTTGGCTATACAAGCACTTTAACCGAATTGGAAGAACGTCTGGCACATACGAATCTAGTACGGGTACACAAAAGCTATATCGTAAATATGGACAAAGTCAAAGAAGTAGTTCCTTGGTTTAAAGGAACTTACTGGTTGAAAGTAGAAGGCGATGTTGAAATACCAATCAGCAAGAGCCGGATTAAAGAGATAAAAGATATATTAGGCTTAAAGTAATGGGCGAAGCAGCACTGCTTCGCCCATTACTTTTGTTATGAGTATAGAAAAAAATACGCTTTTGTAATCCGCCTAAGACCCAAGTTGGTAACGTTGACCACTATCCTTTAACCTATGCTTATAACGGCATTTGCGCTTAAGCTGGCAGTAAGAAGGTAGTCCTTTTAGCCTAATTGTTTTGGCTTTTTTGTGTATAGTTGGTATTTTTATGGTGCATGCTATAGTTAGTGGCTAAAATGTATCCACTGTCAGTAAATCGGGATATCAGGAAGGAGGTATGGTTATGTTATCATCTAAAGAAGTAATGCAGCTTGAAGACTTTTTAGGCATGGAGCAAAACTTTGTCAAATCATTGAACCATCTGGCCAGTACTATTCAATGCAATCAAACCAAACAACTTTTTCAGCAAATGGCACAAAAAAATCAACAGCATTTTCAAACCCTGAGTAAACATTTAAACGTAAGTCAAACATTACAATAACAGGAGGTGATAATTGTGGTACAAACGGGTCAACAAAATCAACAAAATCAACAGAATCAACGGAACCAACAAAATCAGCAACAACAAGGACAGCCTACAGGCCAAGGTGCGCAGTTTGCTGATCAGGATATATTGCAATTAGCGTTAAATGAATGTAAACATCTTGCCGAATCTATTAATTCATACATCCTTGAAGCTGCCAATGAACAACTTCGCCGGGATTATATGACCGTTCTCGGCGATGTTTTTAATCAGCAAAAGCAAGTTTTTGATGTTATGCAGCAAAAGGGTTTTTATAATGTGGAAAATGCCAGCACACAGCAGATAACCAAAGCACAAAGTAAATTTAGTAATCAAATGCAATAACCTTAGTATATACAGCAAGAACTCCTATGATTTATCATAGGAGTTCTTGCTGTATATACATTGTGAGAAGATAGGGAATTTTTCTCTTGACAATAGTTTTTAATATATATTAGAATGAAGGCATAACTATTCAATAATTATTTTCCCTTAAGAAAAAAAGAATAAAGATAGGTGGTGAATGTATGGAAATTTGTATAACTTCTTTGCTGAGAGATCGAGGATTTAAGGTTACCCCCCAACGGCTAGCTATTTATAATATGTTATCTTCTACTAAGTCTCATCCTAATGCAGAAATGATTTTTAATGAGCTGCAGGCAATGTACCCAACGATGAGTTTAGCTACTGTTTATAAGACGATGGAAATTCTTAAAGAAATTGGTTTGGTACAAGTATTGAATGCTGGTGAAGATAGTTTCCGCTATGACGCTGTTACCACGAATCATCCCCATGTAAGATGCATCCAATGTGGGCAGGTTGAGGATGCCCATGATATTGATATTAATATCGATGCTTTTGTAAAGCAAGTAGCAGAGGGTACGAAATATCAAATCATGGGACAACAGTTCTATTTTCATGGAATCTGTCCTAATTGCCAATGTAAGGAAGTCAATTAAACAGCAAAGTGTGAAGACTTGGTGGCGACCAAGTCTTTTTTTGCTTTGAGAATCAAATAGGATTTGTTATAAGCAGCAAGAGGGATTTAGCCATAGATTCCGAATTATTACATAAGTAGAGGAAGAGGATAGTATTAAGTATGTAAGGGGGAAATGAGAATGGATTTGGCAAAGTATATTGATCATACTCTTTTAAAACCAGAGGCAACTCCTCATGATATCCGCTGTCTGTGTAGTGAAGCAGTAACACATAAATTTGCTGCCGTATGCATTAATCCTTGTTATGTAGATTTGGCAGTAAGTTTATTAGCGGGAACAGGAGTTAAAGTGGCTACGGTTATTGGATTTCCTTTAGGAGCCAATTTGACGATTGTAAAGGCTTTTGAGGCAAAGCAAGCGGTGTTGCATGGTGTCGATGAATTAGATATGGTTATTAATGTTGGTGCGCTAAAGTTGGGGCTTTGGGAGGGCATATTATATGATATACAGCAGGTCCTGATTGAAGCACAAGGCCGCCCCGTAAAAGTAATTGTGGAAACAGCCTTATTGACAGAGGAAGAAAAAAAGAAAGTATGTCATATTGTATTAGAAAGCGGCGCGCAGTATATAAAAACATCAACGGGCTTTGCCTCCAGCGGTGCTACTGTAGCCGACATACAATTATTTAAGTCGATTGTAGGAGAGCGGATTGGCATCAAGGCATCAGGTGGTATCCGTACTTTAGAGGAAGCTGTCGCTATGGTTGCAGCTGGTGCTACGCGCTTGGGGACGAGTAAAGGTGTTACTATCGTAAGTTAGTTTACATAAAATACCGATAGAACCTATCATAAGTCTATGTTATAATAGCATCTTAGCTCTTTCTAGAGAGGGGGATGCCTTATGCGTAGAGTAGTAATCGGTGATAATGCTGCCTTACTGACAGTTCTAGGATTAGCATGTATCTTGCTGTTGGCTTTCATGGCGCCGTCAAGAACACGTCAATGGATTTATCCTTTAGTACGTCAGGCCGTACAGATAAAAGTTAATTATGAAACGCGTGATATGGCAGCTTATGAGACAGAACATTTTATTATTAAATATACTGAGGCTGATGCCGATATGGTAAGTATGATAGGGCAAGCAGCTGAAGCTGCCTATCAGCCAGTCACTGGAGCTTTGCAGTATGTTCCTAAAGGTAAAACCTTAATTCTCATACACCCGAACAAAAACGAATTGCGCCAGGCCTTTGGCTGGTCTGGTAATGAAAGTGCTATGGGAGTGTATTGGGGGGGGACGATTCAATTGTTATCGCCTCATGTATGGCTAAATGGAGGAGATTCAATAGAGGAATTTATTCACTCAGGTCCGATGGTACACGAATATACTCATTTGGTCTTTGATTATATGACAAATGGAAATTATCCTCGCTGGTTTACAGAAGGATTAGCCCAATATGTGGAATATCGTGTAAATCATTATGAGTGGATCACTGCAGGCAACAGACTGGATAGCAACATGTACACCATGGAACAGTTAGACAAGCAGTTTGATGACTTGCCTAATCAGGCATTGGCATACCGTGAATCATTAGCGGCTGTACGTTATATTGCCGAGGTATATGGCGAAGATAAACTGCTGGAGGTAATTACCGATCTGAAGTCAGGAGACAGCTTAGAAAAAGCCATTAATAAGAGTATTGGCTTAGATTATCCTGACTTTGAACATGCTTGGCAACAATGGGCTATGACGCAGATGAATACAAAAGAAAAAAAGTAGTAAGAGATATCTAAGCTATATCTCTTACTACTTTTTTTAATCATAACGCAGAAATAGTATGATTACTGATTGTCGTCTTCGTTGTCGGCTTCTTCGGTTTCTCTGGTTTCTTCTGCCAGAGAAACGCGGATTTGTTCTAATAATTCAATAACTTGCTTGTTTTGAATAATGAGTATTTGTTGATTTTGTACAATGGTAGCCAAGGGTGCTGCAATTTGATGAATTTCTTCCAGTAACATTTTGATCATTTTTTCAGGACTGGCCAATTCGATTCCCCCCCAGAATTTTTTAACTTTGTAAATATTTTTGTATATCTTATGTTAAAAATAGCAAAGAGTGACAGTTGATTGTACTTACATCCTTATAGGTGCTACAATAGCCATAACAAGTATTAGGAAGGGAGACTAGGTTATTTTATGAAAATTTTCCATGCATGCGATATTAGAGGAGTGGCCGGTACTGAACTTACAGAGGAGATAGCACACAAAATTGGCCAGGCAGTGGGCGTTAAACTGATGGGGCAAAAGGTGGTAGTAGGTGGTGATATTCGTTTATCTACGCCAGTTTTGAAAAGTATTATGATTAAGGCTCTCGTTCAATCAGGCTGTGAAGTTATTGATATTGGAACTGTGGCTACGCCCGTATTTTATTATGCATTAAAAGTGACGAAAGCCTTTGGCGGTGTTATGGTTACGGCCTCTCATAATCCTGCTCCCTATAATGGTTTTAAATTAGTATTTGGCGATCGGCCTGTGACAGAGGAGGATATCCTAGCCATTAAACAAATGGTAGAGGATGGAATCAGTGTGCTGGGGGAGGGTACCAGGGTAACTTTGCCGATTGTGGAAGAATACATAGCAGCTACAGCTGCATTGGCACAGAAAAGTAAGCTGCGAGTCGTCGTTGATGCGGGGAATGGAGCCACGTCTCAAATAGCCCCGGCCTTATTTAAGCGGCTAGGCTATGACGTAATTGAACTGTATTGTGAGCCTGATGGAAATTTTCCCAATCGTTCGCCTAATCCAGCTTTAGCTGAGAATATAAAAGGGCTGGGTGAAAAAGTGCGGGAAAGCCATGCCAATTTAGGTGTAGCCTTTGATGGTGATGGAGATCGCGTAGCTTTTGTTGATGAAAACGGTCGTCCTGTTGATAATGATGATATTATTGTACTCATTGCCCAGTATTATCTTGAAAAACAACCAGGTACTATTATTTATGATGCAAAATGTTCTATGGTTGCACCAGAAGAAATTTTGAAGGCAGGCGGAAAACCGGTTATGGCAAGGGCGGGACATACTTTTAGCAAAGCAGCTTTTTTAGCAGAAAAAGCATTGTTTGCCGGTGAAATCAGTGGTCATTTCTTTTTCCGTGAACTTGGCTACGATGATGGGATGTTTGCTGGTCTAAAAGTATGTGAATTTGTTGCGGCTCACGGTTCCTTAGCTGTACTTGTAGATCAAATACCAAATTATATTTTAACTCCTGATATCCGCATAACCTATAAAGGCAATGATAAAGAAGCTGTATTAGATAAGGTGGCACAAAATCTGGCACAGTACCAGCCAAATCGAATTGACGGTGTACGTATTGAGTTTCCTGACGGCTGGGGTATGGTTCGTGCTTCGGTAACAGAACCGTTGTTTACGTTGCGCTTTGAGGCAAAATCGGTACAGCGCTTACATGAAATTATTGAGATATTGGCAGGGGCACTGCCGGAAAATATAAAAACGGCAGTAATGAATGCATTACCACCGCAGTATAAGTAATTACAAATTGAATTTTATAAAGAAGGTAGTGCCATGGGGACCCGTGTCAAATTCAATCGTTGCCTTATGTCTGTCTGCAATGCTATAGCAGACAGCTAGGCCCAGCCCGGTTCCCTTTTCTTTGGTTGTAAAGAAAGGCGTCCCCAGCTTTTCGATACATTCAGGGGGAATACCTGTACCTTCATCTTGAACTGCTAATACTACTTGTTCGTTCTCCATAAAGGATTTAATTGTTATGTTGGTATGGGGTGGCATGGAATCCAGGCTATTATGAACTAAATTCAGGATAAGCTGACGAATTTCCTGGGAGTCAAGGAATAGGTCAGGAAGGATGTTTAAGTCTAGATGAAGGGATTTATTCGCAATAATAGCATTAGAATGCAGTAATGGAGCAATCGTTTTAATAATGGCATTTAGATTTTGGGATTTTAATTTTACTTCTTTATTTTTCGCCAGGGATAAAAAATCATTAATGATAGAATTGGCCCTGTCTAATTCTTCAATCATAAGGTCAAAGTATTCCTTGAAAGTGGTGCATGCTTCTTTCCCAGCAAGAAATTGTAAGAAGCCCCGCACCGTGGTCATTGGGTTTCTGACTTCATGACCAATAGCAGCGGCCATTTTTCCAACCAGATTCAGCTGGTCGAGACGAGTAAGTTCCTGTTTTAAATGCTTGAGTTCCGTGACGTCTCTGACGATAAATAATACACTGTCATCATTGTATGTAATGACACGACCTTCGAGAAAACAGATGGAATCATTAATCGGCAGCTGATATTCTAAAATTTGCATTTTACCACTGATGATTGTTTGCTTGATTTTCTCCATAACTTGTTGGGCTTGCAAAGCAGGCAGGACTTCTGAGACATGTTTGCCGATACGGTTGCTATGAGGTTTGTATAATAGAAGAGGGTTGGTCACATGGTAATCTAAATAGACACCTTCATTGGTAAGATAAAATAAAAAATCCGGTAAAGATGATAAAAATTTCTGATTGCGTTCTTCACTGGCGCGTAAATCCAATTCAATTTTTTTTAGTTCACCAATATTACGAAGCGTGCATAAAACAGATATTACGGTTCCATCTTTCGAGAATTCAGGAACAAGACGGGCATGATAATAATAGTGATCTCCTTTGTAATTGGTAAATTGTGATTCAAATGCGGTCTGCTGCCTCGTTCTAAACATTCTGGCAACCTGTGATTTCCATATATTATAGTCATTGATGTTTAAATTCAGCTCTGAGACTGTTTTTCCCAAACAGATTGTAATCGGGATACCAATTATTTCAAGAGCAATTACATTTGCATATAAAAATCGTAGTTTCTTGTCAAAACGAATAATAGCATCAGGCGAGTTTTCTACTAAGGATTTAAATTCTCCCTCCTGCGGACAAAGTCGCTTGTGATTTGGGCGAGACAAATCAAGCTGAAATTCATCCAAAACAAGGGTGGGGCAAGAGGAAGTCTGGGCAGTCTTCCAGTCTGTCAGCTGCAGCCGTAAGGCTGACAACTCTTCAATTAGCTGTTTTACAGCTTTATATTGCTCACTCATGATATGAATCCTTCTTTATATATAATTAAAGGTTTAAACAATAAGATGTTTTCTGATATAATACTATATAGTTTTTAATGCTGATTTACAAGTACTAGGATTCACAAATAGATTACTAAAGGAGAAATTATGCAAGTTCATGTTTTAGCGAGCGGCAGTACAGGAAATGCTATTTTTTTAGATTTTAAGCATACGAAAATACTGGTGGATGCAGGGATTAGCACAAGGCGTATTAAAAATAGCCTGGCTGCTTTGGGTACCGATATAGAAGAACTTAATGGTGTGTTTATCACCCATGAGCACAGGGACCATGTCAGTGGACTGCCTACGATGACAAAAAAATATAATGTGCCCATATATGCCAGTTCAGACACGTGGCATGCTATGTACTGCCGGAGTGTAATACCTGATAATTGCTGCAAAAGGTTAACGAGCAGTCTCATGATCGGCCAAGTACAGGTGGAACCTTTTAGTATATCTCATGATGCGGCTGATCCTGTAGGCTTTCGCTTTTATAATGGCAGCAGTAAATGCAGTGTGGTCACGGATATTGGGTTTGTCACCGAGGCCGTGAAAGAAGCTATTGCTTTAAGTGATGTATTGGTATTAGAATGTAATCATGATTTGGAAATGCTCGAAAAGGGAGCTTATCCCTGGCATTTAAAGCGCCGGATTAAGAGCAATCGTGGGCATTTATCCAATGTAGATGCTGCTTGGACATTGGCTAGGTTAGAGAGAAAACCTAGCATGCAGGTATTTTTAGCTCATATGAGTAAGGAAAATAATAATCCTGAATTGGCAAAGAGCACTGTGAGTGCTATATTAGAAGAGCAGGGCTGCAAGCTTGGTTCAGAAATTGCATTGCATGTTACCTATCCTGATCGTACTGTGAGTAGTTTCTAAGGAGGCTGGGATGATGAATAAAAAAATTGGACATGTATTTTTAATTGCTGTGATTGGAGCATTAATTGGCGGCGGTTTAGTATTAGGCTATGGTGGTAGATTTATATCAAAAACCACACCGCAAAATACAACGCAGATACAAAGTTTATTGCAGGAACCTGCGGCTCAAGCTCAAGTGTCAGAAGCTCGCAATACCCCTTTGGTGAAGGCCGCACAAACTGTTGGTCCAGCAGTCGTGGGGATTACGAATAAGGCATATGCCCGAAACTCTTTTAATCGCAAGGAACTTGTGGAACAAGGGGTAGGCTCAGGAGTAATCTTTGATGCCAATGGATATATTGCCACGAATAATCATGTAGTAGAAAATGCACAGGAAATTACAGTATCCTTATCCGATGGCCGGGTGTTAACCGGACGGGTATTAGGTGCTGATCCAGCTACTGACTTAGCAGTAGTAAAAGTTGATGCTACTGGTTTGCCCGCGGCTTCTTTTGGTGATTCAGACAGCTTATTGGTTGGTGAACCAGCACTTGCAATTGGCAATCCTCTGGGGCTGGAGTTTAAGGGAAGTGTGACTGCTGGCGTTATTAGCGCCTTAAATCGTTCGATTGAAATTGGGGAACGCAAATTTAAGTTAATTCAAACGGATGCTGCTATTAATCCAGGGAACTCAGGAGGAGCATTGGTAAATGCTGACGGTGTAGTGATTGGGATTAACAGTGCTAAGATATCGGTTGCAGGTGTAGAGGGGATTGGCTTTTCAATTCCGATCAATACTGCCAGACCTATTTTACAATCTCTGATTGAGAAGGGACGTGTGGTGAGAGCCTATCTGGGAGTCGGTATATTAGACCGCAATACAGCTGCTTCCTATGGGTATGAGCTTACCATTGACAAAGGTGTTTACTTGCTTCAAATAGCCAAAGGCGGTCCGGCAGATAAAGCAGGACTTAAGGAAGGCGATGTTATTTTGAAGATTGCTGATACGGAAGTGAATAGTGTTGCAGATCTAAGAGGAATTGTAGATGGACAAGCGGTAGGCAGCACTATTAGTGTTCACATTCTTCGCAAAGGGAACCCACAGGATGTGAACGTGATTTTAGAAGAAATGCCGACTCAGCAATAGATGAAAATTACAATAGTAGCTGTTGGCAGGATTAAAGAAAAATATCTGACGATGGGCATTGCTGAATTTGTTAAACGTCTTACACCTTATTGCCGTCTAACCATCATAGAAGTTGACGAAGAACGTATGCCTGAAAACCCCTCTGATGCAGAAAAAGTGAAAGTGCTGACCAAAGAAGGGGAACGTATGATCAAGCATGTTAAAGATGGCACTCACCTAGTTGTCCTTGATGTCGTCGGTACACAAGCATCATCAGAGCAGCTTGCCAAAAAAATCCATAGTCTCGGTCTTAACGGTAAGAGCGACATTACCTTTGCCATTGGTGGTGCCTTTGGCTTATCTCCGGAACTATTAAAAAGCGCAAATGAACGCTTATCCTTTTCTAAGATGACATTTACACACCAAATGATACGGCTGCTGCTTGTAGAGCAGGTGTATCGGGCATTTAAGATTAATCGGGGAGAACCGTATCATCTTTAACTGCGAAAGATGCCCTCAATTCTTGATTTTACAAGAATTGAGGGCGTTTTTTTGTGTTCCTAGTGCTTTGTAGAGGTAACTGCCCTGATTGCCCTAATAATTTAAAAGTTGTTAAGAAGCTCTTAATGTTTTAGCACTTGGAAAATACTGCCCTCATAGCCCCGCAGTTTTTTATAGCAAGGCTGACCTTATAACAAATAGAAGAGAGGGGGTTGCAATAACTTTTTACATATGTTAAAATACATATGTAAAAAGTTATGTTTGGAGGCGGTTGTAATGAAAGCTACATTTCAGGATTTCATTGAACAAAATGCAAACTGCAAAAAATTTGATGGCAATGCCGAGGCGGTGTATATTTTTGACAACATCCTGTCGAGAGATGAAAACATTATAGCCATGGTTGAGGCAACGGAGGCGGGGAAACCTGCTTTGGCTGTATGTGTGCGTGAAGTTGAAGAATACTATAGAAGTCATGCAGCTCCTACTTTTGATTTGACGGATAGTTTTACTAAACAAGCATTGGGACGCATGGTAAAAACGGCGATTGAGCCGTTTGGCTATCAAACATATAAACAGAAAGACATGCCGAAGAGTGTATCGGCAGAGTTTGTAACGTCTGCTATGACCTATAAATTTTCAGGTAATGCGACGATGAAAATAGTGAAGAAAATAGAAGAATGCAACAAATAATAGTTTACCAACGATATGAAAGCTCAATCTCCACAAACGGGGATTGAGCTTTTCTTTATACCTTTACTATCAAATGTGGCTATCCTTATGACCTTAAATGGGAATGTTTAGCTGACAAAGTCCTAACGGATGTCGTAGCTTTTTTTCAATAACAGTCAAAAGGGATTGGATAACCATACTTAAGTAGTAAAAGAGTGCAGGCGGCAAGCCATTTTACTGGTCAAAAACAGGTGCCCAATTGCTAGTGGAAGAGTTGGCTATAATTTTGCCATAGGAGATTAGCCGTTGATAAAGGCGTTGTATTTTTATACGTTTTTCTTCATTAACAAAAAAATTAACAAAAAAATGACAACAATAAGATATACCGTTTCGTAACCTCTACGTTCTATGGATGAAGTCGCTTTTTTGGTGGCGTAAATGAAAAGGACTAAGACAGCAAGCTTAAAAAATTATGGTGAAAAGGGGGAGATTATAGTGCAGAAACAAATACTTTTGCGTAAGCGACATCAAGGTCGATTTGACGAGTGCCACAAAAGGGTTACTCTTTACTTGGAAAATTCGATTTTTGATGAAGTGCAAGCGTTACGACAGCAAGGCTTCGGTTTGACCGAAATGGTCAATATAGCATTAGCTGATTTTATTGAAAAGCAAAAAGACACAATTTGAATCCAGGTTGTACAGATGGATGTACAACTAAAAGTTGTTCAAGGTAGAGGTTATGTAGTGTATCTTTGACGGCAGAGAAGAGTGGATATTAAATAATAAAAATCATGGTGTAGGGAAAAATGGAAAAATATAAAGGGGGATTTTTATGCTTATCAGGTCGCCGTACAAAATGAAAGAAGACAAAGTCACTTCCGTACCTAAAGAATCGAACAATGCTCTGTTTACCTATAATCCGGGGTTTGTGGCTTGGATGGAAGACGATAAAAATGAAATCTATAATGATATTTATAAAGCAGCTCTTGCTGTGCAACAAGGGCGTTGGAAGATTACTAGAGCCACGGCATTAGCCAATGATTATGTGGCGTACGTTAGGAACATTCTCAAAGAATTCGAGCAGATTAACAGTGATTTTAGTAAAATTGCATCTGGCGAGGAAGAGTTGCAATCTTTTATAGATAAAATAGAAGATTGTATTTTTGGACAATAAAAATTATCTTGTTTGGTGATTTGAAAACAGCAGAGTTAAAACACAGGCCATGTATATGATGCATGGCCTAAGTCATTTTTAGGTAGGGGTTACGTAGCGTATATGTCAGTGTTTGATATGAAAAGAACGATACATTCGTTTTAGCGGATAGTTATCGTAAAGTGAGGAGGGTACTTGTTGCAAAATTTAAATAGCCGAGTAGTAACTGTAAAACCAGTATTGAAATCAGTTAAAAAGTATAAGAGGAGTAAGTACCAATATCCATATTGGAAAAGTATGTTTCTTCGTTGGATGTTAGATAATCCAGAAGAGCAGACCTATCATTTATGGCTTGGCGCAGGTAACACGCTTGCTTATTTTGGAGAAGCGGGGAGAGCGGCATTTCATGAGTTAAGCTGTCGTTATCCCGGCTATTGCGAAGATGAGACTAATCGTTTGTTTGAGCAGGTTCTGGCATCATATCGGCAAAGAACAGGGCCTATTACGTATGAAAAGTTAGCTGAATATGGATATGATGAAAAAGATGATACAAATGCAGCAAGTCCAGCTATATTTATAAAAAAAATATGGCAAGATGAAGTATTGCAAGAGATGGGATTAATTTGGAGCAAAAAAAGTAATAAAGCACAGTTTAATCCCAATGTATTTGCAAAATATTTAATGAAGTGCTGCCAACTGGTCATTTGTGAAGGGAATATGTTTTATAAATATGCCGAGGGTGTGTGGAGTCCAATTACTGTGCAAGAATTAAAAAGAAAAATATGGGAAGAAGTTCAAAATGTAAAAGAAAATATTTATACTCCTAAAATGGGCGAGGAAGCAGTTGAAATACTTAAACTAGCAGTACCTAGCGTTAAAGAAATGAATGTGAGCAGAATTTTCATAAACTTGGAAAATGGTATGTTTAACTTGGAAAATTTTTTGTTGCATGCTCATGACCCAACGTACTATTCAACAATACAAACGCCAATAATTTATGACCACAATGCCAAGTGCAATCAATTTATAAAGTTTATTGAAGAAATTATGGAAGGTGATGCCGAACGGATTGCAGTGTTGCAGGAAATAATAGGGTATCTACTTACTGCTTTTACAATTATTCATAAAGTATTTTTCTTTTATGGAGAAGGCTCAAACGGAAAATCTGTATTGCTTGAAATTATAACAATGCTTGTTGGACGAGACAATATATCAAATTTAACATTGCAAGACCTTGACGATTCTTTTAATAGGGCTGTTCTGATTGGTAAAACGGTAAATATTACTACTGAAAATGAGGGGCAAAAAAGTTTAATAGTCAATTTTTAAAGGCCATATCATCCGGCGATAGGATTACTGTGGAAAGAAAGTATCAAGACCCAATCAGCATTTCACCAATTTGTAAAATGGTTTTTGCTGTGAATAATTTGCCTTGTAGTCCTGACCAAAGTTATGGTTTGTACCGCCGTATTTTTATCCTGCCATTCAATAAGCGTTTTGAGGGCAAAGCTGCGGATAAACATTTAAAAGAAAAATTACAAGCAGAACTGCCAGGTATTTTAAATTGGGCTTTGGAAGGTTTGAAACGGCTAAGACAAAATGAGTATGAATTTACCCAATCGAAGGTTGTTGACAGTGTGTTGAATAGTTATTGGCGGGAACAAAACCCAATGCTTGATTATATGAAAGAAATGATTGAACTGGCAGGTGAAGGACATCGGGTTACTAAAGCTAGCGTAAAGCAAGGATATCAAGTTTGGTGCATAAAAAATGGTTTAGAAGATAGCGGGAAAATGCCACAACAAGAATTTTGGAAAAGGTTCCAAGAAAATTGTAGAAAGCTGGAATTTCCTTATGATATGCAACAAAGCAGTGGTGTTCGTTATCTTAAGCGTTTACAACTTAAAAAATTTGCCAATCAAGTAGATGTACAGGGAAAGATTTTAGCTTAGAAGTTCAGACTAAGTGCAGAGTATGGAGAGGACAAAGGCATGAATTTCAGGGAAAAGTGCGTAAGTGCAGATGAATTTTTAAAAGGGGATGGAAAAAAAATTATAACATTCATAAATATTTTTGATATGAATACGTACTTTGGTACTTTTCATGTATAGCTTGTTTTTGTTGGACTTAGGATTGGTACGTAGTTCCGTACTACCAATAAATCACGGTATTTTTTAAAGAATACACTGGCTTAGCCTCTGATGTTAGACAATTATAGGCGCAATCTTATAAAATTTAAATTTCAGAAAAGCTCTTTAGAACTTTGGGAACCAAGTAATCTAGGGATTAAGACAATTATCCAAAACCATAAGTTGCCGAAATAACCGAATTTTCAAATATATATTATTCCCTTGATATGTTAGCAATAGCATTGCTAAACAAAATGAGGGAGTGAAGAAACATGCACATTATCAAAACCTTTGGTGATATTAATAATTTGAAGGTAAGCAAACAGATTTCTAAACCTTTAGCGGAACATCTGGAAAGAAAGCTGGAGAGATTGCGTCAGACTCTAGCAGCAGAAACAGACAGGAATGATTTTTCATTAACAGCACACGGCTCGATTGGAGTATTGCAGAAAGGTGAACAGACTCTTACTGGTATTGGCCTGTCGGAATCCTATGCTGAAATTATGCCTGAATGGGTGAGCCAGTTAAAACTAGACAAAGAGGTCTACTATGTACTTTACTTTATAGCATTCCGACAAGTTATCAAAAATGCGGATACGAAGGAGATATGTCAGTTAATGCGTGCTTTGATTGATAAAGTAATAGTTGATGAAAACCGGAAAGTTAAAGAGATTGAATTCAAATTTCCGTTACCGACTCAAGATGGTGAAGCGATGGTGTTGAGACTGCCATTGCAGGTAGGAAATGGTTGACCAACAATATTAAAGCGGGGTGATAGTTTAAAATGCTAAACGTAGAACAAAGAAAGGCGTGTCGGGTGGCCATCTATGCTAGGGTATCGACGGAAGAACAGGCTGAGCATGGATATTCTATTGATGCTCAACTTGATACTTTAAGGGAGTATAGTCAACAGAATGGTAAGGTGGTTGTAGGTGAATATGTTGACCGTGGCGTGAGCGGTAAGGAGATGACCAAGCGGCATGAACTTAAACGACTATTGCGGGATGCGGACAATGGAGTATTTGACGAGGTTATCGTTTGGAAAATTAATCGTATGTCCAGAAAGACGAAAGATTTGCTGGAAATCGTAGAAGGACTCAACAAGAACAATATCTATTTTCGCTCATATTCGGAAAAATTCGAGACTGAGACGCCCATGGGACGGTTTGCCCTGCAAATGATGGGCGCTGTCGGCGAACTGGAGCGTAACACCATCGTGGAGAACGTCAAGCTAGGCATGAAGCAACGAGCAAGGATGGGATTGCACAACGGTGGAAGTTGCTTGGGTTATACTACTGTGGAACTTGACGGAAGCGACCGGAGGAACAAGAAAACGAAACTTGTTATTGTACCTGAAGAAGTAATCGTAGTGAAAAAGATTTTTGAAATGTATGCAGCAGGGAAAGGGTTTCGGGCTATTGCTAATGAACTGAATCGTAAGGGATACAAAACCAAGAAAGATAATACTTTTGCCAGTGATTCCATCAGGCAAATCCTCATTAATCCCATATACATCGGCACTATTCGCTACAATAGATTCGAAGGATGGAGTGAAAAGCGACGGCGAGGTAAGAATTCCAATCCGATTTTAGTAGAAGGTAAGCATGAGGCTATCATCGGTAAGGAACTGTGGGACAGAGTGCAGACATTATTTCAGCAAAAGTCAAAAGTCAGTCCAAGGGTGTATGACAGCATGAACCTTTTAACGGGCCTTATCCGATGTCCACAGTGTAATTCGCCGATGGTGGCGTCACGCACAGTTAATTACTTAAAAGACGGTACAAAGGTTGTTAGACGCTATTATTCCTGCGGCCAGTTTAGGACTAAAGGCAGCTCGGTGTGCAAGGCAAATTCCATTCAAGCTGACTATGGCGAACAGTATGTTTTAAATCGCATCAGAGAAGTATTAAATCAGCCTGCAATCCTGAAGGATATTGTAGTGGCAATCAATAGCAAACGGGAGGAAGGGGTTGACCCTCTACAACAGGAGTTAAAACTAATTGAGAGTAAATTGCAGCAGTTGGTGGATAAAAAGAAAAAAATCATGGATATATATGAGATGGACGCTATGGACAAGGATGCCTTGATTACTCGTATGGATGAATTAACAGCGGAAGAAGATGCACTTCACGCTAGAAATTCGGAGATTATGTATGAACTAGGCGGTAATATGACTACAAAAATATCACAGGAGACAGTACATGATTTACTGATGAACCTTGACGAATTACTTGATACGGCGTCCTTTGAACAAAAGAAAAGCCTCCTCCATATGGTGATTGAAAAAATCACATTGAAGGAAGGACGGCAGATTGATAAGATAATATTGAATTTTAATGAAAGATGCCCTGCGGTGTATAAAAATACCGCAGGGCATTTTGTCTTATCAATGTAGTCGCAATACTGCTGCAGGCTAGCAGTTATTTTAATGAATGTTTTGTCAAAAAGGGAGGATTTTTATGTAAAATAAAGAATACTATAGTATTCAAAAGTATTCAAAAAAAGAAAAGAACAACGAAGACATCCAGATGTTTCCTATTGCTTTCTGGTGTCTTCGATACACTGCATCAGTTGAACCATGCTGATATTCAATACGTCACAAATCTTTTCAATGGTGCGTAAGGAGGGGCTTTTAAGGCCACGTTCAAGTTGACTGATGTATGTGCGGTGTAATCCGGCGTCGGCTGCAAAATCCTCCTGGCTGATGTCACGTTCAGTTCTTAACTTTTTCAGGATTTGACCAAATATTTTATCTATCATAATAAGACCACTATACGGTAATGAATACTATTGTTCTACAGACTATAGTATTCAAAAAGTATAAACAATCCAATTCTACAATGTATAAGAAGGGGGATTACAAGAATATTATCGGTTTCTTTAAACGACTAAATAATAGGGAGTTAATACGCATGAAATTCTGTAAACATTGTGACAAACAAGTTAATCCATCTCGTAAATTTAGCTTTATCTGGTTTATCCTTATTACAATTTGTACCATTGGGTGGGGCTTTTGGATTTATCCAGCTTATTATCTTCTATTTAAATCAACGAAATGTCCGATATGTGGTGGCAATACTTTCTTGACGGACGGGCAATACCAGAAGCAAGAATCAATGCAGGCAATTATAGAATTGGAAAAAGAAAAAGAGGGAGAGCAAGTCAGCCCTAGAATCGCTCGGAATAGTGAAGAATATTTTGCGGCTAAAAATGAACTAGAAAGTAGGATTCGGGAAATTAAAAAGTCTATCCCCTATGTGAATGGACCGGATACGCATGAAAGACTTGAAAAATTTATGCAGGAGTTTAGCCAAAAGTACAGTGTTCAATTAAAAGCAGAAGATATCGTTCTATATAATCACGATGATACTACCTTCAAAAAGGGTTATAAAGGCTTTTTAGTAACTCGTGACGGTATCTTTGCTGATACGGATGAGATGAACCAATTTCAGGGCCACAGAGGAATTATTCTGTTTAAAGATATGCTTGTAGCGCCGCGAAAAGATAGTTTTAGAATTAAGATGCTTAACCAAAAATCTGATATTATATTGGGCATGAATTTTGTTGAAATGAAAGACCTTTCTCAAAAGAACTTCTACGAAATTATTAAATTATTGTATGAATTCCGCAAAAATGTTACCTGATATGTCCTAAGTTGGAGTTACCATACATATGCGAGAGGAGTAGTCAGAATGAAAAAGGTATTATTAACGATAGTGGTGTTTTTGTTGTCGGTTTTTGTACTGTGGGGAATACTTGCAGGTATAGGTTTGCTTGGTGCCAGACCAAACGGTTTGCTTGCTCTTGCGGCAAGCATCTTTATTGTAAAACGTATGAATAGATGGCTGGATGAACGGAAGCAAGCTTCAGCCAACAAAATAGGCCAATAGCTGAATGTAAAGTGAAAGTAGAACACGATTGTGAGGGCGCGTAATACGCTCTATTTTAGATTTATTAGTATTTAGGAGGCGCGGTTATGAGAAATTATTTAAGTAGATATTGCAGATTTTCATTATTGGTGGCTATGGTTCTTATCGTAATGATTATTAGCGGTTGTGGTGGAAATAGCAGGGAATTGACTTTGAAAAATGGGAGCACACTAACATATACGACTAATGTTTCAGCAGCGGAAGCGAAAAGCATTGTTAATTTCTTCGATAAAGAGCCGTGGTTTCACAAAAGCAAACTTGAACTTGATAAAGCGGGGACAGGATATATTTTTAGAATTGCTTTAAAAGTAACTGCGCCAGAAATTGAAAAGACTGCTCCAGCTTTTGTTGAAATGGCGGATAGCCTATCACAGGAAGTATTAAATGGAGAAAAAGTAGAGGTTCAACTGTGTGACGAAAATTTTAAAACAATTAAAATTGTTTCTAATGTACAGACTGTAGCGGCTAAGCCTGCGGAAAAGGAAACTGCTCCTAATGCTCCGGAAAATGATATATCTAAGGCCAGTCTCAGAGGTAAATGGAACGGAATGTCTGAAATACCGGACAAGGGCAAAAACAGCATTGCCGCAATGATAAACACAAGCGGTAATGAGATGGTGCTGGATTTGTCGATGGCTGGTGAAGGTACTGCAAATAGAGCAAAGGCGACTGCAAAAGTCAGTTTGACAGACGCTAATACAGGAACGTTCAGTTATCAAGACAACTGGAAGAACCAGGGAAGCGGCAGTATCAAGGTTGAGAGTGGAAAACTAATCTTGGAGATTCAAGGCACAACGCCCGACAGAAAAGGTTGGGGGATTTATCCTGGGAAATTTGTTTTGAATAGATGGGTTGATTAATTGTTTAAGACTGAGTTTTAATTAAAGACAATAATAATTGTAAGGATTTCAGAAATAAGACCAAGCTGCTCTTGTGAGGGGACAGATTGGTCTTATTTTATTGTCTTGATGTCTTTTAACATAAAAAAGGAGAAAAGGTGGGATGAAAATGAAGAAAATAGCTCATGTCAGAGAGAGTATTGGTCTTAATTTACCACAAGAGATAATTGATGTAGTGGTGAACGTTGTTACTGTATTGGATACGGAATATGGCGATGATAGAGATGTAGATTGTGGTGATGGCGGATATGTGATGATTATTGAAACGGAGGGTGAATTAGAGGGACTGAAGGAAATTCATTTGGATGTGAAAACGGCAGTACCGGAATATACAGAAAGAATCCAGTGTAATGATGGGAAAATATTCATCAGTACGTTGGTTCTGTTGAGCAGCGATTTTGGCATTCTAGTTGTGATGCCCATGCAATTTTTGGTTTACACAAACTGGGCGGTTTATTTGTAATGATAAGGAGAATGCATAGTTGCTAAATTCTCTTTGGTAATACAGTAATTGCTTGCCAGGATATTTTGCTAAATGAAAGCTAATTCAATCAATAACAACTATATTGAACAGTCTGTAGAACAAGTTAAGGAAAGCAGGGGCATTTTATTGAACTCTTGCTTTCTTATAAAATTACTGGTCAGACTATTAGTAATAGGTGTAGAATGAAATTTGGAGTAATATATACTTTTTTCAAACTAGCAATATGAGCTCAAACTTATTTTGTCAATTTAGTAAATTATTGACTGTGAGCGTGATGAAAATGAGTCAAAAAGAAGCAAAAGCAAGATTGAAAATAAATGAAATGCTGAAAGAAGCTGGTTGGCTGTTTTTTGACGTAGGTAACAAGCCTGCCAATGTTGCAGTGGAACTAAATGTTAAGATGACAATAAAACAGGTCAATGATTTGGGTGAGGATTTTGACAGAACCAAGAATGGTTTTGTTGACTTTCTTCTACTTGATGAAAATGGTAAGCCTTTTATTGTCCTTGAAGCGAAATCGGAAGATAAGAACCCACTTATAGGGAAAGAACAGGCTCGACAGTATGCAAAATCTTTATACGTAAAACATATCATTTTATCTAATGGAAACATCCATTATTTCTGGAATATAGAAAAAGGTAATCCACAGATTATTACAGCTTTTCCAAGTTATGAATCCCTAAAGGATAGCAGAGCTTTTTCCACAGATTCATCAAGACTCTATAATGAAGTGATAGGGAAAAACTATATTGCACTAACTCAAATGCCGAGATATGAAGAAGACCCGAGATATATGGATGAAACGCATAGAAGCGATTTCATTTATGATAACGGTCTTAGATTTTTGCGGCAATATCAAATTAACGCCATAAAGTCACTTCAGAAATCAGTGAAACAAGGGAATACCAGGTTTCTTTTTGAGATGGCAACAGGTACAGGTAAGACTTTAACGTCTGCTGCCATTATCAAGTTGTTTTTACGGACAGGCAATACTAAACGGGTACTTTTTCTAGTGGATAGATTGGAACTTGAAAATCAAGCAAAAAAGAGTTTTGTTGAATATCTCAAAAATGATTATAAGACGGTTATATTCAAAGAGAATATTGAAGATTGGCGAAAAGCTGAGATAGTAGTTACAACTGTTCAGACTTTACTTTATAATAATAAATACAGAAGGCTATTTAATCCTACAGATTTTGACCTTATAATTTCTGATGAAGCGCACCGTTCTATTAACGGGAACAGCCGGGCAGTATTTGAATATTTTTTGGGCTATAAACTAGGGCTTACCGCTACGCCAAAGGATTATATCAAAAATGTCGACATCAAAAATTTTCAATTAAAAGACCTGCGAGCCTGGGAAAGACGACAACTTCTTGATACTTATAAAACCTTTGGCTGTGACAGTGGAGAGCCTACTTTTAGGTATAGTTTGATTGATGGGGTAAATGACCCTGATGGGCCTTTTTTAATCAATCCAATCGTTGTGGATGCTAGGACGGATATTACTACGCAACTTCTTTCTGATGAAGGTTATGCGGTTCTGGCAAATGAGGATGAGGATGAAGAAGAGCAATTTTTTGCAAAGGACTTTGAAAAAAAGTTCTTTTCGGAAAACACCAATAGGATGTTTTGTAAAACCTTCCTGGAAAATGCAAGACGTGACCCGATTACGGGTGAAATAGGGAAAAGCATTTTGTTTGCAGTCAGCAGAAATCACGCAACCAAGTTGTCGCAAATACTTAATGAATTTGCAGATGCGCTGTTTCCAGGTAAATATAACTCTGATTTTGCTATGCAGATAACCTCAGACATTACTAATGCGCAACAATATACCATCAATTTTCAAAATAATAATCTGAGCGGTAAAACCAGCTTTGTGGAAGGATATAATAGTTCAAAGACGCGGGTTTGCGTTACTGTTGGTATGATGACTACAGGTTATGACTGCCAGGATTTACTGAATGTGGTATTGATGCGTCCGATTTTTTCGCCCACGGACTTTGTTCAGATAAAAGGCAGGGGGACAAGACAGTATATCTTTGAATTGAAGGAAAATTTAGCAGGATTAATAGAAAAAACAAAGGTAGAAAAGGATGCTTTTAAACTATTTGATTTTTTTGGCAATTGCGAGTATTTTGAAGACAAGTTTAATTATGATGAAGTGATTAAGCTACCTCAAAGAAATGGAAAATGTCCTAATGGTGATGGTGAAGATGCTGGTGGTGAGCATAAACCTGTCATATATGAAAATGTATCTCCTGACCCGTTAAAATTTTTCAATGAAGAGCAAATTGGGCTTACTGGCATGAAAATTGACAGGAAGCTCTATGAGAAATTTGAGGAAGAAATTAAGAATAACGATTTTGTAAGGGACCAATATGAAAAAGGGAATGTGGCTGTTGTTGAAAAATATATACGGGAAAAAATATTTGATATGCCAACCGATTATATCAATATGGGTAAGCTGCGACGTTCCATTAACATAGATAGAAAAATAACGATAAGAGAGATTTTGGATAAAATATTTGGTGTAATACCTTACTTTAAAAGTAAGAAAGAGCTTATTAATGATGAATTTGAAGGCTTTAAGCTGACTCATGAATTATCACCAGACAAATATTATGAGGTAAAAACTTTCTTTGAAGCTTATATTGCCGATAAACAGGTACGAAGAATTATTGAAGATAAAAACTATCAAATGCTTTCCAATTGTTCCTCCTATTCCATGGATGATTTGAAACGACTTGGCAAAAAGAATATGGATATAGTTGTCGAATATATTAATGATAATGTAAACATTAACCGGTTAGCAGGGTAAGGAGAACAATAAATGCTTAGTTTTGATATGAAACGAAAAATCAATACACTTAGGGATATTTTGGTAGGTAAAATTCCTGACCCTAAATCTCAGGTTGAACAAATTACCATAGCTATGATTTATAAATTTATGGATGATATGGATACGGAATTTATCGGCGAATGGGGTGGAGTAAGGAAATTTTTTCTAAACACTGATAAAGTGAAGTATGAGAAATATGCATGGTCAAACATTATGCAGTCACAAGTAAGCGGAGAAGAACGTTCATTCCTATATCGTGAAGGTATTGAGGCGATGCCGAACAATCCAAATTTGCCACAGCTTTTTAGGGACGTATTCAGAAATGCTTATATACCTTTCCGAGATAGCGAAACTATCAATATGTTCCTTAAAGAAATTGACGATTTTAAGTATGACAATAGTGAAGACTTGGGAAATGCATTTGAAATGTTGCTCTCTATCATGGGTTCACAAGGTGATGCTGGGCAGTTTAGAACACCTAGAAATATCATCGACATGATTGTCGATATTATTGAACCTCATAAAAATGAGGCTATATTAGACCCTGCATGCGGTACGGCAGGTTTCTTGATTTCTGCTTATAAACATATTCTGAATGAGAATATGGACAAAGATGGCAAGAATACCCTAACAGCGGATGAAAAAACAAGTCTTACAAATAACTTGGTAGGCTATGATATTTCTCAGGATATGGTACGGTTATCCCGCGTTAACATGTATTTGCATAATTTTCCTGACCCGAAAATTTATGAATATGATACCCTAACAAGTCAGGACCGATGGGAGGATAATTTTGATGTTATTTTAGCTAATCCACCATTTATGACACCAAAAGGAGGAATCAATCCACACAAGCGGTTTAGCGTTCAGGCAAAAAGAAGTGAAGTGCTTTTTGTCGACTATATTGCCGAGCACCTTAGTCCTAATGGCAGGGCAGGAATCATTGTACCTGAGGGAATAGTATTTCAGACTGCGAATGCCTATAAAGATTTAAGGAAGATGCTTGTCGAGAATAACTATCTCTATGCGGTGATATCTCTTCCAGCAGGTGTATTTAACCCTTATTCAGGTGTTAAGACAAGTATTTTGCTTTTCGATAAGGCGCTAGCTAAGAAAACGGATAAAATCTTATTTCTAAGGATAGATAATGATGGGTTTAATCTTGGTGCACAAAGAAAAGAGATTTCTGATAATGATATTCCAAAGATAGTGGAGATTTTACGGAAATACAAAGAACTGCTTATTGAAGGCAAGGAATTTGAGATTAATGAGTATGAAGAAGAATTTGCTGTGATTGCTAAGAAAGAAGAGGTTGCAAGACGGGATTATATATTAGTTGGAGAAAGCTACAGAGTTAAGGAAGTGCATCGTGATACTAAATATCCTATGGTTGAGTTGGGTAAAGCAACAAAGATAATTAGTGGTTATGCTTTTAATAGTTCTGATTTTATAGATAATGGTGGCTCAAAGGTAATTAAAATAACAAATATTGGGGTCAGGAATTTTGTTGAAGATGCTATATTTCTACCATCCAATTTTGTAGAGAAATACGATAAATTTTGTGCCTGCGAAAACGATATTGCTCTAGCGTTGACTCGTCCATATATTTCTACTGGCTTAAAAGTAAGTCTCGTACCAAAGTCTTATGACAGGGCACTTGTTAATCAGCGAACGGCAGTAATAAGACAAATAGGAAATATATCGGATTACAAATATATTTATTATATTCTACAATCTAGTTTTGCCTTTGAGTATATAGTAGATAAATCAAAATCGTTAAATCAACCAAACCTTTCTATTAAAGATTTAGAAATACTGAAAATACCGCTTCCCCCTCTCTCTATTCAAGAAAAAATTGTGGAAGAGATAGAAAGCTATCAAAGAATTATTGATGGAGCAAGGCAGGTTGTTGAGAATTATAAGCCGACTATCAAGATTGACCATAAGTGGGAAATAGTTGAGTTGGGGAAGGTCGCTGAAGTTAATAAAGCTACTGTCTTTCCAGTAGAAGTGTTCGGAGAAAATGAATTTATCTATATTGATATTTCATCGGTTGAAAATGAAACTGGAAAAATAAGCTATTCCAATCTGGTTGCTGGGGTTGAAGCACCAAGTAGGGCTAGGAGGAAAGTAAATAATGGTGATATTTTACTTTCAACTGTTAGGCCCAATTTGAAGGCCTTTGGATATGTTGATTTTGGTAAAATAGACAAATGTGTTGCGTCAACTGGATTTGCTGTATTAAGTCCTACAAATATTGACGGAAAATATCTATATTACTTAGTTTTTCAAGATTTTGTCCTGAATCAAATGATAAGTGCTATGGGGAAAGGGGCATATCCAAGTATTAACCAAAATGACGTTATAAAACTGAGCATACCTTTACCTGAATCTGAAATTCAAAAGCAAATAGCAGAGCAGATAAGTGAAGAACAAGGAATTGTTGAGCAAAATAGACGTCTTATAGAAATTTTTCAGCAGAAAATCAAGGATAAGGTTGCCGAAGTTTGGGGGGAATAGTTTGCTTATGGATGAAATATATGAGCTATATCGTTATTTGCCCATATTTCCGGAGGAAGAACAGAACTATATTAACTTTCTAAAGGAAGAAGTAGAAAAAAACATTAAGGTAGAAGCTTTTCAATCGGCATATTTGATAACACATATGATTTTCATGTTTTATGTATATTGCTGTATATGGAAAATCAAGAAAATCCATACTGACAGATACAATTATGGTATCATTGGATTTCCCAAATACCGTGATGGCAATAACGATGATGTAGATTTACGCAAGCTAGATTCTGTTTTTGATTTATCATTGGTTGCTGAAAAAACTGTGTTTGATGTGTTTCAGCTAATAGAGATGGAAAGGTCGGAAATTTCACAACTTAAGAAGGCTGTAGACAAAAGAAACAATATTGCTCATTCAACGGGACAGATTAGCTTCTCATCACAGGAAAGCTTTGCTGATGGAATAATAAAAATAGTAAAATACTGTGAAAGAATAAACTGCACTATGGAGAAAAGCCTTATCAGGCCAGCATATGAAAATTTTTTGCTTTCAAATAAAAATCAAGAAGATTGGGAATATGGGGATATGGATGGGCAGGTGAGTCAATCCTTGTTGCATTCCCATAAGTTATCTGAAGTTGAACTTAAAACTTGTGCTGAATTTGGTGTTAGTAGATTCAGTAACAGGGATAAATATCAAATTGCTCCTGATGAGATTATAACAATAAAACAACTCCATGAAAAAACGAAAGAAATCTATAATGTAAACTTCAGTGATAGTCAAATGGCTTAATAGGGATATTTGTTAGGGTGGTAGTGATGGCAAAAAGAAAAATGATTCAATACAACCTATTAAAAAATTCGATTTCGGCATATTTTGCTGCAATTGAATTACATAATAAGCCTAACATTGCATATAGATATGAGACAGTTACCTTGCTTCTGATAAATGCTTGGGAATTAATGCTAAAAGCATTTATTCGTAAATTTATTAAAGAGAAATCTATATTTAAAGAGGATGGACATACGATTTCTATTGATACAGCGATATTATTTACGGAAGAATACATTGCTTTAAATGTGAAAAAAGGAGCTTTTAGAGCAATTAAGGAAAATTTACTATTGATGGAGGAATATAGGAATAGAACAACGCACTTTTATAATGAAGCTATAGAACCAGTTGTTTTTACTTTACTTGCCAGGAATGCTCTGAATTATGTAGAATTCATTAAAAAATATTTTAAAAAAGATGTAATGGCAAAAGAGGGATTATTTATACTGCCACTGGGATTTAAACTTCCGTTTAAACCTGAAGATTATTTGTCGAGAAAAGCAGCAACCTATAATTATTCGGAAGAGATTAAGAACTATATTGATAAAATTGTATCTGTAGTAGAAAATTTAAAGCATGAGGGTATTGAGGATTCTGTAGTATTGGGGTTTAGTTTATACTTAGATAGCGTAAAGAAAATAACTAATAGTGATTTACTTGTAGCTATAACAAATAAAGATGAAGCTAGCCTAAATATTAATCAAACAAAAAAAGTACATGTTACCGACGACCGAAGCGCGGTAAAAGTCTATTTGTCAGAAGATGATATATGTACTAACTTTCCATTAACCCACAAAGAAATTGTAACGCGGTGCAAGCTACGCTATAGAGACTGCTTAATAAATGCTGCTTTTCATAATCTGATGAAAAGTGTCCAAGCAAATCCAAATCTCGCTTTAGGTCGAAAACTAAATGTAAAGAAACAAGGCAAACCAGAAATTTATTACTACTCAGAAAAAGTGCTCGACTTATTAGATGAACGATATACAAAAAAAGTTTAAATAGATTTCGCCTTTGACCCGATACGCAGAAGTTAATTACCGTATTACGTCTATCGGCGAAAATGCCGATAATACTTAAGATTCAAGCAACCAAGACAGGGGTTGGCTCTTTCCATAAGAGCTAACTATAGTCGCTCGTAATTTATTAAAACAAATTCTGATTGGGGAGAATGTTTTGGAGAATAAAATAGCGCTACTTAAAAATTATACTAGAAGCGAGCATGAAGATGGGTTATATAAGGTGCCACAGGATGCTTATAAGTTGGCACCGAACATTGAACCTCTGTTTAGTCCATTGTGGGAAGATAATACCTGGCTAGCTAACAACAAGATTCCATATGTGGCAGTTACCTATTTATTAGACTCGTATTATTGCATGCCTCAGAGACCAGACATGGCATTCACATATTTATGGAAAGCAATAAATAATGCATATAATACACAAGCTTTAATTCAATCTTGTACTAACCCAAATGTAGAGCACGGTGGCGATTCTAATAATTTAGAGATTTCAGTGAAAGAACTTAGTTCTCATCTAAATGATTCAGCTTTTTTTGAAAAGCAGTGCTATACTATAAAGTCAGTTATAGAGTTATATGTAAAAAGAATACCAATGAAAACATATAGGTTTGTAGCAAATTATCTCTTAAAAGGGTACGTAATAAAGCAATCTGGGTTTGATTCAAAGTATAATACATCTTCATACTTTTCGTTTGCCAAAAAGTATAAAGCCTTACACCAAGCAATAGCTTTAACCTATGGTGAAGCTTATAAATTGATTTGTAATCCGTGCTTATCAGCAGATTCTTTAGAAGTTAATTTTGGAATATGTGATAAAAGAAAATCAAAAAGCATTCCAGATAGTCTTGCAGGAAAACTTAAGGAATTGGTTAACAATCGAAATGCAGTGCTTTGGGATGGTGGTAACCGTCACTCTTATCCAATAACCCTGGCTAGTGATTTGGATTATATGAATTTTTTATTTATGCGAATTTTATATGCTATACGGAACAATACAATTCACGGGAATGTAGCTTCTAGATTGAGTAGTGATTATGCAAACGCAGAATCAGTTTATACAAGTAATTTTATTTATCTTTTTGGTCATCTATTTTTATCAGGATTATTATATTTGAACAAGCAAATTACAATTGATGACTTTATCCGCATAAGTATAAAAAATTATCAAATTATAATTAATATCGAGCCAACTACTACAAATGCTTAACATAAGAGAGTTATCAAAAGACAAGGCCAAATGAATAAATATGGGAATCAATAAACTTAGTACGATTCCTTGAACATAGTACTAAGTCATAAAAAAATTGTCGTTATACCCGATACGCAGAAGGTTTTTACCCGCAACAGGTTAAACAGCGAAAAGTCCTGTTGATGCTTGGTAAATATGGGCAGGAAAAACAAATTAATAGCCATAATTCTTCTTCTGGGGAATTATGGCTTTATTAACGTACGGTTATTTATAGGAAGTGGAGATTTTTTCGCCTCAACCTACAATTTTCTAGATAAGACTATGGGACAATTTTATGTCCTTTAAATTGAACTAAGCTCGTAATAAAAAAGGAGTCAAAACTATGAATCATTTAAATATTTTCAATCCTTATAAGAATAAGGCAAATTATCACGAAGATGAACTAACACGTTCCTTTTTAATACTTTTTAAAAATATCCCGTTGGTTCAGGCTGCATTCATTGAAATGGTACGAGAAGAAATGTTATCTCAAAAGTGCGAATGGGTAATTCCTACTTTATTCAACCCAAGTTCATTGGTCGAAACCGTTGAAACGCAAATAACAGAAAAACATGAACTTTTCCAGTTGGCGATGGGGCGAAGGCTAGTCTCTATTGTAATATCTGATGATAAGCTATATAAACAAACACAAGTAGAAAATAGTGATAGAAGTGCAAGATATGATGGTGTTATTTTGTATCAACCGTCGTGGATTTTAGTTATAGAGAATAAACCTTTAGTTGAAAATATATGGTTGGGACAGTTAAATCCGAATGTTTCTGATGAAATTGAAATAGAAAAAAATCCAGTGGCCTTGTCGTGGAGAAGTATAATCAATGCTTTGAGTTCTTTAATTGAAAAAAATATCGTTCAGGGATTAGACTATGTTTTAATTGATAATTTTTTAGAATATGTTGATAATGAATATCCACAACTCAATCCATATACACAGTTTTCAATATGCAAGAATAATGCATATTTGCTAGAAAAACGTTGTAATTCCATTATGGATTCGGCGGAAATAGGCGATGTAGCCTACCATCGTGGATGGAAAAATTACATTTCAGTAAATTATGATGCTGTAAAGCAAATAGCCTTATCTCCTGAGATGAGTGGAGAGGCTTGGTCTATCATATTTGAGATGTATCCTGGAGATACGATGAGCCAGGCGAGAAGTTTATATAATAAACTTCAGAGAAAAAAGTTAGATGAATTGATGGAAAAAGGTTGGAGGTTTGAACCCAATCTGCACTTTTCCTTTCGGGCACAGAATCTTGTTTGGACAAACGTAAGATTAGGTATAAAAGATTACATAGCCTATTGGGTATCTAATATTGATTCACTAGGACAGATTGGGAGAACCGAATTTGAGGGTTATTTTAAAGATATGGAAAGGTTAGGAATGCTTTCAAATGAGGATTGGGTAAATATAAAAAATAAAATAATTACTACTAAGATGCAGAAAATTAATGTTTGTCCGGGAATACATATATCATTTTCATGGAAGCAGAAACAAGCTATAGGACTTGATAAAGGGAATAATTTTGTTAAAATACTTCAAGACAAAATACATGAAATTGAAAGCCTTTGGACACCGAGCACCACCCATTTCTAGCAATACTATTTCAGGGATATTTGTTCTTTCTTATGAAAAAAAATCAGATATTGCAATTGAATTTTATAAAAAAGACATAAGTTATTAAGCGAGCAAGATGACGATTTGTGCGCGAACTGTATAATGGAGTAGGGACAAATGCTTCTTTAACATTAGCCTAATACTCTTCTAAGGGTGCTGAGTTTGTTTAAAGTACAATAATCGTAAAATGTGCTTTAATGGATATAATTGGGAGGAAATATGGACGTATTAGAAAATGGTTTGCATTCATTTAAGAAAGCAGTAACATTATTAAACACAGTAGAGAGCATAGAATCAAGTGATTATGAATTTATAATTAAAGATATAATCTTAAGTTTACATCATAGCATTGAAACTCTATTTAAATATATAGTTAAGAATATAAACGAAGTATTAATATATGATGACATAACAGGATATTGTAAAAATTTTTTGAAGGAAAATAGTAAAGGAACTATTCGTGACAATAAAACAATTACTTTCATGGATGTAGTTTATCGATATTATGGATTACGAAAGAAACATGTTAATCAGTCAATAATAAATAGTTTTGTAAATATAAATGAATATAGAAATGCTTTAATACACTATGAGATTAGTTTTAAAGACAAGGAAATAGAGCATTTAACAGCTAATTTATTATCTGAGCTATATAGTATTTACTCGAAAGAATTAGAAGGGTTTGAAGAATATTGTATAAAGCAGAATATAGATACTGATATTAATATAATAAAAGAAAGGTATTTAGAATGGTATATTTCTATTTTAGATAACTTATGTGTGAAAGTATATAAAAGTATGGAAAGAATAAAACAATTAGAAGAAAAGCCTCAGGAGATTTCTGAAGTATTTAAGTCAATTAAGAGTCCTAATCGAGTAAATAATGAAAAATATATAAGTTTGGTTATTTGTCCAATTTGCGAAAAAGAGACATTTTATAAAAAAGGTGTATTAGTAATTGGAGCAAAGGAGCATGGTTATTATGGGGAATGCAAGTTTTGTGGAATAAATTTAACAAAAGAAGAAGCAAAACTTCTTTGCGATAATGTAATAGAAAGCAAAATAGTGGAATTTGATGATACATTCCATTTAAAACACAGTCTTTTTAATATTTTTAAACATTATCATAAAGAGATAAAGAAAATAGTAAAGCAAGATAATATTAAACTCTTAAGGGATTTAGTTATGAAAGACAGTGAGACGATTGAGTTTTTTGTTTATAATGTTTTAATTGAAGTATTAGAAACGTACTTATACAATTACATAGCAGCTAATAAATATCTAGAGGATGAGGTTAATCAAGATGGGGAGGTAATAGTAGAAGAATTATTACATGAAGATGAAGAGGAACTTATTAATTTTATAGAAGGTTTTATACTATTAGATAATAAATTATATGATTATCTCAACAATTCTCAATATAAAGTTTTATATTATGGGCATGGTGGCCTTACAGAAATAAATTTAGTGTATCAAATAGAGCTAGATAGACTTCTCGGTAAATAGTGAATATGGAGACTATCCAGTATGAATTTTTTTGTACTCAAAGTGGACCTATCTCTGTTTAAATAAGCGGAAAACTATAGTTTAAGGGATTTAGAGGGTAATGAGGGGAGTAATTTTTTTCGTTACCAGTGACTCAGAGAAAGTTTAGAATCACTGTGAAACTTTAAGGCTGGAAAACCGCTGTAAAATGCTGATTTGAACTGACAAATTCGCCGTTATACCCGATACGCAGAGAATTATCACCACTAACCGTATCGGGTCAAACAGCGAAAATCAGAATAGTAAACAACAACATCCTGCAGCCTTGAAGAGGTTGTAGGATGTTGCTGTTTATAAAGGATTTTAGAGCTTCAAGAAGAAAATAACAAATATAGAACCAATATAGCGAAATATTGGGTATTACAAACCTATAAGGATGTGAGTGTGTGTTTAAATTAGGTTATTACATAAATAACGAATTACAGGAGTATCATTATTCCGGCTTATATAATGTAGAGCAAAACAGTAGCTATGAAAGAATCCTTATTGGACTAGAACAAGGTCATATTGATACAGTTTTGGATTTAATGGCTGTGCTTAAAGGGCCGTTTTACATGCTTTACGTTCTACATACTCCGCGTACTGATAATGAACCAGGCAGATACCAGAGTGAGGCGTTAACTTATGATGAAATGAGCATACTACTCAATCATTTCAAAAAATTTTATGAAAATGACTCACGCCATGATATATGGATACATTCGCCCGAAACAAATACGACAATCGTATATGACCGACATAATCTCATATACCTATATGGTTTTACTGATGAACATGTACATATAATCAAAGAAAAGAGATTGAAAAAGGAACCTGTTAACATTCCCTCCCCTCACGTACATAACTATAACGCAGAGTATGATATTTTTGAGTCTAAGCTTGTCAATGAGTATCAATGGGTCAGGACGCCGTCGCACAATGAGGATAGTCAGTAGTCAGTAGTCAGTAGTCAGTAGTCTTGGGATTAAAGGTTTTGAAACAGTGAGTTAGATATCTAGTAAATTTCTAAAAAAGGAAGATTTGAAATTATGTTGGTAGTTGAAGGTGTCTTTAAACATACCCTATCTCATAATGTTGAGCAAGTACAGGAAGTAATTGAACTTTTATTGGGCGCATTACGGATGAATGGACAGATTTTAGGACGAGAATTTTCTGTTGCGATTAGTGGAGATGGATATAGAGCTTTTCTACTTATACCTGAAGAGAATTCTTTAAATAAGAGTAGAGCAAACATTTATGTCTTGAAATGGCTTGGCAAACTAGATGATTTAGGTGTTGAATATTCATGGGAAATTATAGGGACCGAGCCCCATAGTAACCATGTGTGCAAATGTATAAAACCGAAATTTTATATTTTATATACGACTTATGTATCACTTGAAGCACCTATTCAATGTGGAGATTGCTTCGGGAGTATCCCATTGTATCAATTGCCTGCAACTTCGAGTGGCGAATACGTGGATATCCTTACATGGGAAAGTGATTATAAAGCATGTGATACCCTTCAGATGAACTGTGGAACAGGGGAGCGTTTTGGCGTTGTTCAACTCTCCAGACACGATAGTAGTTTATCAAAAAGGGGAATAGACATTTGCAATCGTTTAGCCGTTGCTACAGACATACCAACTTATTATTATTTGTTGAAATCGAGCAGTAGGGGGATGAAAACGGAGCGAACTCGGAAATGTCCATCGTGTAATGGTGAATGGTCACTTCAAGAACCGCTCCATGGATTGTTTGATTTTCAGTGTGACCATTGTAGGCTTTTATCAAATATTGCATGGTCAGTTCGCTCAAAAGAAAAGTAATAATTTTGTTAAATTACTTAAACGATACATGGAGGATAAGCACATTAAACTATTATTTATATGCAGTAGGAATAGATGGCGAAGCTTAACAGCAGAAAAGGTGTTTCGGGGTGTTAATGGTTATGATGTAAGGTCAGCAGGAACAGAAGAAAAAGCCCGTGTAAAAGTAACAAGCGGACATATTGGTTGGGCTGATTTAATTTTTGTAATGGAAAAGAAACATGTAAGAAGGTTGCAAGAAAGATTCAGGGATATTCTTACCCACAAGAAAATTGTGTGCCTCAATATTCCTGATGACTATCAATTTATGGATAGTGAACTAATTGAGCTTCTTATATCTTCGGCTTCAGAACATATTGAACTACCGATGACGCTATAATAACTTAGTTGGCTGATTGAGTAGGGGGCATTATAGTGAAAAAAATCAAATATCATATAAATTCGATAACAGATATAAATTGTTACGTTGAAGATTATAAACTCGTTAATATTTCGCAGGGAGCAAATCAAGAAATCTGTTTGTTGGCTGTTAATGCTGTTCCTCAACTTGAAAAAGGAATGTTTCCCCAATCTCAGACACAGTCATTTCATAATTATAAAGTAATACTAATATCTGAGAGGTTTACTCATCAAATTAACTTGTTAAATCAATCATGGAGTTATCATTTTGTCCAACCTATTGATAGTAAAAACATACTATTAGCTTGTGGGAGGTCGCATTATTACAAAGATAATTCTTATGATAAAAATGGCAAGGTTTATACTAATGAGGGGACTTTTATAAGAGAGTTCCTATTAGGTGATGGAATACAAGATTTAAAGGTTACTGCCCAGAATAATATTTGGACGAGCTATTTTGATGAAGGTGTTTTTGGAAACTATGGATGGAAAAATCCCGTTGGAGCTGCTGGATTAAGGGCTTGGAATTGCAATGGCAGCGAAATTTATAAATATAATAACTACGGAGACCACTCTATTTCAGACTGTTACGCTTTGAATGTGGTTAATGATAATGAAGTATGGTTCTATTTTTATACAAATTTCGAATTAGCTTGTAGAAAAAATGGAGAAATAAAGTATTATAAAACGGAAATTGCAGGCTCAGATGGTTTTATTGTCTATGACAAGTACGTTTTGTTTAGAGGCGGATATCGACAGCATAATAATTATTATCTATATCAAGTTAATTCATCTGATATGAGGTTATTAGGTGAAGTTTCATTAATAAATAAAGATGAAAGTCTAATAGAAACTAGTTATATTGATTGCAGGAAATCAAAGCTTTTGCTTCTGTCAGGAACAGAACTATATTCTGTTGACTTAAAAGAACTAGTAGAACACTTTATTTATAATAGCTAAGGAGCTGAGGGCGAGTTTAATGGAGTTAGGATATAAAATGAAAGTACTATTCAAGTATATTATGTCATTTTTAAAATCTGATTGGGAGTTATCAAATTATCCGATTAGGTATAGAAAGCAGGAAGTACCATGTCTGCTTAAGCAAAGTACAAGGCTAACGATGTCCGCGTGGTCAGCTCAAATAATTAATTGGTGGTCAATCTGTGGTAACGGGGATACCAAGGAAGAAGCTTTCGAAAGTTTATGTAACAAATTTAATAAGTATAAGCTAAGTGGGAAAAAACTTTATAGACCAGGTATAAAAGTACCATTAGAATATGCTTCAGTAGAGCAGGTAGAAAAGCACTATGAAGTTGAGGTGGACTTTTTAAGAAATGTTTTGGATATTGATGTTAATGGTTGTTTCACAAGTGATGAATCATCAATATTTGATTTTATATTATTAATGAATGACGAAGAATACAGTAAAGAAATTTTTAGAATCAATGAAAAAACTTTTGAGCTATATAATGTAGATATATCTGATATTACTAGCGATGATGGAAAATTAGTAAAGGTTTATGAAAAAATCAGTAGAGGTAGAGATGCCAGCAGATGATGCTTGTGAAGCTTACTAGAGAAAAAATCCGCTGTTATAAGTGATACGCAGAACCGTATCATTGGTAATGGCGAACATGGCATGTAATAAACTTAAAAATTAGAACAAAACCGGCCTAGAAAGGAGAATTACTCTTTGCTAGGCCGGTTCTTGTATAGATTAGGAAAGAAAAGTCACTAAATTTTAGATAGCAGGCGGGCGGCAATTAATCCTAATTGAAGTTGAAATTGATGCTGAGAATTCTCAGGGTCAAAACCCGTGATTTCATGAATACGATGTAAGCGATATTTCAAAGTATGCCTATGCACAAAAATTTGCTGTGAGGTTTCTTTAATATTACTATTGCATTCAAGAAAAGCTTCAAAGGTAGTTACCAGCTCACTTTTATGATTGATATCATAATCAATCATTGGCGCTACCGTTTGCATGTAATAATTGTATAATTCCATTTCATTTACGTTGTTTGCAAATAAATTATAGGCACCGAGATCTTCATAAAATAATATACAATCTTCTTTTTGCAATCGATTGGCAATGGATAAAGCATACTCCGCTTCTTGGAAACTGTGAATGCCATCCAATAATCTTTTATAAATTTTTCCAATCCCTATGGAGACGGTGAAGTGCATTTCGCTCTTTATTAGAGCTCTTAATGATTCGACCATTTTTAAAATTTCCATTTTTTTAGTCACTATGTTGACTTGCAGTAAGATAATGAGCTTATTACTTTTATATTTTAACAATGTTTGTTTTTGGTATGATTGTAAAAAAAAACGCACCAAATTAAATAACTGTTGTTTGATTTCCTGTAAGTACTCTTCACTATGGTTTAGGATAATATCATTTAATGTATCGATAGACAATGTAAAGACGAGGAAGTTTTTTGCTAAATCGAATCCAAGATAACTGGCTCTGCGGTGCAGAATTTTTTCTGTTTTTATATTATTTTCGAGTAGATCGTCAATAAAATCGCCTTTAATTCGTTCCTCTGTTTCCCATATGGCTTTTTCTTTGAGGATTTCTAACGTGCTAATCGTTGCAGCAGAAGAAATAGCGATCATATCCATATCTGATAACGTATTTTTGTCAATAAGGACAGAAATATAGCCATAGATATCATCACCGACCATTAACGGTTGTAGGAATTGATTGACGACGCCTGGTTGGGTGTTAGCAAGAAAAATAGCGGGCTTCATAGTGCAACTCAATAGCTTTTTTTTCTTAAGTGCTTGATATTCTAGTTCAATTTTCGCAGAATCAATATAAGGAGAAGCCTCATCTAAACCTGAATATGTTAAAAGATTAAAATAAGTATCTAAAATCCTTACTGGTGTTTTAATCAGATCGGATAAAACTTTTGCAACTTGTGGGAGTCCTTCATTTTGTAAAATAATTAACGTTAAACGATTGTGAATAAGCTGTGCATATTCCAGCATGGCCATTTGACTATTGATAATTTGCCTGCCAATGGCTTTGGTTACTTCAGAAAAAACAATATGTTTTGGTAATTCTAACAGCGGGAAATCGTATTCATCACATTTCTCAATAATCGTTGAGGGGATGCTGTCCAAATAATAACCAGTTTGGATAGCAATACCGGCTAAGTTTCGTTTCGCTAAATAAGGTATTAATTCATCAAGTAAGCTAGGACTATCCGTTAGGTCAAAAGCGGTAGTAATTAATAATTCGCCTTCTTGTAATAAACTAACTTCATCCAGTAATTCCATAACATTTACCCATGTAATTTCTCGATGCAGTCCCATTTTACCTGCGATGATTTTGGTTTGGCTCATAACCTCCATCGTCAGGGCCGTTGCCACTGTAATTCCCATAATATAACCACCTAAAATCATATTTTTTGCTTTTACAATAAAAGAAATAATGGGCGTTTAGACATTGAGTATAACTGTATGACATTAGAATACTGATTATTGTCCAATGAAGAGGGAATATGAATATGGTATATTGACAATATCAATCAATAGATGATTTTTGCTGGTATAAAAATTCAGATGAAGGGTTACCGCCAATAGTATTGTTTTTCTCTAGCTAACTCTTCGAATCTCTTTATACGATCCATTGCTTTATCATGAAATTTATTAACAGATTCCATGATGATCGTATTGATTACAACGGATGCCGCTCCCATGGAGTCGGTAAAGGCAACTGAATGTGAGGGGGCATAAATTACGTAATCGGATAAAGGGACGCAAGGTGACAGTTCATCATTTGTTATCAAAATGATTGGCCACTTGAGAGTTCTCAAATGATCAACGATTTCTAGTGTTCTGGCGGGATAGCGGGGATAAGCAAAAACAACAACTACAACCTCTTTACCTTCCCACGGCAAAAAGGAATCATAGGTATGTACACCGCCAACATTGATCGTGAGTACCTCTTTTGACAATGCTCGCATGAACATATAACTACAGTAATCAGCCAATGGTGCTGAGGAACGTAACCCGACAACAACAACTCTTTCGATATGACCAAGCAAATCAACAACATCAGACATGACTTGTGGGGAATACTTAGCAATGAGTTCACTAAAATTATTTTCTTCTGTTTTTATAATTTCCATTAAGATACTGGTATCACTGCGTGTTTTTTTTACCGATAACTCGGCGTATTTTATCATTGTCATTTCATTACGTATGATTTGTTGTATATGCTCTGAAAACTCCGGATAGCCTTTATACCCTAAGAAGCGAACAAACCGAATGACAGAAACTTCGGAAGTCTCTACCTCGCTTGCCCATTGCTGTGCTTTCATAAATGCAACATCAATAAAATTATTGACGACATAAGCAGCTAACTTTCTATATACGCTAGTATAATTAGCTTGTTTTGACTGCACATGTTGAATAAATTCTTCTTTGTTTTTTATCGTATTATTCGCTATTTTCATAACGCTTAACTCCTTTTTATTACTGCTATATCCTGTTTTATAGAGTATAGCATCAAAAATTTTTAATTTAAAGATGTTATATATATAACATCTAAAATAAATTGACGTTAAAATAACAACACTGATATAATTCAACTAAATCAACAGTGTAAGATATTGGCTATATCCAATTGGCATAAAATTGTAAGCTAAAGGGATAACTGTATTGCAGAAGGTCAAGGAAAGGAGGGTGATAATACAGCGTAGGTAAAAATTGGGGGAAAGGTCCATAAGTCTGAAGTATAGGCTAGGCAACATTCATATGGTCAATGATGTCCTTCGAAAATTAGAAAACAAGGACAGTCGCAGGCAAAGATGTTACTGATAGTGATTAAGATGAAATTAAAAGCTTATAATTGAGAAGGAGTTGAAAGGGATGGATGATACTAAGAAACAAGTATCGTTTTCAGTAGCTATACTTAACATTTTAATTCTTGTGGTTTCTGTAGGAATCGGTAATGGCTTATTTAAAATGCCCCTTGATACCTCATTTATTGTGGCGATAACAGCCATTGCCGCAGTAGTTATGTTCAGCAAAGGATATAAAGCGAAGGAAATCCTAGAATATTTTTTTGATGGTGGCAAAAAGTCAGTAAGTGTCATGATACTTCTTATGGGTGTAGGTGCAGTAATTGGCTCGTGGATTGTATCGGGCGTCGTACCAACTCTTATATACTATGGCTTAAAATTAATATCACCTTCCTATTTTCTAGTGAGTGGTTTTCTATTCTTGTGTTTGATTTCCTTTTTTATTGGAAGTGCATATGCAACTGCGGGGACTGTTGGTGTTGCTCTTATGAGCATTGGTTATGGAATGGGATTCCCGCCAGCAGTGACCGCCGGTATGGTTTTATCAGGAGCAGTATTTGGAAATAAGATTTCACCTTTTGCCGATACGACGAATATGTGTATCGCTGTAACCGGCGTGGATCTTGTAGAACATATTAAGTCAATGCTGTATTCTGTATTACCCATTTTTCTTGCTAGCGCAGCTATATATACATATATGGGAATCTCATTTGCCCATGAGTCATTAGATCAGTCGAATATCAATGTTATTATCGATATAATAGCTAAGAAATTTGTAATAAGCCCCTTGTTATTAATAGTACCAGCTCTCACCATTGTATTAATCATTAAGAAAATGCCACCAGTCATTGCATTATTGCTAGCTACATTAACAGGAGCCGTTGTAGGACTAATCTTCCAGCCTACCTATGATTTGAAAGCAATTTTTACGGCAATATCCAAGGGTTTTGTAATCGATACGGGGGTACCTAGAGTGGATTCATTGTTGAATCGAGGCGGGATTGCAAGCTTTATGGGAATTGTTGAAAATGTTTTTTTCCTTATGGGTGCGAGTGAAATATTACAACGTACAGGTACTACTACGGCTATATTGGAAAAAGTAAGTAAGATTATTCGTGGCTCTAGAAGTCTGGTTATAGCCAATCTGCTTACCGGTTTAGTGGTAGATGGGGTTACAGGAAGCCAATATTTAGCCATTATTCTGCCTGGCGAAATGTTTAAACCATTATATCAAAAATTAAAAATAAAACTTACCGTCCTTTCCAGAACATTAGAAGATTCAGGAACTATATTTGCATTTCTAATTCCTTGGTCGCTGAATGCCATTGGTATGGGCGCCATCCTAGGTGTTCCAGTAACGGAATCTTATATTTACGCTTACCAACTTTGGTTTTCCCCAATTCTCTGTATTATTTTTGCCTTAACTGGAATTGCCATATGGAAGGACGATTCAGTTGAGACAGTACGAGAGGAAGTACAAACACCTTTGACGGAAGCGAAATAAAAAAAATCGAAGTCTGTAAAGTCATTGATAACTACTGTTATTTAAAAAAATACAATTTTATTGATATAAAAGGGGGAGAAAAAATGATCATTGGAGTATTGAAAGAAAATAAACAAGGAGAAGCTAGAGTAATCGTAACTCCAACTGGTGTATCGGAATTATGCAGTCATGGTCATGTTGTTTTGGTGCAGAAGGATGCCGGTGTTTTAGCGGGTTTTCCTAACGAAGAATATGTGAGCGCTGGGGCACAACTTCGTGATAGTATGGAAGAAATTTATGCCGAAAGCCAATTGGTTGCTAAGGTGAAAGAACTTTTCCCGGAAGAATATAATTTAATTCGAGAAGATCAAATTATGCTTGCTTGTTTCCATCCAGCAGCTAACCGTGAAGAAACCGATGTTATGTTAGAAAAAAAACTTATTGGATTCGCAGCCGAAGATACTCATCGATATGGTTCGCCCAATTGTGAAGTGGCTGGCAAATTAGGAGCTATTATGGGTACGGTATGCTTGACTACCATGTATGGCGGTAGCGGGAAATTAGTCGGTGGTATGGGCGGTGCACCAGGAATTAATGCGATTGTCATTGGTGCTGGTATTGTTGGTAAAGGTGCTACTGAAGTATTAGCTGCATTAGGAGCTAAGGTTATTCTGATGGATGTCAATGTGGGTGTATTGCGCAGCTGCGCTATGATGTTCCCTAAAAATGTACATACTGCGTTCTCTAATCAAAAAAATATCGCCGATTTACTTCCTACTACTGATTTGGTTGTCAATTGTGTAAAATGGCCAAAACATAGAAAAGATCACTTGATTAGCCGTGATATGTTAAAACTGATGCAAAAAGGTTCTGTCATTGTCGACATAAGTGCTGATGTAGGTGGCGCCGTTGAAACTTACCGCCCAACAAGTCATGAAGAGCCTACTTATATCGTGGATGGAATTGTTCATTATGGTGTTGATAATATTCCAGGTGCCGTGCCTCATACTACTTCTATTTCCTATGCTGCAGTAATATTGCCGCACTTATTATCTATTGCCAATAATGGAGTAGCAGAAGCGTGCAGAAGAGATGCTTATTTACGCAGAAGCCTCGTAACTTATAAAGGGACATTAACACATGCTGAGACTGCATTGATCCAAGGGAGAACAAGAGTTACTGCTGAGGAAATTTTGGGATTAACTAATTGTGAGAGTCTTGACCGTATTTAGAAAACCGTTTTGGTTTTTACAGTTCAAATCAAAATAAATGAAAAAATGTACAAGAAAGACGGTGCTTTAGTATATATGCTGAACACCGTCTTTCTTGCTATCTGTAAGCATTCATATTATACATCGTGTACAATTCGGCTAAAGAATATTATGGCATGATTACCAAAGAATACGACTGTTAATGCATGCTATAGTTATAATACGCTCGGGGCAATAAATGATGGATACATAGTGAGATAATAAATAATCCGAATTTAGGGGGAACTATCATGCGTAACTACAAGGATATCCCGTTATGGAGAAATGTTTCAGAAGAGGATTGGAATGACTGGAAATGGCAAGTTCGTAATCGTATTACGAACGAGGAAGTATTAAAACAGGTTATCGAAGTATCTAGCGAAGAAGAAGATGGTATACGTCAATGTCTAAAGATGCTTAGAATGGCCATCACTCCATATTATGCCACTTTGATGGATCCCGTGGATCAAAGCTGTCCAATACGTCGTCAGGCAGTACCAACGGTAAGGGAACTGCATAATGGAAAATCGGATATGGCCGATCCACTGCATGAAGATATTGATTCACCTGTACCGGGGCTTACACATCGCTATCCAGATCGGGCGTTGCTATTGCTGACCGATCAGTGTTCTATGTATTGTCGCTTTTGTACAAGAAGACGACTCGCGGGAGCTACTGATCAAGCAAGAACCATTGAACGCATTGATGCCTGTATTGAGTATATCCGTAAAACTCCTGTCGTCAGAGATGTTATTTTATCGGGCGGAGATGCACTATTGGTGTCTGACAAACTACTAGAACATGTTTTACAAAAATTACGGGATATTCCGCACGTAGAAATCATTCGTCTCGGTACACGTACTCCGATTGTACTTCCGCAACGTATTACCCCTGAACTGTGTAATATGATTAAAAAATACAACCCAGTATTTATTAATGTTCATTTTAATCATCCATTAGAAATTACCGAACAATCGAGGGCGGCTTGCGCTATGTTAGCTGATGCTGGATTTTCATTAGGAAATCAAAGTGTGTTACTAGCAGGTATTAATGATTGTCCTAATATTTTGAAAAAGTTATTTCATGAACTATTAAAGACGAGAGTACGGCCATATTATTTGTATCAATGTGATCTTTCCCAAGGCATCGAACATTTTAGAACTTCCGTTGCAACAGGCATAGAAATCATTGAAAATTTGCGAGGTCATACCTCAGGATTAGCAATTCCTACTTATGTGGTAGATGCACCTGGTGGGGGTGGTAAAATTCCAGTCATGCCGCAGTATATGATTTCTCAGTCTGATGGGCAGGTCATTTTGCGTAATTATCAAGGAAATATTTTTGGCTATGCCCAACCACCCAAGCATTATGTAGATCCAGAACAGTCTTGCACCCTTTGTGGAGAAGTGCATGGCAGTATGAGTATTGAAAGATAAGTATCTCATAAGTAGAAAAGTAATGTGTAATACCTTTATCACAGGAGGTTTTATTAATGAAAGGATCACCATATGGCATCCATAGGGTTATTGAACCATTAGGGACTTTTCCGCAAGGTGCATGGAAAATTGATAATAACATGCAAATCAAAGATAATGAAATCCTCATTGATGTTGACATTTTGAATATTGATGCCGCTAGCTTTACGCAAATAAAAAAAGAAGCGAATTATGAAGTAGAAAAAATTAAAGCCATGATGCAAGAAATCGTAGAGCAAAGAGGAAAACATCATAATCCTGTTACCGGATCGGGCGGTATGCTGGTTGGTAAGGTCAATGCAATTGGAGCTGATTTACAAGATGTAATTGATTTAAAAGTTGGCGATCGGATTGCTACTCTGGTTTCACTATCTTTGACCCCTTTGGTAATCAAAAATATAAAAAAAGTACATATCGATCGGGACCAAGTTGAAATTGAAGGTCAAGCCATTTTATTTGAAACAGGTTTATATGCTAAATTGCCGGAGGATTTACCTGATGCGCTTGCGCTTGCAATGTTGGATGTGGCTGGTGCTCCTGCGCAGACGGCTAAATTGGTAAAACCCGGAGATACGGTAATTGTTATCGGTGGCGGCGGTAAATCAGGTACACTTTGCATGTATGAAGCGCGGCGCAGAGCTGGTGTAACGGGTACAGTTATTGGCATCAGCTACGATGAGCCCAGTTGCCAGCGCCTGAGGGATATGGGATGGGCTGATCATGTACTGCAGCTTGATGCGACGAATGCCATTACTGTCATGGAGGCCGTAGCGGAGGTCACTAAAAATAAGATGGCAGATGTAACTATTAACTGTGTTAATATTCCTAATACCGAAATGGCTTCTATTTTAGCGACACGAGACAATGGCATAGTGTATTTCTTTTCAATGTCTACGAACTTTACGGCGGCAGCACTAGGGGCGGAAGGCGTTGCGAAGGACGTCAATATGATTATTGGCAATGGTTATACGTATCGCCATGCTGAGTTTGCATTAAATCTTTTACGTGAAAGTAGGCAGCTACGCCAACTTTTTGAAAGAATTTATGTATAAGATAGAAAAAGATCCGCTGCTTGCTGTGGTGCTTAATCGTGCAATTACCAGTGTTTCTATTGTAGGCATGGCTAAAAATGTCGGTAAAACAGTGACCATGAACGCACTTATTACGCAGGCTGCAAAAAAGGAATTATGTTTAGGTTTGACATCAGTAGGCCGAGACGGAGAAAAATACGATGAAGTATTTCATACGCCGAAACCTAGAATCTTCGCACCCGTGGGCTGTCTATTGGCTACGGCGCGAGGAACTTTGAAAAATAGCGAAATTGCTATTGAGATAATAAAAGATACGGGATTTTCGACAGCTATGGGTGATGTTATTATTGGGCGAGCACTTAAAGCGGGGTATGTAGAATTAGCTGGACCAACGCTCATTAAGCATCATCGTGTATTGCTAGAGATATTACAACAATTTGGTGCCGACCTTGTTATCGTCGATGGAGCTTTAGATCGCATTAGTTCGGCCACCCCTTCGCTAGCTAAGACCGTCATCTTAGCTACTGGAGCTGTCCTAGGGGCTAGTGCACCTACTGTTATAGAGAAAACAAAAGATCAAATAGAGAGGCTTACCTTACCTCAGGTTGATGAATGTGATATAAAAATTTATCATTCGATGATGGAACAGCACAAAGTTGCCACTATTGATGTAACTGGGCAGGTTAGTGTATTGCCAGTCGAGGGATCGCTTATCGCTGGAAAAATCATCAGCCAAAGTATAACTCCATCAACAAGAATTGTCGCGATGGCAGGAGCCGTTGGCAATGGTGTATTAGAAGGATTATTGGGAAACAAGGTACTGGTAAAAAATCTATGTCTAGTCATTCGCAATGCAACCTGTTTATTTTGTGATAGAGCTATTTGGCGAAGATTTATAGAAAACGGTGGCCACATAAAAGTGGTAGAACCGATTCACTTATTGGCTGTAACACTCAATCCGACCTCTATAAAGGGAATGCAATTCCAACCACGAGAGTTTTTCGAGTTAGCGGCCAAGATGTTGGTGCCGTATCCTGTTATGGATGTAGTTATGGGGTATAGTTCAATCGAATGTAATAGCTAGATTTAGTATAAGTACGATTGCCTATAAAGGAAGGTGTATAGAATATGGCATATCTTTCTATTGATAAAATGCTCGTGGAATCAGCTCGTCAATCAGCGCGAAATATTGCAAAGCAGATACAACAACAAGTGGATGTATTTACAACCACCACTGTTGAGAGGGCAACATTACGACTTTTTGGCGTAGATGGTATTAACAATGAAGGTATTCCTTTAGCCAATGTGATAGTGGACCATTTAGCTGAAAAAGGAATTCTGGATAAAGGTGTTACGCTCCCTATGGTAAACGCCATGGATTATTATAAAAAAACAGCGCAACAAGTGGCTGAGGCCGTCTCGGAAGGTTGCGTGGACCTCAGTGTTACTCCAAAACAAAGCAAGAATAGACTGAAAGAGTTATCGATTGCATTCGCTAAAGAAGCTTGCCAGAAAATTACCACAAGACGTCAAGAGCGAGAGTGTATGATCAAAGATATGGGGCAAGGGCAAACTCCTTATCTTTATCTTATCGTAGCAACGGGCAACATTTATGAAGACATTGAACAAGCGATGGTTGCTGTTCGTCAAGGTGCTGATATCATTGCTGTAATTCGTACGACAGGGCAGAGTCTGCTTGATTATGTTCCTTATGGTGCCACAACGGAAGGGTTTGGTGGTACTTATGCAACACAAGAGAATTTTCGCTTGATGCGTCAAGCTTTGGATACCGTGGGAAAAGAAGTCGGAAAATATATTCTTCTCACCAATTATTGTTCAGGGTTATGTATGCCTGAAATCGCAGTCATGGGAGCGATGGAGCGTTTAGATATGATGCTCAATGATTCCATGTATGGAATTATTTTCCGAGACATTAATATGCGACGTACTTTTATTGATCAATTTTTTTCGCGAATGGTGAATGCATATGCTGGAATTATTATCAATACGGGAGAAGACAATTATTTAACCACAGCTGATGCTTATGAAAAAGCGTATACCGTATTAGCATCACAGTTTATTAATGAGCAATTTGCATTGTTATCGGGTTTAAAAGAGGAACAGATTGGACTTGGGCATGCATTTGAAATTGATCCTAATATGGAAGATGGATTCTTATGGGAATTGTCACATGCACAGTTAGCCAGACAGGTTTTTCCTAACTCGCCCATTAAATACATGCCGCCCACTAAATATATGACAGGCAATATTTTTAAGGGGCACAATCAGAATACGTTGTTTAATGTTGCTTCCGTTTTAACTGGTCAAAGCATTCATTTATTAGGGATGTTAACCGAAGCCATTCATACTCCCTTTCTGCAGGATCGTTTTCTAAGCGTGGAAAATGCACAATATGTATTTAATACAATGAAGCATTTAGGCGAAGAAATTGAATTCAAACCCAATGGGCGTATTCAAAAAAGAGCCAACCAAGTGTTGCTGGAAGCTTCTGAAATGCTAAAAGAAATTGAAGACATTGGTTTAATGCAAGCCATTAAACAAGGAATGTTTGCTGAGATGAGCCGCCAACCAGAAAGTGGCAAAGGGTTTCGGGAAGTGATAACAAAGGAAGAAGATTATTTCAATCCTTTTATTGGGTTAATGCTGGGAGGAACTGGGAATGGAAACAGGTAAAAACACAGTAAGACCCTATGGCGATACCATGGATGACGGTGCAATGCAATTATCCTTTACCCTTCCACTTAAATTAGATGAAGTATCTTGTGAAGCCGCGCGAAAATTAGGCGAACAAATGGGTTTAAGTGATGTTGGAGTGACATATAGCCGTGACTTAGGACAAGGATTTTCCTTTTATATTGTATATGGTAAATATACTGGGACAGTCGATATTTCCCAAATTACTGTAACAAAAGTGGATTGTAAAAAGATGAAAAAAGAAGAAGTCGATCAGTTTATTAGCAAAGAATTTGGTGGACGAAAACTGACAATGTTAGGCGCGTGTATTGAGACCGATGCCCACACTGTCGGTATCGATGCCATCATGAACATGAAGGGTTATAATGGCCATAAAGGGCTAGAAAGTTATCACGAAATTAATGTATACAATCTTGGTGCCCAGGTTAGCTCAGAAGAATTTGTTGCTAAAGCAATCGAACTTAAAGCGGATGCATTATTGGTTTCACAGATCGTTACACAGAAAAATGTTCATTTGGCGAATTTGACAAAACTAGCTGATATTTTAGAGGCAGAAGGTATACGCGATAAAATCATTTTAGTAGTAGGTGGTCCCCGCATTACACATGAATTGGCAAAGGAATTAGGTTATGATGCTGGCTTTGGACCCAACACTTATGCTGAGGACGTAGCTTCATTTGTGGTCCAAGAAATGAAGCGTAGAGAAAAAGAATAAAAATTTTATGAAATTAATAAATAAAAGGGGTTGTGATGAATAATGGAAAAGAAACAGCTACATCTTCAAAAGTCATTAGCAATGTATGAAGAGGCGCAGAAGCTTTCGCCAGGGGGATTAATGGGTATACGGCGTCCTTACAATTTTGTTATAGGCGAATATCCTATTTTTATTGAAAAAGGATATCAGGGTCATATCATTGATGTGGATGGCAATGATTATATTGATATGTTATGTGCCTATGGACCAATTATTTTAGGATATGATGAAAAAGAAATCAATGATGCTGTCATTCAACAAATGGATTCAGGATTCTGTTTTTCATTAGTTCAGCCAATCCAAAATGAACTGCAAAAAAGATTAATTCATTTAATACCTTGTGCTGAAATGGCAATTCTGGTTAAAACAGGATCGGATGCGACTTTGGTTGCTACGCGTATCGCCCGTGGTTATACCGATAAAAAGAAAATATTACGTTGTGGCTATCATGGTTGGCACGACTGGTGTGTTGAAAATCACGGTGGAGTACCAGAAGAAATTAGCAATCTGACAGTTGAATTTCCTTATGGTGATTTGGAAGCCTTAGAGGAAACGCTAAAAAATAATAAAGACGATGTGGCGGGAATTATCATTACGCCAGTAGGGCACCCTACCAATCAACCCGTAGTAGAGCCGCCAGCTGGTTATCTCAAAGGCGTTCGTGCTTTGGCGGATCAATATAAGGCGGTATTGATTTTTGATGAAATTCGTACTGGATTCAGAGTGGCCATGGGCGGTGCGCAAGAACGATATGGAGTGACTCCAGATTTAGCTACTTTCGGTAAAGGGATGGCCAATGGATATGCTATTAGTGCTTGCGTTGGTAAAGCAGAATTTATGAAAGCAGCAGAGAAAAAAGTGTTTATCAGCTCCACTTTTTTCCCCAATAGCTTGGAAATGGTAGCTGCTATGAAATGTATTGAAATTTTGGAACGCGAGAAAGTAACAGACAGTATTTGGGAACGAGGACAACATTTTCTTGATAAACTAGGTAAGATTGTTGATCATTCGGGAATGCCGGCAACGGTATCAGGTATTCCGCCTATGCCATATATTACCTTTGACAAAGTCGACGATCATTATGGAGACCGCAGAACGTGCTTTTATACGGAAGCTATTCGCAGAAATCTCTTTATTCAACCATATCATCATTGGTATATTGCTCATCGGCATACTGATGAGGATCTTACGTATGCTTTGGGTGCCATTGAAGAATCGCTGGCAATAACAAAGAAACGTTTCCCTATAAAAATGTAGATGGGTAAGTTATTGTAGAGTTAAGGGGATACGGGAGGAAAACATGGAAAAGTTGATTATTACGGCAGCAATGATTGGTGCTGAAGTCACGAGACAAGAACAGCCAGGTCTGCCGGTGAGCCCCGAGGAAATTGCCGAAGCAGCATACCAATGCTACAAAGCCGGTGCTTCCATCATACATTTGCATGTACGTAAACCAGATGGCAGGCCAACCCAAGACGCGTCTACTTTTAAAAAAACCACCGAACTCATTGCAGAAAAATGCAGTGTAATTGTTCAGGTTTCTACTGGTGGCGCCGTTGGCATGGATTTTTCAGAACGAGTAGCGCCGGTCAAGTTGCGTCCGGAAATGGCAACATTGACAGCTGGTTCGGTGAATTTTGGGGAGGATGTGTTTATTAATACTCCTCATGATATAGAATTATTTGCACTTACTATGCGTGAATATGGTGTAAAACCTGAAATCGAAGTTTTTGATACTGGAATGATCGGTACAGCCATTAAGCTTGTTAAAAAAGGGTTGCTCATTTCACCGCTGCATTTTGATATGGTAATGGGTGTTCCCGGGGGAATCGCAGGAACACCGAAAAACCTATTGAGTTTGGTTGAAACATTACCCAGCGATGCGACATGGACAGTTGCCGGTATTGGGAGAGATGAATTACCGTTAGCGGTAATGGCTATTATAATGGGCGGGCATGTAAGAGTAGGCTTTGAGGACAATATCTATTATTCACGCGGTGTGTTGGCAGAAAGCAATGCTCAATTAGTGGCAAGGATTGCCCGCATTAGTGCTGAAATAGGGCGCGAAGTGGCCACACCGGAAGAAACACGTAAAATTCTGGGAATTACCATATAACTTCTAGAGTCAGGTGTCGAAACCACTGAAAAAGTCTCATCTTTATGCGCAATAATCAGCTGATTTTATGACAATCCTTGACACCGTCATTCTATAAAAAGGTTGATTAAACCAAGTGAGACATAAGGATACCAGAGCTGCTATCCTTTTCAGATTGACCGCCAAAGCGGTTAACTTGGCTTGCATCTTCATACTTTTTAGACCATACCATCGGGCGCGGTCTAGTCCATTAAAACGCTTCATTTCACCATTTTTTCATTCATGGCTGGCACGTTTTTTATATTTCTCTTTAAATTCTGATGTCTTCGCACGCTGACTATATTGCCCGATGGTAGGCTTTAAAAATTTCCACAAAGATCCTGTAGGCAGGTTTACATAATTTTGATATACTTGTTATCAAGAAGGACAAATGTCCATTTAAATGGAGGTGAAGTATACAGTTACATTGATAACATAATAATGATTTAAAGGAAGATTAACAGTGGATGATTTCGGATATTCTAATGCAATGCGTCACCACTTTGGAATAGTATGATACCATTATATGAGGAGGCCGAGTATGAGCAACTTTGATTTTTCCAGCTTGATTGAAACTGACCGTGAGACCAGAAGGCATCAACATTTTTCCGGTACACTTCTTGATTATCTGGCTATTGTGAAAGAAAATCCTAAAGTTGCCATGCTGACTCATCAACGTATGTATGAGCTGTTAGCAGCTGCCGGTATGGATATTGTTAAAACGGAGGAAAATCCGCGGCTCAAGCGTCTTTATGGCAATGATACCTTACGTAGATACAAATTTTTTGAAAATGAATTTTACGGAATTGACAAGAGTATCATGAAGATTATGCGATATTTTCATTCCGCCGCTATGAAAGGCGAAGAAGCCCGTCAGGTCTTGTATTTGGTAGGTCCCGTAGGAGCAGGTAAATCATCCCTTATGGAAGCGCTTAAAAAAGCGCTGGAAATGAGTCCGCCGATTTATGTGATCAAAGACTGCCCCATGCGGGAAGAACCGTTGCACCTCATACCAAAACATTTGAGACCGCGGTTTGAGGATATTCTCGGGGTGAAGATAGAAGGCGATTTATGTCCTGTCTGCCGCTATCGCTTAAAAAATGAATATCAGGGAGAATTTGAGCGATTTCCAGTTACCGTATCGGAATTTTCTATCCGCTCCCGCAAGGGAGTAGGGGTAGTTCCACCGGTTGATCCTAATAATCAGGATACTTCCGTTTTGTCGGGTTCAGTTGATATCTCTAAGATGGACATGTATTCTGAAGATGATCCCAGGGTATTGGCTCTAAATGGTGCATTCAATGTCGGCAATCGAGGGATTGTGGAGTTTATTGAAGTTTTTAAGAATGATGTTGAATACTTGCATACCATGATTACGGCTACTCAGGAGAAATCAATCCCGTCGCCAGGCAAAGGGTCCATGATTTATTTTGATGGGATTATTTTAGCTCATTCCAATGAAGCAGAGTGGAACAAGTTTAAGTCCGATCATACTAATGAGGCTATTCTTGACCGGATTGTCAAAGTGGAGGTACCCTATTGTCTGGAGTTGGATGAGGAAGTTAAAATTTATCAGAAAATGCTTAAAAACAGTTCCTTTGACTCTCATATTGCACCTCATACCATTGAAGTGGCTTCCATGTTTGCCATCATGAGCCGTCTGGCACCGACGAACAAAGTCGATCCCCTGACCAAGCTTAAAATTTACAACGGCGAGGAAATTGTCGAGCGGGGGACTGCTAAAAAAGTTGATATTATGGAGCTGAAAGAAGAGGTACAGCGAGAAGGTATGAGTGGTATTTCGACCCGCTTTATTATGAAAGCGATTGATACGGCTCTATCGGAATCGGATCACAACTGCATTAATCCTCTCGCGGTATTGGATGCTTTGGTTAAAGCCGTTAAAGAAATGGTCATTGCTGATGATGAGAAAAAACGCTACCTGGGATTATTACAGGACACGATCAAAAAAGAATATAATAGACTGCTGGAAAAAGAAGTAACCAGGGCATTTATTCATGGTTATCAAGAACAGGCTGAAAGCTTGTTTAACAATTACCTTGATCACTCGGAAGCTTTTGTGAATTCGGTAAAGATTAAGGATCGCAACACGGGAGAAGAGCTGGAACCGGATGTCAGGTTCCTGCAGTCCATTGAGGAGCAGATTGGAATAACAGGTACAGCTGCTCTGGGTTTTCGTCAAGATGTCACTTCTTATATGTTTTCCTTGCTGCGCAGCGGCGCTAAGATGGAATATACAAGCTATGAACCTCTTAAAGAAGCGGTTGAGAAAAAACTGACGGCATCGGTTAGAGAGCTCTCGCGGGTAGTTACCAAGACAAAGGTCCGTGACAAAGAGCAGGATGGCAAGTATAATGCCATGGTTGAGGAAATGACACGGAATGGTTATTGCAGCCATTGCTGCAATGTGATTCTAAAATATGCGGCCAACAATCTCTGGAAGGACTGACGACTCATTGTTAGTAAGGATGCGGAAGGTGGAATGGCTGTGGCAATCTTTAAAGACACAAGTACAGGCGGCACCGACCGTTCCCAATGGGATCGTAAACGGCACCGCCAGCTGGTTGAGGATGCGATAAAGAAAAATATTGGTGGAATTGTTGCCGAAGAAAGCATCATTGGCCAAAGCGGAGACAAAAAAATAAAAATACCTGTCAAAGGAATCAAAGAATATCAGTTTATTTACGGAAATAATCAAGGCGGCACCCAATCCGGCAGTGGCGGGGAACAGCGGGGACAGGTCATTGGCAGAGAGGGACAGCCAGGGCAGGAAAAAGGCAATGGTCAGGCAGGCAGTGAGCCAGGGGAAGATATTTACGAAACGGAAATTACGCTGGACGAGCTGATTCACTATATGTTTGAAGACTTACATCTCCCTGATCTTGAACGCAAGAAGTTTTCGCAGATAGAAACAGAGCGCCATTATAAACGTTCTGGTTTTCAAAAAAAAGGTATTCCCCTGCGGCTGGCAAAAAAACGGAGTGTTATTGAGAAACTCAAACGGGAACAGACTGCCTCACGCAGTGCTGACCTAGTTATTACTGAGAACAGTAAGGAACCCCCACAGGAGCGGGTTCCTTTCCGGGAAGATGATTTACGCTATTTTCGGGTAAAACAAGACAAGGATCAAAACTCCAATGCGGTAGTCATTTGTATCATGGACACATCAGGTTCCATGGATCAGACCCGCAAATACCTGGCCCGCAGCTTTTTCTTCCTGCTTTACCAATTTGTCCGCTATAAATATGAGCACGTAGAAGTCGTCTTTGTCGCTCATACAACGGATGCTAAGGAAGTCAGTGAAGATGAGTTTTTTCACAAGGGTGAGTCAGGCGGCACATATATTAGCAGCGGCTATGCAAAAGCGCTGGAGATTATTGAGCAGCGCTACAGCCCCGCCTTGTGGAATATTTACGCTTTTCATTGTTCCGATGGTGATAATTGGAGTACCGATACTCCTAAAGCAATAGAACTGGCCAGAGAATTATGTGGGGTATGCAGGCTGTTCGGCTATGGCGAGGTAGGAACAAATTGGGATAGTACAATCAGGCGGGATTACGAGAAGCAAATACAAGCAGGTAACTTTATTGCGGCGACCATGATGACTAAGGATGATGTGTGGCCGGTATTAAAAAGAATATTAGAAAAAGACGTAGCAGGAGGAGAGGCTGATGACTGAAGATTCACTGGCTAACCTTGCGGCGTGGAACGAAAAAATTGAACAGCAAGTCAGGCACTTTTCCCTGAATTGCTATGAACAGCATTTTGAAATATGCAACTATGAAGATATGCTTTGCTATGAAGCCTATGCTGGTATGCCATCTCATTACCCCCACTGGAGCTTTGGCAAAACCTATGAACGGCAAAAAACATTTTATCAATATAATCTGAGTGGACTGCCCTATGAAATGGTGATTAATTCTGATCCTTGTCTGGCTTATCTTATGCGGGACAATACCCTGCTGCTGCAGATTCTGACCATGGCTCACGTTTATGGGCATAATGATTTTTTTAAAAATAACCGCCTGTTTAAAAGGGATACCAGGGCGGACCTGACAATTGAGATGTTTAAAGCCCATGCGGACCGGGTGCGCTCCTATGTTCAGGACCCGAGTATCGGACCGGAAAAAGTGGAACGTATCCTAGATGCTGCGCATGGCTTAAAATTTCAGGTAACCCGCAGCGGATCAGGTAAACCATATTCCCGCAAGGAGTTGGACCTGGAAAAGCATGAAGCTGTACCCGCCAGGATAAAGAATGATTTATTGGCTTTCCTGGGTGAGAAAGGCAGGTTGAATGACTGGGAGCGGGACCTGGTGAATATCGTGCATGAGGAAAGTGTGTACTTTATTCCCCAGATCGAAACCAAAATCATGAATGAGGGCTGGGCCAGCTATTGGCACTATCAGATTTTAAAACAGCTGGAACTTCCGCAGAATTTGTACCTGGAGTTTTTGCAGCGGCATAATATGGTGATACGGCCTCATCAACGCCAGCTAAATCCTTACTTTATTGGATTTAAGTTATTTGAGCATCTGGATAAAACCCTGGGGCGAGAAAAAATCATGGAAATTCGGGCAGAAGAACGGGATCAGTCTTTCCTAAGGCGTTACCTGAACCAGGAATTATGCCAGGAAATGAACTTATTTGCCTATGCTGTGGAAGATGATTGTATAGTCGTTGCTGAAGTTGCCGATGATGACGGGTGGAAATCAATACGCGATCAGTTGGCTAATTCAGTGGGACTGGGTGGTATTCCCGTCATTAAGCCTCTGGATGTGGAGAAAGGCACTTTGATTCTGGAACATGATTTTGACGGGCGGGAGCTTGAGCTGGAATATGCGAAAGAGGCAATAAAATATATTGCCAGTTTATGGGGAGACGAAGTTAAAATACAAACAAAGCTAAATGGAACGAATAAGGTGCTTTGCTGTAATCAAGCAAGAGAGATCACCATTAGTTAATTCTAAATCCAGAATCGGATGCTTTAAGATTGAAGAGCTTACCTAAGCAGCATTTCAAACCATGTTATCCTATGTAGTGGATACGAATGGGATTTGCCGCCAATTGAGAAATATAAACACCTCTTTTAATATGAATAGCTGGTAAGAAATAGCAGTCTACGTCTTGAATGGGCGGTAGGCTGCTATTTCTTTGCAATAACACTATTCTCATTTTTTACCCGGAGGAATTATTGTATTTAGGTGGAAAATAGTAAGAGAAACTAATTGTGCAGCTGCATCTTAATTTAGCCAAAATGCAATAGTACGTACGTTTCGCGAATTAGCCGACCAACCGGGTTGGGGCGCTCCAATTTTGAGTCCGTAAGGTTTGTTTTCTATTGGAACTTCTTGGAGCTAGTGTAAACAATGCCGTGTTACCTGTTTATTTTGATTTTTTAAATTTTCGTGCTCAGTTTATTTAAATATCTAATAATCGAGCAATATTTCCCCCTAAGACCTCTTTTAAAATCTGCTTGTCGGGAACAATCTGCTCTAATATTGTACGAGCGACAAGTGGTGAAGCGTAAGGAGCATCTGAACTAAAGAGGGTACGTTCAGGATATTCTTGAATAGCAAAGGCTGGTGCTATGGTCGTGAAAGTTGCTGACAAATCAAGATAAACATTGGGCAGACTCCGTACTGCTTTCAGTGTATCCAGCCAATTTATACCGCCTAAATGCCCTACTATCAAAGGCACAGTCGAATATTTCTTTGCTAAGTAAAGAAGCTCTTTGATGTCAGCAAAGTTCAAAGGGAAAAAGGCATGAACCCAAAGGGGGAGATCACCGGATTCATGAGATGCTTGAAACAGCGGATCTAGCTTCCCGGCTTGACCTGTACCCGGTGCAAGTTCGCCAATTCCCTTAAAATTATTTGCTAAAATATACGTATTGATCCACTCCAGATTTTCTTCATAAGATAGTCCAAGTGGAATGGGGCCAAAGCCAATATACTTCTCAGGATTGCTTTTGACTGTTTGCGCCAGTTCTGTGATTGACTCTATTCTTTCGTGGATGGGGTTTTTTCTTCCGTTTAGGATATCATATAAGTTTTTCAATTCAATTGAAAAATCATCTAAATTTTGTGATGTTTCGGGATGAATGGATGTAGCAAACAAAATAGTACGTTCTATGCCTGCCTGCTTCATCATATCTATTTGCTGTTCCTTAGGCAGTATTACATGGGCATGACTATCAATAATCATAAAAACTTCTCCTTCCTAATTCTTTTCAATTTCATTAATGCGTTCTTCCAAGCCTAGTCGTACATGTTGTAACATAGAAATTTGCTTATTTACTTCTTCGAGCTTCTCTTTATAGAGCTCATAGGCTGCTTTGCATAATGGCCTGTCTGAGAGTAACGCTGGACAATCGATAATGTGGGCGATGTCCTCTGTCGTCAGTCCCAGATTTAAATATAACTGAATGGTTTTTACTTTTTGAACCGTTATTTCGTCATAATCGCGATAACCATTTTCAAGCCTGTTTGCATGAATCAAATTTTTGGATTCGTAATATCGTAATGATCGAATACTGGCTCCTGTTTTTAAAGATAATTCCTTAATAAGCATCTTTAGTCCCTCCATTTTTATTATAAGGTATGACATTAATGTTAGGGTCAATCAAAAAAATTCTCCGGAGGATTTATTGCATTTAGGTGGAAAATAGTAAGAGAACGAATCGTGCCGCTGCATCTTATAGGGAGGTGATTTTTTGCAGAAACAGCTGGGCTTTCTTGTAGACCTAGGAAAGTGTGTAGGCTGCAGGGGGTGCGAAGTAGCCTGCAGCAACAAACATCAACTGGATCATTTACAATATCGTCGCGTAATGAACATTCATAAAGAAAATCAAGTGCTGGGTTTTTTGTCCTTAGCCTGTAATCATTGTATTAATCCGGAATGCATCCGGGTGTGTAAAGAAAAATGCTTTTATAAGCGACGGGATGGTGTAGTACTCTATAATTCCCAGCGCTGTAATAGCTGCCAGCGATGCATTGGTGCATGTCCCTTTCAAGCGCCTAAAGTGAATCCACGGACAAAAAAGATAAGTAAATGTGACTTTTGTTTCGAACAGTTGGATCAAGGTCTGGAGCCAACCTGTGTAGCATCCTGTATTGTAGGTGCACTGCAAGTCATTGATATCATGCAGCCTATACCTGTGTATGTTCAGGAAACAGTACCAAACTTTTCGATTACACAGTTTACCAAACCGTCGATACGGGTTATTTTGCCAAGGACGCCTCAATGTTTTTGGCGGAAAGGTTAGGTGAATAAGATGCCTCCCTTTTGTACTGTACAGGAATTGATGGTACTTGATCCCCTTCGGCAGTCGAACATCGTTGGCGGCTGGGCTGGACGGGAAAATCAAATTTCTGAAGTGGCCACGGCAGTTCCTCAGTTAACTGCCAGCGACCTTTCTAATTACTTAGTTATCATTCGTCAGGAGAGTCAGGTAGAGGATACAGAAGCGATATTGCGGACCTATCTTCATTCTGGGGCAGCGGCGATTTTATTCATTGGGGCAGATACAATTTTTCTTCCATGTCTGGCAGCTATGGCTGAGGAACGGCAGATGCCCTTGCTGGCTGTTGAGAAGCCACTTGAAGAGCAGGACATTGCTTTTTCCTTAGCATTGGTGATTACATTAAAGCAAGGAAACCGGTTGATCCATTTTGCAGAGTATAGCGACATGAGCCAGCTGGCTGTTATCGGAACTGACTTGCCGCCTTTGCTTACTAAATTAGCTGTCTATTTGCAAAATCCTGTTGTGTTGGTAAGTCCGACATTTCATATCATAAGCTCCAGCACAGACGACACGCTGTTAGGCCATATAGAACGGGAACAATTGACCAGGTTAGTACGGCTTCAGCACTACCGATGCAAGGCTGATGAACTTCTTGCAAAACCCTACCGGAGTAAGCTGGAAAAATCCAATGATGGCACTGTAAGCTGTTGGGTCAACCCTTTGTTGGGGGATGGACAACTCTATGGCTACTTGTTAGTCTTTGATGTTTCTAACCACTTAAATCCATTGGATATTTGCCGTATTAAGGAAACAGGAATTTTTAGTTTGCAGGTGCTGGCTCATCGCAAAACAATTGAGGATACGGAGAAGAAATATCAAGATCACTTTTTGTATGATCTTCTTTATAATAATTTTGTAACCGAAGAAAGCCTGATACAACGCGCCCGGCATTGGAACTGGGATTTTAGCAGACCACAGCAAATTTTGATAATGGAGCCGGATGATTTGCACTTGTTGCTCAATAAATCGAAAATGCTGAGAAATTTGCAACTGAACGTAGAGGACTTTCTGCAGCGTAAATACCGACAAGTAATCGTTACGGAGCAGCAGGGACAGATTGTGATAATCATTGGAGATGCCAATGAGAGTAAGACGGCAAAACAGCACTGGAAGTCCCTGGGGAAATCTCTGCAAACTTATATGCAGGAGATTATTACAGACGTTACTTTCTCCGTTGGTATTGGCAAATTTTACTCCACGATTGCGGATCTGTGCCGCAGCTATCAAGAAGCCAAGCATGCTCTAGACTTGGGACGGTTTATCCAGGAGAAAGGCCATATCACCCATTTTGAAGAGTTAGGAATCATCCGTTTATTATCACATATGAGTCTGGAACAGCTTGATGATTATTATAAAGAGTATTTGGCAGTGCTTATTGAATATGATGAAAGAAATGATACAAATTTTATCGAAACGCTGCATGTTTATTTTCAGCAAAATGGGGATTTAAACCTGACAGCAGAAAAGCTGTACCAGCATGCCAATACGTTACGGTATCGTTTAAAAAAGATTGAAGAACTCTTAGAAACAGACTTAAAGCAATTGGAGAATCGGATTAATCTTTCTGTGGCTTGTAAAATATTTAAAATGCGCAAAACCAACTTCTGAGGTTGGTTTTGTTTTTTTGTACAATAATAATCAAAATATTTAGAGAAATCTACAAAAATGTCCCCTTTTTTATTGTATATAATTAAATCAGGTAGTAAGACAATGGAGGTGGAGGGCTTGTTACGTAAAACTCGACTATATATAAGTATTTTTTTAGTTGCCGTTACTATATTGTGCAGTGCTTGCGGCACAATGGTTCAATCTAAAACTTCCAGTACCGTACCGCTAAGCAGCGGAACCGAGAATCAAGACTATGAAGGAGTTGCTCAGACTGTTGTGCCGAAGAATCTAAAATTGTCAGAAAAAGAGCAGAAAAATGGCATTCAGAAGGTTCCGATTCTATCTAGTACCGGACAGCTATTGATGCCTGAGGTGCAAGTAACGCATACGGTGCCAGCAGAAAGGCAGGTGGATGCAAGTGCCAAACCGCACCTTTAATCGAAGAACGGATCTTGCCAAACGCTATTCCCTTTATTCCTTATTTAAACAGTATTATCAGGGAGAATGGGAATTAGCAAGAAAGGCTGCTGCAAGCATTCAACAATACGAACCCGTAAACGACAATCTTTCCTCTCAACAGGATCAATATTTGGATGAGGCAGCTTGTTTTGAATATAACCGCTTATTTGTAGGACCAGGAAAATTACTTGCTCCCCCCTATGAAAGTGCCTATCGGAATGCCCAAGGCTTGGTTATGCAGGAAGAAACCTTATTAGTGCGCCAGTTTTACCTTCAGGCAGGCATTGAAGTCAGTAGTAAAAATACAATTCCTGATGATCACTTGGGATTAGAACTCGAATTTATCTGTTACTTATTATCCCGGGAAGGGGAAAGACTGCAAGCTGGTGATACCAGTACTGCGAATCGTTATGCAGCGTTATATCAGGAATTTTGCCAGCAACACATTTTATCCTGGGTCTATCAGCATTGCGATGACATATTGGCACATAGCAAAACACAGCTATGTCATGATACGGCAATTGTGCTAGTTCAGTTTTTACAAAAGGAAGAAGCTAACTTTTTGTCTAAGGAGGAATTTGTTTGAAACAGAAAGGTGTAGTAAGCAGGCGTACTTTTTTAAAAGGAGCAGCCGCTACTGTTGCCACAGTGAGTTTTGGCGGTACATTCTTCGACTTTCTTTTTTCAGGACTAAGTCCGGCAGTGGCTGCCGAAAATAGCACTGTCCAATTATTTCGCAGCGCCTGTCCACGAAATTGTTATGACACTTGCGCTATCGTATCCACTGTGCAGGATGGTATTTTGAAAAAAGTTGCAGGTGACCCTGCCAGCACCTATACCCGAGGTACGTTATGTGCCAAGGGGTTTAGTTACACCCGCAGCGTATATAGTCCGGACCGCATCAAATATCCCATGCGTCAGATTGGCCGGGGGTCAGGTAATTGGCAGCGAATCAGCTGGGACGAAGCTTACACCGAAATTGCCAAAAATATGCTGCGTCTCAAAAGAGAATATGGCAGTACTCTGCCCATCTGTTTGAATAAGTACTCTGGCAATTTTGATATTATGCATTATGGCATCGAAGGAATGTTAACCAGTATTGGTAATACAACCAGGGCAACCGGAACGCCTTGCTGGCCAGCGGGAATCGATGCCCAGACCTTTGATTTTGGCACCATCGTTTGTAATGATCCTGAGGATATTGTGAATTCAAAATATCTAATTATCTGGGGTGCAAATCCCGCCTGGTGCTCCGTTCATTCCATGTATTTTGTAAAAGAGGCACAACAGCGGGGCTGTAAGGTTGTAGTCATCGATCCGATTTTGACTCAAACAGCATCCAAGGCAGATCTGTATATTCAGATTAAGTCCAGCACAGATGGCGCCCTCGCCTTGGGCATGGCCCGCTACATCTTAGATCATAATCTGTATGATGGAGAATGGCTGGCGAAAAACAGCAAAGGTGCAGAAGAGTTTTTCAGTTATCTAAAAAATAATATTACATTAGAATGGGCCGCAGAAAAAACAGGGATTCCTCAGCACATCATTGAAATGCTTGCCCGTGAATATGCAACCACCAAACCCGCCAATATTTGGATTGGCTATGGTATGCAGCGGCATACCAACGGGGGGCAGAACGTCAGGACCATTGATGCCCTGGCAGCTATAACCGGCAATATTGGTAAAGTAGGAGGCGGTGCCCAATATGCTCAACTGGAGACCTGGGGATTTAAATACCATGCCATGTCACAAACCAAACCGGCTAACAGCGGCGGTAAAGAAGACCGGGCAATCAATATTAATAATTTTGGTGCGGAGGTATTAAATGCCCAGGATCCGCCTATTAAAATGTTGTGGATTGCCTGCCGGGGACCCATGACGCAAGATCCTGAAACGGCAGTGGTTAAGAAGGCCTTTGAAAAGATGGATTTAGTGGTAACAGCGGATTTATACATGACTCCTACAGTCGAAATGTCTGATATCGTATTGCCTGTAACCACAGCCTTTGAGACTCCGGGAGTAAATGTATCGTACTGGCATTATTGGATGAGCCTTAATGAACAAGCAATTAAGCCTATGTATGAAAGTAAAAATGATATTACCATTGCTATGGAGCTGTCAGCTAAACTGAATGAGCTAGAGCAGGGTTCCTGTACATTCCCTACATCAGGAGATCTGCAAGAATGGGTAGGTAAAGAGTTTAATGAAGGTATCTATAAGCAATTTGGTATCCAGGACTGGCAAGAGTTAAAAAAAGGTCCGGTGAAGGCAAAGGGCAGTTTGATTGCTTGGCAGGACAATAAATTTAGAACTCCTTCCGGTAAATACGAACTATGGTCGACTGAGGCAGAAAAGTATGGGCATTTCCCCTTACCCGTTTATGTGGAAGAAATGCAGCCTACTGAGCAGTATCCTCTGCGCTGCATTACGCCCCATTGGAAACTCAGCATTCATAGTCAGTTTCAGAATCTTGATTGGATGGCTGCTATCAATAATGAACCGCATATTGAAATTCATCCTAAGGTTGCAGCTAAGTATCATATCAAAGATAATGATGCTGTCAAAATGTTTAATGATATCGGCTACATCACGCTGCCGGCTAAAATCACGGCAACGGTTTCACCTGATGTAGTAGCCGTTTATGAAACCTGGTACAAGAATAAAAATTTCAATGTCAACTATACTGTGAAGGCTATTCCGGCAGACATGGGGAAAAAGGCTACGGGAGCACCGGGAATTGCCTTTCATGATAACTTCGTTGCCATTCAAAAAGTGTAATGAGGAGGGATGAACAGTGGCAAAAAAACTAGGCTTTCTGGTGAACAGCGATCGCTGTATCGGCTGTCATGCCTGTGAACTGGCTTGTAAAAATGAATATCAGCAAGAACCGGAAATTCGCTGGCGCAAAGTATATCCTCTTAAGGAAGACAGCTTTGGAGGGTTTGCCAGAGAATTTGCCTCTCTTGCCTGTAACCATTGTGAAGACCCGGCTTGCCTAAAAGCTTGTCCGGTGATTGCGTATACGAAGCGGGAAGATGGCATTGTTATGCACAGCAAAGAACGCTGCATCGGCTGCAAAAACTGTATGCTGGCCTGCCCGTATAAAGTTCCTGAGTTCAATAAAAAAACGAAGAAAGTAGAAAAGTGTCATATGTGTGCAATGCGACAGGATAAAGGAGAAAAACCAGCTTGCGTTGCGGGCTGCCCTATGGAAGCAATCTCGGTTATTGATATAACAGATGTTATAGCGGGAACCGAGCGGTCGTTACCCGGTTTTCCCAACGCTGCCATTACCAACCCCACAACCCGGTTTATTAAGCCTGTTGTAGGGCGTCAAGTAAGGAGGGATGCATGATGGGGGAATGGGCACTCGTCTTATTTACTGTTCTCTCTCAAATGGCTGCAGGAGCTTTCATCACCCTGTGGGTGGTAGATACCGTAAAGGGAAATATGAAAGAGGCAACCGGGACATTTGTTTCCCAGGGGGTTGTATTAGCTATGGGGCTAGGACTGCTGGCCTCTTTAGGGCATTTGGGGCATCCTTTGGAAGCATATCGGGCCTCTGCCCATTTTGGTATTTCCTGGTTAAGCCGTGAAGTGGTTGTATTCGGACTATTCTTTTTCCTGACGATGGTTTATTATTGGCAATGGCGTACGGGGGGAGCACGACGATTGGTGGGGATCATCGGTTCCATTGTTGCCCTGTTGGCAGTACCCACTTCGGGAATGGTATATGTTTTAGCAGCAATTCCCGCCTGGAATAATTTTGGACCCATTTTCTTCTTCTTACTGACGGCAGTTACCTTAGGCCCTTTATATACTGCCGTACTGTTAACGACAAAGCAGTACAGTTTAGGAAAGAGTCTGTTTCAATTTGTTATGGCAGCTCTGGCTTGCAGTTGTATGAGTTTTGCTTTATATCTGTCTTTATTGATAAGTGCCGGTGATGTTGCAGCGCTTACGGGGTGGAATACCATGTTAAGCATAACCTTCTGGCTGCGTTTGTTTATCGGATGGATAGCCCCTCTTGGTATTTTGGCCTACGTCCTTACGCAGCAGCAGTGGCATATTTTCCGATATGTGATCCTGGTATTTGCCTTGGTATTCATTGGCGAATTATTAGGCAGAGAACTTTTTTATGCTTCGGCAGTTGCCCTTACTATGTTTGGTCTGTAAAACAAATCCAGGAAATGAATAAAGGAGATTGATCGGCAGTCATTGAATACCCTGATTACCAGTTAAGAAAAGGATGATGATCATGGCTTACAATGAGGATGGCTACCAAATTACCCGTCATATCTGCCCCCGTAATTGTTATGATACCTGTGGTATGCTGGCTTATGTCCGTAAAGGACGGTTAGAGAAAATCACAGGTGATCCGGCCCATGGTTATACCAAAGGCAAGCTCTGCTCCAAAGGGCAAAATTATATTCAGCGCGTCTACAGCCCTGAGCGTATTCGATTTCCTCTGCGCCAAATTGGCCGCGGGTCGGGACGGTGGGAAAGAATAACCTGGGAACAGGCCATGGAGATCATCTGTGAAAAAGTATTAAATTTAAAAGACCGCTATCACTCCACCTTACCTTTTTGTCTGAATAAATATTCCGGTAATTTTGGCGTATTGCATTCTGCTGTAGAAGGTATGTTTAATAGCTTAGGACCGACTACTCAGGCAAGGGGATCACCCTGCTGGTCAGCAGGCTTAGACGCACAGCTTTATGATATGGGATTCAATCGTAACTCCGATCCCGGGGAGATGGAAAAGGCTGACATCATTATTTTATGGGGTGTAAATCCAGCCTGGACGGCGATCCATTCCCTGCCATATATATACCGAGCACAGGAAAAGGGCGCTACAGTTATTGTTATTGATCCAGTTTATACCCAGACGGCGAGAAAAGCAGATTATTTTGTACAGACCAAACCAGGAGAAGATGGTGCTTTAGCGTTGGCGCTGTCAAAGATTATTTATGAGAGCGGCAATGGGGACCAAGATTTTATTGATCATCATACCTTGGGATGGCCTCTCTTTAGAGAGTACCTGGCAAATCTTAATTTGGATTATCTATCTGCACAATGTGGTCAGGAGCTAGGAAAGATACACGAATTAGCGGCTATTATTGGCAGTACGAGAGCCGTATTTATCTGGGCGGGGTTTGGGCTGCAGCGGCATATTTATGGTGGACAGACATTGCGCTCCATTGATGCTCTAGGGGCCATCTCAGGTTGTATTGGCTTTCCGGGCGGTGGTGTTCACTACGCCCATCAGCTTACGTGGGGATTTAATTATAACTTTCTCAAAGACCCTGGAAATCGATATCTTAATATCAATACCTTCGCCCAAGAATTGAGCCAATTGCAAGAGCAGCCAGTTAAGATGCTCTGGGTATCCTGCCGCAATTTGCTGGCTCAAGATACAGCAGGGAAGATGCTGCGCAATGAACTAGATAAATTAGAGCTAATTGTAACGGTGGAACAGTTTCTTACAGAAACAGCCTGTTATTCTGATATTGTGCTGCCCGCCACTACTCAATTTGAAGAGATGGATGTGGTGCCAAGTTATTGGCATCACTGGATCGGCTTAAATGAACAGGCAATACTGCCCTATTTCGAGGCAAAAAGTGATTTGGAGATTGGGCAGCTGCTGGCTAAGACATTAAACAGCTACCGGCCTGGCAGCAGTTCTTTTCCTATTAAGAAATCACCGGGCAGCTTTTTAGACGAAGAATTTAATGAAAAGCTCTATGCACTGCTGGGGATTTCCCACTGGTCGGAGCTGGCTGACGGGCCGCGGCAAGCTGCGGTTGCCGCAACTGCCTGGAGCAGTAAGATATTTGCTACTCCTTCGGGTAAGTTTGAGTTCTTTTCTGCTAACGCACAGCGTGAGAATATTCCCCCTCTTGCCCAATATCATAAAGGAATGAGCCCCCCAGGGGAATATCCTTATTGGCTTATCACATCCCATGCACAGCAGGGACTTAACTCTCAGTTTCAGAATATTACAAAACTCGCGAAAAATAAAAAACCAGTCGTATTCATACATCCTCAGACAGCAGCAGTGAAAGGCGTAAAAACCGGACAAATGGTGAAAGTCTATAATCATTTAGGGGTTATTACCCTAGAAGCTCATATTTCTCCTGACACTCCGCCAGATATTTTGGTTTGTCATCAGGGCTGGCTGCCAGGCAGTGAAACACGCCTTAATGACTTGAATGACGGTCTGCCGGCGGATATGGGGCGTGTTAGTACAGGCTCTCAGGGCGTGGCCTTTTATGATGTATTCGTGAACTTTGATCCAGTTTAGCAGGGGATTTTTATTGGCTCTGCCTCAATAAATTGTATTTCACGCCTGAAAGGGAAGGGAGAATTAATTAAGGCGCAGCATATGGCAAAAGTCTGCTCAATATGATTTGGATAGAAAAGAGATATATATACACGCGGCATGTTTCAAACCGGCGGTTAGGATAAGCGGATAACGGCTCAGTAATTTAAATTATAGGAGGAAGGAAATATGTTTAGCTTTAGTATGGCGGAATTGGCAGTGATATTAGTGATCTCCTTAATTGTTTTTGGACCCGGTAAATTACCGGAAGTAGGAAAGGCGTTAGGACGAGGTATTCAGGAATTTAAGCGTGCAACCACACTCGATCTTGAAAAAGCAGAACCAGGGAAAGAGTTGTCACAAGACCAAGGAAAAAGTATAACTTAAAATAAAAACCGGGATCTTTTAGTCTGTAAGCAATTATTTAATCAGAGACTACGAAAACTACTATCATTGAAATATATGGGTCAAACTGCAGAATAAAAAATAGCAGCAAAAGAGCAGTTGCCGCCTGCAATAGGAGGCAGCTGCTCTTATTATATAAAGGTACTTTATAAGTTAAGAGATAAACTATTCATTATTTTCTTATATGTTAGTGTTCAAAAGACTATGGGAAGGGTATAATATAATTAACGTCTTAAAGGCGAAATGAATGATAATAGCAGAAAGCCTTTACATAAATTTAAAGATTGCCTAAGGCTTTTTTCGGGACTTATTAATAATCATGTTTTGTTGTAATAATAAAAAAATTAGTACTGCTGTTGTACTTATTTTAGTCTTATTTATAAGAGGAGTGATAGTCATGCAAGTAAGAGACATTATGGTCAGAGAAGTGATAACCGTTCACAAAGACGCAACAATTAAAGAAATCGCCAAACTTCTGGTTGAGAATTCTATTTCAGGAGTACCAGTGGTCGATGATGAAGGAGCATTGGTGGGTATCGTGAGCGAAGGAGACTTGCTGCATAAAGAAACCAGCCCTCGTTTGCCGGATTTTATCAATATTTTAGGTGCCATTATTTACTACAATGGAGTGGAGCAGTATAACGACGATTTTAAGAAACTCATGGCGGGGCAAGCTTCTAGCATTATGACAGAGGCTGTGGTTACTGTTTCTCCGGAAGCGGAAATTGATGTAGTTGTTAAGCTGATGCTGCAGCATAGCATTAAACGGATACCGGTAGTGGAAAACGACAAAATCATTGGCATTATCAGTCGGAGAGATGTTATTAAACTGCTAATTAACTAATTTGATGTGCCCTGGTACGAGATGCCAAGTTATGCTGCTTGCAATGAAGATTCAAAAATACAATGTATTGGGGCAAACAGCATAATAAAAAAATAATAATAAATAATAATAAATACAGTTTGTCCCTTCTAATAGGTGGCAAGCTGTATTTTGTATTATTTTTTATGTATCCGATCTTATGTCGGTGCATGAAATTAGCAGCCGGTCTGGTAAGCTTAATGGATGACAGAGTGATGGAGCTGATGCTTCAAAAATACTAATGCATTCCATAAGATATTCTAAATATACTTAGCGCTATTTTTAAGGTAAGATTAGATAAATAATTATGAGGCAGATACCTCTTAATATCTGAACTTGATTATAAAAATAACCAAGGAGGAATGAAAAAATGAACAATGCTTATTTCCAAATTATGCTCCCCAAAAATGAGCCTGTAAAAGGTTATATGCCGGGGTCACCTGAAAGGGCAGCTTTAGAGACAGAGCTTCAAAGACAATTGGCAAATCCGATTGAAATACCGATGATTATTGGTGGCAAAGAAGTTCGTTCCCAAAACAAGGCAGCAATGATTTGTCCTCATGACCATAAAAAAGTACTAGGTGAATATCATGTTGCAAGTGAAAAAGAACTGCTTATGGCAGTTGAAGCTGCCGAAGCAGCAAAAGAAGAATGGGAAAACATGCCTTGGGAGCACCGTGCTACGATTTTCTTGAAAGCCGCAGATTTATTAACAGGCAAATATAGAGCGAAAGTCGCAGCCTCTTGTATGCTGGTGCAGAGTAAAAATATGTATCAGTCAGAAATTGATGTTATTTGTGAATTGGCAGATTTCCTCCGTTTTAATCCCTATTATGTTCAGGAGATTTACAAACAGCAGCCCAACAGTACAGATGGAGTATGGAATCGTGTAGAATATCGTGGGCTGGATGGTTTTGTGGCAGCGATCACTCCTTTCAATTTTACATCTATCGGCGGCAATCTTTCTACGGCTCCTGCTATGGTTGGCAACACTGTTTTGTGGAAGCCATCTTCTACAGCGGTGCTATCGAACTATTATTTTATGCAAATTCTTATAGAAGCAGGCTTACCTGCAGGTGTTATTAACTTTGTACCATGCAGGGGTGTTGATTTTGGCAATGTTGTAATTAGTCATCCCAATATGGCTGGTGTCCACTTTACGGGCTCTACGGCTGTATTTAATGGAATCTGGCAACAGGTCGGTGAGAACATTAATAAATATGCTTCCTATCCTCGCCTTGTGGGTGAGACCGGCGGCAAAGATTTTATTTTTGCTCATGAATCCGCAGATGTGGAAGCCCTTACATGTGCTATGGTTCTAGGGGCTTTTGAATATCAAGGGCAAAAATGTTCGGCAGCATCCCGGGCTTACATTCCCGAAAGCCTTTGGGATAAAGTAAAAAATCGTCTTGAAGAAGAAATCGGGAAGATTAAGATGGGAGATGTATGTGACGCTGCTAACCTGATGAATGCAGTAATTGATCAATCATCATTTAAAAATATTCAAAGCTATCTCGAATATGCTAAGACATCTAAGGATGCAGAAGTCGTTATTGGCGGCGGATGCGATGACAGTGTGGGATATTTTGTTGAGCCTACAGTAATCGTAGCAAAGACGCCTACCTTTAAAACGATGGTAGAAGAAATTTTTGGGCCGGTTCTAACGGTTTATGTATATTCGAATGATAAGCTTGATGAAGCATTAAAAAGTTGTGATACTGCAACAAGCTATGGATTGACAGGTGCTGTGTTTGCACAAGACAGAGCGGCCATTATCAAGATGGCAAAAACATTAGATCATGCAGCTGGCAACTTCTATATTAATGACAAACCGACTGGCGCGGTGGTTGGGCAACAGCCATTCGGTGGCAGCCGTGGATCCGGAACCAATGATAAAGCAGGCAGTGCAATTAACTTATATCGCTGGATGAGTCAGCGTGCAATTAAGGAAACCCTGGTTCCCCGCACTGTAGTTAATTATCCCTATATGGTAAAGGAATAATTTCTTACTGGACGAAACTTTTCGAAATAAATGAACTCTATGATTATTAATAAGATTGCTGTAAAAAAGATGATTAGCCTGACGCGTAACTTGCGTTAGGCTAATCATCTTATAATTTTATGGCGCATAAACGAAACGCTGCAGGCAGGCGAAATTTAAAATGACAGATTCAGCTGTAGTATAGTATAGTGTAAATAGGAAATACGATTTATGAGGAGTTGGTTATTTTGTCACTTTCAAAATATGAAATATTCAATACTATTGTTGAAGTTGGCAGTCTAACCAAAGCAGCTGAGAAACTTCATTTAACCCAGTCTGGCGTTAGTTATGCCATCTCTACCCTGGAAGCAGAATTTGGTCTCTCTCTAGTCAAACGTGCCCATTCCGGCATCAGTTTAACAAATGATGGCGTTCGAATTCTTAAGCATATTAAAAGAATTTTACACGAAGAAGAACTTTTGCGGCAAGAAATCACCGCGCTTAAGAGCCTTGATACTGGAACTGTTCGTCTGGGAACATTATCCAGCATATCTACGCAATGGCTGCCAGGAATATTGGCTTATTTTAATGAAAAGTATCCTCATATTGAAGTAAAAACATATTTGGGATGTTATGATGAAATGGATACTTGGATATCCAATGGTACGATCGATTTTGGCTTCGTTTGTATGCCAACAGCTAAACCATTTGATACAATTCCATTAAAACGCGATAAATTAATGGTTATTCTACCGCCCAATCATCCGCTGCAGCAGCAAAAAACAATTTCCTATGATCAAATAAAAGATGAATGCTTTATCATGCCACAATGGGGCAGCGATGATAATATAAGACGTATCTTGAACGAGCATCAATTGAATCTGCGAGTCAAATATGAATTAATGGAAGAACGAACGATATTTGCCATGGTTCAGAAGGGACTAGGAATCAGCATTCTTCCTGAACTGATTTTAGTGAATGTACCTGATGATATTCATATAGTCGATTTAGAGGAAGTAGATTATCGTCTGTTAGGAATAGCAGCTCTCTCTTTTAAAAATATTTCTCCTGCCGCCAAGAAGTTTCTTGATTGTATTCGCTCCTGGTTGCATGACAATCACATAGCTGATTTTTGAATTATAGAAGGTTATTTATCCATTGCCGTTTAATCTGATGCGAGAATTATCATTATGAATGACAGTCTATAGCCTAGAGTGAGTTATAGGCTGTTATTTCTTTAAGATTTGAAAATGCAAGTTGGGTAATTTGAGTATGGATGACAGGAAAGAGATTCGAAAGTGTGCAAATAAGAATAATGTGAAAGGGATTGCGTGGCAAAGAATTGGAGCTTATCATTTATGAAAAAATATAAAAAAATTTATTTAGAAATAACAAACGTGTGCAATTTGAAATGTAATTTTTGTCCTGAAACGAAACGGAAAACTAAATTTATGTCAGATGATACATTTACACAAATTCTGGATCAAATTAAACCTTTTACTGATTATATATATTTACATGTAATGGGGGAACCATTATTACATCCTAATCTGGGGAGTTTTCTGGATATAAGCTATGAAAAGGGGTTTAAAGTAAACATTACAACAAATGGTACTTTAATAGCGAAAGCAGCAGATATTTTACTTACAAAACCTGCATTGAGACAAATTAATTTTTCTCTTCACAGCTTTGACGGCAATGAGAATGAAATATCGAAAGCAGAATACAGTAACAGTATTCTCAGCTTTGCAAGTAGAGCAATCGTTGAATCCAACATAATTATAGCCTTACGATTATGGAATTTAGAAGAAGCTTTATTGACAGTGAATCAAAGAAAAAGAAATTTAGCTATTATTCATGAAATCGAAGCGCATTTTAAGCTGCCTTATAAAATACAGGGTAATCTATCTATGACTAAAGCATTAAAATTAGGGAATCGGGTATATTTAAATCAAGATTATGAATTTAAGTGGCCTGATTTACAGGAAGCAGAGGACTTTACCAGAGGAACTTGTTTTGGATTAAGAAATCAAGTTGCTATTTTAGTTGATGGTACAGTAGTACCCTGCTGCCTTGATAGCGAAGGGACCATTAATTTAGGTAATCTTCATGCAGCAGATTTTTCTGAGATTATTAATGGAAAAAGAGCAGAAGCTATAAAACTTGGTTTTTGTAACAATAACGTAATAGAAGAACTTTGCAGAAAATGCGGATATAGAAAAAGATTTAATAAATAATGCAGGCAATGACGAATTGGAATGAACCCCTCGTATTGGATATTAAAAAAATCCTATGCAAGGGGTTCATGTTAGTAAAAAAGCCTTTATTAAGAGGGTTTCAAAATTTCTGAAGATACGATTGTCATTAGAAGAAAAAGGAGTACATAATCGTTTGCTATAAGTCTCCAATAATTGGACCAAACCTTTCACTCACCATTTTGATAAACATTTGTGCAGCTTTAGAAATATAAGCATTCTTCTGAACCGCCACACACATCATCCAGTAAGGTGAGTATGCTTCAGCAATATAGTAGTAGGCAGGGTGATAGGTGCCAGGAAATATCCTTAAATACTGCAGAGGGACAAAGGTTGTGCCAATCCCCTCACAAGCCAGTCTTCTTGCGGTTTCATAGCTTTTGGTAGTCAGTGCAATGATTGGATTGATATTAGCTTTTTGTAAAATAGAATCAGAAATATGCCTGATTCTTTGTTCTTTGTTTAACAGGATAAATGGTTCGTTTGCAAACAAAGCAAGGTCTATTTGGGGGTACTCTAAATTTGGGTAGTTTACAGCATATTGCTGTAAGGGATGATCTTTGGGAGTTACCAAAAGAATAGGTTCTTTAGATAAAGGATAAATAGTTACGTTTGAACGATTAGAGCGTTCACAAAATGGAAACGTATGCATAATAGCAAAGTCAATCTCTCCCGAAGATAAAGCATTATCTAATTCAGTAGAATTTCGTTCCACAATATGTACTTCTATATTTGGGCACTTTTCTTTAAACTTCGGCAAAATAATCGGCAGCATGTAGGTTGCAAGATAAATGGTAATACCAAGGATGATTCTGCCTTTTTTCAAATTATTGATATCGCTGATCTCTATTTCAAAGTCATTGTATATCTTCATAATATCAGCAGCAATTTGATAATATCGTTCGCCGGCAAGTGTAGGAATCAGTCCAGTATTGGTTCTTTTGAACAGCTTTGTACCAAGTTGAGCTTCTATTTTTTGGATACAATTGCTGAGTGAAGGTTGAGTCAAAAATAGCTTTTTTGCAGCTTTAGAAATACTGCGTTCTTCTAGGATTGTTTTTACATATAGCAACTCACGTTCTGTCACAGCCATTCATCTGCCTTTTCTGTTTATCGGTTGAACCTCCAACCATCATTTCATCTTTTAAATCTTCCTTGATATAGAAAAAAACTATATGGGATATAAAATAATAAGTATTGGATAATACCTCGGCTCTATTATACAATGAGACCCAGAGAATAGTAAAAATTTTGCAATAAAGAAAAAACAAATTATTGGGCAAACCTGTCGAAAGGCAGGGACGCAAAGCTATGGGTCTACAGTCGTTATGCGACCAGGATTGCCAGGCCGCCATGCTTAGGTGTGCTAACATGTAGACGGTCGGGATACTCCTGACCGTTTTTTGTTATAAGTATAGAAATATAACTGGCCTTTGCTTAGAATGATAACGAGAAAGAAGAGCCTAAGAAGGGTGATGATAATTGGGTATTACGGTTTGCATATTCAAATGCTCTAGAGGTTCGTATATGTCGATTGAATGACAGTTTGACAATATTCAAAGGGAGAGGGAAAAATGCAATTTATTGAGAATATAAAAGTACAGTTTAAATTAATAATACTACTTTTTATCGGGTTTCTATGTATGGGTGTTGTCGGATATATAGGGTATTATAATCTGAAGCAGTCAGATACCAATATGAACTCAATGTATAAAGAACGACTAATTCCAGTAAAACTGGTAAATGAAAGTGCTACGAACGTTAGAGGATCAATAGCAGCAACTATAGAACTGATGGTAACAACTGATGAGAAGAAAAGTCAAAAGCTAAAAAGTAATATTGATAATCGGTCAACATTAATTAGGCAGGCGCTTGCGGAAATTGAGAAAATTCCTGTAGATTCTCAAGGGCAGGAATTATTGGTTAATGTACAGACCTCTCTGGAAAAGCAGATCATGGCCAGGGATCAAGTTATCAAGCTGACACAGGACAAGAAAAATGCGGAAGCATATGCGGCATATGTTAAAGAAGTAGAACCATTAACGAATGACCTTACTGGTAATTTGCGAAGCCTTATGGATTATTACACTGCCTTATCAGAGCAAATGAATACGAATAACCATAGTGCGTTTGCAAAATCAACACAAATTATGATTAGTACCACATTACTATCTTTTGTTATATTGGGATTCATTGGATGGTATATTGCTAGGGGGATAACAAAACCTTTATATAGAATGGTATCTTTTTGTGAGGAATTATCTGTTGGTGATTTTCGTGATAAGCCACGTAAATTTGCTAGCAAAGATGAATTTGGGCAATTGGCAGATGCTTTGGTAAATACTCGCGATAGTATCCGTGTACTGATGAATCATGTTAATGACTCGGCTGAGCAGGTAGCAGCATCAGCAGAAGAACTGACTGCTAGTGCTGATCAGTCGGCTCAAGCTGCTAACCAAGTTGCCGGCTCCATTACTGATGTAGCAAATGGAATGGAAGAGCAGTTGAATGCAGCGAATGATACCTCTGCGGTTGTAGTACAGATGTCAGCTAGTATCCAGCAAGTTTATGCTAACGCTAATAAGGTAGTTGAACGATCTTCTCAGGCAGCTGAGAAAGCCAACGAAGGTAACAAGTCCGTGGACAAGGCAGTAGATCAAATGACCTATATTGAGCAGACCGTGATCTCTTCTGCGAAGGTAGTTTCCAAGCTGGGGGAACGATCGAAAGAAATTGGACAGATTATCGATACGATTTCCGGCATTGCCGGACAAACGAATCTATTGGCTTTAAATGCTGCCATTGAGGCTGCACGTGCGGGAGAGCAAGGGCGCGGTTTTGCTGTGGTTGCTGAAGAAGTCCGTAAGCTTGCGGAACAATCACAGGATGCAGCCAAGCAAATTGCCAATTTAATTGGAGAAATCCAAGGAGACACCGATAAAGCCGTAGCTGCCATGAACGATGGCACTAGAGAAGTTAAAGTAGGAGCTGAAGTCGTGAATGCTTCCGGAAAAGCCTTTCAGGAAATTGCATCGTTAATCTATAAAGTATCAGATCAAATAAAGGAAATATCTGTTGAGATAGCGCAGATGTCTACTGGAAGCCAACGAATTGTCGAGTCAGTGAAACAGATCGACGCACTCAGTAAAAAAGCATCGGGGGAAGCACAGACCGTATCGGCTGCAACGGAAGAACAATCGGCGTCAATGGAAGAGATTGCTTCATCCAGCCAAGCATTGGCCAGTTTGGCCATGAGTTTACGGCAAGCTGTCGGCAAGTTTCAAATTTAATAGGAAAAATCATAAAATACTCGTCAGCTACCTTGTCAGTAGAAGGCGGGTATTTTATACGCATAGTACATGCTTGGTATGGTAAGGAAATCAGAGAAATTGTTCTTGTTTTGGAATATACTCAATGGCATAATTTCACTACTGTTATTGAAAAAGCTAAAATAGCTCGTGAAACAAGTGAAAATAAGATTGCAGACCATTTTGCTAATGTTAGCAAAATGGTTAACATCGGTTTTGACGCCAAAAGAAATATTGAAGAACAAGAGTGGGGAAAGATTCTAGAATATGTGCAAAAGAATCCCCGCCAGATTTTGGATTTCTACCGCCCGTTGCTAGCAGAATATCGGGAACAGGTCTATGAGCTTTTTACAGAAGTGATACTTCGGGAAGCGGCTCATAGCTCTAAAAGATCTAGTTATAAAAATGTCTGTTCCTATTTGCGGTTACTGGTAAAAATCGGCGGCAATTGTATTGCAGTTGATTTGATTAAACAATTGATGTTTGAACATATGCGAAAACCGGCTTTTCGCGAAGAACTGCAAAAGGTGAAAGTAAAATAAATGAATAGTGTTTAATCTAAAAATAGCCCTGAAGTTTTCTCATAAGGAAAACTTCAGGGCTTATCATCCTTTAAGGGGGCTTTATTTTTATGGTTACATTAAGGAGCAGAATGAACCTTTTTTTGTCCTATATTCAGGATAATATTTAAAATTACGGCTGTTAATGCACCTGTGACGATTCCATTTTCGAAAAACATTTTCAATAATGGCGGGAATTTAGCAAAAAGATTGGGTACCACGGTTACTCCCAGGCCAAGGGCAACAGAGCATGCAATAACCAGTAAATTTTCATTGCTGGAGAAGTCAACTTTGCTGAGCATTTTGATTCCTGAGGCAACAACGATTCCAAACATAGCGATCATAGCGCCGCCTAATACGGAATTGGGTATAATCATTGCTAATGCTGCAAATTTAGGTATGAGTCCTAAGAAGATTAACATGAAACCAGCAACAATCGTTACATTCGTAGTTTTAGAATGGGAAAGCTGTACAAGGCCAACATTTTGAGAAAATGTTGTATAAGGGAAAGAGTTAAAAATGCCTCCCAAGATGACAGCAATTCCTTCTGCGCGGTAACCGCGCGTCAAGTCTGTTTCCGTTATATTCTTGCCGCAAATTTCCCCCAGAGCCATAAAGACTCCGGTTGATTCAATCATACTTACAATAGCAACCACAATCATAGTGATGATTGCACTTGGTTCAAAAGTGGGCATTCCGAAGTAAAACGGCATGACCATATTAAACCATGAGGCTTGTGCCACGCTGCTAAAAGATACAGTGCCCATAAGGGCCGCAGTAATCGTTCCGGCAATTAATCCTAATAAGACAGAAATAGAGCGGATGAATCCGGTCGTAAAACGGTTTAATAATATGATGAATAATAGCACACCAAAGGCCAGAGCAAAATTGGCTGGAGAGCCAAAGTCTGCACTTCCTACGCCGCCAGCTACATTGTTAATGGCTACAGGAACCAAAGTGATACCGATAATTGTAACAACCGAACCTGTTACAACAGGAGGGAAAAACGTAACTAGTTTTGAAAAATAATTTGCAATGAGTACGACAAAAAGACCGGAGCATATAATAGAGCCATACATGGCCGTCATGCCATATTGACTTCCGATGCTGATCATCGGGAAAACTGCTGTGAAGGTACAGCCAAGTACAACTGGCAAGCCAATTCCACAGAATGGGTTTCGCCATGCTTGCAATAGGGTGGCAAGACCGGACGTTAGTAAATCAGCGGCAATAATATAGCCCATTTGTTCAAAATTTAATTTAAGTGCGCCGCCAACAATCAGGGGAACGATAATCGCACCAGCATACATGGCCAGCACATGCTGAGCGCCGAGCAGACCTGTTTTCCCCGCAGAGTTTTTCATAAATAAACCTCCTCGATAATGATTATAAAAAATTCACGTGCCCATTTGAGAATGAACCTATTCGGGCTAAGGACTCTACTCGATAGCCAGCTTGGATTAATTTTTGCGCACCGGGCTGAAAGGATTTTTCTATCACGATGCCGATACCGACAACTTTAGCATTTGCCTGTTCAACGATATTTACAAGACCTGTGGCTGCTTCCCCGTTGGCTAAAAAGTCATCGATAATAAGTACCTGATCGTCCTTTTGCAGAAAGTTCCTGGAGACAATAATGTCATTGCTTTCGCGCTTTGTAAAGGAATAGACTTTTGTACAGTATAAGGCTTCAGTGGAGACAACTGATTTTTTCTTTCTGGCGAAAACGACTGGTACATTAAGGATCAGTCCTGTTAGAATTGATATTGCGATTCCGGAGGATTCAATCGTCAATATTTTCGTAATTGATTCTCCCTGAAACCGCTTGGCGAATTCCTCTCCCATTTTCAGCATGAGCTGAGGGTCCATTTGTTGGTTTAAAAAGGAGTCAACCTTGAGTAATGAGTCATTTAAAACTTGCCCATCAGACTGAATCCTTTTCTTTAATAAATCCATATAGCCTCCTTCAGTTTTTAATTTATGCAGGAAAAAATAAAAAAAGCCCTGGCAGGGAACTCCGCTTGGTAGAAAATGAGCGAAAATTCCCCGTCAGGGCTTTTATCCCTTCGGTGTGGTGCATTACCACCTGTACCATTTGGTCACGATCACTATTGAGATTTACAATAAGAAAAAAGCTTACCGTAAACTCCAATGGTGTGGAACCTTAGATACACTTTCACCCGTAGACAGGCAATTTACGGCTGCCGGTAGAAACTTCTGGGCCATATCCCCAAAATTATACGAGACTATTTACATGTGGTTTATTGTAGCAGTCCACAATAGCATTGTCAATAAAGAGAAAAGCCTTTTCTGTCAAAAAATCTTATATCTCTGCATTGAATTTTCCTGGCAGTATTAATGCTTCTGTATCGTAACGGAAGGCATTTAGTATTTTAAAGAAATATTGCGTATGTTACTATTAACACAAGATAAGTAGTACAGATATTTTATAAGGAGGAAGAATAAGTGGCTACATTCAATGTGCGACAAAAAGAGTTAATCAGACTACTTATTGAAGGAAGCGATTTTAGACCGATTAAATATTATTCTGAAGTTCTTAAAGTATCTGATAAAACATTATCGAAAGATATAAATTATATTGAAAATTGTTTGAAAAATGAAAAAATAGAGATCGTTCGAAAGCCTGGCATAGGTATACAAATAAGAATTACGAATCATCAAAAAATAAATTTACTAAATGGGATCAATGTAAATTCAGAAACATTCGATCCATTGTCAATTAAGAACAGAAGAAATGAAATTTTAAAATTGCTGCTTACGAAATCGAATCAAAGTACGTCCATTCAAAAATTAGCAGACCTTTATTATGTTAGTAAAACTTCTATTGCAAATGATTTAAGGTTTATAGAGGATTGGCTGCATGATTATGAGATCACACTGGATAGAAGTGTGGAAGGGACAAAAATTAATGGATCAGAAGTGAATATTAGAAAAGCAATTGCGTCAATTACAAATGAATTACTAAATGCTGGTAATGACAGTTTTGCTGTAACGTATATTTCTAGACTTGACTCACAGACCATTAATGGATTATCTAAGATATTTGATACCGAATTAGTATTATATATTGAAAAAATATTAATTGACTTAGAAAAAACATTAGAATATACAATTGGTGATCCGTATTTTATTAATTTATTGACTCATATTCTTATCTGTATAAAAAGAGTAAGTGAAGGCAATCAAATTCAAGGCGAGAATAGCAGCAGTTTAATAATCCTGTCTACTGATGATATTATCTACGAAAATGCAAAAACTTTAGCTTTAAAAATTTACGAAAAATATAAAATCAATATTAATGATTCAGAAATTTACTATATTTATCAATATCTGGTTTCGTGCGGTGTAGGACAAAGATTACTGGGAAATTCATTACTGCTAAAAAAGGATCAGGAAGTTAATTACAATGATATAACAACTTCTCTAATCAAAGATGTGTCCGATATTTTAAAATTTGATTTAACAAAAGATCCTTTATTATGTAATGGATTAGTATTACATATTCGACCAATGCTGAATCGCCTTAAATATAACATTCAAATCAGAAACCCCTTACTAAAAGAAATACAGGAAAGATTTACTGAAATTTTAAACATATGCCAGGTGGCTGTATACTTTATTACCAGAAAATATAATCTGAATACGATAAGCATTGATGAAATCGGATATTTAGTAACGTATTTTCAAGCAGCTATTGAAAGAGGAATAAGTTATAAGAAAGTCATCGTAGTTTGCCATAGCGGCTATGGTACTTCACAATTATTAACAACTCGGCTAAAAAGGGCATTCCCTCAATGGCAAGTTGGTGATGTAATATCAGATCACAAATTAAATACGATTAATCTAGTTGATATCGACTTTATTATTTCAACGGTTCATTTAACTTTTAAAGAAAAACCATATATGCTGGTTTCGGCATTATTAAATGAAAAAGATATTCAAAATATTAAAAACATCTTAATTGAAGATACATTTGAAAATACTAAGCACGATTTACATTTAGAGAATATCGGTAATTTAATTTCTGATCATGATATTTATCTCAATATCGAAAATGAAGCAGTGATGAATCAATTGGAAAAGAGTAATGGCGAAAAAGTATTGTTTTATAAAGTTAACATTGGGGACAAATTACAAATTTTCTTGGCTGAGAATTCATCGGTTCAACGCCTTGCAATTCAAATAAGTAATAATAAGGAAGAAAGTAATACTATTAAATTTTATATTCTGGATCATGATTATGAACAGTTAAAAAATATAGTCATGGAGATTTATCTTTTATATAAGGCAAAAAATCAAATGAATTATCTGTTAGAGTGCAATCGTATTATCGATGTGAAACGATTTTTAATGAAGAACTGAAGGGAATGGAGTAATTATGGATTTATCAAAAGTTATAAAAAGGGAAACGATTAAGTTGGATATGGAAGCCACGACTAAAGAGGAGGTTATAAAAGAATTAACTGAATTATTGTATAAAGTAAATGCCATATCAAATAAAGAAAATTTTTTAAAAGATGTGTTTTATCGGGAATCCATCGGAACCACTGGGATAGGTAATGGTATTGCAATTCCCCATGGGAAATCAAAATTTGTTAACAAAACATCACTGGCGATTGGAAGAACTAAATCTGCTATTGAGTGGGAAAGTCTGGATGAACAACCAGTGCATTTTATTATTTTATTTGCTGTTACCGAAGAAGACAAAAATAGTACTCATATAAAGATATTAGCAAGAGTAGCCAGTAATTTAGGAGATGATGATGTTTGTGCTAATTTACTTAAGGCTAAGTCGCCGGAAGAAATTTTAGATATATTTTCAGGAAGATAATTAAATGAGAAGGAGGGATGTTATGAAAATTGTAGGAATTGCAGCCTGTACTTCTGGGATTGCTCACACTTATATTGCAAAAGAGAAATTAATGAAAGCAGCTAAAGAGTTGGGGCATGAAATCCACATAGAAACCCAGGGGACAATAGGAACAGAGGATGAGTTAAAGGATATTGATATTAAAAATGCGGACATTGTAATCGTTGCAGCTGATATCAATGTTGGTGGTAAAGAAAGATTTGCCGGTAAAAAAATACTGAATATTCCGACTAATATTGCTATTAAATCGCCAAAAACGATCATAAAAAAGATTGAAGCTGATTTAGGACTATAATTTAATATGGATAATTAGGGGGTTGAGATATTGTGTTGAGAAAATTACAACTGAAAAAACATGCAATGACTGGTATTTCCTATATGCTGCCATTAGTTGTAACTGCAGGTCTCCTTATTGCTATTGGAAATCTCTCAGGGGGGGCAGTAATAAAAAATTACAAAGAGGTTTACTCAATTCCTGATGCACTTGTTTCTCTTGGCGTATTTGGCATGGGTTTAATTGTTCCTGTAATCGCAGGTGCGATTAGTTACTCTATTGCTGATCGACCAGGCATTGCTCCTGGTTTAATGATGGGTTTAATTGCAAATGCGATTGGAGCTGGTTTCCTGGGGGGGATGTTAGGAGGTTATATTGTTGGTTACTTTGTGCAATATTTAAAAAATAATCTGAAAGTACCAGTATGGGCTCAAGGGCTAATGCCAATGATGATTTTGCCGCTAATTTCAACGATGATTGTTGGTTTACTAATGTTTTATGTAATTGGTACTCCCATTGTTTGGCTAACAGCAACACTAACAGAGGTATTAAAAGGCTTACAAGGCGGCTCAAGATTTATATTTGGCTTAGGAATGGGAGCGATGGCAGCCTTTGATTTTGGCGGACCGGTAAATAAAGTTGCTTCCCTATTTGCAGATGGTTTATTAGTCGAAGGAATATATGGACCAGAAGCTGTTAAAATTCTTGCTTCAATGGTTCCTCCATTTGGTGTTGCATTATCCTGGATCATCGCAAGAAAAAAATATTCAAAAGAAGAGGCAGAAAATATTAAAATTGCGTTTCCCATGGGCGTTGCAATGATAACGGAAGGGGTTATTCCCATTGCAGCTAGAGATCCCATTCGTGTTATAGCGGCTTGTTCCATAGGTGCAGCTATTGGTGGTGGACTTTCCATGCTTTGGAATGTAGGAAGTCCTGTACCCTCAGGAGGTATGTTTATTGTACCTGCAATGGTGAATCCAATAGGATTTTTAGCTGCTTTATCCATTGGTACAATAATAACCGCTGCTATCTTAGTTGCAACGAAAAAGACAGCCGTAGACGATTCGTTTTTTGATGAAGAAGATGAAACTATCGATTTATCAGAACTTAACATTACGGATCAAATTAGATGAGAGGGTGAAACATGTACGTTTCAATGAAAGAAATGCTCAATAAAGCAAATGAAGAGTATTATGCAGTTATGGCAATTAATTGTTTTAATTTGGAAACGGCCAGAGCCGTTATTACCGCAGCAGAACTTGAAAAAGCACCCATAATCGTAAATATAGTACAGGAGCATTTAATAAGACATTGTAATAGTGGCCTAATTGCTCCTATTGTAAAATGGTTAGCAGAAAGATCGAATGTAGAAGTTGCTTTAAATTTTGACCATGGTACAGAGTATGAGTATCTAACGGAAGCAATTATAAATGGATTTTCGTCTGTAATGGTTGATGCCTCTCGGTATGATTTAATGGGAAATATTGAATTAAGCAAAAAGGTTGTAGAATTTGCCAAAGACTATAATGTAAGCGTTGAGGGCGAAATTGGCTGTATGGGAACGAATGAAGATGGTTCTTTTACACAAACAGCAATGTATTCAGACCCTGATGAAGCAAAACTTTTTGCGGAGGTAACAGGGGTTGATGCTTTAGCCATATCCTTTGGCTCATCACATGGAAACTATCCAGATGGAATTGTGCCCAAATTCGATTTCTACCGATTAAAAGCAATTAAAGATGTTACAAAGATACCTCTGGTATTACATGGCGGATCAGGATCTGGTGAAGAGAATATTTTACAGGCAGTACAGCTCGGCATTAATAAGATCAACGTGGGCTGTGATTTTCTTAATGCATGTACAGAAAGCACAAAGGCTCAATTACAAGAAACTCCCAACAAAAATTACTTTGAATTAATTCACCAAGTAGAAGAAGATAGTATTGAAAAAGTTAGATATTATATTAAATTATCAAGATCAAATGATAAATCATATAAATAATGAGGAGAGATCGATATGTTAATAACGATGAAGGAATTATTGGAAGTAGCGCAAAAAAATCAGTTTGCAGTACCTGCATTTAATATCGGCAGTGGACAAATTTTAAAGGCAGTAGTTCAAAGTGCAGAAAAAATGCAGTCGCCAGTTATTTTAGCAATTCATCCTGATGAATTATCATTTTTGGGAGATAGCTTTATTGAATCTTGCCGAGCAGAGGCCAATGCTACTAAAGTACCAATAGTTATCCATTTAGATCATGGTGGAAGCTTCGAACAAGTTATGCGCGCTATTCAATGTGGATTTACTTCTGTAATGATTGATGGTTCTCATTTACCATATGAAGATAATATTGCAATAGCCAAAAAAGTTGTAGAAGCAGCACATCCCATTCATGTTTCAGTAGAAGCAGAATTAGGAACAATAGGGACTACTGGAACCTCTGCTGAGGGGGGAGCAAGCAAGATTATATACACGGATCCTAAGTTAGCAAAAGATTTTGTAGAAAAAACGGGCATTGATACATTAGCAGTTGCTATTGGAACAGCGCATGGTATTTATCCGAAGGGAATGAAGCCAAAACTTAGGCTGGATCTATTAAAAGAGATCAGAGATGTTGTTGCAGTTCCATTAGTTTTACACGGAGGTTCATCAAATGCTGACGAAGAAGTTGCTGAATCCGTAAAAATAGGAATCTCTAAAATAAACATTTCCAGCGATGTAAAAGCGGCTTACTATAAAAAGGTGCGTGAAGTGTTAAAAGATAATGATGGCTGGTATGAACCCAACGCTATTTATCCGCCATGTATAGCTGCAGCACGTGAAGTTATTGAATTCAAAATGAATTTGTTTAACACAGTCGATAAAGTAAGATTATATAAATAAGTATAGCCTATAAGATCTGCAATGATTTACATCCAGAAGAATCGGCTTATCATTTGGGAGAAATATACTCAACATGTTAGGGATCTATTTGGCAAAAAAAGTAATTTTTGCAATACAAAATTACTTTGCCAATCTTGTCATATTTTTAGAATCACGTATTTGAAAATTATAACGGACTTCTTCACAATTAAATCTCCACTCCACATCATTCTTTATCTGCTGGAACGCAAGAAGGTTTAGGGGAAATCCTACTCTTTCTATGGTATGATTATCTTAGGATTTTAAGATTCAATCATTACCAATTTACATATGTAAAAGAAAAGATAGGAGTAATCATATATGCATAGAATTGGCATCGTTGGCCCTGACCGTACTGTGGAACGGATTTTGAAGGTAGCTGCAGATTATAGTCAAGCAGTCGAATGTATACCTTTTCCTTACGATGATGAGATGGAAATACAAAGTATTTTGCATGAACATCGCAGTCAGGTGAAAGGCTGGCTTTTTTCCGGTCCCGTTCCCTATATCATTGCACAAGAGTATATAAAAGCAGATGATACGGTAGCTTATTGCCAGACAATGGGTGGGGGATTCTACCTCTGCTGTCTGCAAATGGCTTTTGCCCACAAAGTGGTTTTAGAACGTATTTCTGTTGATTTTATTGAATCCGAAATAGATATAGATCAGTTACTCCGTGCTACGGGAATACCATGGAGTGATGTTTTCGTTAAGTATTACAGCCGTCAATATGACCCGGAAGAGATTATTCAGTTTCATCTTCAGTTGTGGCGGGAAGGTAAAATTGATGGTGTCATAACGGCTTTACGCAGTGTTATGAATGCACTGCAAAAAGAAAATGTTCCAGTCTATCACTTTACCTTGAGTGAGCAAGAAATTAATCAATCTCTTAAAATTATTATTGAGAAAGTACAGTCATCTTATTTCAAGAATACGCAAGTCGGACTGGTGATTATTGAAGTTGGCAATTATGGAAAGATTATTGAAAGGGCCAAAACTCCCTATGATCTGCAAATTTTAGAGTTACGGCTAAAGTCAATTTTACTGCCTCTTTGTAAAAGTCTGGATGGCTATCTTCTGGATAAAGGAACCGGGGTATATGAGATCTTTAGCTCTCGCGGAGCGGTACAGAGAGAAATCACTATGCTGCAAGATACCATTGAGCAATTAATATTAGCAGTAAACATCGATGTTCCTATCACCGCAGGCATTGGCTTTGGCGCAACGGTTTTCGCTGGTGAAATCAACGCCCATCGGGCGCTTCGTAATACGAGAGAACAAACGGGAGCACGCGTTGTGATTGTACAGGATGACGGTAAAATAGTTGAGGTAGTCAACTATAATAAAGCATTAAGTTATGAATTTTATTCGAACGATACTGATTTGCTGAAAAAGCTAAATACTGTGAGTGTAGGAATCAAGACCTATCGTAAGATTGAAAACATTGTACAACGTATGGGGTGGAGGTCATTTTCAAATTCCCAACTGGCCGCTCAGATGTCAGTCACTGAGCGGAATGTTCGAAGGATTATAACAAGTCTTTGTGAGGCTGGATTAGTTGAGCAGATAGGGGAAGAATATGCAGCAGCAAGAGGGCGCCCAAACAAACTGTACCAAATAGCCTCGTATAAAAAATGAAAAACATTGATTTTAGGAGAATATCTATGCTTTTTGTATGATATTCTCTTATTTTTCGTTTAGAGCAATTGAAGAGATACAAAGGAACTTGCTGTTTCTAATCCTGCTGTTATATAATTATTTTAGGAAAAATACCGTATATATTCCTTAAATAAAAGAGGTGATTTGCAAAAAGAATGTCATGAAAGCCGATTTCTATAATAATTGGGAGTGATGTAGTGGAAACTTTGCGTAATTGGAAAATTCATCTTTTAGTACTTATCATTGTTGTTATGTCAGAGAATCTTGGAGTTATAAAATATGGTCTCATTATTTTGCTGCCGCTGCTGCATGCATTGGTACTTGGCGGTATCATCAGCTTTCCTAAATTTAATATCCTATCAACAAAGCAAATGGAAGTAGCTGCGGGAATTCTGCCTATTGCGATGATGCTTTTAATCGTTAAAATTGGCTTGGATATTGGACCGAATATATCCTTGTTGTTTCATTCCAAAGGGGCACTGCTTCTTCAAGAAATCGGTCATTTCTTCGGCACGGTTATATTAGGCTTGCCGATTGCTGTATTCTTAAGAATGGGCAGAGAATCCATTGGTGCTACCTATTCCGTTGCGAGAGAACCGAATATTGCCATCATTGCAGAGAAGTTCGGACTGGATTCGCCGGAAGGACGGGGCGTAATGGCCACATATATCTGCGGAACGCTGGTTGGTGCAGTATGGCTGTCGATTTTAACCGGAGTCGTTGCCAAGTTGGGAATTCTTCATCCCTATGCCTTGGCTATGGGTTCCGGTGTGGGCAGCGGCAGTATGATGGCTGCTTCAGTTGGTTCCATCATTGCAGCTTATCCGGATATGGAACAGCAAATCAGGGCCTATGCAGGGGCGGCGAACTTAATGTCTACGATCTTGGGCATTTACGTAAGTCTCTTTTTCTCGTTACCTTTGGCAACCAAACTGTATAATTTTTTAAGCAAGTTTCAGAGTGATCAAGATACTGCAAAGGAGAAGGCATAATGAATAAACTGCAGAATATGACTGTTGCCATGATACTATCAGGCTTGCTAATGGCAGTCGGTAATGTCATTGGTTATAAAGTAGATTGGTACAGCTCCCTATTAGGCGTCCTTGTCATTATTGTGATTGGCCTTATTGGAATGGCTGTCAGCCAAGTGCCTGGACTGAATAAGCTGCCTATGGTTTTTTGGATTTCTATTGTTGCTATTCTTATTTCTCTTCCGGGGTTTCCCGGCAGTGCATGGGTAATCCAAATAACGAAAAAAGTGCAATTTTTAGCCGTTACGACTCCTATCTTGGCTTATGCCGGCTTATCATTGGGGAAAGATATTGAATTATTTAAGAAGTTATCCTGGAAAATCGTACCGGTAACGTTGGCTGTAATGACAGGGACGTTCTTATTTGCTGCGATTATTGCCCAATTTATCCTAAAATGGGAAGGTGCAATTTAATCAAAAAAATGGTGCTGGAGGTAGACGATGAAAAAGGAAGAATTAAAACAACAGATTTGTCAGGCAATCGAAGCAAGTAAAGAACAAATCCTTGCGTTGGGAGAGTCTATCTATAAAGAGCCAGAGCTAGGCTTTAAAGAAACGAAGACTGCTTCCAAGGTAGAAGAAATATTCCGTGAATTAGGCATATCATATGAAAATGGGCTGGCAGTTACTGGTGTCAAGGGGCGTCTCAAAGGCAAAAAATCAAAACGTACCGTTGCCATACTCGGTGAGCTTGATGCTGTTACCTGCGCTGCTCATCCTGCTGCAGATCCCTTAAGTGGTGCTGCTCATTGCTGTGGTCATAACGTTCAGATTGCAATGTTGATGGCTGTAGGCAGAGCTCTACTGGAAACAGGTGCTATGGAATACTTAGCTGGGGATGTGGTGCTTTTCGCTGTTCCGGCAGAAGAATATGTTGAGATTTCTTATCGCAACAAGCTTCGTGAAGAAAGTAAAATTACGTATCTTGGTGGTAAGCAGGAATTGATTCACCTGGGGGCTTTTGATGATATTGATATGGCTCTGCAAATTCATTTACTCCCCAATACCCAGTCTGATAGTTTTATCCGCCTTGGCAGTACCAGTAATGGATTTATCGGCAAATTGGTTAAGTATCGAGGTAAAGCCGCTCATGCCGCAATGGCGCCTTCAGAAGGGATTAATGCTCTGAATGCAGCCATGTTAGGCATAATGGGCGTCAATGCCCAGCGGGAGACTTTCCGTGAGCAAGATTATGTGCGGTTTCACCCGATCATTACCCAAGGTGGTGATTTAGTCAACGTAATACCCGAAGATGTGCGTATGGAAAGTTATGTTCGTGCTGCTACTATGGAGGCTTTGCAAGAGAGTAATACAAAAATTGACCGTGCTCTGCGCGCTGGTGGGGATGCAGTAGGTGCTGAAGTCTCTATTCAAAGTTTGCCCGGTTATTTGCCAATGTACAATAACCAGAATCTAAATCAGGTATTTAAAGGCAATGCGGAAGTGGTATACGGACAAACACAGGTGATTGAAGGGACGCATGAAGCTGGCAGTACCGATACCGGTGATCTTTCTCATATTATGCCGACGATACATCCTTGGCTTGGCTGTGTATCAGGCGCTCTGCATAGTAAGGAATATGTTGTGGCTGATGTTCATGCGGCTTATATTAAATCCGCCCAGGCACTGGCGATGACGATTGTTGATCTATTGTATGGTGATGGCGAAACAGCAGAGAACATATTGCAGGATTATAAACCATTGCTGACCAAAGAAAAATATGTGGAATTTTTAAATTCCTTTAACCAAGCCGATTAAAGGAGCTATGGATGATTGCAATGGATGGTATAAGTGGATAATGAGAAGGGAATCACTCGCTAATAAGTGATTCCCTTCTCATTATATCTGTTATAGGATGAGATTTAAAGAAAGCAGCTTGACGTTCTGTCATTATCAAGAAAAGCCTTTAAAAAAAAGATATAGAAAATGTGTGGAAAAAAATAATCGAACCGCAGAGACGCAGAGAACACAGAGAAAAGATAGATAGGGTTAAAAATCTCCTCAGCGTTCTCTGCGTCTCTGCGGTTAAAATCGTTCTATTTGCTCTGTTTGTCATTATCAAAAAAGCCCCTCTAAAAAGCATTGGATCTCTTTTCTGACACTCCTGTGATTTATTTCATCGCCGTTGCGAGCGAAGCGCGGCAATCTCGAAAAGCAGACGGGTGGCAGGAGAGATTGCTGCGTCGTCTGCCGCCTCCCCGCAATGACAGTTGAGGTGAAAAAGGAATGCTCCGGAGTTATTTGTTACATTAAAGCTGACTTTCGGTTTCATCAATTAAATAGCGGCTTCCCATTCTCAAGCTGAAGTAAAGCTTTCTTTTTATCAATGCCTCCCGCATAGCCGGTTAAGCTTCCATTGGATCCTATAACTCTGTGGCATGGTATGAGTATGGAAATAGGATTATGCCCAACAGCGCCTCCTACAGCTTGTGCAGACATAGAAGACAATCCCTGCGTAATGGCAAGCTTCTTTGCAATTTCACCATACGTAGTCACTTGACCGGATGGGATTTCTAAAAGGATCTTCCAAACCGCTTTTTGAAACGATGTTCCTTGAGGTTCAATCTTAAGGTTGAACATAGGATTAATACCGGAAAAATACTCCTCCAGCCAAATTCGCAGTGTCGTGAAAACGGGATAGTTGAACTCATCAGTCCATGTATTTGTCCTGGAGGGATAGTATTTTTGTCCAATAAACCATAAACCGGTTAATGCTTCATTTTCAGCAGATGCTGTCATCCTGCCTAATGCAGTATGGATTGTGCAAGTATAAATCATCGTAGCAGCTCCTTACCTTTAAAATGGTAGTTGACCTGTTGGGATTGATGCTGTTTGTTCGGATTAAGGCATAAATAAATTATAGATTGCTGTTCTTTCTATTTCAAGTAGTACTTATTTTGACTTGATGACAAGTTTCAGGTTAGTATAAAGGTAATAGAAATTCCGTGGGCTGTTTAATTAACAAAAATTGATTGGTTAATTACTGGAGTTAAAGTGAGGTAGTTAATTGTGGAGGCAAGGATTTTATTTGTAGCACCATTTGCGGGTTTAGCGAAGTTGGCAGAGGAAGTGGTAGGAGAGCGGTTTGCCGAATCGTCCCGTCAGATTAAGGTAGTCAAGGGGGATCTGCAAGAATGCATTGCTATTGTTAAGCAGGCGGTAGAAGATGGGGTTGAGGTGATTGTCAGCCGTGGTGGTACGGCTGACTTGATTAAAAAAAATGTAAATATACCTACTGTCCATATCCAGGTTACTGTAATGGATGTGCTGCGGGCCTTAAGGCAAACCACGGAGTATCCTGAAAAGATCGGTATCGCAGGATTTGAGAACGTGATTTATGGCTGTGAGGATTTAGCAAAGCTGCTGGGTATTACGTTTGTGGAGATTGCTTTAAAAAATGAAAAGGAAGCTCCGGAAAAAATTGCTGCTGCAGTAGAAAACGGCGTAGAGCTCATTGTTGGTGATGCAATATCAACGAAATTAGCGGCACGTATTGGTGTACGGGGGGCATTGATTCAGTCTGGCAAAGATGCGATCTATAAAGCCATCAATGACGCAGCATTAATTGCGCATATCCGGCGGGAAGAACAAGAAAAAGCAGAGTTATTAGGTACTGTGATTGATACATCGGCAGAAGGTATTATTGCAACGGATACCAGTGGTAGAATTACAATTTTTAACCCCATGGCAGAGAAAATTTTTCAGGTATCCCATTTGGAGGCCATCGGCAGTCAGCTGCAAACCGTCATTCCCCAATTTTCCCTGACTGGAAATGATGATTCCAGCGAAAAGATGGCTGATGTGCAACGCATTGGTGATAAGACGTTAACGATTAAATATAATCAGATCAAGGTGAAAAGTGAAATCATTGGCAGTATTTATAATTTCCAGAATGTATCACAACTGCAGCAATTAGAACAAAACGTCCGTAAAAAATTACATGCCAAAGGCCTAATAGCCCGAATTAAGATGGCAGATATTGTTGGCTTATCACCGGCTTGTAATGCATTGAAACGCAAGGCCACGAAATATGCATTGACGCAATCAACCATTTTAATTACCGGAGAGTCTGGTACAGGCAAGGAAATGCTGGTGCAAAGTATCCATAATGTAAGTACTCGTGCAGATGGGCCTTTTGTGGCTGTAAACTGCGCAGCACTGCCGGAAAACTTATTGGAAAGCGAATTGTTTGGTTATGCGGAAGGTGCATTTACCGGAGCTAAAAAAGGCGGCCGGCAAGGATTATTTGAGCTGGCTCATGGCGGAACTCTTTTCTTGGATGAAATCGGTGAAATGCCTTTATCCCTCCAATCCAGATTATTGCGTGTATTACAGGAAAAGGCAGTGATGCATTTAGGAGGAGATACTGTTATTCCGGTAGATGTACGTATTGTGGCTGCAACCAATCAAAATTTAGCAAAATTAATTGAAGAAAAGAATTTTCGGCAAGACCTATATTACCGGCTAAATATACTGCGTATTCATATGCCGACACTGCATGAACGAATCGAAGATATACCTCTGCTTGCAAAAGAGATGATCAAAAAAATGAAACATATCAATGGGAAAATCACGGGAATTCATCTGGAAGCCAGGGAGTATTTAAAGCAGCGCAGATGGCCGGGAAATATTAGACAACTGGCAAATACCATTGAGCGCGCTATGCTCTTAAGCAGCGGGCCTGTTATCAGCAGGCAGGATATGATAGAAGCCTATGATGAAGAAGGTGAATCTGCAGGAGAAAGAAGCCCTGAAAAAGAAGAGATGAAAGATAGCTTGGCTTTAGTGGAACATGAGATCTTACTGCGTGTTCTGAGAGAAGAGGAATATAATTATAACCGGGCAGCAGCCAGGCTTGGAATTCATCGAACTACCTTATGGCGAAAATTAAATCCCAAAGCACCAAAAAAATAATGCGTGCATATTGCACTAAATACGTTGCAAAAATGCAACGTATTTTTTATGTTGCAGCACTAAATCCAGTATTATCAAGGAAAATCATGTTGGCACGAAGTTTGCAATACATAACAGGAGGTGCAGCAGAGAGAAGGTGATAGAGATGATAAAACTAGCGGTTATTGCAGATGACATAACAGGTGCAAATGATACAGCAGTGCAATTTTCTAAACGCAATATTAGCAGTTGTGTGAGAATTGATTTTGATCCAGAAAAAATACTAAAAGAAACTGCTGATGTGATTGTGATCGATACGGATAGTAGAGATATTGCACCAGCGGCGGCTTATGACCGGGTAAGAACAGTCTGTGAGGTTTTGCGGGATAGTGGTATAAAAGGCATTTATAAAAAAGTTGATTCCACTCTAAGGGGAAATTTGGGTGCCGAGATAGAAGCAACGGCAGCAGTCTTTCAACCGGAGATCGTAGTGATTGCCCCTGCGTTCCCCAGTAATAAACGTGTAACTGTAGGCGGATATCATTTGTTAGACCAGATTCCAATCGAATTAACGGAGATTGCTCATGCGCCGAAGAGTCCGGTAGATGAATCGCGGATCGTGGAATTATTACATAAGCAAACCCAAAGTAAGATTGGCTTAATTTCACTCCATGTTGTCATAAAAGGATTAGAGGCAGTAAAGCAAGCCATTCAGCAATGTTTGGAATGTGGTGAAAAATGGATCGTTTTTGATGCGGTATTAGATGAACATTTAGAATGTATTGTCAAAGCAACACAAAGCTATCAGAGGGCTTTATGGGTAGGTTCGGCAGGCTTGGCAGAACAATTAACTGATTTTTATGAATGGTCTGCAGAGCAAAAAAATATAGGGATTGGGGCAAAAGGACCTGTATTGATGATTGCCGGCAGTGTGAGTAAGGTCACCCAAGTACAGATTAGTACAGCACTGAATTTACCGAATATTGCACTAGTAAAAATGGATGTAGCCAATCTGATCCATAATAAAGAATCCGAGATCAGGCAATGTGCAAAACACGCGAAAACCCAATTGAACCAGGGAAAAGATGTAGTCATTGCCAGCGCAGTTGATGACAGTGATGTTCTTGCTGCCGTAGAAGCGGGAAAAAAATGTGGACTCAGCAGCACCGAGGTGAGTGAACAAACAGCTGTTGCATTAGGTGAAATTGCTATACAGTTAACTGATTATCAATTGGCTGGAATGGTTCTTACCGGCGGCGATACAGCCATCCATGTTTGCCGTTCCCTGGGAGCTGAGGCTATTGAAATTTTCGAAGAAGTTGCGGTTGGTATTCCTCTGGGACGATTGGTCGGCGGCCTTTGCAATGGATTACAGGTGGTAACAAAAGCGGGTGCCTTTGGGCAGGAAGATGCATTTGTTTTATCCATAAAAGCAATGCGAAGAGTGATTAACCAGCTGAGTTCTTAGGCGAATATACAAGATAGGAGGAATAACAGATGAAACCGATATTAGGAATTACTATGGGGGATGCAGCGGGAATTGGTCCGGAGATTATTGTCAAAGCATTGGCTTCCAAAGAGATATATGAGATTGCAAGGCCCGTAGTTTTTGGTGACAAAAAAATTATGGAACGTGCCATTGGAATTGTCGGTGAGGGCTTAACATGCCAGACGGTTCAAGACCCCAGTCTAGCTGGCAAAACCTATGGAACGATTGATATTGTTGATTTAGATAATTTACCCTTGGATCTGCCCTTTGCGCAAGTCGATGGACGAGCTGGTAAAGCATCCTATGAATATATTGAGAAAGCAGTTGGCTATGCAATGAAAGAACAAATCCATGCAATTGTTACTGCTCCCTTAAACAAAGAGGCATTAAATCTTGGCGGCTGTCACTATCCCGGTCATACAGAAATATTGGGTGCTTTATCCGGACAGAAAGATTATTCCATGATGCTGGTTGGCGGTGCCCTTAAAGTGATTCATGTGACAACTCATGTACCGCTCAGAAAAGCTTGTGATCTCGTCAAAAAGGATCGTGTGCTGCGTGTTATTGGATTAGCGGATGATACGTTAAAAATGATGGGCTTTGAAAAGCCGCGGATTGCTGTAGCCGGACTTAATCCTCATTCGGGTGAACATGGATTATTTGGTACAGAAGATGAGCTAGAAATTGCACCGGCCATTGCTGAGGCAAAGGCAATGGGAATGGATGTTACCGGACCGGTGCCGCCGGATACTGTTTTTTATCAGGCAGCAATTAAGGAACGATTTGATATTGTTGTAGTGATGTATCACGATCAAGGGCATATACCCATTAAAGTGCTGGGTTTCGAAACGGGAGTGAATGTTACGGTCGGGTTGCCGTTCATCAGAACTTCTGTTGACCATGGTACTGCATTTGATATTGCAGGCAAGGGGATTGCGGATGGAAAGAGTATGACTGAGTCATTATTATTGGGTGCTAAGATGGCAAATGTAAAATTTGCCCATATTAAAATAGATTAAATACTATAAAAATTCAAACTGAAAGGATGATTATTATGTTTAAGCCACAAGGTATTATTACTCCTATTTTGACTCCGTTGACTGCAGAGGAAAAGCTTAACGAAAAGGAACTGCGCAGCCAAATTAACCGCTTAATTAACGCAGGCGTTAGCGGTATCTTTGCTCTAGGAACAAATGGCGAATTCTATGCATTTTCAAAAGAAGAGAAAATTGAAATCATTAAAGTTACGGTTGATGAAGTAAAAGGCCGGGTACCTGTGTATGTGGGTACTGGTTGTATTACAACACAGGAAACCATCGAGCTCTCAAAAATTGCTAAAGAGCTAGGGGCCGATGTATTATCGGTTATCTCTCCTTATTTTTCCGGTATTTCTCAAGATGATTTATATCGTCATTTCAGCAGTGTAGCGGAAGCTGTTGATCTGCCGATACTGCTTTATAACATTCCGGCTAGAACAGGCAATAATATTGATTACACTACCGTAAAAAAATTGGCAAAATATGAAAATATTATTGGTATCAAAGACAGCAGCGGTAACTTTGACAATACCTTAAAATACATCGAGAATACCGATCCCCGCTTAAGTGTATTAGCCGGCAGTGACTCTTTGATTCTATGGACTTTATTGGCGGGGGGTACAGGAGCGATTTCCGGTTGCTCGAATGTATTTCCTGAATTAATGGTTAGCATTTATCAATTATGGTCAGAAGGTAAAATTGCAGAAGCAAATGAAGCACAAAAGAAAATCAGACCATTCCGTAATGTGATGCAAATGGGCAATCCAAACTCTGTTGTTAAACGTGCCGTCAACTTGCTGGGTTACCCGGTTGGTCCTGGCCGGGAGCCTTCAAATTGCAATAAACCTGAAATTGACGCCGCATTGCTGGAAGTCTTTGAACTGTACAAATAGCAGACAAAAGCTGTAGTTTTTAAATAGAAGAGTATTAACATAGAGTGAAGAAGCTGCCCAGATGATAGGTCTTGACTCTATGTTTAGCTCTTTGAATTTATCACAAGGAGTGCTAAAAATGAAAAAAGTTGTTATATCTCATAGATTACACGATGATGGAATGGCTGTTTTAGAAAAAGCCAATGTAAAGGTTGCGATAACAAACAATGGTGATCCAAAGGCAATGCTGCCTGAATTGCTGGATGCGGAAGGTCTTATCATACGGATTGGTTCCATCGACAGAGAAACCATGCTGGCTGCTAAAAATTTAAAGGTGATCGGTCGTCCTGGTGTTGGTGTTGACGATGTGGATGTAGAAGCTGCAACAGAACTTGGCATTCCTGTAGTCATTGCTCCTGGCGCTAATACTCGTTCGGTAGCCGAGCATGCTTTTGCCTTTATGTTTGCAGCAGCAAAGGACATGGTACATAGCGATAGAGAGCTTCGTAAAGGTAATTTTAATATACGAAGCAGTTATAAAGCTTTTGAAATTTATGGAAAAACATTAGGTTTGGTTGGTTATGGCCATATTGGGTGTGTTCTTGCTAAGATGGCGTCTGGTGTTGGCATGAAGGTTGTTGTATATGATCCATTTGTTGCACCGGAAGTAATCACTGAACAAGGGTATCAGCATGAAACAGAATTAAACGCGGTTTTAAAAATAAGCGATGTCATTTCCTTACATGTTCCTTTGACTCCTAAAACCAAAAATCTTATTGGTGCAGCGGAGTTAAAATTAATGAAGTCAAGCGCCATTTTAATTAATTGCTCCCGGGGCGGTATTATTGATGAAGCTGCTTTGGCAAAAGCGTTAGAAGAAAATCAAATACACAGCGCAGCTACGGATGTCTTTGAGAATGAACCGGTGACAGTTGATGAACCTTTATTTAAGTATGACAATATTATCGTATCTCCTCATATGGCTGGACAAACCAAAGAGGCAGCATCTGGCGTAGCCACCATGGCAGCAGAAGGCGTGATTGCGGTAATCAATGGTGAACGCTGGAAGAACGTATGCAATCCAAAAGCCTATGAACACCCTCGATGGAATCAATAAGGTTCACTGAAATAGGACTTTTTTGAAATAACTGAAACTTGAAATATTTTAAATGATGGGAGAATGTATCATGAGTAGTATTTATTCGTTGCTGAACATTGGAAAAATCGTTGCTGGTGCAGGCAGTATCGAACAAATTGGAACTATTGCAGCTGATTATGAAGCTAAAAATGTAGTAATTATCACTGACCAAGGCGTCTGGGGTTCTGGTCTAATCGATAATCCCAAGGCATTACTTGAAAGTGCAGGCGTAAATGTCCATGTAATCAATGACACACCGCCTGAGCCAACTGTAGATCAGGTTAATGCAATATTCCAAGCTGCAAAAGAGTTCGAATGTCAAATGATAATCGGCATTGGCGGCGGCAGCTCCATGGATACCGCAAAAATCGTTGCCTTGTTTCTCACAAACAATGTAAATTTACGTGAATTGGTAAAAGGCAAAGCACAAATAAAACGCCGCGGCGTACCGACACTTATGATTCCGACGACGGCAGGGACTGGTTCTGAAGCAACGCCAAACGCGATTGTTTTAGTGCCGGAAGAGGAATTGAAAGTTGGTATCGTCAGTGAGAAGATGGTACCGGATTGCGTTATTTTGGATCCCAATTTGACAATTAATTTACCAAAACATATTACTGCCAATACAGGAATGGATGCATTATGCCATGCGATTGAATGCTATATTTCAAAAAAAGCAAATCCTTTTAGTGACACGTTTGCATTAAAAGCAATCACTTTGATTTCTCGCAGTATTCGCACGGCATATCATGATGGGCATAACATAGCAGCCCGTGAAGATATGTTATTAGGTGCGATGTTTGGCGGTATTTCAATTGCAACCTCTAGTACTACTGCTGTACATGCTCTGTCGTATCCTCTGGGAGGAAAATATCATATTCCCCATGGTTTATCCAATGCAATTTTATTACCGGATGTAATGAAGTTTAATTTGGATGTTTGCGAAGAGAAATTTAAAGATATAGCGGTTGCCATGGAACTTGAGATTTCCGGCAGCACTACCAGGCAGGCTGCGGAGAAAATGATTGATAACCTATATTCCCTCATCAAAGATTTGAGTGTTACCTGCGATTTAAGAGCTAAGGGCATTAATGAATCGGCTCTTGATGATCTGATAGAGGCAGCTGCAAAGGTAACACGTCTTCTGGATAACAATCCGAAAGTGGTAACGAAAGAAGATATGAGGGCGATTTACAAGAAATTATTGTAATTCTCATTTTAAAAATATAAAGAATTTTTACAAACCAGAGATAGTACTAGTAATACATTTAATGGAGGGGTTATCTTGTCAACCGAGAAAAAATCAAATGTGCGCTGGGTTGTTGCAGCATTAATGTGGTCAGCAATCGCCATTAATTATATTGACCGGACCGTGCTTGCAGCCGCAGCTCCTTATATTACTAAGGAATTTAGTATAACACCGAGCCAGATGGGGATTATTATGTCAGGTTTCTTTTGGTCATATGCCTTGCTCCAAGTTCCTGCAGGCTGGTTTGCTGATAAAATTGGACAGAAGAAAACCCTTGGATTTGCTGTAGCCTGGTGGTCGGTTGCCACAGCTTTAACCGGACTTGGCACAGGGTTTAAATCAATACTAGGGTTTCGTGTGGCTCTTGGGGTTGGCGAAGCGGCTGCGTATCCAAGCAATGCAGGGATTTCTTCCAAATGGTTTCCTGACAAGGAACGGGCAACTGTTGGCGGGCTGTTTGACAGTGGTTCCAAATTTGGCGGGGCGGTTGCCATGCCGCTTATTGTCTGGCTGATTGCCTTGTTTGGCTGGAAGATGACATTTGTTATTATTGGTATAGCGGGGATTATCTGGTCTATTATCTGGATCCTATACTTTAAAGAAATTCCCGAAGAGCACAAAGGCGTCAATGCTGCTGAGTTGAAATATATTCGCGAGGGACAGTCAAAGAAAGAAGGTCTTGATAACGAGCAGCCGATGAAATGGTACGAACTTTTAAAATATAGAAATATTTGGGCAATGTGCATCGGCTTCTTTATGATTAATTATACTTCTTATTTCTTTATTACTTGGCTTCCCACCTATCTGATCAAGGAAAAAGGTATGGGAATGCTGGCAATGGGCTTTGCAGCCATGCTGCCTCTCTTGGTTTCAATGTTTGTCGAAGTTGCTGCAGGCTGGGCATCTGACAAGGTACAGTCAAAAGGGTGGTTGTCTTTAACTGCTACTCGTAAGACCTTTTTAGTTGGCGGTCTTCTGATGGCATCTTGCATAGGTCTGGCAGCTTTCGCTGAATCAGCGGTAACCGCCATCGTTCTTTTATGTATCGCAAAATCCGGCACGACAGTAGCAGCTTCTCAGGTGTGGGCACTTCCTGGCGATGTAGCACCTAAGAATATGACTTCTGTGGTTGCCGGACTTCAGAATTCCGTTTCGAATATGGGTGGAGTGGTAGGTCCTATTGTTACCGGTGCAATTTTGCAAGCTACCGGCTCATTTACGATGGCGTTGCTCCTTTCTTCCGCACTTTTGGTTGTTGGTATTTTAAATTATCTATTTTTGCTGGGAAAAGTTAAGCATATTGAAGTCTAAATCGATACTATGTAAGAATAACTGCGTTTAGATCAAGATAGCAAATGCTTTGACGTATCTTGCAGACTTAGCCTGTGCATCAGGTGGAACCGCCACCTGATGCATTTATTTTATTATAGGGTATGCAGCATCTTAACAATTGAAGTGATTGAACAATACTGCTGGATAAAGGATATTTTAATAACCTTGAGTCGATTTGCTATCTATCGTATTTGATAGGAGGAATCACTAAAATGAGTGTTAAAAAGAAACTATTGGTCATTATGCTAGTCATCAGTTTTATACCGCTCATACTATTGTCGGTCATTTCAGTACGGTATTTAAGTTCCGAATTAGAGAAAGAAACAATTAATCAATGCAAGGAACTCGCTATTGAAGTGAATCTGCAAATTAATGGATATCTTGATAAATCTTTTATTGCACTTAAAACAATTGCTGCCAATCCCACAGTAAAAACCTTTGATATTCCCAAGGTAAAAACATTTTTGCTTCAGGTTCAGAAGGTGTATCCTGAGAACTCATTTGCTCTCGATGATGTAAAAGGAAACCAGGTTGTACGGGGCGACAATATCCCCGTTGCCAACATTTGGGAGAGGCCTTTTTATCAATTGGCACTTAAAGGACAAGATGAGGTAATATCAGGAGTTGTCTTTAGTAAAAACTCAAATCGTTTTGTCATTAACCTTGTAACGCCGATACGTGATGCAGATGCAGCAGGCGGTGTAATCGGAATTATGCAGGGATCAATTACCCTCACCAGAATAAGTGAATTTGTGACGAGATTGTCTAATGATACTACGCTTGCCTATGTAATTGATAGTGAAGGTAAAATTTTGGCGCATCCTGATCAAAATTTGGTCAAAGATCGTGTAGATATGAATGAAGTGGATTTTATAAAACAAGGTTTGTCTGAAAAGAAAAACGGATTTGCCATTATTGAGGACAAAGTCGCTGGCAAAAAATTAGTTACTTATCGATATGATGACAGAACTGGCTGGCTGATATGTCTGGAGGTACCTTACACGGTTATAACAGAGAAAACCCATTCTCTAGTAGTTATGATGGGGCTGGTAACGTTAGTGGTACTGGTATTGGTGGGAATCATAGCGTTTTTTATTGCCAAACGGTTTTCAGAACCAATTTTAACGATGCAGAAGCTGGCGAGTCAGATTGCCCAGGGTGATCTGACGCAGAAAATTGAGATATCTTCAAAGGATGAAATCGGTTTATTAGCAGCTGCTTTTGCTGCAATGGTAACGAATTTGAAAAAATTAGTTAGTCAGGTGCAGGGCAATGCTCAGCAGCTGGCTGCAGCATCCGAAGAACTGAAATCTAGTGCTGAACAGTCCGCAGTAGCTGCCAACCAAGTTGCCTCATCCATAACAGAGGTGGCAGAAGGAACGGATCAGCAATATCATGTACTAAGCCAGGTAACTACTGTAATTGAACAAATGTCGAAGAATATTCAACAGGCAGCAAAGAATGCTAATGGAGTATCGGAGCAGTCTCTTAAAGCTGTCGATACAGCCCAGGAAGGCGGCCGGTCAGTACAAGGAGCTGTGAAGCAAATGCTGGATATTGAACATACAGTTAGTACCTCAGCCGTTGTTGTTGCCCAGCTGGGTGAAAGGTCAAAAGAAATAGGACAAATTGTTGATACCATTTCTGGGATTGCAGGCCAAACCAATCTTTTAGCTCTAAATGCTGCCATTGAAGCGGCAAGAGCAGGTGAGCAAGGGCGAGGTTTTGCAGTTGTTGCTGAAGAGGTACGCAAATTAGCGGAACAATCTCAGGAGGCAGCAAAACAGATTGCTCATCTGATTGGTGAAATTCAAAGTGAAACAGACAAAGCTGTAATCGCAATGCAAGAAGGGACAACTAAGGTTAAAGCTGGTGCCGGAGTAGTAAATGAAGCAGGCGGCAGCTTCCAAGAAATCATTGGGATGATAACAAACCTGTCTGTTCAGGTTGGAGAGATATCAGCCGTTATCGGACATTTAGCAAGTGACAGCCAACATGTCGTACTTTCAGTACAGCAGGTTGATCAATTGACGAAGGCGGCGGCAGGAGAGGTACAGAACGTTTCGGCTGCAACAGAAGAACAGGCTGCATCTATGGAAGAAATTGCAGCTTCGAGTCAGAAGCTTGCGCAAATGGCTCAGGAGTTACAAACAGCAGTTAGTAATTTCCGGATTTAGTATAACGGATAGTAGGAATTAGCATTTGTTTTATAGAAAATACCTGTAATCTACCATGTTAGAAGATTACAGGTATTTTGGCGGTGCAGCCAATTGATAAGGTAAGTGAGAAGTAGAGATTCTTCATTGTTAGATAGAGTTAAGCATATTAAGGTCTAATTACAAAAGCAAGCAGAGACACTTTATTTAAAGTAAAATAGCAAATGGCTTGACGTATTCCGGAATTTTTTAAATAGCATTTTAATAAGTTCCTATTTTGCGATCTTGTTCCACATCGTGATAAACTCCTGCAAGGTAGAAAAATCTTGCAGGAGTTTGAATTTTAATAGTAAATAGAATATAAATAAACTTAGTATATACGCCAAAATTGTTCTGAATATACCAAAGTATTTTGGAAAGAGGTGCAGCATGAGTAAAGTAAAGTTTGCAATTGTAGGGACCGGTGCGATAGTCCCTATCCATGCCCAGGCAATATCAAGCATACACGATGCCGCTTTAGTGGCTGTTTTTGGTCGGTCCGCTGCCAAGGCCCAGGAACTTGCCGCTACATTTAGTTGTGATTGGTATAGTGACTACCAGGAAATGCTGAAGAGAACCGATATTGATGCAGTATCAATATGCACTCCTAATGGGCTGCACGCTGAATTTGGGATTGAAGCAGCTCTGGCAGGAAAGCATGTTGTTATTGAGAAACCAATTGATATTACATTAGAAAAGGCAGATGCTCTGATTAAAACATGTCAAACGCAAGGGGTTAAATTGGGTATTATATTCCAAAGGCGCTATAGTGATGGTGTTCTGGCTTTAAAGCGTCTGCTGGAACAGGAAAAACTGGGAAAAATAAATTTTGCAGGTTGTTATACTAAGTTATACCGGAGTCAGGAATACTATGACAGCAGTATAGCGCGTAGAGCGTGGGACATTGCCGGTGGTGGTGTCTTAATGAATCAGGGTATTCATTATATTGACATGCTGCAATTTCTGGCAGGGCCAGTGGCAGAAGTTACGGGTTATTGCGGAACTTTTGGGCATACAGGGCTTGCAGTAGAAGATACTGCCTCAGCTGCCGTTAAGTTTCAATCAGGCGTGCTGGGAGTCATTGAAGGAACTACCTGTGCCTATCCAGGTTTAGTTTCGCGAGTTGATATCTATGGGACAGAAGGAAGTGCGATTATTGAGAATGATATTCTTACCTCTGTTCAATTAAAATCAGGGTATGAATATAAAGTCGGAAGCAGCACGGAAAACGCTGGGGTAAGCAGCCCTGACATTACATTTGAATGTCACCAGCGCCAATTTCAGGAGATAATCACAGCATTTAAAAATGATATGGAACCTCCGATCAATGGGTTGGAAGGAAGGAAAGCCCTGGAAGTGATACTGGCTATTTATAAATCTGCATTTACTGGGAGTAGAGTAACGTTACCGTTACCGGATAGTTTATTTTTAAAAGATCTAGAAAAAGCTGGCGGCTTCAATCGTAAAAACTGAAGCAGTATAATAGAATTAGCCGTATTTAAGAGGCTCTGAACAGAAAAAGCTTGAACCTTTGCGTGGGTTCAGGCTTTATTCTTGCCAATGAGGGCGAATGATACAGAGTATTAAAGAGTAAGCCTAAAATCAAGAGCAGTTTGAACGTAAGGGATTGTAGTCTTTACTTTTATAAATTCAACTATTGGTTGAAACCATAGGAGATAGTTTCAACTAAGGTTTGATGGACTTTGAGAGCAGCCAAAGATACAATAGGATTGTCAGTACTGATATTACAAAAAAAGGAAGAGAATCATGCTTAACGACAACTCAATTGGACAACGTATTGCTTTCTTACGAAAAGAAAAAGATTACACGCAAGAACAGATGAGTATGCTGCTGAATATTACGCCGCAAGCGGTTTCTAAATGGGAAAAGGGCAATGCTTTACCAGATACATCGTTGCTGCCGCTTTTAGCTAAGGTGCTGGGGGTATCGATTGACAAACTGCTCGTCTTAGCGAATACTTCGATGTTGTTGGATATACTCATGGCTCAAAAGAAGGTAAGGGACAAGAAACAATAACCTTAAAAAAGGTTGCTGTTAAATAACAGAAGTTTACAAACGAAGGATTAGTACCTCTTTTTTGAAAAGGGCTACTAATCCTTCCCTTATTTATATCTATCCAGAGGATTTATATTGTTGATCTAGAATACGCGAAAAGAGCATTCCACGAAATAGAATGCAGCGATAACCTTTTGACAATACCACAGTTTTCTGATAGGATAAACAAATTATATATGGAATCGTGGTGTAGAACTTGGGGGGATGAAAGTGAGCCGGTTATCATTATTTAAACTAGCCTGGCCGATATTCTTAGAACTGTTTCTGATTACATTGGTGGGATTTGTCAATGTATTTATATTGAGCAAATATGATAGTGTTGCAGCGGCAGCAGTAGAGGCAACCATTCAAATTTTATGGAATTTTCTTTTAGTATTTGCCATTATTTCTATAGGAACCTCAGTTTTAGTAGCACAGAATGTAGGAGCTAAAAAACCGGAAGAAATTGATAAAGTAGCGGCAGTCTCATTGCTTTTTAATACTATTTTGGGCTTACTGGCTAGTCTGGTTCTCTTAATTGGCGGGAAAAAGATTTTGATGTTTATGGGAATTGCCGATAATTTATTATCGTACGCTCATACCTACCTGCTCCTGGCAGGTGGTTTTATTTTTTTTGATGCATTGTTATCATCGGCTGATGCGATTCTCAAAGGCTTTGGGAGAACGAAACAATGCTTGGCAATTACTGCTTTTATGAATATTTTAAATTTGCTTGGCTCAGTAGTGTTGGGACTTGGGGTGGCAGGAATTCCGGCAATGGGAGTCCAGGGCGTTGCTATAGCAGCTGTTTGCAGTAAAGGAATTGCTGTGTGCTCTGCGCTGGCATATTTGTTTACTAAGTTGCTTAAGCCTGCTATCTTATGCCATTTACTTCAATTTCCTAAGAAGGAACTGAAGCAGTTGTTGAAAATCGGCTTTCCCGCTGCCATGGAAAATATGTCTTACAACTTGAGTCAGACCGTACTTATGACGATCATCATTGTCCATTTGGGAGCAGATTCCTATATTACCCGGACTTATGCCTGGTCTGTTATTAAGATGGCTTTTCTATTTTCCTTAGCGATAGGGCAGGCTAATATTATCATGATAGGGCAATTAGTAGGCGCTAAAAAGTTTGAGGAAGCAGAAAAGGCGGGAATGCATAATTTTTTGATCGCCTTTGGTTTCGCCTGGGTAATTGGTGCAATGCTGTTTCTATTTAGATATCATTTTATGGGCATATTTACTACTAATTCCTCAATCATTGCTCTTGGTGCATTGATTTTTGCAATCGATGCTTTTCTGGAGCCTGGGAGGACGTTTAATATTGTCTTTATTTATGGTTTGCGAGGAGCTGGCGATGTCAATTTCCCAGTTATTATTGCTGTAATTTCCATGTGGTCTGTTACCATCGGATTGGGTTATTATTTAGGAGTTATCCTGGGATTTGGCTTGCCGGCCATTTGGACTCTAATGCTTGTAGACGAATGGCTTCGTGGGTTATGTATGTTATGGCGTTGGAAAAGCGGTGCCTGGAAGGCTAAAGTCATGGTGTAAGGAGCTTAACAGTGCTTTCCAGTTTGGGTGAGGACTTTTTTTGTGTATCTCCGAACTCGGTCATGTATTTCCAGTAACGCTTTGGCATATGACTCATGCGGCATTTAGGGTTGTGACGACCCTGTATCTCAATGGTATTATAAAAAAGACGCCATAGTTCACGATACGATTGCTCCTGCTCATCTGGTTCAGGGAGTTCGAGATCCTCGATGGGGATAACGGCGGACTGATAGGGTTGATATACCAGTGCCATACCATGCGTTTTATCATAGATTAAAAAACGTTCTTCCGGATAACGTTCACAGAAATGCTGTGTCATTAAAGGCAGGACATAATTTTTCGGCTCTATTTCAGCAACAAGGACATTGTTAAAAATGGAAAAGCGCACGAAGCCTTTTAGCAGATGACTTTCATTGTCCAAATGCTTCACAGCTTTGTAGAGCGTATTCACCACGTCATCGGCCAGCATGCTCATAACTGATGAACCATAACGATATCCCAGACGCAAGAATAGCAAGATATACAGTTCCTTCTGTGCAAATTTGGTCAGGAAGGCGCGACGCACGAAATCCAGAGCCTCAAACCCCATTTTCTTAGGGATGGAAATCAGCACTCGGTTTGATTTTTGCGAATCAGTTATAATTTCTTTAATCTGAAAGAGTAGGGTTTGGGATGTATCTGGCTGAAGAATGTCGGCGGGAATTTCATTTTTCTCATAACTTTCAAATACACAGCACAGCAGCCCGTCAAAGCTGCCATCATAGCGATAGGTTATATTGGACTGGTCAAACATTTTTGCATGGCCTCCTGTGCTAATTCAGGTATTATCGGTGGGGGTTCAAAAAGAGAGAGCTGCTCTGATCTTGCATGAAGAGGAAAATCCTGCTGATAGGTGCCTAATGTTTTTTCAGACATTAAAGAACGCAGTACCGCATCTTGTGTAATTTTTAAACCATCTAAGGCTTTGCCGCCGCAGGTGATAAAATACTGCGCCCGCTTCAGTACAACACCCAATTTCTTTAGATCAGAGAACGTAAGAGTAGCTGTACGTCGGGCAGTTACAATACGATTAGCGCTATTGACACCGATACCTGGCACCCTAAGCAAATCACTATAAGGTGCGCGATTTACATTCATCGGAAAATGATCCATATGATGGAGGGCCCAGTTGCATTTGGGGTCTAAATAGGGATTAAAACTTTGGTGGTTTTGATCAAGAAGCTCATTTGCTGTGAAACCGTAAAACCGCAGCAGCCAGTCAGCCTGATATAGCCTGTGTTCACGCCAAAGGGGCGGTTTGGTGTCGATGGTGGGCAGCAGGGTATTTTCGGCTACCGGCATATAGGCAGAAAAAAAGACTCGCTTTAGTTTATATTTCTTATAAAGACCTTCTGTTAGATTTAGTATTTGAAAATCAGTATCTGGCGTAGCACCAATAATCATCTGCGTACTCTGGCCGGCAGGAACAAATTTGGGAGCATGTCGATACTTTATGATATCAGTGGAATTTTCTTGTATGCGGTTCTTGATGTAGCCCATGGGTGCCAGAATGGAATGCTTTGATTTATCTGGGGCTAGCATTTGCAAACTGCTTTGGGAAGGCAGTTCAATATTCACACTCATGCGGTCTGCCAGCATGCCGAGGTGGGAAATTAAAGTGCTGTCTGTTCCAGGAATGGCCTTGGCGTGGATGTAACCGGAAAAACGATATTCTTCTCGCAGGATACGCAGAGCCTCAATCATTTGCTCGGTGGTATAATCGGGATTTTTCAATACACCGGAGCTCAGAAAAAGTCCTTCAATATAATTGCGTCGATAAAAATTAATCGTCAGTTCTGCTAGTTCACGTGGTGTAAAGGAAGCCCGAGGCGTGTCATTTGATTTACGGTTCACGCAGTATTTACAGTCATAAGCGCAAACGTTAGTCATCAGTACCTTTAATAATGAGATACAACGCCCATCTCCGGCAAAGCTGTGACAAATACCGCTGGCTGCCGCACTGCCAATTCCCCCCATAGGGGCCTTTTTATTTACTCCGCTGGAAGTACAGGCTACATCATATTTGGCTGCATCGGTTAAAATTTTCAACTTGTCAAAAACATCCACGTAAATCAGCTCCTCATATAATTTAATTATAATATAGAACATATGTTCTTGCCAAGGGCTGGTTAACTATGTTTTTTATTGTATATATTGGGAAAGAATAAAAAGATAACTCAATAATTCCTTTTTATCGAATTATAGGCTAAAATAATAGTATTAATAAATTTGATAGATTAAATATAAAATAAAAGGTGGCTAATTCATGAAAAAACAATTATTTATCGGCTCGGCAGTCGCGATTGTAACTCCCTTTACTGATGATGGGGTTGATTATCAAGCCTTAGCAGAACTGATTGAGTTTCAAATTAAAGGCGGTTCAGATGCTATCGTCATCTGTGGCACCACAGGGGAAGCTTCTACCATGCCAGATGATGAACACATTGCAGTTATCAAGTTTGCGGTAGAGACCATCAATAAACGTGTACCGGTTATCGCTGGTACAGGCAGCAATGATACCCGTCATGCTATAGAATTGTCAAAAGCGGCCCAGGCGGTAGGTGCTGACGGAATATTATCAGTAACTCCCTATTATAATAAAGCTACGCAAAAGGGCTTATACGAGCACTTTAAGATTATTGCAAATAACATTACAATACCTGTTATTCTGTATAATGTACCTAGCAGAACGAATTTGAATTTGAATCCTGAGACGATAAAGGCACTAGCAGAAATCGACAATATCATCGCTGTTAAGGAATGTAATCTTGGACAAGTTGGTGATGTAGTAAATCTCTGTGGTGAAGACTTTGCTGTGTATTCAGGTGATGATAATACTATATTGCCTTTACTGTCATTGGGTGGTAAAGGTGTTATTTCCACCATGGCTAATATTATCCCCCAGGATACCCACAATATGGTTATGAAATTTTTCCAAGGTGATGTGAAGGGCGCGATGAAGCTGCAGCTGCAGACATTAAACCTTATAAAAGCATTGTTTAGTGAAGTGAACCCCATACCTATTAAAGCAGCTGTAAATCTGTTGGGCTTTAAGGCTGGTCAGTGCCGTATGCCGCTAACAGAGCTTAGTGATAGTAATCTTGAGTTTCTTCGTGCCGAAATGAAGGCTTATGGATTGATATAATCAATCTTTAGTATTAGCTGCTGATTGAGATAAAAGGTGCATGACAAATTGGCGGCGATAGCCAATTACGATAGAATAAGGATATAGTTAAAACTAAGGCTTCTCCCCAGCATACTGCTGAGGGGGAAGCCTTAGTTTTTATCTTTATCCATCAGAAAGTATAAGTTTTTGTGGGGAAAAAACCACTGAATCGCGAAGACACGAAGAATGCGAAGGAAGATTATGCTTATTTCCTATTTATTCTTCATACTCTTCGCATCTTCGCGGTTCAAAATGTTTTTTCTCTGTGTTCATAAGGACGTGTAACGTTTTTCTTATAGAAATTATGACTCTATTTTGCTAATTGGTAATATTTTCTTGACAATGGTTAGATATCTAATTATAATGATATTATGAAACAAGGAAATATAATTGCTCTTGTAAGCAGGATAGCAGAAAAGGCCCATAGACTAATTGTCCGTGAACTTGAAGAACATGGAATTGATGGCATCGTTCCTTCTCATGGAGATATTCTAGTCCACCTTCTCTCAGGCGAGAAGTTTACAATGAAAGAATTAGCCGACAAAATCCATAGAACAAAACCAACAGTGACCGTATTAATTGATAAACTTGTTAATCTGGGTTACGTTGCCAAAGAAAAAAGTAATGAGGATAGTCGAGTCACATTTATTAAATTAACAAAGAAAGGATTCGATTTAAGACCTAGTTTTATTGAGATTTCTGAACGTGTGAATGCTGTTGTGTATCAAGGTTTGTCAGATAAAGAGGCTGAAGAACTGGAAGCAGCGTTAGAGACAATAAATCAAAATATAAATGCGTAAGTTATGAGAGTTATGAGAGTTATGTTTTGATTTATCCTAATGGTTAGATGTCTAATAGATTACGGACATTTAACATCTATATAGAAAAAAATAGGGAGGAAGTAAAATGAAAATTGGTGTTATCGGTGCAAGCGGCAAAGCTGGGAATTTAATAGTAAAAGAAGCTGTTGGCAGAGGACATGAAGTAACGGCTATCGTCAGAAATGAGTATACGAATAACGATCAAGGTGTCAGCATACTAAAAAAAGATATTTTTAACTTAACTGCAGAGGATATTAAAGATTTTGACATATTGATTAATGCATTTGGTTCAGCACCTGGACAAGAGCACCTTCATGTGGAAGCAGGCAGAGTGCTGATTGAAATTTTGAAAAACGTACCTAAGATAAAGTTAGTTGTTGTCGGTGGTGCTGGAAGCTTATTCGTCAACGAAGAAAAGACAGTCCGCCTGATGGATACAAAGGATTTTCCCGCGGAATACAAGGCAACAGCTCAAAGTCAAGGCAGGAATCTTGAAGATTTACAAAAGACTGAAAACATTAAATGGACATTTATTAGCCCTGCCATTTTCTTTAATCCAGCAGGTAAGAGAACGGGTTCCTATAAAGCAGGTAAAGACAATGTCATAGTAAATGCAAAAGGTGAGAGCTATATTAGCTATGCTGATTATGCTATTGCTGTTTTGGATGAAATCGAGAATCCCAAACATGTAAATCAAAGATTTACAGTAGTAGCTGAAGCAGAATGATAGAAAAGGGCTGGATGATTACTGTTCAGCAGCTTGAATTCGTGGAGTTTGCTGATTGTTGCGCATAAGCTTAGTTTGAGTGTAAAAGGGAAGAACTGCTATTCTCCTTCAGATGAATAGCAGTTCTTCCCTTTACATATATCCAAGCTTTATTAGGTTAGATTCTGAGTATCATAGTTAAGCATAGACAAGAGCTAATGCACCAAGAAATATACAGAATAAAATGCAGTATTTAAAAGTAACTCCCAAAAGATCGCCTTCTCTGCCAGTTAAACCGGTTGCGGAGGCTGCAATTGCAATACTTTGCGGTGATATCATCTTACCAGCGGTTGCTCCTGCCATGTTGGATGCAGCAATCCAGGTTGAATTAGCGCCGATCTGAACTGCAGTCTGCGCCTGTAAAGCACCAAAGAGTACATTTGAACTCGTGTCACTGCCGGTAACGAAAGTTCCCAGAGCTCCAATTGCGGGAGCAATAGCAGGATAAGAATTACCTGTTGCATTGGCTAAACCAATGGCAATAGCAGATACCATACCGCTATAACTCATAATTTTAGCCATACTGATAATGCAAAGCACGGTAATAATAGTCTTTGGCATATTGGCGATTGTTCCAAAGAACGTAGCTGTCATTTGTTTAAAAGATGCTCCTTGAATTCGACCGCCAATGATACCTGCGATCAAAATCAGGGTACCAGGGGTAATAAACCAGTTCACTTCTAATTGATGACCACCAGGGCCCGTATAGATATTGTAAAAACTTTCAAGTTTACTTAGCGGACCATTAATCAACGGTACAATATCACTGGTACCTAAGATTAGAACTAATAACAAGATATATGGTAACCAGGCTGTTAGTCGGCTTCCACTTACAGCAGCTTGCGCAGATGATTGTACTGTTACTGCTTCTGCTTCTACTTCCCGCTCAGAAGGGAATTTCCAGATTGTTGCCGGTGGGAAAAGTTTTACCCATAAGGCGGTTAATACCACGGAGGCAACGGATCCTAGCACTGCAGTTAATTGAGGACCAAGATATTTTGCCACTAATAATTGGATGACGGCAAAGCTTCCTCCGGAAATCAGTGTAGCACCCATTACCCCTTTTAGTCCTGATAATTTTTTAGTCATTATGATTACAAGAATGAAGGGAATTAAAATAATTAAAGGTGTTAACTGTAGAGCAACATCAAACGTAAGTGGAAGCAAAGGGACATTTGCTACTCCGGAAAGAGTCGTTACTGGGATTCCTATCGCCCCAAAGGCCGTAGGTGCTGTGTTGGAAATTAAGCAAAAAGCAGCAGCAAAAAAAGGATCAAAACCTAAACCAATGAGTATTGCGGCGGGAATAGCAACTGCTGTGCCAAATCCGGCCATAGCTTCAAGGAATCCCCCAAAACCCCAGACAATAAGAAGTGCCTGAATTCTCCGGTCAGTGGAAAGGTTGGCAATTTGATGCTTTATATTATTCATTGCCCCGGTTTTAACGGAGAGATTGTAAATAAAAAGCGCTGCAATAATGACCCAGATAATCGGAAAGAATGCATATACGCTGCCTTCCAGACCTGCTCTTAATGTTAAATTTCCTGGCATACTCCAAGAGAACATAGCAAGTGAGATTGTAATTATCAATCCGATGAAGCATGCTTTAGGAGCGGCTATTTTAAGCCATCCTAAACTAATTAACAGCCAAAGTAATGGTATAAACCCAATAAGGGAAGAAGCCAATACTCCGTAAGGAGATACGATGATCTGCCACATAATCTTTCACCCCATAATCATTCATACTCTTTTGGAAACCCAAAAGGCTATATGTATCAAGGTGCTAACCTTGTAATTTTTTACTGGTTGTTATTAATCATTTTTGAGAGTAAGTTACTATTCATTTGAGGGAATAATTGGATAATGGCGTTTAATGGATGAAATCTTCTTTTTGTGATAATTTTCATACTTTAGTATATTTTTCAGAAAAGTAGAAAAGTTTGTGAAAAGTTTCCTAAATTCGTATTTATTCTATAATAGTCTATATTGCTTGTCAATCATTGTATAAAATTGTTGGTTGATGTAAAAATAGTTTGAGGCATAAAAGAGCAAAATCCTGCAAAGGAAGTCTTCCACTTCAACTTTGCAGGATTTTTTCGTTTCATGGTAAATAGAGTATTTATATAGAGGATGTTTAGAAAGAGAATATATGTAAAGATAGCTAACTATAGTAATGGTTAGTTACAATGCATATACTTTGCTGTCAGAAGGGGCTTAGCTTCTTGAAAATCAAGGAGGAAGCTTCTTTTTAGTGGATTGGAAAAGGGAAAGTTCTTTTCAGCGATGAAGATCAACCTCTGCTTATATTGTTGACTAGAGGTTTCCGCCTGTATGTTTTATTAATTCTTTCAAACCATTAGTAAAACATACCATTTTCACGTGGAATGACTTTTAACCAGAAAATTTGATTGTTTTTAAAGAATAATCGACAAATGCGTTCGATTTTGCTATTATTAATGTCGTAGAAAATCATAAGATGCAAAAAGCAATGCTGATGGACTACTTTTTGCATTAAGGGACCATCCTGAGCCAGTGTGGCTCACTGCCAGAATATTATTCACAAACAGGAGTTAATAAAATGAAAATTGCCACTCCCTATTATCTTATTGATGAAAAAAAATTATTGCGTAACTTAGAGATTATTCAACAGGTGCGTCAGCTCTCTGGAGCCAAGTCCGTCTTGGCATTGAAGTGTTTTTCAACCTGGAGTGTATTCGATTTGATGCGGCAATATATGGATGGAACCACCTCCAGTTCTTTGTATGAAGCACGTCTTGGGCATGAAAAATTTGGTAAAGAGACTCATGCTTATTGTGTAGGATATTCACAGGAGGATATCCTGGCCGTAGCCGAATTTGCTGATAAAATTATTTTTAATTCAGTTTCCCAGCTGGAGAGGTACTATGATGCAGCGAAATCAGCCAAGCTTGGTTTGCGTGTTAATCCGGGAATTAGCCATTCACATTTTGATTTAGCCGATCCTGCGCGCAAGTATTCCAGGCTGGGAGTGCTTAATAAGGACATACTGGCCAAACAAATACATCGTATTAGCGGCTTAATGTTCCATTACAATTGTGAAAATGATGAGATTGATGCTTTTTCAGAACAACTGGATATCATCGGCCATTACTATGGAGACATGCTTAAGCAGCTGCAATGGGTAAGTCTTGGGGGCGGGCTATATTTCACCAAAGAGGGTTATCCAGTAGAACAGTTCAGTAAGAAGTTGGCGGACTTCGCTGCTGAATTTAATATTCAGGTTTATTTGGAACCAGGAGAAAGTGCCATTACGGGCTGCGCCGAATTGGTTACCAGCGTAGTTGACCTGGTGCATAATGAAATGGTTGTTGCCATTGTTGATGCTTCGGTGGAAGGACATATGCTTGATTTATTAATATATCAACTTTCTGCCAAAATAGAAGCGAATGATGCGGGGAATCATAAATACATGATTGCTGGCCGATCTTGTCTGGCAGGAGATGTTTTTGGCACATATCAATTTAACGAAAAGCTGGAAGTCGGCAGTGAAATTCGGTTTGCCGATGCTGCTGGCTATACGATGGTTAAGAAAAACTGGTTTAATGGACTACAGATGCCAGCCATTGTTGTGCGTAGATTGGATGGCACAGTAGAAATGATACGTAAGTTTAATTATGCTGATTTCTTAAATAGTTTATCATAAATAAAACTTAATTCAGCGGTGTTTCTTGCCAGCCGAATTATAGTTGCATTTATCTAGGACTTAATTGCCCTAGAACTTTCACTTGTAAAAGAGAGGAGTGTACAGTGAATCGTCAGCGGATAAAAATTTTTTGACAAGTAAGGGAGGAAAAAATGAAAAAAAATGTTTTAATTGTAGGTGCTGGGGGAGTGGCTCATGTAGTTGCTCATAAATGTGCGATGAACAATGATGTCTTGGGAGATATCTGCATAGCTTCTCGGACCCAGCAGAAGTGTGAGGCCATTATTGAAAGTATACTGCGTAAAAATCATGTAAAAGATGCATCGAAAAAACTATATTCACGCGCAGTAAATGCTCTGGATATTCCGTCTTTGGTTGCTTTAATCAAAGATACTAAGTCAGAAATTGTTATTAATGTGGGACAGTCCTATATTAATATGTCAGTTTTAGAGGCTTGCATTGAAGCTGGCGTAGTATATATGGATACGGCGATTCACGAAGATCCAGATAAGGTCTGTGAAAATCCCCCTTGGTATGCCAATCATGAATGGAAACGTAAGGAACGTTGTGCTGAAAAAGGGATTACAGCAATCCTAGGTATTGGTTTTGATCCTGGTGTGGTCAATGCCTGGTGTGCATTGGCACAAAAAGAATATTTTGATACGATTGACACCATTGATATTTTGGATGTTAATGCTGGCAGTCATGGCAAGTATTTTGCCACTAACTTTGACCCAGAGATTAATTTCCGGGAATTTAAAAAGGTATGGACTTGGATAGATCGTAAATGGGTGCTGCAAAAAGTTCACTCCATAAGGGTAGATTATGATTTCCCTGTGGTGGGATCCTGCCCAGTATACCTGACAGGTCATGATGAATTACATTCTCTATCTAAGAATATTGATGCTAATTCCATTCGCTTTTGGATGGGTTTTGGCGATCATTACCTAAATGTATTTTCCGTTTTGACCAATATTGGTCTTACTTCGGAAAAACCAGTGAAAATAGCAGAAGGTGTGGAAATTGCACCTCTTAAGATATTAAAGGCCTTGTTGCCAGATCCATCATCTCTGGCTCCTGGATATACTGGTAAAACCTGTATCGGTAATTATATTCGCGGTACCAAAGACAATGAACAGCGGGCAATCTTTATCTATAATACCTGCGATCATGCTGAGTGCTACCGGGAAGTGGAATCACAGGCTATTAGCTATACAGCAGGAGTACCAGTAGTGGCAGCAGCGATGTTAGTCGCCAGCGGTGAGTGGGACGTTAAGCATATGGTGAATGTAGAAGAGCTTGAACCAAAGCCTTTTATCGATTTATTAGATACAATGGGCCTACCCACTGAAATTATTGAGGCACCTGCAGCCTTCATACCACCCATCATTGAATCATTGGACTCTATTTAATATAATAAGGAGCCTCTTGTGAAACCAGTAGGTTATTTGCAAGAGGCTTTTCTTATAAGTTAATTTAAGGTTTCTTTCTAAGTCATTTTCTCGATGCATGAAGCTTCTGGTGTCAGGAAATACGCTCATACATTCCCTTGGAGCACCCGTTACTTACTTCTTTCTGAGTATTATGTCAGAGAAAGTCAGGTTAAAGATGAATGCAAATTGGCTGATAGTTAGTTTCCTATATAGTAAAACCAGTTTGCCGATACATCAGTCATAACAAAATTTAAATTTCCAGGCCTTTGGCAATCCTGCTTCCCAATTCATTATCTGCTCTCATAAAGTGCACCAGCATTCTTTTCTGTATAGGCTCAAAGGCTTGACTTAAGGAATCAACAATATTAGAGACTAGGTGATCTTTTTGGATGGCTGACATTGTTCTGTATCTGATACCAGCCTGCATATAATCATCATACATTACCTTCTCTCTTACAATATCACCTTCAATAAATTCCTGGGCCATTTCTTGTGGACCAGGTGCCTGCAAGGGCAAGCCTCCGCCTAATGTGTTTGGATAATAATTAGCCGTACCTTTATCCAGCATAATTTGCATAGCTCCATCTTGCTGATTATTAAAAACAGGGACTCTTGCTCTATTAATTGGCAGCTCTAAATAATTTGAGCCAAGCCGGTATCTTTGTGTATCGCTATAAGCGAATAGGCGCCCTTGGAGTATTTTATCATTGGAGAAATCGATACCAGGTATAATCGCTGTTGGTGAAAAGGCTGATTGTTCAATTTCTGCAAAGAAATTCTCCGGATTTTTGTTTAAAACCATGATTCCGACAGGCATTAAAGGGAAAATCTTTTTTGGCCAGATTTTAGTGGGATCCAGGGGATCAAATTTCTGTTCATACTCATCAGCCGGATTCATAATTTGTACACACATTTCAAATTCAACAGTCTCACCAGAAGCTAATGTAGAAAATAGATCACGACTTGCTACATCAGGATCTGAACCTGCAAGAGAGACCGCTGTTTGGCTGTCGATACATTCAACTCCTGCAAGGGGTTCCCAGTGATATTTCACATATACAGTTTCCCCGCAGGCATTAATCCATTTATAAGTATTAACACTGGATCCCTGTATGAACCGATAGCTTTTAATAGTACCAATATCAGAAAAAAGATAAGTAAGAAAATTTGTTGACTCAGGTCTTAAGGACATATAGTCCCAAAGCCTGCTATTTCCCAGGCGGCCGCCTTGGACGTTAGAAACAGGGTCTGGCTTTAAAGCATGAATTAGATCAGGAAATTGTATGGCGTCTCGGATTGGAAATACAGGGATATGATTTCCTACCAGGTCATAGTTGCCGTCTTCCGTATAAAATTTTACGGAAAATCCGCGGATATCTCTTGCTGTATCTGCTCCGCCTTTTGCGCCAGTGGCCAAAGAGAATCTTGTTAAAACTGGTGTTTCTTTTGAAGGATCCTGTAAAAATTTTGCCTTTGTAAATGGAGCCATGCATTTATAAGGTTTGAAATAACCATGAGCTCCTGCGCCCTTTGCATGAACCACTCTTTCAGGAATCCTCTCTCTGTCGAAATGAGCAACCTTTTCAACAAAGACTGTATCCTGCAATAGGATTGGTCCTCTTGCCCCTATCGTTTGTGAGTTCTGATCATCAGGAACGGGCATTCCCTGATTTGTCGTAAGATAGTCATTTTTCATAGTAATCTCCTTTATAATAATTCATAAGTATAAAATATTATATTAGTCATAACAGTAACCTATGTAATGGAACTGCCATTAAAAGTCTTTGGTAGGTTATTTTTCTACTAAAGGCATGCATGGTAATTATCTTTACAAAATAATCATAGCTGTATGAGATAAAATGCTATAATCATTTTGCAGTTATTATTGTTTTGGTAAAATATATAAAAAATTAAAATGGCTATATGCCAGTCATGATATAGGTTGGTTTAAAAGTGAGATCATGCTAAAAGGAGGTACAAGAACATTGCAACTAAAAAAGAGTAATGTACCAGTGCCAGGTCAAGGTTTAAAGAGAAAGGATCCAGCAGAAAAGGGAAAATTTCTTGCTGAAAAGTTGGAGCAATTAGTCCAGAAATTAGAAAACATGCGAATTACAGAATATTTGGAAATGCTGCAAAACCCTAAGCGGCTGATTTGGACTAATTTTATTGCCGGAGTCGCGCGAGGACTGGGGATGGCGATAGGTGCCACCCTAATCTTTGCCTTGGTAATTGAAGCTTTGAGGCGTTTCGTATTAATTAATATATTTGGAATTGGCAGCTTCATAACAGATATTATAAATATTATTGACACTCACAAATGAAGAGATGGTTTAATGAACCCCTAAGGATTGATTTTGAATTATGGCCAGTACAAGCAACTATAACAAACGAATATATCAGATATTCTACTCACGAGGCAGATACCCCACTGTCTTCCATACCTGATTGAATAGCAGGAAATCTAGTTCTGTAAAGAGAAGATAATAAGATTAGCCTATGGGATACTTTTAAATATAAAGCAGCAATCCTAATATCTTGAAAAGAAATAGGATATAGTATTCCTTGGACTAGTAATTAACTGTAAGTGCAATGGTGGAGGTAACTTTTATGAATATTGCATTTTTCCTGATTCCTAAAATTGAAATAACATATTTACCGATGAATTGTACTATGCGGCAAGCTCTGGAAAAAATGGAGTACCACCGTTATACAGCAGTACCGCTCATTGATGAACATGGTAAGTATGCTGGGACAATTACGGAAGGGGATTTACTTTGGAAAATGAAAAATACACCTGGTTTAACCTTTACCGATACCGAACGAGTCATGTTGAAAGACATTCCTTTGCAGAAGACCAACAATCCGGTGCGAGTGGATGCACAAATGGAAGATCTGCTTTCCTTGGCCATCGTTCAAAATTTCATCCCGGTGGTAGATGACAGTGAAATCTTTATTGGAATTATCCGCCGGAGAGAGATTATTGAGTATTATGTTAAGCAGGTATGTGAAAGAAAATTATAGAGATGTTGTGTCTCATTAAACCCTTATTCAGCGGTTTTACAGTTTTTTTAAGGTAGCTGAACCAATAGAAGATGCAATAATAGCAAAGAAGCCAATTCCCCTAGCTAGCGGGAATTGGCTTTTCTTTGCAGGTCTTTTAGAAGGCAAGATTGACGATCGTTCTACCTTGAAGCTTGCCTTGCAGAATCAGGTTAATTTTATTGTCTAAATCCATTAACGATACTTCTTCTACATTTTGATCTAAATTATGAGGTCTCCATTCATTTGCCAATGTCGACCAGATCTTTTCTCTTAAATCCATGGGACATTGAACGGAATCGATGCCATATAACGTTACACCCCGGAGAATAAATGGATAAACAGAAGTTAATAATTCAGGGGAAGCTACATTGCCGCAGCAAGTTACGCTTCCTCCATAGTTGGTAGATTTCAGTGCTGTTGCTAACATGTTGCCGCCTACAGTATCAATGACGCCTGCCCATTTTCCTTGTAACAGTATTCTGCCCGAATTGTCATCCAGTTCCTCCCGCAGAATAATATCTTTAGCGCCAAGACTTAGCAGCATATTTTTTGCCTGTGGCTTGCCGGTAACAGCAATGACACTGTAACCAAGCTTATGAAGAATACCTACAGCAATGCTTCCAACACCGCCTGTTGCTCCTGTTACTAAAATGTTGCCGGCATCAGGAAGAATGCCTCCCGATATCATTTTATTGACGGAAAGAGCGGCTGTAAAGCCTGCAGTGCCATAAATCATACTTTCCCTCAGGGAAAGATTCTCAGGTAATTTGACGATCCAGCTGGCAGGAACTTTGATATACTCACTAAAGCCGCCGGAAGTATTCATACCTAAATCATATCCAGTAACGATGACCTGATCGCCAGCCTGGAAGCTGCCATTGGTGCTTTCTACTACTACACCTGCAGCATCGATGCCTGGAGTATGAGGATATTTTTTTGTTACACCTTTATTACCAGATGCAGAAAGAGCATCCTTATAATTTAATGATGAATATTTTACATTGATTAAAACATCGCCTTCAGGAAGAGTGCTGATCTCTCTATTCATAATTTCTCTTGAAAATATACTGTTTTGAGATTCCGTTACGACCATGGCCTTAAATTGAGTAATTGGCATACTTTCACATTCCTTTCCATAAAAAAAGTTTGATACAAAACTATTATATCAAATAATCATTGGGTGTCAAATCATAATAAATGGGATTATTTCCGATATTGACATGTTATTTTACCTGAGATTATAATTTATTTATAAGTCAAAGTGCGTAATTGAGGTTTTTAATATGAAGGATAAGTATATAGTATATTTTGTGAGCAGAACTAAGAGTAAAATGCTGCATTTTATAACAAAGCGATTACAGGAAAATGGATTAGCTGATTTGATTCCTTCCCATGGAAATATTCTTACAGCGCTATATGAAAATCAGGGAAGATTAACAATGAAAGAAATTGCCGAAACCATAGGCAAAGATAAGTCAACGATAACGCCTTTAGTAAATAAACTATTAGAGCTCGGCTATATAACAAAGGAAAAGAACGTAAGTGATAAGAGAGTTACTTATATTATACTGACCAGTAAAGGCAAAGAAATTGAGTCGAGATTTAGTGCTATTTCGCGGGAAGTATCTTCAACAGCTTATAAAAATTTTTCCAGAGAAGAAAAATCACTACTCCTGAGATTGTTAAAGAAGTTAAATAATAATTTTGATGAAGGCTAGATTAGCTGCGGCTGGACTGGGATGATAAAGCAGTACCAGTCTTCTAAGATAATATGATAAATAGTTAAACTCCTGCAAAGCTAATTCAATTTTGCAGGAGTTTAACTTATGCAGGAATAATCACCTTAAAGCTTTCAACCTGTAAGAGAGATTTAAAATTTATCCTAGGTCTTACTTCCTTGACGGACTAAAATGAATTTCATGATTTCTGTAGCAATAAAGGGAATGAGAGCAATAAGTATTAATAGGAACAGTTCTCTTACTCCTGGTTCAATGGTCTTAAAAATGAGATGAAGAGGACCATAGATGGAGAATAACAGTAATACGAAAGATAAACCTGTTCCCATGTTGAGATATTTATTACTGAATAGGCCTAACTGGAAAACAGAATAATGTTCTGATCTGGCGGCGTAGGCACAAATAATCTGGCTTAAGATTAGCGTTACGAAGGCAAAGGTGCGGCCTACCGCAAGATCATCGTTATAGCTGTGGAAGCCATAGTTAAATGCAGCCAGGACGGTAGCAGCCATAACAAGGCTCTGCCCAACAATCATGATAATCATGTTTCTATTTAATAACGATTCACCTGGTTGCCGGGGAGCTGCTTTCATAATATCCGGTTCCTTATTTTCAATACCTAGAGCCAAGGCGGGAAAAGCATCGGTAACAAGGTTTATCCACAGTAACTGTATCGGTAATAAAGGTATAGGCCACCCAAGGAGCATTGCTGCAAAGATAACCAATACCTCAGAGGCGTTGCAGGAGAGGAGAAAAAAAATAAATTTTTTGATATTCGCAAATATAACTCTTCCCTCTTCAACAGCCGTGACAATAGTGGCGAAGTTGTCGTCAGATACAATCATATCAGCAGCTTCTTTCGTTACATCCGTACCGGTGATACCCATTGCAATGCCAATATGAGCTCTTTTTAGAGCCGGAGCGTCGTTTACACCATCACCTGTCATAGCAACGATTTCTCCATTTGCCCGTAATGCATCGACGATAGACACTTTATGTTCAGGGGATACTCTGGCAAAAACAGTTGCATTTTTCGCGGACTGCTGTAGCTGGTCTTTAGACATACTGTTGATGTCCTGCCCCGTTACAACTTGGTTTTGCAGCTTCGCAATGCCCAAGTCCCGAGCAATAGCAAAGGCTGTGTCGGGATGATCGCCGGTAATCATGATAGTCCGTATGCCAGCTGAAATGCATAACTTAACAGCTTCTTTGGCCTCGGGCCGTGCTGGGTCTATCATACCTAATAATCCGATAAAGGTCATTTCCCTTTCACTGGTAAGGGGATCAAAATTATGCTGAATCTGATCAAAATTACGGCAAGCTATTGCCAGTACCCGCAGGGCCTGGGAGGCCATAGTTTGATTGGCCTGCTGGATGGTTATAATATCTTCCTCAGTGAGAGGTCTATGATTACCATTATCAAGGATTTGGGTGCAGTTCCTAAGCAGTATATCAGGAGCTCCCTTGGTAAAGGCTATCGTTTTATTATTCTCCCTGGTGTGAAAAGTAGTCATCATCTTGCGCGCAGAATCGAAAGGAATTTCTGCACTGCGGGGATATGAGCTTACTATATTCTTAGAATATCCGCCTTTGGCTGCTGCTACTAGTAACGCTCCTTCCGTAGGATCGCCGATAACGGTCCAGGCTTGTGTATCTGGGGATTGTCGCAGCTGGGCATCGTTACAAAGTGCAGCGCCAAGCAGCAGGAGACCAAGATCTTTTTCTGCAGCTATTCTTACGCTGGCTCCTGCTGACAGAAATTGCCCTTCGGGCTGATAGCCTTTCCCTGTTACATCGAATGTCTTGGGACCAACGATAACCTTCACTACCGTCATTTGGTTCTGGGTTAGCGTACCCGTTTTATCTGAACAAATAATAGTAGTGCTGCCCAGTGTTTCTACTGCGTGTAATTTCTTTATAATAGCGTTCTTTTTAGCCATGCGCTGCATACCTAAAGCCAATACAATGGTTACTACAGTAGGTAATCCCTCTGGAATAGCTGCAACTGCCAGGCTAATCGAAATCATCAGCATGGACTGCACTAACTGGAAGTCTACGCTGCTACTGACACGATAACCATTATAAACTCCCAGTAAAAAGACTATGGAACAGATTGCCATTCCCAGAATTCCCAATAGCTTACCAAATTCCTTAAGCTTTTTCTGTAATGGAGTAGTATCTTCAGAGGAGGCTTGAATCATTTCGGCAATTTTACCAATTTCCGTATTCATGCCTGTTTTGATAACAACCCCTTTGCCTCGTCCGTAGGTGACTATCGTGCCCATGAAGGCGATATTATGCCGATCACCAAGGGCGGCATCATTTTCAAGAGTGATAGAGCTCTTCTCCACAGATGCTGATTCACCGGTAAGAGATGCTTCTTCCACCTTTAAATTAGCCGACTCAACAATACGCAGGTCAGCAGGTATATAATCGCCTGCTTCTAGAATTACAATATCGCCAGGTACAAGTTCACGGGATGGTACAACAATTAGACTGCCGTCTCTGATTGTTTTGGAAGAAGGGGCTGACATCCGCTTTAGTGCATCTAATGCTTTTTCGGCCTTGGCCTCCTGAAAAACACCGAGAGAAGCATTTAGAATAACAATAACAATAATAACAAATGCATCAGTTATTTCTCCAATAAAAACGGAGATTATACTGGCTGCTAATAGAATGAATACTAAGAAGTCTTTAAATTGATTTATAAATTTTTGCAGCAATGATTCTTTAGGCTTTTCCGTTAATTCATTAAATCCATACTGACTTTGCCGCGAGAATGCTTCTGAATGACTTAAACCATTGATAATATCCGTACCTAAATCAGTAGTTGTTTTATCAATATCTAATTGATGCCAGGGTATCATGTAATGTCCTCCCTATTACCATAGGCACGATGCCTAATCCTTCTTACTTTTCCCCAGATAGTATATTAAATATATCAATAGGACTGATATTTATGCAAGTAATAATTAGCTTTTTACCCTATGTAAGGAAAGGGAGTCGAATATCTATGTCGAAATAATAAGAATGTACCAGGGATGTTTTTTCACAAAAAGCAAAATCGTAGAACTTGTGTAAAATAAGGTGGGGTGAAACAATGCAAGAACCACTATATCCATGGAATGAGTTGGATGGAAATTTGGCAGCGTTTCTTTTAAAGACTATGCCCCTGTCCCTAATGATAGTAAATCATGAAGCTAGAGTAGAAGTCATCAATGAGGCAGCGCAAAAGCTTTTTAGTATTTCAAGTGAAGAGGCCTATCTACAAAAGTGTGGAAATATCCTTAAGTGTACAACTGCTTACAATCCAGAAGGATGCGGCGAATGTGTTGTTTGTATGAGATGTGTTTTACGAAAAAGTGTCTTAGAGGCAATGAACGGAAAAGTCATTTCCCGCAATAAAGGAACATTTCATGTGTTTTGTAATGGTGAAGTCAAAATAATCAATCTGTTAGTGACAGCGGCTCCAATGCATTATGAGAACAATAAAATGGTTATCGTATTGATCGAGGATATTTCACTAATAGCTCAGCTGCAGGGGCTGATTCCTATTTGCTCCGTATGTCATCGTATCAATAATGATTCTGGTGAATGGATGGCATTAGAGAAGTACTTGATGAATCACTCGGAAGCAGAATTAACCCATGACATTTGTCCAGTCTGTAGTGAGAAAATGCGTTTAAAACATGCTATGAGTAAATAAAAGATTGCTGTGGCTCCATAACAATAAGCAACCTACAATTCTGTAGGTTGCTTATTGTTATTCTGTAACCCGAGACCAGTTTTCATTAATAATATCTGCCATTTTTTGTTTGCCTGTCAGTCCAGGGTGTAAACCATCAAGGGCAAATTCATAGAGTAAGATACCATTCTGGTCAATAAAATATGGCTCTAAATCAATATAATATTGTTGCTGGCGGATGAACTCATTCACTACAGTAAAATTTTGCCGCCAGTCACTTACTGTATCTTGGTCAAAGACCTCTTTGATTACTGCTGGATTAATTGATAAAAAAGTTAGAAATATGGGGCGAATATCATTGGCAAGACATTTGTCCCGTATCATGGTTAGATCTTGTATGACTTCGTCCGGTGATGTTCCGCCTCGTAAGCTGTTAGTACCACCTAAGATCAGCAAATATTTTGGATGATAAGGTAAGACATCCTCATCAAAACGCTGCACTAAATCAGCAGTTGTATCACCGCTGCGTCCAAGGTTAATGTTGGAAAAATGTAAGTAGGGCTCAAAATCATAACCCCAATCTACCGGAGAATAGGATACTGACCCACCGCCATGCACAATACTGTCACCAAATGAAGCGGAATAACGACCAGCATCGAAATCAACAACAAACTTTCCAACATCAGAATAGACACCGATCGGATTGCCTTCGTCATCAAGACCGCGCACCCGCCAATAATAGGTTCCGGGTATATTACGAGGCTCCTCATCGTAACAGTCAAAAACATTACCTATTTGTTTGCTCCAGATGCGGTATTGGGAAGGAAGTGTGGAATTAGGGTTCTCCGGGAGGTGATTGGTGATTTCTACCTCATATTGAACTGCCCCGGGGATTTGAATCCAGGAGTAGACCGGATATAAAGGGGTAGGCATATTGTTTTCATTAAATATGGTATTAATGACGGGTTTGAGCGTTTCTTTCTTGGAATGATCAATTTTCAATTGCTCGGTTTTCGAAAATAATCCCAGGGGATTACCGTGATAATCAAGAGGTCTTACCCGCCAATAGATAATTTCACCCTGATACCAGGATAAATCCGCGTAATAGGCATTACCATAAATTTCTCGCGAAGAATAGATAGGAGATATTGATGGTTCAATATCATTCGAGATTTCAGGCTCCTCACTTAAAAACTCAATTTCATACATGACTGTATCTGGAGTAGCACTCCAACGAAGCAGTGGTTTGTCACTAACCTGATCCTCGTTATGCTCAGAAACAGTAATTTTTTGCTGCCAGTCTTTATTCGACTCGGCCTGTCCAAGGGGAATGTAAATATACAAACCCATTAGAAAAGCCAAGAATACTATAATTAATTTCATAAGAAAACCTCCGGGATACTCATAAATGTTGAAAGTAGTTATTGGGCGTATTTATATAATATCATAATTAGAAACATTAATTTCTGTAAAAATATTCTATTTAATATAAATATAGTTAAATACTGTTTATCTTAGTTGGAATGTAAATCCGACAAAGAAGGATGAATTATTTTATGTGATGCCAGGGGGACTGTATTTTTTAAGTCATAGTATTCTTTTACATAATCGACAAAGGCTCGGATGGCAGACAGATTTAATGATGAATTACGACATAACATCCATGTCCTGCGTAATACAGGCGTATTATCACGCCAATATAATTCCCGAGAGAAAAGTGTAGAATGTTCTTTTAACCCGACGGCTGGTAAGATTGCCCATCCTAGGCCGTGGAGAACCATTTGGCGGCAGGTATCCATGCTGTCCACTTCCATCGTTATTTTTGGCGGACAGGAAAATGATTCGCGCCACCAATTATGAACCATATCTTTAAGAGCAGAATCTGTTCCATAATTGATTCGCGGAAGATTAGGTAAATCCATGAAATCAACTGGCTGGCGGGAGGCAAGGCAAAGAGGTTCTTCATTAAGCATATATTTTTCTTCAGGCCAGAAACGATCTCCACGCAAAATAGCGATAGCCGTTTCTTCTTTTTGCAGTAATGTATACATTTTAGAGCTTAGACCTGTTTTTACAGATATGTCTACATTGGGATAGAGCTTAAGGAATCCTTTGAGTATGGAAGGCAGCTCACAATGGGCAAAAACAGAAGATGTTCCGATGCGTAAGGTCCCTTGTATGGTATTTTTCATGCTTTGGATACGTTCTCTGGTTTTGGTTAGTTTGGTAAGTGTTTCTAATGCGTAACTTAGTAGCTCCTCCCCTTGAGGAGTAAATACAATGCCTGTGGTATTGCGTAATACGATTTGAGTCTTAAACTCCTTTTCAAGGTTTTTTAGCCGGTAGCTAAGAGCTGGTTGAGAGATATATAAACGTTCGGCTGCTTTGGTAATATTTTTTTCCTCGGAAATAATTTTCAAAATGTTACAGTCTTTATCATCCATCGTTTTTCCTCACTTTCAAAAGCCCATAAAAATGTTTTATGGATTTCATAAAATATCAATATTATATTTATTAAGTTAATTATAGTACAATCTTGTTGAAATAAAAAGATTCTGAAGATAACAACAACAGTAGTTGTTAGTAAGCTTCATACTGCAACTTTTTGCATCATGAATGAAGCGTACAGATATTGGAGGTATATATGTCACAAATTATTCAGCCAAGTCAAGCTGGCACGGTCGAATCAAATGATATTTTAATCCTTCTTACCCCTAACGAAGCAAATAAGGGAATTGAGATTGATTTGGTAAGTCCTGTGTTAAAGAAGTACGGTCGTCAAATTAAAAATGTAATTCGGGAAGTATTGCAAAAACAAGGCATTGAGGCTGCCCATGTGTCAGCCAATGATAGAGGCGCCTTAGACTGTACCATTCGCGCCCGTATGATGACTGCAATTGAGAGAGCAGCAGGCGAGGAGGTAACAGGATGAAATTGCGCAGAACCATGATGTTCGTACCTGGAAATAATCCAGGCATGTTAATCAATGCTGGGATATACGGAGCGGATACTATTATTTTTGATTTAGAGGATTCCGTAGCCATTGGCGAGAAAGATGCGGCTCGCCATTTGGTATATAACGCGATGAAATTCATCCAATATTCTTGTGAAGTAGCCGTGCGCATTAATCATATCAGCACTCCTTTTGGCCATAAAGATTTACAAATGATTTTAGCCGTAAAACCAGATCTTATTCGTCTGCCGAAAGCAGAAACGGCTGCTGATATTGAGGAAATTGATGAGATTATTACGGCAGCCGAAGAAAAATACGGGTTTCGGTCCGGGAGTATCAAAATGATGGCTGCTATTGAAACCGCCAAAGGGATTCGTAACGCCTATGCCATTGCGACGGCAAGTCCACGGATGGTGGCTATTGCCATTGGTGGAGAAGATTACTTAGCCGATTTACAAACTTCCCGAACTAAAGATGGTAAAGAATTTTTTGTTGGTAGAGGACAATTGGTCTTGGCAGCGCGAGAAGCAGGGATTCATGCTATTGACACTGTTTTTGGTGATGTCAGTAATGAAGAAGATTTTATTGCCGAGACCACTCGAATTAAGGAAATGGGCTTTGATGGTAAATCGGTGGTAAATCCAAGACAAATTAATATTGTCCATGAAATCTTTACACCAACAGAAAAAGAAATTGACCATGCGCGAAGAGTTATAGCAGCATATGAGGAGTCGGTGGCTCGTAAATCCGGCGTTGTATCATTAAATGGCAAAATGATTGATATTCCCGTGGTAAAAAGGGCCGAAAGAACGCTGGCATATGCAAATGCGGTTGGCAAGAAAGAAGGGGGGACAACATTATGATGAATGGCGTCGGTAGAGAAATACCAGAAAGTATCCTAGGAATTAAAAATGTAAAGCCTTATGTCAGTCCCTTTTCTTATATACCAACTGGTCGTTTAACGGGTCCTAGGATTAGAATGAATAAACCACGTTCGGAAAAAGTCCTTGCATCCATTGAACAGGCGATTGAGGCATCCGGCTTAAAAGAAGGCATGACCATCTCTTTTCATCATCATTTCCGCAATGGAGATTATGTTCTTAATATGGTGCTTGCCGCCATTGCCAAGAAAGGCATTCGGGGTCTGACACTGGCCCCAAGTTCTCTCAATACGGTTAATGATGAGATCATTCCTTATATTGAACAGGGTGTCATTACGGCGGTAGAGACCAGCGGTGCCCGCAGTAAGCTGGGACAGCTTTTGACGAGCGGCAAGTTGTCCAAACCAACCATTATTCGCTCTCATGGCGGAAGAGCCAGAGCAATTGAATGCGGTGAATTACAGATTGATGTTGCTTTTATTGGAGCGCCTGCCTGTGATATGTATGGCAACATGAATGGTATGGAAGGAAAATCAGCTTGCGGTTCTTTAGGATATGCAATGGTGGATGCTGCCTATGCTCATAAAGTGGTAGCTATTACAGATAACCTGGTACCTTATCCTCTCTTTCCTGTCAGCATTCCACAAACGCAAGTCGATTATATTGTCCCGGTGGAAGCCATTGGCGATCCTAAAGGGATTGCTTCTGGAGCACTAAGGATTAGCAAAGATCCACGGGAACTGCTTATCGCTCAATATGCATCTACCGTTATTGAATATTCCGGATATTTTAAACAGGATTATTCTATTCAATTGGGGAGTGGTGGAGCATCCTTAGCAGCCGCTCGATTTCTGAAGGAAAAAATGCAGAAGCAAGGCATAACAGCCAGTTTTGGTTTAGGCGGTGTAACAGCCCCTTTTATTGAAATGCTGGAATCGGGACTCATAAAGGCGATATACGATGTACAAGACTTTGATATTCCTTCCATAGAATCAATCAAAAAAAATAAAAATCATCAGGAAATGTCAGCTGCTTTTTATGCAAATCCTCATAATGGCGGACCGATTGTGAATCAGCTTGATGTGGTTATTTTAAGTGCTACAGAAGTGGATGTAGATTTCAATGTTAATGTTATTACCGATTCTAACGGTGTAATTATGGGAGCGGTAGGCGGTCATCAGGACACGGCAGCTGGTGCTGCTTTGTCGATTGTGGTGGCACCTCTCTTACGTGGCCGTTTGCCCATGGTGATTGATCAGGTGCACACCGTTTGTACTCCTGGGCATACTGTGGATATCATTGTTACAGAGCGGGGGGTTGCCGTGAATCCCTTACGTACAGATTTAAAAGATAATTTGAAAGCCGTGAATATCCCTCTTATGGATATAGAAGAATTGAGAGATATTGCCTATGAGCTTGCTGGTAAGCCTGATCCCATTCAAGTGAGTGATAAGGTAACTGCTGTGGTTGAATATCGGGATGGTACTTTAATTGATGTAATCCGCGCAACCATATAACTAAATAGGAGAAAGATTTACAACGGATGTATAACTTTTTATGAATGAAACTATGAATGAAACGAGGCGTTGCTATATGGTTGAGGTATTAAATCAAGGTGTCTATCTTTTAAAGGGGCAGGTAATTGTCAAGGATGCTGATAAACTTAGCGTAACAGAGCTTAATAATCGGTTGGCTCATGAGGGACTTGCCCCGCTGTTAAAGTCTAATATAGAGCAGGGAGCAGCTCGCACAGGCACGATTGCGTATCAAATTCTTGATAAACACAATTCAACAGAAGATAAAAAGAATTTAAAACTACGTTTTGATGCGTTAGCTTCCCATGATATTACGTATGTGGGCATTATTCAGACAGCTATTGCCAGCGGCCTAAAAGAATTTCCTGTGCCTTATGTACTGACTAATTGTCATAATAGCCTTTGTGCTGTTGGTGGTACGATTAATGAAGATGATCATGTTTTTGGCTTTTCGGCAGCCCGTAAATATGGCGGAATCTTTGTTCCAGCACATCAGGCAGTCATTCATCAGTATATGCGAGAAATGATGGCTGGCTGTGGTAAGATGATTCTCGGTTCTGACAGCCATACTCGCTATGGAGCCTTGGGAACTATGGCCATTGGTGAGGGTGGCGGGGAGATCGCTAAACAACTCCTTAAACGTACCTATGATATTACTTATCCAGAAGTCATTGCCGTATATCTTGAAGGCTGTCCAGTACCAGGTGTTGGTCCCCAAGATGTGGCTCTGGCTATTATCAAGGCCGTCTTTAACAGTGGCATGGTTAAAAATAAAGTTATGGAGTTTGTTGGACCTGGCGTTACCAATCTTACTGTGGATTATCGTAATGGCATTGATGTAATGACCACGGAAACGACCTGCTTATCTTCTATTTGGCGTACGGATGAACAAGTAGAAAAGTATTATAAAATTCATGGCCGTTCGGAAGCTTATCAAAAATTAGACCCAGAGGAAGTAAGCTACTACGATGGACTGGTGAAAGTGGATCTAAGTCGTATTAGACCGATGATTGCCCTGCCGTTTCATCCCAGCAATGCCTGGACCATTTCTGAACTAAATCAGAATATGGCCGAGATTCTGCATCAGGTAGAAACCGAAGGACGAAAGCAGATTGATAATCCAAATGTTACCTTCCAATTGACAGATAAAATAGTTGATGGCCGACTAAAAGTAGAACAAGCTGTTGTCGCTGGCTGTGCTGGTGGTACGTTTGAGAATATTGTGGCTATGGCACAGATTCTGGGACAAAAATCACTTGGTAATTTCTCGTTAAGTGTTTATCCTTCCAGTCAACCTGTTTTTCTGGAACTAATGAATAACCGATCTATTGAAAAATTAACAATTGCAGGTGCTAGCATAAGAACGGCATTTTGTGGTCCGTGTTTTGGCGCTGGGGATGTCCCTGCGAATCATGCTCTGAGTATTCGTCATACGACGCGCAATTTCGTGAACCGCGAAGGTTCCAAGCCAGATAATGGTCAATTGTCCTCTGTAGCATTAATGGATGCACGCTCTATTGCCGCTACTGCGTTGCGGGGGGGAATTGTAACTTCCGCAACAGAAGTTGACTTTTCAGCCATTCCAGTACCATATCAATTTAATCCAGAGATATATGATAATCGGATTTATCAAGGATTTGGAACCCCCCGTTTAGATGAAGAACTTGTATTTGGCCCTAATATTGTTCCCTGGCCTCAAATCCGTTCCTTACCAGACAATTTACTGCTTAAGGTTGCTTCCGTAATTCATGATCCTGTTACGACTACTGATGAGTTGATTCCATCAGGTGAAACATCATCCTATCGTTCTAATCCACTACGCTTGGCTGAGTTTACCTTATCTCGCAAAGATCCTGCATATGTAGGCAGGGCTAAAGCTGTACAGCAGCTGGAGGTAAAACGGCAAGAATCAGTGACTGAGGGTAAAAGCTTAGGAGAGATCGAACAGTTTGTCTTAACAGCGTTAAAGGATGAAATCATAAACGCAGAATCAATGCAAGAATTCATTAAAAATACAGGTATTGGCAGCGTTATTTTTGCCATTAAACCTGGAGATGGCTCTGCAAGAGAGCAAGCTGCTTCTTGCCAGAGAGTCTTAGGGGGAGATGCAAATATCGCTATTGAGTATGCTACGAAACGATATCGTAGTAACCTGATTAATTGGGGCATGATTCCCTTCACCATTGATGAAGCTGATAAACACAAACTTGCTGTTGATGATATATTGTATATTCCAGGAATCCGCCAGGCGATACAGACAGGAGCAGAAAAAATTCAAGCCTATATTATAAATTCTAGCGGTAAAGCGATGATAAATCTAAAGCTTGAAAATATAGCCCAAAATGACCGAGAAATCATATTAGCGGGTTGTTTAATTAATTATTATGCCAAGATGAAAGAATAGATCATTGCTATAGTTAAATACGGTATTCTGAGGATGTAGTTTAGGGTATCGTATTTTTCTATGGTCTTTAAAAGACATCATTTGTATCATTTGATTTTTCCGAATATTGAACATAATCCTATCCATAAAGCATTATTACAATTTGGAGGGTGGTTACTTTGTTAATTCTCATTGGTTGTATTGTAATCCTTATTACTATTTATTTATTGGTTAAGCAGTATGAAACCCGTATGGTCTTGTTTTGTGCTGGTGTGGTAATGGCTCTTGTTGCTGGACAGCCTATGGCACCATTAAAAGCTTTTTCTCATGCTATGCTGGAGACAAAACTATTTGAGGCTATTATATCTGTTATGGGGTTTGCTATGGTCATGAAAGTGACAGAATGCGACAGACATTTAATTAATGCTTTGATCAAACCGTTGAAAAAGGCTGGTCCATTGCTTATTCCAGCATCAACGCTAGTAACTTTTTTCATTAATACTTCGATTACCAGTTCAGCAGGCTGCTCAGCAGCTGTTGGTTCCATTCTGATACCTCTCATGATGGCTGCAGGAATCCATCCTGCTATTGCCGCAGCCTGTATTTATGCAGGAACCTATGGAGCTATGTTCAATCCGGGATATGCACAGGTTGCGATAATTGTTGATGTGGCAAAATCTACACCAATCGCGGTTGTGGCCAACCATTTTACAGCATTATTAACATCAGGTATTATTGGTGCATTCAGTCTATTACTAGTTTCCTATGTGAAAAAAGAAAATAAAGGCTATGAACTGCCCGCGGATAAAGCAGTAGAGGATACTATGGGTAATTTTAAAGTGAATTACCTGCGTGCGATTGTGCCATTGATCCCAATTGTCCTTCTTGTCTTAGGCAATATGAATGTAATCCCGGCACTAAAACAATTAGCTATTTCTCATGCGATGATTATTGGCGTATTTTGTGCCTTTTTCGTTACACGCATGAGTCCAACTAAAATTTCAAAAGAATTTTGGCATGGTGTAGGTGACTCCTTTGGGCATGTATTTGGCATCATTATTTGTGCTCTCGTTTTTGTAGGGGGGATGGACGCGATTGGACTTGTTAAAGCTTTAATTAATGCTATGATTTCTAATCCTGCCATTGCCAAGGTAAGTGCAGGTTTTGGACCCTTTATTTTAGGAATTGTAACCGGCTCAGGTGATGCAGGAGCAGTTGCTTTTAACAAGGTGGTCACTCCTGAGGCTGCTCAGTTTGGCTTATTACCGACGGATATGGGAAGTATGGCCGCGATTGGTGCTGCACTGGGGCGTACGATGTCGCCCGTTGCCGGAGGTTTGATTATTTGTGCTACCCTAGCTGGCACTTCACCTATGGAAGTTGCCAAGCGTAATGCGCCCGGGATGATAATAGCATGTATTGTTACATTGTTATTATTATTATATAAATAAAAATACGCAAAAAAGACTGTATTTAATAATTAAATAATAAGGAGGACTATTATGGGAAGCGTTTCGCTAAAAGGCGTTATTGATATGCATGTTCATTCATTGCCAGATATTCGAGAAAGAGCATACAACGATTTTGAACTAATGGAGGCTGGGATCAGGGTCGGTGCTCGGGCTATTGTAATCAAATCCCATCATGGTACAACTATGAACCGAGCGTTCCTGGTAAATGAGCATAACAAGATCGTTCATCAAGGCAGTAATAACTTTACGATGTTTGGTAGCATTACTTTAAATAATGCTATTGGCGGTTTGAATCCCGTGGCAGTAGAAACGGGGCTGAAAATGGGTGCTAAAGTAGTATGGCTGCCGACAACTCATGCTGCCAATCAATTACGGAAAAATGGAAAAACAGGTGGTATTGAATGTTTGGACAATGGAAAAGTGAAGGAACCCCTCCAGGAAATTTTAAAAATGATTAAAGACTATGATGCGGTTCTTGGCACAGGCCATTTGTCTCCGGAAGAAATTTTTCCGGTGGTCGATCAAGCAAAAAGTTTGGGTTTAAATAAAATTGTTATTACTCATCCAGAATTTTGGGTGGTGGGGATGTCCCATGAAGATCAGGTAAGAATTGTAAAGGACTATGACGTGTATCTGGAAAGATGTTATGCTCAGCCGATGGGGGGAGGCATCTATAAGAGCAATCTTGCAGATAACTTACTGATTATACAAGAAGTTGGTTATAAGAACGTAATGGTTGACACAGATGGTGGACAGGTTGAAAATCCTCATTGGGAATTGGCGCTAGAAGAGTATTTGCAATATCTGGCTGATAAAGGCATCACCGCGGAACAACTTGACGTAATGACCAGGAAAATTCCATTGATGCTGCTTGGATTGGATAAATAGTTATCAATAGGAGGAAAATATGATTAGTCTTATTGTAGTACTTGCAATTGTAATTTCTATTGCCCTAGGTTATAAAACTAAGATTAACACTGGATTTTTTGCCATTTCTTTTGCGTATATCATCGGATGCTTTTTTTTGAACCTAAAGACTAGTGAAGTAATTAGCATGTGGCCAATTAGTATCTTCTTTGTCATTTTGGCAGTTTCACTTTTTTATAACTTTGCCCTTGTAAACGGTACGCTGGAAAAGTTAGCGACATATTTGTTGTATAGTTGCCGTAAAATGCCACAAATACTCCCTTTTGCTATCTTTTTTGCAGCGACACTGATTGCTAGCTTAGGAGCAGGTTTTTTTACTGTTCTGGCTTTCATGGCCCCCATTACGCTTCTGCTGTGTGATAAGACAGGTATGAGTAAAATGGTTGGTGCGGTGGCTGCAAATTATGGCGCGCTGGGAGGGGCTAACTTTATGACCAGCCAAAGCGGTATTATTTTTAAAAGTTTAATTGAGTCCGCAGGTTATCCCGCTGAGGCAGCTTTTGGTTACACAACTGCTATATTTGTGACCACTATGGTTATTCCTATTTTGGTAATTTCCGGAATGCTGATATTCACTAATAATAAAAAAATACTTAGCAAAAGTCTGCAGATTGAAAAACCAGAGAATTTTGATCAGAAGCAAAAGACAACCTTGTATTTGATTATTTTAATGATGATCATTGTACTAGTTGCTCCTATTTTGCATATCATTCTTCCCCTTAACAAGACTATTACCTTTATCAATTCCAAAATTGATATTGGCCTTATTGCCATTGTGTTTTCGGTAGTGGCACTTATGCTAAAACTTGCTGATGAAAAACAAGTGATTGCCAAGGTTCCATGGAGCACTCTGATTATGATTTGTGGGGTGGGCATGTTAATTTCAGTAGCAATCAAAGCAGGAACCATTCAGATTTTGGCAACATGGATCGGTAGCAATATGCCGGCCTTCCTGGTACCGATTGCACTAAGCATTGTTGGCGGCATCATGTCATTTTTTAGCAGTACACTGGGAGTCGTTACTCCGGCTTTGTTTCCCATCATTCCATCTATTGTAGCTGCAACGGGTATTAATCCAATGATTTTATTCGTTTGTGTTGTTATTGGTGCCCAAGCAACTGCGATTTCTCCTTTCTCTTCCGGCGGCAGCCTGATATTAGGCTCATGCGCCAACGAGGAAGATCGTAACAACTTATTTTCTAATCTGCTGTTGAAGGCAGTTCCGATATGCCTGGCAACCGCTGCCATCGTAAGCATTATCGTATCCATGATCCTATAAGTAAGATGATAGTCATGAGTGCCAATACCTAACAAGTTAAATAAAACAAGAGTACACCTTTCTTCTAGCTGATTTTATCTAGAGGAAGGGTGTACTCTTTTAATTCTTCTAAAACAAGTTACTGTCCAAATTATGGTTTAGGATTTATGAGATAAGAGGTTCTAAGTGAATGCTGCCGGCAGGAGTGCCTAGCAAGCTTTCTATTAGTTTCTCGGCAATCTTCAATTTATTTCTTACAATAATCGGATTTGCTTCATGACCGAATTCCAAAGGAGAACTAGCTTCTAATAAGGAAGCCATAATGCCAGCAAAAAAAGAAAATGTTTCATTCATATGTATGACATTTGTGAGTCCTTCCTGATTACCCTGTTCTAAAATACGTTTTAAAAGTGGCGATGTGCTGATGAGCATTTGCCGCCAAAGTTTATTAATTAATGGACCTTGTTGTTCTTTATATAAGATCTTGCCAATTAAACCAGGCTCATCATAATAACATAATTTATAGAAAAGATTGAAAAATAATTGCAACTTTTCTAATACCGTATTTTGTTCAGAATAAAAGCTCTGAACTTCAATAACCATATTCGTTACATGACGAGCGAATATGGCCTCCAAAATAGCTTCCTTGGAAGCAAAGTAATAATAAAATGTTCCTTGGGCTACGCCTACCTTTTTTACAATCGCGCTTACCGTAGTTTGCTGATACCCCAGCATCATAAATAATTCTTGTGCAGCGTCCAATAATTCAGCCTGGCGTATCTCAGGATCTTTTGTAATTCTGATAATAAATAACACCTCGCTTCCATGTAACTGACTAAAGTCAGTTAATATTCTAAATAAAAAGTATTTTTTTGTCAAGGAATATTATGGATTATGTTAAGAACTCCATTCCTGCAAAGGGTTAATACTTACTCCGCATTGCCGGTAATGGAGATACATATAAAATGACTAATGCTTGTGAGAAGTTTACATTCTATACTGTGATGAATGGCAGCTATTTATATTGTACAGGGTATAAGCTATGTGATATTTTTTCGATAGCGTCAACAGTACGAATTCCGCCATTATTAACAGTGAAAAAGGGGAGACAGATGATATTACCTTGTTGGATAGCTCTCATGCTCTGTAATTCGGTGATTTTTTGCAAACTTTTTAATGCAGCCTCATCGGTGAGATCTTTGGTGCTGTCGTTTTTATTGGAAGAAACAAAGATAATAAAATCCGGATCAAAGGCCAGTACTTTCTCGGCGCCAACAAAGGAGACCGGGTCCTGGCAAAGATTTTTGCCGCCAGCGATATCGATCATGTGACTGATTAGATAATGGCTGTCATAGATTGAGAAGGTTCCATTGAAATGATCTTGCAGTACGATAACGGTTTTTTGGGGAGATATACCTTTGGTAGCTGTTTCTACTTTTGCAACGCGATCTTTGAGGTTTTGGATATACGGAGTCGTCTTATCCTCAATATGAAAGATCTTTCCTATATCTGAAATAAAGGCATAGACAACGTTCTCTAATGTAGGCTTACTTTTCGTCAGTGTGCTTTGCATTACAAACGTTCCCACGCCGCGCTCATGCCATGTCGTTGCATCACCCACTTCATTAGCACGGAAGTTATGAGCCCAGCCAATGATCATATCCGGCTGCATTGCCAATAATTCCTCTTGGGAAGGGCTAAATTGAGCTTTCATGATGTTAAGTTTTGCGTATTTTTCTGCCACCCGGTCTAACGGAGCTCCGTATGGTGTAATGGTGGATAAAATATGATCTTCGAGGCCCAATTCAAGCAGAAGCTCTGTTGCACCAGGGTGAGTAATTACCACCCTGTCTGGAACCTTCTTATAAGTGTATGAAACTGGGGTTTCGTTACTGTCATAATTACTAATGGTAAGAGGGTATACCCCTTCATTCGATTGAGAAACGGCAGGTGTGGCTTTAGGCGGTGTGGTTGTCTGCCCGCAGGCTGTTAGTGACAGTACTAATAACAGGCATAGCACTAGACTAAGACTATTAAGTTTCGTTATTTTCATTCTGCATCTCCTTTCTGTTTAGGCATGACGGCAAGAAGGGTAGTAGGTAATTGCCAGATAGCCTGTGGACGGATTCTCGTGAATGTCACATTCGATTTCATATACATCCCGGACAAGTTCAGGAGTTAAGATTTCATTGGGGGCACCGCTTGTTACGACCTGTCCGTCTTTTAATACATATAATTTATGACAGTACATAGCTGCTAGACTCAGATCATGCAGTGCTGCGAGGACTCCAATTCCCAGGGACTTTACAATAGAAAGAATTTGCAGCTGATATTTAATATCCAAGTGATTGGTTGGTTCATCTAAAATTAATAATTGGGGCTGCTGAGCCAAGGCACGAGCCAGGATAATGCGCTGTTTTTCACCCCCGGATAAAGTGGAAAAACTACGATGGGTATGCTGTTCCATCCCAACTTTTTGAATAGCCTCCATAGCAATTTCATAATCAGCAGGAGTATCAGATCCTAATAAACTTTTGTGCGGCGTACGTCCCATCATTACCATATCAAACACTGTAAAATCAAAATTGACGGTATTAAACTGACCGACAACCCCCATTTTTTTAGCGGATTCCGATAGTTTTACCTGCTTTAGATTTTGCCCATCTAACAAGATAGTGCCGCTATTGGGCTGAATGATTCGATAGATGGTACGCAGCAAAGTAGATTTCCCGCTGCCGTTGGGGCCAATAATACCAACAAATTCCCCTTTGGCAACTGCCAGGGAAATATCTTGAATAATGTTTCTGCTGCCAATTGTTACATTAATATCTTTTAATACGAGATCCATTATGACCCTCCTTACTTACTTACTTCCAAAGTTAAATGACTGTTTAAACAGAATGTACATAAAAAAAGGTGCTCCCACTAAAGCAGTAATGATACCAATGGGTAATTCACCGCTTTTTAAAATGGTGCGGGCCAGTACATCGGCCCAAATTAAGAAAATAGCGCCGATTAAAATGGTGCCCGGCATTAAACGTCTGTGGTCCGATCCTACCAAGCCGCGTACCACATGAGGAATTACAAGCCCAACAAAGCCAAAGATGCCGCAAGATGCAACGATGAGTCCCGTAATGAGGGATGTAATAACCATGTACAAGCGGCGGACTTTCGTCAAATCAATTCCTAAGGTAATAGCAGCCTCTTCTCCCAAGAGCAAGGTATTAAGAATGCGGGATTGAAACAGAAAATATAAACAGCAGAGAGTTACGCCTACTGCTGGCAGCGCCAGATTATCCCATTTAGCAGCGGCAAGAGAACCCATCGTCCAGAAGGCGACATTGCGTATGCCTTCGGCATCATTGGATATGTACACAATAAAATTAGAGATGGCAATGAATAAGGCGCTGGCAATGGAACCCGCCAGAACCATTTTTACGGTGGACATTCGCCCGCCAATACCTGATAATAGCAAAACGAAAAAGGATGCACCTAAGGCACCGATAAAAGCCCAAAAAGCTGTGCCAAAGCCGAATAAGGCTCCAGAAATACTGCCGATAAGCAGAGAAAAAGTAGCACCAAGGGATGCCCCGGCAGAGATACCAAGAATATAAGGTTCCGCCAAGGGATTTTGCACAGAGGCTTGCATGACTGTGCCGCACATGGCAAGTCCAGCGCCTACGACAGCCGACATAATAACGCGAGGCAAGCGGATCTGCCAGATAATATCAATATAAGAAGGGGATATCTGACTCATCATATTATCGACATTGAGATGAAATAGTTTGTAAGCAATAATTTTATAAGAGATGTCCGGCGGAATTTTCACTGTACCTAAACAAACAGCCATTAACATGGAAAGTAAAACAATTACGCTTAAACCCGACAGCAAGAGAATAAAAGCATGATTTTTTTTAATGACTGCATCATATTCTATCGATTGTCGCATTTTTAATTGTGTCATAGCAAGATCTCCTAATTCTTTTTTTGGTCAAATAACAGCAGGGTACATCCCCTAGAATGGATATTGTAAATGAACAGTCAATACTCATTCTAAGGGGTGCCAAATTTTTCAAGACCATGCTTCATCCACTTCACCTTAAACGAAAAGATATGGGGATTGTCGTATAGCAGGCGATGGCTTGACCGCTATTTCGGTCTTTAGCCGGGACAAACCGCCACTGCTCCACTGTAGACAGGGCTGCCTCATCCAATATTTCATGTCCGGAGGAACGTGATACCATTATATCTCCGGAACGGCCGTTTGGGAGGATTTCGATTTTCACAAGAACAGTTCCTTCTATACCTGCCAACCGCGCTGATTGCGGATAAGGAGGTTCTATCTTGCTTAAGATGCTGGGGGGAATCAGCCCGCTGCGTTTACCACCAGCGCCAGTACTGCCGCTGCCGTTAGTAGTACTGTTACTGCTATTTTCCGAACTGACGCTGCCAGCAGCACTACTGCTGGCAGTAGGCTCAGATATTTCGCTGCTTGCGTCATTGCTGCTAACGCCAGTCACCGGCAGAGCTTCTGCTACATCCATAGAAGTCACAACTTTGGGAGTTGGCGGTGTCGATTGAGAAACAGTTACGGGAGTGACTTGTGCTGGTTGCTGGGGTGAAACAGGAGATTTCATAGCTTCACGCGAAGCTGCAAGATCTTCGTTTGTCTCTGACTGAACTTCACTTACTAGTTCCAGCTCCATAAGCTGTTCTTGCATAATGGGGGGAGATAAATGGGCTGACAAAAAGCCTGCTCCCAGTAAAAAAAAGATATGACATAAAACGGAAACGATTGCCGCTCTACGCCAGCGTAGATGATATGCCATGATCTTACCTGCCTTTCTTTTCTGTCGCTACTGATACCCGGTGTGCACCGGCTAGTTTTAATTCATCTAAGACGGTGATTACTTTGCCATAATCCACCTGTTTGTCGGCTCGCAGGACAAAGACACTATCCGGCTGCTTGGTGAGCTCCACATTTACACGTTTTCCCAGCAGTGGCAGCGGCATTTCTTCCTGGTCAAATAGAACCTGATTATCTTGCGTTATGGTAATATTGATGCTATGCGGGATATCTTGCTGCACTGCGGCAGCCTGGGGCAAACTAATGGGGATGGTGTGCTGTTCTACCATAGATAGGGTGCTGATCATAAAGAACACTAATAAAAAGAAAATAATATCAATCATGGGAATAATCATTAATTCCGGCTGATTTTCGATTCGTAAGCTACGCAATTTCATGAGCATCTCTCCGCCCTGATTTTTTAGCTGGCAAATAATTGACTACGGCTGCACATACCTGTTCTATATCGGTAACCAGTTGATCTAAACGATGAGAAAAGTAAGTATGAGAAAGTAAGGCCATTACAGCTACAACCAGTCCTGTTGCTGTGGCGATAAGTGCTTCACCGACGCCGCCAGTAATGGCCATTGGCTGTCCCGATTGCAGGTTAAAGACACTAAAAGAATTAATCATTCCAATTACCGTTCCGAGCAGGCCAAAGAGAGGAGAGATAGTAACAATCGCACTGAGAAAATTTAACGAATTACGCAGCTGGGCGGCAGATAGCTGGGCAGCACTTTCTAAGGCATTCTCTACATTGCTGCCTCGCTGGTAAGCATGGAGTCCTTCCAGTGCTACTTGATTGATTATTTTTGGTGATTGTTCGCATAATTGTAAGGCTTCATTAATTTTTTGCCGTTCTAATGAGGCCTGCAGTTTCGTCAAAAAAGTCCCGGCATCTGAAGACATACTGCGATAATACAAAAAACGTTCTGTTGCAATAGCAATGACAGCCAGTGAGCATAGTACCAGAAGATACATGACCGGGCCGCCTTTGTGAAATAGGCTGATACATTGAGATAAAAATTCCATTTTATGAGATCTCCTTTAGTTTTTTATAGAATTTATAAAAATGAATATGCACTGCCCACCAATAACAGGGGACAGTGCATATTTTATTGTAGTAGGAATTACATGCGGTGTTCTACGCCGACGTAGAAGTTTCGTCCTGGCATAGGGTAGGTTCCAGGGTCACCGTAACCATTGGAAGAACTTAATTCATAAGCCTTGTTTGTTAAATTATAGCCTTTAAGATAAACACGAGTGTCCGTATTAATTTTGTAGTTGGCTATCATGTCAAGGGTTACGTAGGATTTAGAGGTGAATGCTGTCAGACTGCGACCCGTTGCACTCCGTAATGTAAGACCTGCATTCCATTTGTCTTGATCATATTGAACATTAAAGCGATAGCCATTTGGTTGGGTGTTACGGGCATAAGCTATGTAATCTGTCGAGGTATTATCTTTAATCTCAATGTTAGCGTAAGTGTAACCAACTCCAATATTCCATTGAGGTGATAATTCACGAGACAGACTTAAGTCTAAGCCTTGTCTTTTTTCGTGACTAGCATTATAGTAGTAGCCGGGGATGTAAGGAGAGGTATAATCATTAGGAATTGTATTATATCCAGGTTCAAATTCTAAAGCATTTTTGAGACGGCTACTGTAAATGCTGGCTTGCAGTTTTGTTCCATCTCCTAGTTTTGTATTGATACCTAACGTTGTTGTGGTTCCTTCTTCTGGTTTAAGATTTGGATTACCAATCGTCCATCCGTTATCGACAAAAAGGTCAAAGAGGGTAGGATTTTTTACATATTGTCCCCATGAGGCATAAACATTGGTATTCGCATTTAATTCTTTATTTACCGTGATACGTGAGGTAGTATTATTGCCAACGATACTATGATCGTCGTAGCGCGTTCCCGCGGTCACGGACCAGTTATTCGCTAATAACCAACGATTTTCTAAAAAGAGTGCTTTCGTTGTAGAGCCTCTATTAATAGAGACTTTATCATCTAGATGTTCTTCACGCCAATCAATACCACCAGTAAGAGTATGGCTTTTACTAAGTTGCCAGTTCTGTTGCCAATTAAAGCCGTTCGCATACAGATTAGCGATGGAATCTAAAGACTTAAAATATTGTTGTTCAGATGTGTTACGATATACACGAAAGAAATTCTCTGCGCCCTTATCCTGTCCCCAATGATAAGTTAGTGCAACGTTATTATCCACTATCTTTCGATAACCACCTGGGTATTGCCAGAAAGCGTATGCATTCGGAATGCCAAAACCAGATTCATCGTTTCCATGTTCTACGTCTAGAGAAAGGGAAGTTCCATCACTAAATTCTTTATCTAGCTTCATCGTCATGAACTCTTGATCTATCTGGCTATCCTGACTAGTCGCCATTTTGCCTGTTTTAGGATTCTTATATTCAAAGCTATCGCGTTTTTTCTTTTCTGCTGTAATTAAATAGCCAATCCCATTTTCTCTTCCTTCTGTGGTTAGGCTATAGCGACGTAGACCCCAATTGCCAAACTCTGATGCAATGGAAGTATTGGCAGTTTTAGCTTTGCGGGTAATGATATTAATAATGCCTCCGACAGCGTCACTGCCATACAAAGATGAAGCGGGACCACGAACAATCTCGATACGCTCAATATTTTTTACAGGCAAGACATCGAGATTTACGCCAGCATGGCTATTTCCGCTTATAACAAGGTGATCCCAATTCATTCTACGACCATCCACTAAGATTAACACCCGATCATCGCCATTGAGGACAGGGACGGTATTGTTGCCATTCGTTCGCAGGTCCACATTACTTTTGCCTAGGATATCAGGCACGCTCGTAAAGCCGCCTTTTTCAATTTCCTCCTGGGTAATAACAGTAACATTTGCTGCAACCTGTGACATTTTTACTGGCATACGATTTGCAGTTACCACATATTCATCAAAATTAAAATTTTGCTCATTGGATGCTTCTTCGGCTGCTACGATTCCGGATGTGCTTACTAGTAATGCGCCGCTTATTAGTGAGCAGAGTAATTTCTTTTGCTGTTTGTTAATGATAATCTCTCCTTGTTTTCTGTCCGTGCATCTAGTGATAGAGTGATGCAGGAATTTATTTCATATGATGTATAAATAAAAAATGATGACAGCTATGTAGAGCAAAACTAGATAAAGATAAGATTTCCCATGGCAATTGACTGACAACAGTCAGTCAATTGCCATACTTAGTTTAAATTTTTCATAGGCAAAGCACCTTTCTTTTTCCAGCATTCCTATATAAGTTGAAATTCAGTATATTCAAAGGAATACGTGAAATTATTTTGACTTATACCTGGCTGCCGACTGACGACAGTCATACAGAAAAATATAATTGCAACTGAATTTGAGAATCATAATCAATTGCAATTATAGCCGTTTCAAAAATGTTAGTCAATACTTTTTTTCCAAGAGTATTTTATTGTATTATTAATAATTTTGGCAGAAGGCCGTTAGATTGTACGTAGTCTACATAAAAATTTTTATCGCAAATTGTATATTTTTAGATAATATTATATACTAAACGACGATAATGATTATCTATATCGACATTAGCATGTAATACTTTGTTATACTCTAAATCAGAATAGTATTTTGATTTAGCAAACCTTTTGCAACCATTACAGTACTTTATGAAGGCAGGATTTTGGAAAATGATACACTTAAAAAATTCAAATGGTTCACTAATGATTTTGACTGTAAATATGTTTATTGTTCAAGTTGGCGTTGGATTGATTATTCCCGTCTTACCGAAGTTCATGCAGGATTTTGGCTTAAGTGGCGCCACTCTTGGCTATTTGGTTTCTGCTATGGGGTTAACCCAATTTTTATTTTCACCACTTGCCGGTGAATGGGCTGATCGGTATGGGCGAAAAATCATCCTGGTTTGTGGTATTGGTATGTTTAGCATTTCCCAATTTATCTTTGGCTTTGCCAATGAGTTATGGATGCTCTATATATCCAGGTTAATTGGGGGAATGGGTATTGCATTTACAGCTCCAGCCATTACAGCCTATGTAACAGATATCACCACTGTGGAAACACGGGGTAAAGGTCTTGGATGGATAGGAGCAGCCATGTCTTTTGGTATTGTGGTTGGCCCTGGCATAGGAGGTTTGCTCGCTGAATATAGTCTACGCATTCCTTTTTATATGGCTTCGGTCACATCAGCTTTTTCAATGGGGGCTGCATTGCTGCTGCTGCCGGAATCTTTGCCGCGAGAGAAACAATTCGCTGCAAGGCAATTGCCTCACAAAAGAGAAAATATTATATCACAAGTAATTTTGTCATTTAAGGCTCCCTATATACTGTTGCTGCTGCTTATCTTCATTCTGACATTTGGCTTGGTAAATGTGGAAGCGATCTTTGGTTTGTATGTAGATATTAAGTATGGATTCACGCCTAAAGATATTGCAATTCTGCTTACGGTTGGTGCATTAATGGGAGTTTTTATTCAAGCCTTACTCATTGATTGGCTGCTGCGTTATTTTGAAGAACAGCAAATCATTCATGTGACGTTGTTGTTATCTGCGGGATCATTAGGACTTATGCTATTGCCGGGAAATTTTTACTATATTTTGCTGGTAACTACCCTTTTTATTGCTTTTACATCCATCTTACGTCCGGTTATTAATACCCTGTTATCAAAGATGGCAGGAGAGGAGCAAGGCTTTATCGCTGGTATAAGCAATGCATATACCAGCCTGGGAATTATTATTGGGCCATCCTTTGCCGGTATTTTGTTTGATATTAACATTCATTTACCATATCTATTTGGAATAATACTCCTATTGATTAGTTTTGTAATACCTTTTATAGGAGTGAAATCGGAGACTGCAAGACTTAAATGTGAGTAATGTCTTATGATAAAAGGAGAGAGACTCACTGAAATTGAAATAAACTCCTGCAAAGCATAAGCAAACTTTGCAGGAGCTGTTATTGAGGAATATACTTTTCCCGGGTATTAGGGAAATTAAAGGTCTGTTCTTGGTTCGAAGATCTCCAGCCCAATAGGACAGTGATCACTGCCCAAAACTTCCGGATAAATGGTAGCTTCTTTCACAAACTCTCTTAGAACATCCGATATTAGAAAATAATCAATACGCCAACCGATATTGCGGGCTCTGGCATTCATCATGTAAGACCACCAGGTATAAGCATCTGTTTTATCAGGGTATAGGTAACGAAAGGTATCAGTAAAACCTGATTGTAAGAGGGCTGTCATTTTAGCCCTTTCTTCATCAGTAAAACCAGCATTGCGTCGATTGGTTTTGGGATTTTTAATATCAATTTCTTGATGAGCAACATTAATATCACCGCATACGATAACTGGCTTACTCTTATCAAGCTGCTGCAGATAGGCCCTGAAATCATCTTCCCATATCATTCGATAATCCAGGCGCAGCAGCTCTCGTTTGGAATTGGGTGTATAAACATTTACGAGAAAAAAATCTTCAAATTCTAGCGTTATGATACGGCCTTCTTGATCATGTTCTTCTTTATTCAAGCCATAGCTGACGGATAAAGGCTTGATGCGGGTAAAAACGGCAGTGCCGGAGTATCCTTTTTTTACAGCACTATTCCAGTATTTTTCATAACCTGCAAGTCCGATTTCAGCTTGGTCAGGCTGCATTTTCGTTTCTTGTATGCAGAAAATATCGGCGTTGGCGGCATTGAAGAAATCTTCAAATCCTTTCAATAAGCACGCTCTAAGTCCGTTTACGTTCCATGATATTAGTTTCATACCATGCAACCTCCTTCCTAGGTATCTTGGATTGATTTCAGTTTATGTGAACAATATGAAAAATGCAAGATAAAATATGCTGTTAGTTTTTTATCCCAGCAGGTTAGTATTACATTTAAAAATCAGGGTAATTTCAGCTGGCAAACTGCTGATAAGGAAGAGCTTGATAAAATAAATATGTACAATGATTTAAAAAGCATTGAGTAAATGGCAATATTCATATATAATGTATATCATAAATAAATATTTGTCTTATTGAGCAGGACAATTGCAATAACTGAGCAATAAGAATGGTTGAGTCAGCGCAGACTCTTCTACACTACTGTAGAAGGGTTTTTTTGCTATTTAGATTATAGAACCAATTTTTACGTGGCGTGGCAGCTTCATATGAACCCTTCAACATCCGGAATCTCAGAGTGGTTTGATCAGCGGATAAAAAAGGATAAGGTGAAGAGATATGGCAAAAGGCATATGGGAAAATAGTTTAATAAAAATTTTCTTGACGCGGAGCTTTCTGGGACCAATATTTCGACCATTCTTGTATTCGCCAGAGGAATACGTGCACTACACCTTTCTGGAAGAGATTACTACGTTGACGCAAGAGATTATCAAAATAAGAAACCTGGAAAAGCGAGGACTGACATATTATTGGCTGATTGAGGTTCCCAGATCGTTATTTGAGGAATTGTTTATTAATAGTGCAGAAAATCAACAAAAATGCCGGATCTTTGTTGATTCAAAAGCCAGGGATGGGAGCGAAATTGCCTATATCACCCAAGGATATATCTTAGCCATTATGCCTTGCATGTTACAGAAGGATGAGTCCTTTCATTCACGGTTAAGTCCCTCCATAATGGAACTAGAGGAAACCATTCTTGCTGCTTATGGAGCAGAGAATCGAATCTTGTATTACCAACATTATTTTCAGCAGTTACTAATTGATTTTAGGGCAGAGGAAACAAATGATGCGATGGTTCGTTGTTATATAGAAAAAGTGATTGATCATATTTCTGGTAGTTCAACTGTATTTCGTGATTCTAATCAGCAATTGAAGATACACCAGGAAGCATTAAATTATTGTTTATGGAAATTACAAAATACCAAGTCTTCATGGACTGCCATGGTTCGACAGCTTAATGAGATTAGGGGAGGTTCGGCACTTTGTGTCTCTAAGGAAAAAGCGAATTATTGAAAAGCCATTGCTTTTCTATTCATAGAAAAACCCAAACCGCAAATAAACGGTTTGGGTTTTTTATAGCCCTATAAATAGTACGTTATTGCCTTTAAATCATTATTATCCGATTAAATAAGATGAGTCATGTGAACTACATTTAACAAAGCTAACATTGCTGAAATAACAACGAAAGCGAAAGCGCCTAATTGAAGTACCATAGTATCAACCCTTTCTCTTTTATATCTCTTGAGTTGTTCATAATTAAGTAAAAAATTCAGTAAATATAGAATATAAAATAATAATGCGTTAGGTAATTCACGTATATAAGGCAATTTTTATTTTAGCTGATTCGGCAATGATTATCAAATCGCATAAAAGGGTTCTGACAAGAATAACGCTTTATTAGCTAAAAATAGACATGCTTTGCTACTATTTACTTAAAAATTCAAATATTAATAAAAATTCGTAAAATAACATTATATCATAATTAAATCGAATAATAAAGATTCTTTTTTAGAATTTAACTGTTAATTTAGAAAAATAATTAAAATCAGAATCTTACATTATTATAAAAGTTTGATTTTAGGAAATAAAAATAAGAGTTTTCAATGGAATCAAAAACCTATTTATGGTATAGTTTAAAAAATAAGTTGGTAGTAATATTAAAGTTTTTTCTACATGCTTCTATAAGGGTATTTATGAAAGTTTATAGAGGGCCAGTAAGGTAAAAGTATCTCTATAATCATAGAAAGGACTAAGAATTAAGTGGGTTCATAATCATGAGATCTTAGTTTGCCTATCTGATAAATTAATATGGATAAATCCAGAGCCTATAATAAGTTGCATTAGTCGGAGAAATAATAGTAGAAGTAAAAATACCAGAAATACGCAGGAGGTAAGAGTGGATTTATTCGTTATAGCAGTAAGTTTAGTTTTATTAATGTATTTTGCTTATCGGGGTTATTCTATCATCCTGATTGCTCCCTTATTTGCAATACTTGCCTCCGTCACAGAATTCAGATCTATGCCTGTTTACAGCGAGATTTTTATGACGAAGGCGGCGGAGTATTTTAAAACCTATTTTCCCATATTTCTGCTGGGGGCAATTTTCGCCAAAATTATGGAAGAAGGCGAACTGGCAAGTTCTATTGCAGCTTTTATTTCACGTTCATTAGGTAAGGAAAAGGCAATTCTAGCCGTTTTATTAGGGTGTGGCGTTTTAACTTATGGCGGCTTAAGCGTATTTGTTGTTGTATTTGTGATGTATCCTTTTGCCGCGTTATTATTTCGTGAGGCAGATATCCCGAAACGTCTTATTCCGGCAACACTGTGGATGGGTATTTTTACGTATGCCATGGTTTCCATTCCTGGTACACCGCAGATTCAAAATATCATTCCCACGACCTTTTTTGGTACGTCCACTTGGGCATCTCCGGTTATGGGGGCAGCAAGTGCTGTAGTATATTTTGCCTTAGCCTGGTTTTGGATAACATATCGCTTTAAAAGTCTCGCAAAAATGGGAGAAGGCTATGGCAGTCATGCCAAAAATGAGCCAGAGCCCCTTGGTGAAAGAGAGATGCCCCATTGGGGACTATCCTTGCTGCCTTTAATAGCCGTTATTGTTGTTAATTTATATATGAGCAATCCTTTTAATTGGAGCTGGGCCTATTCTTGGGATCCTGCCATGTTAGAACCATTTAAAAACCTGCAATTGTCTTTGCTCAGTCCCAGTGTGCAAAAAATATATGCAATCTGGTCTTTGGATATTGCACTATTTGTTGGTATTGTATTAGCTGTAATCATTGGCTGGGGGCCAATTCAGCAAAAAGGGAGAATGGTACATACTTTCAATGCTGGAGCGTTTTCCTCTTTATCGGCCATTTTAAATACCGCTTCAGGTTATGCCTTTGGCAGTGTGATAGCTAAATTAAGCGGCTTCTTAGTGGTTAAGCAGGCGCTGATGGAATTGAATGTTGGCTCAGGGCCGTTATTTTCTGAGGTAATCACTACGAACACGATGGCTGCCTTAACGGGGTCAGCTTCGGGTGGTATGACAATCGCATTGGGAATGCTGGGAAATGATTGGCTGTCTTGGGCACAATCCATTGGCATGTCGCCGGATATTCTTCATCGGATTATCTGTCTGGCATCAGCGGGAATTGATACCGTTCCTCATAATGGTGCGTTGGTGACTGTTATCAGTGTATGTGGTTTAACTCATAGAGTGTCATATTATGATGTATTTATCCTGACACTTATGAAGATGCTGGTTCCTTTTTTGTTTATAGCTTTTTATAGTCTGTTTGGCATGGGGTAAGCAGGCTTACCTTTTAGTGGTTTAGGGGGCTTATGTATTGAGTTGGCGTAGAAATCTCTGGATGTTATCTTTTGCAGTTATGTTATCGGGTGCAAGTTATACCATGGTCATTCCATTTTTACCATTATATCTTTTAGCGATAGGGGTAAGTCAAACCGAGGTAAACCTGTGGTCAGGGCTTATCTTTTCCGTTACCTTTCTCGTTGGGGGACTCATGGCGCCTTATTGGGGACGCTGTGCCGATCGGACTGGTAAGCGTCGTATGATAATGCGTGCTGGTTTTAGTCTGGCTGTTGTATACTTTTTGGGAGCATTTGTCAGGAACCCTGTAGATTTGCTAATCGTAAGAATTCTTCAAGGTTTTGCCAATGGTTTTGTACCAGCTTCGATGGCCATTGTTGCCTCATCGACACCTAAGGATAAAATGGGTTTTAGTCTGGGATTTATGCAGACTGCACTTTTAATTGGCGGAATTTTAGGCCCGTTAATGGGAGGAAGTTTATCCCATTTTTTTGGCATGCGTTTATCGTTTGTCATTGCGGCAGGGATTATATTTTTGGGCACTATTGGCGTAGGACTATTTGTAACGGAATCTGAAAATACAGACCCTACATGTGAAGAAGGCAGCATTATCGATGATTTGAAGATGGCATTTACCAACCGCAAATTGGTGGAAATGTTATTGCTGCTGTTCGGTGTTCAAATGATAAGTATGATGCTTCAGCCGCTGATTACCCTTTATGTTGCTCAGCTTCAGGGGAAAATGGAAGGGGTTGTATTAACCGCAGGTATTGTTTATAGTTTGGCAGGTATTGCCGGAGCAATGGCGGCACCAACATGGGGAAAGTTTGGTCAGCAAAAAGGTTTTATTAAGATGTTGATTATTGCTTTTATTGGTGCAGGTGTATTTAATCTGGGACAATTCTTTGTATCAACGGTTTACCAATTTAGTATACTCCAATTTCTCTTTGGCCTGTTCATCGTAGGTGTATATCCGGCGATTAATACAATTGCAGTGAATTCGACAGAGCAAGCCTTCCAGGGACGTATCTTTGGTCTTACAACCACCGCCAATCAGCTTGGTTCAATGGTGGGGCCGCTGGTTGGCGGCGTGATTAGCTCTTGGTTAGGAATCGGGCCAGTTTATCTTTTCACGGGAAGTTCACTAATTCTGATTGGGATCATTGTTTTCTTAAAGATTCCAAGAGAAACTAAATCTATGGATCATAGTATATAATGAGAAAAGTTATAATAGAAAAAGCTGCAACATTAAATAAGAATAATGCTGCAGCTTTTTGTGTTAAAATATATAAATTTCAGCGTCTATAACTGAGTTAATCTTTATGGTAAAGACCGCCGCGTAGTTTATAAACAATAGGCTCGTATGTGACACCGCGTTCGAAAGCATCTTCGATATCATTACTGACGATCATTGCATCCCTGACAAAATGCGCGGCACTTTCTACACTTTCCTTTAGGGAGTAAGAACTGACAATTCCGGCAGTAAGTACACTGGTGAAAAGATCACCTGTGCCATGCATATGGTACGGAAGCAGGTCGACTGCTACTTCAAAGTAGGAGCTATCACTGCCCATTGCACAGTTATATAATGCATTTCCTCTGACAACACCTGTCAAAACAACGTTTTTGGCACCCAATTCAATGATTTGGGCGCAAAGTTCACGAGAGGTGTTACTGTCAATTTCTCCATCTACATAGTCCCTGCCTGTAAGGATATAGGCTTCTGTAAGATTTGGCGTAACAATATCCGCAATGGCAGCAAGTTCTCGCATGGTACTGCACATTTCTGGTGTATAAGTTTTGATGATGATACCATTATCACCCATGACAGGATCGACGACCTTTAAAGGGCAATTGAAATTCAGCATGAAATTTTTTACGATTTGAATTTGTTCAGCTGAGCCTAAGAAGCCGCTGTAAGCACAATCTGTCTTAAAGCCGATTTCTTGCCAATGATTAATAAATTCATCCATTTGCGGCGTGAAATCAAAGAATTTGAATCCTGGTATAAGAGTATTGGTTGATAACAGGGCAGTCGGAAGGGGACAAACCTCAATTCCTGCTGCTGATATTACTGGGATTGCCACTGTAAGAGAGCACTTGCCATATCCTGACATGTCGTGGATTGCGACAACTCTTGCAAGTTTTTGTTTCATATTTATATCCTCCTATAGTTATAAGAAATATCGTTTTTAGGGATTCCTAAAATTATAACTTTATTATAAAATGAACTTGATCCTTTTAAAATATACAGAAATTATATTTTTAATAGGTACAGTTGGAGGAAATATGGATTTAATAATACTTGACAGCAAAAGAAAAGAACCTCTATATATTCAGCTTTATATGCACTTTAAGACTGAAATTGAGAAAGGGGTGCTAAAGGAGAGTGAAAAACTACCTTCCATTCGAGGACTTTCCAAGAACCTTTCCATAAGTAAAATTACGGTTGAAAAGGCATATCAGCAGCTTATGAGTGAAGGTTATATCGAGAATTACAATCGTTCAAGATATACCGTAAACAAATTGGAAGAGATTACATTAAAAACACCTGCAGCGATTATCGCAAGGGATTATAACAGGAAAGAAGAACGGGAAGATGATAAAATTCTCTATGATTTTGCAAGCGGCGAAATGGATATAGATGGTTTTGATTTTTCTCTGTGGAAGCGTTATATCAGTAAGACGTTTTTACAGCGGGAACGTCTTGTCGGCTATGGAAATATTAAAGGGGAAGAAGAGTTACGTCAGGAGATTGCCAAATATATTCAGCATTCAAGAGGGGTCTATGCTTATAAGGAGCAAATTATAATCGGGGCAGGAGTCCAAAGTCTGTTAAGCATGCTTTGCAGTATGCTCAAACTGGAAAACAATAGTATTGCTTTTGAAGAGCCGGGGTTTAAAAATGGCAGGCGTATTTTTGCCGATAACGATTTTACGATCATGCCAATTAAAATGAAAAAAAATGGGATTGATATGACAGATCTTGTACAGAGTGGTGCAAGACTAGCTTATGTAAGTCCGTCTCATCAATTTCCTACAGGATATATCATGCCCATTGGCAAGAGAAACCAGTTATTAAATTGGGCAGAAGAAAGAGATGGCATCATTATTGAGGACGATTATGATAGTGAATTTCGCTACTTTGGTCGTCCTATACCAGCATTAAAGGGTCTTGATAATCGGGGAAAAGTAGTATATTTAGGATCATTTTCGAAGGTGATACCACCTTCAATACGTGTGAGTTATATGGTTTTGCCAGAAAAATTTTTAACAATATATCAAAAAAAATCATCCTTATATAACCAAACGGCTTCCACCATTGAACAGCTTGCTCTTGCCCAATTTATGGCTGATGGTCATCTAGACAGGCAAATTCGTAGGCTCCGTAAGCTATATTTTGAAAAAAGAAAAACATTTCTGGCTGGAATTAGAAATATATTAGGTGACCATGTGGAGATCAATGAGAATGAATCAGGTCTTCATATTATTCTCAGCTTAAAATCTGAATTACCAGCAAAAGCGTTGTCGGCAAAAGCATTGGAACAAGGCTGCCGTGTTGCTCCAGTGCAGGATTATTATTTGGAAGCCTCGCCAGAGAAGCTGCCTCAGGTATTATTATATTTCTCCAAAATTCCTATCCATGAATTGGAGAATGGGATAAAACGGCTCAAAGATGCATGGTTTTAAACAAATCGTAATGTCCTAATTGTGAAAGAGTTGACAGGTAACTGGGTGACAAATATACTTATATCTATAAACATCCAATTAGTAGGGGGTAATCATGAAGAACACAGTAATTCTCAATGGAGCTAAGCTAGATTTTGATAACAAGCTGGACTTTTCATCCCTATCCAAACTTACCACAGTTACCAAATATGATGTAAGCAGTAATGAAGAAATTTTAGAGCGGGTCAAAGGACAACATATTATCATCACCAAGGAATTACCTGTAGGAAGAGACTTAATTTCTCAATTCCCCTCTTCTGTGGAGCTTATTTGTGAAGCTGGTACTGGTTATAACAATATTGATATTGCCGCTGCCAAAGAAAAAAATATTGCCGTCTGCAATGTTCCCAGCTATAGCACCGAAGCAGTGGCTCAGCTAGTGATTACCTTTCTGTTAAACTTAAGCTCTTCACTTATTCAGCAGCAGCTTATGCTCCATAATAAGAATTTTGATAATTTCACGAAACACCTGCAGGTGCCGCATTTTGAGCTGCAGGGTAAGAACCTTGGCATTATCGGCGCAGGTGCTATCGGGAAAGAAGTCATGAAAATTGCTCTGACCCTGGGAATGAATATTCTGGTACATAGTCGCACTCCTAAATCCTGGGGCGAGGCAAATATACAATCTGTATCTTTGGAAGAGCTGCTTGCGCAAAGTGATTTTGTGAGTGTTCACTGCCCACTTACGGCTGATACAAGGCATCTTATCAATAAAGATCGATTGAAGTTAATGAAACCAACTTCCTATATTATTAATACTTCACGGGGCCCCATTATTAAAGAAACCGATTTAATTGCAGCTTTGCAGCAAGGACAAATAGCTGGTGCAGCCCTTGACGTTCAGGATCCCGAACCACCTGAACTGAATAATCCTTTATTTGATATGGACAATGTCATTCTTACTCCTCACATTGGCTGGCGTCGCCTGGAGTCCAGACAAAGGCTTATTAAACTTATGGCTGATAATATTGGGGCATTTATAGCAGGGAAACCAATTAATATTGTAAGTTAAAATTGTAATGGTACAATCCATACCTGCTGTTATATCGCAGATATGGCAGGCAGCCATAGTAATCCTCAAGGCGGACTCACCGTCTTGAGGATTACTGTTTAATTTAAGAGGTATACTACTGGTAACAAAGGAACCGGTAGTATAGTAGGAATTTAATTTGGGAGTGTCTATGATGAACTTGATTGTGGCTGTAGATGGACAGTGGGGCATTGGATGTGGCGGGAAACTGTTAGACATAATTCCAGCCGATATGAAATATTTTAAGGCAAAGACCATGGGAAAAATAGTTGTAATGGGCAGGAAGACATTTGAATCTCTGCCTGGCAGAAAACCTCTTTCCGATCGAATCAATATAGTCTTGACCAAAGGTCGCAAGATAAATGCAGAAGGAATAACAATGTGTAATTCTTTAGAAGAATTATTTTCCTTATTATCAAAATATAGCAGTGACAATGTTTATGTTATTGGGGGAGAAGCAGTATATCAGCAATTGCTGCCATATTGCTCCAAAGCTTATGTTACTAAAATCGATAAGATCTATATGCCTGATACTTATTTTCCTAATCTTGACAAAGAGGTGGAATGGCAATGTATTGAGACAGGTATGCTGCAAAGCAGTCAAGATGTTGCTTTTAAATTTACAATTTACCAAAATAAAAATGTTAGAGAGTGGAATCCTATAAAGAGTAATAATTTTTAGAGGGCAGGATTTAAAAGGAGTTGATATAAGGATGGCAGCAGTTAACTTATCACAAGAATTAAAAAAACAAGCTATTGATGATATTAAAAGATATTTTTTGGAAAACAGAGAGGAAGAGATTGGACAATTAGCGGCTGAGCTGCTGTTGGATTTTATGCTTGAAAAGGTCGGTACAGTGATTTATAATCAGGCGATCAGAGATGCTCATACTTTTATGAGTGAAAAGGTGGAAGATCTATATGCACTCGAAAAGGAACATTGTTCATAAAGAGGCTACAGGTGAAGGAATCTGATTGCTTATATAATAAACCTGTGGTAGAATTTAGGGAAAAACGTAAATTAACCTCTATATAAGGTAAGGTATCTGCCTGGTTATTAGCTGCAGGAGAATAAAAAATATTGTATTGATCGTTAATCAAGGTGTCAGATGACAAAGCTGCACTAAGACTTTCAATTTCCCAGTGGGAATTGAGGAGCGACTGTTCGGCTGCGGTGTGACTGTGAATCCGATGGCAGCTGAAAATCCATGGGAATCAAGTCTTTTTATTTGAAGCAATGATGAGGAGTTTATAAGATGATTATTAAACCAAAGTTTCGTGGCTTTATTTGTACTACGTCACATCCTGCAGGGTGTGCTCATTCCGTACAGGAGCAAATAAGTTATATAAAAAAGCAAAAACCGATTCAGGGACCTAAAAAAGTTCTTGTGATTGGTGCATCCACAGGTTATGGATTGGCATCCCGAATTGCCTCCACATTTGGTGCAAAAGCAAGTACTATCGGTGTTTTTCTCGAAAAACCAGCTTCCAATACGAATACGGCTACAGCTGGATGGTATAATACAGCAGCCTTTGAAAAGGCTGCTATTGAAGCAGGCTATTATGCAAAAAGCATTAATGGAGATGCCTTTGCCGACCAAATTAAAGAAAAAACGATTGAGCTAATCAGAGCAGAACTGGGACAGGTTGACTTAGTTGTTTACAGCATTGCTGCACCACGTCGAACCCATCCTGTAACAGGTGAAGTATTTTCTTCTGTAATAAAACCGATTGGCAGTCCGTTTACTAGTAAGACTGTAGATCTGAATTCAAATGAGATCGTCGATGTTACCCTTGAACCGGCTAGTGAAGAAGAAATTCGCAGCACTATAGCTGTCATGGGTGGAGAGGATTGGGAAAGGTGGATTCAATTTTTACATGATGCTGGTGTTCTTGCCCATGGAGCAACTACCATCGGCTACTCCTATATTGGTCCAACGATAACCTATCCGATATATAAGGAAGGCACCATCGGCAGGGCAAAGGAAGATTTATATGCAACCAGCAAGAAAATAAATCTTCAGCTTAAGGATATAGATGGAAGAGCCTTCGTTGCTGTCAATAAAGCACTTATTACACAGGCTAGTGCGGCAATTCCCGTTGTGCCATTATATTTAATGCTACTGTCAAGAGTAATGGGAAGAAAAGGCTTGGATGAAAATTGTATTCAGCAAATGTATCGTCTGTTCGCGAGTAAATTATATGAACCAAATCATCTTTCCAGTTCGGATAATCTAATTCGTGTTGATGATTATGAAATGCGGGATGAAGTACAAGAAGAAGTTTCTGAACTATGGGAGGAACTTTATAAAGGTAATGTTAAGATTGGTTCTGATATTGAGGAATATCGTAAAGAATTCTTTAAATTATTCGGTTTTGGCTGGGACGAAGTGGATTATGACCAGGATATAAATGAGGACGTACCCATTCCAAGTATTACACTTTAAAATAGTGAATTTTTCTTAGGGATAAAAAGCAATGAATGAGGCTTACCCTAATAAGAAGGTCCTGCGCATCATGCAGGACCTTCTGGTTCTATTTTTGCAATTATAATTTAACGTGAAGAAAATAATTATATTACTTTGTCTGTGCCAGGGCTTTAAAAATAACTGCAATATTGATTTGAAATAAGGAGAATGTTCAATGACTACAGTTAGTAAAGGAAAGTCGGCTTGGCTGGTGATGTTAAGCTCTGCGGCTATTTTAATGATTACCATGGGAGCGCGGCAGTCGATGGGGCTTTTCCTTTCTCCGATCAACGAATCGACAGGTTTGGGGATTGTCTCCATCAGTTTTGCTCTTGCCGTAGGGCAGTTTTTTTGGGGATTAGCTCAGCCTGTATTTGGTGCTATTGCTGATAAGAGAGGCTCTTATCAAGTGCTGGTAGCCGGTACATTACTTCTGGCAATCGGCATGGCCTTGACCCCCTTAGCCACTTCCGAATGGTCTTTAATTATGACGGTGGGAATATTAAGTGCAGCAGGTGCAGGGGCAGGAAGTTTCTCGATTTTAATTGGTGCAACGGCTCAGCAGCTGCCTGAAAAGCAGCGCTCTTTTGCAGGAGGATTTATCAATGCAGGCGGCTCCTTCGGTCAGTTTGTATTTGCTCCTCTATTGCAGGCAATTATCAGCGGTTTTGGCTGGATTGCTGCCATACTTACTATGGCAGCAACAACACTGCTTAGTATCCCTCTGGCCTCTGTCCTGAGGGGTGATGCAGCTGCCAAGCGCAGTGAAGCAACAGATGCTGCGAACTTAGGCCTGTACCAGCAAGTGAAGCAGGCCATGGTTAATCCTAGTTATTTGTGTTTGCACGCAGGATTTTTTACCTGCGGTTTTCATATTGCCTTTTTGGTGACTCACTTGCCCGGTGAAGTTGCATTGTGCGGTCATCCGGCAATTGTATCAGCGACTTCTTTAGCGATTATCGGCCTGTTTAATATTGGAGGAAGTCTGCTTGCTGGAGCACTCGGCACCCGATACCGCATGAAATATATATTGGCTGTCATGTATGGCAGCCGTGCTGTCATGATCGGGATGTACTTGCTAGCCCCCAAGACGCAGCTTACTTTCTATGTGTTTGCTGCCGCTTTAGGGTTTACCTGGCTGGCAACCGTACCGCCGACGGCAGGCATTGTTGGTAAACTTTTCGGTACGCGTTACTTGGCAACGCTTTTTGGCTTAACGCTGCTTACTCATCAAATTGGTGGTTTTTTAGGTGCATGGCTGGGAGGGCTGGCAATGGCTCATGATGGAAATTACTTATGGATGTGGTATGCCGACATTATGCTGGCGGCCGCGGCGGCCTTAGTGAATCTTCCTATTCGCGAAGCAAAGGTTAAGTAATTCTATATGAAGTAGAAATACAGAGAAGTATACACCATATAAAAGATGCAGTGATTCACCTGGGGTATACTACAGATGTCGTGCATAAAATTGTTGTACGAATCATCTAACAGAAAAGATACCAGGTGTCATTTGACATTCATTCATAGGGATCAGGCTGAAATATGAAAAAGATCGCTACTCATTTACGTTAGAAAATGAATAATGATCTTTCTTTAAAAATAATAATTGCAATTAATTTATTTAAAATTTTATGGTTGCACCCACACCCACACCGGTTTTGCTATCGCCGGCATCGGGCATAAAGGAATGAAAATTAAGGTTGAGGTCAGCATTATAAGTGATTTTGAAGTTGGCACCGACTTGTAATTCTTTGAACTGGTTACCGGCAATGAGGGAGGTGTAGCCTTCCCATTCAGGAGCTATGGGACCATTAACAGCCATTCCCACATATATTTGTGCATCTGAGTCGAAATGATTGCTGCCGATGATGCCTCTAAGGTTATTGGTAAGCTGCAATTGTCCATAAATATTATCTAAGCTGCCATTATGCTCCCAGTTGGCGTTCTGCAGGCCCAGTGTAAACTTGTCGGCCAGCTTATGTTCCAGGTAAAAAGTATTATTACCAATTCCGGCTGCCGTTTGACCTTTCTCTAGATCGTTGACCGGAGCGGTGAGGCCAGTTCCTGTATGTAAAGCAAGAAGTGCGGCCAAGGTAAGTACGAATTTTTTCAACAATAAAACCCCCTGAAGTAATGCTATGTATAGGTAACCAATGTGACTATAACAAACAGTAAACATAAGGTCAATCAGTAAAATCTTCCAATTATTATCCGGAAATACAAAACCATTCCTCTGTGATATCTTCAGCATCGTCAGGGTTGATCATCATATTATCTTTTGATATAGTTGGGTTACTGGCTGGAGAATTTGTGTCACAGAGATAAAATAAGGGAAGTGAATGAGATGCTAGTTGATAAGAAGACGGACTTTGCGAAGGAAAAATTATCTTTTCATGAAATAGATGAAGGGTTTACAACCAAAGAAGCAATTGCCGAAGCCAAACGATGCTTAAACTGTCCTAAGCCATTATGTCGTATGGGATGTCCTATTGAAAATGAGATTCCCAGTTTTATTTCAGCTCTGGCAAAAGGAAATATTGGCGAAGCCAGTGATATTATCGCACGTCGCAGCAGTCTTCCGGCAGTCTGTGGGCGGGTTTGCCCCCACGAAAAACAATGCGAAGGTTCCTGCATTCTTAATAAAAAAGATTGTGGTATCAAAATTGGTAAATTGGAACGTTTTATTGCTGACTTTGATACAGAAATGGATATTGCAAGACCTAAGCCGATATCCTGTGTGCATGGTAAGGTGGCAGTAATCGGTTCGGGACCTGCAGGACTGACGGTTGCCGGCGATTTGGCAAAATTGGGTTTTGAAGTAGTTATTTTTGAATCCCAAGCTGAACCTGGTGGAGTCTTACTGTATGGTATTCCAGAATTCCGTTTAGGAAAAGAAGTTGTCCGCCGCGAAATTAAAAGAATTGAAGCTTTGGGTGTGCAAATTAAAACGGATGTTTTAGTTGGTCAGGATATAAATGTAGATCATTTGTTTTCAGATGGTTTTGATGCTATTTTCATTGGTACAGGGACTGCTTTACCAAAAATTCTTGATATTCCCGGTAAAGATTTGATTGGCGTTATACAAGCTACCTATCTCCTTAGAATGGTTGCATTAATTCGTTCGGAAAAAATAGATAGGAAAGAAACTCCGATCAATACTCGGGATAAGGTGGTAGTAGTTGGTGCTGGAAATGTGGCGATGGATGCTGCTCGGACAGCAATTCGTCTAGGAGCATCTAAGGTCACAGTTATATATCGCCGGACTGAAAAAGATATGACAGCCTTGCCATCAGAAATAGAAGCAGCCAAGGCTGAAGGCGTAGAATTTAAATTGTTGTCTAGTCCCACTGCTATTTTAGGAACAGAGCAGGTTATTGGTTTAGAGTACGAACTTCAGGAAATAGATGAAACAGGCAAGTTACATGGTACAGGGATAAAGGAAGTTATAGAAGCAGACAAGATTGTACCAGCGATTGGTCAGCGCCCGGCAGCCCGGATTGTCTCCACTACCGAAGGGATTGAAGTGAATGAAAATGGATATGTGATTACGCGGGAACGTCCGTATGGCATGACGACACGTAAAGGTGTGTTTGCGGGCGGTGATGTAGTACATCAACCAGCGACAGTTGTTTTAGCAATGAAAGAAGCAAAAAAACTGGCTGCGGGAATTGCTCAATATGTGGAGGCCAAAAAACTTATCGAGAATTGCTAAGAATTATAAAGAATGTTATTTTTTCAGTAGATCAGAAAGATAACATTCTCTTGAAGGCACTAAAAGCTGAGCATTATGCTCAGCTTAAATTTTTTAATTGCTCCTCTTATAAAACTCTTTCTTAATAAATGTCACACATCTATTTAATGTTGCTTCAAGTTGCTCATAAATCTCAGACGCATCTTTATTTTCTTTTATTAAACAGTCAATCTCTTGACTTAGTTCCGAAATAGCGTTGCATAATGTATCATATTCTATTTTCTTTTGAGCTGATAGTTTATGACTCACATAACCATTCCTTTTGAAACTACTTAAATTCAATCCATATTATAACATAAGTTTCTTTATGCTAGCAAGAATTATTCTATTACAAAGAAGTGCATAAAGTTGTATTGCTCTCTATAATTAATAGTACTAATTAATGGGAGTGTAACCTGTGCGAAAAAGAGATAACGATAAATTCTATTCAGTATATAGAGAAATTGGTAGAAAGATTGCATTTTATCGTAATCTTCGCGGTTTAAGTCAGGAAGAACTTGCAGCAAAAGTTGATATTAGCACAAGCCATCTTTCTAAGATAGAGGCTCCAAATACAAATATAAGCTTTTCACTTGATATGCTTTTGTTGATTGCTGAGGGGTTAGATGTGGATGTCGCAGGATTCTTTAATCCAACAGAAGTACAAAATCCTTATTTGAAGAAAAACAAGTAGCACCGATAATTCGGTGCTGTTGTTTATTCTGCTATCAATATATCTTTACAATTAGGTTGTTTTAATAAGAGTATGAGAACTGGCATCCTTTTTTAAGGTTGTCAGTTTTTTTTATAATAATTAAAAGGAATTTCGATAATTTTCGAGAAAACGAGAAAGATTAAAGAAAAGCAGTAATTAGCATAGAAAGGATCGTTTTGATGATAAATGTATATAATCGCAATTTTATGCAGGGAATGTGGCAAATTACCAAGGCGTATTGGTTTTCAGAGGAAAAGTGGAAGGCCAGACTGCTGTTAGCAGTCATTGTTGTCCTTAACTTAGGACAGGTTTACCTATTAGTGCTGATAAATGAATGGAATAATACCTTTTATAATACACTGCAAAATCATGACAAAGATGGTTTTGTGAGTGCGATCGGCACTTTTTGCATTTTAGCAGTTTCTCATATTATTGTGGCTGTTTACATTCTTTATTTGCAGCAATTCCTTGAAATTAAATGGCGCCGCTGGCTTACGGAAAAATATCTGCAAACATGGCTGCATAAACAGGCCTATTATCAGATGCAGCTCTTGGAAAATAACACCGACAATCCTGATCAGCGAATTAGTGAGGATTTAAAGTTATTTGTTAATTTGACACTAGGTCTTTCTATTGGGCTTTTAAAAGCTGCTGTAACTTTATTTTCATTTATGTTTATCTTATGGAATCTTTCTGGCTCTTTGACGATTCCCATAGGGCAGACGGAATTTACTATCCCGGGATATATGTTTTGGGTTGCGATTCTTTATTCCGTAGCTGGCAACTGGATAACCGTTAAAATTGGTAAACCGCTGGTAAACCTTAATTTTAGTCAGCAGCGTTACGAAGCTGATTTTCGTTTTAGTTTGATTCGCTTGCGGGAAAACAGTGAAAGTATTGCCTTGTATGGCGGTGAAGTACAAGAACAGGCAAAACTGACAGAGCGTTTTCAGATGGTATTTGATAATTTTAAAGCAGTAATGCTGCGGCAGAAAAAACTGACTTGGTTTACGTCAGGTTATGGTCAGATTGCTATTATTTTCCCCTTGGTTGTTGCGGCTCCGCGCTATTTTAGCAATCAGATGCAGTTAGGTGGATTGCTTCAAATATCTGGAGCTTTTGGTAAAGTGCAAGACTCATTATCCTTCTTGATTGACAGTTACTCTAGTTTAGCCCAGTGGCAGTCCGTGGTTAAACGTTTATTAGGCTTTAGCCAGGCGATGAATCGCGTAGAATATATGGCAGATCAGGAAGTGATTGATGTAACCTATGGAACTGATCCCTCTATACATGTGGACCAGCTGCAAATTGATTTACCCAATGGAGAAGAATTGCTTAAGGGTTTGCAATTCACGATTCATCAGGGGGATTCTTTATTGATTATGGGTCCATCTGGCTGCGGGAAAAGTACTCTTATGCGTACCTTAGCCGGCATTTGGCCATTTGGGCAAGGCCGTGTTCGCATTCCGGCAGAACAGAAACTGTTATTTTTGTCACAAAGATCCTATTTACCTCTTGGAACTTTGCGGGATTCTGTATTGTATCCTTACAAAGGGGATTTTGCAGCGGATGAAAAAATTCGCAGCATTATGAAGCTTTGTAAATTAGAAAGCCTTGTTGATAAACTTGACCAAGTTGAGGACTGGTCTCATGTTCTGTCGTTCGGTGAACAGCAGCGGATCGCCTTTGTACGGGCTATACTGCAGCAGCCGGACTGGTTATTTCTTGATGAAGCCACTTCAGCAATTGATGAAATAACAGAGGCTCATTTGTACCAATTGCTGCATTCCCAGCTTAAGAATACAACGATTATTAGTGTTGGGCATCGCAATACCTTAGTGAATTATCACAAGCATAAACTGATAATCGATGACACGTGCAGTTGGCGTCTTGAATAAAAAGAGTATAGTTAGCGCTGCAGTTTGGAGGAAAACATGCAAATTCGAAGATTAACCTTTACCGCCTTATTTATAGCAATTGGCGTTTTTTCCGCTCATTTAATATATATCCCTATTGGTATAGCGAAATGCTTTCCCGTACAGCATGCTATTAATGTTCTGTTAGCAGTGCTGTTGGGGACACGTTATTCTCTCAGCGCTGCCTTTGGTATTTCGTTACTGCGCAACATTCTGGGCACTGGATCGCTCTTGGCTTTCCCGGGAAGTATGCTGGGAGCTGCTCTTGCCGGTGTCTTATATCAGAAGACCAATCACATTGCGGGCGCTATTATCGGTGAAATTGTCGGTACTGGAATTTTAGGGAGCCTTGCGGCTTACCCGGTAGCAAAATATATAATTGGTTCTCAAGTCGGTGCATTTTTCTTTGTAGTACCATTCCTTGTCAGCACTACTGGCGGCAGTTTGATTGCTTATTTGCTTTATCATACACCGATCAAAACGTTTTTTTATGAAAAATTAGGATAAATATCGACAATATACGGCAATAACTTCTGCAAGTTGATCTACTTGGCAGGAGTTCTCTTTTTTAAGAACGAAGAAGTTAGAGAGTTTGGCAAGGCGATTTAGAAAACAATAAGCTGAGAATGGCCAAAATGATTTTTTTATCTAGTGACTTAGAGCATGATCCATAGGAATGTGAGGTGGAGTAGGTTGAGTCACAATACCCGGCAGGCATTGTATAATGAGAATGATAAAAAGTTGACTTTACGTTATTTATTTCAGCGTTTAGCAGGGAGGTTTCCCCTAAATCTAGTATTTACTCTGCCCTTTATGCTGCAGTTTCTGATAGCAACCTGCTTGATTGGCTTCTTGTTATTGCAAGGGGGCCAAGAAGCCGTGGGAGCTGTATTAAAGGAAATGAGAACAGAAACACTGGAACGAGTACATGAACAATTAACTCGACATATAGATGAACCTCTGCGCCTTAATCAACTTAATGTAGATGCCTGGCAGGCGGGGTTATTGAATCTCTCAGATCCGGTAGAACGGGAACGTCAATTTGTAAATCATCTTCAAGCTTTCCCCGATGCGGCTATGACTTTTGTTGGCTTATCTGACGGAAGTTTTTACGGGGCCCGCCGCAAAGCATCAGGTGAAATTCAGGTGGTGAGAAATAATCGGCAGACAGGCGGAGCATCCTGGTATTACAATGTTTCTGAACAAGGTAACGGCCTAGGTGTGCAAGAACGTTTTCCGAACTTTGATGCACGTACCCGTCCTTGGTATCTGGCGGCTGAGACGGCAGGAAAACCGGTTTTTAGTGGTGTTTACCGGCATTTTGTCTTTCATGAGCCAACCATTACAGCTGCTTATCCAATTTTTAATGGGGATGGACAATTAGTGGGTGTTTTTGGCACGGATTATCTGTTATCCTGGTTAGGAAACATGCTGCGTAATTTATCGGTAGGTTCCTCTGGTCAAGTGTTTGTTGTTGATTCAGATGGTATGATTGTTGCTGCTTCTGCTCTTATGGAACCTTTTGAAACAGAAGATGGGAAAAATGCCAGAATTCGAGCTATAGACTGCAAAGATCCAGTGTTACAGTTAGCTGCGAAATCATCTGCAGATCATCTAAATTCATCCTATCAGTTTAGGCTGAATGATTGCCTTTATTCCGTAAGCGTCAAGTCTTTTCAAGAACGTGGGCTGGATTGGAGGATTTATGTAGTGCTGGCGGATGAGGATTTTATGGGGGAAATCTGGGCAGCACTGTATAAAACAGCAATCATTGTCTTTTTTATCATGCTGATTGTTTTCTTTTTGGCGGTTTGGACGGCCAGATGGGTAACACGTCCTATTCTGAGGCTTAATGAATCTGCTCGTGACTTAGCGGCAGGACGTTTATCGCCAGTGCCTGATACGGAGCGGCAGGACGAATTGGGGCAGCTTAGCAAATCCTTTAATAGGATGGCAAAACAAATACTTGATCTGGTTACTAACTTAGAAGCGCGAGTGGCGGAACGAACGGAAGTTTTAGCAAAGAAGACTCATGAGGAGCAGATCAGACGTGAAACCTTTCATCGGGAATTGGCAAAAGCAGGTCGCCAGCAGCGTACTATGTTACCGCAAAACAGCAAGGATTCACGAATGCGTATAGAAATTTTATATGAACCTTATATGCTGGTTAGTGGGGATACTTGCGGTTACCGCTGGTTGAGTGATGATATGTTGTTTGGTTATATTATTGATGTAGCAGGGCATGGGGTTGCTAGTGCCCTCCAAACAGCGGCAATGAGTTTGATGTTTCAGGAGATTATTTATTCACCTCTTTCCCTTTCTGAACGAATGCTGGAAATCAATCAACAAGTAAATCGATATTTTGGCAATGACGTAATGGTAGCTGCCTTTTGTTTTGAATTCGATTTAACAAAGCATGAGCTTCGATATGTGGCAGCAGGGATTACAGAATTTTTTGCTGACTCCGCCGATGCACGAGGGCGGATTAAGACGCCAGGCTTATTTTTAGGTGTAAGTGAGTCTCCTGAATATCATGTAAGTTCCTTGCCGATTAAACAAGGAGACTGCTTCTGCTTTTATAGTGATGGTATTGCAGATCGGCTGGCTGAAGATCATGAACTGCCATTGGGCAATGGCTTTGCAGATTTAATTGCATCTGTAACTAAAATAGCGGCAGATGGTGTATGTAAAGATGATGTGACAGCATTAAGTATCGAAGTGGGTAATCTAGCAGCAAAAAACAGCAATTGATGCTGGCTGCTTACTAATACCTTATTTCAAATTTAGAACATTACTTGCTGGCAAAGACTGAAATACTTGACAAAACAGCCAGGATGACAATAAAATAAAAACTGTACCAACCGGTTGGTAGTAGGAGGTTGTAATGTGTCTGATAAGCGGCAGCAAATAATCGAGGTAACTGCAGTCATAATGCACTCTAAAGGATATGGAAATACCAAACTTAGCGATATATTAGAGGCTGCCCAAATTGGCAAGGGGCAATTCTATCATTATTTTTCTTCTAAGCATGAGCTAGGCTTAGCTGTACTTGATCATTTTTTTTCGAATTGGAATCGATCTTTATTGGAAGAAGTCTTAAGTTCTCAGATGGATGCTGAAAGCAAGTTTAATGCCATGCTGGAATGGATCGTAAATCAGCACAAACGCAATCAGGCGAAATGCGGATGCATGTTTGGCAATCTTGCTATTGAAATGAGTGAACACGATGAGATATTTCGTAAGCGTCTTGATGCTGTGTTTGAGAAATGGGTAGATAAGCTGAAACCTGTACTTATTGGTTTAGTTTCACCTTTTCAGGCAAATGATACGGAGATCGAGAATTTAGCTCATGGCATTATTGCTATGATTGAAGGCGGGATATTATTAATGAAAAGCAAGCAGGATATTCATGCCTTGATAAATGTAACTGAACAAGCAAGAATACTGGTAAATTGTTTTGTAGAACGCTATACCCTTCAGAAAGAAATGTAAATTTATTGAGTTTGTTTTAGAGTTATTGATTTGATACTTTTTTACCGAGTTTATAGAGCCTTGGAATTATCATAAGGCTCCTATTTTTTGCTTTATATATACCGACCGGTTGGTACAGACGGTTAGTCATTTGGAATTTAATAAGGGAGGAGAGAGAAACTTATGATATTAGGTGTAAGTGCCAGTGGCCGTACAGATGGTGTGACGAGCGAAGCAGTAAAGGCAGTGCTAGCAGCTACAGGATTGGAGTATGAATATATTTCCCTTGCTGGTAAAAGGATCAACGGATGTATCGGCTGTGTTCTGTGTGCTGGAGATAACAATTGTAAACTTCGAGACGACTGGAATGAAATAGGGGATAAAATGCTCCAAGCCGACGCTATCGTATTCGGAGCTCCTAATTATTTTGGCAGGATGAATGCATTAGGGCATGCATTTTGGGAAAGAACATTTTCTTTTCGTCATCGCGAAATTTTTAATTTAGCAGGTAAACTCGGCGTGACAATTGGTGTAGAGTATGAAGGCAATGACTGTGTTAAACCGCAGATTGAAGATTTTATGGTAAGAAATAAAATGGCAGTTGTTGAATCATTGAGTGTAGGGGCATACGGTCAATGCTACACATGCGGATATGGTCATGACTGCGGTGTTGGCAGGGTAGTTCGGATACATGGGGTGTTAGAAAAAATTGAGGAGGAACATTTTCCGCCTCATTTTAAAGATCAGAAAGCAGCAGTCTGCGAGACCAAAAAGGTTGGCAAAATTTTAGGATCTATTATAAAAAATAGAATATAGCTTATATTGATGCTGGTGGATTTCATGTAATTCCATTTAAGGAGGTGATTAGAAATTTTCACTAAGACCGAAACTATAGGAAGAGCTAAAGTATTTCAGCCAAGGTCGGCATGTTACAGGCAGGATATGTGAGGAGGAGTTTTCATGATAGGTAAACTATTGACAGAGGGAAATGCCAGATTGAGAGAACTAGGTTTAGGTAATTTTATGGATAAAGGCGTTGAAACGGGTAGTGTTCTTAAAATCACACGGGATTATTTAGACTCCATGACAATCGAGACGCGGATGATAGACTCGGCGGTAGCATCTACAGAAATGACTCTTTTTGGGCACACTTTTGCTACACCCGTTATGACTGCGCCGCTATCAGGGTTAGGTGCAATTTGCTCTAATCCCATGGTAGAAATGGCTAAAGGGGCTAAAGAAGCCGGAGCCGTTATGTGGGTTGGCATCGGGGAAGAAGAAGAACTTAAGGCGATCATTGAAACGGGAGCTAAAACGGTGAAAATAGTCAAGCCTTATAAAGATAATGACTTGATATTAGCCAAAATTGCTCAAGCTGAGAAGCACGGGGCATTTGCCGTGGGAATGGATATCATATTTTTCTTTGGCGGCAAGAAGGAAGATAGTTTAATACGTCCTGATTTAATGGGGCCAAAAACCCTCGCTGAAATTAAGAGCTTTGTACAGGCGACAAAACTGCCGTTTATTTTAAAAGGTGTTTTAAGTGAACAAGATGCTGGCAAGGCCTTGGAGGTTGGGGCAGCGGGCATTGTAGTATCTCATCACGGTGGGGCAACTTTGGATTATGCAGTACCGCCGCTAAAAATATTACCACGCATTGCTAAAGTAATTGATGGAAGAATTCCTATTTTTGTTGATAGTGGGATAACAAGGGGAACCGATGTTTTTAAAGCCTTGGCCCTAGGGGCCAGTGGTGTTTTGATTGGAAGGACCGCAATGGCAGGACTCGCGGCTGGTAAGTCTGAAGGCGTAGAAAAAATAATCACAGGCACCAATGAAGAGCTGCGAAGAGTTATGAGTTTAACAGGGAGTTCTACTATAGAAAAAATTGATTCAAAACTTATCTGGCATTAGAAAACATTTATAATGGTATATAAGAAGGAGGGATGAAGAATGCCATACATTAATATTAAGATAACTCGGGAAGGTGCTACCAAAGAACAGAAAGAACAATTAATAAAAGGAGCGACTCAACTATTAAAAGATGTGCTGGGGAAAGATCCTAACACCACTGTTGTTGTAATCGATGAAGTAGACGTGGATAATTGGGGAATGGGCGGGGACACCATTTCAGTTTATAGACAAAAGCATCTTAAATGAGCTAAAAAATACATAGAAATATTAACACCAGATCAGGTTGGTGATTGCCTTGCAAGAAATGCAGAGGAAATAGAACCTGCAAATTAACCATGATGATTATTGGCTGTGTGGCAATCATCCTGATTCGGATTAGAAGGCTGTTTGAACCTGTTATTTATGGTATTTATGCTAAGAGCCTCTGTAAGGTGATCTCACCTTGCAGAGGCTCTTAGCTGTCTTCAAATCAATATATCTTCCATTTGATAAACGTATTAATAGCTTCTAAGTAATAATCTTCTTTGCTGATGGCGGGCCAGTATCGACAGGGCATAATTACATACAAAATAGATTAAGGCTATGGTTGCAAAGATAGTGAAGACTTGCGCTGTTGTACCATACTGTCCCATAATGATCATACCTTTGCCAGTTAAATCCTCAATACCAACTGCCCAGACAAGAGAGGTATCTTTTATTACCGTAGTAAATTGGGATACTAAAGGCGGAATCGTGTTGCGAAGGGCCTGGGGCAAAATAATATAGATAAGCGTTTGGGTATAGGTAAATCCTTGGGACTTAGCTGCTTCCCACTGTCCTTTGCCCACGGAATTCAAACCGCCACGGACAATTTCCGCAATCATAGCAGTGGTAAAAATCGTCATAGCAGCAATACCGGCATAGACAGGCGGAAGCTTCGTCATGAAACGAACTGCCAGGATAAATAATAACAGGGGGGTATTTCTTACTACCTCAACATAAAAGGAAGCCGCCTGGCTAAATGGGGTACTATTAGAATGGCGCGCTATCCCAAGAATCGTTCCAAAAATCATGCTGAGTACAATCGATGTTATTGCGATTTGCAGTGTTGTCAACAAGCCTTTGCCCAGAAAAGTGAGCAATTCCAGCTGAAACAATTCATGAATCATGATGACACCTCCAATTTGCGTTCCATGCGCTTAGCATAGGAGGCTAAAGGAAAACATAAGGAAAGATACAGCAAGCCTGTTATTACATAGGAAGGGCCATAGTAAAGATTGCCGCTTGACCAGGAATCTGCATGGTACATGAGCTCGCCGCCTGCCACCATTGCTAACACAGAAGTGTTTTTGATTAAATTAACAGCTTGGTTGGTTAGTGGCGGATAGGAAATACGTTTGGCTTGGGGTAAAACGATATGGAGCATTGCTCCCCAATAAGAGAACCCTTGCGAATAGGCAGCTTCTAGTTGTCCCTTTGGCACAGACTCTACACCTGCACGAATAACTTCTGCAATATAAGCACCGTGGTAAACACCTACGCCCAGCACCCCTACTGCAAAAACTGGCAGCATAATTCCCAGATGAGGCAATCCATGATATAAGAAGAAAATTTGAATGACTAAGGGAGTATTTTGAATAAACTCCACATAAATACGATTAATGAATTTAAAAAGCTTCACATGAGATGTTCCTAAGAGACCGAAGAAGATTCCTAAGCCTAAAGCCAACGTTAGGCCTAGGACTGATAAAAGAATGGTCTGGATAAAGCCTTCGGCAAATACAGACCAATCATTCAGCAGTGCTAACCACTTATATCCCGCGAAAGGTCCTGGCACTATTTAAGTCCCCATTTTTGCAGCAGCTTATCTAATTCACCTGATTTTTTCATATCATTGATGGTATCATTCACTAGTTTGGCTAATCCTGCGTTGGCTTTTTTGCTTGCTACACCATATTCTTGAGGCGAGAAGCGATCATTCAAAATAACAGTCGTGTCATCTAAGTAACCGTATAAGATAGCGCCATCTACACTAAAGCAATCAATACGGCCGGAATCAAGGGCTGTTTTAATTTCTGGATACGTACCAAATTCTAAAAATTTAACCTTGATGCCTTGTTTATCAGCAGCTTCTTGAATCGCTTTTTTACTGGTAGCACTTTGAGCAACACCGATTGTCTTGTCAGCTAACCCTTTAAGATCTGTAATTCCTGAATTTTTCTTAACCATTAAAGCAACGCCGTCTGTGAAATAAGGGTCGGAGAAGTTATAACTTTGTTTGCGTTCTTCCGTAATAGTAAAAGTTGCAATGACCAGGTCTACTTCGCCATTATCAAGTAAAGGACCACGGGTCTTGGCAGTAACGCCTTGTGCTTCGAATTTATTTTCATCACCGAGGATTTTTTTCGCCAGTGCTTTTGTTAAATCAATTTCAAAACCGTCAATCTGACCGGTCTTAGGGTCTTTGAAACCGAATTTTGGTACATCAACCTTAACGCCTACTTTTAATGCACCACGGTCTTGGATTGCTTTGATTTCGGGAGCAGTGCCAGAGCCGCTTGCCGTAGGTTTAGAATCAGTAGTACTGCCGCATCCAGTAACTGCTAAAGCGATTAGCATCACCAAACTAGCTAAAAGAACATATAATTTTTTCATTTTAATAACCTCCATTTTATTTAATTAATCACAAACTAACGAAGAATTCGGCTTAAAAATAATTTAGTGCGATCATGTTCTGGGCTTGTAAAAAAATGCTCAGGGGAACCCTTTTCCAGTATTTTGCCCTCATCCATAAAAATGACTTGATCAGCTACCTGTTTAGCAAAGCCCATTTCATGAGTGACGACTACCATTGTAATTCCTTCTTTGGCTAAATCAACCATTACATCTAATACTTCCTGTATCATTTCTGGATCGAGAGCCGAAGTCGGCTCATCAAACAGCATGACAGTCGGCTTCATATTTAATGCACGGGCAATTGCCACACGCTGCTGCTGTCCGCCGGAAAGCTGAGCAGGATAGGCGTCAGCCTTTCCTTTTAGGCCAACACGGTCCAAGAAAGCTAACCCTGATTCGCTTGCTTCCTCACGTGAGACCTTTTTAATCAGCGTTGGTGCTAAAGTCAAATTTTCTAACACTGTTTTGTGAGGATACAGGTTAAATTGCTGAAAAACCATGGCAACGGACTCTCTAACTTTTGTGATAGGAGCCCTAGGGGCCGTAATGTCAACACCATCAATCGTGATTTGGCCAGTACTCGGTGTTTCTAACAAGTTCATACAGCGAATTAAGGTACTCTTTCCTGATCCACTTGGTCCGATAACAACCACTTTCTCACCGCTGCTGACATTGAGATTAATTTCTTTTAAAACATGTAATTGGCCAAAAAATTTATTTACGCCTTGTACTTTAATCATCAAAACCCCCCTTTCTTTAAACAAATCAAAGCCGTGCACCCATAGCTAAGCTATGATTGCACGGCGTCATTGCCAATGTATATAAAATTTACATTTACATTATAACATTTAAAAAATACATTGTCATCACCTAAATGCAGAAAATGTTTTTGTAGAGGAAACATAGGTGCTTAAAGGTAAGTTTATATAATCCAAAATAATCCAAATGTCAACATGGGAAAGAATCTCTTAAAAAATCCCATGAAAATGGATATTTCTTGGCAGGGTATTTTGTATTGATTGCGGAATGTAAGAACAAGAGAAATTAATGGTATTTGCAGAAAGTTATACAACCTAGAAAAGTATAAAATGATTGTGAGGTGCATTTATCTATGTCAATCCATTCATTAGCAGGTAAAAAAGCCCCTAAAAGCATGCTGGTCAATATTCCGCGCTTAGTTAGTGCTTATTATGTTAATAATCCGGATAGCAATGAGCCCGCCCAACGCGTTGCTTTTGGGACATCTGGACATCGGGGAAATTCCCTGCAGTCCAGCTTTAATGAAAAACATATTCATGCAATTACGCAGGCTATTTGCTGCTACCGCATAATGCAAGGTATAACCGGACCGCTGTTTCTGGGCTTTGATACCCATGCTCTGTCTGAACCTGCTTTTATTTCAGCAGTGGAGGTGTTGGCAGCAAACAGTGTAGAAACTTTAATTGCTAAGGAAATGAATTATACACCTACACCAGCCATTTCTCATGCGATTCTTGCTTATAATAAGGGCCGTAAGGCTGGATTGGCTGATGGAATTGTTATTACCCCTTCTCATAATCCGCCTGATAGTGGCGGTATCAAGTATAATCCACCGAACGGCGGCCCTGCGGATACCCACATTACCAAGTGGATTGCTGATAAAGCCAATGAATTTTTGCAGACGGGTAACAATGATATAAAACGCATCCCTTATGAAATCGCTCGCAAATCAGATCATATACATGAATATGATTTTATTACACCTTATGTGAAAGACTTGAAAAATATCATTGACATGGAAGCGATTAAAGCTGCAGGTCTTACATTAGGTGCTGATGCCCTAGGTGGCGCAGGCCTTGGTTATTGGGCACCGATCGCAGAAGCATATAACATTGATATTGATCTGATTAATGCTTATCCTGATCCTGCTTTTAGTTTTATGAATGTGGATGCTGACGGTAAAATCCGCATGGACTGTTCATCACCCTATGCCATGGCAGGACTCATTGAGTTGCGGGAAAAATATGATCTTGCTTTTGGTAATGATCCAGATTTTGATCGTCATGGTATTGTCACACCCAGCGTTGGTTTAATGAACCCTAATCATTACCTTTCTGTCGCTATTTCCTATCTGTTCCAGGATCGCAAGGGGTGGCGTGAGGATGCGGCTATTGGTAAGACCTTGGTCAGTTCTTCCATGATTGATCGTATTGCTGCCAGTCTCGGTAAAAGACTGGCTGAAGTTCCAGTTGGCTTCAAATGGTTTGTTGATGGACTGGTTGACGGTTCATTCGGTTTTGGCGGTGAAGAAAGTGCTGGTGCATCCTTCCTCAGAAAGGATGGAACAGTCTGGACCACTGATAAAGATGGCATCATTCTTTGTTTATTGGCGGCGGAAATTACCGCTAAAACAGGCCTGGATCCTGGTGAGTATTACAAAGATCTAAGTGATAGGTTTGGTGCCCCCGTGTATGAACGAATAGATGCAATTGCGAATAGCGCACAAAAAGCTGTATTGTCTAAACTTTCGCCAGAACAAGTTACTGCTGACAAGCTTGCTGGTGAAAAAATTACTGCTAAACTTACTAAGGCACCCAGCAATCAGGCGGATATCGGCGGCCTAAAGGTATGTACGGACAATGGCTGGTTTGCTGCCCGGCCTTCTGGTACAGAAGATGTATACAAAATATATGCAGAAAGTTTTAAGGGGATCGATCATCTTAAAGCAATTCAGGAAGAAGCAAAAGAAATAGTCAGTAGTGCTTTTAAAGCAAGCGGGGTCTAATCTCTTCTTTTCTTCTCAGTGTTCTCCGCGTCTCTGCGGTTCAAAAATACCATGCAGTGTTTTCTTATTATGTAAGGAATATGTTTAGATTGAGCGCGCCAGGTTCCTATTATTAACGCTTCGCCATTGGCATTTAACCTTCGCCTATAATAATAGGAACCTAGCGCTCAGTCTGAAGCCAAGAGGACACATGGTATCTTTTTTATAGTAAGTAAAAACGTTAGGGGAGATGGCATTGCACAAAAAGAAGCTTTTTCAATTTTTCTGTATCCCTTTCCTTGCCCTGGCGCTGGTATTTGGATCTTCAGGCTTATTATTTAGGGAGCTTCCCTTCGTTAGTGCCTCAGGAACCGATCATATCACCCTCACTTGGGAAAGAGACCCTATGACAACTCAGACGATTACCTGGAGGACGGATAGTAATACTGTAGCGGGAAAAGTACAGTATGCTGAGGTCTCAGCCTCTAGCCCTTTTCCCCAGAAGGCAACAGTGATTGAGGCAGAGATGGCAGAATTAGTCACTAATTTGGGAAATATGAACATCCATTCTGTGACGCTGACAGGGTTAAAGCCGGGTACTCGTTACCTATATCAAGTAAGTGACGGTGAGGGCTGGAGTAAGGCTCATACATTTTCTACCGAGGCAGCTAAAGCCTCTGCATTTAAATTTCTTGTATTTGGTGATTCTCAGAGTATCAACTATGAAACTTGGCAAACTACTCTTCATCAGGCCTATCAGGCAAATCCAGAGGCAGCTTTTTTTACCAATGTAGGCGATTTAGTGGATGTAGGGCAGGATTATGCTCATTGGGATGCCTGGTTTAATGCCGCTCAAGGGGTTATTGATACGATTCCGGCGATGCCCGTAACGGGCAATCATGAGAACTATACGCCAGAAAGACGCTTCTCGCAGCCTGTATTATTTACAGCCCAGCTCAAGGTTCCTGTTAATGGCCCTGCAGGTCTTAAACGACAGGCCTATTCTTTTGATTATGGAGATGTCCATTTTATTATGCTGGATAGTCAGGCCGGTGAACAAGCACAGTTTGTTCCCGAAATGCTGGAAATACAGAAGAACTGGCTGGAACAGGATCTGGCAGCGACGGACAAAAAGTGGAAGATTGTGTTTTTACATAGACCTCTATACCATAACAAGGTGGGGGGAGCTAATACCAGTATTAAAAGAGCTTTTGCCCCAATCTTCGATGCTAATCATGTGGATGTGGTCTTTGCCGGCCACGAGCATGACTATGCCCGTACCTACCCTCTTCATGATAGCCAAGTAGTAGATAGTCCCGGGAAAGGAACGATCTATGTAACAACTGGACGAAGTGGTACCAAAACCTACAACGATACAGCTGCAAGTGAGTGGGATTCATTCTTTTACAATCCACTGGATGAACCCAATTATCTTGTAGTGGAGATAAAGAATAACATCCTAAATGTGAGAGCGTATAAGCAAAGCGGTATATTGATTGATGATTGGTCTATTACTAAGGAATAAATTAAAGAACCATAAATTCTTTCGAGGATTATGGTTCTTTTACATTTGAGCAATATAGTAAAAGAATTGGGCATTCAATTAGGCTATTAGGGGCAGGATATAAAGGTTAATTTGGATAACTATAAGAATTGATTCGGAAAATTTAAACAGGTTCCGATTATAGTAACAAATTGAAATTGTCCTATTGCATGATGTAGGGAGGATTATTATGGAACCATATGCAAAAATTCATCAATTGCATCAGCTTATTACAACGGGAACGGCAGCTGACTTACCAGGTCCTTATAAAGTAGGTGTAGATCTTGGAACAGCCGATGTGGTGTTAGTTGTTACTGACAGTCAGGGAAATCCGGTAGCAGGGAGTTTGCGCTGGGCATCGGTGGTGAAAGATGGCTTAGTTGTTGATTTTAGAGGCGCAACAGTAATTGTTGAGGAATTGAAGGCAGAAGTGGAAAAGATCATGGGGATTACTCTCGAAAAAGGAGCAACAGCCATTCCGCCCGGTACAGTGGGGCGTAATGCTCAGGCCTGTGGGCATGTGATTGCCGGTGCGGGCTTAGAGCCTATCTGCCAGGTTGATGAACCAGTAGCAGCAGCTAAGGCTTTGGATATAGGCCATGGCATAGTGGTAGATATTGGGGGCGGCACTACAGGAATTGCTGTATTGAAGAATGGCAATCTGGTTTTTACTGCTGATGAAGCAACAGGAGGCACTCATCTATCCTTAGTATTATCCGGGGCATATAAGATCACTTATGAAGAAGCGGAAATACTTAAAAAAGATGTAAGTCAGCATCGGCGAATTATGCCAGTGGTTTTACCAGTGATTGAAAAAATGGCGACAATTGTAAAAAATATGCTGGCTGCATATGATGAATATCAGGATTACCCGGTGTATGTGGTAGGAGGTACGGCTTATTTGACTGGGTTTGGCGAAGAATTCAGTAAAGCCTTTGGAAGGAAGGTACACGTTCCCCCTCATCCCTTATTAGTTACGCCATTAGGAATTGCGATGTTTGGTTAGTATAAAAATCGACATTTTTTAACAAAAAATTCAATAGGTGGCAAAAAAGTACAACAATGAAGCTGAAAATCTTCCAAGGAATCGTTTTGCTTGTGTCGAAAATTATCAATAATTAGAAATCTGAAAATTAAAAATAATGGAGGCAAAGTTCATGATAAGTGTATCGACAGGGAAGCAAAAGCAGCCTTTAGAAGATTTTAGTAAAGTTAAGTTAGTAGATATAATTGATGTAAATTTTTTGCAGACTTTTCAGGATAATTTTGCCGAATCAGTAGGTGTGGCCAGTATTACAGTCGATGTTGAGGGGAATCCAGTTACTACTCCAAGCAACTTCACAACATTTTGTATGCAACATACGCGTGAATCGGATGCGGGACGCAAACGCTGTATGGAATGTGACAGCAAAGGCGGTGAAGAGTCTGCCAGAACAGGGAAACCGGCAATTTATGAATGTCATGCCGGTTTGGTAGATTTTGCCGCACCTATTATGCTGGAAGGTAAGCAGATTGGCTCTATATTAGGCGGTCAAGTCTTAACTTCTACTCCCGAAGAAAGTAAATATCGTAAGATAGCCCAAGAAATTGGTGTAAATCCAGATGATTATATTACATCTTTAAGTGACATAAAACAATTGCCGCGCAAGAGCGTGGAGGCCGCAGCGAATGTACTCTATTTGGTTGCGAATACCTTGTCCAAGATGTGGTATCAGCAAAGTAAATTAAAGAATATGGCTGGCTCGATCAATGATAGTGTGGTCCAAATATCAGCAACAATGGAAGAATTGGCAGCTTCAGCAAGTGATGTTAGTAATAATCAAAATACCTTAAATAAAGAAATTGATAACGTTAATATTGTATCAGGCAAAATTAATGAAGTAATGGATTTTATTAAAGAAATTGCTGATGAAACTCGATTGTTAGGATTAAATGCGGCAATCGAGGCTGCTAGGGCAGGGGAAGCAGGTCTGGGCTTTGGTGTAGTTGCACAGGAGATAAGAAAGCTCTCAGGTGATTCAAAACAAACAGTAGGTAAAATCAAGGAATTTACCACAATTATTCAACAATCAGTGGATAAGACAGTTGCTATGGGAAGTGCCACTAGCTTAACCGTAGAACAGCAAGCAGCTGCTATACAGGAAGTAACAGCTAGCATCGAAGAAGTAACTGGTATGGCAGAGGAACTATATACCTTAGCAAATGAGATGTAAAAGATGTTACTGAATTAGGCTGGGAGATGATAGTATGGCACGTGTGCAAATAGTTGTTTTTGAAATTGATGATACTGAATTTGGTATAGAGGCATCCGTGGTAAATGGCATTATCAGGACTAATAAAGTGCATCTTCAGATTGTTCCCGGTACCTTAGGCAATATAGAAGGTATGATAAGCTGGAGAGACAAAGTTCGATATGTTTTCAATTTACGCAATATGTTAAAATTAGCAGATAAAGCATTACATGATGATAGTAAAATTATCATGGTTCATGCACATGAACTTATGGTAGGATGCTTAGTTGATGAAGTGACAGATATTGTATTATTTAATTCGGAAGAGCTTGAACCTGCACCGTCATTTATTCAAGCGTCAGAAAGTAAATTCATAACCGGAATTGGCAAGGTGGAGAATCGTCTGATTATTATGTTAGATATCGCTGCATTATTGGCTGGGGCAGAAATCGATGGACTTGCATTAGAGAATTTACAAAACTATGTTCATGCGTAATGAATCCTCTATTATAGTGGGAAAATAGTAAGAAAGGCTGTTGCTAAATAAAGTGATGGTAGTAGTTTTTTATAAACTACTACCATCACTTTATTTTAGTATCTTTTCGCTGAACAAAGTATTGAATTTTATATTTTTTTATATAGATACAGATCTGAGATTCTAATCATCTTTCACATTCTTATCTTGCTTAAGAGCGCCGGGACCATCCTGAGCGACTGCTACTTCGGCATCGCCAAAGGTTTTCATATCATTTAAGACATGTAATGAAGCGTTAAGTAAGGACATCCCTAATGCAGCCCCGACGCCTTCCCCTAAGGATATATTGAGATGAAGGTGGGCGGGAATACCAATGAGATCAAGGGCAACTTTATGTGCAGGTGCTGGGGGAAAATGAGAACCAATTAGGTAATCTTTTACCTGCGGTGCTAATTTGAAGGCAAGAAGCGCAGCAGCACTAGTAACAAGCCCATCTAAGACTATGGCTGCTTTGCCCTTGGCGGCACCTAAGATAACGCCGACGAGGCCGGCAATTTCAAAACCACCCAGTTTGCTCAACACATCAATAGGATCGTTGCTGTCAGGAGAGTTTACTGTGATGGCATGGTCAATTAATGCCACTGTTTTATCAAAGAGATGGTTGGGCAGATCAGTATCTCGTCCTGTTAGCGCAGCTACAGGGATATGACTATAGGAAGCGATGATTGCTGTGCTGGAAATGGTATTGGCAATTCCCATTTCACCCAAACCTATTACATTGACGCCTCTTTTTATTTCTTTGTCAGCAATTGCAATGCCAATTTCGATTGCTCTTAGAGCTTGTTCTCTTGTCATTGCAGGGCCTTGCTTTATATTATTAGTACCATAGGCAATCTTCTCATTTTGAATCAGAGGGATTGAGGGAACATCTGCAGCAGTACCCATATCGACAAGTAGTAAATTGGCAGCAACATGTCCGGCAAATGTATTAACAGCAGCACCACCACGAGAAAAATTGCAAATTCTTTTAACTGTGGTTTCAGGGGAAGTGGTATCGGGTTGTTCTGCTGCTATACCATGATCTCCAGCCATGATTATGATACTTTTGGTAAGATTGCATGGCCGAGGATTACAAGTAATACCAGATAACTGCCGTGCCAAATGTTCAAGAGCATGCAGGCTGCCAAGAGGTTTAGTCAAATTATCAAGACGGATTTGGCATTTTTCCATAGCAGCAGTATCCAGCGGTCGAATAGACGATATTATATCTTGAATCATAAATAGGTCCTCCCTAACATCAACGAATTATGCTTCTTTTGTAAAACTAACATTTTCATAAGAAGCCATGCCGGTCAGCATTTTAATAGAAGCACCTAACATATCAACCACTAAGGATGCTCCAATTGCTTCTCCCAGGCGAATTCCCATATCAATACAAGCCTTTAGGCCAAGATGCTTTAATGCAATAATATGTGCAGGTTCGCCTGATAAATGGGACGGTACAAGATAGTGCGCGATCATAGGATTCAAGGCGTAGGCAATTAATGCTGCGGCCGTTGTATTCAGGCCATCAATCACAACCATACAGCGATTATAGGCAGCACCTAGTATGACGCCAGCGAGGACGCCTGTTTCAAAACCACCGATTTTTGCCAAGACATCAAGTCCATCTTGAGGATCAGGCTGATTTATCATAAGCGCTTGACGTACAATGTTAATTTTAAAATTCAGACGGTTATCTGAAATTCCAGTGCCTCGCCCTGTTGCCTGTTCGGGACTGATCGCAGTAAAGGCTGACACAATTGCTGCGCTGGAGGTTGTATTGCCGATTCCCATTTCCCCAAGGCTAAAACACCTGTAGCCAGAGCGCACTTGCTCATTCACAATTTCAATTCCTGTTTCCAGAGCTTGAATCGCTTCTTCCCTTGACATGGCAGGTCCTTGTGTAAAGTCCTTTGTGCCATAAGCAATCTTACGATGCCATAAACCTGCTGTATCGGATAAATCAGCAGCAACACCGGCGTCCACGACAACCATATCAGCACCGCAGAAATTTGCCAAAGCATTGGCGCTGGCACCCTTGGCACCTACGTAGTTTTTTGTCATTTGCATTGTAGTTTCCACTGGGTAGGCACTGATCTGATTTCTAGCAACGCCATGATCGGCGCAGGCTACAACCATACAGGTGCGAGGCACTTCAGGTACTTCTTCCTTCCTAATACCAGCGTATTGCTTTACGATCTCCTCGAGGCGGCCAAGGCTGCCTGAAGGTTTAATCAAAGAGTCTAATTTTGATTGAACCTTTTCCATGATTTCTTGATCTAAAGGGGTAATTTGTGCTAATGTTTCCGATAATAAACTCATAGTAACCTCCATTGTCTTTCAAGACTATCAATACAGAAAAAAGGGCTTTTTCGGCAATGAATACCAAAAAAGCCATGGTTGTTTCGTAATACACTTTCAGCCTTCCCGATGATTATTCCAAGGAGAGGTATATAACCTTATATTTTGAAAAGCAGCTTACCTCCGATGACGTTTTAATTCAATTAATTCTTAGTTTCCCATGTCCTAAGAATACTGCTAAGGCTTCCTGCAGTATAAGTATAGAAGTCTTAGGACAGCTAGCTGAGTCATCAGATAAAATCATAGTCATTATAGCAAGGGAAATCATTACACGTCAACCGTTAAGATGATATCTTTTTTTAAGATAATATTTTATGAAAGCGAAAAATGGGCTGATTCCCTGGGAGAAAGAGAATCGCAGAAATTAAGCATTTTTCAACAGCTTCAAACCTAAATCGGTTACTGTTTGCAGATCTTTGCGAGCACCGCGACCTTGTGTTGTAAGATAATTGCCAATTAGCATTCCGTTTACGCCTGACAAGAAGCCTAAGGGAACCAATTCACCAAGATTGTGTTCGCGTCCGCCAGCATAACGAATAATTTTTTTGGGCAGGATTAGGCGGAAAATGGCAAAGGTCTGTAAAATTTTCATAGGATTTAAACGTTCCTGGTTTTCCAGTGCAGTTCCTTTTATTGGATTTAAAACATTGACAGGAATGGAATCTACATCTAAGTCTTTGAGGGTAAAGGCCAATTCAATACGCTGACGCCAAGTTTCACCCATACCAATAATGCCACCTGAGCAAACCTCAATGTTAGCAGCTTTTACTCTTTTAATCGTATTAACACGCTCTTCATATGTATGAGTCGTACAGATTTCACCAAAATGACTTTCGCTTGTTTCTAAGTTATGATGGTAACGAGTGATGCCAGCCTTTTTTAACGCAGCTACATGCTCTTCTTGCAGGGTTCCCAGGGAGCAGCAGCGCTGAAGAGTCGTTTCTTTGCCTATTTTTTCAATGGCTGCAGTGATTTTTTCAAAATCGCGATCACCATCCATGCCGCACCCTGAGGTGATAACACAGAAGCGATATGCCGAATCTGCTTCTGCTTTTTGGGCTGCCTGAATAATAGCATTTTCATTCATAAGGGGATACGTTTCAATGTCTACGTTGTGATGAGCAGACTGAGCACAGAATTTACAGTCTTCAGAACAATTTCCTGAACGGGCATTAAGGATTTGGCAAGTATCTACATAAGAGCCCGTAAACTTTTCCCGCACTTTATTAGCAACGCCGAGCAGCATAGGAATATCACTTTCTTCAATGGTTGTTAAAGCTAAAGCCTCGTCAAAGGTAAGCTGATTACCCTCTAATACTTTTTTACCCAACGAAAAAATTAAGTCATAATGATCCATGTTTATTCCTCCTAATTATTCATTTGTTAGTATCGGCTGGAATAAATCCAGCGTCCTGTACCATCTGGAAATCCGCAATTGTATTACGGCCTGTAAAAGTTAAATAATTACCAATAATAAGGCCATTTGCTCCAGATAACATAAGATGTCCTTGCATATCCCGCAGATTTATCTCTCGACCGCCGGCAGGACGGATAATTTTAGCCGGGAGAATAAAGCGAAAAATGGCAAAAGTTTTAATAATATCAAGGGGATGCGAGGGGGTAACATTCTCAAGAGCAGTACCTTTAATAGGATTGAGGATGTTTATCGGAATAGAGGCAACATCCAGTGCCCTTAACGCAAAGGCTAAATCAATACGATCCTGCCAGCTTTCACCCATACCAATAATACCTCCGGTGCAAAGTTCCATACCAGTGGCCTTAGCAGCCTTAATCGTTGTCAGCCGTTCTTCATATGAATGGGTTGTACACACTGATGAATAGAAATTTTCACTCGTTTCTAGGTTATGAGCATAACGTTTAATACCAATCTTTGCTAACAAGTGAGCTTGATCAAGAGTGAGAGTGCCAAGATTAGCGCAAACTTTTAAATTGGTATTGTCCATGATCCCCTGCAGAGCACCAATAATTTTTGGAAAGTCAGGATCATTGCCCATTCCCTTGCCGCTGGTAACAATGCTAATCCGTTTCGCACCCTGTTCTTCTGCGGTCTCTGCCGCCGTGATAATTTGATCTATGCTCAATAATTCGTATATGGGAGCTGCTGTATCATGATAAACAGATTGGGCACAAAATTTACAGTCTTCTGAGCACATTCCCGAACGGGCATTTACAATGCCGCACATATCAACACTTTTGCCGGCAAATTGAATGCGAATCTTGTTAGCAAAAGCTGATAACAGAGGAATATCCTCATGTATCACCTTAGTGAGCAGCAAGGCCTCTTCATAATCTATCTTATGACCCTGCAGTATGGACTCGCCAAGGGTAATGATTTCATGGTAATTCATCCCCAGCCTCCTTTACTATAATATGTATGATTAATAATTGATGAAATAAGTAATCTTGTTAACGCCTTAAATGAATGTGGTTAACAAACTTATTTTACTATTGTTTTAAAAGACTGTAAATGACAATTTGAAATATAAAATAAAACCCTTTGACCTTGTGTTTTGATAAAAGTGACGACGATCTGTCATTGCCCGCGATAAGAAGTAATTATCAAAGTGAGAGCAGCCCAACGTTTCTCTTATAGCAGTAGGGGTTTCTTGCTATAGATAATTTTGGAATAATATGGAATTAAAATGTAAAATAGTAGTTATTATATATTGACAAGGAAAGGGATCGTACATTATTATTTAATGAAGTGATAATGATTTTCAATATCGTTGAAGTATAATATCAAAGGCTTTTATCATTGTTGTCAGCAGCTTGGGAGGAGGAACTGTTTTTGGTAGGCAAGCTTCGATTGGCTTTTTTCATACTGCTAATGATCCCTCAGGGAATTATGTTTTGGATGGCATCTTATTTACCATTGCATGGGAATCGATATTTTAATGAAGTTGAAGCTGTTTCCATAGCAAGTGCTTTATTTTTGATCCTGGTAATGCCTGGCTTGACAGTGGAATGGCTGGTTGGAAAGCCGTTAGATCGTATGCGGCAATTATGCTTGAAGGTCAAACAGGGAAATTACAGCGAGCTATTATCCTTGCCCAATGAGGCAAGTGACGGCGAAGATGTCATATTAATTCTCATGCGGGATATGAATTGGATGGCCAGACAGATTGAATTCAGAGAAAAGGCTCTAAGACAAGCCGTTGATGACTTACGGGAATCACGAGGCCGTATGCAAGTTATGGCAATGACAGACCCCCTGACAGCCATTGCAAATCGACGGTGTTTCTTTGATACGTTGGAACGTCATTTCGAGGCTTTGCTATGCAACTATCATCCCATTTCCTTGCTGATCTTTGATGTTGATCTTTTTAAAAGAATAAATGACACCTATGGACATCAGGCAGGTGACAAAATCTTATTGGAGTTAGCCAGAATCATCCAGGGAGGTACCCGGGACCGGGACTTGGCTGCTCGTATTGGCGGAGAAGAATATGCTCTGTTATTACCGGATACTGAGTGCCAAGATGCGGCGGGAATTGCTCGCAGAATCCATAGGACCATTGCAGATCATGAATTTATATTGGCAGAGAATCAGCGGATTTCTGTGACGGTATCAATTGGCATTTGCACGCTATCTCAGATCTTATGCAGCTTGGATAAAGAAAAATTATATAATTATGCTGATCAGGCATTGTATTATTCAAAACATATTGGGCGCAACAGCGTTTCTGTTTATAATCCTGATACTCAATTAATAAATAAAATTGCTTGATGATAACTAAGGAGGATGTATAGCTTGTTAAATCTGGTTACATTAGACGATTTACACGATATTGTAGATGCCTTATCAACTGCCTTGGATGCTAAAAATTCTAATATGTGCGGTCATTCTGAGCGGGTGGCTGAACTTTCTCTGCTAATGGCAAAAGCGATGGGACTACCTTTAGAGGAACAGGAACGGATTCACATTGGTGCTCATTTACATGATATAGGTAAAATTGGTATCCCTGATGCCATCCTGAATAAACCTGGTAAACTGACAGAAGATGAATTTGATACGATACGTCAGCACCCTGAGATTGGCGGTACTATTGTTGGTAAGATTAAGGTCTTTCGTTCAGTCGCCGATATTGTACGTCATCATCATGAACGTTATGATGGTAAGGGCTATCCTGATGGATTATGCGGTGAAGAAATCTCTTTAGGTGCCAGAATCGTAGCGGTTGCAGACTCATTTGATGCTATGACAACCATGAGGACATATCGTTTAGCCTTTAGCGTCTCTGAAGCAATTGCAGAAGCTGAGCGTTGTAAAGGAAGCCAGTTTGATCCTAATATTGTCGACGTCTTGAAAGCATTGGCAATTGAGAAAAAACTGGAGATTACACGGAGTCGGGAGTTTGCCTATCGATTAGTGATTGCCTGAATTACTGATTGTTGGGCATATGTAGTAAATTTAAAAATTTCATTATTAATAATCAAAAGTTAATATCAGAATCATGCAGCAAAAAGAATCGGCATAGTATTTACTATGCCGATTTACTTATTGGCAATTAGGGGTTATACGGTTATTTAGCAGATTAGTGAAGGAAAGTGATTATTCTATGAAAGTCATCATTCTTGCTGGCGGCGGAGGCAGCCGCCTGTTCCCTCTTTCCCGTACTCGGTTTCCCAAGCAATTTCTTAAATTGAACGGAGAACAATCCTTGCTTGCGCAAACAATTATTCGCTTTTTGAACCTGGTTAAACCTTCTGATATTGTCGTGGTAACAAATCAGGAATATATTCATCATGTAAGAACAGAACTTATTGCTGCCAATGCGCAAGACGCTCATATTTTATTGGAACCTACGGCACGCAATACAGCACCAGCAGTAGCATTTGCAGCAAGATACTGCCTGGATGAACTGGGAGCTGGAACAAATGAGATTATGTATGTAACGCCCTCTGACCATATTATACGTCCCGTGGATATTTTTGCTGCAAATGTCCGCCAAGCAATTGAATTGGCTAAGATGGGTAAAATCGTGACTCTTGGTGTAAAACCAAATCATCCGGAAACTGGTTATGGATATATTCAGGCTGGCAAGGAATTTGGCGGTGGTTTTATCGTTCAGTCTTTTCGTGAAAAACCAGATCTGGAAACAGCAGAGATGTATCTTGCTGCTGGCAATTATTATTGGAATGCAGGGATGTTTACGTTTGCCATAGATTGCTTTATGAATGAGCTGCAGAAATATCAGCCTGATATTTCTGCATTTGCCGAACAAAGCCTGGATGATATGACAGCAACCTTTGATCAAATGCCATCCATTTCCCTGGACTATGCAGTAGCCGAAAAATCAGAGGAGCTGGTTATGCTGCCGATTACGGCCGAGTGGAATGATATTGGCTCATGGGACGCAATTTATGATGTTCTGGAAAAGGATAAGAGAGGTAACGCTCTGCAAGGCGATTGTATTCCCATTGATTGTTCAAACACACTAATGCTGGGTCATAGCCGCCTAATTGCAGGTATTGGCCTTGAAGATATCTTAGTTGTGGAAACCGATGATGTTATTGTTGTTGCCCAAAAAGGTGAATCACAAAAGGTAAAAGATCTGGTGGTTGTTCTCAAGGAAAAGAGGCGGAAAGAAGCGGATGAACATACGACGGTATATCAGCCGTGGGGGTTTTATACCGTGCTGGGGCTTGGTCCAGGGTATAAGATGCAGAGAGTCGTCGTAAATCCTGGGGAGATACTTAGTTTGCAGATGCATTATCACCGCAGTGAGCATTGGATTGTGATTAGTGGTACTGCAAAAGTTACAATCGGTAATGTTGAGCAACTGGTTCATGAAAACGAGAGTATTTTTGTGCCTCAAACAACCAGGCATCGCCTTGAAAATCCTGGTAAGCTGCCGCTGCAAATCATCGAAGTGCAAAACGGCAGCTATTTGGGTGAGGATGATATTGTACGCTTTTGTGACAAATACGGGAGAATATAAGAACTTGGTACTATCAAAAAATTTCAGAAGAACGTTGTGTAAAAAATAAGGGAATCTCACCAATTTTGGTGAGATTCCCTGTCTCATTAGAAAAGTAAATGGGGTAAAAGAGAACGTAATTTATGGGATAAAATAAAATACTTGTACCAAATCGCCTGGTACTAAACAATCAAATCCGAAGTTAATGTTTTCTCCATCGATTTTATAACTCTGTTTATCCTGAAGACGTCCCTTGACAAAAACCTGAAATATACAATCAGAGGGATGATCTGTTTTCATAATACTAGTACGTGTTGTAACGCGAAAAGCCTGTTCAACAATATGCATCCAATAACCTCCTTCTTACTATTGTTTTATGTAGAATGTCTCTCAAAAAAAGAATCTATTCTTGTATTCTTGCTTTATGCCAAAATTCCTTTTGACATAAAGTTATTCTGCCAACAAATAACTTTTATTTTATATAAATTATTTAACGGAGAGATTATGCCCTTGCGATTCCAACTGAACTTTGGAATCAAGCCAATAGCGTAGAGTAATTGCTCCGAGTACGGTTAGGCCGCCAATCATAGAATAAAATCCAGGATGTTCACCAAATAACAGAAATACCCAAATTGGATTTAAGATAGGTTCAATGGAAGTAATTAGCGTAGCATCCAGTGCTTCAATATGACGTATGGCATAGGAATAAAGAACATAGGAAATTCCCAACTGAAAAACACCCAATAGAGAAATACCAATTAGATTATTGGCAGTCAGGGAATTACCCGACCAAAAGAACAGGCTGAACGCGAAAGTTAACAGGTTGCCTAAGAAGACCGAACCGTAAGGTGAACCATCCTTCTGCATACGCATAAAGAGGATAAATAGGGCAAAGCTGATTCCGGATATCACAGCGCAAAGATTTCCAAGCATACCGCCAGTTGTAACCTTATCAAGAAAGAAAAACATCATACCGGCGCAGACGGTAAAAATAATTAGCCAATCACGACGGGTAACTTTTTCACCAAGCAGCCAGCCGCTAAGCAATGCCACATAGATGGGAGCCGTATATTGCAATAAAATAGCATTCGCTGCTGTAGTAAGTTTAGTGGCAATGACAAAGAAACTGACACAGGAACAGTAAGCTGCTGCTCCTGCCCATTGCGCTTTAGAGAAGGAGAGTGGTTCCTTGCGGAAGGCAAAGCCAATAATGGCTGCTGCAATAATGCTGCGTCCACCGGCAATAGACATAGGCTGCCAATCTATCCATTTAATCAATACACCGCCAGCACTCCAGAGAATGGCTGCTAAAGCCATGCAGAATATCGCCTTTCTTTTTTTGATCATTTGTTGTACCTATCTTCCTTTTATTTATCTATATAGCATGATGATGGAGAAACTAATTTTTTTATATTCGTCTTAAATCAGTTGAAACCTCCATTTGAATATTCTCATAATTAAAAAAGTCAAGGCATGATTCTTATTTTACTTGGTGCAGACGGTCAGCTTGAAGTTATTGACAACTAATATGACCAACCGTATAATTATATCATGGCTAGGAAAACAAGTATAAATTTAGAATTAACGAAGCAAAAGATAGTAGAAGCAGGGTTGAATTTATTCGAACGGCAGGGTTTTAATGCTACTGGCATTCAACAAATTACTGCCACCGCAGGTGTGCCTAAAGGCTCTTTCTACAACTATTTTTCCAGTAAAGAAGATTTTGGGGTGGCGATTATCACTTATTATACTGAGAAAAACTGTAAGGAATGGCAGGACTTATTAGCCCGGGGTGGCAAAGATCCTTATTTAGCTTTGCATTTTACTTGGGAACAATTAATCCTGCAATACGAATATGCAGAACCCAAAAAAGGCTGTTTGCTAGGAAACTTTGCAGCAGAAATTAGTGAGGTTAGTGAAGAATGTCGTTTAGCGATGAGAAAGTCTGTAGAAGGGTTTAAAGAGATTTTAGTGCAGCAAGTAAGGGCAGCGCAACGGGATGGTAAGGTAAGAAAGGATCTGGCAACGGAAGAAATTGCTGATCTGCTTTGGAATTGCTGGCAAGGCGGCCTATTAAGAATGAAGATAGAAAAATCGACAATACCGCTAAAAAACGTAATGAAAGTTTTGAATATGATTCTGGCTGAATAAAGAAATCCTTATTTTTATCCATCTACTTAAAACCTTATTCTGTTAAATTTAATAAAGAACAGAATAAATTGTTACTATTAGTTTAACATAAAGCTACAAATGTTTTTATTGACGAGAATGTTTAGCTGTGGTATTATTATTAAAATAACTTTAAATAGCTGATCAGAAAAACTGAAGGCTGAAGAAATTCCTTTTTAGGGCTTTCTTTAGTCTTTTTCTTTTGAGCTAAACAAAATAAAATAATTTTTTTAGGAACGTATAGTAGGAACTTAGAATCTATTGCTTATCGTAGGAATTTAATAAAATACTACATATGAAAAAGGAAGGGGTATTATTATGGCTTTACCAGAAAATCTACGTTTCAATTCAGTAGCAGTACACGGAGGTCAAGAACCTGATCCAACAACAGGCTCCAGAGCAGTACCTATTTATCAAACAACATCCTATAACTTTCGTGATAGTGAACATGGAGCTAATTTATTTGGTTTGAAAGAGCCCGGCAATATATATACTCGTATCATGAATCCTACCAGTGATGTATTGGAGAAAAGAATTGCAGCTTTGGAAGGCGGCGTAGGGGCTTTAGCATTCGCATCGGGCCATGCTGCGATCAGTGCGGCCATATTGAATATTGCGCAAGCAGGTGACGAAATTGTTAGTTCGGCCACTTTATATGGCGGTACTTATAATATGTTTGCTTATACCTTACCCCGTTTAGGAATTAAGGTAACTTTTGTTGATCCCAGCGATCCGGAAAATTTTCGTAAAGCGATTACGGATAAGACGAAGGCTTTATATGCAGAAACGATTGGAAATCCTAAAATCGATGTATTGGATGTTGAAAAAGTAGCTGCTATTGCTCATGAAAATGGTATTCCTTTGTTGATTGACAGTACGTTTGCGACACCCTACCTTTCACGCCCAATTGAATTTGGCGCTGATATTGTAATTCATTCCGCAACTAAATTTATTGGCGGGCATGGTACTTCTATGGGTGGTTTGGTTATTGACAGCGGTAAATTTAATTGGGCTAACGGTAAATTTCCTTTGTTGACGGAACCAGATCCAAGTTACCATGGTTTAAGTTATACAGAAGCATTAGGACCATTGGCTTATATCATTCGTTTACGGATTCAGATATTGCGTGATTTAGGCGCAACTGTAAGTCCGTTCAATAGTTTCTTATTCCTGCAAGGATTAGAAACCCTGCCTTTGCGTATGCAGCGTCATGCAGAAAATGCATTGGCAGTTGCCCAATATCTTGAAAATCATGAACAAGTCACTTGGGTGAGTTATCCAGGACTTGCCAGCCACCCAGATCATGAATTAGCTAAAAAGTACTTGCCAAAAGGTGCTGGTGCTATCTTAACTTTTGGGATAAAAGGTGGATTAGAAGCTGGCAGAAAGTTTATTGATTCTCTAAAACTATTTTCCATTCTTGCTAATGTAGGCGATGCCAAATCTCTGGTTATTCATCCTGCCAGTACCACCCATTCTCAACTTACCCCAGAGCAGCGCGTCACAGCTGGTGTGCCTGATGAACTGATTCGTTTGTCTGTTGGTATTGAAGATAGTGCGGATATTATCGCAGATATCGAACAGGCTCTTGCCGCTATAAAGTAAAAAGAAAATCAATGAATGAATCTAAGATTAGGAATTGCTTGTTTCGGGCAGTTCCTAACCTTTTTTGCTTGTTGTGGCAGAAATAAAGCTATTTAAGCTGGAAAATGTCGTTATTTGCTTTCTCAGTTAAAAAGGAATTTGCATAGTAATAACGAATTTATCAGGAAAAAGAAAAATTAATGAAGCTTATTGAAGTATTTGGTACTATTCCTGAGGGTGGTATGCTGAATGAAAAATGCCTTTCAAGAATTATTCCTTTTCAATCCATGCGCTATGATTCTAGTGGCAGTAAATACGGAAAAAGTGATTAATATTAATGATAGCTTCGTGGCATTAACAGGGTACGATCGAACAGAAATTGTAGGCCAGCCATTAGATTGGCTGGCTGAGATCATTTCACCCGCTGACTTTAGTAATATGAGAAAACTTTTAATTAACAATCAGACAGTAAAGGGATATGAATGTAAATTTACGATGCAGGCCAAGCGAACCGGCAGTGCTAAAATTGACATTAGTTACCTTACTTTGGATGAAATAGCGGCTGTTCTCATAACTATTGTTGATGTAACGGAAAATGTTGAGCTTAAAGATCATATTGAGAGATTAAGTTGTTTAAATCTTGTTGGGCAATTGGCAGCGAGTATTGGGCACGAAATTCGCAATCCTATGACTACTGTACGGGGATATATACGATTTATGCAAAGAAAACCTGATTTTAGTAAGTACAATGAGCAATTTTCGATGATGATTCGCGAACTGGATCGTGCAAATGAAATTATTACAGATTTTCTTGCTCTTGCCAAGAATCGAGTGAATGGTTTTGCTGTACAAAATATGAATGACATTATAGCGGATATAAGCCCTCTGATTGAGGCAATGGCTAGTGAATTAGGACATAATATTGAATTTGATCTGCAGCAGGTTCCTGATCTTTTATTAGATAAGATTGATATTCATAAAGCACTGATTAATTTAGTAAAAAATGGGTTTGAGGCCATGGAGCATAAAGGGAAAATTATTGTTAGAACTTATAAGGGAGAGAACTTTGTTGTACTGCAGGTTATCGATGAGGGAAAAGGAATTCCGCGTGAAATAGTGGAGAAATTAGGTACTCCTTTTTTTACCACCAAGGAAAAAGGAACAGGATTAGGCCTTTCTGTTTGTTATCAAATTGCTGATCGTCATGAAGCTACATTAGATATTAAAACGAGTCATATAGGAAGTGTCTTTTCCCTTACTTTTCCTTATAAGAATTCATAAAAAGAAGCTTGAACGATTAGAGTTCAAGCTTTTTTCTATTTTGTGATCTGATATGAATTCGAGAAACATTATTATATTGTGGAGAAGTTTATCTATCAATATTCATATTAATGAATATATTCACAAAAAACAACAATAATTATAACTTAATAGATGATAATTTCATTTATACAAAATATTATTTATTAATATGAAAAATATATTGAAAATAATATTTTTTTGTTATATAGTTTTATTAAATACAAAAGATATCAAAACAATGCAGAACAGGGAAGCAGGTTAAAATATGAATAAAGACATTGGCAAAAAAGTAAAAGAATTACGAATTCAAAGAAAGTTAACGTTAAAGAATGTCAGTGAGCTAACAAGTCTCTCCACAGGATTTTTATCCCAATTGGAACGTGGTTTAACCAATATTGCTACTGATTCCTTGCAGAAGATTGCTGAGGTTTTAGGCGTTGATTTAGCATATTTTTTTGTTAGTCCAACAAAAACGGGCAGCTATGTTTTAAGAAGCTATGAAAAAGAAGTATTTCAAGTCGTGAATTCGCGCTTTATCCACTATCATTTGGCGACAGATGTTCCCGATAAAACATTGCTGCCCAGATTGGTAGAATTACTGCCAATAAATTGTAATGAGGATATAAGCCAATATGCCCATGAGGGAGAGGAGTTTGTGTATGTATTAGAGGGAATCTTAACTCTCTTTATCAATAATGAGCAGATTGAGGTGTTTCCAGGGGATTCTGCCCATTACAATTCTTCCATAGTGCATAATTGGGCTAACTATACAAACAAGATGGTACGGATTTTAGTGGTTAGCGTGCCGAATCCTTTTAAAAATTAACTATTTTTCCAGACTTGAGGTGAGGAAATGAGCAAGGCACTTATTTTTAACATTCAAAAATTTTCCGTACATGATGGACCGGGAATTCGTACCACTATCTTTTTTAAAGGCTGTCCTCTTACCTGTCAATGGTGCCATAATCCGGAAAGTCAAAGCTGCCAAAAAGAAATTTTGATTGATACAGAGCGGTGCAGCTTATGTGGCCGATGTGAAGAGCATTGCAGCCAGCAAGCCATACAAAAGATAAATGGTAAATTGCTGTATGATAAAGAGAAATGTAATCATTGTGAAGTTTGTATGGATTACTGTTATAACAATGCGAGGGAGATAGCAGGCCAGGAATATACGGTACCTGAATTAATACTGGAAATCCAGAAAGATCAGGCTTTTTATGAACAATCAGGAGGCGGGGTAACTTTATCAGGCGGTGAAGTTATGATGCAAATTGATTTTGTGGCGGAGTTAGTAAAAGCTTGTAAAGAGCGAGGAATATCTGTGGTTATAGATACTTGCGGGTATGCACCACAGGAGAGCTTTCTTAGGATTATGAAGGATGTGGATTTATTTCTCTATGATATTAAAATCATGGATACTAACGAGCACCGGCAATATATAGGGCAGGATAATGCTTTAATTTTGGAAAATTTAAAGCTGTTATCGAATCATGGCGCTGTCATACAGCTTCGTCTGCCGCTCATTGAGGGAATCAATACAACTGATGAGCATATCCAGACCATTATTGATTTTATTAGTGATCTTACCATTCACTCCATCAACCTTTTGCCATATCATCATATGGGAAAAGATAAATATAAAAAATTACAGATGAACTATTCTTTAGAACAATTTTCTCGGCCTTCTGAGGAAAGGTTGAAAGAAATTCAACTGATGTTTATCCAGAAGCGTTATCAAGTAAAGATTGGGGGCTAAATTATGGAACAACGAGGTATGAATGATAGAATCAGGCAGCTTAGGAACCAAAGTCTTACTGCCGAGCCGCATTTATCAATAGAAAGAGCAGTGCTAGTTACCGAAATTTATGAAAAATATTTGGGAACGGTAGAGACACCTATTTTGCGTGCGCTTACGTTTCAACACATTATGGAGCATAAAACCCTGTGTATCAACGATGGAGAATTGATTGTCGGTGAAAAAGGTGAAAAACCTCAATATGCACCTAGCTTTCCTGAACTATGCTGCCATACGGTAGAAGATTTTGAGATTATGGATCAACGGGATAAAATATTCTTTAAAGTGAGTGAAGAGGCTAAAAAAATACAAAAGGAGCAGATTATTCCCTTTTGGGAACAGCGTTCCATGCGTAAGGCAATTTTAGACCAAATGTCACCCGAATGGCTGGATTGTTATGAAAATGGCATTTTTACCGAGTTTATGGAGCAAAGAGGTCCGGGGCATACGGTGGCAGATGGGAAAATGTATACAAAAGGTTTCCTGGATTTTAAAGCTGAGATTCAAGAAAACATAGAGGCACTTAATTTTTTAGAAGATCAGCATGCTTATGAAAAGAAGAGCCAGCTGGAAGCAATGAAACTATCCTGTGACGCCATTATAACTTATGGGAATCGTTATGCCCAATATGCGAAAGAGCTGGCAGAACATGAGCAGGATCAAGTGAGAAAAGCCGAATTAATGGAGATTGCGGCGAATTGTCAAGTGGTTCCTGCCCATAAACCAGAAACTTTTGCCCAAGCGATTCAAATGTATTGGTTTGTGCATATTGGTGTCACCACAGAAATAAATCCCTGGGATGCCTTGAGTCCAGGACGTTTGGACCAGCACTTGTATCCTTTTTATAAAAAGGGCATTGAAGATGGAACCTTAACTAAAGAAAAAGCCAAAGAATTATTACAATGTCTATGGATAAAATTTAATAATCAGCCTGCACCCCCGAAGGTTGGCATTACTTTAAAAGAAAGCAGCACGTATACTGATTTCGCCAATCTTAATACAGGCGGAGTAAAGGATGACGGTTCTGATGGTGTGAATGAGGTATCCTACTTAATACTGGACACAATGGATGAAATGAGATTACTGCAGCCTAGTTCTAATGTTCAGATTAGCAAGAAATCACCTCACCAGTTTATTAAAAAAGCCTGTGAAATATCCCGCAAAGGTTGGGGACAGCCGGCATTCTATAATACGGAGGCTATTGTTGCAGAATTACTAAGAGCCGGTAAGGATATTGTAGCTGCGCGGCAGGGCGGATCAAGCGGCTGCGTTGAAACAGGTGCTTTTGGTAAAGAAGCTTATATTCTGACGGGATATTTTAATTTGCCAAAAGTACTTGAATTAACATTGTATAACGGTTTTGACAAGATAAGCGGCAAACAGCTTGGACCTCAAACTGGCTACGGGGAAGATTTTGCAACTTATGAAGAATTATTTGCAGCCTTTAAACAGCAGCTTCATTATTTTATAAATGTGAAGATAACCGGAAATCATATTATTGAAACTCTCTATGCCAAGCGCATGCCGGTACCGTTTTTATCAATTATTACGAGTGGCTGTATTGCTAGTGGTAAAGATTATAATGGTGGCGGAGCTCTTTATAATACGAACTATATCCAAGGTGTAGGTATCGGAACACTGACGGATTGTCTGTCATCGATAAAATATAATATCTATGAGCAAAAACGCTTTACTATGCAGCAGTTGCTGCAGGCTTTGGCAGATAATTTTGCTGGCCATGATTATATCAGTAATCTGGTGGGCAATAAAACACCGAAATACGGCAATGATGATGACTATGCTGACGGAATTATGGTAGAGGCATTTAACCTTTTTCATCAAGAAGTGGCAGGCAGAAAAACTCGCAAAGGCGGGGTCTATGCCATCGATATGCTGCCTACCACCTGCCATGTATATTTTGGTTCGGTAATGGGGGCAAGTCCTAATGGCAGAAGGGCTTACAAACCTTTATCTGAGGGTATTTCGCCAGAGAAAGGGGCAGATCGAAAAGGTCCTACGGCGGTAATCAAATCCGCAGCAAAAATGGATCATATTAAGACTGGGGGGACCTTGCTCAATCAGAAATTCACTCCTTCAGTAGTTTCTGGCGATCAAGGTTTAGAAAATATGGCATCTTTAGTGAGAACTTATTTTAACCTGGATGGACATCATATTCAATTTAACGTGATTGACCGCAAGACCTTATTGCAGGCCCAGCAGCACCCAGAGGAATACAAAGATTTAATCGTACGTGTAGCCGGCTACAGTGATCATTTTCATAACTTAAGCAAAGAACTGCAAGATGAAATTATTGAAAGAACGGAGCAAGGATTTCATTAAAAAAAGGACTGTCTTACATGCAAAAGCATGAGAGACAGTCTTTTTTTAGAACGCACAGAATTTTTCCTATGAATGATATCATTTGTAATGATACTAGAGCGTGTTGATTAAGTCGAAATCATGTATATTATTTCAGCAAAATTTATGGATTAAATGTAAACGTCGAAGGTGGATGAAAAATTCTTTCAATATGGTTTCATGCACCGAGAAGAGGAAAGTATGTAAAATAGCAGGCATGAAAAAAGGAGGGCGAATTTGTAGAGCCTACCAGTGGCGCGTCGCCGTCAGCAATACACTCCGGCCTTCACCAGCATAGCCGCTGCTGACATCGTAGAATTTGTCGAACAAGTTGCGGACATTGAGCGCCAGCCGCCATTCGTCCAGATCGTAGCGAACCATGGCATCGGTCACGATCACGCCGCCGAATTTCTGGGTATTGTAATAGTCGTAGCGGGAACCGATATACCGAAGCCCCCCGCCAAAGCCCAGCCCTTTCAGCTTCCCTTCGGAAACCGTATAATCGGCCCATAAAGAGGCGCTGTGCCGCGCAATACCCTGACCTTGGCGGCCGATTTCGCTAGGCGTAGTGCTCTTGGTGACCTTATTGTCCAGCAGTGTATAGGCTGCCGTGAGATTTATGCCCTTAAACGGTCCCAGATTAGCTTCCAGCTCCAGTCCTTTGGAGGCCATTTCACCGGTCTGGATGCTGTAATTGTTATCCACCGGATCGGTAGTGAGCACATTTTGCTGACGCAGGTCAAACAAGGCGGCAGTGTAACGCGCTGATTTGCCGGTTGGTTCATATTGTACACCTACTTCGTACTGCCGGCCAGTGGTCGGGACGAAGGCATTGCCGGAGCGGTCTATCCCCGACTGGGCCTCAAAAGAATTAGAATAGCTGAAATAAGGTGACAATTCACTGGTGGCATGATAGACCAGGCCCGCCCGGCCGGTGTTGGCCGTTTGCTTGATGGCACTTAGATCTTCCTCATACCAGTCCCGGCGTCCGCCTGCCAGAGCCACCCAGCGTTCCCCGAGTTTCATTTGATCCTGGACATACAGGCCGCGCTGGCGCATATGGGACAGGGATTGCGAAGTGAGTGTAGGCGTGGTTACTGCCTGTCCATAATTCAGGGTAGACAAGTCCAGGCTGGGAGCAGCACCAGTACCTAAGCGATAGTCATAATCCCGCTGCATATAATTAAAACCGACTAGGGTCGTATGGGCCAAAGCACCGCTCGACCATTTGGCCTGGGCATGGGTGTCGACCGTATCGGCACTCATGGTTTCTTTGATATAAGTGGCGCTGCGGTTTAACGTCCGGCCGTCAGCATCCAGATCCGTATAGTCCATATATTTATAATCGACGTCAACGTCGGTATGTCGGGCGGTCTGAGTCAAAGACCAGGTGTCGTTAAATTTATGCTCGACAATGTAGCCGATTTCTTTTTGTTCCCGGATAAACCGGTCATAATTCGGCTCACCGGTAAATAAGCTGCTGGAATGGCCATATAGCGCATCACCTACAGAATAGATTCTTCTGTTCCCCAGATTATTACTTTTATTGTCGTCTTTCTGATAGTTTGCCAGTAGGGTTAAGCTGGTGTTTTCATCTGGCTTATAGGTCAGTGCCGGTGCAACAAACTGGTGTTTCCCGCTGCTGTAGTCCTGCTCATAATCCTGATCCTGGGTGCGGGCAGTCAGGCGGAATAGCAGCCTGCCGTCGTCGCGGACTGGTCCGCCGATATCCAGTGCCGCACTGCGGTTAGCATTATTTCCGGCTTGCAGTTGGATTTCGTGCAGTTCTTCAGTAGGTGGCCGCTTGGTGACCTGATTGAATAGGCCGCCGGGACTGTTGGCCCCGTAAAGGATGGAGGCTGGGCCGCGCAATACTTCAATCCGGTCAAAACCATACATGTCGGTATTCGTTGTGGCAAACACGCCGACCGGTGCCCGCAGACCATCAGTAAATGTGGAATTGACACCACTGCCAAAACCGCGGATTGTCGCATAGCTGTAACCTCGGGTGGCATCTCTCCCATATGGGCCGCCAGTAACGCCTGGTGTGTAGGCTACTGCTTCATCTAGATTTTGCACAGCACGAGTATCTAGCTGCTTGCGGGTGACCACGCTGATCGACTGGGCCGTTTCACTCAGCGGCGTGTCGGTCTTAGTGCCGATTGCGCTGCGCTTAGCGACATAGCCTTTGTCTTCGCTTGTTTTGTCGGCGGTAACCTCCACGCCGTCTAGGGTAAACTCGTGTCGGCTGTCTGCTGTTGTCTCTTGGGCGGTTTGCTCCGCTGGAAGCTGTTCTTGGGCCGTGTCTTCGGCGGCATAAACGGGCCAGTGGCAGAAAAGACTGCTGCCAATCAGGGCATAGAACAGCTTCCTTCGGGACGGATATAGTATTTTTCTCATTTGGTCCTTTCGCTCCTTTGATTATAATTGCGATTTACTTCATAGTTTGCCCTACATATAACGGATAAGTTGGTTTTCAGTCCTTACCGCTAAACGTAAACAGGTGAAACGCACCTCTATTGTGAATGTAACTGTCTTACTTGTGTTAAATTCATAAAAAGTACCGTGTTTCGTTCACAAGTTATAGTATATAAGATAATGATAATCAATGTCAATTAACTATAAGCTGCGTTAAGCATTCTGTTTTTCGAGTTAGCTTGCATCGAAATTTTGTGAAGACGAAATATTGCCTGTCGAAGCAGGAATGGTGTACAACCGCCTATTTGAATGGAGACAAAAGCCGATTACGAAGCTTTTGGGCAGATGAATGAACAAATGGCTGATGAGCCTTTGACGCAAGCTAGGGATTTACTTGAAGTTTTGCGCAAACGTGCAGAGGGGGATTTTTGTTTACATGTATTGACAAGATTGAATTATATATACTATAATCTCAAACGATAATGATTTTTGTTATCAATAAATAATGAGATTATCATTTCCATAATCTTAAAGATATTGTAATTGTGAGTTGAATGGTCTAAGACCTATCTCTATACAAAAATCAGTAATGATTTTTGTATAGAGATAGGTACGAGACTTGTAATTTTGTTGGTCGTAATTTTCAGAGGAGGATTTCATGGGAATGCATAGGTGCTCAGAAATAGTAGCAAATGAAAAAGAAAGATCATGCCCGAGTAGGTTTATCATAGTTCTTGTCTGCAGTCTTGCGGCTTTGGTATTTGGAATGTTGTTGTCCATATCAATCGGAGCGGTAGAAATTCCCCTGTCTACTGTATGGCAGGCAATTTTTAGTTTTAATCCTGATTTACATTCTCATCTGATTGTTCAGGAACTGCGTTTGCCTCGGGTTGTGGCCTGTGCTTTGGCAGGGGCAGCTTTTGCTGTGGCAGGCGCTATCATGCAAGGCATGACGCGCAATCCTTTAGCAGATCCTGGCGTATTAGGTATTAATGCTGGTGCAGGTTTTGCCTTGGCACTTTGTTTTGCTTTTTCAAAAAATTTGCCCTTCAATTATCTCATTCTATACTCTTTTATGGGAGCAGCGGTTAGTATGGGGCTTGTATATGGGATCGGATCTCTGGTTAAAGGGGGATTAAGTCCATTGCGTCTGACACTGGCAGGTACTGCTGTAGCTTCGCTACTCATTGCTTTAAGTGGCGGGATTGCGATCTACTATCGAATTGATCAAGAGTTAGCATTCTGGTATGCTGGCGGAGTTGCTGGGATCAAGTGGTTAGAGATTGAAATTATATTTCCATGGATTGCCCTTGGATTAATTGGTGCGTTCATATTGTCACGTTTCATTACATTGCTTAGTCTTGGCGAAGAAGTGGCAGCCGGCTTAGGCGTGAAAGTAACTACTGTGAAATTTTGTGGAGGAATTCTGGTACTCGTTTTAGCTGGTGCAAGTGTGTCGACAGTTGGATCTATCGGTTTTGTAGGACTTGTGATTCCTCATATAGCGCGCTATATAGTAGGTGTTGATTATCGGCGGATTATTCCCAGTTCGGCAGTATTAGGAAGTGTACTGATGGTTTTTGCTGATAGCGGGGCCCGCATGGTGAATCCACCGAATGAGACACCAATTGGTGCTATTATAACGCTCCTTGGCGTTCCATTTTTTCTTTATTTAGCACGTCGACATAAGGGGGCAATGTAATGCAAGAAGTAACTATACCCATTTCAGAGCGAGCGAAGCAGCTTCGCGGCTATACCGTATTAACCATATCGACCGTGCTTGTTATAACTTTTTTTGTGATTAGTATGAATATAGGATATATCCATTTGACTTGCGCAGAGATGTTAGAAATACTTTTGGGATTTGGTACAGTAAAGCAAAATTTGGTGCTGTTGGATTTGCGCCTTCCACGTATTATGATTGCATTATTTGTGGGGGCGGCTTTGTCTTTATCAGGATGTATTTTACAGGGCGTATCACGTAATCCTCTCGCTGATCCAGGAATTCTAGGTATTAATGCTGGTGGGGGAATGGCAGTTGTTTTGTTTATTACTTTTTATCCGATTCAAGCAGGCGTATCCGTCTTTTTATTACCGTTTATTGCTTTCATAGGTGCAAGTTTGGCAGCGGGCCTTATTTACGTATTGGCATATCGACACAATCAGGGATTGTCGGGTGTTTCACTCGTATTGGTTGGAATTGCTGTAACCGCGGGTTTGTCTGCTGCTATGATTATTTTTACTATCCGCATGAATCCCAATGATTATCATTTTATTTCAGTTTGGTTAGCTGGGAGTATTTGGGGGAGTAATTGGAGTTTTGTTCTAGCTCTGATACCTTGGTTACTCGTACTCATTCCTTTTACGTTTTATAAAGCTCCAGTTCTTAACGTATTAGGTTTAGGTGATCAAATTGCGATTGGTGTAGGCGTTGCTTTAGAAAAAGAGCGGTTTGCTTTGTTAGCTGCAGCCGTAGGCTTGGCCAGTTCTTGTGCCGCAGTTAGTGGTGCAATTGGTTTTGTGGGATTAATAGGACCTCATTTAGCACGACAATTGGTCGGCAATCGACATCAATTGCTGATTCCTGCTTCAGCTTTGGTTGGGAGTCTATTGTTTGTCGTAGCAGATATCGTAGCGCGTGTTCTTTTTCAACCATCTGAAATACCTACAGGCATTGTAATTGCAGTTATTGGCACACCTTATTTCTTATATTTGCTAGCTAAATCTAAACATTCATAAAGTAGAAATGAAAGGAGACAGTATCTATGTTACAAGAATTTAAAGCGGAGCAACTTGATATTGCCTATGGGGATAGATTAATTGTTGAAAATTTCAATATACATATAGCTTTAGGTAAGATTACGGTTTTGGTAGGTGCGAATGGTTCGGGAAAGTCTACGATGCTCAAAACAATGGCGCGTATTGTGAAACCAAAAAGGGGCGGAGTTTTTTTAGATGGCGAGTCTATCCATCATAAATCTACGAAAGAAGTGGCAAAGCAATTGGCCATACTCCCTCAAAATCCCGTGGCGCCCGAAGGTATGACAGTATACGAACTTGTCGGCTATGGACGATTTTCTAACCAGACCGGTTTTGGATTGCTCACTGCTGAGGATCGAAAAATTATAGGTTGGGCGATTGAAGTAACGGGAATGGAGTCTTTTTGTGATTTTCAATTGGATCATCTATCTGGAGGTCAACGCCAACGGGCGTGGATCGCTATGGCACTGGCCCAACAGACGGATATTTTGTTTCTTGATGAACCTACGAGTTTTTTAGATATGGCGCATCAGCTAGAAGTGTTACAACTTTTATGCCGCTTAAATGAAGCGGAAGGCAGAACCATCGTGATGGTCGTTCATGACTTAAATCATGCAGCTCGATATGCGCAGCATATGGTGGCTATAAAAAAAGGAAAAGTGATGCATCAAGGGGTACCAAAAGAAGTCATGACGTCTGCTATGCTTCAAGAAATCTTTGGCATTGAGGCGGATATTATTCCCGATCCTAGAACAGGAGCTCCACTTTGTATACCTTATGGGTTGTCAGTGGCACAGAAGTGTTATAAAACGGTAGGTTGATCTGTTCATATAGCAAGAAATTGTTTTAAATAAAAAGTAGAAATTTGTACTCATGTGGAGGATCAACATGTTTCGAAAAAAAAGAAATTTAATATGTAGTGTATGGATTATCATTGTTATCATCGTTTTTGCAATCTATTCAAATCAAGGCAGTGGATTGATTGATGCATCGCGTGCGTTAACAAATGTAGATAAGATGAAGTCTGATCACAAGTCAGCAGAGATACCCATGATGAAAAAAATCAAAACGGTGCAGGGAGAAATTGATATTCCTGTGAAACCAAAACGTATCGTAGCGATTAATTATTTGGGATATTTATTGACATTGGGTGTAAAGCCTGTAGGTGCTGGCTCGACAGAATTGGAATATACATTTCTGCAAGATAAAATTACGGGGATTGCCAATGTTGGAGAGTCCATAGAACGCATTGTGGCTTTAGATCCAGATATAATTATTACGATGGATAGACAAAACTATGAGATACTCTCTCAGATTGCCCCTACAGTGGTTATACCATGGTCTGCTAAGGATGTTTACGAGCAGCTGAGAGAATTAGCTGTGATATTGGATAGAGAAAAAGAAGCTGAAGATTGGATTAAATCCTTTGAAATCAAAGAAAAATATGCTAGGGAGCAAATGGCTGGGGTTATTGGTAAGGATGAAACAGTAGGCATATATGAAATATGGGGTAAAGGTCTTTGGATCATAAATAAAGATTATGGTAGAGGCGCCAGGAATCTATATGAAACATTTGAATTTACTCCTCCAGTAGCCGCTCGACAATACATACTTGGAAAGAGTGGTGGAATAAATCTGTCTTTAGAAACTCTTCCCCAGTATGCGGCAGATCATATGTTTGTATTAGTTTCACCTGGAGATGGGGGAGCAAAGCAAGCAAGTGAGATTATGGAAAGTCAAGTGTGGAAAAATTTACCGGCGGTGAAAAACAACCATGTTTATGAGATTAATCGTTATGAATTTTGGTCTAATGATCCCATTTCTTTGGAAAACCAGCTGGATATTCAAATGAAAATGTTACTCTCACAAAATCGGAGCGAGTAGTTGTGTGCCATTACCCAAGAATATCTTAGATATAAATCTTTCTTCTGATCCACAAAATTTTTGTCCCTTAATAAAATCTGGACAGAGGAAGAATAGTTTCGAAGAATCGCTACTCGTTATGAAAAATTGGCTAGCCGCTTCTTAGCGTTTGTTCATATTGGGTGTATTTGTATTTTGCTGAAATAATATACATGATTTCGACTTAATCAACATGCCCTAGTAAGAATTCATCCAAATTATGGTGATTTTTTGCTAATCCTAAAATTGGAAAAGGAGATAAAATTTTGATAGAGAAAACATTAGGATAAAGATGCCTGCTTGATAGAGTGGGGTGAAAAATGGTAAAGGGGCAGGAGAATATCTTTGTAGGCTAAAATGTTTGGTTTAGATTACAGTAAAAAGTAGGAGGCGGAATAAAAATGAAAAGTTATCAGATGTTCATTAATGGTGAATTTATTGCTAATGAGTCAAGAAAAATGATATCGGTCATCAATCCAGCCACTGAAGACATTGTTTCTGAAATCCCTGCGGGAACCAGGGAGGATGTTGAAACTGCTGTAAAAGCGGCTGAACAAGCTCAAAAATCTTGGGCGAAGCTTCCAGCTATTGTACGTGCTGGTTATCTAAAGGAAATTGCTCAAGGCATACGAGAAAAATCGGAAGAAATCGCCCATGTAATAGCCGAAGAACAAGGTAAAATATTGCCCCTTGCCAGAGTGGAAGCTAACTTTACAGCTGATTATATAGATTACATGGCCGAATTTGCTCGGCGCTATGAAGGCGAGATTATTGAAAGTGATCGTCCTAATGAAAATATATTTCTATTTAAATTACCAATCGGTGTTATTGGTGGAATCCTGCCTTGGAATTTCCCCTTTTTTTTAATTGCTCGTAAATTGGCACCTGCTTTAGTCACAGGAAATACGATTGTCATTAAGCCCAGCACTGAAACGCCTAATAATGCCTTTGAATTTGCCAAGATTGTGGCAAAGACATCCTTGCCAAGAGGTGTTTTCAATTTGGTATCCGGGGCCGGTTCTGTGGTGGGCAATGCAATTGCTGGCCATCCTAAAGTTGGTATGGTAAGCTTTACGGGAAGTGTTGAGGGAGGAATTGCCATTATGAGAGCTGCTGCCGAAAACGTGACGAAGGTTTCCCTGGAACTGGGCGGTAAGGCTCCTGCCATTGTAATGAAAGATGCAGATCTTGATATAGCTGTAAAATCCATATGTGACTCCCGAATTATTAATACTGGTCAAGTATGTAATTGTGCGGAAAGAGTTTACGTGCAAGAATCGATTGCTGCTCAGTTTATTGATAAGATGGCGGTCGCTATGAGAAATGTTAAATATGGCAATCCCCTTGTGGATGCTGATATTGATATGGGACCTCTCGTCAGTAAACAACAATTGGAGCAAGTAGAAGCGGCCGTTGCTCAGGCTATTAAAGATGGGGCAACTGTGGTAGTGGGCGGCAAGCGGGCAGAGCGGGAAAGAGGTTTTTATTTTGAACCGACCATACTTACAAATTGTAAACAGCATACGGATATTATGCAGAAAGAAACGTTTGGTCCAGTATTGCCAATTACGACATTCAAAGATTTAGATGAAGCAATTGAGCTGGCGAATGATTCTGATTTCGGCCTGACTTCATCCATCTACACCCAAAATCTTGATGTTGCCATGAGAGCATGTAAAGAAATTAAATTTGGCGAAACCTATGTCAATCGTGAAAATTTTGAAGCCATGCAGGGCTTTCATGCTGGCTGGCGCAAATCAGGAATTGGTGGTGCTGATGGCAAGCATGGTTTGGAAGAATATCTCCAAACTCACGTGGTATATATGCAATATAATCAAAATGTGAAATAAAGGATATCTGCTATAGAGTAAAAGCCTTTGACAATAAAAATGTCAAAGGCTTTTACTCTATAGCATCAGAATATAAGCTTTTTTTAAGATGAAGTAACAAATTATCTGTCATTGCGAGCGCGAGCGAAGCAATCCCTTCCTTAGTAAGAGATTGCTTCACTCGCAACGGCCATGAAATAAATCACAGGAGAATCAGAAAAGACATGCTATTTGGGATTTTGTTGATAATGATAAACAGAGCAAATAGGAACGATTTTACCGCAGAGGTACAGAGGGCGCTGAGGGGGATTTTTAATCCTATCTATCTTTTCTCTGTGCTCTCTGCATCTCTGCGGTTAAAATTATTTTTTCCCCACGTATTTTTATGCCCTTTATAGGATGGCTTTTCTTGATAATGACAGAGACAGTTTGCTACCAGATTTGCAGATAATGTTGTACGGCAAGGGAGACAAGAGCTACAGCCAGCCAACAAGATAATCCTAAAAGGATAGGTTTTATGCCATTGTGGATAAGTTGTTTCAAATGGGTGTTCAAACCGATAGCAACCATAGCCATTACGATGGCAAACTTTCCGATTTGAGCAAGGATTTGACTGAGGGATAGGGGAATAACCCCTATCGTATTTATAATAGAGGCTGCGATAAAGCCCAAAATGAACCAGGGAAATATTTTTACAATACTGAAAGCGCCAGTACGTTCATTTTTCCGGGAAGTGAACATACTAAGTGCGATGGCTATAGGGACAATCATTAAAGTGCGGGTGAGTTTTACGATGGTAGCAAAGTTACCAGCCGTTTGACTATAAGAATAACCTGCAGCGACTACGGAAGAAGTATCATTTATGGCTGTTCCTGCCCACATTCCAAAACCGATATCATTCATTCCCAAAATGTGTCCGAGAAAGGGAAAGATAAATACAGCAGCAATATTAAATAAAAATATCGTGGATATGGAATAGGCAACTTCTTTATCTGTTGCCGAAATTACAGGAGCTGCTGCTGCGATGGCCGATCCGCCGCAAATGGCGGTTCCGACGCCAATGAGAATATTTATGTTACCGGCAAGCTGTAAATAGCGTCCGACCAACCATGCCGTAACCAGTGCTGCACTGATTGTAGAAAGCATAATAAGCAGAGATTGGCTGCCGACGGTAAAAATATGAAATAGATTCATTTCAAAGCCAAGTAAAATAATGGCATATTGCAAGATTTTCTTGCCGGTAAAGGCAATGCCCGGATTTAAAGTTACAGGCCTTTGCCAAAAGGTAATAATCATGCCTAATACTATTCCGAATACCGGCCCTCCTACCAAAGGAACTGCGGCTCCTAAAAACCAGGCTGGAACAGCAATGATAGCAGTGGTCAGTATGCCTGGTATTATGCCATAGAAAAAATTGTTTTCGTTCATATTGATTCCTCCTTGATGATCCTGATACTATCATTTGAAAAAGAATATGTAAAATACTATAATATAATTAAAATAATAGGTAAAAACCTATAATAAAAGAGGAATAGGATGACACTACGACATTTGTATGTTTTTTTATGTGTATGCGATGAAGGCAATATGACAGCAGCTGCCAAAAAACTTTATATAGCCCAGCCATCTGTAAGCCAGGCAATTTTTGAGCTTGAGAAACATTACAATGTAAAATTGTTTGAGAGACTTGGACGTAAATTATTTATTACTCTTGCAGGTCAAAAACTCTTAACCTATGCACGGCATATTGTCAATTTAAACCAAGAAGTAGAAGAGGCTATGCGGGAGGTAAATGATAATGGTATTTTGCGGGTTGGTGCCAGTGTTACTGTCGGAACCTATATTCTGCCTAGCATGATAAGAGAATTTACGCGCTGGAATCCTAAGGTGAAAGTTATATCCTCTGTAAATAATACGACAGTAATTGAAGAAATGCTGCTGGCTGATCAGTTGGATATAGGACTGGTTGAAGGTAAAGTGCAATCCCCCATCATATTACATGCGCCATTTATGGAAGATGAGCTAGTATTAGTGAGCTCTCCTGCCCATCCTTTTGGCAGAAAAGAAAAAATTACCATAGCAGAACTTGAACATGCAGAATTTATTGTGCGCGAGGAAGGAAGCGGTACACGCAACTTGTTTGAATCCGTGATGATTGAGAGGGGCATTAATTGGAATATTGTTGGAGTCTATAATAATGCTGAGACTATTAAGAATGCCGTATCAATTGGTCTGGGTGTTTCAGTAATATCATGGATGGCTGTTCAAAAGGAAATCGAGCGCAGGGAGCTGAAGATCATAGAGATAGAAGAGGTTTCTTTTAAACGGCAATTTAGTGTTGTTTATCACAGGAATAAGTACAGATCTTCTATTTTAGAGCAATTCATCCAGATGGTCTTACCCACATAATAACTACATTTGCACACTTGCGCTAAATTAGATACAATCTATATAGCAATAGCCATTTGGAGGATGTATGATGAAAAAAATGGGACTTACATTAGGCGATAAATGGCTGATCGGGGTGCTTTTATTATTATCTTTTACCGGGATCATTCTTAGCATCGTTCTCTTTCCAGCTCAGGCAAATACCGTTGCCGAAATTCGGGTGGATAACAAACTGTTTAAAACGATTACTCTTAGGCCTGGCTATAATGAAGAATTTCGTATTGGCGGTCAAACGGAATATGCAATTATCCAAGTTCAGGATGGAAAAATTCGCATAAGACAAGATGATTCTCCCCGGCAAATTGGTGTGCAGACTGGCTGGATTAGTAAGCCGCCGCAGCAAGTAGTAAATTTGCCTTATCGAATTGTAATTCACCTTGTTTCCAATGAATCTCTAGATGTAGATGATATTGCGCGATAGCGGTAAAATAAATCCGGAAAATAGTCAAAAGCAGCATGCCAAGGAAATTTCTATTGTGAGTAAGGAGAGGGAATAAATGCTTGGTGATATAGAAAGTATGGAAAAAGTGTCTACCGAACTAAGTTCTGTTAAAGAATTATTGAAAGAATTAGCGGCAATTATTAATTCATCTTACGATGGTATGTTTATTGCAGATGGTAAAGGGGTTGTTTTACGGGTAAATGGTGCTTATGAGCGTATTTCAGGTATTAAGGCTAGTGAGATATTGGGCAGGAATTTAAAAGATCTAGTAGCGGCGGGCTATTATGACCAATCTGTTACCTTGCTGGTAATCGAGAAGCGTGAAATCGTAACAATTAATCAAACTGTAAAGAATAATAATAAAATCTTGGTTACAGGAAATCCAATATTTGACGAGAAAGGTGATTTATTTCGGGTTGTCACCAATGTTCGCGATATTACAGAACTCGTTAGCTTGCAAAACCAATTAATAAAAACAAAAGAACAAACGTTAAAGTATAAGACAGAATTATCTCATCTGCGGGCATTGCACATTGAAGAAAAAGATCTGATTTCCCGGAGTCCTAAGATGGCCCAGGTTATTCAGCTTGCCACTAAGATTGCCGATGTGGATTCAATTGTCCTAATCAATGGTGAATCAGGCACAGGCAAAGAATTAATTGCCAAGTTAATTCATAAACAAGGCAAAGGAACTTCTAAGCCTTTTATAAAAATTAATTGTGCTGCCATTCCCGAACAATTGCTGGAGTCGGAACTTTTTGGCTATGAGGGAGGAGCCTTCACGGGAGCTAGGAAAGAAGGTAAACCAGGTTTGTTTGAATTAGCTCAAAATGGTACTTTATTTCTGGACGAAGTCGGCGATTTACCGTTGCTCTTGCAGGTCAAATTGCTGAGAGCTATACAAGAGAAGGAATTTATCCGGGTAGGAGGAACTAAGACTATTACTTTTAATGCAAGAATTATTGCTGCCACTCACAGAGATATCGCTAAGATGGTAAAAGAAGGAGTTTTTCGCGAAGATTTGTACTATAGACTTATGGTAGTGCCGATTTACTTGTCACCTTTACGTGAACGAAAAGAAGATATCCCCCTGTTAGTTGTACATTTTATCGAGAAATTTAATCATCGCTTTGGTTTCAATAAAAAAATTGCACCGCAAGTGATTGATAAACTGGTCGAGTATTCATGGCCAGGCAACGTGCGCGAGTTGGAAAATATTGTGGAGCGTATGATGGTGATGGCACCTAGTGAAGAAATTACAGTGAATCTGGTACCAGAAACTATTATGGATAAGAACTTTTTCCCAAAACGGGTAACAAAATTGAAGGATGCAGTGGAGCAGACTGAAAAATACCTGTTGAGTGAAAATTATAAAGAGTATGGTTCCTGGCAAAAGGTCGCAGAAGTTTTGGGGATTGATCGAACAACAGTTTTTCGCAAGGTTACTCGATACAAGCTGGAAAAAAAGTAACGTTGCAATATTGCTACTGTTGCAAATATGAAAAAGGGCAGTTGCGCTAGGGGATAATGAACTATAACTCAGTAATAAACATTGCATAATTGCAACAACAAAATAAATGTCAGAATAGTCGCAAATGCGAGAAGAGTATAACTATTATACTCTTTTTTTGTTTGGCACAAATATTGCAATAACTCTTAGCATAAGCAAATAGCTATTTTACTTGTAGGTTTGGTAAATTTTAAAATTATGAGGAGGGCTTGATGTGAAGGTTTATGTACTAGATAATGGATGGCTCGAGTGTGATGCAAATTGGATGGTGTCTTTTTCATCTTTGGCGACGCTACAAGATCATGAATGTAAGCATAAGTGGATTAAAATTCCTGTATATGCAGTTCTGATTGATCATCCAGAAGGAAAAATTTTATATGATCTTGGCTGTCACCCTGATGCGATGAAAGGTTACTGGCCAGAAGGCTTATTGAGCGCGTTCCCTTATTACTATAATGAAAATCAAAGCTTTGTAAATCAATTAGCTTTGACGGGGACAAAACCAGAAGACATCAAAACAGTGGTTTTGTCACACATGCACTTAGATCATGCTGGCAACCTTCACTTATTTGAACATGCTAATGTTTATGTTCATCGAAAGGATTTTGAATATGGTCAAACTTTGGTTCATCTCTCACCAGATCCTGCCAAACATGGAGCTTATGTAAAAGCAGATCTGGAAGTTCCCGTAAAACAATTTCATTTAGTAGAGAAAGATTTTGAATTAGTTCCTGGAGTCGAAATTATTACAGTACCAGGCCATACCCCTGGCTTATTAGGAGTGATGGTTCATCTTGAAGAAGAAGGGACACTAATATTTCCCCAAGATGCTGTTTATACGCGGGAAAACTATGGTCCTCCAGCCAAAGCTTCAGGAATTATGTATGATAATCTAGCCTTTTTTGAATCAATAGAAAAAATCCGTAATTACGAAAAAAAATATAATGCTAAAATTATGTTTTCTCATGATATGGAATTTTTTCAAAATATGAAACGAGCACCTCAATATTATAAATAAAGTACAGATAGTATGAATAAAATTAGGGAGGCTATTAAAATGGCTTTAAAAACAGCTGAACAATATGAAGAAAGTTTACGTAAACTTAATTTAAAAGTATATTTACAAGGTGAACTGGTAGAAAATCCTGTGGATCATCCAATAATCCGGCCATCCATGAATTCTGTGAAAATGACTTATGAATTAGCGCAAGATCCTCAATATGAAGAACTGATGCTTGCCACATCGAGTCTTACGGGTAAAAAAGTAAATCGCTTTTGCCATCTGCACCAAAGTACGGATGACCTTGTAAAAAAAGTAAAAATGCAGCGTTTATTGGGTCAAAAGACGGCAGCCTGTTTTCAGCGCTGTGTTGGTATGGATGCTATCAATGCTGTAGATAGCGTTACCTTTGAAATGGACACAAAACTTGGTACCAACTATCATGAACGGTTCAATAAGTTTTTACTGCAAATGCAGGAGGAAGATTGGACTGTAGACGGTGCAATGACTGACCCGAAAGGTGATCGCAGCTTATCGCCAAGTAAACAAGTAGATCCTGACTTATATGTGCATGTTGTGGAAAAAAGAGAAGACGGTATTGTCGTTTGTGGTGCCAAAGCTCACCAAACAGGCGCAATAAATTCTCATATGATTTTGATCATGCCAACTATCGCTATGGTTAAGGAAGATTCTGATTATGCTGTTTCCTTTGCGGCTCCGGCAGATGCAGAAGGTATATTGTATATTTACGGGCGCCAGTCTTGTGACACCCGCAAACTGGAAGGCGGCGACATTGATGTTGGCAATAAACAGTTCGGAGGACACGAAGCACTCATGGTATTTGATCATGTATTTATTCCCTGGGAGAATGTCTTCATGTGTGGCGAATATGAATTCAGCGGTGCATTGGTAGAACGTTTTGCCGGGTATCATCGTCAAAGCTACGGTGGCTGTAAAGTTGGTGTAGGCGACGTATTAATCGGTGCAACTGCTTTAGCTGCTGACTATAATGGTGCGAACAAAGCATCCCATGTTAAAGATAAATTGATTGAAATGATGCATCTTAATGAAACTTTATATGCTTGCGGCATTGCCTGTTCAACGGAAGGGCACAAAACTGCATCAGGTAATTATATTATTGATCTCCTACTGGCTAATGTCTGCAAACAAAATGTCACCCGCTTCCCTTATGAGATTGCCCGTTTAGCTGAAGATATTGCTGGAGGTTTGATGGTAACGATGCCATCAGAAAAAGATCTGCATAGTCCGGAGATTGGCAAGATCGTTGAAAAATACTTCCGCGGTGTAGCATCTGTATCTACAGAAAACCGCATGCGTATTCTGCGCTTGATTGAGAATATCACGTTAGGCACTGCGGCTGTTGGTTATCGGACAGAATCGATGCATGGCGCTGGATCGCCACAGGCACAGCGTATTATGATTGCCCGCCAAGGCAACATTGAGCAGAAAAAAGAGTTGGCTAAGGTGATTGCCGGTATCTCTCAAGTAATCAGCTGAATGTAATGAACTAAAGAATCTCCTATGTTTTGGTAAATATAACTCTTTAGAGGTGCTATGATATGAAGTATTTAAAATTCTACGCATGAGACGTTCAAATGAAGAAAATGCAAGAGATTAAAAAAATTCGTTCGGCATTACATGCTCATCATGGAGATCTTGAATTATTGGAAGTAACATCGGATGGGTTTGTTAAAATAAGGCTTACTGGGGCATGTGCAGCATGCCCCAGTGGGCAACAAACTTTGTCTGAACTTATGGAAGCAGCAATAAAAGAAATAGATCCGGAACTTAAGGGTGTCATTCTGGTACAGCAAGTAAGTGATGAGTTAATTCAGCAGGCATTGCAGATTCTGCGTAAAGATAGATCGTGACGTATGGATAATTGGCGAGTTAGTATTATTTTTTGCGGAGGATGCAACCCGCGGATTGACCGGGGGCGGATTGCCACCCAGTTACGAGCTGATTTGCTTATGATGGACTATAAAGTTTGCTATAACTCTTTGAATGTTGATTTTGCTATATATTTGAGTGGCTGTACAGCCAATTGTGCGTTAAAGTACAACCGTAATGATTGTCCTTCTGCTGTGGTTGCCGCAGCAACGCTTAATGCGGTTGCAGTAGAGCCGGCCGAGTTAGTTACTGACATTGTAACGAAAGTGAGGGATTATTTTGAACAATTGGAGAGGAATTTATCAACATAAAATTGTTTCTGCCGGGCAAGCAGTGCACAATATAAAATCGGGGGACCGGGTGGTAGTTGGGCACGCTTGCGGTGAGCCGCAAACACTTATTGAAGCATTAGTAGCCAGATCATCTGAATTCAAAGACGTAGAAATTGTGCATATGGTCGCTATGGGACCTGCCAAATATGCACAGCCCGGGCAGGAAAAAAGTTTTCGCCATAATGCATTATTTGTTGGGGGAAGTACACGTAAGGCAGTGGAGGAAAAACGTGCTGATTTTACACCCTGTTTTTTTTCTGAAATTCCCAGATTGTTTAAGAATAATATATTGCCAGTGGATGTTGCCTTAATTCAGGTTACTCCGCCTGATGAGCAGGGCTTCTGCAGTTATGGTGTTTCGGCGGATTATACTAAAACTGCGGCAGAATGTGCCAAAATAGTAATCGCGCAAGTAAATAACTGTCTCCCCCGGACGGGCGGGGCTAGTATTCATTTAGATGCAATTCACTTTATTGTGGAGCAAGATGAAGCATTAATTGAATTAAAACCACCTAAAATTGGTGATGTAGAGAAAGCTATCGGTGAAAATGTTGCTGGACTCATTCCTGATGGAGCAACGCTGCAATTAGGTATTGGTGCTATTCCCGATGCAGTCCTATTATTTTTGACGGATAAGAAAGATCTTGGTATTCATTCCGAAATGTTTTCGGATGGTGTAGTGGTCTTGGCTGAAGCTGGTGTTATTACGAATCGTAAAAAGACGATTAATCCCGGAAAATTTATGGCTGCGTTTCTGATGGGTACCAAGAAATTGTATGATTTTGTGAATCAGAATCCAGATGTAGAATTGCAATCCGTAGATTATATTAATGATCCTTATATTATTGGCCAGCATGAAAACATGATTTCCATTAATTCTGCTTTGCAGGTGAATCTGATGGGAGAGGTTAATGCGGAAATGATTGGTTCAAAACAATTTAGTGCTGTGGGTGGCCAGGTAGATTTTATTAGGGGGGCAAACAGATCGCTGCAAGGAAAATCAATTATTGCTTTGCCTTCTACTGCAGCTGGCGGCAAGATATCTCGAATTACCTGTGAACTTGACAGGGGAGCAGCAGTCACTACTTCCCGTAATGACGTGCACTATGTTGTCACTGAATACGGTTTAGCAGATCTGCGGGGGAAGAGCCTGCGTGAAAGAGCTAAAGCGCTGATTGCAATAAGCCATCCGGACTTTCGCGATAGCTTAGCGGCAGAAGCAAAAGAAAAGGGACTGTTGTAAATATTGCGGCATGAAAATTAGCAGTGCAAGAACGATAAAAAACACTGTAATGGAAGTTTGTAAAAAGATATACAAAGGCACAAAGATAAGTAATTATACTTATCTTTGTGCCTTGTGCTTAAATTTTTAGCGGGCTTCATCTAGTATAAATCTTTGTTACAACTATATGGCTTAAATAATGGGGCGTCCAGCGTCATTTGAGGGGACTGCAGCGTTGGCCGCACCTGATGTTAAAATTCGGCCTAATCTTCGTATTCCTTCTTTTAAAAGTTCTTCACTATGGGTAGCAAAGCAAAGACGTATCTCATTGCTTTTGGTTCCGTTGGCGTAAAATGCTTCACCAGGTACAAAAGAAACACCCACTGCTGCGGCACGGCGAATTAGTTCCGTTCCCGAGGCTGGAGGGGATATGGTACACCAAAGATAGAAACCGCCCTCAGGTATATTAAAATTCATATAACCGTTGCAAAACCGCCGAATTGCGCCCGCCATAGCATCCCGGCGGCTTTTGTATTCCTTGCGTACAGTTGCCAAATGATTTGTCAGGTAATCTTCTTCCAGACAAGTGTGAAGAATAATTTGTGAAAGACTATTGCTGTGGAGGTCGATATGCTGTTTTTCCTGGGCTAGTCGATTGATAACTTGTGGCGCAGCCATAACCCAGCCGGTTCGCAGACCGGGAAACAGTATTTTGGAAAAGGTTCCCATATAAATGACGCCGCCATAGGTGTCGAGACTTTTGAGAGAAGGAGGAGGCTGCTTGCCGTAATATAACTGACCATAGGGATCATCTTCTACGATGACCAGACGATAACGAGCGGCTAAGCGGATTAATTCTTGCCGTTCCTGAAGCGGCATAACCCGGCCAGTAGGATTTTGAAAAGTAGGAATTGTATACATTAATTTCGGGCGATAGCGTATTAAATAGTCTTCAAGCAATTCAAAATTAATACCATCAGATGGAGGAAGGGGCAGGATACGGGCTCCGGAGGCTTCTAGTGCCTGAATGGCTCCCAAGTAAGTAGGTGATTCTACGATAACGTAGTCCCGTGGTTCTACGAAGGTTTTTACAATGAGATACAGACCTTGCTGTGAGCCTGAGGCGATTAGAATTTGATCAGGAGTGGCTTGTATTCCCTGGCGGTTTTGCCATGCTGCTAAGGAGTGTCTTAAAGGAAGGTATCCTTCGGTAGTCATGTGGCCGAAGTCGGAAACTTCAAGGTCATATTTACTCGATATGAGAGATTTTTCAATAATGGAGAGAGGATAAAAGGCTGGATCTGGCATGCCGGCTGCAAGAGAAATTGTCTCATCTGCCGTGGGAGTAGCAATTAAAGTCCGCAAAAGTGATGACAGGGGTGATTTATATTGAGGTGTAAATAATTGTTCCCAAAGAATAGTGGCAGTCGGCTGATCAGCAAGTGACAGCTCAGCAACATAAGTGCCGCTGCCTACTCGTGTTGTTACCAGGCCCCGTTCTTCCAGCAGCCTGTAAGCGTTGATTATGGTAGTACGGCTGACTTCCAGCAATTTGACAAGTTCCCGTTCAGGAGGAAGTTTAGTGCCCGCAGAGAGCGTTGCATTTTGAATCTTTGCTGCTAAACCATTGGCAATCTGCAGGTACATGGGTGCTGAGCTAGATTGCTCGATTCGAATGCCATTTAGTATTTTGGTAATATCCATTGGTTCAAACCTCCTTGAAAAGCATAATTGGTATTTTAAATATATTATATTGGATATTTACACTTCAACTCCTGCAAGTTATTATAAATAAAAAACTGTAAAGTGTTGGAGGAGTAACAATGCAAGCAAAGGACTTTTGTAAAGGTGTAAATGATACAATACCTATAACATTTGGAATTATTCCTGTTGGTTTAGCCTATGGCATTCTGGGAAAGTCCATTGGTCTAAGTTCGGGGGAGACCATTGCAATGTCTCTATTGGTCTTTGCCGGGGCAGCTCAATTTATCTGTCTGCCTATGTTTGTCGAAGGGACTAGTTTGGTGATGATTGGCTTTACAACCTTGCTAATCAATCTTCGTCATCTTTTAATGGGAGCTTCTCTTGCTCCTTATATGAAGGGATTATCTATGCCTTTTAAAGCCCTGCTTTCTTTTGGAATGACAGATGAGTCCTATGCCGTAACAATACAGCACGCTCAAACTGGCTGTTACAGCAGCGCCTATCAGTTGGGGAGCAACGCAACGTGTTATTTATCTTGGGTGGTATCCACCGTTGGCGGCATCTTTCTGGGAAGCCGCATAAGTGATCCGCTCTCCTGGGGGTTAGACTTTGCTATGCCAGCAACCTTCTTAGCTTTACTGATTCCTCACTTGCGTGACAAAGTTAGTCTGGCTGTATGCTTTGTGGCAGTTGTGGTTAGTGTTGGAACTGCTATTTTAATTTCTGGTAAATGGTATATCATTATTGCCTGTTTAATTGCAGTTATGGCAGGCAGTCTTCTGGAGGGAAAGCAGAATGCGGATTGAATTCTTTTTAAATATCCTTGCTATGGCGGCAGCTACGTTTGTAACTCGTTTTGCCAGCGTGGGACTTCTGGGAGGTAAAGGTGTATCCGTTTGGTTTGAACGTTTTTTAAAACATGTACCGACTGCGATGCTTACAGCTTTGATTGCACCATCCCTTTTCGCGCCAAGGGGCTATATAGAACTAACTTTTTCTAATCATTATCTGCTGGCGGGAATGGTTGCGGCTTTCGTAGCTTATCATCGCCAGCCTCCCATTGTAACCATGGGGGCGGGAATGGCCATGATGCTGGTGTTGCGCGTTATATAAATTTGTTAAAAGAGAAGTTTACTCATAGTGAAATTGAAGAAAAATAGTAAATGTAGGAGGGGCTTGGTAATGGCAGTTACTTTTGCAAAACGGATAGAGGCATTGCGAGCGTCGGAAATTAGGGAAATACTAAAGCTTACTCAGCGGGAAGAAATGTTATCCTTTGCCGGGGGATTACCGGCTCCCGAATTATTTCCGGTAGAAGAATTAAAGGAAATATCCATAAGGGTATTGAAGAACATGGGGAGAGAAGCCTTGCAATATTCCACCACAGAAGGGTATAGACCTTTGAGAGAGAAGATAGCAGAGCGAATGAACGGAAAATTTAAAACATGCGTTAGTGCTGATAATATATTAATCACATGTGGCTCACAGCAGGCTCTGGACTTTTCTGGCAAGCTCTTTTTGGATGAAGGAGATCTCGTGCTCTGTGAAAGTCCCACCTATTTAGCGGCAATTAGCGCTTTTAAAGCTTACGGACCTCACTTTGCCGAAGTGCCTACAGATGATGAAGGGATGATTATCGAAGAGCTTGAGAAAATACTGGCAACACGGCAGAAGATCAAGCTAATTTATGTGATTCCCGATTTTCAAAACCCCACAGGGAAAACTTGGTCACTAGAGCGCAGACGTGATTTTATGAAGCTAGTGAATCAATATAACATTCCCGTTATTGAAGATAATCCTTATGGTGAATTACGTTTTGAAAATGAGATTCCTCCCTCTTTAAAATCAATGGATACAGTAGGAAATGTTGTCTTTACAAGCACTTTTTCTAAAACCTTCTGTCCGGGCTTACGTATTGGATGGATTGCGGCCGATGCTAAATTCATTGAGAAATATATATTAATAAAACAGGGTGCTGATTTATGCACATCAATAAGAAGTCAGATGGAGATAGCAACCTATATGGATGTATATGACTTTGAAGCTCATATACAAAAGTTAGTGACTGTATATCGAAAACGCCGTGATGTAATGATGGATATGTTAAGTAAAACAATGCCGCATGGCGTAAGCTTCACGCATCCCCAGGGTGGATTGTTTTTGTGGGTTGAACTTCCCAAGCATATTAAGGCCATGGACTTATTACAGGACTGTTTAAAAAATAATGTAGCTTTTGTACCAGGCGATTCCTTTTTTCCCAATGGTGGTGTTGAAAATACCTTTCGTTTAAATTACTCTAATATGTCGGAAGAAAAAATTATCGTGGGGATACAACGATTATCACAAACACTAAAAAAATATGTAATATAAAGCAGGCTGACTTTTTGACGAATACTGTTATATGTGATAAATTGTATCTTATCAAAATACAATTTAGTAAAGTGAGTGTTGTTATGAGTATCTTTAAATCCAATTTGCTGCTTTTAGTAGCTGCAGGCATCTGGGGGTTCGCATTTGTGGCGCAGCGAATGGGGATGGAATATGTAGGACCTTTTACGTTTAATGGTGTGAGGTTTGCCCTGGGAAGTCTTTCTTTAGTGCCTCTGATCCTTTTTTATAAAGACAGCTCAATAAAGCCAAGAGATGTAAGTCAGAATTCAAAAGATGCAATAAAAGCTGGTTTAATAGCGGGCATCAATTTGTTTATCGCTGCCTCGTTACAACAGATTGGATTATTATATACAACAGCTGGAAAAGCTGCCTTTATTACTTGCTTATATATTGTTATGGTACCTCTTATAGGAATATTTTTAAAACAGTATGTCAGTATAAGCACTTGGATTGGCTCGATGATTGCTGTTGGGGGATTGTATCTTCTGTGTGTAAAAGACAGCATTTTTATTTCCTATGGAGAAGTACTTGAACTTGTAGGGGCTTTTTTTTGGACCATTCATATTTTAGTAATTGATCGCTTTTCCCGAAAAGTTGATGTATTGAAACTGGCTGGTATTCAATTTATTACTTGCTCAGTGCTTAGCTTACTAACAGCTTTATTTATCGAAAATATAAGGATAGTGACCCTTTCCCAGGCTGCAGTTCCCATTCTTTACGGCGGGATCTGCTCTGTGGGCATCGCCTATACCTTGCAGATTGTTGGCCAAAAGCATGCTCAACCTTCTCATGCAGCTATTATCCTTAGTATGGAAACTGTTTTTGCCGCCCTTGGCGGGTGGCTGATCTTAAATGAAAAGTTAAGCTTTCAGGAATCTTTGGGATGTATCATAATGTTCATAGGAATGCTTTTGTCCCAACTTCAAAATCTAAAAAAGTCGAAAGAGGCAGAAGGAGACCTAATGATAGAGACGGCGGGTTCGGAAGTAAATAAGTCACTGTAAATATAAAAATGCTTGCTGTAAAATCAGCAAGCATTTTTTTATTCTATAAGGTTTGCGGCATACTTGATTTTAGTTTATCAACCAGAAAATAGAAGTGAGTGAATAGAAGAATAAGATGTATATAATATAGATAAAGAGATAAATATAGACATATAGGGAGCTTTAAAGGCATAATTGCTATTGCTGAACGTTTATATCCTAGAAAAACATATTAATAGCCAAATTAAACATTTGACGATATGTGAAATAGCTATTGACACATTTCGCCAAAGGTAGTACGCTCATAGTAGAAAATAAATAATTCTTCGTTAGGTGAGGCTCCTGCATAAACATAGGCCACTGCCCGGAAATGTCGAGAGACGCCAATGGGTAGAACAGGTACTACCGGATTAAGGTTTTACTTAAGGTGGCTGAGGGATTTGAGTTTGTACTCTACGTTATGCAGTGCCAAAACTCGTACGAGTGGGGAAGGTGTGAATGTATTAAATTTGCTTTTAAAGCCTTCCGGTAATGGGAGGCTTTTACCTATTTTTCTTGTTTTTTTATGAACAATGCGATTGCTGTATTATATAATATAGTAAGGTGAGAAGATTAGACAGTAATTATAAGTAAAGAACTTCTTCGTTAGGTGAGGCTCCTGTATAAACATAGGCCACTGCCCGGAAACGTCGAAAGACGCCAATGGGTAGAACAGGTATTACCGAATTAAGGTTTTACTTAAGGTGGCTGAGGATCATTAATCCTCTACGTTATGCAGTGCCAAAACTCAACGATTGGGGAAGGTCGTAGTGCAATCTCATGGCGACATGAAAAGACCTTCTTATAGATGCAGAAGGTCTTTTTATATTTTTTTGCGCAAGAGAAAATGAATGTGTGGAGGTGGTTTTATGGATTCCGGCCCCAGTAGTGGCAGCATGATAACGAAAAATAGATGTAAGGAGTGTCTGTTCACTTTATGTAAGGGCGGACTCCGATAATAAAAGGAGGACTAGAATATGAATGAAATAAAAATATCAGGTGAATTTTATTTCAGCAAATTAATTGGTCAGTCGATTTATGATAGCACAGGAAATCGTATTGGCCGAATTAAAGATATAGCAATACGATGGGATGATGTATATCCGCGAGTAATTGGCATTAAATATGCCAATAAAATACACAACCTGATTCCCATTGAACTGGTGAAGTTTAGTGGGAATTATGGAGTGAATCTTACAGAAGAGTTTGCTCTAAGGCAGACGATTCCTTTGCACGAAAATGATATTTATGCCAGTAAATGGTTGTTGGATAAACAGATTATTGATTTAAAAGGCTCAAAAATGGTGAGAGTGAATGATATAATTTTGTCCTGGATCCTACAAGAAGGACGGCAGAACATGGTATTAGTAGCAGTTGATATTGGTGTACGCGGTTTGTTCAGACGACTTGGCTTGGAGTTTCTATTTACGAGGTTTAAACAAAATTGGCTGATTTTGGAATTCATCAAACCGTTAGAAAGCTGGAATTCCAATCTACAGCTTAATCGGGTAAAACAGCAGCTGATTGAACTCCATCCTGCAGATATTGCAGACTTGATTGAAGAGATGGATTATAAGCGTCGGGCTAATTTCATGGAAAATCTGGATGATCAGCAGGCCATTGAAGCGTTAGAAGAACTGAATTTGGATACGCAAGTAGAAATTATTGAACAAATGGATGCACAGCGGGCATCTGATATTTTAGAAGAGATGTCGCCGGATGAAGCTGCCGATATCCTTGCTGAACTGCCTGCAGAGAAATCCGAGGGTCTGCTGCAATTGATGGAATCAGATGATGCCGAAGATGTGAGAGAACTTATGCAGTATGAGCAAGGCACTGCTGGGGCCTTGATGACCAACGAGTTTATCGCTTTTCCTTCCCATATTACGGCTGAAGAAGCCATTAATCAATTGCGGGAATTGTCACCAACAGCAGAAACCATCTACTATTTATATGTTATGGATGAAGCGGAGCATTTGCAAGGGGTTCTTTCCTTGAGAGAATTAATCGTTGCTGCCCCCCAAACCACATTGGAAGATCTTATGCATACAAAGGTAGCTATCGTACAGGATGAAGATAATCAGCAAAAGGTAGCTGAAGTTATGAATAAATATAGCTTGCTAGCTGTACCAGTGGTTGATGAAAATAACATTATGGTAGGAATCGTTACAGTAGATGACGTACTGGATATATTAATGCCTGAACGCGGCAAACTAGATACATACTCCTGGTTTGCTTTACGAAAAACGGCAGGACGGGGGCGGTAACAATGGCGGTAATAAAAAATATGCGGAAACGGTTCGGTCTATTCTTAGCTGTTATGGGTCCAGGAATTGTCACAGCCTTTGCTGATAATGATGCTGGCGGCATTGCTACCTATGCTGCTGCAGGGGCAAAGTATGGATATGGCTTATTGTTTATAGTATTAGTCAGCAGTATTTGCTTAGCTATTGCCCAAGAGATATCAGCTAGAACGGGGGCTGTTACAGGACGGGGTTTATCGGATTTAATCCGTGAATTATTTGGTGTTAAATGGACTTTTTTTGCCATGAGTGTATTGCTCATTGCTAATATTGGCACTACAGCATCGGAATTCTCTGGTATCGCAACTAGCTTTGAAATTTTTGGTGTAAGCAAATATATTGCAGTGCCGATTATGGCCGTATTAATTTGGTGGCTGGTTCTCAAAGCGGATTATGGTAAAATTGAAAAAATTTTTCTGGTGTTGTGTGCCACTTTTTTAAGTTATGTTATATCAGGTGTTATTATAGATCCCCCCTGGGGAGAAGTTTTAGCGGCATCTGTCACGCCTACCTTTTTTCGAGATACTGATTTTCTAATTATGGCAATTGGTGTCATTGGCACTACCATTACACCTTGGGGCCAATTTTATGTTCAGGCATCTATTGTTGATAAGGGAATTACAGCTGAAGATTACAAGTATACCTTTTGGGATGTTATGTTTGGTGCTTTTTTTACCTGGCTAATTGCCTTTTTTATCATAGTAGCAACGGCAGCCACCTTATATGTGAATCACATTTCAATTGAAACAGTAAAGGATGCGGCTTTGGCTTTAAAACCGATGGCTGGGGAGTACGCCAGTATGCTATTTTCCTTTGGTCTGTTAGGAGCCTCTATGTTGGCAGCATTCATTTTACCACTTAGTACCGCTTATGCTGTATGTGAAGCTTTAGGTTTTGAACGTGGTGTTAGCAAAACGTATAAAGAAGCACCTGCTTTTTTTGGCTTATATACTGCTTTAATTGTTATTGGTGCGGCTTTAGTTTTATGGCCTGATTTATCTTTATACCAAGTTATGCTTACCTCACAGGTGATCAATGGGGTCTTATTGCCACCTATTCTTATTTTTATGGTACTTATCGCCAGCAATAAAAACGTTATGGGCAATTACGTGAATTCGTCATGGTATAATATGGTTTCCTGGGCTTTTACTGTCGTATTAATTTTATTGACACTGCTATTGCTGGCCTCGACGTTAATGCCGGATTTTATGGATGGACTGATGACGTATTTAGGAATATAAAGAAGACTAGTGGCAGTTTAGTGATGGATAAAAAAGATATCTTAAATAGAGGATGATAATCTATTAATATAGAATCAACCTTTAAAATATTAATTGGGGGGCATGGAACCAATGTTTTATGATTTAATTGTTTCCAATCGATCTTATCGTCGTTTTTATGAAGAGCACAGTATTTCACATGATAGGTTGCTTGAATTGGTAAACTATGCAAGATTATCTCCTTCGGAAGCTAATAGACAAACCCTCAAATATATCATTTCAGGAGATAAAGAGAAGAATGCAAAGATTTTTCCTCACTTACTATGGGCAGGTTATCTGAAAGACTGGGCAGGACCAGAAGAAGGTGAAAGACCTTCTGGTTATATCGTTATTCTTCGGGATAATAATATTGGATCGAGCAGCATTGATCACGGTATTGCGGCACAAAGTATTTTACTTGGGGCAAGATCAATGGATTTGGGTGGATGTATCATTCAGAACGTTCGGAGAGATGAATTGCGGGCAGCACTGCATATTGCTGATCAGTATGAAATTTTAATCGTTTTAGCATTGGGTAAACCAAAAGAGATCGTCGTAATTGATGAAATTCAAGAGGGAGAGGATATTAAATACTGGCGGGATACGAAGCAGGAACACCACGTACCAAAGCGGAGATTAGAGGATATAATTTTAGAATAGTTGCCCTAAGTATGAAGAAATTATAAAGCGCAAGGTATACAAAGAAGACCTACGAGCTGAACTTGTAGGTCTTCTTTGTATACAATAAAAAATCGCATGCAATCGTTTGAAGTGAAATTATAGAAGGATATTTTAAGAAGTTAACGTATATTGACATTTTTCGAAATAATAGATATTATTAAGACAAGTTTGACGACAATTTTGTTACACAATATTTAAAGTCTATTATTAGAAAATGCATATTTGGTATGTAGTATTTTGCGTAAAATAAATGATGAGATGGTGAGAAAAATGAATAAGGAAGATCAGGAGATTCTGGATAAACTGGCTTTTGCTCTGCCTATTATGCAGTCGATTTTGGGTAATGAGATAGGTGTTGCACTTACTGATCGAGAGCAAATTTTGTTGTACAGAGCAAGCAAAAATCTAGATCTTAAGACAGAAATTTATTCCAAGCTGAGAGCAGGAACAGGTCTATACAGAATTATTCACGATAAGCTGCCGCGATTGATCATGCGAGTTGACAAAGCTGTGAGAGGTATACCCTTTATATCTACAGCAGGCGCTGTGAAAAATAGCCAGGGGGAAACCATTGGAGCAATTTCTTTTACCCAGACTGTAGAACGTCAGGAAGCTATGAAAGAAATGGCTAAAAATTTATCTAACAATATCAGCCTTTTAGCCAGTACGGCAGAAGAAGTCACCGCGCAATCCCAGGAGATAACGAGTATTACTCATGCTTTATCTAAAGCTGCGGAGGAGTCTCAGGCGAGAGTAAATGAAAGCAATCGAGTGTTAGGTATTATCAAAGGAATTACCAGCCAAACCAATTTGCTGGGGCTTAATGCTGCTATAGAAGCAGCTAGGGTTGGAGAACAGGGGCGGGGATTTAGTGTGGTTGCGGAGGAAATCCGCAAACTTGCGACCAACAGCGGTGAATCAATCACGCAAATCAGTACCATATTAACTACAATTCAAAAGGATAACTTATCAAATTATAATCAAGTTACCCAGGTAGAAGATGGTATTGTTCAGGTGGCAGCAGCTATTGAACATATGGCACAAACAGTACAAGAATTAAGTTCGATGGCTCAGTTATTGGATGAAAAAGCGGAGGTTTTTAATTCTGGTGCTGCCAATTAAGACGAAATGAATTGTATCTTTGGAAATAATACCATTGGTATCTGCCAAGGTATTATTTTTATTTTAGAGCCGTCAATTCCGCTAAGAAAGCTGCTTTAAAAGATGGTGATTGACTTCTTTTCCATCAAGGTGTATATTTTTTACAGTAGATTTTGTTGAACGATAATGTTCTGGCAAAAGATAAACAAAAAAATTGAATGAGGTTGTAAAATGAGTCGACAAACAGATATTGCCTATCAATATATAAAACAAAAGATATTGGAAGGTGAGTATAAGCCAGCGCAAAAATTAACTGAAGTCCAACTTGCGGAATTAATAGAAGTAAGCAGAAGCACGATCAAGAAAGCTCTTTTAAAACTACAGCAAGAAAATCTCGTAACTATTGAAAATAATAAAGGGGCAAGTATTAAATCTTTTACCTTGGACGAGGTAATGAATTACTTGGAAATCCGAGAGGTTCTTGAAGGGCTGGTAGCGAGGTCAGTAGCTAAAAAAATTAGTGAATCTGAACTTGAAAAACTAAAAAGTATTTTAGATGAAATGAAGGGTAAACTGCAGAGTAATAAACTTGATGAGTATTCAATTTTAAATAAAAGTTTTCATAAAGAGATGTATAAAGCTGCAAAGAATGTTCAAGCTGTCGAACTGATCAATATGATAAGGACGCAGTTGATCCGATACCAATTCCGTACCATTCTAGTACCAGGGAGAAACGAAGCTTCTTATGCAGAACATGAAAAGATTTATGAAGCATTAAAATTGAGAGATGAAACTGCTGCTGAAGAAGCTGTGCGAAATCATATTGTTAATGTAAGAGAAACGATTACCAAGAATTATCAGTATTTGCTATAATTTAATATGGAAAACTATTACTAGTGTAATAGGCAAGCCGCACTCATATGAGTGCGGCTTTTTTTAGTTTTACATCTGAAATAAATTGTTTGAATTATAATGAATGTTTGGATTATTTTGTTGACATGTAAGGAAATGTGGTGTAAATTGTAATTGCGAACAAAAATGTTCAACAATATTGTGAACAAAAGGAGAGTGTCGTATGGATGCAATGGAATTGTTAAAAGGAGCATATGACCTGCATGTTCATACAGGTCCAGATGTTATGGCAAGGAAACTGGATGATCTTGCGATGGGAGAACGAATTCAAAGAAGTGGGATGAAAGGTTATGTAATTAAGTCTCACTATTTCTGCACTGCTGACAGGGCAAAATTAATAAATGCAATTTATCCTGGAATCAATGCGGTAGGTGCCATTAGTTTGAATAATGCAGCAGGTGGATTGAATTGGGCAGCGGTAGAGATGGCAGCACGCGCCGGGGCTAAATTGGTTTGGATGCCTACAGTAGATGCATCCAACGAACAGGAGCATTTCAAAATTCATAAGCCGGAGAAAATGCCTTACTGGGCAAAACTGCAGATGGAAATGGTCGCCCAGGGCAAGACGCAAAGCAGCATCAGTCTGTTAGAGAATGGGCAGTTAAAAGCAAGTGTGTTACAAATCTTAGATATCATCGCCTATTATAATCTTATATTGGCTACCGGGCACATAGGCAAGCAGGAAGTTTTCGCACTGGTTAAGGCTGCTAAGGATCGTGAGGTCAAAAAAATCATTGTTACTCACCCTGATTTTCCTTCAACTACTATTTCTAAAGAAGAACAAAAAGAACTTGCCCAGATGGGGGCTTACATGGAGCACTGCTTTACTACGCCGGAGACAGGTAAAACTACCTGGGAGGCTGCATATGAGGAAATTAAATATATTGGTGCCGACAAGTGTATCATCTCCACTGATCTTGGTCAGCCGCAAGGCATGTACCCGGATGAAGGCTTACAATTGTTTGCAGCTAACTTGTTGCAGAATGGTTTTTCGGCTGAAGAGATCAGAAAAATGTTTGTAACAAATCCTACATATTTGGTGGAAGGCTAAAATATTTAAACGGAAGGTGTAAGTGATGATCGATAAAAACGTTAATGTATTGGTGGTAAGTGCTCATGCTGCAGATTTTGTCTGGCGCGCGGGTGGTACGATTGCTAAGTATATCAAACATGGTGCGAATGTTTCACTTGTCATTTTAAGCTATGGTGTTAGAGGTGAGTCCAATGATTTGTGGAAGCTTGAAGGCCAGACGGCAGATACTGTGAAAAAACTCCGCCATAATGAAGTTGAGCAGGCACTTCAGCACCTTGGCATTCAAGATGTTGAATTTTGGGATTTTGAAGACTATCATATGCAGTTTACTGCCGAACGCATGGATCGAATGGTGCGTAAGATCAGGGAAGTTAAACCTCATCATATCGTAACCCATGGGGAAAAGGATGCATTTAATCCTGATCATGGCAATGTATCTAAATATGTTTGGGAAGCCAGTGTGCTTTCTATATCAAACGGGGTAAAAATGGAAGGATATCCGACTGCCAAACAAGCACGTATATTCGGTTTTGAACCTCACCAGACTGAGGTCTCCAACTTTAAACCAGAAGTTATCATTGACATTACAGAAACGTATCCACAAAAAGAAGCTGCCATGCAGTGCTTTAAGGCACAGAAGCATTTAATTGAGTATTATGCAGAACGGGCTAAAATGAGAGGAAACCATGCCCGCAGATGCTCAGGAAATAATGAGTACCGGTATGCAGAAACTTTTAGTAGGTTTTATCCATATGTTGGAGGCGAATTTATCTAATGGAAAAATATATAGTAAAAAATATAGTTAAACCTGACGTACTACTTGTTGAAGAGTTGTCAAAATTTGATGTTTCGACAGTATATGAAGCTCAGGGCAGAATTGGAATTATGAATCATGAAATTAAGCCGATTATTCAGGGTGCCGCAATTTGCGGTCCAGCTGTAACCGTGACTTGTTTTGCTGGCGACAATTTGATGATTCATGCGGCGGTTGAAGTGTGTAAACCTGGAGATGTGCTGGTAATAACGACAATTGGTCAAAGTGTATTTGGCATGATTGGCGAGCTTATTGTCAATGCTCTAATCAAACGCGGTGTTATCGGTGTTGTAATTGATGCAGGAATTCGCGATGTGGCGCAAATTCGCCAATTAGAATTCCCCATTTGGACTAGAGCGATTCATTCTCAAGGAACCACAAAAAACAAGGGAGGCTGGGTAAATGCCCCTGCGATTTGTGGTGGAACACAAGTAGAGCCAGGAGACATTATTATGGCTGATGACGATGGCGTTGTGGTTATTAGAAAAGGTGATGCAAAGTTTGCACTGGAGTCTTCGCAGCGCAGAGGATTAAAAGAAGAAAGCACTAAGGCTAAGATCGCAAGAGGAGAGTTGAGTCTTGATTTTTATGGATTGCGAAAGACGCTGCAGGAAGAGAACGTAGTTTATTATGAAAATGAAAGCCAAATGAGATAAAGCTGGTTTTCATGAGGTGTCTTATAGAAATGCAGATAGAGTAAAAATAAAGATAAGAGAAGGAGACAGAATGGAACATTCAAATGCCGCTAATCGCTTAGATCGGTTACCGATATCTTCATTTCACAAGTATCTATTATTTGCGGTATCATTTGCCTATTTTTTTGAGTTTGCCGATATTAATTCTTTTTCTGCAATTGTACCAAGATTGATTAAAGAATGGGGTGTCACTGTTAATGTAGTGGCATATGTGACATCCCTTTCTTTTTTGGGAATGTTCTTTGGGTCTATGATAGGCGGGGTGCTTGCAGACCGTTATGGAAGATGTAAAGCCTTGACCATAACCACTCTGTGGTTCTCCCTGTTTTCTGCTTTAAGTGCCTTCACGTGGGATATATGGTCCCTTGGCATTTGCCGGATTATTACTTCTGCGGGACTGACAGCAATGACAGTTGTGGCAGTCATATATGTTAATGAAATTTACCCTGCAAGATTTCGGGGAAAATATCAAGCCTATGCTATATGTATAGGGATATGCGGAACGCCAGTTACCAATTTAATTGCAAGTGCAGTTGTCCCTTTGGCTCCTTGGGCGTGGCGCCTTGTCTTCATCTGGGGTTCCCTGGGGATTATATACTTGCTGTTTAATAAAAAAATGGTTGAATCACCACGTTGGTATGAGAGCCGTGGGGAATATGATAAAGCGGATACAGTTTTGAAATATATCGAGAGTGAAGTAAGTAAGGAGAAAGGAGAGTTAACCGTTCCTTCACCAGTCGTGCCAGAAGTAAAAGTAGACAAGACGCCGTTAGCAGCTTTGTTTCAACGAAAATATTTTGGCACAACAGTACTTCTTACTATAGTGTGGGTAACACAGACCATCGGATTTTTTGGTTATTCAAGCTGGGCACCAATGCTTTTGGCCAAAGAGGGGTTTAGTGTTGAAAAGTCCATATTCTATGTAGCATTGAGTACCATAGGGGCTCCACTGGGACCACTTTTGGCATCCATGGTTACCGATCGCTTTGAACGTAAATGGTGTCTTGTAGCTTTTGGAACTATTATTGGTGTGAGCGGCCTCTTTTATGGACTCACATTTAATCCTATTATGATTGTGGTATTTGGATTCATTGTGAATTTATTTGAGCGGGGTTTTACAGCCCTTGGTTATGCATATTCACCTGAGTTGTATGACACAAAGGTACGGTCATTGGGGACAGGCCTATCATACGGCATCGGCCGTTTATCAAATGCCTTCGGACCACTTGTAATTGCTTATATTTATACCGGACATGGATATCAGTCTGTATTTTACTTTATCGCCGGGAGCTGGCTGGTAGGTGCAATTACGGTTGCTCTCTTTGGGCCGAAAACAAAAAAATCATATAGTTAGCCTTGTTATCTTAGTTTCTGAGATCATACCCGATATTAGAGGAGGCACAATAGCATGTATAAGAAAAAGAGTATGTTACTAACGTTCTTATTTATCTTGGCTTTAAACTCAAATATCTATGCCGAAAATGAAACTGCCAATACGCAGGAAGATAAAGTTGCAGAACTTGAGAAAAGGATCGTTCAATTGGAAAGGTCAAAACCGAAAGATTCAGAAAAATCAAAATTGAATTTTTCCGGTCTGTTCAGCCTTCGTTATAAATCCACAAGTTATGATCAAGTGGGAAAGAGTACTGCTGATTTGACTCAATCTCGTATTCGGTTGGATGCAAAATCAGTAATTGATACGAATTCGTATGTAGGGTTGCGTTTTGTAACGAAAACACCGAATAAAAATGATTTTTTTAATGATTCCTGGACTACTACTGGATCAGATAATTCCTTCAACATTGACAGGGCATATTATACTACTAAGATCGGTAATGGCGCAGGTAGTTTTACAATCGGACAACAGGCACTTGTTGTTGACCCTATGAATATTATTATGGATAGTACTTTTTATAGTTATACTGGCGGTAAGGTCAGTTATAAGTTAAATGGGTTAGGTGTGAATGGCGTAGCTACTGCTCAATATGGTCGGTTTTATCAAGGCGTTACTATGACTGGCTTTACAGGATGGGGTAATAAATCGGCGTCTGACTTTACAAATGCGGATTTTGCCTCTTTGAGTGTCAACGGCAAGGTTAATAAGATTGATTACACGGTAGGTTATGCAGATTTTAGGAATAGAATTGCTGGTAAAACGTTGTTGACCTATACTTTTGCTAATGTGGGAACAATGTTGAGCCCAAAAGTTGGAATGTATCTTCAATATGCAGATAATAGTGCTGATACTGATGGAAGCTTTTGGACAAGCAAGTTTGTGTACGGAGACCAAGCTCCAGCCAAATTAGGTCAATGGAATGTTTCCCTTCAATATATTGATGCTGAAAAAAATGCAATATTCAATCGCTTTGCTATGTTGGAGGGGGCTGCTGGTAAAAATGTTAATCATCCTGAAAAAATCTGGGATGCCCGTATCAATTATGCTTTCTCACCGACCACCACTTTTTATGTGCAAAGAATGCTAATTGATGATACAGTTGCAGCCAATAACGCCAATGATTCTAAAATATGGAAGGCTGAATTGGGTGTAAAGTTTTAAGCATATAAAAAAAGGGACTGCTATAATGTCCCCATGTGTATTGTAATCTTATAGATATGTCTGGGTGATTTTAAAGTGCACCTGGACATATTTTTTTATTAATTTTAGAGTTAATCTGGATTAGACAGAATGTATTTGTTTTAATTTGTGCAGAGGAGGATAAGTGCTAAACTATTCCGGTGTGAGAAATACTGCAGGCGAGTTGTACAGTGCTTCTCATACCGAAAAGAGCAAATCTTCGCATTTTTTGCAAAAGAAATAGGGCAGCGTTTATTATCTTAAGGGCTTTAACAACCAACGGTCAGGATAGTCACTAAAGATTCCATCGATATTGGCAGCAAGGATAAAATCAAACTCTTCCTGGGTATTAATAGTATAGCTGTTAATACCGATACCTGCTTTATGAGCTGTTTCGATCCAATTGCTTTCGAGATAATGCCAGTGTGGATGCAGGTAATCGGCGTTTGTTTGCTGGATTAGACTAAGAATATCAACTGGACGGTCATCGAATAGTACGCCTGTTTTAAAACGTTGGTCTAATTGCTTTATTTTAACTAAAGAAGGATGATAAAAAGAAGAGATGATAATTCGCTGGTAAAGATCAAAATTCCTAGGACTAATATTTTTCATAATGCTGATGAGTTGTTCTTCTATGCCTTCGTAAACTATCGGCCCATTCTTAATTTCAATATTTAAAAGCAAAGGGGTGGTTACATACCAGCCAAAAAATTCTTGAAAAGTAAGAATGGATTCGTTGGCAAAGGAAGGAGAAAACCAGGAGCCGAAATCAAATGCCTTGATCTGTGCTAAAGTTAAATCTTTAATCCAGCCGGAACCATTACTAGTACGATCAATTGTATGGTCGTGACAAATAATAAGCTGCCGGTCTTTCGTTACCTGCACATCCAGTTCAATACCATCTGCTTTACAAATAATAGCTTGCTGAAAAGCAGACATGGTATTTTCAGGGGCATAGCCTCGTGCGCCACGGTGAGCATAAATCAACATAATAAGCCTCCTCTATTCAATAGAAAGTATGGCTTAGTGGTCAGACCACTCAAATGGAATTAATACATTGGAATTATTTTTGAGATGGCCGCACTTTTCTTCTATAGGGGTCTTTATCATTGGCAATATTATTTCATTTCAAAACCTTTCGTTTTCAAGAACTCTCTCATATGAGGCCGCTGCTTATCTTTCAAAAAGGTAGACATACCTTCTGTCCAGGTATTGCTTCTTTCGCCATTGGTCCTAGCGATATAATAGTCTCTGATACTGTTGTCATATTCTTTTAGGATCTCTTCATCCCGTTCGGTATGATAGCTGTCTTCTTTAAAGACTAAGGATAAGGGAAGGCGGGGTTTTACTTTATTTCTCATTTCAGGGTAACCCAGGCACATGCCAAAGACAGGGTAAACATTATGCGGTAGATTCAGAGATTCACAAACATCTTCGGGATTATTGCGTAATGCACCGATATATACGCCTCCTAAACCTACTGATTCTGCTGCAATCATAATATTTTGCGCTGCCAAACTGGTATCTACAGTAGCTAGAATAAAGTTTTCCGTATAACCGCTTTCGAATTTTTTCTGATTCATTCTACAGGCTTTCCCCAGTCTGTTTAAATCAGCACAGAAAACTAATAAAACAGGACTTTCTTCAATACAGGCTTGATTATCTGCTAGTTTAGCGATGACTTTTCTTTTCGCCTTATCTTTGACCCTGATGATAGTATAGGCTTGAATATGATTGGAAGTAGAGGCTTGTTGTCCTGCTTTTATAATTTCTTTCAGTAAATCGTCGTCAACAGGCTGCGTTGTAAACTTTCGTACAGATACATGTTTTTTTAATAGTTCTATTACATTGTTCATGGTAAGACCTCCTAAAATAAATTTACAAGGTTGAGGAAGGTACACCAAAGAATAATACGAGAAATATCCCCCACGTCATAGTATCCCTGATAGGAGGAGGGTTAAGAACGTTATTATGCTGATCAGTGGTTTGTTTGCGTTATTTCTCTAAATATTCCTCAAACTCTATAGGTGATGGCAGAGTAGCTACAGCCCACCAAGGAGAATGGTCCTGTAGTTCTTCTAAAGAATACATGCCCGTAGCTACGGCAATAGTCCGGGCACCAATCGCTTTACCGCAATCAATATCGTTGGGAGTATCACCGATGACATAAATCTGATTAAGGCCTACATGGGGATAGTTTTTCTTTACCATAGCAAGGGCTTGACCAGAAATTTCTGTACGGTTGAAACAATTATTACAAAAGGCACTAGATGAAAAATTGAAGAATTCATCCAATCCATAATGTCTAAGTTTAGCCTTAGCACCGAATTCTGTATTGCCTGTCAGAAGTAGAGAAGCATAATCTTGACGATGATGCAGGTAGCTTAAAATATCTTTTACTGATGGTGTAAGATGTCCGAGATTTGCTGCTAAATGATGTGGCAATACTTTTTCATAGTGTTCAATTAGCTTACAAACTTCACGGATAGGAGGTTCACGTCCAGTTGCAATCAGAAGTACTTGGTAGGAAATATAATAGTCAGTCATACCGGCAGTCTTAATCTTTGTGAAGTCGAATTGTGTATGCAAGGTTGCTTCAATTGCTTCCTCAAAAGCATACAGGCCAGCTTTGGCTGTTTTTAATAAGGTACCATCAATATCCCAAAATAAAATTTTCATCATACGCCTCCTTTTCGTTAATCTTCAATATTATAATTAGATGTTTACAGCCAATATCCTTGTTCTATTGTTTTTTATTCTTTGCCAAAATTTATTAAATTAGGGGTATTATTTAGTCTTAAAATATAAGTTTACCAAATAGTAACTGATTATATAACAAATCTGGAGTATTTATAAGCAAAATCAAATGCTTTTAACAAGTAGAGTATGAAACTTCTGCTTATTTAGTATTTTTATATTTCTGATAGACGTAAACACTTATTTAAAATTTTTGTGTAACATGCTGTAATATAGTAAACTATATAAAGTACAGGTGAAAGATTTACTCTATAGACACCTTCAAGGAAATAAGGAGCAAGGAATGAGCATCGCAAAAACATTAGTAGCATGGTATAACGATTGTAAGCGGGATTTACCATGGCGCAAAGATAAAAATCCCTATAGGATCTGGGTTTCTGAGGTTATGCTGCAGCAGACGCGAGTAGAGGCTGTCAAACCCTACTTTGAGCGATGGATGGAACGTTTTCCAACCTTAGAAAGCTTGGCAGCGGCCGAAGAAGAAGAGGTGGTTCGTCATTGGCAAGGATTAGGCTATTATTCAAGAGCACGAAATTTGCTGCAAGGGGTCCGGGAAGTACAGCAGTCCTATGGCGGGCTAGTACCAGAGACCAAAGAACAGATTACCAGTCTTTCTGGTGTTGGTGATTATACGGCAGGGGCTATTTTAAGCATTGCTTATAATAAAAAAGAAGCTGCTATTGATGGTAATGTCTTACGTGTTTTTAGCCGCTTATATTGTGTTGAAGAAGATATTTCGACGCCTGGGGCAAAAAAGATTATTCGTAAATTAGTCAATGATGAAATGCCGGAAGATCAACCGGGAGACTTTAATCAGGCACTCATGGATTTAGGTGCAACCATATGCATTCCTAAAACACCTCGGTGCGCTGTATGTCCATTGGAAAGTTATTGTTGTGCAAAGCACCAAGGCGTAGAAGGGCAGTTACCGGTTAAGAAGAAGAAAGTGCCGCCCAAGGAAGTACGGTTATTGGCAGGAGTTATTCGTCAAGGCGACGCTTTCTTACTGCATCAGCGGCCGAATAAAGGATTATTGGCAGGAATGTGGGAATTTCCTACAGTAGAAATTATCAAGGAAGAAGATGCTATGGATACCTTCCGCAAGGTATTGCGGGAAGAAACAGGCCAGGAAATTGAAATGGAAAGATTGTTATTGCAATGTACTCACACTTTTAGCCATCGTCAATGGGATATTTCTTTTTATTCTTGTATCGTCAAAGCAGGGAATCAGATACCTGTCGGGAAACATCTTCAATGGATGAAGCGCCAGGAATGGTCGAGACTTTCTTTTGCCGGACCTCACCGAAAGATGGAAAAATATTTACTGGAAAAGAGTAGTCAGGACAGTATGCAAATATAAGGAGGTCTTGAATAATCATGAAAAAGATTTGGCTGGCGGGAGGCTGTTTTTGGGGTGTTGAGGCTTATTTTCAGCAGCTCAAGGGTGTAGTAAGTAGTAAGGTAGGATATGGACAGGGGCAAAGGGAAAATCCTACTTATCAGCAAGTCTGCTCAGGGACGACAGGACATACAGAAGTATGTGAAATAACTTATGATGAGACGCTGTTGCCTCTAACGAAAATACTGGAGCATTTTTTTAGAATTGTTGATCCAGTGACTCTTAATCGTCAGGGGCCGGATCGAGGGACTCAATATCGGAGTGGTGTATATTACTCCGATGAAGAAGAACGAGAAATTATTTTAGCATTTATCAAAGAACAGCAGTCTGCTTATCGGGAGCCTATTGTGGTAGAGGTGGAGCCTGTAAGAAATTTTTATGCAGCAGAAGATTATCATCAGAAGTATTTGCAAAAGACGCCAGGTGGATACTGTCATATAAATTTGATGCTGGCAAAGCCAGAAGAAAAGAAGAGATAGAACCTCAAATGTTGATCCAGGGAAACAATTTGATGTTGTTGTCAAGAACAGCGTAAAATTATTTCCCTGTTTTGTTGTGGTGTAACCATATAGCGGCCTTTTTTATTGAGTGTTTTATTATTTTATTTAATAATATAATGACCGAAATGAACAAAATCTTCTCTGACTGAATATTTAATGATTTAATAATATTATAGAGATGAGTTATTCTCAGTATTTAATTTGCTTGATATTAGCAGTAACTAGTGATAAGTGATAGGATTATGGTAATGAGAATAGTGATGGAGGTTTAAATCAATGACGATAGTAGGAACAAGTCAGGCCGGTACGTTAGAATCCAGCGATATTATGGTTACCGTTTCTCCTGCTGAGAGTGGCAGCGGTATTGTTGTACAATTGACGAGTCCCGTAGTTAAGCAATATGGACGTCATATTGAGGCATTGATTGTAAAATTGGTGCAGGAGCAGGGGCTGTCTGATGTACAAATTAATGCTAATGATCGAGGTGCATTGGATTGTACCATTAAGGCAAGGGTACTGACGGCAATTGCCAGATGTAAGGCGGAAAAGGTTCAAGCATAATATTTTATTCTTGGCAAGAGCTTTTCGGCAGGCAGCCTTAGGACAATAGATGTACTGAGAGCGGTTAAGCTTGATACCTTGCTGCATCTACTTATTTATAGAGCCCTAAAAGAATAGGAGGATTATTATGGAAAAATTGCGTAGAGCCATGATGTTTGTACCTGGTAATAATCCAGGCATGCTGCAAAATGCCGGTATCTATAAAGCAGATACTGTGATTTTTGATGTAGAAGATTCTGTATTAGTCAGTGAAAAAGATGCTGCAAGGCAACTGGTGCATAATGCCATTAAATATATTAAATATCCTTGTGAGGTAGCGGTACGAATTAATCACATTACCACACCTTATGGTAAAGACGATTTGGCGGTTATCTTACCTGCCAAGCCAGATTTGATCCGTTTGCCTAAAGCTGAAACTGCAGAAGAAATCAAGATGATTGATGAGATTATTACCGAGGCAGAAGCGAAAAATGGCTTTCCTCACGGTACTATCAAAATGATGGCTGCCATTGAAACAGCCAAAGGCTTGATGAAGGCTTATGAAATTTGTTCTGCCAGTCCGCGGATGGTAGCTCTTGCTATTGGTGCGGAAGATTTTCTTGCAGACTTAAAGACGACCAGATCCTCTCACGGGGCTGAGTTGTTTGGTGCGAGGTCCCAGCTGATATTAGCGGCCCGGGCTGCTGGTATACAGGCTATTGACACGGTATTTACCAATGTAAATGATGAAGAGGGTTTTATTGCAGAAACCATGAGAATTAAGGAAATGGGCTTTGATGGTAAGTCTGTCATTAATCCTCGCCAAATAAAACTGCTATATAAAATTTTTGCGCCCAGTGAAAAAGAAATTGATTTGGCAGAACGGGTACTTGCAGCTTATGAAGAAGCAAAAGCACGCAATTCAGGAGTTATCGCATTAAACGGCAAAATGATCGATGTTCCAGTAGTGACTCGGGCCGAACGGGTAATTGCTTATGCAGCAGCTCTTGGCTTGCGAAAGGGAGGCAAATCCAATGATTAATCAGGCAGGTAGAGATATTCCTCTAGTAATTCCCGGTTTTAAGGAAGTAAAGTTATACAATGGACCTTTTGCCGCTAATCCTACGGGGCGGATTGTCGGACCTAAAATTAAGGTGAATCAACCTCGTTCGGAAAAAGTATTAAAATCTATTGAGCAGGCTATTGAAGCAACGGGCCTTACAAACGGTATGACAATTTCTTTTCACCATCATTTCCGCAACGGTGACTATGTACTTAATATGGTAGTAGAAGCTATTGCCCGTAAGGGGATTAAAGATTTAACCCTGGCAGCAAGCTCTTTGACCAGTACTCACGATGCGATTATTCCGTATATTGAGCAAGGGGTAATTACGGCAATTGAAACCAGTGGTGGCCGTGGTAAGTTGGGAGAATTATTTACTTCCGGTAAATACTTAAAGAAACCCGTATTGATTCGTTCGCATGGCGGACGTGCTAGAGCCATTGAGGCGGGAGAGCTTGCCATTGATGTGGCTTTTATTGGGGCACCAGCCTGCGATACTTATGGTAATATAAACGGTATTGAGGGGAAATCGGCGTGTGGTTCTATGGGATATGCCATGTGTGATGCTGCATATGCCGATCAGGTGGTTGCGATTACTGATCATTTAGTACCTCATCCTTTGTATCCCATCAGTATCCCTCAGATCAATGTAGACTTTATTGTTGCCGTGGATGCCATTGGTGATCCAAAGGGGATCGCTTCAGGGGCCTTGCGGATTAGCAAAGATCCTAAAGAACTGATTATTGCTGAATATGCTGCCAGTGTTATCGAATATTCGGGTTACTTTAAAAATGATTATTCTCTGCAATTGGGGAGTGGCGGTGCTTCTTTAGCGGCAGCGCAATTTATTAAAGAGAAAATGATTGTCCAAGGTATTGTTGGCAGTTTTGGGGTAGGCGGCATTACAGCTCCTTTTATTGAAATGCTTGATCAGGGTTTGTTTAAAACGTTGTTTGACGTCCAGGATTTTGATATTCCTTCGATTGACTCTTTGCGCAATAATCCAAATCATTTGGAGATGTCGGCATCTTATTATGCCAATCCTCATAATAGGGGGCCAATTGTCAATAAGCTGGATGTAGTGATTTTAAGTGCTACGGAAGTAGATGTTGATTTTAATGTAAATGTAATTACCAATTCCAATGGTGTTATTATGGGAGCTTCAGGCGGTCATTGTGATACGGCAGCAGGCGCGGGTCTTGCTATCGTGGTCGCACCTCTCTTACGAGGGCGTTTACCGATGGTATTAGATCGAGTTCACACAATTGTAACTCCGGGGGAAACTGTTGATGTTATCGTTACCGAGCGGGGAGTTGCAGTGAACCCTAGGCGCAAGGATGTTCTTGAGAACTTAAAGAGTGCCAACATTCCTCTCATGTCCATCGAAGAATTGCAGCAAATTGCTTATGATTTAACTGGCAAACCAGAATCCATTCCGGTAACAGATGAAGTTGTGGGTGTAGTAGAATATCGTGATGGTACAATACTGGATGTTATTCGTAAACCTGTATAGAGCAAGAGTAAGATTCAGAGGGTTCTCATACCCCCTGAATCTTACTTGTATTCAGCTAGGATAAATAAGGAAATCACCTCATTGAAGCAGGAACAAGGCAAGTCATGTGGAATGTTATGCAGTCATGGGGTGGTTTTCTTGTATAACAAAAAAATTAGAATGTCCTTGCAGTATAAGATTATGCTATTAACGGTAGGCATGGTCTGCCTGGTCTTGACCATGGCTGGTGCCTTGGTTATATATCATATTTATCATGAAATTGAAGCTGATATTGGTAATAAGGCTTTAACGATTGGTCGGTCCATTGCAGAAATGCCAGAGGTACAAGCGAATATTATTGAAGCAAATCCATCAGAGGTATTGCAGCCGCTTGCGGAAAAAATTCGTCTGAAGACAGGTGCAGCCTTTATTGTAATTTCAAATATGGAGCAGATTCGTTTATCCCATCCCATCTTAGAAAATTTAGGTACACCCTTAAGTAACCTGTATCGTGATCCAGTGTTAAGAGGTCAAGAGTACATCTATATCGCCAAGGGAAGTTTGGCTCTGTCTCTGCGGGCAAATGTGCCAATCTTTGCTACGGGAAAACAGCTGCAGATTGGTTTTGTTTCTGTAGGTTTTTATATCGATGATATTTATAACAGTGTGCTGCATGGGGCTAGAAATGTTTTCTATGCTTTATTGGCAGCCTTAGTGCTAAGTATGATTGGTTCTGTTCTGGTAGCCAAAAATATCAAGAAAGCTATTTTTGGATTAGAGCCTCATGAAATTGCCACTATGTTCAGAGAAAATGAAGCTACATTAACTGCTATACGTGAAGGAGTAGTGGCGGTAGATGTGCACGGCAAGGTACGGGTCATTAATAATGAAGCAGCTGCCGTTATCGGCCGAAAACCAGAGGAAATTTATGGTCATTCAATTACAGCGTTTATTACTCAGCTTCGTGTGGATTTTGTAATTGTTACTGGCACAGCACTATATGATCATGAGCAGCGGGTCAATGATACTATTATTTTAGCCAATATTGTTCCCACTATTGTAGATGACCATGTAGTAGGAGCTGTAATCACCTTTCGTGACCGTACTGAAATATCACGTTTAGCAGAAGAAATGACAGGAGTACATCGTTTTGTCGATCTGATGCGTGCCCAGACCCATGAGTTTAAAAATAAGCTGCATGCAGTGGCAGGACTCATTCAATTAGGATCGTATGAGCAAGCTGTAGATTTGATTGTTGAAAGCTATGAATATCATCAAGGTGAGTTTGAAAAGCTGCGTTATACCATTAAGGATGCTATAACCTTTGGTTTGCTGGTCGGCAAGATGAGTCGTGCCCGGGAACTTGGTATTGAGTTTATTATCGCTCCAGAAACAGCAATGCAAAATTTGCCAGATCAACTAACAAGCGGCGATATGGTTATAATCTTAGGAAATCTAATTGAGAATGCCACAGAAGCGGTCACTGCTGTTCCGAATAGGAGGATTTTCTTGAGTATCATTCAAGAAAAAACTGGTCTTCAAATTATTGTCCAAAATTCAGGGCCGTGGATCAATGAGAGTCTAGGGGATCGAATTTATCAGAGAGGCATCTCTGACAAGGGTGCTTATCGGGGTTATGGCTTAGCCTTGGCAGGAGAAAAGATTAAGGTGAATAATGGGGTTATATCTCATGCCAATTTACCAGAGGGTGGCGTTGAATTTAAAGTATGGATTCCTTATGGCAGTAAAGGTGAGAATTATGAAGAAAATTAAAGTGTTGATTGTGGATGACGATCCAATGGTTGCTGATATTAATAAGAGATTTACCGAAGCAATTGATGGGTTCTCGGTAGTGGGTATAGCGAATAATGGCAATAAAGCCCTGGAGATGATGAGTAAGCTGCAGCCGGATTTAATTATATTAGACATATATATGCCGGAAATTGATGGTATGGAAGTATTAACACTGCTTAGAAAAGAGGAAATCCCTGTAGATATTATTTTAATCACAGCAGCAAATGACAGCGAAATGATTAGCCGTGTCATGCGTTGTGGCGTAATAGATTACATTATTAAACCTTTCAAGTTTGATCGTTATCGCAATACATTAGAAGCATATCGGGATTTTAACAGCAAGATAATGCAGCACGATCATTTTAGCCAGGTAGAGCTGGATAAGTTTTTTTCGGCAAAAATGGCTAAGGCCAGCAGCCAGCTGCCTAAAAATATGCATGGACTAACTCTGGATTCCATTATTGATTTATTAAGCGGCAAATTTGATGCATTATCGGCTGAAGATGTGGCAAGGGAAGTTGGCATTTCTAGAGTTACTGCCCGTCGGTATTTAGATTACCTGGTAATGGAAGGTAAACTACAAATGGTATTGGAATATATGCCTGTAGGAAGGCCTATCCATCGCTTCAAAATGAAATGATAAAGAACATTTTATCCATATGGAATAGTAAAACATAGCAGAATTAAAGCTTTGCTTATAGAAGATGGAGTCTAAACGGTTTGAACGGGAAAAGCAGTTACTTTGTTGCTTTCAAAGTAACTGCCTTTTTGTTATAGTAGAAGTATTATGGTTCATAAAAGAATGTGAACTATGGGAATTATCATGTATTTAAATGGATATCTTCAACTTCTTAGGGGGTATTTTCTTGCAAATTACTTTTAAAGACATCGAAACAGCAATTGCCAAACAGATTATTAACCAGGAACAAGGCGAAAGACTATGGGAATTATGGAATGTTAAAGAAGAGAGCAGGAACGGCTTTCAGATTGCTCATTTGGCCTATTATGCAGGAGCATTAATCGTTATTTCAGCCATGGGCTGGTTTATGGATAATGCTTGGGATGTTTTTGGTGGTATGGGTATGTTTAGTATCGCTGTTTTATATGCAGTCTGTTTTGTCATTACAGGAAAGCAGCTTTGGGAGAAAAAGGGTTTACAAGTCGCTGGAGGCTTGCTAATTGTAATGGCCGTTTGCATGACGCCTTTGGCTATTTTTGGTTTAGAGCGAGCCTTGGGGTGGCTGCCTCAATCTTATCCTGGGAACTATCGAGAAGGGCTTGAGTGGGTACACGGCGGCTGGATTTGGATTGAACTGGCAACGATTGCTAGTTCATGCTGGGCCTTGCGATTTTTTAAATTTCCTTTCTTAACCGCGCCCTTATTTTTTTCCCTATATGTGCTGTCCATAGATGTAACACCTCTCATCTTTGGTGCTGCAAGTAATTGGACGGATATGCGCTGGATGTCATTGTTTTTTGGCTTAATCATGATGGTAATCGCATTTTTTGTGGACTATGCCTGCCGTAAAAACGAATATAAAGAAGATTATGCTTTTTGGGGATATTTATTTGGCACCATTGTCTTTTGGCTGGGACTTACGCTGCTGGATAGTAATAATGAATGGTCTAAAATGCTGTATTGTATTATTAATATTGTTTTATTAATTGGCGGTGTGCTAGTACAGCGCAAAATATTTCTGGTATGTGGCGCCATTGGGATAAATGGTTACATTGGACACCTTGCTTACCGTGTATTTCAACATTCCATGTGGTTTCCGTTTGTTTTAAGTTTCGCTGGTATTGCTATCATTTATATTGGTATCTTATATAATCGAAATCAATTAAAAATAGAACGAATTATTAAAGATAAGATACCAGAAACCATTAGAAAGTTTTTGCCAAGATGAAGAAATTGCCGATTGACAATATTTTACCTGAATTAAAGCGGTCCATACATGGTTCTATGAATAATGTTCTTGTAGCACCGCCGGGAGCAGGCAAAACTACCCGGATTCCCCTAGCTTTATTAATGGAACCCTGGCTTGCCGGGCGTCGAATTTTAATGCTGGAGCCGCGTCGTTTGGCAGCAAGAAGCGCTGCTCGCTATATGGCAGCACTTCTTGGTGAACAGGTGGGAGAGACAGTGGGATACAGAGTTAGAATGGATGTTTGTATTGGTCCGAAGACCGTTATTGAAGTAATTACCGAAGGGGTTTTAACCCGTTTGCTGCAAACAGATCCTGGGTTAGAAAATGTGGGGATTGTAATTTTTGATGAATTTCATGAACGCAGTTTACATGCGGATTTAGGATTGGCGTTTTGTTTGCAGTCTCAAGTTGTATTACGGGAAGACTTAAGGATTCTGATTATGTCTGCTACCTTGGATACGGCTTCGGCAGCTTCCTTGCTGGGAGATGCACCAATTCTGATCAGCGAAGGCATGTCTTTTCCTGTGGAAACCTATTATTTACAGCGTCCTATAGAAGGACGTACAGAGCTTGCTATAGTTCGTAAAATCCAAGAAGTTCTGGCAGAAATGCAAGGGGATATGCTAGTCTTTTTACCAGGTGTTAAAGAGATTCATCAAGTAGAGTCTCAGCTTTTAAGATCAGGGATTGGCAGTGATGCAGTTATAGCTAAGCTTTATGGAACCTTACCCCAGTCCGCTCAGGATTTGGCAATTTTGCCGGAACCGTCAGGGAAGCGAAAAATAATATTGGCTACATCTATCGCTGAGACCAGTATCACGGTTGAAGGAGTGCGTATCGTTATTGATAGTGGTCTGACGCGAATATCCCGTTTTTCACCGCGTACTGGCATGGCACATTTGGAAACGGTAAAGGTGTCTCGTGGAGAAGCTAATCAACGCAGAGGCAGGGCGGGACGTTTAGAACCTGGTGTATGTTATCGAATGTGGACCTTGCAGGAAGAAGCGACTCATACAGAGAACGCTAAACCGGAAATTATGGAGGCTGATCTTACAGCCTTAGTACTGGAACTTGCTGTTTGGGGAACGCAAGATCCAAAGGATTTGTTGTGGCTCACCTTACCACCGCAAGCTGCTTTTGATCAGGCTCGAGAATTATTATATCAGTTAGGCGCTTTATCACTGGATGGACGCATTACAAGTCATGGTCAAAAAATGGCGGCAATAAGCCTTCATCCCCGTCTTTCTCATATGATCTTTTGCGGTATCTCTTTAGGTTACGGAAATTTAGCCTGTGAAATTGCAGCACTGCTTAGTCAGCGAAATCTGTTTCAAGGCAATCGGATTATTGCAGATGCTGATATACGCTTACGCATTGAGATCCTTCATCGCAGTGCAAAACAGGGGATAGGGAGGGCATTATTAGAAGACAGCATAGATGCAGGGATTCTCCAGCGTATTCAGGCTGATATTCGTTATTGGAAACAGATTTTTTTTCTTTCCGCTAGGGATGTGGATGAATCAGATGTCTGTGGCCTTTTACTTGCTTTTGCCTATCCGGACCGAATTGGCCAGGGACGGGGAGATGGACGCTTTTTGCTGCGAAATGGGCATGGGGCTATGCTAAAAGAAGACCAGCTTCTTGCCAAAGTCCCTTATTTGGTAGCGGCTGAATTAGGGGGAGACCAAGGAAGAGAACATCGGATCTTTTTAGGAGCACCAATTGACGTGAGAGCGTTACGACACCATTTTAAGGAACAAATAAAAATGGAGGATGTCATTGCTTGGGATCATGAGGCGCAAGCAGTGCGAGCAAGGCGGTATGAAAGGATCGGTGCCTTAGTCCTAGGAAATACGCCGATTCAAGAGTGTGATTCAGCCAAAGTCTCAGCTGCGTTATTGCAAGGCATAGCAACGGAGGGGCTGGTCATTCTCCCCTGGACAAAAGCAGCCTGCCAATTTCGTCAGCGGCTGATGTTTATGCATTGCGCTCATACTGACTGGCCGGATGTGTCAGATGAAGCGTTATTAGTAAACTTGGAGCAGTGGCTTGGACCGTATATATATGGTATGAATACCCGTGAGCAGCTGCAGCACCTTAATTTGGTGACCGCACTTGGCTCGATGCTCTCTTGGGAGCAGGGGCAAAAACTCAATGATTGGGCACCGACCCATATTTTTGTTCCTAGTGGCCAGCGCATTTCTATAGACTATAGTGATCCATTAATGCCTGTACTAGCCGTACGTTTGCAAGAAATGTTCGGTCTTGAGGAGACTCCTCGCATTGGTCAGGGAAAGGTCACTTTGACATTGCATCTATTGTCCCCTGCCCGTCGTCCCGTGCAGATAACGAGGGATCTTGCCAGCTTCTGGAGAAAGACATATTCCGCGGTGAAGAAAGATCTTATGGGACGCTATCCCAAACATTATTGGCCGGATGACCCCCTGCAAGCACTGCCAACCCATCGTATCAGGCCCTCTTCTTGAGGAGAACTTGTTATCAAATGACTAAACAGCTTTTCCACAGTCAGCAGGGGTGATAGGTTATGCCTGCCTATGATTCAGGCAGATCAGTATACTCTGCCAAGGCTTTTGTATGTAATTATGAACTAAATGAACTAAATATGCTTACTGCAGTGGTGCTGTCCTTTGTAATTTATCTATATAGTCATTATTTCTTTGCAAGTATGTCGGCTCATATTACATCCATGTATGGTGCTTTGATAACTTTGGGTGTTGCCTCAGGTGCACCGCCCTTTATTTCGGCCTTTGTGGTAGCGATAGCTTCCAATATCTGTGGTTGTCTGACCCATTTTGGCTCAGGTCCGTCGCCTGTTTATTTTGGTGCAGGCTATGTTGATCAAAAAACCTGGTGGAAGCTTGGGTTTATTGTTTCACTCATGCATATTGTTATCTGGCTTGGAGTTGGTGGTATCTGGTGGAAGGTACTTGGATACTGGTAAGGCTAGGAATTCTTTTACCCCCGTATTAGGTTTAGGTAACAGATCGTTAAGATTTTAGGATGAATTATGGATTTATAAAAGTAGACTGCCATAAAATTAGGCAGTCTACTTTTTATTATGTTAAAAATCATATGTATTTATTTCCCATTTTTTACTGCGTTGTTTTTCTCTTATAATACCAGAAGGCAAAAGCTTTGTGGGGTAGAACCACTGAACCACGAAGACACGAAAAGTGCGAAGAAGATTGTGCTTATTTCCTATTTATTCTTCGTACTCTTCGCATCTTCGCGGTTCAAGATTACATCTGGTTTCAAGCTATGACAAAAGCTTTTTCAGAATCCCATAAGAAATGATATCATTTACATTTTCAACAAAGGGAATATTACTTGGGACGCGGCTTGCGATGGCACCGCGTAAGAGCGCAGGGGTAAAATCAAGGTCGAGAGCGCCTCTATAGGTGGACAATACGCAATATTCAGCACAATAGCCTGTGATAATGATGGTGTCAATATTCTGTTCACGTAATAACTGTTTCAGAGACGTTTTATTAAAAGCGTTGCCATAGGTTTTATGAATATGATGGTCTGTAGGTAAGATGTTAAGGGATTCCGGTAAGTCAAAACCTTCGGTACCCGGCAGGAGCCCCGTTTCTTTCACCATATGCTGGATACAAATTACAGGTAATTTCTTGTCCCTAAAGAGTTGAATTCCGGCATTAATCTGCACAATGGCCTGATCGAGAGAGTGAGCTGTTTCAGGATTCTTGAAGAAAGCTTTTTGTACATCAATCACTAACAGCGCTGGCTTCATAAAAAACACCTCTTCATAAATTTTTATAATATATAATACGACGATGTTTATCACAGTCCTGCGAAAAAATATAGATTAATATTATATTTTAATAATAATAATAATAATAGATATACAATTACTGATTTGCAGTGGTTGTTTCATATAATATTATAATTTTTTTGAGAAAAATGGAGGGGAGGATGATAAATGTGATATAATTTTAGCAGTAAGGATCAAATAGTATTTATTATTAAGTAATAGCGTGAAAGTAGGCTCAGAGGAGGCTTGAAATGGAAGAAGTTATGAATGCTGTAACTCATGGTATTGGTACATTACTCGCAGTAGCGGGTTTAGTTTTGTTAACTGTATTGGCATATCTCCATGGGGATATTTGGCATATTGTCAGTTTTAGTATTTATGGAACGACTTTAGTATTACTGTATCTGGCTTCGACCCTCTATCACAGTTTTACCAATGAGAGAGTTAAACGAGTATTTAAGATCTTAGATCATTCGGCAATTTATTTATTGATTGCCGGTACATATACACCTTTTACCCTAGTACCGCTTCATGGTGTGCTGGGATGGACTGTTTTTGGTGTGGTTTGGGGACTTGCTGTAATAGGAATTGTTTTTAAAGTTTTTTTTACAGGACGATTTAAGCTTGTGTCTACCATCTGTTATCTTGGCATGGGCTGGTTTATTGTCTTTGCTATTAAGCCTTTGCTTGCCACTGTGCCTGCATTGGGTATGAGTTGGTTATTTGTGGGCGGTTTATTTTACTCACTGGGAAGCATCTTTTATTTATGGAAGAAGATCCCTTATAATCATGCCATTTGGCATTTGTTTGTGTTGGCAGGCAGCGTTTCACACTTTATTGCTGTATTCTTTTATGTGCTTCCAACGCCATTATGATGTTGCTCCGGTAAAATCTTGATAGCTGCAGGAAGAAGGTGTTGAAAAAAATAAAGAGAATATCTATACAAAAGATGCGATCCTGAAACTTGCGGACAGGGGGGTATATATTGAGGAAAATTAACTATAGCAAGGTATTTTTATGTAGACCTGACAGAGATAGGCAACAATTGTGGGGAAAAAAATATTATCATTGCTCTGTGGAAAAAGATAGTGTAGATGCAGTGTATATTTTCCATGTACATACTAAAAAAATTGTGGAAGCTAATGATGCTTTTTTAGCCTTATTAAAATATAATACTGAGGATCTAAAGCATTTATATTGCTATGATATTATTGTTGCTGATATACAGGAAATAGAAGCGAATATTAAAAAGATAGTAAACCATGAATTAACTGAAATAAACCTGCGTCAATATCGTTGTAAAGATGGAAACCTGTTGTTTGTTGCAAGTTCATTTAAGGTAGCTCAATTAGATAATGAGCAGTATTTGATTGTTACCATTAAAGACGTAACAGAATGGCAGGAATTACAAACTCGCTTAAGGCTGGCAGCACAAGTCTTTGAGCATGCCAGTGATGGTATACTGGTCACAGATATGAACGGTGTTATTCAATTTGTCAATCCATCCTTTGTGAAGAATACAGGATATTCTGTAGAGGAAATCATCGGAAAAACGCCTAGTATATTAAAATCGGGCAGGCATGGAACTGAGTTTTACCAGGAAATGTGGCGTTCATTAAATGAAGCGGGACAATGGAAAGGTGAAATTGATAATAAACGAAAAAATGGAGAAATTTATTCCGAATGGTTAGTCATTGATGCAATTAAAGATGAATTGGGTACGGTAACGATGTATTGCTGTATATTTAGAGATTTGTCGGAACGTATGAAATATGAAGAGAAAATTCGATTTCAGGCTTATCATGATGGTCTGACCGGTTTGCCGAATCGTATGCTGTTTTATGAAAAAATTAATCAATGTATTGTTTCGGCTAAGCGGTATCAGCATCTGATGGCTGTGATGTATGTTGATCTTGATGGCTTTAAGCATGTAAATGATAATTTAGGACATGACATAGGTGATTTGCTGCTGAAAGAAGTTGCCCTGCGCTTAAAACAATGTGTTCGGGAAAGTGATATTGTTGCTCGTATGGGGGGCGACGAATTTACCCTGATTCTGCCCGAAATGAAACAATACAATGATATTAAATTAGTAGCAGCAAAAATTAGAAAGCAATTAAATGAAACCTTTGAGCTGGTAGGGCATAGTATTAAAATTTCCAGTAGTATTGGTGTAAGTATTTTTCCTACTGATGGAGAAGATGCAGAAAGCTTAATTAAAAAGGCCGATAATGCCATGTATCAAGCCAAAGCGTCTGGTAAAAATGCGTTTCGGTTTTCAAATGAGTGATAATTTGTTATTATAATTTATTTCTTTATACTTAAAAGGGTCTTCAGTAAATTGAAGACCCTTTTAAATATAAAGAACACTGAAAGATATGTAATTGCCATGCTAGATCATATTTTTGCATAAGAGAAAATGATTAAAAAAGCAAATAGGAAAGGCTCTATTTTGGTATTATAATAAGAAGAAGGATATATATTGTATAGGAAAGTGGAGATATATCAAATGAAAGAGGCTTTAAAGAACTTTTGCAATTCTATGCAGATTGAATATATGGGAATTGCTCCTACAGGACCGTATTTAGAGTTGGAACAAATTTTAAAAAGGCGAATTGCTAAGGGACAATATACGGAATTTGAAGAAAAAGAACTCAAGAAAAGAATAGATCCCCGCGCAACCATGGAAGATGTGCAATCCATCATTGTATGCCTATTCCCTTATTATTGGGGTGAAAAGCAGGAAGCCAATGTGGCGAAATATACCTATTCTTTGGATTATCACAAAATTGTAAAAGAAAGATTATCATATGTCGGTAATTTTTTGACCGAGAAATTACCAGAATTTAAATATGAAGTTTTTGTTGATAATGGGCCTTTGGTAGATCGATATATGGCATATTTAGCAGGACTGGGATTCTACGGATTAAATAGTCATATTATTACTGAGAAGTATGGCTCTTATGTCCTGATTGGTTATATGCTTACCAATTATCCTTTTGAAGCTGATAAACCCCTGGCGCGGACCTGCATACAATGTGGTCAGTGTATGAAAGCCTGTCCAGGAGGAATTATTCTTGGTGATTTTTCCATTGATCCAAGAGGATGCCGTTCCTATTTAACGCAGAAAAAGGGGGTATTGACCGCAGGCGAAATTGACATTATAAAAAAAACAAAGTTGGTTTTTGGCTGTGATAGCTGTCAGGATGTATGTCCTCATAACTCACATATTGCATTAACAAAGATAAAAGAATTTCAGGCGAATAATATAGAGCAGCTAAACTATGACGAATTAGTAAGTTTATCAAATAAGGAGTTTAAAAGACGCTATGGTAATCGCGCATTTAGCTGGCGAGGTAGAACTCTGCTTGTTAGAAATTTTGAATATCTAAAAGAAATATAAAAAATGCAGGGAAGGTGTAGCAGATGGAAAAAAATAAAGATAAGTGTATTGAGAGATTTATCAAATATGCTGGTTTTAACACGCAATCAGATGGGGAAAATAGCCAGTGCCCAAGTACTCCGGGGCAGATGGAACTGGCTCAATATGTGTCAGCTGAGCTAGAGGGGCTGGGATTAGATGAGGTAAAAGTAGACCCGAAGGGATATGTAACTGCTACATTACCGGCAAATGGCTATGGGGAAGCTCCTGTGGTTGGTTTCATTTCTCATTTAGATACAAGTCCTGATATGGCTGGAGGTCCCGTTGAGCCTCGTTTGGTAGCAGCGTATGACGGCAAAGACATTGTGCTTAACTCTGGGGCTTCGATCATACTGTCACCTGAAGATTTCCCCGAATTAAAAAATTACATTGGACAAGAGATACTGGTTACAGATGGTTTGACTTTACTTGGGGCTGATGATAAGGCTGGTATGTGTGCTATTATTACTGCTATGGAATACCTGGTAAATCATCCGGAGATTAAACATGGTAAGGTACGCATTGGTTTTACACCAGATGAAGAAATCGGACGTGGCGCTGATTTATTTGATGTGCCAGCTTTCGGAGCGGATTTTGCCTATACGGTTGACGGGGGAGAGTTGGGTGCCATTGAATACGAAAATTTTAATGCAGCAAATGTAGTTGTATCGATTCAAGGGCGAAGTGTTCATCCCGGAACCGCCAAAGGGAAAATGGTGAATGCATTAAGCATAGCAGCTGAATGGCAGCAGATGTTGCCGACAGGTCAGTCACCAGAATATACGGAAGGGTATGAAGGCTTTTTTCATGTACATAAGCTGAATGGTTCTGTGGAGGCTGCTCAGCTTAGTTTACTCGTACGGGATCATGATCGTCAAAAGTTCGAACAACGTAAGACTTTATTAGAACTCATGGCTCAGCTGCTGAACGTAAAATATGGTGAGGGGACAATTGTTCTGGAGATCAAAGATTCCTATTATAATATGAGAGAAAAAATTGAACCAGTCATGCACATTATTGAATTGGCTTGTGAAGCGATGAAAGCAGTTGGCGTAACACCACATGTACAGCCAATTCGTGGCGGTACAGATGGAGCTCGCTTATCGTTTATGGGCCTGCCTTGTCCCAATTTATTTACTGGTGGACACAATTTTCATGGAAAATTTGAATTTTTGCCAGTACCCTCCTTGTTAAAGGCAACCAAGACCGTGGTAGAAATTATTCGCAATGTAGGAAAACTGCAATAAAGAAGATCAAAAGCATGTAACTAAGGTAAGTAACATGCTTTTGATTCTGTTAGGAAAAATCTGTAATTTTTTTAGTATAAAAATTTATAGATTGTAAAGATGAAAATACCCTTTATATGTCATTGCGAGCGATAGCGAAGCAATCCCTTCCTTGTTAAGAGATTGCTTCGCTATCGCTCGCAACGGCCATGAAATAAATCACAGGAGTGTTAGAAAAGACATGCTATTTGAGATTTTCTTGATATGACAAACAGAGCAAATAGAACGATTTAACCGCAGAGGACGCTGAGGGGGATTTTTAATCCTATCTATCTTTTCTCTGTGTTCTCTGCGTCTCTGCGGTTAAATTATTTTTTTCTCCACGCATTTTTTATGCTCTTTGCTTTTCTTGATAATGACAGAGGATGCAGAACGTATTTCCTAGATCAGAAGTGTGACACCTTCCTCTTTAAGGAGATTTGCAACCGGGGCGATGTCCTGGGGTGTGGCATCAGGTATATTTGCTAACGTGTAGTTCATTCTCAAAGCTTGCCATTTTTGCCGTCCTAGAGAGTGATAAGGCAATAATTCAACTGGCACCGTTGCTGGCAGGGAATGGACCAAATCGGCTAATGCTCGTATATCTTCATCTGATGTAGTAATGCCGGGTATGACCACATAGCGTAGGGTCACGGGAATATGCTGAGCAAAATAGTATAAGTTATTTAGAATTAACTGATTGTCAAAACCAGCCAGCCAGCGGTGTTTCTGTAGATTTGCGGTTTTAATGCTGAATAATACTGCTTTGGTGTATGGTAAAACTGCTGTAATGTTTTCACGGTCATAGTAACCTGCAGTATCGATGGTAGTGTGGATATTGTGTTCTTGGCAGACAGCAAAAAGTTCGGTGACAAATTGGGATTGCAGTAGAGGTTCACCGCCGCTCACTGTAATTCCACCGCCAGAACCATCATAAAAGTGACGATAGTGCAGGATATCAGCTAGTACTTGTTCAGTGCTAATGAGCTGGCTGCCCTGCTGCCAGGTGTCAGGATTGTGACAGAAGCGGCAGCGCAGCTGGCAGCCTGACAAAAATAATACATAACGAATACCCTGTCCATCCACTGTGCCAAAATGTTCTATAGAATGATAATATCCTTGCAGGATAAACACCTCCTTAATGCCATCGGACAGCAAGAGCTTTTATAGTCTTGTTAAAAAACGATGAATCGCGAAGGTTGCGAAGATGTTTAAAAGAATGGCTTGGGTTATCATTATATTTCCTGTTCTTTGCAGCCTTCGTGTCTTCGCGATTCAAAATGTTTTTTCTCCATGTTGTGTTAAAAAGATATGTCAGTAATTTTCTATAATGCCTGGTAGAAGGTGCGATCAATCACTTCTGCCTGCTGGGCAGGAGTGAGCTTAATGAAATTAACAGCGTAGCCGGAAACGCGTATGGTCAGTTGAGGATATTTCTCAGGGTGATTTCTGGCATCTTCTAAGATACTGCGGTCAAGAGCGTTTACATTAATATGATGTCCTTGATTGGCAGAATAGCCGTCTAAGATACCTGCTAGATTCTGAATTCTCGTTTCATCAGTTTTTCCTAAGGTAGCAGGAAGAATAGAGAAGGTATATGAAATTCCATCACGGCAGTCGTCATACGACAATTTGCAGATAGAATGCATAGCAGCTAGTGCGCCTTTTTTGTCTCGGCCATGCATAGGATTAGCGCCGGGAGCAAAAGCCTGGCCTGCTTTACGTCCGTCAGGCGTTGCCCCTGTTTTTTTACCGTACATTACATTAGAAGTAATAGTGAGTATGGATAATGTATGTTCGGCACCGCGATAGGCAGGATGCTCCTTTAACTTATTGCTAAATTCGCGGCTTAGTTCGACAGCCAGAGAATCTACAGCGTCATCATCATTGCCATAGAAGGGAAATTCTCCATCAATAGAAAATTCTTTGGCGATCCCTGCAGCATCACGCAATGGTTTGACACGAGCGTAACGGATAGCGCTAAGAGAATCTGCTGCTACTGACAATCCGGCAACTCCGAAGGCCATAATACGCTTTACATCTGTATTATGCAAGGCCATTTGGGCACCTTCGTAGGCATATTTATCATGGCTATAATGAATAAGATTCATTGTATTCACATATAATCCAGTTAGCCAACTAAGAACTTTTGATAAGTTGCTTCTAACAATGTCATAGTCTAAATAATCACCTGCAGGTATAGGCATGGCAGGTGCCAGCTGTTCCCCTGTATTTTCATCCCGGCCGCCGTTGATCGCCAGTAATAAGGCCTTTGCCAAATTAGCTCTAGCACCAAAAAGCTGCATTTGTTCCCCGACTCTCATGGCCGAAACGCAGCAGGCGATAGCATAATCATCACCATAAATTGGCCGCATAATATCATCATTTTCATATTGAATAGCGCTGGTATCTAAAGAAACTTTTGCGCAGAATTTTTTAAAGGCAGCAGGTAATTTAACAGACCACAAGATTGTTAAATTAGGTTCAGGGGCAGGACCTAAATTGTATAAGGTGTGTAGTATGCGATAAGAGGTGCGAGTGACTAAGGTACGGCCATCAAGTCCCATGCCCCCAATCGCTTCTGTTACCCATAAGGGGTCACCAGCAAAGAGTTCATTATAATCAGGTGTACGTAAATGACGGGCTAAGCGAAGCTTAATGACCATTTGATCAATAAGTTCTTGTGCATCTGCTTCTGTGAGTGTACCATCTGCTAAATCTCTGGCTAGATAGATATCAAGGAAGGTGGAAACGCGGCCTAGAGACATGGCTGCACCATTTTGTTCCTTGATAGAAGCAAGATAACCAAAATACAGCCATTGGATAGCTTCGGCGGCATTTTCGGCTGGCCGGCTAATATCAAAGCCATAGGATTTGGCCATGAGTATCATATCTTTAAGTGCTGCAATTTGTGATGAAACTTCTTCGCGTAAACGTAATGTCTCTTCATTCATCTGGTTTGCAAGACCCTGCAAGTCAGATTTTTTTGCTTCTAGCAAGTAATTGATTCCGTAGAGAGCAATACGACGGTAATCGCCAATAATGCGGCCTCGGCCATAACCATCAGGCAATCCCGTAATAATCCCTAATTTACGGGCCTTTTTCATTTCTTCAGTATACATATTAAAAACAGCCGTATTATGCGTAGTTACATGGTGATGATAAATATTGCTGATTTGAGGATTCAGTTTATAGCCATAGGCTTCGCAAGCTTGTTCAGCCATGCGAACGCCGCCATTGGCAATTACACTTCGTTTAAGAGGAGCATCTGTTTGTAAGCCAACAATGATTTCTAAATCTTTTTCAATATATCCTGGCGTGTGGGAGGTAATGGTAGAAACAATTGTAGGATCGACATCCAATACGCCATTTTTTGCTCGCTCTTGGGATAACAGTAAGCTGCATTTATCCCATAATTGTTTAGTACGAGGCGTTACTGGCGCCAAAAAATCACTGTTACCCTCATAAGGAAGATAGTTATGTTGAATAAAATCTCGTACATTAATAGATGTCTGCCATTTACCTGGTTTAAAGTCTAGCCATGCATTACTCATTCTGTTTCCTCCTCTAATGAAATGATAATTATTATCATTAATTTTATTATACGGATATTATATTGTTTTGCCTGTGATATAAATCAATACCTAACAACTTTTACTTTTAATGTAAGACTTATAAAATAACAAATAGATAAAATAATATATAGTAGCTGTTAACGCCTCCTTTTGGCAAAGAAAAAACCACCTGGACATAACGAATTAGGTTATGCCCAGGCGGTCGGCGTTTATCAAATACAGTCCCTTGTGGTTACTCCACTATCCGCCAGTTCTGTATCTGTTTTTATTATAATTAGGAACCGATCAAACTCACAATGGCTGTTCTGTTCTTATGTAATAAATTCTAACTTTTATAGATAGGATTGTCAATAAAAATCTGTGGCTGTTTTGATTTATAGTTACATGTATACGGTGTAACGTCAGTGAGATAATCTGAATCTTATATAAAAGGTGGTACCCAGAGGACTTGTGTCGAAATTAATTTCTGCATGATGTCGTTCAGCAATATTATAGCAGGTAGCTAAGCCTAAACCAAGCTGATTTTCTTTGGTAGTAAAGAACGGAATCGCTAGTTTTTCTATGTGTTCAGTGGCAATACCCATGCCGTGATCTCTAATGGCTAAAACGACTTTTTCTCCTTCCAGATGGGTACGGATATGTATTTCGGAGTGAGGAGGCATCGCTTCAAGTCCATTGCGCACGATATTAAGGATGAGCTGGCTTATTTCTTTAGCATCAATTTCTATATTTGGCAGCGGTGCAAGCTGCGTCGTGATTTGTTTGTTGGTAATAATTGCGTCAGCCTGCATAAGTGGCAGCAGGGAATTAATAAGAGTATTTAAATCTTGTAATTCTAATGTTAAAGCCTTATTTTTTGCTAGAAAGATAAATTCGCTGATAATCCGATTTGCATGATCAATTTCAGTAATCATTAGGTCAATAAGGTCTTTATAATTTTGGAAAGTATTTTTCTGAGCAAACATTTGTAAAAAACCTCGAACTGTGGTCATTGGATTGCGGATTTCGTGGCCGATGCTTACGGCCATTTCTCCTACTAGGTGTAAACGGTCAAATCGCGCTAGATGCTGCTGTATTTGCTTGAATTCACTAATATCGCGAATAATTAAAACAAAATCATTCTTATTAGTTGCATTAATTCGTCCTTCGTAATAATAGGCAATTGAATTTACGATCGTTTGAAATTCAAAAAACTGCATGGTTTTTGTAGTAAATGCCTGGTTAAAGTAATGCATAATTTGCAAGGCTGCTTGCGGGAGAACTTCAGAGATATTTTTATTTCGCAAGGTACTGGAAAGTATCCAGGGGAATAGTTTTGGTGAGGCTTGATAATCTAAAATTACGCCCTCCTTATCCAGAATAAATAATGTATCTGGGATTGAATTGAGCAGACTTTGTGTGCGTTCTTGATTTTTCTTAAGAGATTGTTCTGCTCGTTTAAGATCAGTAATATTGCGTAATGTACACAATACAGACTGGACAGATCCATTAGGATTAAATTCAGGAACCAGACGGGCATGATAATAAAAAATTCTTTTGTGATGCGCTTTAAATTCTGATAGGAAAGTTACACTTTTTTTTGTTTTAAAGACTTTAGTAATTTCTGCCTTCCACAAGCGGAAATATTGAGGCGCAAGGGCAAGATGACAAAATTGTGTGCCTATTATATTTTCTGCTGTTATGCCAAGAGGAATTTTTATTGCGGGATTAGCATAAATAATGGTTAGAAACTTGTCCAAGCGAATAATAACATCAGGAGAATTTTCAGCAAGTGATTTGAATTCTTGTTCTGAATGAAGCAGTGTTATGGGAGTGGTAATAGAATGTTTTTGTACATTACTATTTTCGTTCATATGAAAACATACCTCCCCAATAAATGATAGAATGGAAATTTATTAGCAATGTTGGTAATTTCTATGATGTTCGACGGAAATATCTGTTTCACCTTTGGATAAATTGTCGAAATAATAGAGTAAAGTAAGTTTTTTATTCTTATTTCACTTTGATCTACATTAGCGTAAACTAGCTGAAACAAGTGGCATTGATGATTAGAAAGGAGGATAAAAAGCTACTAATAAAGAATAACTATTAATTAGATAAAGCGGATGAGTTTATTAACTATAAAATTAAATTATAAAGGAGAATCAAATTATGCTCAAAGGTTTCAAACAGTTTTTGCAGGAAGAGCATGGTCTCAACCAAAAAGCCAGAGAGATTTTACGATATATCGGTCCGGGAATATTAGTAACAGTCGGGTTTATTGATCCTGGAAATTGGGCGGCGAACATGGCAGCAGGTGCTGAATATGGTTATAAGCTGCTGTGGATGGTAACTTTATCTACAATCATGTTAATTATATTACAGCATAATGTAGCCCATTTAGGAATTGTCACGGGACGATGTTTATCGGAAGCAGCAACCGAATATTTGCGGCCATTGTTATCAAGATCAGTATTGCTTTCAGCAATAACAGCTGCTGTAGCTACTGGATTGGCAGAAATATTGGGGGCAGCCATTGCTTTACATATGTTATTCCATCTTCCTCTGAAGATTGGGGCTTTATTAATTGGTTTAGGATGTAGCTGGATGTTATGGGCTAATTCTTATAAACGCTTGGAAAATTGGATTATGGGTTTTGTTTCTATAATTGGTTTGGCCTTTATTTTTGAACTTAGCTTAGTACATATTGAATGGAGTGAGGCTGCTGTCGGCTGGGTAACACCTGTTATCCCCGATGGGGCGATGTTGGTTGTAATGAGTGTGCTGGGTGCTGTGGTTATGCCTCATAATTTATTTTTGCATTCAGAAGTCATTCAAAGCAGGCAGTGGAATCTGGAAAATGAGACTGTTATTAAAAGACAATTAAAATATGAGTTTGCCGATACCTTGTTCTCGATGTGCATAGGCTGGGCGATTAACAGTGCCATGATACTGATTGCGGCAGCTGTATTTTTTACGAATCAGGTTCAGGTAGATGAATTAGAACAAGCATCGATCATGCTGCGGCCTTTACTGGGGAATGCTGCCGCTATTGTTTTCGCTATTGCCCTCTTGTTTGCAGGGATTTCCTCTACTATTACAGCAGGTATGGCGGGAGGCAGTATTTTTGCAGGTATATTCAAAGAGCCTTATGATATTAAAGATCATCATTCTTGGATGGGAGTAGCTATTACCTACGGTCTTTCCGTCCTTATTATCTTTTTTATCGAAAGTCCTTTTCAGGGATTGGTATATTCACAAATGTTTCTTAGCATTCAATTGCCATGGACAATATTTCTGCAGATTTATTTGACATCATCGAAAAAAGTTATGGGCAAATACGCGAATACGGGGCTGCAGCAAATTATGTTATGGACGATTGGTCTTATTGTTTCCGTATTAAATATGATGCTGTTGTGGGATTTTATTAAATAATGTGTAAGATATTTTTTTTATTATGCTAAAAGTAGATTCTTTAGTGGAAGGGGCAAGGAAAGAATGATTTAACCGCAGAGGCACAGAGGGCGCTGAGGGGTATTTTTTAATCCTATCTATCTTTTCTCTGTGTTCTCTGCGCCTCTGCGGTTAAAAAATGTATTTTTTCTCATCACTTTCGAGCTTGCAAAGCAACAGGAAATTTGCTACAATAAGTCCATCATCATCACTAAGTGATAATGATTATCTCTGGGGCTAAAATTAAATACATTAAAATATCTTCAGGGCAGGGTTAAATTCCCTACCGGTGGTAAGCAGAATTTCTGTAAGCCCACGAGCCGTAAGGCAGATTTGGTGTAATTCCAAAGCCGACAGTACAGTCTGGATGAAAGAAGAGAAAGCAGCACATTGTATGTGTACAGAAAGTTTGACTCTCTCTATACACAAGTGTAATGTAAGGCTTACATAAGCCTAAATTCATAATGTGTTTGCAGGCAGTGCTTAAATTCCCGAAGATAATTCGGGAATTTTTTTGATTTATAGATATAGCACATCCAGGAAATAAGTTTTTATCAGCTATTCATAGGACATTAACACTTGTTCACGTAACCTACATGTAATGTCATAGCGGATTGAGGCCACGGAAAGAGGTAGTGTGTCGATATTAATTTTTTGGAGGAATTTGTGTGGTTACTGTAAATACTCGTTATATCGCTAAAATAGGAATCTTAGCAGCGATTGCTGTAATATTAATGTTTTTTGAAATGCCGTTACCAATGATGCCAAGTTTTTTAAAATTAGATGCCAGTGAATTACCGGCGATTATTGGAGCTTTCATATTAGGGCCAATGGCTGGTGTCAGTATTGAATTTATTAAAAATTTATTGCATGCTGCGAATACCCAGACCATGGGGATTGGTGAGATCGCTAATTTCCTTGTGGGAGTGGCGTTTATTCTTCCCGCAGGCTATTTGTATCAAAATTATAAGAGCCGAAACGGTGCTGTTCTGTCTCTTATGGTTGGTACATTTTCTATGATGATTGCGGCTTCTTTGCTAAATTACTTTATCTTGCTGCCCTTATACCAGACAATGCTGCATTTTCCCCTAGAACAGATTATTAATCTGGGGACAGTAGCCAATCCCCGGATTGTCGATTTAAAATCCTTTATTACCATGGCGATTGCCCCTTTTAATCTGATAAAAGGAATTGTTATATCCATCTTTACATTAATGATTTATAAAAAGATTCTGCCTATATTATATGAAAGATAACAGCAGTAAAGGGCTATTCTGTTGATAGAATAGCCCTTTTTAAGAATTATGAATCATAAAGGCACGCTGGCGGCATTGTGACTTTGCGGGGACGTAAAACTACTGAACCGCGAAGACACGAAGAATGCGAAGGAAGATTATGCTTATTTCCTATTTATTCTTCGTACTCTTCGCATCTTCGCGGTTCAAAATGTTTTTTTCTCTATGTTTATAAGGACGCGAAGCGTTTTTCTAGTAGTGTTAAAGTTGTTTAGTACCAGGTAATGTGAAGCCTCTTCCCAGAACTTCTACGGCATCTTGGACGATCATGAAGGCATTGGGATCAACGTCTTGTACAAGAAGTTTAATCTGACCAATTTGAGTTAGACTTACCACAACAAAAATCACCTGCTTCTCCTGACGAGTGAAGGCCCCTTCACCATGCAGAATGGTGGCACCCCTACCAACTTCTTTCAAGATGGCTTTTGTGATTTCATCCGTTTTATAAGAAACAATATATACCGTTTTTTTGCGGTTAAAGCCTTCGACTACATTATCAGTAATATTAGCACCAATAAACATGGAAATGAGTGTTAAAATTGCCAGCTTAATGCCGAAGAGTGCGGCAGCAATGCACATAATTACACAATTGATAGCAAAAGAGGCAATACCAACGTTTAAAGAATAATATTTCTTGATAATACTGGATATTACATCAAGTCCGCCGCCACTGCCGTTGGCTTTGAAGATAAGACCCGACCCGATACCTGATAGAATTCCACCAGTGATTGCTGAGAGAATAGGGTCATCAACTACAGTAACGTTTGCCAAATAGCCGGTTGCATCGACGAAGAAGGAAAAAAGACCAGCTCCATAGATTGTTTTTATTGTATATTCTTTGCCGATCAGGCGGTAAGCCGCGTATAGAAGAGGGAGGTTCATGGCAAGAATTTGCATACCAATGGGGAGACCGAATAAATAATAGAAAACAATGGCTATACCACTTACGCCACCACTTAACAAATGGTGGGGAACAAGAAACATATTAATGGAAACAGCACTGAGCAGGCAGCCGATCCCAACTGAGAGATATTGATAGATTCTATGGCGCATATCTTTCCTCCTGTTTCAAATCGTATATCGAGATAGGGCATGAAGCGGGAATCATACGTTACAGTTTATTTACCAAACTTTGTATAAAAGGATATTGATAGTATTCACCGTTCAGTGCTCTGCTAGCCGCAATAATTGAAGTTACCAGCAATGTAAGCCATAAAATAGCCAGAATTGGCAGTAGTAAAACTCCTACCAATAACATACACAAAGTACCGACAACGAAAGATGCGGCTAATATGGCTAAATGAGCAACCAAAGCCTGTTTGGCATGATCATAGACAAAGGCATCAGGCTTCTTCAAGATGAAAATGATTAAGGGTGCGATGATAAATCCCAGACCACCTAGAAAATAGGATACATGAGCTAAAGTAGCCAATAGTTTTTGTTCCCCAGTTATTCCATTCATCAGAACACCTCCTGCATATATTTTATAGTAGGATAGATCTTTTGTATATCCTATTCATAGATATTCACAGTTACCTAGTATCGTGAAGCTGTAATTGCCTAAAAAAATGATTTTAGAAGAGGGTTATACTAAAACTCTTGTTTTTTTATTGTCAGTTATGTTATTATCAAGTAGTTAGTAATAGATAAGCATTCCTTGGGTGGTATCATTTATGAACCATACTGTAAAAAGGAAGACTTACAGCTATATTAGTATTTGACATTTTCATATTAAATTATATCCGCTTAGATCTTGTAATGGACTGAGACGGGAGGTTGCAAGGAAAAAGTATGCCTTTCGGACAATTGCCGGAAGGCTTTTATTATTTGGAAAGAGGCGCAAAGATGCAAAATCCTAAAATTGCAATTGTTGGGGCTGGGAAAGTAGGCAGTGTATTAGCAGGGGCGTTATATCATCATGGATACCAATTAACCGGCATTGTTAGCCGTACGCTGGCATCTGCCCAGCAGCTGGCCGATCAGTTCGGTATAGCGGCGGGGATAAGAGCCTCATCTATTGTGCAGAAGGCCCAAATTGTTTTTATTACTACTCCTGACCGCTGTATTGGTGAAGTAGTGGAGCAAATAGCTAATGATAATGGTTTTTATCCCGGACAAGTTGTAATTCATACATCAGGATGTTTGCCTGTGGAGGTATTACAGGCGGCCAGTGAGCAGGGAGCATGGATTGGCTGTATGCATCCCTTACAGTCTTTTGCCAGTAAAAAAATATCCAGCGAGAACTTATCTGGAATTTATTTTGCTTTGAGTGGACAGGATCAAATGATGGAGCAAGCCGAAGAAATAGTGAAGGCTTTTGGTGGAAAAAGTTTCACTATTTTAGATAAAGACAAGGCTCTTTATCATGCTGCCGCATGTATTGTTTCTAATTATACAGTTTCGTTGATGCACTGGGCCGGTCAGATATATGGCAGGTTTGGTTTATCGCCGGAGGAAGCTTCGGCAGCTTTATTACCCCTATTACAGGGAACTGTAAAGAATATACGAGAAGTAGGCTATACCCAGAGTTTAACAGGGCCGATTAGTCGTGGCGACAGTATTACCGTTGATGCCCATATTGGAACTTTGGAAAATCAGATGGAAAAAAGACTATATAAAGAGCTGGCACTATATACCATAGGTATTGCTTTAGAAAAAGGTACAATTGGAGAGCAGCAGGCTGCAATTCTAAAGGAAATTTTAAACGATAATAACAAGGAGGAAATAAAATGAGTGGCAATAGACGTATTACAACAGCCGTTATTCAGCAGAAAAAGGTAGAGGGTAAAGCGATTACTATGCTTACAGCATATGACTTTTCTATGGCAAAGTTTCTCGATGACGTAGGAATTGATATGCTGTTAGTAGGGGATTCTTTGGGCAACGTGGTATTAGGATATGATTCTACATTGCCGGTTACCATGGAAGATATGATTCATCATGGGAAAGCGGTATGCCGGGGGGCTAAAGGGGCTATGGTAGTTGTTGATATGCCCTTTATGTCTTATCAGGTTTCAATAGAACAGGCTGTGACCAATGCAGGCAGAATTATGAAGGAAACGGGAGCACAAGCTGTTAAGTTAGAAGGCGGGCGGGAGGTTGCGGCTGCCGTAAAAAAAATCGTTGCAGCTGGTATTCCCGTGGTAGGTCATTTAGGACTAACTCCTCAGTCTGTACACGGTTTAGGTGGTTTCAAAGTACAAGGCAAAGAGGAAAGAGGGGCGCAAAAACTCTTGGATGATGCCAAAATTCTGGAAGAAAGCGGTGCCTTTGCCGTTGTATTGGAGTGCGTTCCAGCACTTTTGGCGCAAAAAATCAGCCAGGCTATTAGCATACCAACCATCGGCATTGGTGCAGGGGTATATTGTGATGGCCAGGTGTTGGTGATCAATGACTTGTTAGGATTATATCCTGGGTTTTCTCCTAAATTTGCTAAACAATATGCCAGCCTTCATAGTCAGGTAGCGCAAGCCGTTGCAGACTATAAAAGAGAAGTAGAAGGAAGAGTCTTTCCGGCAGCAGAGCACAGCTTCAAAATAGCAGATGAGGTATTGGAAAAATTATATTAAATAAGGCAGAGGGGCGAACATATGAAAATCATTGAGACCATTCAGGATATGCGACTATTTGTAGCGCAGGCAAAACAGCAGGGACTGCGTATCGGCTTAGTACCTACCATGGGTTCTTTGCATGAAGGGCATCTTACTTTAATGCGTCAGGCAAAAAAAAGCTGTGATGTAGTAGTAGTAAGTATTTTTGTTAACCCTACACAATTTGGTCCTAACGAAGATTATGCGAAATATCCGAGGGATCTGACTGGCGATAGTGAACAAGCCAGCAAAGCTGGTGTCGAAGTTATTTTTCATCCCCAGGCTCAGGAAATGTATCCTAAAGGCTACAGCAGCTTTATTGAAATAGATGGTATTACTCAAAAACTCTGTGGTTTATCTCGACCAGGTCACTTTCGGGGAGTTGCTACCGTTGTCGCCAAATTATTTAATATAATACAACCAGATAAAGCTTTCTTTGGTCAGAAAGATGCCCAGCAAGTATTGGTGCTTAAACGTATGGTGGCTGATTTGAACATGAATGTAGAACTGGAAATTGTACCAATTGTGCGTGAGAATGATGGCTTAGCGATGAGTTCCCGTAACGCCTTTTTATCGGCTGAGGAGCGGAAAGCAGCTTTGATTTTATCTCACAGCCTTCAGCTTGCTCAGCAGCTTGCTGCTCAGGGGGAGGTTGAGATCGCAAAGCTAAAACAGCAAGTCATAGCCATGATCCAAACTGAAAAACTGGCTGCTATTGATTATGTTGAAATTTACAGCTATCCTCTGTTAGAAGATGTTGAGATTATAACCCCTAAGGCACTGCTGGCTTTAGCTGTGCGTATTGGTAATACACGTTTGATTGATAATATTGTTTTGGAGGGATAATCAATGTTCGTTACATGTCTAAAAGCAAAACTTCATTGTGCCACTGTAACAGAGGCCAATCTTAATTATATGGGCAGTATTACTATTGATGAACGTCTGTTAGAGGCTTCAGGGATATTGCCGAATGAAAAAGTACAAATTGTTAATAATAACAATGGCAATCGTTTCGAAACGTACGTTATTGTCGGAGAAAGAGATTCCGGCGTAATTTGTTTAAATGGAGCGGCAGCTCGTTTAGTGCAGCCTGAGGATAAGGTCATTATTATTGCTTATGGGATGATGACGGAAGAAGAGGCTAAATGCTTTGTTCCTACAGTTGTTATGGTAGGTGAAAATAACAGAGTTAAAGAAATTCGTGGGCGGGAAATCCATGGTGAGATCGCAAAATAGAAAATAGTTGTAAGGAGCGGTGTAAACTGCTCCTATTTTTAATTTTTAAAAGCTTTCCATTAATAGAGGAAACACAAAAAAAACAAAGAATAACATAAATAAATCATAGTTAAGCTAATGAAATTGATTTTTAATAGATTTTTTTCATCCAAGTAAAGATAGGTAATAAAAAATATAGTTAAAAAAGGAAGAAGATAAGATGATTTATGGTCAATTAAAAAATTTCCAACAAGAAAAAGACGCCCTTTCACCTGCATTACAAAAAGGATTATTGTATTTAACAAATACAGATCTTTCCACCTTAGCGGTTGGTCGGCATGATATTGAGGGGGATGCGATATTCGCCTTAGTTTCAGAATATGAAACCGAACCTAAAGAAGCCAGGCGGCCAGAGGCTCATCAAAAGTATATTGATATACAATATGTAGCTGAAGGGGAAGAAAAAATTGGCTGCAGCTTATTGTCTGCGGAATATGAGGTAATCCAAGATGAATTAGCGCTAAAAGATTTGATTTTTTATAAAGAGGTAAAACAAGAAGTAGATATGCTGCTAAAACCAGGGATTTATGCAGTTTTGTTTCCTAATGATGTTCACCGTCCCTGCTGTATGATCGGGACTGCTGCTAAAGTTAAAAAGGTAGTTATTAAAATCGCTCTTGCTATATTATAAGAATCCAATAGCAGCAAGAACTCCCTCGTAGTGTGACATCTGCTTGTGGAGTTCTTGTTTTTGTTGGGACAGGCAACGCAATGCAGCATTAGGATTTTTAAAATGTGTTTTTATAGGGAATACAATTCAGATAAAATATTATACTAGTGTAATGGCTATTCATCATTTGGCAGGCAATTTTGTAATGCATCCAGGAAGAAAAATATACTATTTACAGCAATAAAAAAGTAGGCTATTATGTAGTACTAGAAGTGCATTTTATGAATGGTAAGTGTCAGGAGAGAAGACTTCTAGCAGGCAATGATACTATACTTATTCAGGATATAACTTTGAATTTGTACAGAAAAGTAAGGAGAGAAATATGGAAATAAAGTCAATTAAAAAATTGAAATTGTATGGATTTAATAACCTGACTAAGACACTTAGTTTCAATATGTATGATATTTGTTATGCCAAGAGTCTGGAACATCGTCAAGATTATATTGAATATGTTGATGAGGAATATAACGCAGAGCGCCTTACCAATATTTTAACAGAAGTAGCGAATATGATTGGTGCTAATATTTTAAATATTGCCAAGCAGGATTATGATCCCCAGGGTGCCAGTGTAACCATGCTGATTTCAGAAGGCAAGATAGCAACAACTGAGACCGAGACCCATGAATTGCAGGAACCATTATCCGATGCTGTAGTTGCTCATTTAGATAAAAGTCATATAACCGTACACACTTATCCAGAAAGTCATCCAGACAAAGGAATTAGTACTTTTCGGGCTGATATTGATGTATCTACCTGTGGGGAAATTTCACCATTAAAAGCATTAAATTATCTAATTAATAGCTTTAGTTCTGATATAGCAATAATTGACTATCGTGTACGAGGCTTCACCCGGGATGTTACAGGGAAAAAATTCTATATTGATCATAAAATCAATTCGATACAAAATTATATAGCCCATGACACCCGTGAACTATATCAGATGATGGATGTTAATATCTATCAGGAAAATATCTTCCATACCAAAATGATTTTAAAAGAATTTGATCTGGATAATTATTTATTTGGTACAGCAAAAAGTGAACTATTACCTGGGGAAAAGAAAAAAATAAAGCAGCGTTTGAAAAAGGAAATGTCAGAAATTTATGCTGGCCGAAATATTCCTAAAGTGAAATAAGAAAATAGGAAAGGCCAAGAACTATAACAATTCAATAAATTTTTGAGCTGCAAGCGAAACTGGCAGATAATCATAAGTAATAACTCCTAATTCACGTTCCGGTATATCCGTAGTGAGCGTAAGGGGAAATAATTGATTATCAGTCAGTTCTTTTTGTATATATTCACGACTGATAAATGAAATGCCCAGGCCGATTTTTGTCAGTTCGATCATCAAATCCATGCTGCCTAATTGAATTTCTGGCTGGAATAAAATGTCGCGCTGGGCAAACATGGCATCTAAGAAAGTTCGAGTCGTTGTATTCTTCTCTAAGGTGAGAATCGGCAGGGCGGCAATGTCTTTAAGGCTAAGAGCAGAGTTTTGAAGGTGGGCAAAAGTCGCTCCGGTAATAAATACATCATGAAGCCTTTTACATTTGCTGATTGTCATATGGGGGTAGGATTTCTCTGCTGTAAGATTCACAATACTGATATCTACCAAACCTTTTCTCAATAAATCGACACAAACCGGCGAAGGACGATTGGTAATATTAAGTTTGATTTTGGGATATAGTTGGTTAAATTGCTTAAAATAAGGTAGTAAATAATATTTGCAAATCGTATCGCTGGCACCGATCTTTAATTCTCCTTGCTGGAGGGAATGAAGCTCATTGATGCTGCGTTCTCCTGTTTTTAAAAAATGAAAGGCTTGCTCAACGTGGGTAAATAAGAGCCGGCCGGCCTCTGATAATTGTACATGCTTTGTATTGCGAAAAAAGAGCGTAATATTGAGTTCTTTTTCTAAGGCTTTAATTGCCTGGCTGACGGCTGACTGGGAGATATATAATTCATTGGCTGCTGCTGAAAAACTTAGGTTTTTAGCAACATAATAAAATATCTTATAGAGTTCAAAATTAACATCCATATATAAGCGCTCCTAATGATTTATATTAATATTATTAATTATTATAATCAATGATAGTATATTACAATAACAATAGCAAGACCATATAGGAGGTAGGAGAATGCTAAATCAGGTGAAAAGAATTTTTGTAGAAAAGCGAGTGCATTTTGCTGTAGAAGCAAAAGGGATGTACGCTGACCTTACCCAAAATTTGGGTATTAAAGGCTTAAAAAATGTACGTATTATTAATCGTTACGATATATCAGGGATTAGTGAAGAGGATTTCTTAGAAGCAAAGCATAGTATACTGTCAGAACCTACGGTAGATGATGTTTATGATGAGATCCTTGCTGTCAATAAGGAAGATAAGATATTTGCCGTAGAGTACCTGCCGGGCCAGTACGACCAGCGTGCTCACTGGGCAGCGCAATGTGTGCAGATTCTAACGAAAACAGAAACACTTTCTATCCGTACCGCCAAAGTCATTGTATTACAAGGCAGTATTGGCGAGGATGAATTTGATAAAATAAAAGCGTATAGCATCAATCCCGTAGAAGCACGGGAAGCTTCGTTGGATAAGCCCCATCGCCTTGAGCTGACAGTAGAAAGTCCTGCCAATGTAGAGGTTATTGATGGCTTTATTAGCAAAACCGTAGAAGAATTAGCCTTGATTTTGAGAAATATGGGACTGGCTATGGGACTTGGTGATATTGCCTTCTGTCAGGAATATTTCCGTGATGTCGAAAAACGCAATCCCACAATTACCGAAATAAAAGTTCTTGATACCTATTGGTCAGATCATTGTCGTCATACTACCTTTTTCACCACGATTGAAAAGGTGGACATTGAGGCAGGTCATTTTTCTCAGCCTATTACCAAAGCATATGAACAATACCTCCAGGCGAGAGCCCGAGTATATCAAAATAAAGCAAAAGATATTTGTTTAATGGATATTGCTGTTATGGGGATGAAAGAATTACGGCAGCAAGGTTTACTGACAGATTTGGATGAATCTGAAGAAATTAATGCCTGTAGTATTGTTGTACCTGTTGATGTGGACGGCAGCATGGAAGAATGGCTGGTTATGTTTAAAAATGAAACCCATAATCATCCTACAGAGATTGAACCTTTTGGAGGAGCAGCTACTTGTCTGGGAGGAGCCATTCGTGATCCGCTGTCGGGCAGATCTTATGTATATCAGGCCATGCGGGTTACCGGCAGTGGTGATCCCCGTACCAAAGTAGAAGATACTCTTGCAGGAAAATTGCCCCAGAGAAAAATTACCCTGGGGGCGGCTGCCGGCTATAGTTCTTATGGAAATCAAATTGGTCTGGCTACAGGGCAGGTTGCAGAAATTTATCATGAAGGTTTTGTCGCTAAAAGAATGGAAGTTGGTGCGGTAATTGCTGCTGCTCCCAAAGAGAATGTAGTACGCAAACGGCCTGCAGCAGGAGATGTAGTCATTGTCTTAGGCGGCAGAACGGGACGGGACGGCTGCGGTGGTGCTACTGGCTCTTCCAAAGAGCATACAGAAGAATCTTTGGCAACTTGCAGTGCTGAAGTACAAAAAGGGAATCCGCCCACAGAACGAAAAATCCAGCGATTATTTAGACATCCAGAAGCCAGTGCCATGATTAAGCGCTGCAATGACTTCGGCGCAGGAGGAGCTTCCGTTGCCATTGGGGAATTAACCGATAGTTTAGTTATTGATTTAGATGCTCTGCCCAAAAAATATGCAGGTTTGGATGGTACCGAACTGGCCATTTCTGAATCCCAGGAGCGTATGGCTGTAGTGGTAGATCCTAAAAATGTAGAAGACTTTATGAATTATGTAGCAGCCGAGAATTTAGAAGCGGCTGTTGTTGCCAAAGTGACGGATACGGGACGACTTGTTATGTTGTGGCGGGGTAAACCGATTGTTGATATCAGCCGTGATTTTTTAAATACCAATGGTGTGAAGCAGGCCGTAGACGTGCAGGTTATTGCACCGGAGAGCACGGAAAATTATTTTGCTGCTAAGGTAAAAAATGATGACAATCTGGAAAATGCCTGGCTTGATAATCTACGGGATCTTAATGTATGCAGTCAAAAGGGGCTTGTTGAAATGTTTGACAGCACCATTGGTGCAGGAACAGTATTAATGCCATTTGGCGGTAAACACCAGATGACACCGGCAGAAGGAATGGCCGGTAAAATCCCGGTACTCCATGGTAATACGACCACAGCGACATTGATGACCTATGGTTTTGATCCTGAGTTAGCTACCTGGAGCCCTTTTCATGGTGCTGTTTACGCAGTAGTAGAAGCAGTAGCCAAGGTAGTGGCTATGGGAGGGGACTATCATACTGTCCGTTTAACCCTGCAGGAGTACTTTGAAAGATTAGGACAGGATGCCGTAAAGTGGGGTAAGCCTTTCAGTGCTCTCTTAGGGGCTCTGCATGCCCAGGAACAATTTCGTATACCTGCCATTGGCGGCAAAGACAGCATGTCAGGAACCTTTAAAGAATTAACTGTTCCGCCTACGTTAGTAGCTTTTGCTGTGAATGTGGTACAAGCTGATACGGTACTGTCACCAGAGTTTAAAGAAATCGGCAGTCAAGTCGTTTTGGTGCCATTAATTCGTGATGCTTATGAATTACCCGATTTTCCAGTAGTGTGTCAAAACTATACTAAGATTACGCAATTAATCAAAGATGGACAGGTATTGGCAGCTCATACGATAAAAAGGGGCGGGTTAGCAGCCGCCATCAGCAAAATGAGTTTTGGTAATCGTATTGGTATTACTTTTATGCAATCAATATCCTCACAAGAGTTATTTGCTGCGAACTATGGTTCTTTACTCTTAGAAATTCCAGAAAATATCAATATAAAAGCAGCTTTTGGTGACATCGCTTATACAGTCCTAGGTTATACCAGGCAGGAGCCAGTCATTGAGATCAATGGCATCTCCATTGATCTGGCTAAAGCGCAAGCTGCCTGGGAACAGCCTTTAAATAAGGTCTTTCCTACACAGACCGCAACCAGTGCGGAAAAGCCACAACAAGAATTATTTGCCAGCAGCCCCAAAAAGGCTAAACAATCTTTTGCCAAACCTCGTATCTTCCTGCCTGTATTCCCAGGAACGAACTGCGAATATGATTCCGCCAAGGCCTTTGAAATGGCAGGTGGTGTAGTCGATACCATGGTGATTCGTAATCTTACACCGGCAGATATCGAGGAATCCATTGAAGAAATGGTAAAAGCCATTCATAACTCTCAAATTATCATGCTGCCAGGTGGTTTTAGCGCTGGCGATGAGCCTGACGGCTCTGGCAAATACATTGCCACCTTATTTAGAAATGCCAGAATAAAAGAAGCAGTCCGGGATTTTTTAGCCCATAAAGATGGACTGATGCTGGGTATTTGTAATGGTTTCCAGGCCCTGATTAAGTTAGGTTTGGTGCCGTATGGCGACATTATTGATTTATCGCCGGAGTGTCCTACTCTGACCTATAATCAAATTGGCAGGCATATTTCTTGTATGGCCAATACCAAGGTAGTTTCTAAACTTTCCCCTTGGTTCAACAATGTTGCATTGGGTGACGTTCACACCATTCCCCTATCTCATGGCGAAGGGCGTTTTGTTGCCAGCCATGAGCTGATAACCAGTTTGCGTCAAAAGGGACAGATTGCGACCCAATATGTAGATGAAACTGGACAGCCCACCTATGACATCCGTTATAACCCGAATGGATCAGTAGAGGCCGTAGAAGCTCTTACCAGTCCAGACGGCAGAATATTAGGGAAAATGGGTCACTCGGAACGGATTGGTCATCAGGTAGTGAAAAATGTCCCCGGCAGCAAAGATCAGCAGTTATTTGCCGCGGGTATTGAGTATTTTAAATAAGAATAAAATGGAATTTCTTTATCAATAAAGAAAAAACTTAGGAATGGGCGTGCCGCTTTTACGTTTTTTAAAAACGATTGCGACACGCCCTTATATTAGCGCTATTTATAGAGTTTCATATTAGAAAAGATCAGTGTGCCTTTACCGCTAAGGGGTGAAATATTTAGAGTTCGTACAGGAGTCAATGAAAATGGTTTATCCGTATCTGCTCCAGTCGGTTGATAATCGGTTCTAACTTTGAAGTCATTAAATGGAACAGTAACTAGCTTGCCCTTTGCTGAATCATCCACGAAAACGAATTCATATGAAACACCGTTTCCATCGGTTAATTCGAGTCTGATTTTGTTGCCAGTCCCACCTGCGATATTAAATTGTAAGCCAGTAAAATTGGACCAATCTTCCTGAAATTGTTGACAAGTCGCTCCTAACCAGCCACCTTTTTGTAATTCATACTTGATAGTCAATACACCTTTGGAGTCGACCTCTGGCTTAATTACAGATGCTCCGTCTGAAAATGGTTTCTGACCTGCGAAGTAGCTAATATAGTTTTTGTCTATACTGCCTGAACCTTTTACATTAATATCTTCCTCGGCAAAAGCAGTACTGAAGATGCTAACTATAAATGCCATCACAACGAAAGTAAATGCTAAATTTTTTCTCATTGTTTTTCCTCCTTGGTTTTTATATAGAGAGCACGAAAGAACGATTCAATAGAAAATCCTTCTTTAATGCATGCCTATCATCTTAATTCTCATGCTTGAGTTCGAGATCTTCCGGTGTTAATTTGTCATCAATTCTTGAGAAATAAGATAATATATACGTTACAGGTGCAGTATAGTCAATGGCATATTCGTTCGTGGAATAAGAGCCACTTACATCAAAATACACTTTAGCAGGAGGCATCTTACTGGTTGAGATTGCTTTTACCTGGATCGGATCTCCACCTGGCCAGTTATTCGGTCCACCGACAAGTTGCCCTGGAACTCTAATACCCGTACTTTCATGAATTCTATTATGCACGTTCTGTGGTGTCTTGGTGCCGGCACCAGTTAAGTAGCTAACCCCATTAGTATTTCTACCCAATATATAATGTACCTGATCCATTGCACCATATAAATACTCTATTTTAGGTTCGAGCTGATAAGCCAGCACCAGCATATTGCCTTTCGCTATCGCAATTCGACTCGATGCCCAAGTGTATTCATCATTTCGTAAGGAGCAAGCATAGCCATCTGCAGCAATTTGTTTTACCGCAGCATCTGCGTAACTAAGAAAGGCTTCCTTTACTTTGATTTTTAACGTTTCGTCTGCATGCTTATTGGTAAGATAAGCCCATTGTCCAAAGGCTAGTGTATTCATCCAAGAAAAGGCGTCAGGTTTGATCGTAATTATATTTGAATACTTCTGCTGTAAGAAGCGTTCATAGGTTGGATTGCCTGTTGTCTTAAATAATTCTGCGGCAATCCATATACGGTCATCAGCATCAGCTGTCATTCTAAGATTGGGGTACCCTTTTCCTACAGATTGAAGCCAACTACGTTGTCCGTTCTCATTTGTTTTGTCATAGGGACCTGAGCCTGTGTTCTGATTTGCATCAACGCGAAAGATTGGATCAGGATGGCTTTCTAGAAAGGTGAAGGCTTTTTGAGCGGAATTCAATAGTGTAGTTGCATATTGGGGGTCATACTGTTCGTAGATTCGAGCAGCCATAGCAGTAGTAGCGCCAAAGATAGCCGTGCCATATGTGGAAAGACCATAGATATACTGATTCTGCACATCTTCTACAGGTTTAGTTTTTAACTCAGGCCAATATTTTCCTGATGTTTTAAGATAGACGCCACCATCTGGGCGTTGCATTTTTAGCATCCAATCAAGCTCAACCTTCATCTCTACCAGGACATCAGGCATATCCGAGGCTGTATCTATAGTTGACAGACTTTCGGGGAAAAACATTTGCCCTTTTTTGAATTTTTCTGGCTGGGCTTCATACGCCAGTAAAATATTGGCTACTGTAACTCCGCCTGTGGGGATATATTTGCCGAAATCACCTGCATCATACCAACCGCCGCTCACGTCCAAAATCTGCCCAGTAGTGCTGACTTCGTCAGTAAAAAATACTTTTGCAGTCTTATACTTTTCATGTCCTGCTGCATTATTTAGACCGGTTATCGGGTCATTAATTGCGGTATTACTTCGTGCCAGCGTAAAAGACCGCAATGTATGTAGGAAGGGGATATTATAAACATTATCTGCAATTTTAAATTTATAAGAACTAACGATTCCATCTATTGTCACGATATAAGTACCGGGGGTAGTTACTGCTGAGAAATCCGCGTGTCTTACGGTATCGTTGGAAGAGATATCTATACGCGGTGCTGACAAATTTCCTTTATAGACAATCTCATTGGTAGCAGTATTGACTACTTTAAACTCCTTTGCACCCTTGCCTCCTACAACAATCGCAACTTTAGGATATTGGGGCAGATATCCCACTTGGTCTACATGGATTCTGGCGCCAGTAATATTTACAGGAGCTGCAAGTACAGGTAGCACCATATCCAATGCTAGGATTGAAAGCAGACAAGCTTTAATGATTGTGCTAATTATTCTCTTCATTCCTTTTTCCTCCATACTGTTTTCTAGTTACTACTATTTTCACCATTTGGGTTAAGAATGAGATTAGTGTCTCTTTTCGCTTCCTTTTTAACTGCGGTTATTTAGTTAAAATTTACTTTATTAAAAATATATACATAATTATAAAATTATTCTGAATATTAGTAAATGCTTTTCCAAAGAAAGGGAACATGTCATTATAAAGGAAATTTGTTACATAAAAAGAACACTCTGTTATGACTCCTTTCCTTCAAAGAAGATTGTCTAATGAAGGTGAGGTACCTTTTTGTAATACCGAACAATGATATTGCTAGGACTGACTCAATTTTTCATTTTGAGACAGCCCTTATTTTATTTAAGCCATAAATAGATGTATTTGATTTTCTCTGAGATGAGAATCTATACCTTTTAGCAGACGTAATGTATGCCAAAATGCATTATCCTAAAACAGTAGAGCAGCTTAAATTGCTGTTGCGATTATAGGATTGTAAATACATTAGAAGCATCGCATTAATTTTGCTAGTTGCCACTTTTTTGTAATAAGTAACTTGATTTCACTGAAGTCCTAACGGTTGGCAAGATTTGTTTTCTGCTAACTAAAGTCAAGAAGTATTATTTAATGCGATGAAATCAGCATATTTGTATGGAGGCGACAATATTGGATTCTAAAAAAGCAAAGCAAGATGGGATAACGGAAGTAGAGTTTCGGTCATTATACGAAGATACGAGTCTTTCATATAAACTGGAGATGAGAGAAAAGCAAAATATTTACAAAGGCATTTTAGGGGGAAGTGTGGCAGCTATTGTCGGGGCGATTCTGTGGGCATTTATTGCCGAGATGACCGGATATCAGATAGGCTGGATGGCTGTCGGTGTAGGCTTCTTGGTTGGTTATGGTATGAGAATAATGGGTAAAGGGATTGATGATGTTTTTGGCGTGGTTGGCGCAATTTTGGCATTATCAGGATGTTTAGGAGGAAATATTCTTACCATAGCCTATTCTATTTCTAATCGTCACGGTATTCCTATCCTATCTGTAATTTCTCAAATGAAGGTCCAAGCTTTAATTAATATAATGGAAAAAACATTTAGCCCTATGGATTTACTTTTTTATGGACTGGCAATTTATGAAGGATTTAAGTATTCCATCATTCCTATCGATTTAAAAGAAAAGGAAAGTTAGTAGCAAAAAAAATCAAGATTCAAGGAAAGCTTCTGGTAAATTATTGGCTGGAAGGTAAAAAAGAAAAAATGATCAGGAGGGAAAGAACATGATTACTATTGATAAAGCTGCTGTAAAAGAGATACTGGTAGAAGAAGGTTATTCAGATGAAGGTGATATAGATATGATATTTAATGAATTAAGTATCATTGATGCAAGCTTACAAGGGGTACTTGATGCCTATCTGGCGGATAGGACAGTAATAGATGAGTTTAAGGTAGAAGGCTTAACAATCAGTATCATAATGCATAAATTCAGTTGTGATTTTTGGAAGGCATTAGGCTTTATGAATACTGCTATTACAAACCCTCAACTTGCTATAGAGCTATATAATATGTAGCTGATGAATTAGAAGATTGCTTCTAAGGAAAAGACCGCAGTCACAACAGGTTCTTTATTAGGAGGCATGATAGTGTTTATAGAAATACTATATTTCATAAGTATATAAAGAAAAAGATAACAAATATAAAAAGGAACAATACCCATGATGAAGTACAAGAGACGAAAATGAATACTAGAGGCATAAGCTGGACTGAGATCAAAATATGGATAGCAATTGTCCTAGTTGAAGTTATGCTTAGTGCAGTTATTGAAAATATTATCTGGACCATCATAGTATTGATTTGATTGGTGAAGTTGGAGCCATGCTGTTAACATGACAATATGAAATCTTATAAGATAACAGGGATACATATCTTACCTTTTTCCATGATACATGGTCCAGTTAAATGCACAAGTGAATAAAAAGACGACGATCTGTCCGTTATAAAAAATAGTCTGAGGCTAAGGAGCTTCAGACTATTTTTTATTATAATTGTCTGTCGAAAAAACCATTTTTAAAGAGAATTTAAAAGTTTATCACTTATAATGATTCAATAATTACAAATACAGGTGAAGGATATAAGTTTATCGGACTATCAAGGTACAGCATTATTGGAGATAATTAGGAGGAATTTTAATTGGAAAAAATGATAATATCCTTTCTAGCCTTTCTTTTCATTAGTATAAATAATGCATCTGCTACGCCAATAAATGATCTGGAAAAAGGCGATACGGTTGTAGGTGTCATTGGTAGCCGCAATAATAGTATGTATTATCTGGAAACACAAAATACAGATAATCTTACTATTGGCATTCAGTCTCTCAATCTAAAGGGTAATAATATGGCAACAGATTACTATACACAAATTAGGATGGATGATGCATTGCGAGTAATCGTAGGAAACCGAATTCTGGACTCTCACTCTAAAGCTTATGTAGGAGGAGCCGTAGAAAGTGAATTAACATCTGATATAGATGGCTATGCCTCCTTAATTGCGGGAAGCGGATTACAGGAGTTACAATTGGGTGCTAAATACAAATTAACAGATACGAGTGATATAAATCTCAATTTTTCTGCCATTTCAGGGAATAAATCTAGTATCGGTCTAGGTCTTAGCTGCAAATTTTAAAAGAATATGGGGCAGTCCATAATGAAATAGAAGATAAGGAACTGTACAACTATGTAGTTGTAACGTAATAGGATTAGGAGGAGTATTCGTTGAACAAAGTGATAGTAACCTTAACCATATGGCTTTTTCTTAGCATTACTATTGTATCTGCCGTACCAGTCAATGATCTTGAAAATGGTGATACTGCCATTGGTGTCATAAGCGGCAGCAATAATAATATGTATTATCTGGAAACAAAAAGTTCTGACAACCTTATTTTGGGTATTCAGTCTTTGGATCTAAGAACCAGCAATTCTGCAGCCGATTTTTATGCACAGATCAAGATGGATGATACGTTGAGAGTTATTTTTGGCAATCGAATCATTGACTCTCGTTCTAAAGCTTATTTGGGAGGCGCAATAGAGAGTCGCTTGAATCCTGATGTCAATGGCTATGCTTCTGTAATTGCCGGAAACGGATTCCAGGAATTACAAATGGGAGTCAATTACAAGTTGACGGATGCTAATGATATAAATATAAATTTTTCCAGTCTCTCCGACAATAAGGCGAGTCTTGGTATCGGTCTAAGTTATAAATTCTAAGCACTCTGCTTAAAAAATATTATTGTATGAATAATTTGGAGGTGGATACTATGAGAGACTTTGTTGATATTATAAAAAATCGCCGCAGTATTAGGTCTTATCATAAGGAGCAGATTAAAGATGAAGAATTACAAACCATATTGGATGCTGGAATTTGGGCACCCAGTGCTCATAATACACAACCTTGGCATTTTACCGTTCTCCAGGATTCAAATCTGATTGAACAAATTAGTAATATGGCGAAACAAGCGATGACCGATTCGCCGATTCATTGGATTGCTAGAATGGGGCGAAGCAGCAGCAGTATTTTTTATGATGCACCAACCCTAATCATTGTATCTGGTAAAAAATATGAGAAGTTTAATCAGGATCCTGCGATTGATTGTGCAGCTGCCGTACAAAATATACTGTTAACAGCAGAATTACTGAATATTGGATCCTGCTGGATTGGATTGGCGGCTTATTTTTTTCGACAGACAGAAAAGGTGCAGATGTTAAACATACCTTTTGGATATGAGCCTTTCCATGCAGTCTGTCTAGGATATAAAGCGTTACATCTACATAATATTCATGGTCCAAAACGAAAAAGTGAAATCATTACTTACATCAAAAGTACTAATGCAGGTAATCGTTAAAATGATTTTATTTTGGCATCTTATATGATTGCAGGAAACAGGGAAGATAAGATTGGTTAAGGGATAATTTACAGTATGTACACATAGGCTCAATCGGCAATTTGCCGGTTGAGCCTTTAAAGTATGAGTAGTTCCGTATTAAATTTTACAATGTAGATCCATCAGGTATTCCTTTTACATGCCGGGGCTTTCGATGATAAGAATAATACAGATTCCTTTCAAAGAGATTTTGATTAAGACGAAAGCCTGCAATGATTCTAATGGAATAGTTGCAGGTTTTATTCTAGCAATCATTCTTTAATGCTTACTGCCACAAAAGAATAAATTAACAGAAAAATGGTAGTATTTTGAATATTTTTAATTCTTTTAGTATGTTGCTATTTTTAGAAAGGAATCAATATAGCTATCAACGAAAGGGTATACGATTATCAAGTGATGATCTATTTATAAAAAGGAGTGGTATTATGAACAAACGTATCCTAGGAATTATCATTATACTATGTCTGCTGGTGGTTTGCCTGCAGGCTGCCGCATTTGCGGCAGAAGCTCCAACGAAACCCAATATTGTAATTTTGGCAACAGGAGGGACGATTGCCGGTGCAGGTGTTACCAGCACAACAACCGTAGGCTATACTGCTGCAGTAACACCAGTCGACAAGCTCATTTCTAATGTTCCCGAATTGGCAAAAATAGCAAACGTGAGTGGCGAGCAGGTCTCACAGATTGCCAGCGAAAGTATGACAATGGAAATCTGGCTCAAACTGGCAAAGCGTGTGAATCAGCTTCTCGCTCAGGATAATGTTGATGGTATTGTTATTACTCATGGTACTGATACATTGGAAGAAACCGCTTATTTTCTGGATCTTGTAGTAAAAAGTAATAAACCCGTTGTTTTGGTTGGTTCTATGCGACCAGGTACTGCAATGAGCGCTGATGGTCCTCTTAACTTGTATCGTGCTGTTATTCTTGCTGGTACGAAAGAAGCTGTTGGTAAAGGCGTAATGGTAATGCTCAATGATACCATTAATGCTGGTCGTGAAGTAACGAAAACAATTACCGATCGTGTCGATACTTTTCAAGCACCGATAATTGGTGCTCTTGGAGTTTTCACAGGAGATCAGCCAGTATTTTATCGTCAATCGTTACGTAAAAATACTACAGCCACTGAATTTGACGTTACCAATCTGGATACCTTGCCTCGTGTTGATATTGTCTACCACTACGCTGGTAATGCCGGTACTATGATTGATGCCGCGGTGAAGGCTGGTGCAAAAGGCATTGTCCATGCTGGTACTGGTGATGGCAGTATTGGTAAAGCTGAATACCCAGCTATTGAGAACGCCCTCAAGAATGGCGTAACAGTAGTAAGAAGCGCCCGGGTTGGCAGCGGTATTATCGCTCGGAATGGGGAAGCCGACGATGATAAATATGGTTTTATTGCCAGTGATAACCTTAATCCCCAAAAGGCTCGTATTCTGTTAATGTTAGCTTTGACTAAAACTAATGATGTTAAAGAAATTCAGCGGATGTTCTGGGAATACTAAAATAAGATTACATAGGAAGCAACCTGTTAAAGAAACTTTATTAACAGGTTGCAGTTTTATATGGCTAAGAATTGAAAAGACCCAATGATATCAAATAAAGTGTCCTTCTATGATAAATTAATTTTCTATCATAGAAGGACACTTTATTTTTATTCCATGATAGTAGTACATTTATAAAGTAAAGTTAATTCTAACTTTACTTTACCGCCGAAGATATAAACTAAAATATGAATTTTAAGTGAATTTTATTGAAATCTACACCTTTTAGCAGACGTAATAGTCTCCAAAATGATTTATCCTAACAGTAAGATGAATAAACGAGAAACTCACTTAGCTTTCTATAGTCAGCCGTTGGTTAATTAAAGCCTTGCTGTCAGTATAGAGTGTTATTTTGCTCGAAATATATATAATATTTGTGAATTTTAGTCAATGTACTATGAAGTGGAGGAAGAAGTTTGGATGCTAAATTTATTAACCCTTTTTTAAATGCTTTTACGGGTATTGGATCTCAGGTTGGATTTGTGAATATTGTTAGAGGTAAAATCTTTACCAAAGAACAATTTGTTGATAGTTTTGGGGTAAGCATACAAGTTGGTATCAATAGTCAAATTAATGGAAATATCATTTTTAATATGACGGAACAGACAGCCAAAGCGATCTCTTCGGTTATGATGATGGGAAGATCGGTAGATACGATTGATGATATGGCTAAAAGTGCAGTCTGTGAATTGGTCAACATGATTGTTTCCCATGCATCCACATCTTTACAGCAGGCGGGTTTTGCAGTAAAAGTCAATCCTCCTTCATTCCTGCAAGGGAATACAAAGGTTAAAGTATGTAATGGTACGTATATTGGCATTGAAATGATCGTAGATAGCTGCCCCATAGAGATGTTGATTGGCTTGGATGTTGGATAGCGCCAGAACTTTTAAATATATCTTTGTACTGTGAAAGAAGTGGCAATCTTCTGACAGTAAAAATAGAAAGGTTTAGCAGTGGATGTGTTATATCGAATAAGAGAAGAAAGGATGTCGTAAAATTGTCTACGTTACTTACTACACGGGAACTAAAGGAATTTGTTCTAAACAAGTATGAAGGACTAAAGCGATCTGCACAAAGTCAAGGTATATATTATGAGCTGGATGTCACTTTCAGCAATGAGATTCCTGATAGTGCGGAAGGAATTTATGCCTATTCAGATGACATGAGCTATCATTACATTTTTACTGAAAAAGGAGAGATTACGTCACATAAAATATCAGATGACCTGTTTGAAATATCCTATTGGATCTTTGATGATCAAGTTTTTAAAATTTCTTTAAAATATGCAACGAATCATAAGAAGAACAATCAGGATTTTAGAAGGATTCTTTTCGCAAAAGAAATGGAACTGCTGGAGTTGATTGGTGAAAACTATCGTAGAAAATGTGAAATAACAGTGGAAGAAATTTTAAAAGTTTCTCCATATAATGATAGTGGTAAGTAAATAGAAAAAGGAAGCAATTTACTGTGAACATTGCTTCCTTTTTCTATTTACTTTTTAGATTATCGGTAAAGGATTAATACAGTTCTCCTCTGAGGCGGGCTAATTCAGCCTGATCCTCACGATAATACCATCTGGTGGTATGTCCGACGATACATTGCATAGCATCCATTTTCCCTGCTAAAGCAAGTTCTCTCATCTTTCTTATGTTAAAACCGTTAGCAGAAAAATAATTGGTTGGAATAAATCCTCGATTGACTAAATTTTTACGATACTTTTCGAAATCTCTGGAATCCATATTGAGTCGCCATATTGCCACTTATATTACCCCATTTTCTTTTTCTAAAGCACGTGATTCACGTTTGCTCAATACCTACATCATAATGCAATTTCTTTTTAATTTCTTCTACCAAAAGATATAGAAATTTAAAAATATGTATATTAAATTGGGACAAATATTACTTTCAGTAATTGTCAATAGGGATATCCCAAGCACGCTTTTTGAAATGAGCACAGAAATGTGGTAAAATGTATATAATTGTAAGGATTTGGCATGCGTATGATTTTGCTAGAGCAACGGATAGGGGCTGGAACCTCTGGAGCAGCAATTAATCATAAAGCTGCATGCCCTTTTTAATAGTTATTAAAGGTAGGTTATATATGTTTATTCTTAAAAAATTTATTCGATACTATAAGCCGTACCAATTGTTATTTTATTCGGATATGTTCTGTGCACTGGTTGTTTCTGTTATTGATCTTGCCTTTCCGCAGATTTTAAGCAGTCTTACAAAGGGACTATTTACTCATAGGCCCAGCGAGATATTGAATATGCTTGGTTATGTCGGCGCAGGTCTAATTATAATGTATCTGATTCGCTATGGCTGTCAATATTACATTACTTCATGGGGCCACGTCATGGGGGCGAGAATGGAAAGTGACATGAGGCAGGATTTATTCGATCATCTGCAGCGTCTCCCTTTTTCCTATTATGACAAAAACAATACCGGCGAAATGATGTCCAGGCTAGTGTCCGATTTATTTGATATTTCGGAGTTGGCACATCACGGGCCGGAAAATCTATTTATATCTGCATTAAAAATAATCGGTTCTTTTGCACTGTTGATGTTGATTAATGTAAAAATGACACTGATTCTTCTATGTGTCACGATCATCATGGTAACTTTCAGCTTTTATCAAAACAGAAAACTCAAGGCTATTTTTATGGATAATCGCAAGAAGATTGCAAATGTCAACTCCCGGGTGCAAGATAGTCTTGCGGGCATTCGTGTAGTCAAATCCTTTGCAAATGAGGAAGCAGAAAGTGAGAAATTCAGAAATAGTAACCTTGAGTTTTTAGATTCAAAAGAAACCGGTTATAAGATGATGGGCAGCTTTCATGCAGGAAATAATTTCTTTGAAGGGCTGCTCTATACGACAGTACTAGTGTTTGGAGGCTTCTTTATTGCAAATGGCAGTCTGCAGCTTACCGATCTGGCAGTATATGCTCTTTACATTGGTATATTCATTAATCCACTTGATGTACTGATTAATTTTACCGAGCAGTTCCAAAAAGGCTATGCTGGCTTTAAACGCTTTGTCGAAGTGTTGCAAACGGAACCGGAAATTGTGGATAAAATGAATGCTATTACCCTTACGGATGTGCGTGGTAAAATTGTATACAAGGACGTTTCTTTTCGCTATCACAAAACTGCCGAGGTATTAGATGAAGTGAACATATCCATTGATGCCGGAAAGACGGTAGCTCTGGTTGGCCCTTCGGGCGGCGGCAAAACCACCTTATGCTCTTTGCTGCCGCGCTTTTATGATGTCACGAAGGGTTCTGTAACTATTGACGGCAAGGATGTACGTGACGTGACGTTAAAGTCATTGCGCAGTAATATTGGTATTGTGCAGCAGGACGTATATATGTTTGCTGGGAGTGTGCGTGATAATATTTCTTATGGAAAACAAGATGCTACTGATGGAGAAATTATTGAGGCTGCTAAGAAGGCGAACATTCATGATTTTGTAATGAGTCTCGCCGATGGCTATAACACTTACGTGGGAGAACGCGGCACTCGCCTCTCAGGTGGGCAGAAGCAGCGTCTTGCTATTGCCCGGGTATTTCTGAAGAACCCTAAAATCCTAATTTTGGATGAAGCAACTTCAGCCTTGGATAATGAAAGTGAACGTCATATTCAAGCATCCCTGGAGCAGCTGGCAAAAGACCGGACGACTATAGTCATTGCTCACCGACTTAGCACCATACGCAATGCTGATGAAATTATTGTGATCAACCACAAAGGCATTCAAGAACGTGGCAGCCATGAAATATTGTTGTCGAAAAACGGACTGTATGCGAAATATTACAATATGCAGTTTGAAGGGCTAGAGGAACTGGCGGACTAAAAAATAATAAAGATAAATACAAAAGCTCCTGCAAAATTATCATTGATTTTTTTGCAGGAGCTTTATATTTAAATAGGGCTGACGTTTGATGGATGACTTTTGTCTTTTTTTGAATTTTATTGGCAATCTATACCTTTTAGCATAGGTAATCAATCCTAAAATGATTTATTATATAATCTATATTTTATGCTAAAATAATCCATTTATGATGAAAAAATAATTGGAGATGATCCTATGAGCGAAAAGGTTCCCCCTCTGGTACAAAATGGCAGGTATCAGATTACTGCTACTGACACGGAGGTGTATCTTAGTGTGTGGTCTCCCGTCAATGGCGGATTGCCTGTCACAAAAGCCGCAATTATACAAGATCTGGCCAGTAAAAGTATCGAGTTTGAAAGTGATTTCATCTCTACTGTAATCAGGGAGGCCATGGGCCAACCAATACGAATTTTCAACTCGCAGCCTTCAAAAAATGGCTGCTATCAAGTCACTGCTACTGATGCAGGTGTTTTTCTCAGTGTATGGTCTCCGGTTAACAATGGGTTGCCAGTGAAAAAAGCTGAAGTCATTCAAGAGCTGATCAGCCGTAACTTTACTGAGTTTGAAAGTGATTTTATTTCTATTGTAATTCGGGAGGCCATTGGCCAGCCAGTACAAATTATAAATTCTCTGCCGTCGGAGGCTGGCCGATATCAGATCACTGCGACGGATGCCGGTGTTCATCTCACTGTATGGCCGCCGTCCAATGCCGGAGCAGCAGTCAAAAAAGCCGATATTATTAAAGATTTAATTCAACAAAATTTAACCGGCTTTGCTAGTGATTTTATCTCTGTAGTGATTAAGGAAGCTGTTGGCCATCCCATATTGATTATCAATTCGATGCAGTCGCTGCCGCTGGAGCCGCGTATTCGCGTCAGAATTCGCCGCGATCGTATGGAAGCCAGAATTGATATTACCACACCCGAAGCTGTTCCTACGGTCACAATGTCCCAACTTATTGAAAAATTGAATTCTGCCGGCGTCGTTTACGGTGTCGATGTACAGGTTCTTGAATCCCTCACACAAATACGTTTGGGAAGTGATATCCTCTTTGCTCAGGGTAACCCTCCATGTGATGGCAGTAATGCCTTCTTAAAATATCATATTGACAGTGATAGTCAGGGGCGTCCAGTAGAAATGGATGACGGACGGGTAGATTTTAAAGAAAATAACAGTTTTCTCTGTGTGGAGGAGGGACAGTTATTAGTGGAAAAGATTCCAGCAACACCCGGTACTCCAGGAATAGATGTCTTTGGTTTGCCCATCCCAGCCAAACCAGGTAAGGATATGCCGATGCCTGTGGGGAAAAATGTGATAAATGTTGATGATTGGCGTCTTTATGCCGCTATTGACGGACATTTGCACATATTCCTCAATAAGCGTATCAATGTCATACCAGTCATTGTAATTGATGGAGATGTCGATTACTCCACCGGAAATATTGAATTCAGGGGTAGTGTCATTGTCCGTGGTTCGGTGCAGCCCGATTTTTCGGTAAAGGCTGGCGGTAATGTAGAAGTGTGCGGCAGCATTTGTGGTGGTATGGTAGAAGGGAATAATATTATCATCCACAGGGGGATTCAGGGTATGAGCCGCAGTGTGATCAAAGCACGGGAACGTCTGGTGGCTAATTTTATCGAGAACGCTATTGTTTACGCTGACCAGGAAATTATCATCAGCGATGTCATTTTAAACAGCTCGATATTTGCCGGTATCAGGATCATCGCAGAGGGAGGGCGAGGTCTCATTCGCGGCGGACGTATATCGGCCGGTGAAGAAATCCAGGCTTTTACTATTGGCAATCAGGCAAATGTTGCGACCAGCATCGAAGTTGCTGTCAACCCATTTCTCAAAGATGAGCTGATCAACCTCCGTCTTGAAAGGAAGAAAGCTGAGACTTTATGTGAAGAACTGAAGCATTCGTTATCGTATATACTAGCTCAGGGCATTGATAATCTAACTGCCGAAAAACGGGAACGATACCAAAGAAAAGAAACAGAATACAATACTCTGGTAGAGCGAGTAGAAGAAATGTCGCAGCGTATCGTCAGCATTGAAAACTTGTTTCACTCTCTCAAGCCGGGGAAAATTTGCGTATATGGAATCATCTATCCGGGCGTTAAGATATCTATAGGAACATCAATAAAACCCCTTAATGATTCTCTTCAATATATCTCTTTTTATGCTCAGGGAGGAGAAATTAAGTTCACTTCTTTACGGTAATGCCATACTGTACTTAGCAATAGTAACTTTTATCGTACCGTTAAGAGCCATGTGTCTTACAGCACCATCCCGAACATGCTGTAGAGATCATGGCTCTTTAAATCCTATATAGCTACAGCAAAAATCTTAATTGTTCCATCAAGCATATGAGTAGTAAATGAGTGTGGAGTTCACAATAACTGCTGGTAAGACTGACAGGTTGCACAAAGAGAAGTAATAAAAGAACAGCCACACAGCATGCTGTGGCTACAGAAATTTATCATTTCAAACTTTTACTGGACTACCACAAATAATAGGCGTTCCAAAATTCGCAAATTATGTTATTATAGATAAGGTTGTACGCGTAAAAAATACAAAAAGTAATTTAGAACTGTAATCATGTGTAATACAAGAATCCAATTAAACTGTTACCATTACTATGGAATTCTTTATTTTTGTATATTTTACATGTAACAATGATAGTGGACAATATTAGATTTGATCAAAAGAAAAATAGGAGTGAGTTTATGGCGGTAGTAAAGAAAAGAGAAACATTTTCTTCAGGGTTGGCAGTTTTCTTTGCAACTTTGGGGTCAGCAGTAGGTTTGGGGAATATATGGAAATTTCCTTATTTAACCGGGCAAAATGGTGGGGGTGCCTTTTTATTAGTATATTTTTTCTGTATTCTGTTTGTTGGTTTACCTATTATGATCAGCGAGTTTTATATTGGTCGTAAAACTAGGAAAAATGCAGTAGGTGCGTTGGAAGAACTTAAACCAGGTACTTCCTGGAAGAATATTGGTATTATGGGTGTTGGCGCTTCTTGCCTGATTATGTTTTTTTATAGCTGTGTCGCTGGCTGGGTATATTATTATTTATTTAAAGCAATTGCTGGAGATTTTGCTGGTGTCACAATGGAGACTGCAAAAGCCCAATTTGGTGATGTCATTATGGGACCATTATCACCTATTTTGTGGCAGTTCATCGTATTAGCAGTGGTAGCTGGCATTTTGACGATGGGTGTAAAACAGGGAATTGAAAAAATTACAAAGACATTAATGCCATTATTATTCGTTTTAATTGTGGTTTGTGATATTCGGGCTCTAACCCTGCCAGGAGCGGCAGAAGGGGTTAAATTTTTGTTTCATGTTGATTTTGGACAATTATCAGCTGCCGCTATATTGGCAGCCTTAGGTTTGGCCTTCTTTAAATTGTCTCTTGGCATGGGCACAATGATGACCTATGGCAGTTATTTTACTCAAGACAATAATATGTTTACCACAGCAGTAAAAGTTGCTTTGTCAGATACTTTGGTATCCATGTTGGCAGGCCTAGCCATATTCCCAACAGTATTTTCTTTTGGCATGGAGCCTGCAGCTGGTCCTGGACTGCTTTTTATGACCATTCCTCTGGTATTTTCTCAAATGCCCTTTGGTAATATTTTATTAATTGCTTTTTTCTTCTTAACAGCTATTGCCGCAACTACAGCCATGTTGTCTTTAGTCGAAGTTCCTGTCGCTTATTTGTCTGAGGAAAAAGGCATGTCACGTAAAGGTGCTGCCATTCTAACGGCAGCAATTATGTTTGTTGTAGGGATATTAGCTACTTTGTCTGTTGATAAAGCGAGCATATTGGGGCACATTACCTTTTTTGGCCTGGGATTTTTTGATTTATTTGACTATATTTCTTCTAATATCTTGCTGCCCTTGGGCGGTTTGTTGATTGCCCTGATGATGGGATATTCGATTAAACGTGAGGAGGTAGTGGCTGAATTGTCCAATCATGGCAAATTGAAAATGGCGGGATTGGTCAATGTCTATTTCTTGCTGATTCGTTATGTAACGCCAGTATTACTCATTGTGGTATTCTTAAATTCTATTGGGATCCTTAAAATTTAAAAAATATAAAATGTTGCCTCTGAATACATTCGGAGGCAATATTTTATAAGCAGCAGAGAATAGGCTTTTTGGCTAAAAACGTTGAACCGCGAAGGGCACGAAGACGATGAAGAACACGAAGGGATATTATTTATTCTAATTCTTCACATTCTTCGCACCTTCGCGGTTTAAAATATTTTTCGATGTTCGTAGGAGTGTCAGCGTTTTCTTCTTTTCCTTTTGCATACTTGCCAGCATTGAGTATAATAGGTATAGTATGATTTTGTTGGTGAGAGGTATTGTTTATGAATATAGCATCGATTGAAAAGTTATCCAAAAGTTATGGTATGAAGAATTTGTTTACTAACATTTCTTTTGGTATTGATGAAAATGATAAAATTGGCTTGATTGGTGTGAATGGTACAGGAAAATCTACTTTCCTTAAAGTAATCGCCGGTTTGGAAGAAGCCGATGAGGGCAAGGTGATAATTGGCAACAAAATAGAAGTACAATATTTAGCGCAGAATCCTGATTTTAATCCCTTAGATACAGTTTTAGATCAGGTATTTAATGGCTATTCACCGATTATGAGACTACTGCGAGAATATGAGCAGATATTAGTGGCTGTCAGCAATAAGCCAGAAGATGAAGTCTTACAAAAACAACTTATTGGATTAAGCCAGCAAATGGATGCAATGAATGGCTGGCAGCTGGAGAGTGAAGCAAAAATTATTTTAACGCGGTTAGGAATAATCGATTTTTCAGCAAAGGTAGGCACTTTATCAGGAGGGCAGCGTAAACGCATTGCCTTGGCAAGTGCTCTGATTCATCCGGCTGATCTCCTCATCTTGGATGAACCTACTAATCATATTGATAATGATACGGTGGCCTGGTTGGAGGATTATTTAGCGAAACGTAAAGGTGCCTTACTGATGATTACTCATGATCGCTACTTCTTAGACCGTGTAGTGAATCGGATTATTGAGCTGGATAAAGGCAATTTATATGGTTATACGGGGAACTATAGTCTGTTTCTGGAATTGAAAATGCAGCGTGAAACAGAACAGGAGGCCAGTGAAAATAAACGCCAGAATCTGCTGCGTAATGAGCTGGCATGGATGAGGAGAGGGGCCAGAGCTCGTACTACCAAACAAAAGGCGCGGATTGAACGATTTGAGAAGTTGTCTGATGAGAAAGTGGATTTAAACCATGATAAAGTGGAAATTACGGCAGGTGCCAGTCGTTTAGGACGAAAGATCATTGAATTATCCGATGTAACTAAGTCCTTTGAAGGACGAGTGGTCATTCAAAAATTTAGTTATATTGTGCTGCGGGATGACCGTATGGGAATCATTGGGCCCAATGGCAGCGGAAAATCAACTTTATTGAATCTGGTAACGCAAAAGTTAAATCCTGATAGTGGTAATATTGAAATCGGACAGACCGTAAAAATAGGCTATTTCTCCCAGGAAAATATGGACATGGATGAAAATTTAAGAGTGATTGAATATATCAAAGAAGAGGCTAATTTTATACCTTCTGCTGATGGTGGCGTAATTACTGCCTCCCAGATGCTGGAGCGTTTTCTTTTTTCTCCGGAGATGCAATGGACTCCCATTCGAAAACTATCTGGAGGTGAGAAGCGTCGTTTATACTTACTCCGCATCTTAATGAGTTCACCCAATGTACTGTTGCTGGATGAGCCTACCAATGATTTAGATATTCAAACTCTGACAATCTTAGAAGATTATCTGGATGAATTTCCTGGTGCAGTGATTGTCGTATCTCATGATCGCTACTTTTTAGATCGTGTAGTGGAAAAGGTGTTTGCTTTTGAAAATGATGGCACCATTAAACAATATGTAGGCGGCTATTCTGATTATCAAAACACCTTAGCATTGGCAGCGGAAGAGGAAAAACAAGATGCCGAAAAAGAAATTGGCATTGTGCCGCCTCAAATCGAAAAACCAAAAGAACGTTCCCGTAAGTTTACCTTTAAAGAGCAAAAAGAATATGAGGAAATCGATGCTGTAATTAATGGTGTGGAAAATGAAATTCAGATTGTCAGTAATCGCATTAATCATGCAGGCAGCAATTTTACCTTGCTGCAGGAGTTGACAGAGCTTCAGCAGCAGCTTGAAAAAAAGCTGGCAGATTTGTATGACCGATGGACATATTTAAATGAATTGGCTGAGGAAATTGAGAATAGTAAATAGGCTTTTAAGTTAAAAAAATAAACGCAAAACGCGAAGAAACGAGCCGCTATTGCGGACACGAAGTTAATACGATAAGGGAATTATTTTCCTTCGTATATCTTCGTGCTCATCGTGTCTTCGCGTTTTAAATTTTTTTCTGTGCCTGTAGTTATCTTACTACATTTCGTCAGGCAATCTTCTTATTTGGCAGCATTGTATTTACACAGCACTGCTTTAATGGCAGCATAGTCAATTTCTTCTGGTAAGGCATCTTTGAGGGGTTTTAGTTTTTCTGCACCCAGCTCAGCTATTTTGTTAAGAATCAATTTTTCGTATTGTGGCGGGATAAGAGGATCCCAATTTACAGCATGTCCTTCTTGATAGCAACGTACTAAATGATCCTGTATAGTGAGAGATTTAAGTTTACGGATTTGACTGATTTCCTCTAAAGAATGGCCCTTTTGGTATAGCTCGAGGCTGATAACGTGGCTAGGACTTTCCTGACTTTTTGCCGTGGCTTCCTTGTATTCCACAAACGATTTCATGTTATTGGCCAGTGCATATTGCTGGAGGACTTCGAGAAATTCGTCGCCGTAGCGCTTTCGTTTACTTTCTCCCACCCCTTTTATGGTCAGTAAAGCATCATAGCTAGTTGGGCAATACTCGCTCATTTCCTTTAAGGTGCTATCGGCAAATACAAGATAGGGTGGTATTTGCTCTCTGTCGGCAATCTGCTTACGTAAACTTCGTAAAATGCTAAACAGTGAATTATCTGCTGTAATCTTCTGGGCTCGTTTGGGAACTTTTTGCCATACTTTTGCCTGGCTTTTTAAGACAGCGACGCCTTTCGGTGTTAGTTTTACTACGGGATATTCACTGTCTGTAAGTGCTAGATAATCAGTGGCGATTAGGCGATTAATGGCATCGCGTATTTCTGGCAGGGTATAGTTTTTTAATAAACCATAGGTAGATAAACTGTCAAAACCTAGCTGCAGTACTTTTTTATCCTTGGAACCTTTGAGTACGCTAGCAATTAAGGTAGTGCCAAAACGTTCTTTTACCCGCATGACGCAGGAAAAAATCTTTTGGGCATCTAATGTAATATCAGTAAGTTCATTATCATCATTGCAATTGCTGCAATTAGCACATTCTGTGATCGTATTTGTTTCGCCAAAATAGTTTAGAATGAATTTTCGCAGACATTCGGGAGTATGACAGTAATCTACCATAGTCTGCAGTTTGTTAAGTTCATTGGTTTTACGTTCGGTATCAAATGTTGTCTGCTCGATAAGGTACCGCTGCAGCAGGGGATCTTGAGCCCCGAATAGCAGCAGGCACTCACTTGGTTCGCCATCACGTCCTGCACGGCCGGCTTCCTGGTAGTAGGCTTCCATATTTTTGGGCATGTTGTAATGAATGACATAACGTACATTAGATTTATCAATACCCATGCCAAAGGCATTGGTGGCGACCATGATACTGATATTATCATAGATAAAATCTTCTTGGTACCGCTGACGTTCGTTATCAGGGAGGCCGGCATGATATTTGCCTACGGAATAACCTTTCTTGTATAATAAGGTATACAGATTATCTACTTCCTTACGGGTAGCTGCATAAATAATTCCGGATTGCTCTTTATTGGTATCAATATATTTTAGGGTAAAGTCTTGTTTATTTTCGCCGCGAATTACAGTAAAGGACAAATTTTTGCGGTCGAAACCAGTCATATAAATATCAGGTTTTTTTAAAGCCAATAAGGTAATAATATCTTGAGTTACATTTGTGGTTGCTGTTGCCGTAAAGGCACCGACGATGGGACGATTAGGTAAAGATGTGATAAAAGTTCCTACAGCACGATAGCTCGGGCGAAAATCGTGTCCCCATTGCGATACGCAGTGGGCTTCGTCAATGGCCAATAAAGAGATGGTAAGAGCTTTGATAGCAGCTTGGAAACTTTCCGATTCTAAACGTTCCGGGGCGATATAAATGATTTTATAGCGGCCGCATTTTGCATTGTAGATTCGCTCACTTACTTGGGAAGTACTAAGTGAACTGTTAATAAATGTGGCAGGAATCCCCACACTGTTTAAAGCATCTACCTGATCTTTCATTAAGGAGATCAAGGGCGATACAACTAGCGTAATGCCAGGCAGCAGTAATGCCGGGATCTGAAAGCATAGAGATTTGCCGGCACCTGTAGGCATAATGGCTAGAGTATCTTTATTTTCTAGCAGGCTAGTGATGATTTTCTCCTGCCCAGGACGAAAGGTGGCATAACCAAAGTGTTGTTTTAAAATTTTTAGGGCGGCATGTAACATGTAATTATCTCCTGAAAAATATTTTTTGCTATACCTTTATTGCTTTTTTTCCTGCAGGAAGGGGTAGCATTCTTATTGAAGTAGAAAAATAGATGAGTCACAAAAAACCTAATAATGCGGCTAGGTTTAATTAACGCAATACAAATGATTTTTTGTGTGATCTATTCATAAAAATTTATATTGTCCTTATTTCGGTGTTTGGTATGAGGATTCCTGTCGAGATAGCAGGTGCTTTTTACTAATTGCCATTATATTTTTTCTGGCAATCATGTATAATGGAGAATAGAGTTGTGTTTGAGGAGGGTTTACCATTAAATTTCAACAGCTTACTCTTGAGGATAAGCCGCTGTTTGATAGGTTCTTTCAGGAACGGCGGTATGAAAATGCCCACTATAATTTCACTAATTTATTTATGTGGCGTAAAGCCTATAATATACAGTGGACAGTTGAAGGTGATTTTTTATGCGTAAAAGCCTGCTGGGAAGGGGTCACATTCTTTTTGCCGCCTTTCGGCCCAGAGAAAGGTTTAGCTAATGTAGTAGATTTAATGATAGAGCATGCTAAACAACATAATTTTACCTTTGAGCTGCAAGGTGTGGAGGGCTTTATCGTGAAGTGGCTTGAAGCTGCAAAACCAGGTTTCTTTACCTGTAAGCCAGAACGTGATAATTATGATTATGTATATTTGGCGAAAGATTTGATCGAACTGAAAGGGCGAAAATTTCATAATAAGAAAAACCATGTAAATAGCTTTAGAAAAATGTACAGCAATTATCAATATGTACCTATGACTGCTGAAATGACCCAGCAGTGTATCGCTTTTATGAATGAATGGTGTGAAGAGCGGGGGTGTGTAGTAGGTGATAGTCTGGACTGTGAAAGAAAAGCCATTATAGAAGCCATGGAGAACTTTACTGCTCTTGGTTTCCAAGGCGGAGCGATTTATATTGACGACAAGATGGCCGGCTTTACCTACGGGGAACGGAGTAACGAGGATACAGCAGTTATTCATGTAGAAAAGGGCCGTAAAGAGTATAAGGGTGTTTATGGAGTCATTAACCAAGAATTCTGTGCTCAGAATTTCCAGGATCTTACCTATATTAACCGGGAGGAAGATATGGGAATTGAAGGCCTGAGAAAAGCAAAAGAATCCTACCATCCGATTAAAATGATAGAAAAATATATTGTGAGATTAAAGTAAGCGTTCATGCTTTTCTGGCATCATTGCAAATGTAGCTCTTGTATTGGACGGGCAAAAAAGTCCTCATGAAGGGCTTTTTTGCATAGATAGCTACTATTTTCGGCATCATAGGTAAAAGTAATGCATTTACAAGGTAAAAAGAATGCTTGAAAAGCAGGAACATTATGACTTTTTGTAAAACAGTATAATAAAATGAATAAGGAGATGGGCATATGAAAAAAGTACAGCTGGCATATGGTAAAGGCAGCATTAGTATTCAAGTTCCTGATAAGGCCGTAGTAGTTGAGCCTCAGCATTTAGCTAGTTTGGCAGATGAGAAGGCAGCGGTTCTTTCTGCTCTAAAACAACCTATTGGCACTCCTCCATTAAAAGAAATGGTGAAAGCGACAGATTCGGTAGCTATTGTAATTTCTGACATTACAAGACCTACCCCCAATCATAAATTAGTTCCTTGGTTAATTGAGGAGCTGTCCCATGTTCCTAAAGAAAATTTTGTTGTCATTAATGGGCTGGGCAGTCATCGTCACAATACAAGAGAAGAATTGATTAGTATGCTGGGACAAGATGTCGTAGATACCATTAAAGTAATTAATCATGAAGCTTTTGATGATAATGAATTAGTACATGTTGGCCGTAATAGTTATGGATCGGAAGTCTATTTAAATAAAACCTATGTGGAAGCTGATTTTAAAATTGTTACTGGATTTATTGAGCCTCACTTTTTTGCAGGCTTTTCTGGTGGACCAAAAGGGATAAACCCTGGAATTGTCGGTATCAAAACCATTCAGGATTTCCATAATGCCGAAATGATTGGCAATCCTAAAAGCACCTGGGGTGTGATCGAGGGCAATGGCGTTCAGGATGCCGCCACACAGAACTGCTTGATGGCCAAACCTGATTTCATGTTAAATGTGACTTTAAATGGAGATAAAGAAATTACAAATGTTTTTGCCGGCGATGTGATTAAGGCTCATCGCGTAGGTTGTAAATTTGTCAAAGAACATTCTATGGTTGCCGTAGATCAGTTTTTTGATATTGTTATTACAACAAATGCAGGTTATCCATTGGATCAGAATCTTTATCAAACGGTTAAAGGAATGAGTGCGGGAGCACAAATTGTTAAGGATGGCGGCAGTATCATCAGTGTTGCTGAATGTTCAGATGGCCTGCCAAGTCATGGAAATTTTGGCCCTATTTTAAAGATGCGCAACACTCCTCAGGCTTTACTGGATATGATTAATGATCCCGCTTTCTCCATGTTTGATCAATGGGAAGCCCAAGCATTGGCGATGATACAGGTTAGAACCGATTGCTATTTGCACTCATCCCTGGACGAAGCAACAGTACATGACTGCATGCTTAAGCCTGCTAAGGATATCGAACAAACATTAGAGCAATTGATAAAAAAATACGGTCCTGATGCCAGTATTGCGGTATTGCCCCTAGGACCTTTGGTTGTACCTTACGTTGCTAAGTAAAGCCTGTGTAACTAGTTTCCATTTATGGAGACTAGTTTTTTCATAATATAAACAAGGCAATTTCTAACGTTATGGGGAAAACATGTGAATCACGAAGGTCGCGAAGATGCACGAAGAGCACAAAGGGAGATTATGTTTCTTCCCCTTCTTTGCGTCTTCGTATCTTCGCGTTTCAAAATGTTTTTCTTTGTTGTAAAGGATGTGTAGCGTTTTTCTTATAGAATGTTTTATTGTTGCCTTCTCAAGACAGGTATAGTGTAATATTGATTACTCCATACTATAGTTGAGGTGAAGTTGATGCTACATAAACATAAGCTTACTATTTCCTTACTCATTATTGGAATTATGATCATTACCGGGGCCTGTTCTTTGCTGCGCTCTCCTGCTCCCAAGCCAGAAGTACCGGCGCCTAGTCAAGAAGCTCCTATGCCAGAAATGGCTCAACCTATACCAGGAGTAGCACCCCTTGATATTAATAAATATAAAAATCAACCGACTATTACGGTATGGATAGCAGATAAAGGGTATGTGGACAGAATGCCGTTAGAAAAATACTTAGAAGGTGTTGTCGCTAAGGAAATGCTGCCAGATTGGCCGATTGAGGCATTAGCAGCTCAGGCTATCACTTCCCGTACATTAACTCTTCATGCAGTGGAAGCAGGTACCATCAGACGGCTCCATCATGCTGATGTCAGTACGTCGAAAGAAGAATTGCAAGCTTACGCACCTGAATTGGTGAATGACAGTGTCAAAGAAGCAGTACGCCGTACCAGAGGGGAGGTATTGACCTATGGCGGGGGTTTAATAAATGCTATTTATAGTTCTTGTAATGGGCAAATTGCAGCAACAAAGGAAGAAAGCTTTCCCAAGGAAATTCCCACGCCAACTCCTTATTTTCAACCAGTGCATGATCAGTGCTTTCAATATGCACCAATGAAGGAACAATCCTGGACAGTGAAAATTCCTGGTTCCGAAGTAGCTTCAGCAGTGGGTTATCATGGTAATCCAAAGGATATAACAATTTTAGAAAAAGGGCCATCCGGGCGCATTTTATATATCGGTGCAGGCGCCCAAAAAGTATATGGTTCCGATTTTAGGAAGGCAATTGGCTATGATCGATTAAAATCAACTTTAATCACTGAAATGAACTATGATGGACAAAATTTTGTCTTTAAAGGGATGGGCTGGGGGAATGGCGTAGGATTGTGCCAATGGGGTGCCTATACTTTTGCCCAGCAGGGAATAAAAGCAGAGGATATTGTAAAAACCTATTATGTAGGTGCTGAGGTAACGAAACTGTGGGAGTAAGAAGAGTCATTTTTTTTGTGAGGGTTGCATATACTACTAGTGGAGAGGCAGTCATCCGGCACCTCATCCATATAGGCGCCGCCGTTTCTTTTTAAGAGACTGCGGCGCTACGGCATTTAGAGGAGTAGTTCTGTGATGGAAGACTAAATAAAAAGTGATTGTTTTTATTGTCATTCTCCCAGCAGGATTTAATCCATTCCTATTGAATTTATATGTATCTACTATCGGATGCTGGAGAAAAATGCAGGCAGATAAGGTCCGACAGCAAAAGGGAGATGACAAGATGGCAGACTATACAATAACCTCGGAAATGGCAGGTTCATTGGCAAAGTTTATTTATCAGAATACTAGTTATCATATCATTATCTGTAATCAAGATGCTATGATTGTTGGGGATTCAGACGGAGGTAAGCGTCTTGGCACGAAACATGAAGGATCACAAAAAATTCTCAGTGGGCATTTGGATGAATACGTAGTTACTACAGCAGATGTAGCAAAAAATCCAACATTAAAAGAGGGGCAGAATTATCCTATCGAGGTGGATGGACAAAGAGTAGGAACATTTGCGATTGCAGGCCAATTGGATTATGTTCGTCCTATTGCTAAAGTGGTCGTGGCCCTATTAAGTACCCGATTAAAACAGGCAAAACAAATTGAGATTGTACGGGAAGTCGCTCATGCTGTTTCGCAGAATGTGGAACAGGCAGTTGCTGCGATAGAAGGGATTTCTGCTTCATCCCAAGAACTGGCCGCCAATACAGAAAGCGTTGTAACTGTTTCTCATGATTCAGTTAGGAGGGTTAAAGATACAGGAAAAATTCTTGATATGAGTCGGAAAATTGCAACGCAAACCAAATTACTGAGTCTGAATGCTTCCATTGAGGCTGCCAGAGCAGGAAATTATGGCAGAGGATTTGCCGTAGTAGCACAGGAAATGCAAAATTTGGCACAAAATAGTGCGGATGCTACGGAAAATATTAATAAAATTCTACAGGAAATTCAAGATTCCATTCAAAAAGTAATTGAAGGGATTAATCAGTCCGCGGTTATCTCCAACAAACAAGCAGGGACGATGCAGGACATTATAAAAGTGGTGCAGGATGTACAGACCTCGTCGGCGGATTTAGTTGCTGCATTTAAAAATAATTAATCTATAAGACTTATTGCAAATAAAAGTGAAATAAATATATATTTTTAGAAATTTTTCATATATTATAATAGATGTAAATTATCTGCGAACGCGCCGCTTGTCTGCTAGACACAGTCATGAGGCGCTGTGTTTTTTATGTGTAAATATTCTTACCTTTTGTTGCAATATTTGCTGAGTACGCTATAATATATTTCAGGTTGACAGGGAGATAATAGGATGAATGTTGTAGTTACAATCATTGGTACTCAGAGAGATAAGCAAGGTGAAGAGTCGCGAATTGAACTGATTACTGCAGGTCGTGGATATGAAAAAAATGGTGTAAGATATATTGTATATCAGGAGAGCGAAATATCTGGACTTGAAGGTGTTGCGACAATGTTAAAGTTATATGATAAGCAGGTTGTACTGATAAGGACAGGTAGCGTAGACTATAAGCAAGAATTTTTTCCTGGTCAAAAAAGACATAGTATCTATATTACCCCGTATGGTACTATGCAGATGAGCGTTTTGACCAAAAATTTACAATTGGCTTTAAATGGTATAGCGGGGTCAGTAGAAGTTAGTTATGAATTAGAAGTAAATGGACAATGGCAGAGCACGAACACCTTGTCGATCAGCATACAGGAGGAAATATAAAGTGGATATTAAAGATTTGTTGCAAAAGGCAATTTACCAAGCAGCTCACAGAGCTATTGTTGATGGTGTTTTTGCCTGTCAGGAGTTACCGCAGGTTATTTTAGAAGTACCGCCCAAAAAAGATTTCGGTGATTTTGCTACTAATTTTTCAATGCAGGCTGCCAGAGCAGCAAAAACGAATCCTAGAGTCATTGCTGAGGCTATTGTAGCAAGAATACAGGAAGATTGGCTGGATAAAGCTGTAATTGCTGGCCCGGGGTTTATCAATTTTTATTTAAAATCTGACTGGTTATATACTATGCTGGCAGACATATTAACCCAAGGTGAAAACTATGGGAACAGTCAGATTGGTAAGAAACAGCGTGTGCAGGTAGAGTTTGTTAGTGCCAATCCAACCGGACCACTTCACGTAGGCCATGGGCGGGGAGCTGCCGTAGGAAGTGCCCTGGTTAATTTATTGAAAGCTGCAGGTTATGATGTAGCAAGTGAATACTATATTAATGATGCTGGGAATCAAATTGATAATCTAGCAGCATCTGTTCATGCCCGTTATCTGGAGCTCTTAGGCAAAGAAGGGGAGTTTCCCGCAGATGGTTATCATGGTCAGGATATTATTGATACGGCTCAGCGGATTATTGGCAAAGATGGGGAAAAGTATCTTAGCCTGCCAGTAGCAGAAAGGCTGTCGGTATTTAAAGATATTGCTTTACAGGAAAAATTAGCAGCTTTGAAAGCCGATCTTGCTGCTTTTAATGTACAGTTTGATGTGTGGTTTAGTGAAAATACTCTGCATCAAAGTGGTGCGCTCCAAGAGACCTGTCAAGTGCTTAAGGGCAATGGTTCGATCTATGAACAGGATGGTGCTCTTTGGTTAAAATCTACAGCCTGTGGGGATGATAAAGATCGGGTTGTTATTCGGGAGAATGGAATACCGACCTATTTAGCAGCCGATATTGCTTATCATCGTAATAAATTAGAGCGTGGTTTTGATCAGCTGATTAATATTTGGGGTGCTGACCATCATGGTTATATTTGCCGTGTAAAAGCGGCCATTAGTTCCTTGGGCTATTCTCCTGAACAGCTGGAAGTTTTAATTGTCCAAATGGTGAGCTTGTATAGAAGTGGTCAATTGGTGAAAATGTCAAAACGTACCGGACAAAGTGTGACCTTATCGGAATTGATTGAAGAAGTCGGCACAGATGCTGCGCGGTTTTTCTTTATCATGCGGTCTCTTGACAGCCAATTGGATTTTGATCTTGATTTAGCTAAGTCAACATCGAATGAAAATCCTGTATATTATATACAATACGCTTATGCACGCATTGCTAGTATTTTTCGTCAAGCGGCAGAAGAGGGTATTACACTTGAAAAGATTGATTATACTAAATTACATCTACTTATCAGTGAGTATGAAATCGATTTAATTAAAAAATTAGGAGAATACCAAGAGGAAATTGCAGATGCTGCCAGAGAAAGGGCGCCTCATCGCATTGCCCGTTATGTTCATGATTTAGCAGGACAATTTCATACCTTTTATAACCAATGCCGGATAAAAGGGGTTGATTCTGAACTGCAATTGGCCCGGATGGGGTTGGCCCTGGCTGTGCAGACAACCATTCGGCATGCATTGGGCATTTTAGGAATTAGTGCACCAGAAAAGATGTAGCACAATAAAGGAATTCGTCTGTTTATGTGAATTTTTAAAAAAAGAGGAATTTCCCTTTATATGGTGAATATTTACCAGCAAAAATGATTTAATTCAGGATAAAAGGTAAAATAAAATTAGACGCTGAGCGCGGAAGGAATAAATATATGACAGACATGATCAAACAAGCTTCAGAAGTAGAGTTAGCTTATAAAATTCTACAAAAAACAGGCCATTCTATGTATTTTAGAGACTTAATAACAGAGGTATTGGAATTGAAAGGCCGCAGAATTCACTCTTTGGCTCATGCCATGTCAGAGGTCCATACCCAAATCAATATGGATAGCCGCTTTGTTCACATGGGAAAAGGTATGTGGGGACTTATGGAATGGTCACCGCAGCAGCTCAGTGCCCATTCTGGTGAAGAGAACGAGAATGTAGCCAGTTCATTTTCCTCCCGTCGGGAAAAACTTTTTGAGGAAATACAGCAGGAATATGTAGCGTCCGCAGTTGAGCCGGGTGAAAGAGAATAAGTACTTGACACTGCCCTTTGGTAAAGTATAAAATGATTGGCGTACTTGAACTCTATAGGGACGTATTTAATAATGTATAACCGTTAATGGCATTTAGGAGGAAATAGGATTATGGCAAAATATATATTTGTTACCGGGGGGGTTGTATCTTCACTTGGTAAAGGTATTACTGCTGCTTCTTTAGGGCGGTTGTTAAAGAATCGCGGACTAAAGGTAACCATTCAAAAGTTTGATCCATACATAAATATTGACCCAGGAACAATGAGTCCTTATCAGCATGGTGAAGTTTTTGTTACCGATGATGGAGCAGAAACCGATTTGGATTTGGGTCATTATGAACGTTTTATTGATATTAATTTGAGCAAAAGCTCTAATGTGACAGCAGGAAAAATATATTTGTCTGTTATTAATAAAGAACGTAAAGGTGATTATTTGGGAAGTACAGTACAGGTCATTCCTCATATCACCAATGAAATAAAAGAACGTGTCTATCGTGTTGGCAAAGAAGATAATGCGGATGTAGTAATTACGGAAATTGGCGGTACTGTTGGTGATATTGAAAGCTTGCCATTCTTAGAAGCCATTCGTCAGGTAAAAAAAGAAGTAGGCCGTAATGATGTATTATATCTTCATGTCACCTTGCTGCCTTACATTGCCGCAGCAGGCGAGCTTAAAACCAAACCTACGCAGCATAGTGTTAAAGAATTACGAGGCATTGGTATTACCCCGGACATTATTGTTTGTCGTACGGAATATGATATTTCTTCTGATATGCGGGATAAATTAGCTTTGTTCTGTGATATTGATTCTGATGCTGTGATACAGAACAAAACCGCAGCCAGTATTTACGAAGTTCCTTTGATGTTACAGGAAGAGGGGCTTGACCGTATTGTCTTAGAAAAACTTAAAATTGATGCTGGTGATGCGGATATGACCGATTGGCGCAAAATGGTTCATAAAATCATTAATCCGTCCAATACGGTGAAGATTGCGATTGTCGGAAAATATGTAGCATTGCCTGATGCTTATTTGAGTGTAGCAGAAGCTTTACGGCATGCTGGGATTGCCAATGATACCGCGATTCAAATTCATTGGATTAATGCCGAAGAGATTGAAGATGCTGCTGTGGATCTTAAGAAATGTTTTGCCGATATTGATGGTATTTTAGTTCCAGGCGGTTTTGGTGATCGAGGAGTGGAAGGCAAAATTAAAGCCATCCAATATGCCCGAGAAAATAAAGTGCCATTTTTTGGTTTGTGTTTAGGGATGCAGTGTGCTGTAGTTGAATTTGCCCGTAATGTATGTAATATGGTAGGTGCTCATAGTACAGAGTTTAATCCTGAGACTCCTTTTCCTGTGATTGATCTCATGTCTGAGCAAGTAGCTGTTGAAGAAAAAGGCGGCACGATGCGTCTTGGAATATATCCCTGCAAGGTCCCTGAAGATACATTAACGTGTCAGGCTTATCAGGACGAAATAATTTACGAACGTCATCGTCATCGTTGGGAATTTAATAATGCCTATCGTGAACAGCTTACCCAGGCTGGTCTTGTGATCGGTGGAACATTACCAAATGGTCGTTTGGTGGAAATTATCGAAGTAAAGGATCATCCTTGGTTCGTAGGAACCCAATTTCATCCAGAACTTAAATCACGTCCGACCAATCCACATCCATTATTCAGAGAATTTATCAAGGCAGCTCTGAACGGCAAGAAGTAGAATTAAGCAACTGTTGGACATTTCCGGCAGTTGCTTTTTTGCATAGGTATGTTTAGTAACTAGGGTTTTGCAAAATAAGGAGGTTTGTCGATGTATAAAAAATCGGTGATGATTGTGATTGGTGTGTTGGTAATTCTTTCTTTGGCTGGTTTGGCGTTTATGGGTATGGGGGCCAGAGAACGCAGCAAAGCTAGCCGGTCTGGCAAAATTGCCATCATCTATGTAGAGGGTGTTATTCTTGGCGGGCGGGGACAAAGTACCGTATTGATGGAGCAAGGCGGTACGGATCAGGTTATTAAGCAGATTCACCAAGCCCGGGATGATGAATCGGTAAAGGCCGTTGTTCTACGCATTAACAGTCCTGGAGGTAGTGCAGCCGCTTCCCAGGAAGTGGGGGAAGAACTGAAAAAATTACGAGCCCAAGGTAAGGTGGTAGTGACATCTATGGGGGATGTAGCTGCTTCTGGTGGTTATTGGCTGGCAGCTTGTACTGACAAAATCTATGCGAATCCTACGACTATGACGGGCAGTATTGGTGTATATATGCCTTATGCTAATTGGGAAGAGTTATACAAAAAGGTTGGTATTTACCAGGAAAAAATTAAAAGTGGCCCTCATAAAGATATTTTGTCACCTGAACGGCAGATGACAGAGGAAGAGCGGGGGATCATTCAAATCATGGTGGATGATATCTACAATCAGTTTGTGGATGTGGTATCCGAGGGACGTAAGATGGATAAAGAACAGGTGCGTAAATTAGCAGATGGGCGTATTTATACAGGAAACCAGGCGAAACAATTAGGGTTGGTTGATGAATTAGGAAATATGTATGATGCAATTGATGGCGCCAGTCAGTTAGCAGGTATTGTTGGCAAGCCGACGATTAAAGAATATGGCAAACAATCTCCTTGGAATATGCTGTTTGGTCCAAGTGAAAAAATAAGCACGTTGGTAGAACAATTTTTATTTCACAAAACACAGAATGAATTGAATTTAGGTGTTCCTCTGGAAGTGTCGCCAGAAAAATGGCAGGTGAAATAAATGGGAAATTTATTTGAGGTTTTATATGATGTGCTATTTAAGCCCCAAATAGCGATGAGGACAATTGCTGATAACAAAAATATTCCGCAGGCCTTTGTTGTTTTTCTACTGAGCATCATAATACCGATATGGGCTATGTATTTTGGTCTGCAAGCTGCTGGCATGCCAATGATGATTCATCTTTTTATTGGGATTAAGATCGTTGGCAGTATGGTTATGTGGTTTATGGGCACCGCAGTGTGGCATTTGCTTGCTGAATTTTATGGTGGCAAGGGTACTGCATTGGGGCTGTTTTCTACTTTAGGATTTGCTTATTTTCCTCAAATATTGATTGTACCGCTTTGGGTGGTTGCTGCCTTATTGCCAGTAAGCATGAAAACCATAATGATGACGGTAGCAGCCTTAGTCATATTAGGCTGGTCCCTGTTCTTAAGTATAACGGCAATGAAAGAGGTCTATCAATTTTCTGCAGCAAAAGCGGTGTTGGTGATGCTTACTCCTTTATTAGTAATGGTGCTGGTATGTGGCATTGCCTTTACTTTTCTTGGAAGTGCTCTTACACAGATGCCTATGTGGTTATAAAAAGATATAGATAGTAAAGGGTAGGATGAAATGAGAGGTAATTATATAGTAGTACTGCTATTTTTAGCACTGGTGCTGGGCGGCTGCGCTGGGCAGTCACCAGTACCGATTGCTGGCCTTAAAACAGCAGCAAATGATGAAATTTTAAAATGGAGTCTGCCCAATCAATTAGATCAGCAGGGAACCGGAAATTCCTATCGGGTGCTGGTAGGGCAAGAGAATGAGATGCTGGAAATGGCGGCAGGCAACCAAGGTTCCATAGAATATTTTGTTGAAGTACCAAGTGATGTTGCTGCCTTTGCCAGCATGAAACTTCAATTCTTGTCAACGCAAGGCAATGGACGCATTATATTATCCGCCATTGATAAGAATGGAAATATATTAGGAGAAACTGGTTTCGTTTATACAGGTCAGCTGCCTAAGTCTACGGACCATAGTACTTGGCAGGATGTTCGCTATCATACTAATTATCAAGGTGGCTGGTTGGAGAATCGCTATAATTTTTCTGAAATGTTAAAGGAGCTGCCGCAAGGGGTTTTAACAGGCGTTACGAAATATCGACTGAGTGTAAAGGTAAGCGAAGGGCAGCATGTACTGATTAACCGGCTTACTGCCGGGACAGATATGGCTAAAGCTGTGAGACTGATACCAAGTGATCTTCAATATACTGCCAAGCAGAACGAAGTACTTAGCATTGAGGCCGATGTTGAGAATGTGAGTCACCAATCACTGGAAAATGTAACGGTAAATCTGCTGGAGCCTTATGGCTTTGGTGTAGTTGCTGCGAGTCCCACCACTCAAAATATTGCTCACTTGGCTCCAGGAGAAAAGCAGCATATTAGCTGGCAAGTTCAGGCGCAAAGGCCTGATGCAGTGAATCTAAATCAACCTTGGTCTATCGGTTTTAGTGTGAATGATATAGTATTATCAGCTAAAGTTGGAGTGCGGATTGCTGATAGCAGGCCAGGTAAAGTTTTTTATGTAATGACAGAAGATTTAGAACCTATTGACGGCGCTGGTTATGCGGAAGCTTGGGGTAATTGTGACAGCTGGCTGGAACCAGAAGAATTAATGGGACAAATGGTGCATAAAGCAGCACGGCTTGATCAAATAGCCGAAAAGTATGGAGCAAAATGGACACATTATATTGCTTGGCCAGCCGTTAAAGCTGCTGAGTGGGCGGCAAGTCAATCACAGACAGGGGAGTGGTCTAAGGTAGTGTCTGCGATAGAAGCCTCTGTTGTTCAAGAATCTGGCAAAGGCCATGAGTATGGAATCCATTTTCATTCCGATTATGACCCTTACTTGTCTGGTAATGTTTTATCTTATAATAGCGCAGTGGATGGCTTGTGGGCCAACCATTTAAAACATGGCTGGGCTCATTCTGTTGCCGGAGAAGGTGATTTTAATGATTATAACAGTCGGGCTGGTATGTTATACAACTATCTCAAAATATTAGAAAAATTAGAGGTCAGTTCTCCTCAAGGGCAGCAATTGACAGCTAGAGCCGGTTCTTTTGATTTTGCTAATGGCAGTGCTGATGAAGCAGCAAGTACCAGTGCTTATCAAAAAGCTGGGCTCTGGGGTTCAAGTGATGCCGATGGCAATGTGGCCGGCATCACATCCGGTGAATATGGAAGTGAAATCTATTTTGCAGCCCCTGATGATATTAATACAGCAGCAAAGGACATTACTAAATTAGGTATTGTGGAGTTTCGTCCCACGCCGAAAGAACCTATTGGTTATAATAATCAAAGTTCATCCATCATGAACCATAAGACAGATCAAGGAATGGAGTATTTTACGGCAGATGCTGCTGGTATAAAACCAGGGATACATGCTATCGTGGGATTTACACATGCTATGTTTATGATGGGACAGGGTGATTGGAAAAGCTTGGAGGGCGGACAATTTCAGGCATTAGACGATCATTTATCCTATGTTAAAAGTCAGTATGCAGATAAAGGTTTAGTAACCTTTGCAACTGCCAGTGAGTTGGTAGAAGCTTATCTGGATTATTATACGCCTCAATTGCTGGCGATATATGGGCAGCGGATTTCAGAGCAATTTGGTATTGCCGAATACAAAATACGCCTATTGGGACAGGATATTCCTGTAGATAGTTATCATCGTCATGCCGTTACTGTAAAATATCCTTTGTATTTACGGGATAGTGCTTATCGCATCAGTGTTTTGAAGAATGGACAACCGATTTATAGCACATGGGGGTTACCAACTCCCTACAACGACATTTTATTTACCGTAGATGATAAAACGGCTGTATATACTTTAAGAATATATCATAATGAATTAGCTTCTAAGTTTATAACGCAAATTCGTTCCCTAAAAGAAAAAATATTCAAAAAAATATAGGGAAAAACCTTTTTTTTCCATTAAATAGGAGGATATTTCTGGTATTGTGCGAATAGACATATAACATAGAACATAAGCGACTATAAAGCAGATAAGGAGAGGCTAAGATGTCTAATATCAAACATACAGTATTAGTTATTGATGATCAGCCAGGCATTAGAAGATTGCTGATGGAAGTCCTAACCGAAGAAGGCTATGCAGTGCATACAGCCGCCAATGGTTACGAAGGCATACAAAAAGTGAAAGATCTCAAACCTGTTTTGATTTTGATGGACATGAAAATGCCAGGAATGGACGGAATTGAAACACTACGTGAACTCAAAAAGTTAAATCAAGCAAATAAAGTAATTATGATGACTGCATATGGCGAGTTGGAGCTGGTCAATATTGCCAGAGAATTAGGAGCCTATGCATATATTACCAAACCTTTCGATATTATTGATTTATGTTCTATGATTGGTAATTTAGTTTCTGGTGGCGGTAAAGAGTGTGAATTAAAAATTGGTTAGTCGTATATGACTGTACACCCAAAGTATATTCTTTGGGTGTTTTATTTACACAAAGATATGAAAACAATAAAAAAATGACTTTTTATCACTGTTTTTAGGGTCCTTTGTTCAGGACGGTTTTTCTGAAATAGGCAGGATTTTTTTTTTGTTTGGCGAAATGAATAGCGAAAGGGGGATGTATATGATTATTAACACTGTTTCAACACTGGCTTTATATTGTCCGCGGTGTGGAAAATTGCACATGCATGATATTTCCAGGTTTGATCTGAAAAATACCACTGGCAGAAAGCTTTTGTGCAGTTGTGGTCAGGTACAAGCCTCTATTACTAGTGTTGGCGAACGTCAGTGTTTATTGGACATCCCTTGTGTTTTATGCCAGACTAGTCATGTTATTTGTCTTGACAGCAATCGTTTTTGGCATGCAACTATGGATAAGATCTATTGTGTGCAGGAAAACTTTGAGCTGGGATTTGTAGGGATGCGGCAGGTTATTGCTGAAACCATTGATAAATATAGAGTAGAGTTTGAAAAGATGTCTTTTGATATGGATATTGATGAATATGATGATTATGTGCAAAATCCACAAGTAATGTTTCAAGCTTTAAATAAAATTCATGATATTGCCGAAAAGGGTAAGGTGTATTGCCGCTGTGGCAGTAATGCCATTGGGGCTGAGATATTGCCAGAAGGCATTGAACTGGAGTGCGCTCAATGTGGTGGTTATCTTATGATCCAGGCACAAAGTGAAAAAGATTTAGCCTATGTTGAAGGTTTGGATTTAATTGAAATTATGTCGCCACGTCGCTCACATCGCAAGCATTAAAATAAAAATGACTAAGATTCCGATGGAGTTTAACTTCATCGGAATCAGGCTATAAATAATTACCCATAAAGTATTTATACTAATAAAAGAGGTGGCTATTATGAAATTTTTTCTTGATACCGCAAACTTTAGTGAAATTAAAGAAGGGGTAGCTCTGGGAGTGGTAGCCGGAGTTACCACTAATCCATCGTTAATTGCCAAGGAAAAAAGAAATATTAAAGATGTGATCAAAGAAATCTGCGGTCTGGTAGAAGGACCGGTTAGTGCTGAAGTAGTTAGTACGGTTTTTGAAGAAATGCTGCCCGAAGCACGGGCATTGGCAGCTATTGCTGATAATGTAATTGTTAAGGTACCATTAAATCTAGAAGGGCTTAAAACAGTAAAAGCACTGAAAAGTGAAGGTATTAAAACCAATGTTACTTTAATATTTTCGGCGAATCAGGCTCTGATGGCAGCTAGAGCTGGCGCTTCTTATGTCAGTCCATTTGTTGGCCGGCTTGATGATATCGGCCAGGATGGTATTGAATTAGTAAAAACGGTTGCTGATATTTTTGCTATTCATGATATTCAAACTGAAATTATTGCTGCCAGTGTACGTCATCCTGTTCATGTTACACAAGCTGCTTTAGCTGGTTCTCATATTGCGACAGTTCCCTATAAAGTGTTGGTAAGTTTGCTTACGCATCCCTTGACAGATGCGGGAATAAAAAAGTTTCTTGATGATTGGAAAAATGCAAATTTATAATGGCTCAAAAGATAATAGCGTTTAAAGTGGCTGCGTAATAGGTAGTAATCATTGATATTTTGTTTCCAAGTGAGGAGAAGAAAGACTTGGCGATATGCCGGGTCTTCTTTATTGCTTTTGAATAGAAAAAGTATTTTTTTTGTATAAGGAGATGTTGTTAGATGGATCGTGAACTTGCATTGGAATTTGTTCGTGTAACAGAAGCGGCGGCCATTGCCTCAGGACGCTGGATGGGAAAAGGTGAAAAAAATTTAGCGGATCAGGCGGCCGTTGATGCTATGAGAGCTGCTTTTGATAGCGTAAATATTAACGGTAAAGTAGTGATTGGTGAAGGAGAAATGGATGAAGCTCCTATGCTTTATATTGGTGAGGCTGTAGGGGGCGGCGGTCTTGACGTAGATATTGCTGTTGATCCTCTGGAAGGAACCAATTTAATAGCTAAAGGTTTACCAGGCGCTATTGCAGTTTTAGCTATTGCATCCCGTGGTGGTCTGTTACATGCTCCTGATATGTACATGGATAAGATTGCCGTTGGCCCAAAAGCAGCTGGTAAGGTCAATATTAATGCTTCTGTAACGGAGAATCTTAATGCCGTAGCGACAGCCTTGGAACGCAAGGTGGAGGATTTGACCGTTGTTATTTTGGATCGTCCTAGACATGCAGATATTATTGCAGAAGCACGTAAAGCTGGTGCCCGGATAAAACTGATTACGGATGGTGATGTATCGCCGGCTGTTAATGTATGTATCGAGGGGACAGGCGTTCACATGATGATTGGTATGGGGGGAGCACCAGAAGGTGTTATTGCTGCTGCTGCTGTAAAGTGTCTTGGTGGTGATATGCAGGGGATATTGCGCCCAGAGAATGAACAGGAGATTGCCCGGGCTAAAACCATGGGAATTGCCGACATTAACAAGGTTTTGACCATTGATGATTTGGTAAAAGGCGACGATGTATTTTTCGCTGCAACTGCCATAACACAAGGCGATTTATTGAATGGTGTACGTTATTTTGGTGGCGGTGCACGGACACATTCCATTGTTATGCGTTATAAAACAGGTACTGTACGTTTTGTAGATGCTATACACAAATTTGACCGTAAACCAATGGCAATTAAACGATCATAAGAAACTTGCTAGTTTATTACTGTAAAACGTTGCGCATGTAATGCAGGGAAAGCATTTACTCCTTTCCCGTGAAAATAGACTTGGCTTAGGTCAAGTCTATTTTCATGAGAATAGGCAAATTATGCATAAATAGTTTACTGGGTGTTTATGCTATGTTATGTGAATACAATATAGGAAGAGTCTATGTTACTCAAGGTTTTAACAAAAAAACGGAGGTGAAACTGTGAATTTGATTTGGCTTGCAAAACGACCTAAGTTAGTATATACACTGGCAGCGTTAATCGGGATGGGAGCTTTTGTTTTCAGCTTGATGCATTTTCCTAAGAACGTGGCGGAAAAGGCAGAAGTGGCTCAGGCTCAAGACGAGAGTACCAATACTGCTGAACAACAAATTCCTACAGTTCCTAAAAATACTATACATACGGTACATGAAGGCGAAACATTAAGTACAATTGCAGAACAATATCATATTGATGTGGATACACTGCAAGGAGCAAATCCAAATTTGAATGATGATATTCACCCTGGTGATCAACTTATCATTTTACCGCAGAAAGGGCTGCTGCATACTGCCGGATCTGGAGATACATTATGGGGAATTGCCAATGTCTATCAGGTTGAGGTGGCCGCAATTATGGCTGCTAATGGCAAAACGGAGGAAGACTTATCTCTTGGTGAAGTCTTATTCATTCCTGGCGGAAAAAAACCTAGAGAAACAGAACGAGCATTGGCAAGAGCTGAATCACCAGTATCCCGTGGCAGCAGCAGCCGATTTACTTGGCCTACAGAAGGCGAGTTAACTTCTGGTTTTGCTCAACGCTGGGGAAGGCATCATGATGGTATTGATCTTGCCAATGATATCGGCACTCCAGTTCGGGCTGCTCGTGCAGGACGTGTAAGCTATTCAGGCTGGTCTAGTGGTTATGGCCGTGTCGTGATGATTGAGCATGACCAAGGCTATACCACTGTATATGGTCATCTCAATGAATCTTATGTGACAGAAGGACAGTATGTTAAAGCTGGACAAAGTATCGCTGCTATGGGGAATACCGGAAATTCTACCGGTCCTCATCTGCATTTTGAGGTGCGAAAAAATGGTACACCGATTAATCCCTATAATGTGTTGCCGTAGTACAGAAAATAAAGCGGCACTTATGCCAGAGGTAAGAAAGCTAGGAGTGGTTATGAAGCCGCTCCTAGCTTTCTTTAGTATTAAAATCTGTAGGTTTCTATTATTAACGCTGTGTCATTGGCATTTTAACCGACTCTTTACTAATAGGAGGCTATCTTAGTCCGATTCTCAAGAGGGCAGTACTTCCCATACCATAAATTTCTGAGCTCTAAATGAAATAAAATAAACTAGTGAGCTTGCAAGAGGTAGTCAGCGAAAGATAATTCTAAAATCTGAAAATGCATTAATTTAATACTTTTAAATTTCACCGTACTAAAGTATAATAATAAAAGATAAGTTTAATTTATATTTAGTGGAGGATTAGGCATGAAAAGAATGGTTGCATTGGTTTTGTTACTTTTAATGGCGGGTATGGCTTTAGCAGGATGCGGCAGCGTTGGTACCAAAGCCCCGGCAAAGCAGAAATTTGTTATAGGTTTGGATGATAGTTTCCCTCCTATGGGTTTTAGAGATGAGAAAAATAACATAGTTGGTTTTGATATTGATATGGCAAAAGAAGCTGCTAAGAGACTTGGCATGGAAGTAGAATTTAAACCAATTGACTGGAGCAGTAAAGAAGCTGAGTTAAGTGCCAAACGTATTGATGCTTTATGGAATGGTATGAATATTACTGAAGAACGGAAAAAAAATGTATTGTTTAGTGAACCTTATATGGAAAGCAAGCAGCTGATCTTCGTGCCCGCTGGTTCTACAATAAAAAGTGCAGCGGATTTAAGCGGCAAAGTCGTAGGAGTACAACAGTCCAGCATCGGTGAAGAAGTAGTGGTAAAAGATGCTAAATTAAAAAGTTCCTTAAAAGATTTTAAAGTATATCCAGACTTTATCGCAGCCTTTATGGATTTGAATACAGGCAGGGTAGATGCTGTTGTTACTGACGAAATACTGGGCAGGTATTATATGTCTAAAGATAAGGGCAAATATGTAGCAATTGAGCAGCCGTTGGGTGAAGTAGGTACATATGGTATTGGGTTTAGGAAGGATGATACTGAGCTTCGCGATAAAGTACAAAAGGTATTGGATGAAATGAAAAAAGACGGAACTTCCGCTCAAATATCAAAACAATGGTTTGGTTCAGACATCGTTAAGTAAATCAAAGGCTAATGGTAATTGCCATTAGCCTTTAATTATGACGCCAGTGTGTGAAAGAGGGCAGGGAAGCGTCTTCTGTGCTTTCTAATTGATCAATATGATAATAGTAGAAGTTGTGTTTTAGAAAGAAAAAGTAAAGAGGAGAAATTCAATGGAGAAAATCTTAACTATGGCAGGGCCAATGTTAGACGGAGCTAATATTACGCTGCAAATGTTTTTTATTACCTTAGTACTTTCATTGCCGTTAGGTTTGGTTTTATCATTAGCTCGAATGTCCAACTACAAACCTCTCAGTTTTCTGGTGGAGACATATATATGGTTAATGCGGGGGACGCCGCTGATGCTTCAGCTTTTATTTGTATACTATGCATTACCCCTTATACCATATATTGGGATTAAATTACCGGATTTCTCGGCAGCAATCTTAGCCTTTGTGCTTAATTATGCAGCATATTTTGCCGAAATTTTTCGTGGTGGCATCCAATCCATTGAAAAGGGACAATATGAAGCAAGTAAAGTATTAGGTATGACCTACGTTCAAACGATGCGGCGAATTATTCTGCCTCAAGTTCTTAAACGGGTGGTACCTCCAATTAGTAATGAAACCATTACTCTGGTAAAGGATACATCTCTCATCTATGTTCTTGCTATGAATGATTTGCTGAGAACGGCTAGAACCATTGTACAGCGGGAGTTTGATATGACCCCCTTTATCATTGCCGCAGTATTCTATTTGGCAATGACACTCGTACTGACATGGGTATTTAATAGACTGGAAGGGCGTTATGCCGCATATGATGAGTAGGAGTGAATGTTATGAACATGATATCATTAAAAAATATACATAAGAGCTTTAATGGCCTCCAAGTGCTAAAAGGTATTAACTTGGAAGTGGCACAAGGAGAAGTTGTTGCTATTATTGGACCTTCCGGGTCAGGTAAAAGTACGCTTCTTAGATGCTTAAACCGGCTAGAGATGATTGATCAGGGAACTATCATAATTGAGGATGAAGTGTTGGTGAAGGAAGGAATCAATGGACAGAGTCAGTATGTTTCTGAGCAAAAGGCCCGAGAAATTTGTTTTAAGATGGGTATGGTATTTCAGCAATTTAATTTATTTCCTCACATGACAGTTATTGATAATATTATGGAAGCACCGATACTCGTTAAAGGGATTAAAAAGGAGGCTATTATTCCTGAAGCAGAAGAGCTGCTTCGGAAGGTAGGCTTATTTGAAAAAAAGGATAGCTATCCCTCCAGATTGTCAGGGGGGCAGAAGCAACGCGTTGCTATTGCCCGGGCTCTGGCGATGAAACCTGATATCATGCTGTTTGATGAGCCAACATCAGCATTGGATCCAGAGCTTACAGGAGAAGTGTTAAAAGCAATGAGACAGCTTGCTCAGGAGCACATGACCATGCTTGTGGTAACGCATGAGATGGCCTTTGCCCGGGAGGTAGCACAACGCGTCATTTTTATGGATGATGGTGATATTGTTGAAGAAGGCACGCCAGATCAAATGTTTAGCAATCCAAGACAGGCTCGCACACAGGCATTTTTAAAGAGTATGTTATAGATTGGTATGGTAAATAAGCTAGGGGAATTCCTCTAGCTTATTTTTGTTAATCGGTATGTTTTAGTGTTTGCTTTGTATAAATTATTGCTGCGTCGGTAATAATAGGCTCATTACGTTGGGACGTAAAGAGGTAAACATGGCTTATGTAATTGGCTGTCTAATGGCAGGTTTAAGTTTTTTGTTAAATAAGGCATTGCTTAAGTATGTGGGATTAAAGGCCGTTATTAGCTATAGTCCAGTAGTAGAGGAGATTACCAAGTCACTTTGTTCCTACTATTTGGCAGCTGACATCTTAGTCACCCATGTTGTCTTCGGAGTTTTAGAGGCCGTTTATGACTGGTATAACGTTCCAAATAGGCAGCGAGGAGTATATGCAGCCGTATTAAGTATCCTGGGCCATAGTTTATTTGGAGTTATAACACTTATTGGATTATATATGAGTGGCAGCATTTGGGTAGCCATAGCAGGAGCAAGTTGTGTACATGTAGTGTGGAATATAACGTTAATTCGTTTATCATAGAGAGGACCTTTTAGAGAATGGATTCTCTGGTGGGAGTCAAAAGAGCCATATTACGAGAGGGGATATGAAATTATGAAAATATTTTATATTTGTGCACATTGTGGTGAAGGTATTGATATGATAGAGGTCGATAAGATTGATGAAGCGAAGTTTGGCTTTGACTGCTTGACGGCTGAGGAACGTCAAGATATAATAAAAGTTGATCTGCGGGAAAATACCATGCATGTTCAATCGGTGTGTGATAAGTGTATAGAGTCTTTGGTATTCCATGAAGACAAAATTGTTCAGCAGCAAATGAATTTTTTACATTAAAAGATGAATTAAATTATCATTGTATGAAGTATAATAAAGTAATGTGCCAGGGCTTTAGCAACCGCAGCTAAAGCCCCTTTTTACCTGTCACTATATATTGCACTTAGAGAGTGTGGAAGGCATATATAGTAGAGGGTAATTTTTGAATTTTTAATATGACTGTAAAAAAATAAACTATGAAATGTTTTCTGATAGTAGGATGAGGTGCTATGAATAAATTATTTGAAATTATGAAAATGGATCCAGGGATGAAGCGTGTAGCTGCCGTTTATGAAATGACTGCCAGCCAGAGTCAAATTTATGGTGTAACAGGTGTGCAAAAAAGTGCTTTACTTGCAGCAGCTTATCAGTCTGCGCCTAAGCCTATGGTAGTTATTACTGGTAATCATGAGTCAGTAGAACAATTGCGTGCAGATTTTGCTACATTGCTTCCCAATACAATAGTGCTTGAATTACCGGCTTTGGACATTATTACTTTTACAGCAGCTGCTAAAGGTGTAGAATTGGCAGCCCGTCGTATGGATGTTCTCGGACGAATGATTCGCGGTGAAAAGGTGATTGTATTAGCTACGGCTGAGGCAGCTATGCAACGAGTATTGCCGCGGGAACACTTTGAGAATAGTCGTATCACTATAACCAGCGGTTTGGAACTTAATCGTGAAAATTTATTGGAATCTCTAGTCCGCTTTGGTTATGAGCGTGTGGATCAAGTGGATGGTCTTGGCCAGTTTAGCGCTAGAGGCGGTATTATTGATATTTTTCCCATTAGTAATAAAATGCCCATTCGCCTGGAACTGTTTGGTGATGAAGTGGATTCTTTACGAGAGTTTGATATTGCAACGCAGCGGTCTACACATACTGTAGAGCAATCAGATATTCTCCCCCTTTCTGAAATAGAACAAAGCGGCATTCCTACTGTATTTTTATCCTATTTGCCCAGTGGCGCTGTAGTAGTGTTTGATGAGGCTGCCCGCATTCGTGAACAGATTAGTAAATTAGTGAAAGAGAATCCTCAGATTAAGAAAAGCTCCTTTACTTGGTCGGATATAGTAGCTGTAGCAAAACATTACAATGTATTATATCTTTCCCTAATGCTGCAAAAGATTCCTTATATTCAGCCTGATGAAATTATCAGCATTACAGCTAAAGGCATTGTACCGTTTCATCGTCAGATGGATATGCTGATTGCAGAACTGAAAAGCTGGCAGGAACATAAATTTTATCCCATTATTTTCATGTCGAATCAAGAAAAGGCTTTATCACTGCAGCATACTTTGGTGGAGGAAGGTATTCATGCCATTTTTTCTGACACCGTTACGACTCTGGCAGCAGGTACCGTGCTGGTGACAGTTGGTTTATTGTCGGCAGGTTTTGAACTGACGCAGGCTCATCTTGTTGCCATTACTGAAAAGGATATTATGGGCCGCCAGAAGAAAAAGCCTCGCCCCAGAGTCGGCAAAGGGCAGCAGATTGCTTATTTTCGTGATATTAAGATTGGTGACTATGTGGTCCACGTCAATCATGGTATTGGTAAATATGTAGGTGTGGAAACTCTGGTTGTTGGTAATGTACATAAAGATTATCTGCATATTCGTTATGCTGGGGAAGATAAACTGTATGTGCCTACAGATCAGGTGCATTTACTGCAAAAATATATTGGATCGGAGGGAGATGCCCCCCGTCTAAATAAAATGGGGGGCAGTGACTGGTTAAAAGCAAAGGGCAAGGCAGAAAAAGCAGTAGCAGATATGGCTAAGGAATTACTGGAAATCTATGCCCAGCGGAAAGTTGTATCAGGTTTTGCTTTTGATCCCGACACACCCTGGCAAAAGGAATTTGAAGATGCATTTCCTTATGAGGAAACGCCGGATCAGCTTAGTGCCATTATGGAGATTAAAAAGGATATGGAACGCGGGCAGCCTATGGATCGTTTATTGTGCGGTGATGTAGGGTTTGGTAAAACTGAGGTAGCGGTTCGGGCTGCTTTTAAGGCTGTTATGGGCGGTAAGCAAGTTGCTATATTGGTGCCAACGACAGTATTAGCCCAGCAGCATTACCAGACGATCAGTGCTCGTTTCGCTGGTTTTGGTCCTGTGGTAGATGTGATTAGTCGTTTTAGAAGCGGCAAGGAACAGCGGGCTACCATTGAGGCTTTAGCTAGTGGGCAAGTAGATGTATTAATTGGTACCCACCGTATTTTACAATCCGATGTTATCTTTAAAAATATTGGACTTTTGATTGTTGATGAAGAACAGCGTTTTGGTGTAAAGCAAAAAGAAAAATTGAAAAAATGGAGTGCTGGCATTGATGTACTGACATTAAGTGCCACGCCGATTCCTCGTACGCTGCATATGTCTTTGGTTGGTGCTCGGGATATGAGTATTATTGAGACTCCGCCGGAAGAGCGTTTTCCGGTGCAAAGCTACGTAGTAGAGTACAATGAAGAAGTAATGCGTGATGCTATAAAGCGGGAGTTAAAAAGAGGCGGACAGGTGTATTTTGTCTATAATAGGGTGCAAACGATTGATAAAATGTATCGTCGCTTGTCTGAAATGTTACCTGATGCTAAAATTCGCGTAGCTCATGGACAAATGCCTGAAGAATTATTAGAACAAGCCATGCTTGATTTTTATGAAGGCACGGATGATGTATTATTATGTACAAGTATTATTGAAAATGGGTTAGATGTGCCGAATGCTAATACGATTATTGTGTATGATGCTGATCGCTTTGGTTTGTCTCAGTTATATCAGATGCGTGGTCGGGTTGGACGTTCTCATCGTATGGCTTTTGCTTATTTTGCGTATCGTCAGGATAAAGTACTGACCGAAGTAGCTGAAAAACGTCTGCAAGCTATTAAGGAGTTTGCGGAATTAGGCGCTGGTTTTAAAATTGCTATGCGGGATTTAGAAATTCGTGGTGCTGGTAATTTGTTAGGGGCACAACAGCATGGACATATTGTGAGCGTAGGTTTTGAAATGTATTGTCGTTTATTAGAGGAAGCAGTACAACAGCTAAAAACAGGACAGATCCTTGAAATTCCAATTGAACCTGTGCTCGAATTTAATATTGATGCTTATATAAGTGGCGACTATATTAGTGATGCAATGCATAAAATTGAAATATATCAGCGTATCGCTGCGAGCAGGAATGAACAGCATATTTCAGATCTTGTAGATGAATTGATTGATCGTTTTGGTGAACCACCTACTTGCGTATTAAACTTATTAGAAATTGTTAGAATTAAAAATTTAGCTAGAATGATTGGCATACGTTCCGTAATTCAACAGACTAATTATATAGAGGTAGCGTTTATTGATAAACCGAATGTAGCACCAGAACAGGTTATGGCCTTAAAAGAAACCTTTCCTGCACGCGTCATGATTTATCCTGAAGGTATCCGGCTCAAAACAGTGCAAATTAGCAAGGGATCATTACTTAACTGGTTAGTTCAGGTTTTTACTACCTTGCATTCTGAAAAATAAGAGTTTTAAAAAAACGCAATTTATTATTTCAAATAATATACCTGTTTTTCAAAAATTTTAGGCATCATGTGTGTGAATAAAAATGTCAGGTCGGATATATACTATCACTGAAATCAGATGTCAAAAACTGTAGAAAAGGGGGGATACTGGTGAAAGCGACTGGAATTGTAAGACGAATTGATGACTTAGGTAGAGTAGTTATACCTAAAGAAATTAGGCGAACACTTAGAATTCGTGAGGGGGATCCACTGGAGATATATGTTGATCGAGAAGGGGAAGTTATTCTTAAAAAATATTCTCCAGTAAGCGAACTAGGTGATTTTGCAAAGGAATATGCTGATTCATTATATGAAGCGGTAGGTCATATCGTCTTGATAGCTGACAGAGATACTATCGTCGCTGTTGCTGGTTCATCAAAGAAGGAGTTTTTAAATAAACCATTAGGCTCCGTCTTGGAAAAAGTAATGGAAGATCGTAAAGCAGTGTTGCTTAACAATCTTGCAGAAGGTAAGGCTTCTAAAGGTTGCATTATTGATTCTGGTGAAGAAGAGGAAACATGCAAGTTTACGTCAGAAGTCATTGCCCCTATTATTGTTGAGGGAACTTCCATTGGTGCTGTAGTTCTTTGTTCTAAGCAGTCAGGGGTACAGATGAATGATATGGAAGTAAAGCTGGCAGAAACTGCAGCAGGATTTCTTGCCAAACAAATGACCACATAAATGAAACTTGATTTAGATGAAGTTTAACGCCATCTGATTTTAGTATCATTTTGATTCAGACTTTGCGGCTCTTAGTTCCTTCTCATTGCAGCAGGAGCCTTCAGAGGGGTCTGGTCATTGGATAAGAATAGCATTTTGTATAGTAAAAAGTAGCGGACACCGGTTCGCTACTTTTTTATTATGCTTTAGCATATTTTATTTTTTCACTATCTTTTTTCTGTATTCACAGTATTTTTTATGATGGGAAAAATCTGTGTTTGCTTTTTTATTAGAGTTTTTTGAAAAGAGTACTAGGAGTTTGTGCATTTTGCTATAATATAATGCGGACCTCTCGAATAAGTGTAGTATGATAGCAATGGCAAATGTTTGGGGGGGAAGAGAATAAAGTGAGTAAAGATACGTTTTTAAAAGGGGCATTCATTTTAACACTCGCTGGTATTGTTGTTAAAATAATTGGTTCGGTAAACCGTATTCTTCTTTCCCGTTTATTGGGTGGAGAAGGGATTGGCTTATATCAGATGGCCTATCCTATTTATCTGTTAGCCCTGAGTGTTTCATCAGCGGGCATTCCGGTAGCCATTTCCATTATTGTTGCTGAAAAGGTAGCGTTAGCCGATTTCCGCGGCGCAAACAGGGTCTTTCGCATTTCTCTGGGGCTTCTAACAGCAACAGGCATGCTCTTTACTTTTTTATTATATTTTGGTGCTGGGTGGCTGATTGAACATCATTTTGTCCGCGATCCAAGAGCTTATTATGCCATTGCCGCATTAGCTCCTGCTATATTTTTTGTTACGATTCTATCTAGTTATCGTGGTTATTTTCAGGGAATGCAGATGATGACACCTACCGCTGTGTCTCAAATTTTTGAACAGCTTTTCCGTGTGGTAACCATGATTTTCCTGGCCTACTATTTACTGCCTTTGGGCCTTGAATACGCGGCGGCAGGTGCTAGTTTTGGTGCGGGTCCCGGTGCGATGGGTGGTTTGCTGGTGTTAATGTATTACTATTGGCAGCATCGTACGGAATTAAAAACCAAAATTGCAGCGCAGCCATTTATGAAACAAGAAGCAAGCAGTAAAATTGTATCTCGTATTGTAAAATTAGCCTTGCCTGTTTCTTTGGCGAATATCATGCTGCCGATAGTGTCGAGTATTGATTTGCTGATTGTACCAGCACGGCTGGAAGCCGCTGGCTATACGATAGGGCAGGCCACAGAATTATTTGGGTATCTAACAGGTATGGCCATTGCTCTCATTAATGTACCCACCATTTTGACAGGATCACTGGCATCTAGCCTGGTACCTGCTATTTCAGAAGCCTTTACATTAAAAAATCATCAGCGGATTTACCAACGGGTAGATATGGCGATTCGATTTGCAAATTTGATTACGATACCCAGTTTTGTCGGAATGTATCTGCTGGCTATTCCTATATCACAAATGTTGTATGGTACGCCCAATGCGGGCGTAGCAATTGCTATATTATCGGGTGGTGTTGTACTGCTTGGTATTCATCAGATTACTACTGGAGTATTGCAAGGCTTAGGACATACGGCTATCCCTCTTATCAATATGGTGATTTCAGCTGTAGTGAAAATTATTATGAGCTGGACATTAACGGCCATACCGTCTTTAGGTATTAAAGGTGCTGCCTGGGCGACAAATGTGGATTTTGGCTTAGCCGCTATTTTGAATATGTATTTTGTATATCGCTATGTTGGCTTTAATCTTGATATAAAAGACACCATGAAGACGATTATTTCTGCTGTTATAATGGGTGGTGTAGTACTGTTAACTTATGATAGTATTATGCTTAGGACTTTTCATAACACGACAGCAACATTGGTCTCTGTTAGTACAGGTGCTACCGTATACGGCATCGTCCAGCTCTTTTTGGGAGGAATACAGCAGCGGGACATTGAAAAGTTACCTAAAATTGGTATACAATTAGCCCGTTTCTTGGGAACAATAGGTATGTTGCGGAAATAAAATATTTTTTACTTTTTTATGAATATGAGGCGATAATATGGGAGAAATTACAATTGTAGGATTGGGACCAGGTTCATTTGGTCTAATTACGGTGGAGACGCTGGAATTGTTAAAGACAGCGGAAACTTTGCTGTTGCGCACGGCAAAGCATCCCACCGTAGCTGAAATCATAAACCAGGGTATATCATTTGTCAGCTATGATTATGTCTATGAAGAGAAAGCGTCTTTTGATGAAGTTTACACCACCATAGCTCATGAATGTGTAGGGCAAGCGGCAATGGGGAAAAAAGTGGTGTATGCTGTGCCTGGTAGTCCGCTGGTAGCTGAAAAAACGGTCACGCTGATCAGAGGACTAGCGGCAGAACAAGGTATTCCTGTTACGATCATGCCAGGGATGAGCTTTTTGGAAGTCTTATATACGCGGTTAGCCATAGATCCGATTGAAGGCATTACCGTGCTTGATGCTGCTGACTTGGCATCTCTGCCGCCGGAGCTGATGACCGCTTTGGTGGTGACACAGGTCTATAATGCATATGTTGCTTCCGAGGCTAAATTGGCATTGATGGAATACTACCCTGATGATTATGAAATTGTAGTTGTGAAGAACCTGGGATTATGCAATGAGCAATTACTGACGGTACCATTATTTGAACTCGACAGAGTACAGGGGATTGACCATCTTACCAGCGTATATGTGCCTCACCGGGTTACTGCTGTCAGCCGGTTTTCCTTTGATCCCATCCTAGATGTTATGAAAAAACTTCGCTCTTCAGAGGGATGCGTATGGGATATTGAGCAAACTCATTCCACCCTCAGACGGTATATTGTTGAGGAGGTTTACGAAGTTTTAGAGGCTATCGATTTACAGCAAGGAGAAGCTTTATGTGAAGAATTAGGCGATTTACTATTACAGATTGTCTTTCATGCCCGAATCGCCGAAGAAGCTAAGATCTTTACCATGCAGCAGGTAATTGATGGCGTTACGGAAAAAATGGTGCGCCGTCATCCGCATGTATTTGGTGATATAAGCGTCCGTGATGCTGGTGAAGTGGTATTGAACTGGGATGCTATTAAAAAACAGGAGCACGGGCATGAGAGGCCGTCTGTGCTTGATGGCATACCCAAAGGGCTGCCCAGTCTTATGCGGGCCTATAAATTGCAGGCTAAAGCTGCAAAAGTAGGCTTTGACTGGGAGACAATTGAGCCGGTTTGGGACAAGGTATATGAAGAATTAAACGAACTCAAGGATGCCTGTGCCCAGGGACAAGCTGATCACATAGAAGCAGAGTTAGGAGATGTATTATTTTCCGTGGTAAATTTGGCAAGATTTCTGAAGATTGATGGAGAAGTTGCGTTAAATACTACCAATAACAAATTCCGTCAAAGGTTTTTGTATATTGAACAGGTAATGAAGAAAAATGACTGGAAATGGGAAAAAATGTCATTAAAACAGCTTGATTTGCTGTGGGAAGAGGCGAAAATACACAAAATATAAACAAATTGGGATTTTTTTCGTATTTTTTTGAAATACAGACAGGAATAAAAAAAATGATAGCGAATAAGCTATTCGTAACGATTTTTCATAAGGAGGCTATTTTTGTGAATAAAACTGAATTAATTGCAAGTGTTGCAGAAAAAGCGGGTTTGACTAAGAAGGATGCTGAGAAAGCAATCAATGCTTTATTTGTTAGTGTTGAGGAAGCTTTAGCTCAACAAGATAAGGTTCAAATCATTGGATTTGGTACTTTTGAAGTAAAAACTCGTGAAGAAAGAAAAGGCCGCAACCCACAAACTGGTGCTGAAATTACCATCCCAGCATCTAAAAACCCAGTTTTCAAAGCTGGTAAGGGTTTAAAAGACGTAGTAAATAAATAAAGTTAATTATAAATAAAAACCAGGTTATATAACCTGGTTTTTATTTTAAAGGTGGCGAATGAGATGACAAGTAGTATATTAATTGTTGATGATGAACCCTCGATAGTTGAATTAATTGAGTTTAATTTACAAAAAGCAGGTTATCGCGTGTTAAAGGCCGATAATGGTCTCAGTGCCTTGCAGTTAGTTCGAACCGATAAGCCCAATTTAATAATCCTTGATTTAATGATTCCAGGTATCGATGGTATGGAAGTATGTCGCAGGTTAAAAGGACAGCAGCATACAGCCGGTATTCCGATTATTATGCTGACTGCAAAAAATGAAGAAGTAGACAAAATTGTTGGCTTGGAACTGGGAGCTGACGATTATATGACGAAACCTTTTAGTACGAGGGAGCTTGTGGCTCGTGTAAAAGCTGTACTGCGCCGCAGTCATAAAGAAAGTATTCATGACGGTGAATTAGCTGTTGGCAAGTTGAGACTCAATTTTACCAGCTATGTAGCGTATTTGGGTAATGAAAAACTAGAGCTTACTCCTAAGGAGTATGAACTGCTAAAATTATTTATTACGAATGTTGGTAAGGCCTATACTCGCGAACAATTGCTGGAAAAAGTATGGGGGTATGAATATTTTGGGGATACTCGTACTGTAGACGTACATGTACGTCATCTAAGGGCAAAAATGGCGGCTTACCCCGAGGTGGCAGAGGCCATTGAGACAGTAAGAGGTGTTGGTTATCGTTTCAGTGAAATTTAACAAAAACATAATAATTACTTAATAATTAGAGACTGTATTTTATGGTATATTTCCTATATGAATCTTTTCCAGCGGAAAGCCCTAAGTTACAGGAGGATATTATGGATTATAAAATTCATGTGAATAAACTAAAACTATATTATGGCGATGCATTGGCGTTAAAGAAAATCTCCCTTGGTGTGGAAAAAAACAGTGTATTAGCATTGATTGGGCCTTCAGGCTGCGGCAAATCAACCTTTATCAAGACGTTAAATCGAATGAATGATTTAGTGGCCAATGTGAAAATAGAGGGTGAAGTCTTACTGGACGGAGTTAATATTTACCATCCTGATACGGATGTTGTATTGCTGCGAAAAAGAGTCGGCATGGTTTTTCAAAGACCGAATCCCTTCCCGATGTCCATTTATGATAATATTGCTTATGGCCCCCGCATTCATGGAACAAAAAATAAGTCTCAGTTAGATGAACTTGTTGAAAAGAGTTTGCAAGGGGCAGCTCTTTGGGAAGAGGTGAAAGATCGACTGCATAGTTCCGCCATGGGGATGTCAGGTGGTCAGCAGCAGCGTTTATGTATTGCGCGATTACTTGCAATTGAACCAGAGGTATTATTAATGGATGAACCCTGTTCTGCTCTTGACCCTATCTCAACAATGAAAATTGAAGAATTGGTATCAGAGCTAAAACAAAAGTACACGATTGTCATGGTAACTCATAATATGCAGCAAGCTGCTAGAGTCTCGGATTTTACAGCATTCTTTTTAAATGGTGATTTGGTGGAATATGACAAAACGGATGTAATCTTTACAAGACCTCAGGATAAACGTACAGAAGACTATATTACTGGCCGATTTGGTTAATGGAGGTTAGAGAATGACTAGTACCAGACAAAGTTATAATCATGAGCTTGAAGAGCTGCGGAATGACATTTTAGAAATGGGCACCCGTGTTGAACTGGCTATTGGGCAGGCAGTGGCTTCCTTAACTACACAGGATATAGAAATGGCTAAACGTGTTATGGCTGGCGATGACTATATTGATAATATGGAAAGCAGTATTGAAGACAAATGTATGGTGCTGATCGCACGGCAGCAGCCCATCGCCAGAGATTTAAGGATTATCGGTACTGGGCTTAAAATTACCACTGATTTGGAACGGGTTGGGGACCATGCCTTTGATATTGCTAAAATTGCTTTAAGTATTTCCGGTCAGCCGCTGATTAAGCCCTTAGTCGATATTCCTCGCATGTCAGCAATGGCACAGAAGATGTTAAGAGATTCTTTGGCTGCTTATATAAATCTTGATATTGCTTTAGCCGAACGAGTGTGTGCTGATGATGATGAAGTTGATGATATCTATCATCAAACCTTCCGGGAGCTATTGACTTATATGATGGAAGACCCTCGCAATATTAAGCAGGCAACACAGCTCTTATTTGTATCACGCTATTTGGAGCGGGTAGCGGATCATGCTACAAATATTGGTGAGTGGGTTATTTATCTTGAAACAGGACAGCGAATGCGCAAAAAATAAACTGCCGATTCGGCAGTTTATTTCATATACGGTGTTGGATAGATCTTTTTATATCAAGAATATCTATGATCTGGTAAGAAAAAACGATAAAACACGAAGAGCGCGAAGACATACAAAGAACAGGTCGAGATACTTCATCCTTTTCTTCATCGTCTTCGCATCTTCGTGTTCAAAAAGCTTTTTTTCTATTTTTCATAAGAATTTGTATAACTTTTCTTATAATCTTATAGCGGCTTCGGCAGCTAGTGGGGAACGTTCGCATTCATCATGCTGCAGCGTTACTTGGAAGCATAATTTAGAACCTCGCATTTTTTCGCTGGCATAGACTAAACCATTAGACTGGCTGTCTAAGTATGGGTGGTCAATTTGAGCAGGGTCGCCCAATAAGATGATTTTCGTACCTAAGCCTGGCCGAGTAAGTACTCCTTTTGCTTGACGAGGTGTGGCATTTTGCATCTCATCTAAGATGACCCAATATTTTTGCAAAGAACGGCCCCGCTGAAAAGCTAAAGCTTCGGTTTGCAGAATATGCCGGTCAAATAGAAGCTGCACCGTATCTTCGGCCTGGGCCAACTCTTTGGCATCGTCAATTGCATTGCCATTCATCAGTGTAAACAGATTGTCACGTATGCCTCGCATAAAGGGGCTTACTTTATCCATTTCTGAACCGGGGAGATATCCTATGTCTTCATCCATTGGAATATTAGGGCGGCAAATCAGTATGTGATTATAGTCCCGGGGACGGCAGTCAAAATGCTGATGTAAGCCTACAGCTAAGGCATAGAAAGTTTTAGCTGTACCGGCCGGCCCCTTAATAATGACTAGTGGAGCTTCCGTAGCACTCATCATGAGACATTCCTGCATAAAAATTTGTCCGATATTACGCGGGAGAACGCCAAATGGATTACGATTACGATAACGCAAATGAACGATTTTTTCACCATCGAAACGGCCTAAGGCAGTATGACGGTCATTATCTGTGGAGCGAATGAGGAGGAATTGGTTAGTTTCCAGTCGTGTATTTGCCAATGAGTGGGTCTGCTCATTGTAAGTAAATAGTGCTGCCGGTTCAATGGTCTTGAGATCATCCTGATGAAAGGCATTAATAATTTCTGATGTAGTGTAGAAGGTCCCACGGCCGGTATATTGATCTTCCATACTCGCGACTTTTTCGTTACGAAAATCTTCCGCTTGAATGTTGAGAATGGTTGCTTTTACGCGCATATTGGTGTCGCGACTGACTAAAATAGCGTCATGGTTGCTTTCAGCTAATCCTTTACAAACCTGTAAGATGCGGTTATCCGGCCTGGAGCTTGGCCAATTGGCAGGGATTTTCGTATCAAGGTGATTGGTTTCAATTTGCAAAATACCGCCCTGTTCATTTAGAGGCACTCCCTTTAATAGATTGCCTGCAGTACGCAGTGTGTCAATAATGCGGCTGACCTCACGGCTATTTGCGCCTCGTTCGCTGCTTTCGGATTTAAAGCGGTCTAATTCCTCTAGAACTACTTCGGGAATGATTACAGTATGTTCGTTGAAAGTAAATATTGCATTAGGTGAATGCAGGAGAACGTTAGTATCAATAACGTAACATTTATTCAATGTAATCCTCCTCTGATTAAGAATACTTCTTATGTTTTATTATATGCAACAGTAAGAGTGTTGAGTTATGATGCAGCAATATTTTATCGAGGGACAAAAATTCAAGGGGTACTGAATCTAATATCATATAGTAGAGACTTAACAATTTGTTAACAATATCATAACAAAGGGTATTTAGGAATGGGTTACAATTTAGGTAAGGGAAGACTTGATGCTGGTGGAGTGTTCCTTATTTTGTTCTAATTCAGGCATAAGATTTGGTGTAGACCAAACCTTTTCTAGAATGGAGGAGTTATAATGCAGCTAGTGGACAGAGAGCATAAAACAAAATTATTATATGATTATTATATGAGGTATGTATTTATTGCCAGTGCAGGTTTTATGACCTTGATTATTTTAACCATTATCATTTTTGTAGGTGGACAGGGTCTTATTACTTTTGCAGAGGTAAATCCTTTGGACTTTTTCTTTTCAGCAAAATGGGACCCCATGGGAATGCAGTATGGTGCTCTCAGTTTTATTTCGGGTTCTCTGGCGGTAACAGTATTGTCCATTGTATTAGGGGCACCCTTGGGATTGGCAGGAGCCATATTTATGGCTAAAATTGCGCCACCTTGGCTCAGTGAGATTATGCGTCCGGCGACCGATTTATATGTGGCTATTCCTTCAGTGGTGTATGGCTTTGTCGGCCTGACAATCATTGTTCCATTTATTCGTACTTATTTTCATGTAAATATGGGGTTTGGTTTATTGGCAGCATCGATTATTTTAGCAGTTATGATATTACCGACTATTGTGAGTATTTCTGAAGATGCGCTCCGTGCAGTACCAAAGAGTTTGGAAGAGGCTTCTTTGGCACTGGGAGCAACCAGGTGGCAAACCATATGGAATGTGCTTTTACCTTCGGCATTACCTGGCATTTTGACATCGGTAATTTTAGCTATGGCCAGAGCTGTAGGGGAAACTATGGCAGTACAAATGGTGATTGGTAATACGCCACAGTTAGCCACATCATTGTTTATGCCTACCTCCACTTTGCCTAGTGAAATTGTCGTAGAAATGGGTAATACACCTTTTGGATCAACATGGGGAAATGCCTTGTTTCTCATGGCTTTTGTATTGTTGATATTGTCGTTATTGATGATATTGATCATTCGTCGTATTGCAAGAAAGAAGGTGGCGTAAATGTCAGCAAAGATATTTGATAAGGCCGCGACTATCATAATGTGGTCGGCAGGTATTGTAATTTTGGGAATATTGGCTGCCTTTCTGATTTTTATTTTATATAAAGGTATACCTGTATTATCATGGGATTTTATCTTTGGCAGGTCTAGTGATATCCGGGAAGGTGGCGGGGTTGGAGCCCAATTGTTCAATTCTTTTTATATTCTGTTTTTATCTTTGCTAGTTTCTATCCCGTTAGCTATTGGTGCAGGTATTTATTTAGCAGAGTATGCCGATGACAATCGTTTAACAGACATGATTCGCTTGAGCACAGAAAGCTTGGCTACTGTGCCGTCTATTGTATTGGGATTATTCGGAATGATTATTTTTGTTAATCTTTTGGGGTTGGGGTTTAGTATTATCGGCGGAGCATTAACCCTGACGCTGCTTAATTTGCCTGTTTTGGTGAGAGTAACAGAAGAATCAATCCGCACAGTTCCAATACATTACCGCGAAGCGAGCTTGGCGCTTGGTGCTACCAAGTGGCAAACTGTTTGGCGGGTCGTATTGCCTAATGCATTGCCTGGTATTATTACTGGTATTACTCTAACTGCTGGCAGGGCGCTGGGCGAAACAGCTATTTTGATATTTACTGCCGGTACAACAGTTGGGCGGCAAATGGCTAACTTTGACGTGACAGCAGCAGGTGAAACGTTAGCGGTACATCTTTGGTACGTCATGGCTGTGGGCCTTGTACCCGACAGGATTGAGATTGCCAATGGTACCGGGGCATTATTAGTTATTACAGTTTTAATTTTAAATTTAATGTTTACCATACCGAGTAAAATATTCCAGCGCAAATTAGGGGCAGGCGGCCACTAAATAAGCGGTTTAAAGAATAAAGAATATAAAAATAGAGATTGTTCCCCACCGGGAACAATCTCTATTTTTATGGGCTCGGAAGAGTAAGAACAACTACGGCGTTCTAATATTTAGTAGTAAAAAAAAACATTTTGGTAAAAGCTATTAATAAAATACTGACTGGGAGGTGAGGGTATGGGAAAAAATACAATCAATACATTTATTACAGGTATCAAAGAGATATTGGTGTATCAGCCGCCCAGCCAGCCGGCTCCATTTATCTTGCCTGAGACACAGCAGGAAAAGGAAAAGGTGGATGGTGACTTTCCGCCATTACCTTTGACAGAACGCAGGCGTGAGCTAGAATTCATGCTGAATTATGCTAAAAGTGCAGCCAGCTTTATGGAAAAAGTAAAGAAGGATTTACGCAGTAAACAAGATACGGAAGTATTAAAAAGAAATAAATTAGAACTCGAGAAAATGGAAATTGAGTGGGCGGAAATTAAAAGCAGTACGATAGAAAACCACAGTATTGATGGTAAGTATAATAATGCTGCAATTAGTGCTGATATTGATAAAAATCAGCATATGCTGGAAGCTTTATATCAGTTACCCGTTAATAAAGATGTTGTAATTCGTAACATTACCATTGCCACTCAGCCTAAGATTAAAGTTCTCTTAGTCTTTATGGATGGCCTTATTGATAAAAAAATTATCAATATAACAATATTAGAGCCCCTGATGTTCATGAAAAATTTACAGGAAAAATTGCAGGGGGAAGATTTGATCGGTGCCGTTATGGAACAGTGCCTGCCTAGTGGACAAGCCTCAAGAGTGGGGGGCTTTAAAGAGGTGCAGCAGGCAATCAATACAGGTGATGCCGTATTATTTTTCGATGGCAGCGCAGAAGCGGTGACAGTAGAAACCAAAGGGTATGAGCATCGTAGTATTGACCGTCCGGCAACGGAACAATCGGTGCGAGGTTCACAAAATGCATTCACAGAGGTATTGCGTGTTAATACTGCACTGATTCGGACCATGCTGCATGCCAGCGATCTGATAACGGAAATGATACCTGTAGGAGCACGTGGTCATTCCAATTGTGCAGTAATGTATATACAGTCAATTGCCAATGGGGCGTTAGTGGAAGAAGTAAAACGGCGCATTAAAAATATCAGCACTGATATTATAACAGATTCCGGGGTCCTGGAGCATTTTATTGAAGAGTCGCCACGCAGCCCTTTTCCTCAAACCTTGTCAACAGAGCGTCCCGATCGGGTTGCGATTCATCTGGCAGAAGGACGGATTGCCATTTTTATTGATGGCAGCCCATTTGGGCATATTCTGCCAATTTCTTTATTTACATTGATGCATTCTTCGGATGATTTTAGTTTAAATCTTTATTATACGAATATGCTGCGGATTGTTAGATGGGCAAGTGCGTTTTTATCTTTGCTCTTGCCGAGTATGTACTTGGCAATCAGTACCTTTCATCAAGAGGCTATACCTACCGAGTTATTGTTATCCATTGCTGCAGCCAGAGCACAAGTTCCTTTTCCTACCATTCTGGAGATTTTGTTTATGGAATTTTCCTTTGAATTGATCCGGGAAGGCGGTCTGCGTATTCCGGGGATACTGGGTTCTACGATTGGTATTGTTGGGGCTTTAATTTTAGGGCAAACGGCTGTAGCAGCAAAAATTGTAAGTCCTATTATGGTTATTGTCATTGCTTTGACAGGATTGGCATCGTATAGTATTCCCGATTATCGTCTGGCTTCGGCTTTTCGTTTATCACGCTTTCTTTTTGTTTTATTGGCTATGTCGATGGGGCTTGTAGGTGTAGCATGCGGTTTGCTGCTGTTTATTGCAATGTTATGTTCCTTAAAATCTCTGGGAGTACCTTATCTGGCACCGTTAGCACCTAAAACAGTTTCTGGGGGCGATGTTATTTTAAGAAGTTCTGCCTATAGTCAAAGACGCAGACCGGATGAACTCAATACTAAAGATGAGATTCGTCAGAAGGTCAGAAGCAGACTTTGGGTTAACAAGCCATCGAAAGGGGGTGAAGATTCATGAATGAGCTTCGTACGGGGAAATTGGGTGTGTCGGAAGGCATAGCTCTGGTATTTAGTATTGTAATGCCTCGTGTATTCTTATCTACGGTTTCGAATCTTCTGGAACAGGATGGACAAATCCTATGGTTGGCAATGCTTGTTTACAGTGTAATTCCTTTGGGAGCTTTGTTAATGATGGTCTATGTACATAACAGAGTATCGGGAAATATTTTTATGGTATGCCGGCAATTGATCGGTAAAATAGGAGCATGGCTGGTAGTGGCAACTTATAGTGTGATGTTTTTATGCAATAGTACCCTTATTTTACGCTTGTATGCAGAGTATACATTGGAAACTGCCTTGCCAAGGGCGGAATTTCAATTGGTAATCATTTGGTATGCGGTATCAGCCGGGATTTTATGTTATTTAGGAATTGAAGCATTGATACGGACAAGTTCAATTATCATGCCTTTTTCCATTTTGGGGCTGGGCATCGTTCTGCTGCTGCTGATACCTTTTTATATTGGTTATAATCTTACTCCTTGGCAAGGCAATGGTGTTATGCAGGCTGTGCGCACAGGGATTAATGGGGCAGGATATAACGTGGGTATTTTGGCTTTGACACTGTTAGTACCAGCTTTCCAAAACACCGATACCGTTAAGAAAGCAGCTTTTTACGTACTCAGTTACACTGGGATTCTGCGCATTTGTTTTATCCTTGTCTATATTATGGTTTTTGGTGTTGCTGTTGGTGCGGAAAAAACAATGCCGCTGTTTGAATTAGCCCGCTTGGTTTATCTTAATCAATATATACAGCGGATTGAAGCGTTATTTATTATCGTATGGGTCATGTTTGGCTTACTGGCTGTTGCCGGCAGCTTATACATTAGCTTATATTTGATTGCTGTTTTATTAAAATTGCCGACAATCAGACCGATGGTACCCTTAGGTGTTATATTGATTGCTAACCTGGCAATGATGCCTCCCAATATTGGCTACGCCTTAAAAGTTGATCAGCAACTAATTGTTTTATTTGATATTGGTATTTATGTCTTTCCCGCCTTATTATTCATCATGACGCTATGGAAAAAGAGGAGGAAAAAGCTGTGTACATCCGTCTGATAGTTGGAATGATTTTATTGGGAATGGGGATGCTGCTTACCGGATGTAATGGTGCCAGGGAAAGTGAAGAAGTCGCCTATATTGTGGCTATCGGGATTGATAAAGCAGAGCAGGAAGGCATGATTAAAGTCACCTATCAGATTGCCCGGCCCAATGTGGAAGGTAATAAGGGGGAGGGGGATAAAGATATCATTTTGTTAACCAATACAGCCGTAACTATAGCGGAATCCCTTAACCTGCTGAATTCTAAAATGGCTTTGGTGCCGTCCATGTCTCATATTAAAGTATTAATTGTCGGAGAGGAGCTCGCCCGTCAAGGCTTAGCAGATATGTGGGGTTCATTAAAGCGTTATCGTGAATACCGGGGATCTATGTTTGTGTTGGTAGCGCGGGGGACAGCAAAAAAATTTTTAGAAGAAAATAAGCCTATTTTTAATATTTCTATATCGAAATATTATGAAACCATGCTTGGCTCGGGAGAAGAAACGGGCTATTATTTACGCACCAGCTTTCATCAGTTTTATATACGGCTCAAAAGTCAAAGCGCTCAGCCTTATGCAGCGATGGTCGGGATTAGTCCTAAATCTGATGAAAGAAAGATCGCAACTCAAGCCGTTCCTGGCGGAAAAATAGAAGGGTATACTGCAGGCAATATACCTTTGCAAGGCGGGAATCCTGTAGAATTTGCTGGTACTGCCATCTTTTTTGGTGATAAGATGGTAGGTGCATTAAGTACTACCGAAACACGTATGCTGGCAATGCTGTTGGGGGACTATACTCATGGTTTTCTTACCGTAGTAGATCCTCTTGACGCCAAGTATTTTTTTAATGTTATCCTACGTTTAGGATCTAAACCTGATATTAAGGTGGTTTTAGCAAATGATCATCCGATAATTACGATAAATATAAAGTTGGAGGCTGAAATTAGCAATCTTCCTTCGGGCATTAATTACGAACAGGACAATTATCTTCCATTATTGGAAGAACAGGTAAATAAAGTATGTCAGCAAGAAATGATAAATATGATTCATCACACACAGCAAGTTGATTCTGATGTGGCAGGTTTTGGTTACTATATAAGGCCATTATTCAAAAATAATGCAGACTACTTAGATTATAATTGGTGTGAACAGTATAAACAGGCTGAAGTGAATGTTACGATTAATACTAAAATTCGTCGTACGGGACTAATGATCCGAACGTACCCTGTGAAATAAGAAAAGCTATGACATGGCTGGAGTTTGATATTCGTCTAAATAATAGCCGTTCTTATCTGCATTGGAGATAGATAAAGCTTATGATGAAGGAGCAAAAGGATGGATTATATATTTCTGACGGCAGCGATATTGTCAGGTTTTCATGGCTATACTTTTTCCCAATGGTTATGGAAAAATGGAAATATTGCAGGGGCAATTGGCGTATTTGTACTGATCATGATTAGTGTAGCATTGCCAATTTATCGACTAATTGATTCAAAATAATGAATGTATTTCATTTTTTCGACCATACTACATATAAAGCAAGTGAGGAGGTAGAAAAAATGCAGGTCAAAAGATGGTATGTATTGATAGCAGTGGCAGTAATCCTAGTCTTTGCGGTGAGTGGCTGTTCTCTGATGAAAGGTCCCCAGTCAAAGCCTGAACAAACACCGTCCGCACCTCAGCAGAAGCAAGCAGTTCAGGGAAACGAGCCTGATATCACAGTTTTTATGCATGAAACTGGAGAAAAGAAAACCATGAAAATGGAAGACTACGTTGCTGGTGTGGTGGCGGGGGAAATGAAAAATGATTGGCCGGTGGAAGCTTTGGCTGTTCAAGCTATATTAGCACGTACCTTCACGGTAGAAGCAATCGATGCCAAGGGTGGTGTTCCGGCAAGAGGAACACAGGCATCTACCGACATTAAAGAATTTCAAGCTTATAATGCTAAAGACGTGAATGATAATGTTAAAAAAGCCGTCGAAATGACAAGAGGCATGGTGATTACATACCAGGGCAAGCCTATCCAAGCTTGGTTTCATGCTTCCGCGGGTGGTATAACTGCCACTGCCAAAGAAGGACTTGATTATAAAGAGGATGAACCTCCTTATATTGAATCGGTAAAGTCACCTGATGATTTAGCACCGGCTGATGTACAAAATTGGACAGCATCCTTTACCAAAAAGGAATTAATGGATGTAGTAACAAAAATGGGTAAAACCGTGCCACGTATTGATAGCGTAGAACTTGGTAAGAAGGGGCCATCGGGAAGAACTATGACCATGATGATTAATAAAAATATAGAAGTATCCGGGCCGGAAGTACGAATTGGCCTTGATAGTACCAAACTCAAGTCTATGCTCTTAGATAAGGTGGAAGTCAGCGGTGACAATGTAATTTTCACTGGTAAGGGTTATGGTCATGGTGTAGGTGTCTCTCAATGGGGTGCCAATAAGCTGGCTACTATGGGCAAAAAACCGGAAGAGATTATCGGTCAGTATTTCAAAGATGTTACAATTGAAAAGCGCTGGAACTGATAAAAGCATATTATTGCAGATAGAGCGAAGAAAAATGCTGCAACCAGAGAGGACACAGAGAGTTATTTTCTCTGTGTCCTCTCTGGTTATAAAAGTATTTTCTCTTTTTATTATCTACAGGACAACAATAAAACAGATATACATGCGGTTTATAGTATAAAGGGGACAGCATTTGTGGAAAATATTAATTGCAGGAGAGGGGGAGTGTTGTGGGAAAAGTGAAATGTTTTAATATTATGAAATTATCAGCCAGCATGCCGGAAGCTTCTTTAAAACTGGCAAAAAAGAAGCTGGCAGAACTTCAGGAATTTACGATGCAAAGTGCTCAGCTTGGTGAAGATATCGGTCAGTTTATTTCCCGGCTGCGCCAAGTTGCTGCTCCTGCGGATGAACCGTTTATCTTCACCTCAGTATTAACCGAAAATGAAAAATTACTCCAGGTTGTCTTCAGAGATTGCGATGACATTGAATTTCGTGTATTTGAAACGGGTGGTAAGAAAGCTCTGCTCGTTTATGTGAAGGGTATGGCAAATACAGAGAATTTGGAAAGGAATATTCTTAAACCATTAATGAGTCAGACCTCCCCTATGAATGCTAATACTCAGAATCTAGAAAGTCTGATAAGTGATATGACGGTTATTTCCGAGCATATTTTAGGCTCTGCTTCGGTGACAATATTGTCTAAGGCCAGTGTAGCGATTGATGGGGTTATGATGGGGAATGCGCTGCTGCTGATAGATGGTCTTCAGGAAGTAATTAGCATTGCGGCAATAAAATATGCGAAACGTAATATAAACGATTCTCCCAATGAGTTTGTTTTGCAGGGACCTAATGAAGCTTTTAATGAGACAATGGTAGATAATATTGTATTGCTGCGTCGCCGGGCTCGTGATACGAATCTTAAAGTACATATGCTGAAATTAGGTGAACGTACAAAAACATCCATTGCGGTGCTGTATATTGCTAACTTGGTAAAACCCGGTCTGTTTGAAGAAGTGAAGCATCGTATTGAATTGATAAAAAAAGATAAGATATTATCAGCTTCTGCAATAGAAGAATTTTTAATTGATCATCCCTGGTCACCCTTTCCTCAGGTTCAGAAGACGGAAAGACCTGATAAAATACTGGCGGCATTATACGAAGGGCGGGTGGGCATAATTGTGGATGGTACGCCTATTTCTATACTGGTTCCCTGTACCTATAATGTCCTGATGCAGACCCCCGATGACTATACGATACAGCCGGTCATTGCTAGTTTAGTACGCTTCACCAGAAGCGTAGCAGCTTTTCTGGCAATTTATCTGCCTGCAATTTATGTGGCTGTTGTTTCCTTTCATCCAGGGATGTTACCGACAACGATGGCTATTTCCATTGCTGAGCTTAGAGCTCGTACTCCCTTTCCCTCTTTTTTAGAAGCCATTATGATGGAAGTATTGCTGGAACTATTTCAAGAAGCGATTGTACGTCTTCCCTTGAAATTGGCAGGTGCCGCCAGTATGATTGGTGCTTTTGTCATTGGTACTACGGTTGTGCAGGCCGGTTTAATTAATCCTCTGTTAGTCGTAATTATTTCAGCTACGGCCATTGCCTCTTACTCTATGCCTTCATATGGTTTTAGTATGGCATTACGCTGGACAAGAGTGCCTATGCTCATTTTGGCATCTATATTGGGCTTGTATGGTGTTATATTGGGGGTATTGGCAGTGACCATACACCTGTGTTCTCTACGCAGTTTTGGTGAGTCCTATCTGGGAGCGGCTTTTAATGTAAATCTTATGGCAGACTGGAAAGACAGCTTTGTGAGATTGCCGATGACGTTGCTAAAAACAAGGCCTAAGGAATTTGGAGCACAAGAACAGACAAGGGTAGGTGAGCGCGATGGCCAACCTGGAAGCTAAAACATATATGTCTTCATGGCAGCTGGCAATTGTCGTATTTGTTACCTGCGTAGGTGCTCAAATCATGCTGAGTCCCCGTGTCTTGATTGATAAAGCCGGGCATGGAGCATGGCTGAGTGTACTGCTCGGCGGTGTATTATTTTATGGTGCCGTGTGCTTAATGGTTGCATTGGCCAAAACTTACCCCGATGAAACCTTAGTGGAATATGCGCCCAGGCTTTTTGGCAAATTGGGCGGCACCATTATTGTTATTTGGTTTTACTTGGTATTTTTTTTACAGGTAGTTCAAATTTTTGCGGGTATTGGCAAAATTATCACCTTCTATATGTTTGACCGTACACCACCTGAAGTCGTAGTGATAGCACTGCTTATGGTATGTACGTATTGTGCATTGCAGGATTGGGGAACGATTCTGCGGGTGCAGCAATTTATGTTTTTTATAGCCTACAGCATACTGACCATGGTCTGGATGGCCAGTATTTTAAATTTTCAATTTGACAATTTGCTGCCTCTATGGCCGGTAAATTTAAAGACAATGTTGAACGGTAGTTTTTCCACCTGGAGTATGTATGCTGGCTATGAATGTGTTTTACTCCTCATGCCTTTAGTATATCGGCAAACCAGTTTAAACAGCTTGCTTAAAATAATGGGTGGGTCTTTTGGCTGTTTGTCAGTAATATTCCTGATGATTATTGTTATTACTGTAGGAGTGCTGACGGTAGACGGCGCTAAAAATTTATTGTATCCGGCATTAATTGTTATTCGCAGTGTGGAACTGCCTGGTACTTTTGTGGAACGTCTCGAAAATTATCTGCTGATCGCTTGGATACCAGTGGTGTTTGATACTTTGGCAGCGATGATGTTTTTTATGGGACAGATCTGTATGAGGCATTGGCGTCATGCCGATCATCGCCCCTGGATATTGTTATCAGTGCCAATAATTTATGTAGGCTGCATACTTCTTGATGATCAGCAGGTGAATGACATGTTTAGTAACATTATTATGTGGCTGGGATTGGGTTTTTCTTTTGCTGTAATCCCCATATGCCTTTTCTTTTCCTGGTGGCAAAAGCGGAAGGTGGGGGCAGGCTGTGACTAAGGGAAAAATTATGAGCTGTATAGTATTGTTATGTTTATGTTTGCTGCTGACAGGCTGCTGGGATCGGCGGGAATTGCAGGAACGCAGTTTTGTACTGGCTGTAGGGATTGATATGGCAGATGCTGGAGGCAAGCCGGGGCTGGAACCAGAACAAGAGGCTAAAGTGAAAAAAACCGAGACTTTTGTGCAGTCAAATGGCACAAAACGCTACCGTTTAAGTTTGCAATTATTAAAGCTTGCTCCCGGCGGCGAAGAAAATGATGATTCTAAAACTTACGTGATCTCAAATACAGGTGAATCTTTCTTTGAAATGGTTAGGGATATGCTGGGACAATCCAGCAAATCCCTATGGTTTGAGCATCTTCAGGTCATTGTAATTAGTGAAGCTGTTTTACAACAAACAGGATTAAATGAAATTTTAGATTTTTTTAAGCGAGATTCGGAAATGCGCTCGCGAATTAAAATCTACGTTACATCGGGGACGGCTCGATCTTTGCTGGAATACAATCCGCCGTCCAAGGAAGCAGGTGGTATATTTTTAGCCGATCTCATACGTCTGCACGCCCGTAATAATCATATTGCCGGTTCCCGTACGGATTTGGGATATACGGTGCAGTATTTTGACACGGGCAGTAATATTCTGTTACCCCGTATCGAACTGGCAGATAAAGTGATAAAGCTGGGCGGATCAGCAGTGTTTAAAAAAGATAAATTTATCGGCTATGCCGATGAGTATGCCGTAGCCGGTCTAAAATTTATGTACGGTACGGAGGAGTCAGCCATTATTGTAACCGATTCTCCGAAACATCCTGGACAGCAAATCGCATTTGAACTGTTTCGGGATGATACCAGGCTCACTCCTCATGTGGAGAATGGTACGATTTATTTTACCCTAGATATTAATATGTATGGAAATGTTGGTGAAATTCAGGGGGATATTGGAAAGGATAATACTTTGAATCCCCAATATATTCATGAGTTAGAAGTGGCATTTGCTCAAGAAGTGAGACAAAATATACTGTACGCCGATAATGTATTTAGAAATGAAATGAAGGTAGATTGCATTTCCAAATTTGCGGCCAAGATGAAAGCGTACGAACCTGATACCTGGGAACAGGTAAAAGATCAATGGGATGAAATCTTTCCTGCGATTCCGTTAATTATTTCTGTCAATGTGTCAATTGAAAAAGTTGGCAGTCATAAGTAATAACATAGTATACTTTGTCAATGGATTTATGGAAGAGGTGATGAATTTGCTAAATCCCATAAAGCGCTTTATGCAAAATCAAGGGATTAAGCGGATGCTTGGCTGTACCGTTATTATTTTAATAAGTGTATTTCTTAGCGGCTGCTGGGATCGCCTGGAATTACAGGAGAGACATTTTGTTCTTGCCGTTGCTATTGATACCGCCGAAGAGGGACAAACACCCGGTAATGGTAAAGATGTGGCGCGCGTTGAAAACTTTACTCAGCCCCATGGCAGTAAGCGCTATCGGCTCAGCCTGCAAACGTTGCAGTTGACGCCAGGTTCAGGCGGCGGGGAAGAAGGAAGAAGAGGAAAAATATCAACCAATGTTATTTCCTCTACTGGCGAGTCAATGGCTGAAATGATTTGGGACATATTGGGACAATCGAATAAATCCTTGTGGTTTGAGCATGTACAAACAATTATTATTAGCGAAGCTGCAGTTAAGCAGGGGGGCTTGCAGCCGATCGTTGATTTTTTTATCAGAAGCCAGGAAGTACGCTGGTTGACGAAAACTGTGATTACTCCTGGCGAAGCCAGATCCCTCTTGGAGTACAAGCCTCCTAATGGTGAACCAAGCGGCATTTTTATTGCCAATAGTCTCAGAATGTATGGAAAAAGTACCCATGTGGCAGGGTGGCATACTGATTTGGGGGATATTGCTACATCCCATGATAACCAGCGAAGAGTATTGATAAGCCGGATTGAATTGGCAGACAATGTGGTAAAGTTAGGGGGAATGGCTTTATTTAAAGACGGAAAATTCATTGGCTATGTAGATGAATATGCTACACAAGGTGACAAGATGATGACCGGTATTGAAAAGTCGGCTCTCATTACTTTTGAATGTCCTAAACATCCGGGAAAAATACTCGTATTTGAGCTTTTTAGTCAAAATACAAAACTGACACCTCATGTGGAGGGGGAGAGGATTTATTATACTTTAGATATTGGGATGCGGGGCAACATTGATGAGATGCAGTGCAAACTTCAGCATGGTACGATAGAAGAACAGGAGATTCATGAGCTTGAGCAGTTAGTGGCGGAATCTGTAAAAAGAAATGTCTTATATTCCTTCCATACCTTTCAAAGCTTAAAAGTGGATGCTAGTGCATTTGGGCCTAAGCTTGCAGCACTTAAACCCTTAGTATGGGAAAAAGTCAAAGATCATTGGGATGATGAGGTCTTTCCCCAGATATCTTTAATTGTATCTGTAAATGTGGTTATTGAGGGTCTTGGATCGCACAAGTAACAAGGGAATTTGCTATGGAGTGTTTGTTATCTTCCGGAGTTAGCTCATAATAGTGCTGAACAGCCAGAAAGTAATGGCTGCGGCAATATAAACTATGGCAGTTCTATGGGCTAGTTTGGCTTCACGCTCCCGGGCATTATGCTTATTCAATAGATTGCCAAGATGCCATGATGCCCCACCAGTAAGAAAGAAAAGCAGCAAGGCCCATATTGTAGTCTTATGCACCACTTGAAATGCTAATTTCTGCCAAATTTGATAGATGTTAATTTGATCGATGTTCATAAAAAATCTCCTTTTATCATTACTATATCCATATATCTTAACTGTACTATTTTTCCAATAAAGGGCATATACATACACTAATAGTTAGCATAAGGGAGGATTTTATATGACGATAGATGAAAAAACACCTGCATGGCGGCATCAGATCAGCTTAGTTGATCGGGAAGAGATGACAATTGATGGGGTACTCAATTTAGGAAGTTATGACGAAAAAGAAGTAATCATGGAAACAGAACAGGGATTGCTCACCGTGAAAGGGGAAGGGTTAAACATTAAAAAGTTAAATTTGGATAAAAGTAACATTATTGTTGAAGGATTAATTAAAAGTGTTTCCTATGATGATCCTTCTCATAATAAAAAAGGCTTATTGGAGAGATTTTTAAAATAAAAACATTTTGTTTAGTAATTATGAGGCTTGGCGCAAGCCAGGTTTTTTTTATAGCTCTGATTCCATTTAGTCCTATTTGATGAGATTTGCAAACAGGATGAAAATCTAAACAAAGCTCACTTGAGGGTCTCTCCAAATCAGACATTCTTTATAAAGCAAGAGTTGCATCGTTTATTCTGACGCGCTAGTATCTTCTTGTTACATCAGATGGCAGCCGGCTGCCGAAAAATTAAACAAGAATGTGCATTTGTCGCTATTGGAGTGCGCGAATGTAGCACGAGAATTCTAATACTATGTTTTCGTGTGGCATATCGTGCTTTTCTTATTTTTACTATGTAATCATTTTTATGGAAGGAGTGTTGTCTTGCGGCAGAGGTGGCTGATGATCTGGCATGTAGGATTGATAACATTATTTCTTGAGTTAGTTATCTATATTTTGGTTGGTTATGGAGCTGATGGATATCAGCGTGGCATGTGGAAAAATTTTAATGAGCATGCCTATGTTATCGAAGATGTTGAAAGTAAAACTCCCTATGCAGAGAGTATCAACCGCCATGCACGTGAAGTTGGCATAAATGGGAAAATGGTTGCTAGTGTCATTCGCGCAGAGAGCTCATTTCAGCCTCGAGCGCACTCACCAGCGGGTGCCTATGGGTTAATGCAAATTACACCTGATACATGGCGGCAGATAAATGATCAGCGTAAGGTATGTGCAGGCCGTCATGCAGGAGAGTGTACTGTAGAGTGTTATTATGATGGGGAGCTTAATATTGATATCGGTACAGCGTATCTTGGTCAATTATTAAAAAAATATAAAGGTAATATGGTACTGGCTTTGGCAGCTTATAATGCTGGTCCAGGATCAGTGGATCGATACGGCGGTATTCCACCCTATGATGAAACTGTTACTTACACAAACCGAGTGATTGCCTATTGGTATGAGGTAACTAATTATCCTGTAGCCTATTCTGTTTTTACCGCGATGCAGTGGGCGAGCATTCATACTGTTATCGGTTGGTGTTTTAGCGTTACACTGCTGGGGCTGCTAGGGGTAGCAAGCCGATTGCATAGACATTATCATTCATGGCGCTGGAGGTGAGGCAGTGCAAGTGGATAGTCAGTTGTACACTTTTATCATTACCATTGCAACAGGCATTTTGCTGGGAGCATTATTTGATTGTTATCGGGTATTGCGCGGTACTTTTAGACCCAGGGCAGTAATGACATGGGTTACAGATCTATTATATTGGTTAATTGCTACTGTGATTGTATTTCTTGCTTTGGTGGTAAGTAACTGGGGTGAACTCAGGTTTTATGTATTTCTAGGAATTGTAAGCGGTGTTATTTTATATTACCGACTGCTAAGTTTGCATGCGATTCGTCTGCTGTTAGCTATTATCAGATTGATTAATGGTATAGTAACATTAATAAAAAAAACCGTTGTATTTATTATCAAGCCTATAGTATTGTGTATAAATATGATCTATTGGCCTTTTAGGTTTCTAGGCAGCAAAGCAAAAGGCTGGTATTATACCAAGTTTCCAAAGCCGCCGATTGACGAGAAAAAACAATAAGTAGTTAAGAAAAAAGAGGAATGCAATGACTAGCTGGCGAATAAGAATATTTCATATGGAATCTTATTATCTTATATATGGTGGTGTGTTCAATGCAAAAGTCACAGAAGTATCGTGTCAAGTGGTTTAAATTATTTTTATGGGCATTAGGTGGTTATTTTCTTTATTTGACTATCGGTCAGCAGAGCCAGCTAGCTTCCATTCGTCATGAAACCCAGTCCACTCGTGCACAACTTCAGCAATTGCAGGAGACCAATGCGGTATTAAAAGAAGAGCGCAATTCGTTGCATGATCCTAAATATGTAGAAAAAGTAGCTCGTGAAGAACTTGGTTTGGTCAAACCAGGGGAAATTCCTTATGTTTCAGTGGAAAAAAATAATTTATAGCGGCTTTTCTTGACACCTTTTCAGTGTCAAGGTTATAATATGGATGAAAAACACAGTTTTTTAAGGGGGAAGTTAGATTAGTATGTCCATTGAAGTTGGCAGTGTGGTTGAGGGCGTTGTGACAGGTATTACAAATTTCGGAGCATTTGTAGAACTGCCTGGAGGAAAGGTAGGTTTAATTCATATCTCGGAAGTTGCTGATGTATATGTTCGCGATGTGAAGGATTTCCTTAAAGAGCAAGATACAGTAAAAGTTAAGGTTTTGTCAGTTGATGAACGCGGAAAAATAGGGTTGTCCATTAAGCAACTTCAACCGCCAAGTCCAAGTCCAGCTCCTAGTCCTATTCCTAGGAGAGCACCAGCCAATGATAATCGGCGTTTTGGGAAAGTGAATGCGCCGTCCTTTGAAGACAAGTTGACTAAATTCTTAAAAGATAGTGATGAACGTCTTGGAGATTTGAAACGTAATACAGAATCCAAACGTGGCGGACGTGGCGCTGCACGTTCTCAGTAATCGTTCATTAGAGCATTTCTTTATGAAATGCTCTTTTTGATTATAGTATATGCCTTAGGAATCGTGACCAGTCTTTATTAAGTGTTTAGATTGAAGTACATCTATCTGTTATTATCAAGAAATGCCATCCTAATAAAAATGCGCGGAGAAAAAATAATTTAACCGCAGAGACACAGAGGACGCAGAGAAAAGATAGATAGGATTAAAAATCCCCCTCAGCGTCCTCTGCGTCTCTGCGGTTAAATCGTTCGCTTTGTTTGTCACTATTAAGAAAAGCCCAAATAGCATGTCTTTTCTGATTCTCCTGTGATTTATTTCATGGCCGTTGTGGGCGTTAGTGAAGCATATCCTCCTCTTGCAAGGGATTGCTTCGCTAGCACTCGCAATGACAGTTGTGTTTTTTAGAAATAAGACTGGATTAAAGTGAATTTTAATTCTAACGATATCTAAGTCTGCATATAATAAATATAGTAATTATTTTTATCGCTTTTTCATGAGTCTCGACAAAAAATATGGCCTTTATAATGCAAAAATCATCTGACAGCTCATTTGTCAGGTGATTTTTTTTGTTTTACTCTATTTTTTGTCGGAATTTTTGTTGTTTGTCAGACTTATTCAGACAAAGAATGAATACCAATATATGTAAAATGATAATACGCCCAATTAAAACCAATGAATTGAGCGGTTTATTCCTATCGGTATTATATGAATAGAGGTGAATGGTTATGCCAAAAGTGACTGTTGTTACATTGCCTACTGAATTATTAGATGTATCCCAACCGGTAACAAAGAAGAAAATAATACCTCGGCGACTGCCGATTATGGCAATTTTTCACAAGTTGTATAGTATGTTACTGCCTCTAGTATACAAAGAAAATTGGTTCATCACTATTTTGGCCTTTTTATTGGGACGGGTTTCCATTATGGGGGATATCGCGCCCTTCGGGTTGGCCTTTTTTACTGCTGTAGCACAAGTTCACAGAAAAAAAGCTTGGATGGTGGGTCTATGGTGTATAGCAGGAGTAATTGCAGGAGGGCATTATACTGAAATTGGGACTTACAGCTTTGCCATGCTGTTATACTTTTTGTGGGCAGATAAGCTTACCCGCATGCATAAAAAAATATCGGCTGTACCCTTATTGATATTTTGCGCTGTATTATGCAGTGGCCTGATTATTAGTATTTTTCATCAACCGACCTTATACAGCTTTTTATTAGTATTATTTGATGCAGGGACTTGTTTGGTATTATCTTATATTTTCATGTATGGTGTACCACTGTTGACCCGTCAGCGGCCTGGCTTTTCCGAGCAACATCTGACCAGTGAACGCCTCAGCTGCTTAATTTTGCTGTTAGCCATATCCGTAACCGGATTGGGAAACATAATGATATTTGATTACAGTATTCGTAATATGGCAGGCTGCTTGCTGATAATGGCAATGGCCCTTGCTGGCGGCCCAGGTTTTGGTGCCTGCGTTGGAGTGGTGATTGGTTTGATTATTGGTTTAAGTGATGGTAATGCAACCCTAACGGTATCGTTATATGCAGTAGCTGGTGTGTTAGCAGGAGCGTTTCGGGGTCTAGGAAAATTTGCTGTTATTCTAGGTTTCATTTTAGGCACTGCGATCACGGTATTATATTTTGGACAAGATAGTCAATTGATAAAGGTATTGAGTGAATGTGCAATAGCAGGAGGGTTATTTTTTCTGATACCAGGCAAGGGGGCAGCAAATTGGTATGATCTTGCTTTTTCTTCCAGGACATCCAGCGCAGGGGATTCTTTACAGCTGCAAGAAGCGGTATCAAAAATCAATAATATTGCCGAAGTATTTAATGACTTGGCGGCAGCCTTTGGCAGTATGGTGGAAGATACGCGCGGCAAGATTCGTGATGATGAGTTAGCTAAGGCTTTATCGGCTGTGGGGGAACAGGTATGTGTGGATTGTGCTAAAAGGCCACAATGCTGGGAAATTGATTTTTATCGTACTTACCATGGTATCTTGGAATTATTAGGACAGGCTGAGATTAAATCGATGTCTGTTAGCAAGATGCCCAAAGTATTTCAAGATAATTGTGTAAGAAAAAAAGAATTGTTAGAAATCATCGGACTGGTATCTGAACGGAATTTAACAGCAACATCCTGGCAAAAAAAGATTATTGATCAGCGGCAAATGGTTGCAGAACAAATGAAAGCTGCCAGTATGATTATTAGTAATTTAGCCTATGAAGTTGGTAAAGCTGAACATTCTGATCGTGACTTATCCCTGATATTACAAGAAAAGGCTGCGATGCTTGCTTGTTCTCTTACAGGGGTACGTGTGACTGGAAGCCAAGGAGCAATGGTGGTCGAGGCAAGTAAAAGTCCATGCAGCGGACAACAGGAATGTATAAATACCATTTTGCCTTTAGCGTCCAGCGTAATGAAAGAAAAGTTGCTATTAAAAGCGGAATGTGGTAAGGAAAATAAGAAAAATAAGTGTAAATTAGCAATGAAAGTGGCGAAACGGTTTCAGATAGAAACAGGAATGGCTAGTTTCGCCAAAGGGGGACAAGGAGTATGCGGAGATTCATGCATGGTTGTCCCTTTATATAAAGGAAAAGTAGCATTAATATTAAGTGATGGTATGGGAAGTGGTAAACAGGCAGCCGTTGAGAGTACAATGGCAATACAATTTCTGCAAAAGCTGCTGTCAGTTGGTTTTGATATTGATGTAGCAGTGAAAACAGTGAATTCTATGTTGTTATTGCGTACTCCGGATGAATCCTTTGTGACCATCGATATGGCAGTGATTGATACGTATTCAGGAGAGACCGAATTTTTAAAGATTGCTTCCGCTCCCAGTTTTATCAAGAGAGTGAGGGAGGTCACGACGATCAAATCTTCTTCTTTGCCAATCGGGATTTTACAGCAAATTGAAATCCAGCCGATAAAAGCTGTAGTGGTAGATGGAGATTTTATTGTTATGGTTAGTGATGGCATCGTGGATGTTCCTCAAAGCAGCCTGGACAAAGAAAACTGGTTAGCTAATTTTTTGCGAAGAGGCGTGAATTCAAAACCACAGGCACTGGCAGAACAAATTTTAGCCCAGGCATTGCTGATGTGTGGAAATCGGGTTCATGATGATATGACGGTTATGGTAGCCAAAGTTTCTCAGTATGCTGGTGGCGAGTAAGATAAAATAACTCAGGTGTAACCTGGGTTATTTTTATTGTGATTGCAGGAGAATATAATAATGCAAGAGAATAGATGCTAAAACTAGAGTAGGCGGTGTGAGTAGTGGCAATCTCTTTAGAGCAAATGGTTTCCTTAGCAGGAAGTGCTGGTGAAGTTATGCTTAAGAATGGTGCAGAGACATATCGCATTGAAGAGACCATGAATCATATGGCTAAAGCTTGTGGTGCTGTTGCAGTGGAGAGCTTTGTTATCCCTACAGGTGTTTTTTTGACTGTAACGGATGAGGTTGGCCGTACTTTGACGGTTATGCGGCGTGTACATCAGCGCACTATTAATCTGGACCGTATCTCTAAGGTGAATGAGTTATCTCGGCGTCTGGTCGACCAGCGTCTGGAATATGAAAATGCGAAGGTCATTTTACAGGGTATCAGTAAAGAACGCACTGGTTTTTCGTGGCTGCCATCCATGCTGGCTTCTGGAGCTATTGGTGGGGCAACAGCAGTTTTGCAGGATGCTGTTTTTTTTGAGATTATGGCAGCGTTTGTTGCTGCCATGCTGGTGCGTTATATTGCTCATGTTGTTTCTAAATTACATGGTGTACAATTTACCTTTGAATTCCTTGGCGGCATGACAGTTGCGCTTTGTGGTGTTCTCCTGCATTTTTTGTGGCCTCATTTAAGGCCGGATGCTGTAATTATCGGCGGCATTATGCCTTTAGTTCCCGGGGTAGCTATCACCAATGCCATACGTGATGTAATTGCCGGTGATTTGCTAAGTGGACTGTCCCGGGGACTAGAAGCTGCTTTAACATCTGTGGCAGTGGCTATGGGGGTAGTGATTATATTGGCGCTTAGAGTATAGTGAGGTGAAACGATGTTAATCTTAAAGATAATGGCAGTGCTTTTAATTTCAGTATCAGTAGGTATATTATATCGTATTCCTCGTAAATTATTAGTGTATGTCAGCATCGTTGGGTTAGTGGCTTGGCTTATTATGTATAATACAATGAGACTGGGCGGAACAGAAATATTGGCCGATTTTCTTGCTAGTATCGCTGTTGGGGGGATGGCTGAATGTTTGGCTCGGGTACTTAAAAAACCAGCAACTATTTTTATCATACCAGGATTTATTCCTTTGGTACCTGGGGGAGACGCTTATATTACTATGCTGTATATGGTAGAAGGGCATTATGTGGATGGTGTGGCCAAAGGAATGCAGACCATTTTAACAGGTGGAGCTATTGCTTTTGGCATTTTTGTTAGTTCCACTATTTTTCGTTTAATAAAAAATTATAATTTAGAGAGTAGTTGGCAAGATGCTGGAAAAAGTTAGAGCGTGGATTGATAAGCATAAGTTACTGCAGAACGGGGATAAAATAGTAGTGGCTTGCTCGGGTGGACCAGATTCCCTGGCATTATTACATATCCTTGCGAGATTTCGTTTAGAATATAATAGTAGTATTGTAGTTGCCCATGTAGATCATATGCTGCGTGGTGAGGAATCAGCTATGGAAGCAGCTTTTGTCGTGGATTTTTGTGCCAGACACAATCTTGTATGTTATCATAAAGCAATTAATGTACCTCAGGTTATAAAGGAAACGAGCATGTCGGGGGAAGAAGCTGCCCGTGTTGTACGATATCAATATTTACGCCAAATTGCCAAGCAGTTAGGTGGAGCCAAAATTGCTACAGGACATCACCGGGATGATCAAGCGGAAACTGTGTTAATGAACATGCTGCGTGGCGCCGGAAGTGCAGGAATAAGAGGAATACAGGCAATAAATGGTGATGTTATTCGTCCTTTGCTGTCAGTTAGCCGTGCTGAAATTATTGCCTACTGTGAGGCGGAACAATTAGAGCCGCGCTTTGATAGTTCCAATTTTAAATTGGATTTTCTGCGCAATCGTATTCGAATTCATCTTTTGCCTGAATTGGAAAAGCATTATAATAGCACTGTGAAAGATGCTTTATGCAAAACAGCTGTCATTATAGGTGATGAACATGATTTTATCCTAAAGACAGTTGAGACCATGTGGCCACAAGTTGTAAAAGAATGTGAGAATCATTTATTCATTGCTGCTGAACCGATGAAATTAGTACATCATGCTATTAAACGAGAAATTTTTCGTCATGCTATTGAAAAAAAACAAGGTACGCTAACAGGAATAAGCTTTTATCATGTGGAAACTTTGATAGAGATGCTTTTTAATGGGCGGGTAGGCAGTGTAATACAACTGCCTGGCAGCTTGACAATTAGTAAAAGTTATGATGGACTATACATAGGAGAAAATCCGTTATCTTGGGCAGAAAAGATAGAGTATCCTGGACAGGAGCTGATAGTACCTGGTAATACCCAGCTTAGCAAATTAGGGATACAGATTGTGGCAGAGATGACAGACACATTTGTTAAAAGTCAGCCATGTATGGCTGTCTTTGATGTGGATGATTTGTCATTGCCTTTATTTGTACGCACACGATGTGTCGGTGATCGCTTTCAGCCTCTTGGTTTTAAGGGGAGTAAAAAGGTAAAGGAATTTTTTATTGATGAAAAAGTACCTAGACAAGTGAGAGATAGGATCCCTATTATTTGTGACCGTCAAGGTATTATCTGGATAGGAGGCTATCGACAGAGTGAACATGGTAAAACTACAGATAAGACCAAAAAGTTTCTAGTCTTAAAAATATTAGAAAGTGCAATAAAAAGTAATAAAATATCATTAGATTGAATTTTTTATTGCGTAATATATATAATAAAACAGGAGGAACAATTAGTGATTAATGACGTAGAAAGAGTGTTACTGAGTGAACAGCAATTAGCAGAGCGCATAAGCGAAATAGGGGCAAAAATTACTGCTGATTATGCTGGCAAAGAAATTCTCATGATTGGGGTGCTCAGGGGAGCTGTGTTATTTATGGCTGACCTAGCCAGAGCGATTAAGGTTCCCGTAGCGATTGATTTTATGGCAGTTTCCAGCTATGGGTCAGGTACCAGTTCAAGTGGTGTGGTAAGAATTTTAAAGGATCTCGACGAGGATGTAGAAGGCAAGCATGTTCTAGTGGTGGAAGATATTATTGATTCAGGTTTAACCCTGAATTATTTGGTAGATAATCTTAAGTCTCGCAAACCAGCTAGCATTAAGATATGTACGCTTCTTAATAAACCAGAACGTCGCAAAGTTAACGTGGATATTACATATAATGGCTTTACAATCCCAGATCATTTCGTCATCGGATATGGTCTTGACTATGCAGAGAAGTACCGGAATTTACCCTTTATTGGTATCTTGAAACCTGAAGTTTATCAAGACTAAGTTTTATTGTTAATTATTAGATTTGGTGGTATAATATTTCTCTATGGAGGCCAAAGGACATGATAATGCCCATGGCAGGAAAGTAACATTGGTGCTTCAGTGAGAGGAGGGCTACTTTGAATAAATTTTTTCGAAATGTAAGTTTTTATTTGTTGATTATCATCATTGCTATTTCAATAATTGACTATTATTCCTCACGTACAACAAATAAGCAAGAAATTAGCTATACTCAATTTTTACATCAAATTGAGGACCAGAAGGTTCAGAGTGTAACAGTTGTGGATAAAGACATTCGTGGTAAACTGACAGATGGTACTGAGTTTACTACAATCACGCCGAATGATCCTACACTGATCAATACGTTGCGGGAAAAGAATGTAGATATTAAGGCTGAACAACCACCTCAACCGCCATGGTGGACAACAATTTTTTCTTCTATCTTACCAATGTTGCTGTTAATCGGAGTATGGTTCTTTATTATGCAGCAAACCCAGGGAGGCGGCAATCGGGTAATGTCTTTTGGCAAAAGCCGAGCTAAGCTCCACGGTGAAGATAAAATTAAGGTTACTTTTGGTGATATGGCTGGTGCCGATGAAGCAAAGCAGGAATTAGAAGAAGTGGTAGAATTCCTAAAGCATCCTAAGAAATTTAACGATTTGGGAGCACGCATCCCTAAAGGTGTATTGCTGTTTGGACCTCCCGGTACAGGTAAAACTCTGTTAGCCCGGGCAGTGGCAGGTGAAGCAGGAGTTCCTTTCTTTAGTATCAGCGGTTCTGATTTCGTAGAAATGTTTGTCGGTGTTGGTGCTTCAAGAGTACGGGATTTATTTGAGCAAGCTAAAAAAAGTGCACCTTGTATTGTGTTTATTGACGAAATTGATGCTGTGGGACGTCAACGGGGTGCAGGTCTCGGTGGTGGACATGATGAACGGGAACAGACATTAAATCAGCTGTTAGTAGAGATGGATGGATTTGGCGTCAATGAAGGCATTATTATCATTGCTGCCACAAATCGTCCCGACATTCTTGATCCGGCATTATTGCGTCCCGGTCGTTTTGATAGACAGATTGTTGTTGATAAGCCTGACGTTAAAGGTCGTTTGGAAATCTTAAAGGTTCATACGAAAGGGAAACCGGTAGCGAAAGAAGTAAGTCTTGATGTATTGGCACGACGTACACCTGGTTTCACCGGAGCGGATTTAAGCAACCTAGTGAATGAGGCTGCCCTGTTAGCGGCACGGCGTAACAAGAAACGGATTGACATGCCTGAAATGGAAGAATCTGTTGAACGTGTTGTTGCTGGGCCAGAGAGAAAAAGTAAAGTCATTAGTGAGCGTGAGAAAAAGCTTACGGCTTATCATGAAGCAGGTCATGCTTTGGTTGGGATGCTTCTGGATAATACAGATCCTGTACATAAGGTTTCAATTATTCCCCGAGGACGGGCTGGTGGTTATACCTTAATGCTGCCAGTAGAAGATCGTTATTATGCTACTCGTACGGAACTTTTAGAACAACTAAGTGTGTTACTAGGTGGGCGTGTAGCCGAGGCTGTGGTTCTTAAGGAAATTAGTACAGGTGCCCAGAATGATTTGGAACGTGCTACTGATTTGTCTCGTAAGATGATTACTGAATATGGTATGAGTGAAAGTTTAGGACCAATCACTTTTGGACATAAGCAGCAGCAGCAAGTGTTTTTAGGAAGAGATATTTCCCGCGATCGTAATTATGGTGAAGAAGTAGCTTCTGCTATCGATAAAGAGGTACGCCGATTAATTGAAGGTGCCTATAATAAAACAGAAGCAACCTTAATTGAAAATATAGATAAGCTTCATCTGATTGCGAATGCTTTGATTGAAAAAGAAACATTAGAGGCTACTGATCTGGAAGAACTTTTGGCAAATGGCAAAATTTCTGACAAATCAGGAGAAGAAAAAATAGCTCTGACCAAGGGTGAAAATACTGACGATAGTAACCCCACAGGACCTAAGGTTGTATACATTTCTCGTTCCTAGTTTTTAAAAGGACAGGTGAAAACCTGTCCTTTTTAGTATTTTAGAGCTTGTAAGGGTTACGAACCACAAAGACACAATGCCGCTAACGCGGCACACCACGTAGGTGCGAGAATTTATTATTGCCCCTTTTGTGCCTTTGTGGTTCAAATTTTTTATTTATGTCAGGTCTTGGTGAAAGATGGCCTGTCCGTTATAATATAGATATCAAGTGGAGGTGTTTGGTGATGAGTGAGATATTATTGCATTATACACGGGGTGGGAAGGTAGAGAGCCGCCATTATGCGGATGTGGCTGTTGTAGATGTAACTGGGAAGCTGATATGGGAGTTTGGGGATGGCAGAAGACCTATGTTTTGGCGGTCAGCTGCTAAGCCTTTTCAAGTGCTGCCTCTGATTGAACAAGGCGGTATGGATAGATTTGGTTTAACTGAGGAAGAAGTTGCTTTTATGGTATCTTCCCATAGTGGTGAGACGCAGCATGTTAATTTAGCATACAGCGTTCTAGGGAAAATTGGTTTAACAATGGACGCCTTGGCGTGTGGTGCCGCAAAGCCGATGAGTAGCAAAATGGTCAAAGAGTTAATGATGCAGCAGCTGCCTTATCAGGTGGTTCACAACGCTTGCTCTGGTAAGCATAGTGGTATGCTGGCTCTTGCCCAAATGCTTCAGATCGATCCGGCAGGGTATACAGATCTTGCTCATCCGGTACAGCAAATCATGTACCAGGCTGTTGCTGATAGTGCAAACCTGTCAAAAGAGGAAGTAGATACAGGAATTGATGGTTGTGGTGTACCTGTGTTTTATCTTCCTTTGTATAATATGGCATGGGCTTATGCTCGTTTAGCTAAGCCGGAACAAGGTCAATGGGGGAGTCGTGAAACGGCAGTACGCCTAATTCGCAATGCTATGCTGGCTCATCCTCAGGTGGTAGCAGGTAGTAAACGTTTTGATACGGTACTTATGAACGTAACGCAAGGCCGCATTTTAGCTAAGATTGGCGCTGAAGCAGTATACTGTCTGGCATCAGTGCCAGATGGAATTGGGGTAAGTTTTAAAATTGATGATGGCAGCTATCGCTCTATTACGCCGGCTGGAATTGCGATATTGAAGAAATTGGATTTACTTTCAACGGCGGAATATGAGGCATTAATCGAAGCTTTCCCTCCCATATTAAAAAATCATCGTGGCGATATTATTGGTACTGTAGAGGCTTTACTATAAAGAAAAAGCAACAACCTGGTCTAGACCAGGTTGTTGCTTTTTCTTTATAGTAGGTTCTTTTTTAACCTGCACTAAGCAGGGGCAGTATTGAGGCTGGCGGAGCTTCGGCTGCATGAAAGAACATACTGACATTTTTCTGACTCATTACTCTGCATTGAAATTTGATTCGTTATGATCTTGGTGATGTCCTCTATGGTGATGAGCGTAGCCTGCTTCCTTAAGGTCTTGCTTGAAGGTTTCGGTGCTGACGCCTAATGCCTTTGCTACAGAAGACCAAGTGTTATTAATCTTTTTCAATGATAAGATATCCTTAATTGGTTTATTGGTATTTTTCGATAGTTCGCTTGCCATACCAATATCACGAGGGTGATAACCTTGATGGAGTAAATCAAGGGCAGTCTTTTTATTTACCCCTGTTTTCTTATTAAGATGGGTGGCTGCCATATCTTGACGGGTTGCTTTCATTTGCTCTTGTGTAATACCCAAAGATGCAGCAACGTCCTTCCAGGTATTGGTAGATGTTTTTTGACTAATAACATCATTTATAGGTTTGCTGCCAGCTTTGGCTAAAAATGCTGCTCGGCCAATATCTCTAAAATTCATACCATCATTGTGATATTTGAGAATGGTGGCTTGGTCAATTCCAAAAGCATCGGAAAGTCTTTTGGCTGCTTCTTCGGGATTAATTTCTTTCTTTTCTTGCCTTTGATGATAGGCGGAAGGTTGTTCTTGTGTTTCTGCCGCTTGCACAATAAAAGGACTAGCAGCACCTGCTATAATAAAAGTACCGGCAACCATCGCGGCAATTGTGTTTCTACTTACTATTTTCACTGGAGATTCCCCCTGTATCTATTGTCAGCTTTATTAGCTGCTAATGTCAGTATACAAGGGGAATATGACAAAACTATGACAAAAAGAAAATATATGTTTTTTATTAAAGAATGTTTCAGCGTGTTTTATTTGGCGATAGGCAGGGTGAAGGTAAAGGTGGAGCCCTCGTCAATTTTACTGTGGACAGTAATATCACCTTGCATAGCTTGTACCAATTTTTTGGTAATCGCTAAACCTAAGCCTGTGCCGCCGCAATTACGAGCGCGAGATTTATCTGCCCGATAAAATCGATCCCATATATAAGGTAGATCATCGGGTGATATACCTAAGCCTGAATCAATAACGGAAATTGCTATATGATGTTTAATCGTTGCTAAGCGAATGGTAATGGTGGATTGGTTAGGTGAATAACGAATGGCATTCGTTACCAGGTTAGTCAATACTTGCTCGAGGCGATCAGCATCACCCCAGCCATAAGGAAGATTTTCTGGTATTTCCAATTGTAAAGTCAGTTGTTTTGGAAGCAGTAAGGGTTCAATTTTGTTAGCTTCGGTTTTTATCCATGATGATAAATCAAGCTTCTCACAAACAATGGATAATTCGTCTGCCTCTAATTGTGATAAGTCAAGTAAATCACTGATAAGCCGGTTCAGGCGCTGGCTCTCCTGCAATATAGTACCAATGTAGCGCTGCTGTTGCTCAGGTTTAGGGGCCAAACCATCTAGGATGGTTTCTGACAAAGCTTGTATAGAAGTTACTGGTGTTTTGAGTTCATGAGATACATTGGCTAAGAAGTTACGACGGTTTTGTTCGATTTGTGTTAGTGAATCCGCCATTGAATTGAAGGTACGTCCCAGGCTGCCAATTTCATTATTGTCTGTTGCTGTTGTGCGTCTGTCATAATTGCCATTGGCAAAATCTTTGGCAGCCTGGCTAATATTAGCAATGGGTTTGGTAAGGCTGCGGGCAATGAGAAATCCTGCGATAATAGCTGTCAGAATACTGGCAAGCAGGGAGTAAAGTAAAATTCTTTCCAAGGAGGCCAGTGTCTTGTTTACTCCTATAATTGGTGCATCTAAAAAGACAACTATTGGAGTGGGGGCTATAGGGATGGCAAAGGCAACAACGATAGAAGGATCTCTTCTAAAGGCAGGACGTATCCAAGAATGAGGGCTGTCCGTAAATAAATCAATATATTCCTGACGATCTTCTTGAAAGCGTCTAGACCAATTATTAGGTGGATCTCCAGCGAGAACGATGCCTTTTTCATTAATTAACCATATCCTGCCCCCGGCAAGTTCACTGATTCTTTCGAGAGATTCATTGGACGGAATATTGCCGGCCAAGATATTAGGCGTCAGCAGTTCAATAACAGCTTGACCTTTGAATAATAGATCCTGGCGTTTGCTATCAATAGCATTGGACCTGACCAGATAGGACATAAATAAGGTTAGAGTCAGGGTACTTAGCAGGATGATCCCAATGTGGGAGAGAAGAATTTTACTGAAAATAGAGCGTATCATTTGGGCAGCACCTCAAACTTATAGCCTGTACCCCATACGGTGTGAATATAACTATAATTAGAGTTATGTAGCTTTTGCCGCAGACGTTTGATGGTTGCATCTACAGTTCGATCATCTCCGTCAAAATCATAGCCCCAGATATTAGTGAGCAGCTGTTCGCGAGAAAAGGCGACATGAGGGTGACGCGCCAGAAAGAATAATAACTCAAACTCTTTAGGCGATAAGGAAGCTGTCTGTCCATTGCATTCTACGCCTTGAGAGGCTGTATTTATGGATAGTTCAGCAAAGTCTAATGTTGTACCATTTTGCTGTAATAAGCCGCTGCGGCGCAGTACGGCTTTTATTCTAGCTACGAGTTCTCTGGGACTGAAGGGCTTGGTAATGTAATCATCTGCACCAAGAGAGAAGCCTGTTATTTTATCCACTTCAGCACTTTTAGCTGTTAGGAAAATAACGGGGACTGGGCGTTTAATGGTTTGGCAGATTTCCCAGCCTGATAACTTAGGCAGCATAACATCAAGGATTAATAAATCAGGCTGCTGATCTGTTTCAATGGCAAGGGCCGATTCACCATCTTCAGCAGTATAAATAATGAAACCTTCTTTTTCTAAGTAGAGTTTTACGACTTCAACAATAGCAGGTTCATCATCTGCTACTAATATTTTTATTGACATATTTATCACCTCTATTTTATATAGTATATCATGAGACTGTTAAGTCAATCATGTAGTATATGTAAAGGAAAGTCAATCCTTTAGAATATGTATGAAGATGGAGATTTATTCCTGTAAAGTATGTATTTAATATTGACTTCTATAATAAAGGTATATAAAATGAAAATTAAGAATAATTGAAAAATATAACTTCATAAAGCGATCCATGGGCGGGATGTGGGAGAGAACTGATGTTCAGTCGCCGAAGGAGCAATAGGCAAAAACTCTCAGGCAAAAGGACCGTATCCTAATGGAACTCTGGAAAGACCGCTATGCGGCACCCAAGAGGTAATCGATTGATTCGACATTCTTTCAGGTAAAACAGACAGAGGCCAACAATTGTTGGCCTCTGTCTGTTTTTTTACGAGTATTGGCAGCGATAAATTCTTATTAAGCTCGCAAAGTTCATAGTATTAAGGCGGGACATTGTCACTAAAGAAGAACTTTGGAAGGGGGAAAGCGGATAAAAAGGATATAGAAGCATTCATATTATGCTGGAAGTATATATTTAGGGGAGAACATATACTTTCTATAAATGACAAAAAAGCGTCGATATTTTCTTCTTAGGAAGAAGCATTAGGAGGAGTCAAATGATAAACATGGTACGACAGACGCCGTTATACGACACTCATATAAAATATGGCGGCAGAATGGTGGAGTTTGGGGGCTGGAGCTTGCCGGTGCAATATTCTGGTATCAAAGAAGAACATCAAGGGGTGAGAAATAAAGCTGGATTGTTTGATGTTTCTCATATGGGAGAAGTTATCGTGAAGGGGCCAGATGCCTTACAATTTTTACAAAAATTAGTTACGAATGATGTATCACGTCTTGCAAAAAATCAAATTCAGTACACTCCTATGTGTTACGCTAACGGAGGAACAGTAGATGATTTGCTCATTTATAAGTTTGATGAGCAGGAATATCTATTAGTAATTAACGCTGCTAACATTGAAAAGGATGTCGCGTGGATGCTGGATAATAGCCAAGAGTTCAACGTGGAACTGATTAATATATCGGATAAGACTGCACAGTTGGCTTTGCAGGGTCCCTTAGCTGCATGTATATTGGAGAAACTTACCGAGATCTCGCTTAACGAGCTGAAGTATTACTGGTTTATGCCAGGCGTAATTGTTGCTGGTAAAAAAGTGCTGGTGTCGAGGACTGGTTATACAGGGGAAGATGGTTTTGAGATATATTGCCAGCCAGATGAGGCTGCTTCTATTTGGGAAGCACTTATGGAAGTCGGCAAACCATTAGGATTGCTGCCGGCAGGCTTGGGATGTAGGGATACGCTGCGATTCGAAGCCTGTTTTCCTTTGTATGGGCATGAATTATCTGCTGATATCTCGCCTCTGGAGGCAGGTCTTGTTCCTTTTGTAAAATTAAATAAGGGACATTTTAATGGCAGTGATGTATTAAAAGAGCAGCAAGCCAATGGTGTGATGCGCAAAATTGTTGGTTTTGCTCTAACGGAGCGTGGAGTGGCTCGTGCACAATATCCAGTTTTCTTAGATGAGTGTCCAATTGGGGTTGTGACTACTGGTTCTTATTCGCCAACATTAGATAAAAATTTGGGACTGGCTTTGATTAAAGCAGAGCATGGAAAATTAGGCAAAAACATAGAAATTGAAATTCGTGGTAAAAAAGTCCTGGCAGAAATTATTGCAAAGCCATTCTATCGCATGCCTAAGCCGCTTTAAGTCTTTAGTGCTAGGTTAAACATAGTTTTAGTGAAAGAAAAGCAACGAAGAATGAGTGAACCGCAGAGGCGCAGAGTGCGCTGAGAGAATTTTTTACCATCCCTATCTTTCTCTGTGTCCTCTGCGTCTCTGCGGTTACTTTTTAGAAAAGAGGAGGAAAATAAATATGAATATACCAACAGAATTAAAGTATTCGCAAAATCATGAGTGGGTAAGGGTAGATGGGAACCGAGTCATTGTAGGCATTGATGATTATGCCCAATCTCAGTTAGGGGATGTAGTTTTTGTTGAATTACCAGAGGTAGATGCAGCCGTTGTATGTGGTGATAGTTTCGCTGTAGTGGAATCGGTGAAAGCCGTATCGGATATTTATGCTCCAGTTTCAGGAAAGATTATTGAGGTAAATGAGATACTGGCAGATTCGCCGGAATGTATAAACCAAGATCCTTATGGTCAAGGCTGGATCGCTGTAATAGAGTTCACTGACAAAGCTGAGATCGATAGCCTCTTAGATAGCGAAGCGTATCAGAAGATGCTGGAGGAAGGGGAGAATTCATAATGACCTGGAGTTATTTACCCCATACCGATTTGGATCGACGATCCATGCTGGAAGCAATCGGTGTTGATACGGTGGACTCATTATTTGAGGATATTCCCACAAAAGTAAGGTTAAATAAGTCCTTGAACTTGCCAACTGCCTTGCCAGAACAAGAACTAGTAAAAGAAATGCGCAAAATGGCCAAAATGAATGCTGACTTGCAAGAACATATATGTTTTTTGGGTGCTGGTGCCTATGATCATTACATACCAAGTGTAGTGAATCATGTAATTCGTCGTTCGGAATTTTATACCGCCTATACTCAATATCAGCCAGAGATATCCCAAGGATATCTGCAAGCTTTATGGGAATATCAGTCCATGATTTGTGAAATTACAGGTATGGAAGTTGCAAATGCCTCTATGTATGATGGAGGTACTGCTGTAACAGAAGCTGCCATGATGGCTTGTGCTGCTTCTGGCAGAACAGAAATTATTATGGCCGATACCGTCCATCCTCATTACCAGGAGATTTTTAAGACCTATGCCATAGACCGGGATTATACATATAAAAATGTTGGTTTTACAAATGGAGTAATGAATCTAGGTCGTCTTGAAGAAGTGGTGACAAGAGCAACTGCGGCTGTAATTCTTCAATCACCGAATTTCTTTGGTTCTATTGAAGATGTAAAGAAAATTGCTCAAGTTGCCCATGCACAGGGAGCTTATCTCATTGCTGTTGTAGACCCAATTTCCTTAGGGATACTAGCGAGTCCCGGGTCTTTAGGAGCAGACCTTGTAGTGGGTGAAGGGCAAAGTATGGGAGTGCCAATATCCTTTGGCGGACCTTATCTTGGATTTTTTGCTGCGACTGAAAAACTGATGAGAAAGATGCCTGGGCGCATCATTGGGCAGACCACAGATCAAGAAGGTAAACGAGGCTTTGTTCTGACGCTGCAAGCCCGGGAACAGCATATACGGCGTGAGAAGGCCACCTCTAACATATGTTCTAATGAGGCACTGTGTGCCTTGTCGGCCGCTGTCTATTTAGCTGCTGTTGGTAAGGATGGATATCGTCAAATAGCGGCTCAATGCCTGCAAAAAGCCCAATATGCATATGAAGAACTGACAAAGCTTCAAGGCTGTGAAAAAGTTTTTGCTAGTCCCTTCTTTAAAGAATTTGTTATTCGCCTCAATAAACCTGTAGCACACGTTAATGAATTATTATTGAAAGACGGAATTATCGGAGGATTGGATCTTAGTAAATACTATCCTGATATGAAAAATTGCATGCTGCTTTGTATAACAGAAAAAAGATCAAAAGAAGATATTGACAGGTTAGTGCGTGGGATGGAGGCAATAGTATAATGAAAAATAAGTCACTTATCTTTGAAATGAGCAAACCAGGCAGGGTAGCGTTAGATTTACCCAGTTGTGATGTTCCTTGTCGTGAACTAGATACCATCATTCCTGCTCAGTTTTTAAGAGACAAACCAGCTGAATTGCCTGAAGTAAGCCAGTTGGATTTGATGAGGCATTATACCGGGCTGTCCAATCGAAACTTTGGTGTAGATTCCGGATTTTACCCGCTGGGATCTTGTACAATGAAATACAATCCGAAGGTGAACGAAGATGTTTCTCAATATGCAGGCTTTGCGGAGTTACATCCTTTGCAGGAGACTAAAACCGTCCAAGGAGCTTTAAAATTACTGTACAATATGGAACAGTATTTAGCTGAAATTGCTGGTATGGATGCCGTTACTATGCAGCCTGTTGCTGGTTCCCATGGTGAATTGACAGGACTTAAAATTATTAGAGCCTATCACAGAGCGCGGGGCGAGGCGAGAATGAATGTAATCGTGCCTGACTCTGCTCATGGTACTAATCCTGCAAGTGTTACAGTTTGTGGAATGAAAACCGTGGAGATAAAGTCCAATGATGATGGTTCTATTAATCTCGATGCTCTCAGAGCAGCAGTCGACCAGAATACTGCAGCCTTAATGCTGACAAATCCCAGTACCTTAGGGTTATTTGAACAAAATATTGAGGAAATCGCTAACATTGTTCATGATGCCGGAGGACTGCTCTATTATGATGGCGCTAATACCAATGCGATTATGGGAATCGTTCGTCCGGGAGACATGGGGTTTGATGTGGTGCATTTTAATTTACATAAGACTTTTTCCACACCTCATGGCGGCGGCGGACCAGGGGCAGGCCCCATTGGTGTTAAGCAAGACCTGGTTCCTTTTTTGCCGAAACCAGTAGTCACCTTTGACGGCAATCAATTTGATCTGGATGAGAATAGACCTTTATCCATTGGTAAAGTTCACTCTTTTTACGGGAATTTTGGGATTATTGTTAGGGCTTACGCTTACATACGGGCCATGGGAGCAGAAGGGTTAAAGCAAGCAAGTGAAGATGCAGTGTTAAATGCAAACTATTGCCTGAGTCAATTGAAAGAGGACTATCATGTGCCGTTTCAGCGTTTTTGTATGCATGAATGTGTGATAACATCCAAAAAACAAAAACCATTTGGCGTGCGGACGCTGGATATTGCCAAGCGTTTATTAGATTATGGTTATCACCCGCCAACGATTTATTTTCCTATGATTGTGGAGGAAGCCATGATGATTGAGCCAACGGAAACAGAAAGTAAAGAAACCCTTGATGGATTTATCCAAGCCATGGGGGAAATTGCAGCCGAGGCAAAAACAGATGCAGCAAAAATTTTGACTGCGCCACAACATACTGTGGTGAAACGACTTGATGAAACGGCGGCGGCTCGTAAGCCGATCGTAACATGGAAAGTTTAGTGAAAGAGGGCTGGAAGATCAGAGAAGACAATTTTCCGCCCAATATCTATTTTTCCTATCCGATGAACACCAAGGCCGTCAGTGTAACGGGGGATCATTGTCAATTGAACTGTGGTCATTGCGGCGGCCATTATTTAAAACACATGAAAGCATTAGATGATATGTTAGTTGATGATCAGCTTTCTGCACAGAGTCTTTTAATTAGCGGAGGCTGTACGAATGAAGGAAATGTGCCTTTAGGAGAGCACCTGACAAAGTTGGCAGCATTAAAAGGTGAAAGACGGTTTAATCTGCATGTTGGCCTTGTGAGTGAGGAGGATGTAGCAGGAATTGCAAAAATAGCCGATAAAATATCCTTTGATTTTGTAGGAGATGATGAAACTATTCATGAGGTTTTTGGACTGCAGCGTACTGTTGAAGATTATGTAGCTTCTTATGAGAGACTGCGGAAACAATGCAAGGTAGTACCGCACATTTGTATCGGTCTTCATGGGGGTGAAATTCGGGGAGAATATAAAGCACTGGAGCTGTTATATAACCTGGGATTGGATGAACTTACTTTTATTATTTTTACTCCGACGAAGAAAACAAGATATGCAAATCATCAGCCGCCTGCCATAGAAGATGTTTTAGCGGTAATGGTTGCGGCGAGAAAAAAATTTCCCAAAGTGCCAATCCATCTTGGTTGTATGAGACCAGGCGGCAGGTACCGGAAGGAATTGGATCCGTGGGCTGTTCGTGCCGGTGTTAACAGTATCGTTAACCCTACCTTGGATGCAGTACGTTTAGCGGCAAATTTGGGGCTCCTTCCCATTAAGCGAGAGGAGTGCTGTGCATTATGAATCAATGGAAAATTTCGGCGGGAACTGCTTGTGTGCTTGGTAAAAAAGTCATAAAAAGTGATGTTCTGCCCACAACTGCTTATATCATGCTGGGAGAGAAATGCAAAAATAACTGCCGGTTTTGTGCTCAATCCCAGGGCAGTGCAGCAAAAGATAATTTTTTATCCCGGGTCACTTGGCCTGCCTTTGATGCAGACGAAGTGGCAGCGAGTCTTTCGGCTGCTTATACTAAAGGGGATATTAAACGTATTTGTCTGCAAGTTGTTAATGGTAAGGACAGCTGGGAGAAGACCGTTCATTGTCTGGATAAATTGGGAAGAAATGAAAAACCTGTATGTGTATCAAGCTATTTTGAGCATGTTAGTCAAGCCAGGGAATTGATTGCGGCCGGAGCTGAGAAAGTATGTATTGCTCTCGATGGTGCGACTCCAGATATCTATGGTGAAGCCAAGGGAGGAGATTGGGAAGAAAGATGGTCGTTATTGAAAGAATGTGCAGCAGAACTGCCGGGAAAAATCACCACACATTTAATCGTCGGTCTCGGTGAGACAGAAGAAGAGATGGTAAATATGCTTGCCCAATGCCTGAAAAGAAACATAGATGTAGGTTTATTCGCCTTTACGCCCATTGTTGGAACGGCTTGGGCCTATCGGATGCTTCCAGCTGTTGATCACTATCGTCGAGTACAAATTGCTTATCAAGTATTACAAAAAGGCCATGAGGAAAATGTTTTCCAATACAACAAAGGTAGGATAACCGCTTGTCATGTGCCTGATCTATATCGGCTGTTAGCAGATGGCAAAGCTTTTGAGACAAGGGGCTGTCCTGATTGTAACCGACCCTTTTACAATGAACGGCCTGGAGGCGTAATGTATAACTATCCCCGGACACTCACCAGCAGGGAAATAGAACAGGCAATACAGGAGAGCATGTTATAGGAGGCAGGTTATATGATGTGGAGGGTTGTGAATAGTGGCATAAACCAGGCTGCCATGAATATGGCGATTGATGAAGCAATTATGCTGGCACATAGTGTGGGAGAAGTTCCCCCCACTTTACGATTTTACGGCTGGCAGCCTGCAGCGGTAAGTTTAGGATATTTCCAGCGAGAGACTGAGATTGACAGGAGTGCATGTGACAGACTTGGCATTGATGTTGTAAGAAGACTGACTGGCGGGCGGGCTGTGCTCCATGAAAGAGAGCTGACATACAGCATAGTTATCCGGGAAAAAGAGCCGTCTGTTCCGCCAACTATCTCTGCTTCTTATCGATTTTTTAGTCAAGGACTGCTGGCGGGATTAAAACAACTTGGTATTAACGCTCAAATGAGTATGCCAAGGGAGGTTTATAGCCAATCTAGACAAAAACGGTCCTCCTCATCGGCGGCTTGCTTCGATGCTCCTTCTCATTACGAGATTACGTATGAAGGTCGTAAATTGGTTGGTAGTGCCCAGGTGCGCAAATACGGTGTGTTACTCCAGCATGGTTCTATATTGCTGACTTTTTCTCCCCAGAGAATGGCCGATGTACTAGGGGTTCATTCTCCGGAAGCGAGACAGAAAATGATCGAAATGTTAACGTGCCGTGCCACATCTATAGAAGAAATAATGGGAATCAGTGTAAGCTGGCAGGACGTTTATGATGCCATGATAGAAAACTTTGGTGCTGTTATTGGCGTTAACTTACAACAAGGCAGCCTGATAGAAAAAGAAACTGAAAACAGTAAGCAGCTTGCTGCAGTGAAATATAATCAGTTAGGTTGGCAGAGAATGCATCAGAAGGAGGAGCAGCATGGAATATGATTATGATATAGCTGTGATTGGCGGTGGTCCTGGTGGGTATGTTGCTGCTATTCGGGCTGCCCAGCTGGGGGCAAAGGTCCTTTTAATTGAAAAGGAGCAATTGGGTGGTGTATGTTTACAGCGTGGCTGTATACCTACCAAAACATTACTAAAAAGTGCTGAAAAATGGCGAGAGTTACTGCATTGTAATGATTTTGGCCTTCATGCCGAAAATATTAGTTTTGATTATAGTGCTATTAGAGAACGGATGCATCAGGTAGTCCAGCAGCTGCAGAAGGGTATTTATCAGTTAGTAAAAAGCCAGGGAATTGATTTTAAAACAGGGACAGCTGCAGTAAGGAAATACAACCAAATCCGCATCAATAGCTCCAGCTCTGAGGAGCAGTACAGTGCACGGTGCATTATCCTGGCAACGGGATCTCTCCCGATGAAATTACCAGTGCCAGGAGGTGAGCTGCCTGGCATAATAAACAGTGATGGCTTATTGACTCTGTCGGCAATTCCTAAAACCTTGGTGATAGTTGGTGCTGGAGCAGTGGGAATTGAATTTGCCGTGATTATGCAAACATTGGGCTGCCAGGTGACAATTGTTGAATGTATGCCAAACATTTTACCCAGTGCTGATCATGAAATAGTTAAGCGCATAGGCTTGCTTTTGCGTAAGCAAGGCATAAGAATACTGACAAATACAAGGGTAATCAATATTAAAGAAGAAAAAGACGGACTTTTTATTCAAGTAGCTGACAGTAAGGGAGAACAGGAAATCAAAGCAGAAAAATTATTGGCTGCGATAGGACGTGAACCTGCCGTTTCAGGTTTGGGATTAGACTCCATTGGTGTTAAGTATGATACAAAAGGAATTTATGTAAATGAAAAAATGGAGACGAATATTCCAGGAATCTATGCAATAGGTGATGTTACAGGCCGGCATATGCTGGCTCATATTGCATCTGCTGAAGGAATGGTAGCGGCTGAAAATGCCTTATCCAATAATAGTGTGATGGATTATAGTGCTGTACCAGCATGCGTTTTTACTACCCCGGAACTGGCTATGGTAGGACTCACCGAGCAAGAAGCAGCTGTGCAGGTTGCTAGTGTTAAAGTTAGTAAGTTCAATTTTGCCGCTAATGGTAAGTCTATCTCCATGGGAGAAACAGATGGATTAGTCAAAATCATAGCCGATGCTTCCAATGGCCAAGTTTTAGGAATGCATATTTTAGGTCCACATGCCAGTGATCTGATTATGGAAGGAACGCTGGCAATTCGTAATAAGCTTGCAGCTAAAGATATTGCGCAAACGATACATCCCCATCCTAGTTTATCTGAGACGGTTATGGAGTGTGCCCATGGTATTAACGGCGAAATCGTTCATCAGGTAAAAAGTAAATAAGGATCGCTGTCCCCTTCACAGGGCATAGAAAATCGCAATCTATTTCTGCTAAAAATAGATTGCGATTTTTAGAGTGATGAGATGGATCGCTTTTCATTGCGTCAGTATTTATAGAAGCGGATGTGATTATGAATTTACTTTTTGGTGTACAGCCATGTGGGACATGTGAATATGATCCAGGTTGACAGGAGGTTAACTAGAAGCTTATTATTTAGTAAGCATGATGATAAGGGGGAGTGTGTAGTGCGTACTAGCATTTTAAATATGTTGCGTAATTATTCAAATGAATATTTATCAGGTGAAGAGATTAGTAAACAACTAGCAGTTTCTAGAACCGCCATCTGGAAACAGATACAAACATTAAAACAAGCGGGGTATGAAATTGAAGCTCACCCCCGTAAAGGATACCGGTTAAAGAGCGTGCCTGATCGTTTATTGCCTGATGAAATCCGTGATCATTTAAGTACTGTGATATTAGGAAAACAAGAAATATATTATTTTAATGATATTGATTCTACTAATAACGAAGCTAAGAAACAAGCAAATTTAGGGTGCCATGAAGGGGCAATTATATTATCTGAGACGCAAAATAGCGGACGGGGCAGAATCTCCCGCGGCTGGTTTTCGCCCGCTGGTAAAGGAATCTGGTTATCTGTGGTACTAAGGCCGCCTTTTCATCCTTATGATGCGCCGAAGTGTACTTTACTGGCGGCAGTAGCTGTAACCAAGGCAATAAGGAAAGTTACTCAGGTGCAGTGTGGTATTAAGTGGCCAAATGATATTTTATATGAAGGGAAGAAGCTTGTCGGCATTTTGACGGAAATGAGTGCTGAAATGGATGTAATTAACTATGTTGTCATTGGTATGGGAATCAACGTCAACATTGACCAGCAAGAATTTCCCGAAGAGCTTAAAAAAATTGCTACGTCGCTTTCTCTGACTACAGGTAAGTCTATAGATAGATTAGCTTTATTACAGGCAATCTTGATTGAATTGGAAAGGGAATATAATAAGGTAATCCAGCATGGTTTTCAACCGATATTGGATGATTGGCGCGAACAATCCATTACTTTGGGACAAACTGTAGATGTCTTGGGAGGAAGTAAAGAATTCAGCGGCCTGGCAGTGGATATTGATAATGATGGTGCATTATTGGTGCAAACAGAAGATAGAATAGAGAAAATTATTGCCGGTGACGTTTCGATTCGTCCTCGAGTATAAAAGAAATATGGAATCAGGTGGAATTCTAACTCTATCTGATTCTTAACCCTGCTTAGCTTTTGAATAGCTGTTATCGACTCGATTTATTGAACAGAGGAGCCATAAACAATATAGTCATTAAGATAAATAAGTTCAATGGATATTGGCATACTAAGCCAGTACTGAATTCTTTCTGCCTTCTATATGTTGACAGGATGACTAAGTGTTTATATACTGTCATGTGTGGGTTTTATATTAAATTTTTACATAAGATTACAACAGGAGGCTCAATTTTATGCTGTTAGTGTTTGATATAGGCAATACCAATATAGTACTTGGAGCATATGAAGGCGAAGAATTATTACAACATTGGCGGGTATCAACAGATCGACAAAAAACAGGCGATGAGTATGGAATATTAATTAATAATCTTTTCACTTATGGCGGACTTAGTATTAAGGACATTTCTGCAGTGATTATTTCTTCTGTAGTGCCACCTCTTGTTGTTCCTTTAGTCAAGATGTGCCAGCGGTACTTTAAAGTAGAACCTCTAGTGGTAGGACCTGGAATTAAGACAGGTATTTTTATAAAATATGAAAATCCCCGGGAAGTAGGAGCTGACCGTATTGTAAATGCCGTTGCGGCGCATCATAAATATAGCGGTCCTCTTATTATTGTCGATTTTGGTACAGCTACTACCTTTTGTGCAATTGGTGAAAATGGAGATTATCTCGGTGGGGCTATCGCTCCAGGTATTGGTATCTCTACAGAAGCATTATTCCAAAGAGCTGCTAAGTTGCCGCGGATTGAATTAGTCAAACCTAAAAGTGTCATCTGCCGAAATACTGTTACTAGTATGCAGTCGGGGATTATTTATGGGTTTGTTGGACAAGTAGACGGTATTGTCAGCCGTATGAAAGAGGAAATGGATCAAGAGGCTTATGTCATTGCGACAGGCGGCTTGGCAAATTTAATTGCGCAGGAAACAACAGCTATTAATGCAGTAGAGCATTTCCTAACGTTAGAAGGCTTAAGACTTATTTACGATCTTAATCAGTAATAGAAATTAATGATTGGTACTTGGTACTTGTAAGGGGCTGGTTTTCAACCAGGTGACAAGTACTAAGTACCGATTTGAAGGTATATGGCTTTGAAGAATTAGCATGGAGATTTATTAAGGAGCGATTATAGTGAAAATTGGCAATATTAAACTAGATAATCCTGTAATTCTAGCCCCAATGGCTGGTGTTACTGATCTGCCTTTTCGGCTATTATCCAAAGAAATGGGCTGTGGGTTGGTATATACCGAAATGGTTAGTGATAAAGGCTTACTATATGAAAATTGCCATACGCTACATATGCTTCAAATTGATGCCCGGGAAAGGCCAGTATCCTTGCAGATCTTTGGCTCAGACCCTGACAGTATGGCCAAAGCAGCCGGATATGTTGCAGAGTCAGGTGCTGATATTATTGATCTTAATATGGGATGTCCAACACCTAAAATAATTAAAAATGGCAGCGGGGCTGCTTTGATGTGTCAGCCAGGGCTAGCATATGAGATTATGGCCAAGGTAGTAGAAGCTGTACATATACCGGTAACCGTTAAAATTCGCAAAGGGTGGAGTGAGGCATCTGTCAATGCAGTAGAGATGGCCAAGTTAGCCGAAAAGGCTGGTATCGCTGCTATTGCTGTACATGGACGAACGCGCGAGCAATTTTATACAGGTAAGGCTGATTGGGATATTATCCGCCAAGTTAAGGAGAACGTGGGGATACCTGTAATCGGTAATGGTGATATTCGTACTCCGCATGATGCAGAAAAAATGATGTCTGAAACAGGATGCGATGCCATCATGGTAGGCCGAGGAGCGCAAGGGAATCCTTGGATTTTTCGTCAAATTACCCATTATTTAACTACCGGAGAAGTTTTACCACCGCCTACGATTGAGGAACGTATTTCCATATTGCTCAGACATTTGGATATGTTAGTGGAACATAAGGGAGAATATATAGGCGTCAGAGAAATGCGCTCTCATGGAGCATGGTATACAAAAGGTTTGCCGAACTCTGCAGAGCTGCGTCTTAAATTGAATCAAGCTGTATGTAAAGAAGAATTTGTAGCTGTATTGAAACAATTTAAATAAGATATAATTTTCTTTTATATTTGTTAAATTTAAAAAAAAATGCTAAAATATGTATGTGCACAACCTTGTGCACATATACTATATTAGGTAGAAATATAAGAAGCAGTTTTGTAGATGTTGTAATGGTATGTAACATAGGAGAGGATAATGGATGCTATTACGGATTGGCGAAAAGATCATAAACAGGCAAAAGATCAATCAGATAATAGACGAAATGTTAACCCTTCGTAGTCAAGGCTTTTCTCAACAAGAGGTAGCTAACCGTGTGGGGATTGACCGGACCGTTATTTCTAAACTGGAAACTCTCGGAGAAGTTCGTAAAGGTGGCCGAGTAGCATTAGTCGGATTCCCCATCGAAAATTGTGAAGAATTAAAGATTATGGCCAGACAAGAGGGAATTGATTATTCCTTACTACTGTCAGAACAGGAACGTTGGGATTTCGTGCAAAATAAAACCGGAGTTGGTCTTTTTAATACGATCATGGAGATTATTGCTACATTGCGTAATTATGATATTGTCATCATGCTGGGATCTAATTTAAGAATTAAATTAATGGAGACGCTTTTAGATAAAGAAGTAATTGGTATACAAATTGGAGAATCACCTATTGCCGATAATAAATATGTGGATCCCGAAAGTATACGGAGTATTGTACGGCAGTTGTTTGGGTAATAGGGGGCATAATAGAAAATGAAGCGGGTTGTCAGTATAAGTTTAGGGTCATCAAAGCGTGATCATCAGGCTGTGGCAGAGTTTGGTGGGCAATCTTTTTGTATTGAACGAATTGGCACAGATGGTGACAAAGAGAAAGCAATACGACTTATTGGTGAACTTGATGGTAAAGTGGATGCTTTTGGCATGGGCGGGACAGACTTATATATATATGCAGGAAATAAACGATATACATTTAAAGAATCAGCCCAAATTGCAGCCGCAGCTACCCATACGCCAATTGTTGATGGCAGTGGTGTAAAGAATACCCTGGAACGAAGGGTTGTGCAGTATTTAAGGGAAAAAGAAGATATAACGTTTAAAGATAAGCAGATATTAGTAGTTTGTGCTGTAGATCGATTTGGCTTAGCGGAAGAATTGGCAGCTGCAGGCAGTCAAACTGTATTTGGTGATTTATTATTTGGCTTAGGACTACCTATTCCCATTCGAAGTTTACATACCTTGGCAATGTTAGCGCGAATGATTGCGCCTGTTATAACTAGATTGCCGATTAAAATGTTTTATCCTACAGGTGAAAATCAAACACAGAATATTCCCCGTTTTAGCCAATACTTTCAACAGGCAGAGATTGTTGCAGGTGATTTTCATTTTATCCGCAGATATATGCCAGTAAGACTAGATGACAAGATTATTATAACTAATACTGTTACTCAAAAGGATGAACGGCTGCTGCAAGAACGAGGTGTCAAAATGTTGATTACTACTACACCAGAGATCGGTGGTCGTTCCTTAGGTACGAATGTATTAGAAGCTATTTTGGTTACTTTGTTAGGGAAAAGTCCAGAAGAAATTACGGCAGTTGAATATGGACGCATTTTGAAGGAGCTAGATATTATGCCGCGGATTAAGCGGTTTTTGGATTGAAAGGAGAATATTTCATGGAAAAATTTGCCTTTATTTTACATCCCCTTGCTGCGAAAGACTTTAGCCGTAAATTTTCATTTACTAAAAATTGGTCGGATGGTCTCATTGAGGGAGTCATAAAGTATATTCCTCCATTTAAGGCTTCCCATATCACTGGCATTCAATCACCAGTCTCACAAGGTGAAGGCTGGTTTATTGGTTGTCCTCTAACGTCAAGGCAAATGGTAGAAATGCCAGAGAAATACGTGGTAGAGAAAATCATCAAAGCAGGAAAGGTCGCAGAAAAACTAGGAGCCAAAATAGTTGGATTAGGTGCATTTACTTCTATTGTAGGGGATGCGGGGATTACCGTTGCCCAAAATTTGAAGATTGCTGTAACAACGGGGAATAGCTATACGGTTGCCACTGCCCTTGAGGGTACAAGACAGGCTGCTCAAATTATGGGGATTGATTTAGAACGAGCAAACGTACTAATATTGGGTGCCACGGGATCCATTGGTGCAGCCTGTGCCCAAATTTTGGCACGGGAAGTACGGTATTTAACATTAGCAGCTCGTAATGAAGAAAAGTTGGAAAAACTTGCTGAACAAATTTTACGAAAAACAGGATTAGCTGTTAAAGTAACTGCAAATACTAAATCTGCTTTAAAGTCAGCTGACGTTATTATTGCTGTGACGAGTGCCGTTGATAGTATTATCGAGCCTGAAGATTTAAAATCAGGCGCAATTGTTTGTGATGTAGCCAGGCCGAGAAATGTTTCACGCCGTGTGGCTGAAATGCGTAAAGATATATTAGTAATTGAAGGCGGTGTAGTAGAAGTTCCGGGTGATGTTAACTTTGGTCTGAATTTTGGTTTTCCAGAAGGAACAGCTTATGCTTGCATGGCGGAAACCATGATTTTGTCCCTGGAGCAGCGATATGAAAATTTTACAATAGGTCGCGATTTGACTGTGAAGCAAGTGGAAACAATTGAAAAGCTGGCAAAAAAACATGGTTTCAAATTAGCAGGTTTCCGTAGTTTTGAAAAAGCAATTACCGCAGATGAAATTGCAGCGATTAAAGCAAATGTAATTAATAATAATCTAATACAGAAAAGGGGAATTGGTTAGAAAACATTGACAAATAAGATGATTATACCTATAATTAATTGCATATTAAGTTGGGTTTCTAACCTGCTGCCAAAAGTGTCAAGTTATCCACTTGACACTATTTATATTGTCTCATTGATCAATGTTTAATTACTGTAGTTTTTGATTTTTTTGTAGCAAAAGGGACTAACATAGAATACAATAATAAAAATCGTTAGGAATCAACATTAAAGGAGAGCAGAAAGCATGGCCGAAAAGCAATTTATTCTCACTGCTGAAGGATTAAAGAAAATAGAGCAGAAATTCGAATACCTAAAGTCAGTGCGTCGCCGAGAAGTAGCTGAAAGAATTAAACAAGCAATTGAATTTGGTGACATTAGTGAAAACTCCGAATATGAAGATGCCAAAAATGAACAAGCTTTTATTGAAGGTGAAATCATAACATTAGAAAAAATGCTTCGCAACAGTAAAGTAATTGATGAACATGAAATCAAAACAGATGTGGTGTCTATTGGTGTTACTGTTGTCTTGAAGGATCTGGAGTTTGGCGATGAATTTGAATATACTCTAGTCGGTTCGGCAGAAGCAGACCCAGTTGAATTTAAAATTTCCAACGAATCACCTGTCGGTCAGGCCATTTTAGGTCAGAAGATAGGCAGCATTGTTGAGGTAAATGTGCCTGCTGGTATTTTAAAATATGAAGTAATTGATATTAAACGTAATTCATAATTTTTTCTTCTTTTTAGAATGCCAAAATGGACGAGTTAGGGGAGAAAACAAAGAATGACAGAAGCGAAGAATCAAGAAAATCAAAAAAATGAAGATATTAATGAACTTATGCGAGTTCGCCGAGAAAAAATGACGGCGTTTGAAGCGCAAGGTATTGAGCCTTTTGCTCGTAAATATGATGTAACAATTCATGCTAATGAAATAATTAGCAATTTTGAAACCTTAGAAGGTCAAACGGTAAGAGTTGCTGGTCGTATTATGGCAATACGTGGCCATGGTAAAGCTAGTTTCGTTCATTTAATGGACATGTCTGGCAAGATACAGGCTTATTTCCGCCAAGATGTTATTGGTGAAGTAGAATACGAAAAATTCAAACTCCTTGATATTGGTGATATTATTGGTATTGAGGGGATTGTTTTTAGGACACAACGTGGAGAAATTAGCTTAAAAACAAGTAGTTTTGAAATTTTAGCTAAGTCTCTTAGACCTCTTCCAGAAAAATGGCATGGTTTGAAAGATGTTGAAACCCGATATCGTCAACGTTATCTTGATTTGATTGTGAACCCAGAAGTTAGAAATACTTTTGTGACACGCAGTAAAATTATTAAAGCCTTGCGAAGCATTTTGGATAAACGTGATTATCTGGAAGTGGAGACGCCAATGATGCACCCCATTGCAGGTGGCGCTGCAGCACGTCCTTTTACGACTCACCACAATGCATTAGACATGAATTTATATATGAGAATCGCACCTGAATTATATCTTAAACGTTTAATTGTTGGTGGCTTTGAAAGAGTATACGAAGTTGGACGTGTTTTTAGAAATGAAGGCATATCTGTTAGGCATAATCCTGAATTTACAATTGTAGAATTGTACCAGGCTTACTCTGATTATCAGGATTTAATGCGCCTGACTGAAGATATTGTGTCTGGTATTGCATTAGAAGTATTAGGTACTACGCAAATTACGTATCAAGGGCAAGAAATTAATCTTGCACCACCCTGGAATCGATTGACCATGCCTGAAGCAGTTAAAAAATATACAGGTGTTGACTTTGATACTGTTACGACTATTGAAGAAGCCAGGAATATTGCTGAACATTTAGGTGTTAAATATGAAAAGAAAAATGGTATTGGCGGTATTTTAAACAATATCTTTGAAGAAAAGGTGGAAGAACACTTAATTCAACCTACTTTTATCATTGGTCATCCAACTGAAATTTCACCATTAGCTAAACGCAATAAAGAGAATCCTGAAATTACAGATCGTTTTGAAGTATTCATCTTTGCTCGAGAATTAGCAAATGGTTTTTCTGAGTTAAATGATCCTATTGATCAAGAAGGACGCTTTGCGTCTCAAGTAGAACAGCGTGAGTCAGGTGATGATGAGGCTCATATGATGGATCATGACTATGTCAATGCTTTAGAATATGGACTGCCACCAACTGGTGGACTGGGCATCGGTATTGATCGCTTGGTGATGTTGCTTACAGATAGTTCTTCTATTAGGGATGTTCTTCTTTTTCCTCATATGAGACATAAAGAAGAAAAATAGTATAAAGCAAGGGTGAGCTGACAACTCGCCCTTGCTTTATTATTGAATACAATAGGATTAAATATAGGATATAAAAATATATTGACAATAATATATTAGAATGTTAGAATAATATTCGCACTAGAGAAGCGTATCAGTTATTGAAATGTTAAAAACAAAAAATATATTGACACGGTGATTGAAGTGTGATAACATATATAAATGTCGGTGGTCGCAAACATCGATGTGTTCCTTGAAAACTAAACAATGTAAGTAAGGTTAAAATAAGCCAGATGTGC
>CAURNS010000005.1:0-363304 GCA_963526485.1 uncultured Pelosinus sp.
GTATTGTAACTGGATTAGCAGTAGTTTGATGTAACACAAGTATATTGTGTTACATTAAACTGCTGTTTTTTTTGAGGAGGATTTTAAATGCTTCAAAATTTAATCGTAGATGACGAAATTATATTTCAGTATTCTTTTAAAACGAAGCCGGAAATCGTAAATCATTTATTGAGCTTAATAAGTATGCATGATACAGGAACAGTAAAGCATTCTTACAACGTAGCAGAGATAGCTGTTAAATTTGCAAATACGTTGAATCTTCCATGCCAGACTGTAGAAAAAATTGCAACTGCAGCATTGCTTCATGATATTGGTAAAATAAAAATTCCAAAAAGTATTTTAAATAAACCCGGAAAATTAACGGAAGGTGAGTTTGAAGTAATTAAAAAACATTCTCAATACGGTTTTGAAATTCTAAATAATATAAATGAACTACAGTATATTGCTGAAGCCGTTTATTGTCATCATGAGAAGTATAATGGGACAGGCTATCCTAACGGAAAGACTGGCCACGAAATACCATTTATTGCACAAATATTAAGTATTACTGATGTTTATGAAGCTCTTACATCCAACCGAATTTATCGTAAAGCCATGTCACCAAATGAAGCTTCCAAAGTCATACATAGAGAAATGGAAAGTTACTTTAATGCTGAATTAGTAAATCTATTTTTATTAGGAGGGTGTTAGGAGGTGAAGTTTCACGAAGAAATTGAATACCTTATCAATCTTTTAAAAAAGGAAGAAAACAAAGAGACAGAAGCATTAAATCAATTAGAGAAAATCCTTGAAGAATATGTGAGAACTTATCAGCATAGGAATTATACCAATAAAAAATAAGTAGATCCTATATTTCAGTTATAAATTTAGATGTAAATATAAAAACAGTAGCGTTACGGCTACTGCTTTTTTAGTTCTTTAAAGATGTGATAAAATCTAAAAGTATAGATTTATTATAGTAACTTTTTATAGTCAATGTACTATAAAGATAAAAAATCAGGAGGGGCATATATGATTAGGGTAGGTACTTATCGTCATTTTAAAGGGAGACTTTATAAAGTAGTTATGATCGCTAAGCATAGTGAAACATTAGAAGATTATGTTGTATATCAAGCTTTATATGGGGAAAGAGGAATGTGGGTACGACCTTTATCCATGTTCGAAGAAACCGTTGAGATAAATGATACTGTTGTGAAACGTTTTGAGTATATTGGTGAGTAAAAATCTGTAAGAAAGAGTACAATATTTTTAAGCGAATAAGAAAGTGACGGTGAGTTTGGTTTTATTTTATCTTATGAATCGATAGATTGATGCGATAATTACCATGCAGTAAAATAGCGTCCAGTAAGCTGCTTATATCGTGCTGATTGACTAATTGAGCTTTCAGCCAATAACAGCCTTCACCACTGATTCTATGGGCTTCGAGTATTTCCTCACGATTAGCTAAAAAGTTCTGAAAGGCCGAATGGTTAGTTGTTTTCATAAAGACAGTAATAAATGCCAGTATGGGTTTACCTAACTTGTCTTGATTCAGACGAATCGTAAATCCTTCAATGATTTCCATATCTTGCATTCTTCTGATGCGGGCAGCTACTGCCTGACCAGTTAAATGGACAATTCTCCCAATCTCCTGCCACTGCATCCGGGAATTATTTTGCAGGCATTGCAGTATCTGCCAGTCAGTTTGATCAAGCACAATATCATTTCCTTTCATCATGTAAGTTAGCGAAGGCATATTGTTTCGTGGCACAATTGTTAATAGGCAGCATATTTGTCATACTAATACTAGGAAATGATATTAGAAAGGCAGGATGCTTAATGAACATTCAATTACTACGGCATGCTACGATAGCAGTAAAAATCAACGGAAAAATGGTATTAGTCGATCCCATGCTAAGCCCGGCAGGGGCTATGCCACCTATTGTCAATTCAACAAATGAGCGACGCAATCCTCTTGTTGCAATCGTGTACCAACAGGATTTTTTACAACAGGTTGATGCAGTTTTGCTTACTCATATGCATCGGGATCATTTTGATGATGCTGCTGCTAGGGAGCTGCCTAAAGATAAACTGCTTTTCTGCCAGCCAGAAGATGAAGGCAAACTAAAAGAATTAGGATTTCTGCAAATTACTCCCATTCACGACCAGTATTACTGGGAGGGGATAACAATCATCCGTACAGCCGGACAGCATGGTACTGGAGAAATTGGTATTAAGATGGCACCTGTTTCCGGATATATTATGCAAAGTGAAGGTGAACCAGTCCTTTATCTTGCCGGTGATACTATTTATTGTCCGGAGGTAGAACGTGCATTGCAAAATTACCATCCTCACATAACAGTAGTGAATGCAGGAGCAGCTCAATTCTCAGAGGGGGATCCCATCACCATGACAGCGCAGGATGTAGCAGATGTCTGCAAGTTTGCGCCTCAGACAACCGTTGTCGCGGTTCATATGGAGGCTATTAACCACTGCCTTTTATCGCGGGAAGAACTCCAGCATGTTCTGGCAGAGGAAGGATTTTCTGAGCGGGTCTTAATTCCTGCAGATGGTGAGGTATTGCGTTTAACGATGTAATCCTTATTTTCTTATTAACAAGCAAGCAGGTTTGGCTGTACAGGCAATTAGTGAAGCTGGGCTGCATAGGATACCTCGTTCCATACTTATTACAAGACGAGGTGAAAAGCGTGCATTTGCTTTCCAGTATTTTGCTGGCAGTATCATCAAATCTGGATAACCTAGGTGTAGCCATAACTTTTGGTTTGCGAAAAGTACAGGTGCCATGGACTGCCAATCTACTCATAGCAATGTTAACAGGTCTTGGCACCTTGCTGTCGATGAAGGCAGGAGGATATGTTACTTCATTGCTGCCACCGTTTTGGAGTAATCTCATTAGTTCCGCCATAATGGTTAGCGTAGGAATTTGGGTGATGTTTCAATCCTGGGGGAACCCTGCAGGTGAGGAGAGGAGACGAACAGATACTGTCACAAAACCAGTTGCAGAGAAAGTTCCTAAAACGATTGTAGCGCTGCGGATAAAAACGTTTGAAGTCTTAATTCGTATACTAGAAGAACCAAATACAGTAGACCAGGATCATTCTGGGAGCGTTGATCTTAAGGAAGCTGCTTTGCTGGGGGCTGCCCTTTCCTTGAATAATATTGCAGGGGGAATTGGCGGCGGCATGGCAGGATTAAAGCCGGAATTAACTGCCTTATTGGCAATGATGATCAGTTTTATATTTTTTGAGATGGGTGTTACGTTTGGTAAAAGCTATGTTACAAAATATCTTGGCGACCGAGCCTCTCAATTGGCAGGAGCTATTTTAATTGCGATTGGTATCTATGAATTTTTTATATAAGGTTGCTTATTCAGTCAATCACGATTGTAGTGATTGACTTTTTCAATACTAGCTGCTTTTTTCCTAGAGGTCTTTTGCTGTGTTCTGGCATATTTACTTGCTAAAAAAGCTATAGCAGCTGTTTTTAACAATAATTTTATTTCTAATGTTTGCAAATTTCTCACAAAAGGAATAAAATTTTATGTGGAGTATACTAAGTATATTTCAGATTCACACTATATTAGAGCAATAGTTGTGTTATAATTTATTTCTTGGGTAATTTATGTAACATTTTTTTACTAGTAATACATACATATCATTAGTTACTTTCATTATAAGTAGGGCGTTATTTTGAGATCTGACCATGAATCCTTGGCTTATGAATGTAGGAATGATGTTGGGAGTAAATTGGGAGACTATATCTATTGTCAGTTGGAAAAGCTGACGAGTTGTTATGGTAGTGAGCATCACGATAATAGGAAGACGAATTAATGCTTGTAATACAGCAAATCAATGAAGTGTAGTCGGTAGAAACAGGCAAGGAATATATTAAAAAGCGAAGGATATAAAATGACGGAAGAAAAGGAACCAAACAATAAGAATAAAGGGAATTCAAATTCTTTTTTAAAAGGCACTTTGATTTTGACCGTGGGCGGCATTGTTGTAAAAGTAATTGGATTTTTGAATTGGATCATCCTGTCACGGGTCTTGGGAGGTGAGGGCATAGGTCTGTACCAAATGGCCTTTCCTATATATTTATTAGCATTAAGCGTATCTTCAGCAGGAATTCCTGTGGCTATTTCTATTATTACTGCCGAAAAAAGGGCCTTGAACGATTTTATCGGAGCCAATCGAGTGTTCCGTGTTTCTTTAACGGTTTTAGTCTTAACAGGTCTTTTCTTTAGTTTTTTATTGTATTTTGGTGCTGGGTGGTTAATTGAATATCGGTTTATCCGTGATCCTAGAGCCTACTATTCTTTATTAGCATTAGCGCCGGCGGTGTTCTTTGTTACGATCTTATCGAGTTATCGCGGCTACCTGCAAGGCTGCCAGATTATGACACCTACCGCTGTTTCTCAAATAGCCGAGCAGCTGGTAAGAGTCATAACGATGCTTATCTTTGCCAGCTTATTATTGCCGAAAGGATTAGAATATGCAGCAGGCGGCGCCAGTCTTGGCGCGGCTCCAGGAGCCGTTGCGGGTCTTCTTGTACTGATTTATTACTATATAAAATTGCAAAAAAAGAGCGAAAAACAGGCCGAGGGACAAGTTGCGCAAAGGTTGCAGGAATCGAGTATGAGTATTATTAAACGGCTTATTAAACTGGCCTTACCTGTGTCTCTGTCCAGTATTATGCTGCCCATCGTTGCAAATTTTGACTTATTTATTGTTCCTGCCAGGTTAGAAGTTGCAGGATATACGGTAGAGCAAGCTACGGAGTTATTTGGTTATTTAACAGGGATGGCTGTGCCGCTTCTTAATTTATCAACTATTTTGACGGCTGCTTTGGCAACTAGTTTAGTACCGGCTATATCAGAGTCTTTTTCCTTGGGTAACATTAAACGAATTTATCAACAAACCGCTGCTGCTATGAGGGTCGCAAGTTTGGTTACGATTCCTGCCTTTGTAGCGCTGCTAATCTTGGCAGAACCAATCTCTCAGATGGTTTATAATGCACCGCAGGCCAGCCATTCCATCAGTATTATCTCAATTGGGATTGTTTTGTTAGGCATACACCAGGTGACCACTGGAGTCTTGCAGGGAATGAGTCATACTTCTATTCCGGTTATCAACATGGGACTGGCAGCTGTTTTTAAGATTGTCTTAAATTGGACGCTTACGGCAATGCCCACCCTCGGTATCAAAGGGGCATCATGGGCAACTGTCGCAGATATTGGAGTAGCTGCATGCTTAAATATTTATTATGTACATCGTTATGTTGGATTTGCAGTTGATGTTAAAAGTTTAATAAAGCCAAGTGCTGCTGCTGCTGTTATGGGAGGCATAATTTATATCGTTTATGACGTTATTATGAATGCTACGGCGCACATTGCTTTAGCTACTCTTACATCTATGGCTTTTGGCATACTCGTATATGCCGGAGTTTTATTATTAATTGGCGGCATTAGTGAAGGTGATATGCTGCAGGTGCCGATGCTTGGTTCTCGTGTAGTTCCCTTGTTACGCAGATTTGGGCTGTCCAAAAAGTAAGGTGGCTTATAATTTTGTTCCTAGGAGAACAAATTTGATCATAGAAAAAAACAGTCAATAAAACATGAAATTTTTATGAAGAATGCATATAAAAATTAGGCAGAAAAAACAAATTTTCCGCCTAATTTTTTCAATTTAAGGTAATGAATGGAACCCTGTTGTGACGCGGTTTCAGTACGTTTAAAAGACTCTTAAAATACAACATATAGGATTGGGAAAAACAATCAATACTATATGTTGTATTATTGCGTTTTGAAAAACTTTAAAAAGTCAAGTCTTGGTTAAAAAAAATATAGTGATATAATTACGTATAGAGACAACATTTTCTAATCCATAAACAACGTTTTTACTGTTATATAATATATCGTTAAAAATGTTCTTTTACGTTAGGAAAATGTTGAATTGGGGAACGAAAAATACATTAAAAAAAATATGATACACAGGGTGGGTAAATGATGAGTAATTTCCAAGTTGTTAAACGTGATGGACGTGAAGTGGAATTTAATGTGGACAAGATTTATAATGCAATAAAAAAGGCCTATACAGAAAATTTTGATGGTGTGGTAGAACAAGAAAAACTTCAGACATTAACAGACAAGGTTTTTCATACCATTGAGGCGCGCAAAGATCATCGTTTATCAGTGGAAGAAGTACAAGATATTGTAGAGGATGTATTACTTCAGTCTAAAGAAGTTGCTGTAGCCAAGAAGTATATTGCTTATCGGGCAAAACGTACCCAAGTGCGGGAAGCAAATATGCGTTTGATGATGGATTACAAAGATATTACCTTCAAAGATGCGGAGCAGGTTGATGGCAAACGAGAGAATGCCAATGTGGATGGTAATACGGCAATGGGAACGATGCTGCAGTACGGAGCAACAGGATCGAAGCAATTTGCGGTTCATCATATTTTAAAGCCTGAACATGCGAAATATCATCAGTCTGGTTATATCCATATTCATGATATGGACTTTGAAGCCATTGGTACCTTAACGTGTTGTCAGATTGATATTAAAAAGTTATTTCGGGATGGTTTTTCTACTGGGCATGGACACTTACGGGAACCACAGGATATTATGAGCTATGCTGCATTGGCTGCAATTGCCATCCAGAGTAATCAAAACGATCAGCATGGTGGACAATCTATCCCTAATTTTGATTATGGACTAGCTGCTGGAGTAGCCAAAACTTTCATTAAATTATACTCGGAAAACATGAAGAAAGTGTTAATGATTGACTATCCAGAACTCGATGAAGAGAACATTGATCAGATTATTAACGATACCATCCATGAATATAGTGGTGAAGAGGGGGATTATCCTCGTATCGGTGAATCTGAATACCAAGGCTATCATAAGAAGGAAGCGCTGCGGCTGGAAAAAACTTTAAAAGATTATGGTATTACTGCAACAGAAGCTGAAATACAAAAAATACAAGAGTTTACGTATCGTTTTGCACGCAAAGAAACAGTGAAGAAAACATACCAGGCGATGGAAGGTTTTTTGCATAATTTAAATACCATGCATTCGAGAGCAGGAGCACAGGTGCCTTTTAGCAGTATTAATTTTGGTACCGATACTACACCGGAAGGACGTCTGGTCGTAGAACAATTCTTATTATCTGTAGAAGCTGGCTTAGGGAATGGGGAAACAGCTATCTTCCCGATTAGCATTTTTAAGGTAAAAGAAGGAGTTAACTATAATACAGAAGATCCTAATTATGATTTATTTAAATTGTCTTGCCGTGTTTCAGCTAAAAGATTATTTCCTAACTTTGTGTTCATTGATGCACCCTTTAATTTACAATACTACAAACCAGGACGACCTGAAACTGAAATTGCTACTATGGGATGTAGAACACGGGTAATCTCCTCTGTTTTTCCTGAATCGGACGGAATTATTTATGGCCGTGGCAACAACTCGTTCACCAGTATTAATCTTCCGAGAATCGGGATTCAACATGGGATTGCTTTAGGAGAAAGAACGGAGCCAGATATCAAAGGCTTCTATCAGGAATTGGATTTCTTAATTGAGTTGGTAATTCAACAAATATTGGATCGCTATGAAATTCAAAAGAATAAAAAGGTTAAAAATTTCCCTTTCCTAATGGGACAGCGAATCTGGTTTGATTCCGATAAATTAGATTGGGAAGATACCCTGGAAGATGTTATTAAACATGGTACCTTAACAGTTGGTTTTATTGGTTTGGCAGAAACCCTTACTGCTCTTTATGGTGCACATCATGGTGAATCAGAAGCAGCCCAGCAGGCGGGACTTGCAATTATTGGACATATGAGAAAACGTATGGATGAGGCCGCCGCTAAATATCAGCAGAATTTTTCTCTGATTGCTACGCCAGCGGAAGGTTTATCGGGACGTTTTGTAAAAATTGATGCAAAAAATTATGGAAAAATTGCTGGGGTGACAGATCGGGAGTATTATACTAATGGTTTCCATGTTCCTGTATATTATACGATTCCGGCAGCCAGAAAAATTGAAATAGAAGCTCCTTATCATGCTATGACGAATGCAGGTCATATTACGTATATTGAACTGGATGGAGATCTGGTTAAGAATCTGGATGCCTTTGAGATGGTTGTACGTAAGATGAAAGAATGTGGTATTGGTTATGGTTCCATCAATCATCCAGTGGATCGTGATCCGAAATGCGGCTTTACAGGCGTGATTGGTGATCAATGTCCGAAATGTGGACGAGTAGAAGGGGAAGGCGGTATGGGCTTTGAGCGTATTCGCCGTATTACTGGTTATTTAGTAGGAACGATGGATAAATGGAACGATGGCAAACGTGCAGAAGAAAAAGACAGAGTAAAGCATGGTGTGCGAAGCAGATAATGCTGTTAATAAAATAAATAGAAACGTGGTATCATTAAGCTAATCATGTTAATTAAAGGAGACTGTTGAATTTATGATTACGTTAGTAGCTAAGATGCAGGCGAAACCAGGGAAAGAAAAGGAACTGGAGGCTGCCTTGCAGGTTCAATTTCCTCAGGTTCAGCTTGAAAAAGGTACAGTAGCCTATGTGCTTCACCGGTCAAAAGACAATGCCGGACAATTTTTATTTTACGAAAAATATCAGGACCAGCAAGCGTTAGATTATCATGGCTCTACCCCCTATTTAAAAGAATTATTCAGCAGCATTGCCGACTTGCTTCTCGAAAAACCGGAAGTTAAACTATACGAGGAAGTGGCGGCAATTTCCCGGTAGACAATGTGAATAGAGAGAAATTCCTGCAAAGTAAAATTACTTTGCAGGAATTTTGTCTTTTCATGGGAAATAATCAGCTATCGGGAAAAGCTTCTAATGCGAACCCTAAGTACTCATTCTTTTTGTGGAAGATTCGCAAGCCAGAGATAAGAGGGGGTTGAGCATTTCTTATAGTAAAATCTTCTATAAAAATAAAACTCATTTCAGGGTTCGCAAAATCGTATGATTTTACCTAAGTATTTACTGCATCCCACAATTGCCAGTCACGCCTTGCGTAGGCGTGTGGATTGAAACAACTGGTAGAGTCTAAGCCGCTTGATTTAAAGGTCACGCCTTGCGTAGGCGTGTGGATTGAAACTTGATGGACTTAATGAACAACAACTACAGGCGGGTCACGCCTTGCGTAGGCGTGTGGATTGAAACTTTTAATAATGACTCTGGCTGCCTACCTCTATGTCACGCCTTGCGTAGGCGTGTGGATTGAAACTTACAATACCAGTCGCTTTCACAGTAAAATTCCCGTCACGCCTTGCGTAGGCGTGTGGATTGAAACCCAAGTAATCTATCCAGAATAGCCTCTGGAAATGGTCACGCCTTGCGTAGGCGTGTGGATTGAAACATCTGTAGATACGCGGATGTATCCTGCTACTTTGTCACGCCTTGCGTAGGCGTGTGGATTGAAACTGCAAAAGAATGAAAAGACTCAGGATTTTGACTAAGTCACGCCTTGCGTAGGCGTGTGGATTGAAACAATGTGTAAGAAGGGGCATGTCATTGTACAAGGTCACGCCTTGCGTAGGCGTGTGGATTGAAACTTCTCCAGTCCACGTGACCCAGTTGCCATTTTTGTCACGCCTTGCGTAGGCGTGTGGATTGAAACCCATACTTCATCAAGATAAGACTTGTAATATTGTCACGCCTTGCGTAGGCGTGTGGATTGAAACATCCCTAACGCAAGTGCAAAGAACGTCATTCATTTTGTATCCCAAATGGTGTACAATATAGGTGAGGTGAAGTTTTATGAAGTTAGCTATTACACGCAAGGTTAAAAAAGCTGTTACTGCTCCTGCGAAACGCGTGGTTAAGATTCCTAATGAGGAGACCCTCAAGGCGCTTGATGAAGCTGTAAATAATAAGAATCTCACTCGATATAAGAGCGTGGATGACATGTTCAAGACAATATTGTGCTGAATGTAATTACAACCAGTCAATTCAAGAAAGACATGCAGAAATGTTAAAGTCGGAAATGTGATATGGCAAAACTTAAAGCAGTCATTGAAATACTTCAGATACCAGCACCTTTACCATTTGAGAACAAAGATCATAAGTTAACCAACTACGGTAAAAAGAAGGAAGCGTTCAGAGATTGTCATATAGAGTCAGATTGGGTTCTAATATATCTTCAAACCGATGTAGATTTAATCCTGACTCGCACAGGTACTCATTCAGATTTATTTAAGTGAGACAGTAGAATTACTGTCTTGCTTTTTTTAAGAGAAATAAATGAGAATAGAATATGTTTCAAGATAGAGACATAAAATTAAAAACAATCCTAAGACTTACTCTAAAGGAGAAATATAAAATGGCAGATATAAAGTTTGAGATCAAAGAAAAGATTGGAGTGCTATCTGAATCAGCCAAAGGTTGGACGAAGGAACTGAATCTGGTTAGCTGGAATGACAAAGAACCTAAATATGATCTTCGCGAGTGGTCACCAGATCATGAAAAAATGGGCAAAGGTATTACCTTATCCCAGGCGGAAATGGCAAAATTGAAAGAGCTATTGAAATTCTAATTGCATACGGAAACAATATCCATTATTAAAAAAATAGGATTCGCTATAGCAGCGAATCCTATTTTTAAAAATACCATATTGTCATGGCGAAATAAACTATTTCCTATCCGGACTATCGGATCTTCCCACGAGATAATCAAGGGAAACATCGAAGTAATCAGCGAGAGCAACGAGGGTATCAGCAGATGGAATATTAAGGCTTGTTTCAAATTGTCCAATAGAGCCTTTGTTCTTTAAACCAACAGCTTGGGCTAGTGTTTGCATAGATAATTTTTTTTCTGTTCGAAGCTGCTTTAATCTGTATGAAAAAAGTTCTCTGTTTAGCATAATAAAACCTCTTGACGTTTATTATAATTAAACGTATACTTTAAATTAAGTGGTTTAATTATAATAAACATTATATTTCTAATTTACAAGGTGAAGATCATTAGCGTATGCAGTAAGACTGAATTTATATAAATTTAATTATACCTGATATTGCAAAGAGTTCCTAGTCACATTTAAAAATGGATATAGGAGACTGCTTACTATAATGCCTGTCAGTATAGAAGCCTGGCGATCAATAAACAACAATAGTGGGGGATTTACAATGGCAAAAAGTATATTCGATTTACTGGTGACTGCTAGCGAGATAGAGAGTTTAGATGGCTTAGACTTGGAGAAAGTTTCTAGCGATTATTATCATGCTTATCAAAGAATGCTTGAATACCAGACACAAATCAAGCATGCATTGCCAGTAGAAATGCAGAAGACATTAATGGAACTAGATGATGAATATACTTGTATGCGATTGAGCGGGGGAGACGTATATTATCGGCAAGGCTTTTCCGATGCAATTCGATTCATCATGCAAACATTAACGTGGGGATCAGCAAGAAGTTGAATTAGCAAATTAAAATCTCGCAGGTTTGGAGGCAGTTAGCGTTGATTGTCAGAAGCTACTACAATCAATAGACGAGAAAAAAGTCTTTCTTAAAAGAAGTTACCTACCAAAGAGTGTTTATAAGTTATGGAGCTTATGAAGGAAAAATATATAATATATAAGAAGAAATAATACATACGAAATACACTATGAAAGCCCCTTATTTTAAGAAAAAATGAGGGGCTTTAGAAATATAAAATTCTGTAAGGGAGATTGGCTGTGCAGGATTTTGTAACATTATGGTAAATAAAGTATGAATAGGTATTAATATACAAGCTGTCAGTTGCAGAAATACTAAGTAAGTTTTAAATTAGCCAATGGGGGTGCATAAGTGATCTACTATGGACATACCAAGGAAAATTTACGAACGAAGGAAGTACTACCTAAAGAACATTGGCAACCATTAAAAGAACACCTTGATGAGGTTGCACGTTTGGCAGAAGAGCGTGCAGCTAAATTTGGTGCAGGAAAATTGGGTAGAATTATTGGTCTAACCCATGATATTGGAAAATACTCTAAGGATTTTCAGAAACGTTTAGAAGGCAATACGACAAAGGTTGACCATACAACAGCAGGTGCGCAGCAGCTTTGGAAAAAATGGCAAATCCCAATAGGAAAAGCCTTGGCATTTACAGTTGCTGGGCATCATGGTGGATTGCCAGATGGGAATAGGGGAGACATCAAAAATCTTCCGGGACGGCTTGAAAAAAAGGATATACCAAATTATCAGGAATTTGCCAAAGAGATTAACATACCGGATTTATGTCAGGATGATCTTCGCAATATCCCTCAAGCTAAAGAGATTGCCATGTCTACATTTAGTTTTTCCTTTTGTATCCGTATGTTATACTCTTGCCTGGTGGATGCAGATTATTTGGATACAGAACGATTTATGAATTCAGAGAAATATATGGCACGACCGGGGACTGTTTCTATGGAAATAATTTTTGAGCGATTAGAAAAGAAACTAGCTACATTAGCAGAACGTAATCGTCACAATACATCATTGATCAATACTGCACGACAAGGCATCCTGAAAAGATGTTTACAAATGGCAGACGCTAAACCAGGTCTTTTTACTTTAACAGTTCCTACTGGCGGAGGAAAGACTTATTCCTCCATGGCTTTTGCTCTTAAACATGCTGTTACACATGGTAAAGAACGGGTTATTTATGTTATTCCCTATACTAGTATTATTGAACAGAATGCCCAAGTATTTCGGGAAGCACTAGAGAAAAATGATAATGTGGTTCTGGAGCATCATAGTAATTGTGAGTACCCAGAAGGCTCCTTTGATGACTGGGATAAGCATGAAAAGGCACATCGGCTGGCTGCAGAAAATTGGGATATGCCAGTGGTTGTTACAACGGCGGTACAATTTTTTGAATCGCTGTATGCTAATAAAGGCTCGCGCTGTCGGAAGCTTCATAACATGACTAATAGTGTGATTATTCTAGATGAGGCCCAAATGATGCCGCTTGACTATATGAAGCCTTGTTTGTGGGCACTGGCAGAATTAGTATTAAATTATGGCGCAACAGTGGTCTTGTGTACTGCGACGCAGCCTGCGATCAAAGAGTTTGTTCCAGGGAATTTAGAACCAGTGGAGATAATGGAAGATCCTGCAAAATTGCAAAAAACTTTTAAACGAGTTACGGTTCATTATCGTGGCAAGATGACTGATAATGAAGTAATAGTGGGCATGATGGAGAATTCACAAATTCTTACCATTGTAAATACCAGGCGGCATGCCAGGATATTATTTGATCTGTTACTGGAGCAAACAACGAAGGGGGTTTATCATTTATCAGCGCGCATGTGTCCAGCCCATCGAAAAGCGGTTTTAGCTGAGATTAAAAAGGCATTACTAGAAGGAAAACCATGCCGTGTGGTATCTACGCAGCTAATTGAAGCAGGGGTCGATGTTGATTTTCCAGCCGTCTATCGTTCGGCAGCAGGGATTGATTCGATAGCCCAAGCTGCAGGGCGATGCAATCGCGAGGGGCGGCGAAAAGATGGTTTTGTGATTGTATTTGAACCTGAGGCACACGGTATGCCTACAAGGGGACGTTTTGAATTGGTTGCTGATCTAATGAGAAGTACTGCACGAAGAGCTAGTCAATTCGAAAATGATCTGATGTCTTTGGCTGCCATTGAAGATTATTTCAAACAATTACTTGATGTAGAGAGCGATAAGTTGGATGCACGTAAGATTCTTAGCTTAATTAAAGGTGGCGAGGAAGAGTTGTCCTTTCCTTACGTAGAGATCGCTAGTGAGTTTCAATTGATTGATAGTGCCACTGTTTCAGTTGTTGTTCCTTGGGATGATCATGTACTTGATGTAATGGAAGAAATAGAACATCATCCTTTTCCAGCCAGTAGAATGCGCAGCCTTCAACCTTATATCGTGCAAGTGTATCAATATGAGTTAGAAGCATTTCAAAAAGAAAAAGTGGTGAAATCAGTGGGGGATGTTATAAAATTTGTGACCGACTCTAGTTTTTATGATTCACGTTATGGATTGAAGGATGCAAAAGAAGTAAAAGCACCAACTGATGTAATGATTTATTGAAATAGAAAGGAGACGTTTATGGGATATGGAGTTAAGCTTAGAGTGTGGGGCGATTATGCTTGTTTTACTCGTCCAGAGATGAAAGCGGAGAGAGTAAGTTATGATGTGATGACACCATCGGCGGCACGAGGCATCTTGGAAGCCATTCATTGGAAACCTGCATTAACTTGGCGAATTGATTGCATTCATGTGATGAAGCCAATCCGCTTTGATTCGATTCGCAGAAATGAAATAGCTAACAAAATCTCCGAAAGAAACATTAAAACTGCAATGAAGGGCGGGGCTATTGACCTTCATCAATATGTCACAGAGGATCGCCAACAGCGTGCTTCTCTAGTGCTTCGAGATGTAGAGTATATTATTGAAGCTCATTTTGAGATGACAGATAAGGCAGGAGAAGGGGATAATCCTGGGAAACATTGTGATATCTTCAGCCGAAGAGCTCGGTCAGGTCAATGTCACATGCACCCTTACTTTGGATGTCGAGAATTTCCCGTACATTTTGAATTGTTGGAGGATGAAATTCCTTCATCAACTTTGATTGGTGAGCAGGATTTGGGATGGATGCTTTGGGATATTGACTTTACTAATAACATGCAACCTATTTTTTTTAGACCGACAATGAAAAATGGTGTAATTGATACCCGATTACCCAAGGAGGGAGGACGTTGATTTTACAGGCATTGAATGATCATTATCAGCGTCTTTTAGAGGAAGAAGATTCAGAGATTGCTCCCCCGGGATATAGTGCGGCAAAAGTATCCTATGCACTGATTCTTGATTTAGCTGGAAATCTTGTTGATATTCTGACCCTCGCAAAGGTAGAAGGCAAAAAAAGTATACCTAAGGTATTGTTAGTGCCGGAGCAAACTATGCGCACATCTGGGGTATCGGCTAATATTCTTTGTGATAATAGTTCCTATATGATTGGAATAGAGCGAAATAAAGCTGGAGAAATAAAAGTATCACAGGAAAAATATGCTATATTCAAAAAAAAGAATGAGTGTTTTTTGTCTACAATAAAAAGTGGTGATGTTGTAGCTGTTAAGGCTTTCTTAGAAAAATGGAATCCAGAGAATGCTTTAACTCATCCTATTATTTTACCCAAAATAGAGGAATTATTGAATGGCAGTAACCTTGTATTTAAAGTGGATGGGGCTATCGGATATATTCATGAGCAATCAAATGTAAGAGAGGCTTGGAATGCTGCTTTGCAAAAGGAAGAAAATGAAATAACTGAGCAATGCTTACTTACAGGTGAGCTTCTTCCTATAGCAAGAATTCATCCTTTAATCAAAGGAATCATGGGGTCCCAAATGAGCGGAGCAGCTATGGTTTCATTCAATGCATCTGCTTTTACCTCCTATGGAAAATCCCAAAGCTATAATGCGCCGATTAGTAATAAGGCTGCTTTTGCCTATGGTACGGCTTTAAATTATCTAATAGCCAGCGATACCAATCGCGTTCGTCTTGCAGATACTACGATGGTATTTTGGGCCGATAAAAAAGGCGGTAAGCGTGAAGAAAAGATTCTTACATGGTTTTTAGATCCTGTGGAGAATGAGGCTAAAGAGGAAGATGAGAAACGAAGGATTGCGCCAGAAGTACAGCGTCAGGCAAAGACAATCTTAGAATGTATCCGGTCTGGTTTATCTGTTGAAGATGACAACTTTAAAAAAGATACACGATGCTATTTGTTAGGACTTGCCCCCAATGCAGCTCGTTTATCGGTACGATTTTGGCAGGTTAGTAGTTTTGGTGATGTTATTACGAAGATTGCACAGCATTATAGTGACATGGACATTGTAGGAATAGAACGTTTAGGAGGAATGATATCTCCTTGGCGAACACTAAAATCGCTAGCTACTCTGGAAGATACTAAGAATATTTCACCTCTTTTGGGAGGGCAATTTCTCAAGACAATTTTGTCAGGACAATTGTATCCGCAAACATTGTTCCAAGCCGCTTTGACTCGTTGTCGTACTGGCGGAGAGCATGGAGGTGTAAATACTACTCGCGCAGGTATAGTTAAAGCTTTTTTACTTAGAAAGTACCGTACACAAAATAAAATAGAAGGGGAGGAACTTTTTACTGTGAGTTTAAATGAAAATAATAAAAATCCAGCCTACTTGTTAGGGCGGCTGTTCTCTTTATTAGAAAAAGTTCAAAAAGATGCTTTAGGAAGTATTAATGCTTCTATTCGCGATCGTTATTTTGGAGCGGCATCTGCGACGCCTGGATCTGTATTTCCATTGTTGCTGAGATTATCCCGTCATCATATTGCAAAAGCAGAGTATGGAAATGTTGCAGACCGGAAAATCCAGGAAGTGATGAATGGATTAGACGCAAAACCATTTCCAGCTCATTTGAATATGGAAGAGCAAGGCTTATTTATTTTAGGATATTATCATCAGAATCAAGCTAACTACACCAAGAATGAAAAAAATGAAGACAAGGAAGGATGATAAAGATGAGCAATATATTAGATAAACGTTATGAATTTGTACTTTTTTTTGAAGTCGAAAATGGTAATCCCAATGGCGACCCGGATGCAGGAAATATGCCGCGTATTGATCCGGAGACCAGTCATGGTCTTGTTACCGATGTGTGTTTGAAACGTAAGGTGAGAAATTACGTGGAACTTTCCAAAGGGGGGATCAATCCCTTTGATATTTATGTACGTGAAAAAGCTGTTTTAAACGATGTGAATCAAGAGGCCTATGATGATCTGAAAATTAAAGCAGAATCTAAAAAACTTCCCAAAGATGCTGTACAAGCGAATGGGGTAACCCAGTATATGTGTAATCGATTTTATGATATCCGTTCCTTTGGTGCTGTTATGACTACAGACGTGAATTGTGGGCAAGTGCGTGGTCCAATACAGTTTGGCTTTGCCAAAAGTCTAGATCCTATCATTCCACAGGAAATTACGATTACTCGTATGGCAGTAACTCATAAAAAAGACATAGATAAAGAACGTACGATGGGACGTAAACATATTGTTCCGTATGCTCTTTATCGGGTAGAAGGTTATATTTCGGCACCTTTAGCAAAAAAGACTGGTTTTTCAGAAGAGGATCTAGAGCTTTTTTGGCAGGCATTAGTAGATATGTTTGAGCATGATCACTCTGCTGCCCGTGGTAAAATGGCAAGTCGAAAACTGGTGATTTTTGAGCATGAAACAGCCTTAGGCAATGCCCAGGCTCATAAATTATTTGATCTTGTAACGACAAAACGCAATGAGGAAAACAAACCGCCACGTGCATTTACAGACTATACGATTATGATCAATCATGCTGAAAAACCTGATGGTATCACGATTATTGAAAGATGATCATACAAGATTTAGAAGATAATTTTCTTATGCTCTCAGGAATCCAGCACATGGCTTTTTGTGAGCGGCAGTGGGCACTCATTCATATTGAACAAGTTTGGGCGGAAAATGTTCGTACCGTGGAGGGGCAGCACCTTCATGAACGTACTGATGATCCCTTTGAAGATGAAACAAGGACAACCCTGCGGACAGTTAGGGCCATGCCACTTATTTCAAGAAAACTAGGGCTTAGAGGCATTGCAGATGTGGTGGAATTTCACCAGGAAAAGGAATTGATTGAAGGTAAGACTTGTCATCTTGAGAGTAGGAAAGGTTGGTGGCGACCAATTCCTGTAGAATATAAGAGGGGGCGTCCTAAAAAGGATGACCGGGATGCTGTTCAACTGTGTGCCCAAGCCATGGCATTGGAGGAGATGATGGAGGTATCAATTGATACTGGATTTCTCTTTTATGCCCAGACGAAACACCGTGAAAAGATTGTATTAGATGAAACCCTTCGCTTACATACCATAGAGCTTGCTAGTCGCATGCAGCAGTTTTTTCGCGAAGGGAAAACACCTAAAGCAACAAAAGGAAAACGCTGCTCTCAGTGTTCTTTGGTGGAAGAGTGTCAGCCAACCTGGACATTGCGTCATCGTCCCGTCCAAGAATATCTGGCACGAATGTGCCGCGAGGAGGTGGATGACTCTTGCGACGGCTTTTAAATACCTTGTATGTCACTCTGCCAGATGTTTATTTAGCTTGTGATGGTGATAATGTACTGATTAAAGTTAATGATGAGATTAAATTCCGGGTTCCTGTTCACAACTTAGAAGGAATTGTTTGTTTCGGTTTTGCGGGAGCCAGTCCCAGCTTAATGCATTTGTGCTGCGAGCGAGGCGTAGCCATTTCTTTTTTATCACAATATGGAAAATTTATGGGACGTATTTCGGGTAATGTATCAGGCAATGTTTTACTTAGGCGAACACAATATCGTTGGTCAGATGATGAAGTAGTAACAGCCCGGTTATCACGCCGGTTTATTGCCGCGAAAATTATGAATAGCCGAGCGATATTGCATCGTGTACTACGAGATCATACGGAAGTGGTTGATAATGAATCTTTGGAGAGGGTTCTCCAATTGTTGGCAAGAATGCCAGCAAAGTTGGAAACGGCACATAATGGTGATTCTATAAGAGGAATTGAAGGAGAAGCAGCGCACCTTTATTTTTCTCATTTCAATCAATTAGTATTGAATCAAAAAGATGAATTTCGTATGCTTGGTCGGAATCGCAGGCCGCCGACAAATAGAGTGAATGCCTTATTATCATTCTTATATACGCTGCTCACTCATGAAGTTGTGGCAGCGTTAGAAAGTGTTGGACTTGATCCCCAAGTTGGCTTTTTGCATCGGGATCGACCAGGACGACCTAGCTTAGCACTTGATGTCATGGAAGAATTGCGCCCGCATTTTGTGGATCGATTGGCAGTGACATTGATTAATCGCAATCAGATTACAGCAAAAGGCTTTGTCGTAAAGGAAAATGGTGCTGTGATTATGGATGATGATACTCGTAAGGAAGTATTGACTGCTTGGCAAAAGCGTAAACAAGAAGAAATTACTCATCCCTATCTGGAAGAGAAAGTTCCATTAGGTCTTGTGCCATATGTTCAGGCTATGCTGCTGGCGAGGCATATGCGTGGTGATTTAGAAGATTATCCGCCATTTTTCTGGAAATGAGGGTTTGGCAATGATGGTATTAATTACTTATGATGTAAGTGTGACCACCGATTCGGGAAAGAAACGTCTTCGCAGGGTAGCGAAGCAGTGTGTCAATTATGGGCAGCGAGTTCAAAACTCAGTATTCGAATGCTTAGTTGACCCAGCACAGTTTGCAGAGTTAAAACATCGTTTGGAAAGCATAATCAATCATGAGACGGATAGCCTACGATATTATTTCTTAGGAAGCAACTGGAAAAATCGTGTAGAACATGTAGGTGCGAAATCAGGATATGATCCAGAAGGAGTCTTGATGATCTAATGCGAACCCTAAGTGCTCATCGTTTCCCAGGGATATTCGCATGCTAGAATGTACAAGCCTTCTTGACGTTTTGTGTAAGAAAAGTCTTTTTTATAAACGATATAATTTTTAGGTTCGCGAAATCATGTGTTTTGACCCATGGTTTTCTTATATTCTACAACTGACAGTCACGCCTTGCGTAGGCGTGTGGATTGAAACCTTTAATTTCATTCTGATATCCATTCCATGCTGTCACGCCTTGCGTAGGCGTGTGGATTGAAACATTGTCGGTGTAAAGTTTCGACATATGAAACCTCGTCACGCCTTGCGTAGGCGTGTGGATTGAAACAGATAGTGGCATTTTGATAGGCTCTAATTTGTGTCACGCCTTGCGTAGGCGTGTGGATTGAAACAAAAGACAAGGGTAATCCCTGAGATTGATGCCTAGTCACGCCTTGCGTAGGCGTGTGGATTGAAACTTAAGTTTATCGGTAATTATTGGATTACACTGTGTCACGCCTTGCGTAGGCGTGTGGATTGAAACTCTTATTCGCCCTTCTCTTCGTGGTACGTGGCAGTCACGCCTTGCGTAGGCGTGTGGATTGAAACTGTTGGGCTCATACCAGATGAATTCCAGCCTAGTCACGCCTTGCGTAGGCGTGTGGATTGAAACTTTTGAGATATATTTCCACGAAAATTTATTAATTGTCACGCCTTGCGTAGGCGTGTGGATTGAAACTTTATTGCTTAGATCAATGTCAGAAGCGAATGTCGTCACGCCTTGCGTAGGCGTGTGGATTGAAACATATTAAATACCGCTGGTGGTAATTTAACCGGGTCACGCCTTGCGTAGGCGTGTGGATTGAAACGTTTAAGCAAAAATAACGGGAGGTATGAGCAATGGTCACGCCTTGCGTAGGCGTGTGGATTGAAACTATGGACTCAGCCAGGATGTCCGCTTTGTTAAAGTCACGCCTTGCGTAGGCGTGTGGATTGAAACACAAATACATCCACAGGATGCCAAAGCAATATCGTCACGCCTTGCGTAGGCGTGTGGATTGAAACTCCTTTAGCACCTGCTATTACTAGGATTAATGAGTCACGCCTTGCGTAGGCGTGTGGATTGAAACTCTCATTACTTTTTGCTTGTGGTCCCGGTGTAGTCACGCCTTGCGTAGGCGTGTGGATTGAAACATTGCATCTGAATTTATATACCCTCCCTTAATAGTCACGCCTTGCGTAGGCGTGTGGATTGAAACATCTGTATCTTTTACATAGTAATCGGTGGTTTTTGTCACGCCTTGCGTAGGCGTGTGGATTGAAACCATGATGTCTTATAGTGTGATGATGTTCGCAAAGGTCACGCCTTGCGTAGGCGTGTGGATTGAAACACTCTTGGATGTGCATTAAGATATTTTTGCGAAGTCACGCCTTGCGTAGGCGTGTGGATTGAAACAAAATTATGCATAGAAACAGTAAATAAAGCAATGTCACGCCTTGCGTAGGCGTGTGGATTGAAACTCAAGGGGTAAAATCAGTACCTGCACCAATAAAGTCACGCCTTGCGTAGGCGTGTGGATTGAAACGCCAGTGTCGAAAAATCCATCTGGCACGGGCTTGTCACGCCTTGCGTAGGCGTGTGGATTGAAACACCTGTCTTGAGATTTACGGTTCCATTTTTACAATGTCACGCCTTGCGTAGGCGTGTGGATTGAAACTATGTAACCATACAAAAAGTGCCTTTGCAAAAGTCACGCCTTGCGTAGGCGTGTGGATTGAAACAAGCAAGTTATGGTCAAGGATTTAGATTATGGAATTGTCACGCCTTGCGTAGGCGTGTGGATTGAAACTTTGCAAATGCTAAGATATCTTCCAGGGTTCTCAGTCACGCCTTGCGTAGGCGTGTGGATTGAAACATGTCACCATCCGTCAGTACATAGGGAAGTTCGGTCACGCCTTGCGTAGGCGTGTGGATTGAAACACATCCATAAGCGTTTCATCTATTACATTGATGTCACGCCTTGCGTAGGCGTGTGGATTGAAACAGTTTAGCAACCTGCCACGCCAATCGAAATTTGAGTCACGCCTTGCGTAGGCGTGTGGATTGAAACCCTTCAAAGCGTGGTGATATTGAAGAAGAACGCAGGTCACGCCTTGCGTAGGCGTGTGGATTGAAACTTGTTTTCCCCAAATCCACTATCCACAGCTACACTGCACGCCTTGCGTAAGCGTGTGGATTGAAACATAAGCATCATTTTTTTTGACATTTCCATTCCCGTCACGCCTTGCGTATTTGCATTAAAAATAGGACACATAAGAAGGAATTATTCTCTTTAAGAAAGAAGTAATGAGGTTAAAAGAAATGTTACAAAATGTTGTAATAAGGCAATTAAGCTAGAATATAAGAGTAAAGGTGGAATCGTAATGATACATGTTACAAATACCCCTAATTCTGTAGGAGTGGCTGTTCATGGAGATTGTTTGGATTTTGATGAACTCTATAGCGCATTGCATGAGATTGTTGGCGGAGAGGATCAGTATATTTCCCACTGCGCTGCTCGCATCAGAGTGTTGGGAGTTTGTTATGATATACGTCATGCTTTGATGGGAGATCGTGAAATAAAGTTTGTTGATAATGGCATGAATGAAGATAAAATGAAAGCCTTGGCATTGATTACTCCTAAAAAGAATGTATATCTGGGGATTCATGTTCTCTGGCCGGAAATACTTTTCGTTACAATGAGCCTTAATGATTTTATTCTATTACACGGGAAGAAATATAAATATCCTCAATGGAATAAAACAATTGCTGCCGTTCAAAAATTTCAAGCTGCAGTAATAGAATGCATAAAACAGACAGTAACAGAGGTTTCCTACAAGCGTATGCTGAGTATGATGGTACAGAATTATAGCCAATTTGATGAGTATGCAACGCAATATATTGATATTCTTAATGATCGATTTTTTACGATGGATCGGGAAAAGCGGCTGAAAAATATTCTCACAATGGCGAAGCGAATCGCAGAGCAAGGGAGTGAATATCAGCAGGTCAAACAAGAAATCTTACAAGAGGCACGAAAACACAATTGTTCCCTTGAAGAAATTCGATATGATCTGGAGTATCCTGAAAATATTGAATGGTAGAAGCAGACTAAAGGTTGTGTTATACGTAAGGATTATGTAAACGATATTTCGTAAATTATGGGAAGATAGGTGTGAACTAAGGTGAAAATTCGTTTAGCTTCGCCGATAACAACGGATTCAGTCGTGGATGGGAAAGGCTTGAGGACGGTAATATGGTGCCAGGGATGTTCTCATCATTGTCAGGGTTGTCACAATCCTGATACGCAAGACTTACTTGGTGGTTTTGAACAGCAAGTGGATGATTTGGTACAGGCTGTATTAGCGGTTCCAATGCAATCGGGAGTCACTTTTTCTGGTGGTGAACCGATGATGCAGCCGGAAAGCTGCACTGCTGTTGCGCGGGAACTAAAGAGCAAAGGCCGAAATATCTGGTGCTACACAGGATTTACGTTCGAGGAGCTCATAAAAAGACCTGATTGCCTGCTATTTTTGCAGTATATCGATGTATTAATTGATGGTAAATTTGAATTAGCATTGAAAAGCTATAATTTATTATTTAAAGGCTCAGCCAATCAGCGTATTATTGATGTCGCGGCAAGCTTAAAACAAAAAGAAGTGATATTGTATGAACCGCTGCCTTAAGAATATTTATTACCCTCTTAAAAAGGACGAACAACAGTTTCGTTCTTTTTGAGTATGGGAGAGCAAGCTCTTTGGCACACATTCTCTGAGGTATCATCTTTAATCATAAAATAGTCTTGAATTATAAAATTGACATGTTATAATAAAAATGCAAATGTATATACAACATGTCAATATAATGACATTTCAAGTTGTCGTATAAAGGGGGTTAAAAATGAAGAAAGTAGATAAAGATTCACCAATACCATTGTATTACCAATTAAAAAATATTATTTCTGAAATGATCGAAAATGAAGAATTAGCTGCTGATGAGGTCGTGCCTACAGAACGAGAATTATGTGAACATCACGGTATTAGCAGAATGACAGCGAATAAAGCTATTGCCAGTTTAGTAAATGAAGGATTATTATACCGGGAACGAGGTAAAGGGACTTTTGTTGTCAAGAAGAAGGAAAAGCATCCATTACATAATCTGTTAGGCTTTACCGAAGACATGCAAAGGCGAGGCATGAGTATTGAAACTAAAATCATTTCTTTTCAACGCAAGCCTGCGACAAAGAAGCTGCTGCATGAGTTACAATTAGGGGAACAGCAAGATGTTTTCGAAATTACAAGATTACGATCTACCAATGGAGAACCGTATGCGATTGAGACAGCTTATTTACCTGCGATGCTTTGTGAAGGTTTGACAGCTGCTCTTTTGGAGAATAACTCTTTATATAACATATTGGAAAAACAGTTTGGTCTGCAGATTGAATATGCAAATCAAACGATTGAACCTGTGCTCGTGAATGATTATGAAAGTCAGATGCTGGAGGTTAAACAAAAAACCTTGGCATTAATGTTTTCACGCTTGACTTATACTAAAAAAGATATTCCCATTGAGGTGACAAAGTCTATTTACCGCAGTGACCGATATAAATTTGAAATTACATTGAAGCGTTAACAAGTTTGAGCGTATTGGGTGTATATGGGACAAATTCCAAAATGACAGATAGATAAAGTAGCTTGATGATCGTTATACTTTCTTTTTGAAACTGAGTGTGGCATAGTGAATTTGTTAGGTTATTTTGTAGTTTGTAATATATAAATAAAGAATAGGAGGTTCTAACTATGGGAAATTGGTTTGGGAAACTACAAAAGATTGGTAAGGCACTGATGCTGCCAGTGGCGGTATTGCCGGCAGCGGCTTTGCTGCTAAGGTTTGGTGCACCAGATGTTCTTGACATTCCTTTTGTTATGAAAGCCGGGGCGGCTATTTTTGACAACCTAGCATTATTATTTGCTATGGGTATCGCGATTGGCTTATCTCATGATAATGGGGGGGCCGCGGGCTTATCAGGAGCAGTCGGTTACTTGGTACTGACTAATGGTCTAAAGACAATTAATGCAGACCTGAATATGAGTGTACTGGGTGGTATTTTGAGTGGGTTGGTAGCAGGATATTTGTATAATAGATTTTATAATATTAAGCTTCCTGAGTTTTTAGGATTCTTTGCCGGCCGGCGTTTTGTTCCTATTGTGACTGCTGCGTCTGCTATTATAATGGCAGGAATCTTTGGAGTCATTTGGGTACCAATTCAAGGAGTCATACATAGCATTGGTGAATGGATTATTGGTGCTGGAGCACTAGGTTTATTCGTTTTTGGTGTATTCAATCGTTTGTTAATTCCTTTTGGACTTCACCACATTTTGAATAGCTTTGTCTGGTTTGTATTCGGGAATTATACGGATAAGGCCGGTAAAGTTGTTACTGGAGATTTGAATCGCTTTTTTGCTGGCGATCCATCAGCAGGCGGCTTTATGGCTGGATTTTATTTAATTTTTATGTTTGCTTTACCAGGCGCAGCATTGGCGATTTATACATGTGCCAAACCAGAGAATCGTAAGAAAATTGGTGGTGCCTTACTGTCAGTAGCCTTTACGGCTTTCTTAACAGGTATTACAGAGCCTCTTGAATTTATGTTTATGTTTTTAGCCCCGATGCTATACTTTTTACATGCCATTATGACAGGTCTTGCCATGGCCTTGGCAAGTTCTCTGGGGATTCTTCATGGCTTTGGTTTTTCCGCAGGTTTAATTGATTATTTATTGAACTGGGGCTTGGCAACTAAGCCAGTTTTGCTGATTCCTTTAGGTTTAGGATTCTTTGCATTATATTATGTGGTATTTGTATGGGCGATTAAACAATTTAATATTCCTACTCCTGGCCGTTTTGATGATGAAACAGAGAATGCCAAATTAGATACGGCTGATATTAGCGTGTTCTCTCTGAATTTATTGGAAAAACTCGGCGGAGCGCAAAATATTGAGTCTGTCGATTCTTGCATTACCCGCCTGCGTATGACGATTAAGAACACAGCGCTGATTCATGATGATGAGGTGAAGGCATTAGGAGCAGCTGGCATTATTAAGAGCGGCAATAGTGTTCAAGTTATTGTGGGAACACGGGCCGAAGTTATTGCGGACGAGATGAAGAAAATACTGGCGCAGCAAAAGAGCAATAATAAAACAGACAGTAATAATACGTCATCACCTAATTTTTAAAAGCTAATTTACAGTTTGATAGGAAAATTGGGGGTATTGGATTATTCAATATCTCCAATTTTAATTCTTTCTGTTGATTCGTTTAAATCATTGTAATGCAATAAAGTAAGCAAGTTTTTTACAGGAGGTATCTATGGAACAATGGAATAAAGATACCATTCATATTGATGAGGTTTCTACAATTGAAATGGTAGAGATGTTTAATCGTGAAGATCAAAAAGTGGCTGCTGCTGTAGGAAAATGCAGTCAAGTCATTAGCGCTGCAATAGAAATGATTGTAGAAAGCTTACAGCATGGAGGACGGCTGTTTTATATTGGCAGTGGTTCAGGAGGCAAACTGGGTGTCTTGGATGCTACAGAATGTCCGCCAACTTTTGGTACGGATGACAATACGGTGATTGGACTGATATCAGGAGGACAAGAGGCTTTATCGGGCTGGCGGGAAGATACAGAAGATGATGAGGCATTGGCAGTAAATGATCTGAAAGAACGAGGCCTTAGAGCGAATGATGTATTAGTTGCAATTAGTGCCAGCGGTAATACTCCATATGTATTATCGGCCGCTGCCTATGCCAAAAGCTTAGGCAGTAAGACCATTGGATTGTGTTGTTCATTAGCGGGAAAATTAGAAAAAATAACTGATTTATGTATAGTAGTAGATGTAGGACCAGAAGTGATTATGGGATCTACGCGTTTGAAGGCGGGTACGGCGCAAAAAATGATATTAAATATGTTATCTTCTTGTACCATGATCAGAATGGGAAAAACGTATAACAACCTAATGGTAGATGTTAGGCCTATTAATCGTAAATTGAAAAAGCGTGTACTTGATATTATTATGCTTGCTACGGGTAAAAGCGAGCTTTCTGCCAGACAGGCTTTAGATAAGGCCAAAGGGAATGCGAAAATTGCTATTCTCATGTTGACTTTGAATGTAAATGCAACCGTGGCTTATGCAGTATTAAAAAGGCATAATGGATATTTAAAAAAAGCAGTAAAGGATGAATCATTGTGAAAGCGATCATAAATGCAAATATCATTACTTTGCAAGGTATTTTGCATAATCATGCAGTTGTATTTGAGGATAAGATTATTAGCATTATTCCCGAAGGGCAGCTGGGAAAGTTTCAGATTGATGAACAAATCGATGGGGTTGGCAGATATTTATCACCCGGATTTATAGATATTCATGTACATGGCTGCAATGGCTTTGATGCAATGGATGAAGATGAGAATGCTCTTAGCGCTATTGCAAAGGGCGTTTTGCAAACTGGCGTTACGTCTTTTGTGCCAACAACGATGACCATGCCCTTTGCAAGAATGGCCCAGTCTATTGTGCGGATTCGTCAGGCGAGGGGTAAGAACGATGGTGCTGAGGTGTTAGGCTGTCATATGGAAGGTCCCTTTATTAATGAAGATTATAAAGGCGCTCAGGACAAACAATATATTATTGGACCTGATATTACTAAAATCGAACCTTATCTGGATTGTATCAAGGTAATTACTATTGCCCCTGAAGTTGCTGATAGCAAAGCATTTATTGCAGCCTGTGTCCAGAAAGGAATTGTCGTATCCATTGGCCATAGCAGTGCTACTTATGAGCAAGCTGTAGAAGCTATTAAAGCGGGGGTATCTCATATGGCCCATACCTTTAATGCATTACCGCCCTTGCATCACCGTTTACCAGGTGCAGTGGGAGCAGCGATGGACAGTAATATTGTTTGCGAACTGATTGTTGATAATCTCCATGTACATCCGGCAATGCAGCGGATCTTACTGAAAGTAAAAGGTGTGGACAAAATTATTCTGATTACCGATGCTATGCGAGCGAGCCTTTTAGGAGAAGGAGAATATGAGTTTGGCGGGCAAAATGTGACAGTAAAAAAAGGAGAAGCACGTTTAAAAGATGGCGTAATTGCTGGCAGTGTGTTATCTCTCAATAAAGCTGTACGTAATTTTATGGAAAATACAAGTCTTGATTTGATAAAAGCGATTCAATTGGTAACTCTCAATCCTGCCAGACAGATGGGAGTTGTAGATAGAAAGGGAAGTATAGAGGTTGGCAAAGATGCGGATATGGTACTATTTGATGATGAGTTGAATATTTTCGCTACTTTTGTAAAAGGACAGTTCTTATTCAGGAGGTAATGTAGTGCGTATTGTAATTGCTAAAGACTATGAAGATATGAGCGCAAGAGCAGCTAGAATTGTGGCTGGTCAGATTTACTTAAAACCCAATAGTGTATTGGGAATGGCGACTGGCAGTACGCCGCTGTCAATGTATAAAGAGCTAATCAGGGTACATAAAGAAGTTGGTTTAGATTTCTCTGAAATTGTTACTTTTAACTTAGATGAATACTTGGGATTACCTAAGGAAGATGAACAAAGTTATAATTACTACATGTTCGAGAATTTCTTTAATCACATTAATATAAAAAAAGAAAATATCTATATCCCAGATGGCATGATGAAAGATGTAGAGCAGGAATGTAAACAGTATGACAAGGATATCCAAGTAAAAGGCGGCATTGATTTACAGGTTCTTGGGATTGGCAATAATGGACATATTGGCTTTAATGAGCCTGATATCAAATTTGAGGCTACTACTCATAAAGTGAAACTAGATGAAGAGACTATTAATGCTAATGCACGTTTTTTTGCGACCATTGAAGAGGTACCAAGATTTGCAATTAGCATGGGCATTAAGACCATTATGCATGCCAAGAAAATATTACTCTTAGCTAGCGGTGAAAATAAAGCCGAAGTGATCTATCGTGCCCTGTTTGAGGGAATCACGCCAGAGATACCAGCTTCTATTTTGCAGCTGCATCAAGATGTTACTGTCATTGTTGAGGAAAATGCTGCTCAATTATTAAAGGACAAATTACAGGAATTAGAAAAATCATAATAGGATGGTAAAAAATAATGTTTGGTTTATTTCAGCGGAAAAAGGAAAAATTACTGATAGCTGCTCCCATAAATGGAAAAATAATTGATATTACAGCCGTTCCTGATGCTGTTTTCTCCGGCAAAATGATGGGAGATGGAGTTGGTATTGAACCGGAAGGAAGTATGATTACAGCACCATGTGACGGCAAAGTGATTTTACTTGCTAAAACCTTGCATGCGGTCGCCTTGGAAGCTCAAGGCGTAGAGATCTTGATCCATATTGGCATGGATACCGTAGAGCTCAATGGGCAGGGATTTACAGCCCATGTTGGTGCAGGTGATGCGGTGAAAAAGGGCGATCCCTTGATTTCCTTTGATCGAGAGTATATTAGTAAGCAAGGGAAGCTTCTGATTACGCCTGTAGTCATTACAAATATGGAACAAAAAGTGAATCGTTTAGAAAAACGCTTTGATAGTATAGACGGTATTATTATGGGGATAGAACTTAAGAATTAAGAAATAATAAATAAAGAGTAACAGCCTTCCTTATGGGAGGCTGTTTATTTGTATAGTGGCAAGACATAAATAAAAATATGTACATATTTTTAGACAACTATGTATATATATATAGACGAATTTTTCACAATAAACTGTCTATTACAATGAGAGATAAGGAAAGAATAAAAAATAAAGAGAGTTTGCAAGCGAGTATTTTACGATCTGTTAACAAATTGATCATTTCCACATGAATTATTGGCATAATAATTGCATGAGTAATAGCTAAAAGATAGCCTGGTAAGGAGAGTCGATAAAAATGGCCAAGGTAATAAGTGCATCAGAAGCTGCAAAGCTTGTAAAAAGTGGTGACACAGTTGGTGTCAGTGGGTTTGTTGGTAATGGGCATCCTGAGGCTTTAAGTGCTGCCCTGGAAGAACGTTTTTTAGCTGAAAGTAGTCCCCGGGATTTAACTCTATTTTACTGTGCAGGTCAGGGGGATGGTAAAGATCTTGGTCTTAACCACTTTGGCAATGAAGGTATGGTAAAGCGAGCTGTTGGTGGTCATTGGAACTTAGCACCTAAGCTAGGTAAACTGGCTGTAGAAAATAAAATTGAAGCTTATAATTTCCCCCAAGGTACGTTAGCCCAGCTGGCGCGTAATATTGCGGGAAAAAAACCCGGTGTTATTACAAAAGTAGGTCTACACACCTTTGTTGATCCCCGGGTTGAAGGCGGAAGAATTAATGATATCACCAAAGAAGAGTTGGTAGAAGTACTTCAACTTGGTGGTGAAGAATGGTTATGGTACAAACCTTTTCCGATTCATGTTGTATTACTGCGTGGGACGAGTGCTGATGAAAGAGGCAATATTACGATTGAACATGAAGCTGTGTCCCTGGAGATATTATCCTTGGCTCAGGCAGCTAAAGCATCAGGCGGCATCGTTATTGTACAGGTGGAAAGACTAGTAGCCAATGGCACCTTGCCGGCGATGAATGTAAAGATTCCTGGCATTGTTGTAGATTACATTGTCGTTGCAGAAGATATGAAACAACATATGCAGACTTTTGGAGAACAATATAATCCTGCTTATTCCGGTGAAATTCAAGTATCCTTATCCGCTCTTGCGCCTATGCCACTTGATGAACGTAAAGTAATTGCCCGCCGTGCAGCAATGGAGCTGATTGATGATTCCAAGGTGAATCTTGGTATTGGCATGCCTGAAGGAGTATCGCTCGTAGCCAACGAAGAAGGTGTAGGCAATAAAATGACCTTGACGGTTGAGGCCGGTCCTATTGGCGGTGTACCTGCTGGTGGTTTAAGCTTTGGCGCAGCGACCAATCCAGAAGCTATTTTAGATCAGCCATATCAATTTGATTTTTATGATGGTGGCGGCTTAGATTTAGCTTATTTGGGGTTAGCAGAAACGGATAAATATGGTAATATTAATGTAAGTAAGTTTAAAGGTCGTGTAGCAGGCTGTGGTGGTTTTATCAATATTACACAAAATGCGAAGCGAGTTATTTTTTGCGGTACATTTACTGCTGGTGGTTTAAAAGTAGCAGTTGCCGATGGAAAATTAACGATTATCAATGAAGGAAGAGCTAAGAAATTCATTGATCATGTGGAACAAATTACGTTCAGCGGCAAATATGCTCAAGAAACCAAGCAAATCGTTCTATATATCACGGAACGTGCCGTTTTTGAGTTGAATGAAGAAGGCATGATGTTGACTGAAATTGCGCCAGGCGTTGATTTAGAAAAAGATATTTTGGCGTTGATGGATTTTAAACCTGTTATTTCGCCCAATCTTAAACAGATGGATGCACGTATTTTCCATAAAGAATTGATGGGCTTACAATAATTTTTACAATAATAAAGGGATGGTGTAGTTATGAGAGAAGTAGTTATAGTGAGTGCAGTACGTACTGCTGTTGGTAGTTTTAATGGGTCGTTATCTTCTTTTTCAGCAGTAGAATTGGGCAGTATCGTAATAAAAGAAGCAATTGCACGGGCTGGTGTGGATAAAGAGAGTGTTGATGAAGTTATTTTTGGTAATGTACTGCAGGCAGGTCTAGGACAAAACCCTGCACGTCAAGCTGCAATCAAAGCTGGTGTGCCAATTGAAGTCCCTTCTTATACCGTGAATAAAGTATGCGGATCAGGCCTAAAAACAGTAAATTTGGCAGCTCAGGCTATTATGGCTGGTGATGCTGACATTGTTGTTGCTGGCGGCATGGAAAGCATGACGAATGCACCGTATGTACTGGAAAGTAAAGTACGTCAGGGTCTTCGCATGGGAGATTCGAAAGTAATTGATACGATGGTTCATGATGGTTTATGGTGTGCATTTAATGATTATCATATGGGGATTACAGCGGAAAATGTAGCAGAAAAATTTGGTATTACCCGTGAGGCCCAAGATCAACTGGCTTTTGCTTCACAGCAAAAAGCAGTGAAGGCTATTGAAAGTGGTGCATTTAAGAAAGAAATCGTGCCAGTCACCATTAAAGGTAAAAAAGGCGATACTATTTTTGCTAATGACGAATATCCAAAGAGTGATGCAATGCTTGAAAAAATTCAAGCATTACGGACTGCATTTAAAAAAGACGGTACCGTTACTGCAGGTAATGCTTCCGGTATTAATGACGGAGCAGCTGCCTTAGTATTAATGTCTGCTGACAAAGCAAAAGAACTTGGCCTTAAACCGATGGCACGTATTCGCGGTTTTGCAGCTGCAGGGGTTGATCCCAGCATTATGGGCATAGGTCCAATACCGGCTACACGTAAGGCATTGACCAAAGCAGGCTTGACAATTGCTGATCTTGATCTGATTGAAGCGAACGAAGCTTTTGCAGCTCAATTCCTGGCAGTAGGCAAAGAACTTGGTCTTGATCAAGAAAAAGTGAATGTAAATGGCGGTGCTATTGCGATCGGTCATCCGATTGGCGCCAGTGGAGCACGTATTTTGGTTACGCTGTTACACGCCATGGAAGCCAGAGATGCAAAACTTGGTTTAGCAACGTTATGTATCGGCGGCGGACAAGGCATAGCGACTATTGTTGAGAGAGTCTAAGGTGGTTTAAGCTAATACCAATAGAGTGTCAATAGGGATGCTATTGACACTCTATTGAAAAGATACATGTTACATTTTTCACAAAAAAAGGGAGGCTATCATTATGCAATTTCAATTAACAGAAGACCAAAAAATGGTACAAAAGTTGGCAAGGGAATTTGCAGAGAAACGATTGGCACCAAGTGTAGCAGAACGGGATGAGAAAGAAGAATTTTCTCGCGAGCTGTTTAATGAGTTGGGAGAAATGGGTTTAACTAGTATTTGTTTTCCAGAAAGCTATGGTGGCGCTGACGGTGATGTTTTAAGTTATATCTTAGCAGTAGAAGAGTTATGTAGAGCGGATGATGGTGTTGGTATTACTTTGTCTGCCACGGTATCCTTATGCGCATGGCCTATCTTTGCGTTTGGCACAGAAGAACAAAAACAAAAATATTTAGTTCCATTGGTCGAGGGTGAAAAACTAGGTGCATTTGGCCTTACAGAACCTAACGCTGGAACAGACGCGGCAGCACAGCAAACGGTTGCTGTACTGGATGGCGATGATTATATCCTGAATGGCAGTAAGATTTTTATTACTAATGGCGGGGAAGCAGAAACATATGTAGTATTTGCCATGACTGATAAATCAAGAGGAACAAGGGGCATCTCAGCATTTATCGTAGAAAAAGGCATGGAAGGTTTTAGCTTTGGTAAGAAAGAACGTAAAATGGGCATTCATACTTCCTTAACGAATGAATTGGTATTCCAAAATGTACGTGTACCAAAAGAAAATTTACTAGGCAAATTAGGTGAAGGTTTTAAAATTGCCATGAATACCTTAGATGGCGGCCGGATCGGCGTAGCGGCGCAAGCGTTGGGTATCGCTCAAGGAGCCCTTGACCATGCTATTAAATATTCAAAAGAACGCATTCAATTTGGTAAACCTATCGCTCAAAATCAGGCATTGGCCTTTATGATGGCGGATATGGCTACTAAAATTGATGCAGCTCGTCTTTTGGTATATCGTGCTGCTTCTCTTAAAGACCAGGGATTACCTTACGCGAAGGAAGCTGCTATGGCAAAATTATATGCTTCTGATATTGCCATGGAAGTGACAACGGATGCCGTACAAATTTTTGGCGGTTATGGTTATATTAAAGAGTACCCAGTGGAACGCTTAATGCGAAATGCAAAAATTACCCAAATATATGAAGGTACAAATCAAGTACAGCGAATGGTTATTTCTGGTGCTATATTGAAATAATAAAAATGAACTTTCGGCACTAACCCCTTCAGGGGTCTAAGGGGTTAGATGCAAGAAATGGGAGGGGATTACATTATGGAGATAGTAGTTTGTGTCAAGCAAGTACCTGATACAACGGAAGTAAAGATTGATCCGGTAACAAATACGCTAATTCGCCAAGGTGTACCAAGTATTGTGAATCCTTTTGATAAAAATGCACTAGAAGCAGCACTGCAGCTTAAGGAAAAACATGGCGGCAAAGTCACAGTTCTTTCCATGGGACCTCTGCAATCCAAAGAGGCGTTGAAAGAATGCTTAGCGATGGGAGCAGATGAAGCGATACTAATGAGTGATCGGGCCTTTGGCGGCTCTGATACCTTGGCAACTAGTCATGCATTAGCCGCTGGTATTCGGAAAATGGGCAAGGTAGATGTCATTCTTTGCGGCAAACAAGCAATTGATGGCGATACTGCCCAGGTAGGGCCTGAAATCGCTGAACATCTAGGTATTAATCAGGTTACGTATGTGGCGAAAATTAATACTATAGATGACCGGATCATTCAGGTAGAACGCGAGCATGAAGAAGGTTATGAAGTGATTGAGGCTCAATTGCCTGTGCTTCTCACCGTTGTTAAATCAATTAATGAACCGCGTTATCCTACCGTTAAGGGAACAATGAAAGCAAATCGCAAAGAAATACCAATTTGGACAGTAAATGATGTAGAAGTGAATCACGATGCTCTTGGACTAAAGGGGTCACCAACCCAGGTACGTCGTATTTTTACTCCCGAGCGTCGGGTGCAGGGAGAAATGATGCAGGCAGATACGGCAAAAGAAGCTGCTGCCTTACTTGTAAAACGATTAGTGGAAATAAAAATTATTTAGGCAGGGGGTGGAGAAAATGGCTGTAAAAGTGAAACCGGAAGAATGTATTAGCTGCGGCGCCTGTGTGAGCGCCTGTCCATTCGGGGCAATTGTCATGCAGGATGATAAGGCCTTTATAACAGATGCTTGTACTGCTTGCGGAGCTTGTATTGATGTTTGTCCTGTGGGAGCCATTATTCGTGAAGTGGAAGAAAAAAATGTTTCCATGAATAAAGAGGAGTTTAAAGGCATTTGGGTTTATATTGAACAAGTAGACGGACAAGCGCGTAATGTGGGATATGAACTTCTAAGTGAAGGCCGGAAGCTGGCTGATGCTATGGGGCAGGAGCTGGCAGGGATACTCATTGGTGATAAAGTGGAGCAACTTGCGAAAGAAGTCTTTGCACGGGGAGCTGATAAGGTCTACTTGGCTGAAGGACAAGAATTTGCTCATTATAGTACGGATGCTTATACCATTACTCTTACAGATCTAATTCACACTTATAAGCCTGCTGTTATTCTCATGGGAGCAACAAATGACGGCAGAGATTTGGGACCAAGAGTGGCCTGTCGGATAGGTACTGGTTTGACTGCCGATTGTACTAATCTTGGTATTGATGAAGCTAGCGGTTTGGTAGCTTGGACCCGTCCTGCGTTTGGCGGCAATATAATGGCAACCATTCTTTGCCCTGATCACCGTCCGCAGATGGGAACCGTTCGTCCGAATGTTTTTAAACGTTCGGCACCAGATTATTCTCGCTCTGGCGAGATTATAAAAGTGGCCAGTAAGGTAAAAGCAGCCGATATCCGCACGAAGTTACTTGATATTATTCGTGTAGGCATAGAGTCAGCTAACTTAGAGGAAGCCGAGATTATCGTTTCTGGTGGCCGCGGTATGTCTAAACCTGAAAGCTTCGCTCTAATTGAAGAGCTTGCCAAAGTTCTCGGAGGAGCCGTCGGTGCCTCACGGGCAGTCGTAGATGCTGGTTGGAAACCTGCACTATATCAGGTTGGCCAGACAGGTAAAACAGTTGGCCCTAAAGTATATTTTGCCTGTGGTATTTCTGGTGCAATTCAGCACGTAGCTGGCATGTCTTCTTCTGATATTGTTATTGCTATTAATAAGGATCCAGAGGCGCCTATTTTCAAAATAGCGAACTACGGCATTGTTGGTGACGTAATGGAAGTCATTCCTGCATTAATTGAGGAAATTAACAAGATTAGGGCTGCTGGTTAAATCCTTATCACACAGATGCTTGATGAGAGAAGAAAGTGATTGAACCACAGAGGCACAGAGAACACTGAGGAGTAATATAAATAGACTACTATTCCTTCTCCTCTGTGCTCTCTGTGCCTCTGTGGTTAAAAGGTGGATGTTGTATACTGCAAAGGTTGCATTTTGAGAAAGAACAGTATTCGTTATTTATTGACACTTAAAGGAGGATTTTTTTGATGGAAATTAAACGCGTATTAGTAATTGGTGCAGGACAAATGGGGAGCGGTATTGCTCAGGTTATGGCACAAGGTGGCTTGGATGTAGTATTACGGGATATAAAAGAAGAGTTTGTGCAAAAAGGTATCAAGGGTATTGAAAAGAACTTAACTAGAGCAGTGGAAAAAAATAAAATGACTGCTGAAGATAAAGATGCCATATTAAAACGTATTTGCGGCGTTGTAGAATTAGATGCTGCATCTTGCAATGTTGATCTTGTGATTGAAGCCGCAGTAGAAAATATGAACATTAAACGGGATATTTTTCAAACATTAGATCGTTTATGCCCAGCACATACTATTTTGGGAACCAATACTTCTTCTCTGCCAGTTACTGCTGTAGCTGCGACTACTAAGCGTCCGGCACAGGTTATTGGAATGCATTTTTTCAATCCGGCACCCGTCATGAAACTGGTAGAAGTAATCAATGGTTTGCAAACAAGTGAAGAGACTTATACTGCTGTTAAGGCTCTTGCAGAACAATTAGGCAAAACACCGGTTAAAGTTGCTGATTTCCCAGGTTTTATCGGTAATCGTATTATGATTCCGATGATTAACGAAGCGGTATTCACTTTGATGGAAGGTGTAGCTAGTGCTGAAGACATTGATAATGTTGCCAAAATGGGCTTCAATCATCCTATGGGACCACTAGCACTATCGGATTTAATCGGTAATGATACGGTGCTCTATATTATGGAAGTATTGCATGAAGGTTATGGAGATCCTAAATACCGTCCATGCCCATTATTGAAAAAAATGGTGCAGGCAGGTTATTTGGGACGTAAATCCGGTAAAGGTTTTTATGATTACAGCTTAAAATAAGCAGAGAACAGGCTTATACTAGCTGGTAATTGGTTAGTATAAGCCTTATTTCTGTGACTACAATGTCTTAAAAACGTAATATAGTGATACAAGAGAAAAGGTAAAAGAGGAGTGGAGTTATATGGGGCAGTATAATAATCTTTTATTTGAAGTTAAGGACCATATTGGAATTATTACATTAAATAGACCAAAAGCACTGAATGCTCTTAATAATGAACTTTTACAAGAATTAAGTAATCTGCTGGATGTTATTGAAGCAGATAAATCGGTGCAAGCTGTTATTATTACTGGCAGTGGTGAAAAAGCCTTTGTAGCTGGTGCTGATATTGCTGAAATGCAAAGTATGACTGCTATAGAAGGGCGTAACTTTGGCAAGATTGGACAGGCGGTATTTAATAAGCTTGAAAGTCTGCCACAACCAGTGATTGCTGCTATTAATGGTTTTGCTTTGGGTGGCGGCTGCGAACTTGCTATGGCTTGTGATATCCGTATTGCTGCCGAAAAGGCTAAATTTGGCCAACCGGAAGTTTCTTTAGGCATTACCCCCGGTTTTGGCGGTACGCAGCGCTTGCCGCGTCTGGTTGGCAAAGGACGGGCTAAAGAACTGATCTATACTGGCGATATTATTGATGCTGGCGAAGCTTATCGGATCGGATTAGTGAATAAAGTAGTGGCTCTCGAAGAATTGATGAATACAGCTCTGTCCATGACAGAGAAAATTCTTTCCAGGGCTCCTGTTGCCGTTCAGTTATCGAAAGCTGCCATTAATGAGGGCATGAATATGGACCTTGCATCAGGTGTTGCTTATGAAGGTGAAGTATTTGGTTTGTGTTTTGCCACTGCTGACCAAAAAGAAGGTATGACGGCATTTGTAGAAAAGAAAAAAGCAAATTTTTCGGGAAAATAATAAATATACCTACAAAATATATCTTTAAATAAACCTCTTTCAGTACATACATGTATCTTAGTGCATGTTTTCTGAAAGAGGTTTTTAAAAAAATATACATATCTACTCCTTTCGATAGAGGCGATAAAAATGGTTTTCTGATAGAATAAATCAATTAAGGTAAAAGGAGGCTGGAAATGAAGATTGGTCAAAAAATCTCATTATCTTTAGCATTTATTTTGAGTTTAATTGTTATTATGGGTATTTATTCTTTATGGTCTTCCAACAGAATTAAAGACGGTGTTGATGATATTCAAGCCAGTAATGCCAGGGCCATAATCTCGGCGAAAGCTGAAAATGAATATACCGGGGCTGTATTAGAAATAAGACGTTATATCGCTGAAGGTAATGAAACATATAGTAAAAATTTTGAGGATAAATTAGGTACTGTTATCGAACTAGAGAAGCAGCTGCTTAATCTGACACCACAGGATAAGAGGGCAGATGTTGAAAAATTGATTGATGATACCGAAAAGTATAAAACAGGTGTCGTTACTAGATTGATTCCGGTATTAAGAGAACAGTATAAAGAAAAAACAGCAGGAAATCAAGATAAGGCCAGTCAGCTTGCGCAAGTGAGCGGTGAAATTACCCGAGAATTGACTCCTTTTGCTCAAGCAATACAGAAAGTGCTTCATGCTAGTGTTGAAATAAACTCGAATGACGCTATTGCAAAAGTGAAGCAAGTGAATGATAAAGTTTCTGGCAGTATTTATACTGCAATTATTTTAAGCGCTGCTGCACTGATATTTGGTGTAATCCTTAGTATTTATCTAACCAAGCAGATTACTTCCCCAGTCAGCAGAATTACCTCTGAGATAGATCATATGGCGTCAGGTGATTTTACAGGCAAGGATGATCCAGTATTCAATGCACGAACCGATGAATTTGGGCATGTTGCGAAATCATTAGCAAAAATGAAAGTAAATTTAAAAACACTCATTGCAAATGTTCAAGAAAAAACAGAATTGCTGTCTAGTTATTCAGAGGAATTGTATGTGAGCGCTGAACAGTCTGCTCAAGCATCAGGTCAGGTAGCTGATTCTATTATGAATGTAGTTTCAGGTACAGACAAACAGGCCAAGTCAATTCATACCACGTTAGCTGTTGTAGAAAAATCAGCTGCAGATGTCAGATTGGTAGCCAGTAATGCACAAAATGCTGTTACAACATCACATACTGCTACATCTGCAGCGGTAGAGGGAGAGAAACTTGTCATTTCCGCTGGGCAGCAAATGAACAGTATTGAGAAGACCGTGGGAAGTTCTGCTCATATTGTAGAGAAACTGGGAGAGCGTTCGAAGCATATTGGACAAATTGTAGATACGATTACTGGCATAGCTGGACAGACCAACCTTCTTGCCTTGAATGCTGCAATTGAAGCTGCCCGTGCCGGAGAGCAAGGGCGAGGTTTTGCGGTGGTGGCAGAGGAAGTGAGAAAATTAGCAGAACAATCTGAAGAAGCAGCTAAGCTGATTGCTACATTAATCGGAGAAATTCAGTCTGAAACAGATCAAGCTGTTGTTGCTATGCATAGTGGCACAAAAGAAGTTCAAATTGGCGCTAAAGTAGTGGCTGATGCTGGTATTGCATTTCAACAGATTATACAATTAGTAAAAGAGATTACAGGTGAGATAATGGAAATCGCTGCATCGGGAGAGCAAGTATTAGCTGATAGCCAGGAAATAGTCAAAGTCGTTCGTGATATCAATGAAGTTACACAAGACACTGCAGAGCAAACCCAGACTGTTTCCGCTGCCACGGAAGAACAAACCGCTTCCATGGAAGAAATCGCTGCTACAAGCCGCAGTCTTACAACTATGGCCGAGGAACTGCAAGAGGCAGCACAGAAATTTAAAATTTAAAGATAAAAAACTCTTGGCATCATATAACGATGCCAAGAGTTTTTTATAGGGCTTATTAAAAAAAGATGAACCACGAAGAGGCGAAGAATACAAAAGGACACGAAGTAAGTTAAATCTCACTTCGTGTCCTTTGTAATTCTTCGCGACCTTCGCGGTTCAAAACGTTTTTTCTATGTGCTGTGCTAGAAACTTGATTAACTTTTAAGTGAATATTATTATTTCTTCATGACGGTAGCTTTACCGTCAATCACGATTGTACCTTCTTGATTAGTAACTACAGTTCTAAAGATCAGACGATTTTTAGCTTCAATTTTTTCAATTACTTCAACGGTAGCAGTTACGGTATCGCCAATTTTTACAGGCGCTTTAAAAGCTAATTCTTGTCCCATGTAAATCGTATTAGCACCAGGTAAGGTAGTACCAAGTACAGCCGAAATGAAGCCGGCTGATAACATACCATGAGCAATACGTTCCTTAAACATGCTGGTTTTAGCAAATTCTGCATTCACATGAACTGGATTGAAATCTCCTGTTAAGCCAGCGAATGTATATACATCATATTCTGTTACTGTTTTAGACATGCTGGCTTTGTCGCCAACCTGAATATCTGCAAATTTAACGTCTTGTATCATGAAAGCACCCTCTTTTCAATTTTTACAGTATGCCAGTGGTAGTGTGAATTAAAATAATGACAAATACCATTAAAGTTTTAAGCATAGTTAGTACGAAAATATCGCCGTAGGAGTCTTTATGAGTCATGCCACAAACAGCAAGCAGAGTGATTACTGCGCCGTTATGAGGTAAAGTATCCATGCCGCCGGAAGCCATAGAAGCTACTCTGTGCAGGATTTCAGGGGACATGCCGATGGAATTTGCCCAAGCCAGCCAATCTTTCGCCATTAAATCTAAAGCGATTGACATACCGCCAGAGGCTGAACCTGTAACACCGGCTAAGATATTTACTGTAACAGCTTCTGATACTAAAGGTGAACCGCCTACTTTTATGCTCATCAAAGCGTTAGAGATGTTTTTAAAGCCGGAAAGGGAAGAAATTACATTGCCATAACCAACTTCAGATGCTGTGTTCATAATTGCTAACAAGGAACCGATGGCTCCTGCGTTTAAGGATTTCGCCAAGATGCCTTTTCCCAGATTGTTGAATCCCAGAGCAATCGCAAGTAAAATACCAGAAACTAAAGCAATAATGAGAGACCAAATGCTAATAACAGTTTTTATGGATGCGGCAGTTAAAGGCAATTTCATTGCCTGAAAAGGTGCCAGCATATTAGGATCCCATGTGAAGACTTGCGTCATAACATAGTTTACTACTAATACAGCCAACAATGGTAAAATTGCCAATTTTAAAGGTGGTAGTTTCATATCATTTTTAACTTCTGGTTCGTTTAATGTATGGGCACCATATCCTTCGCCCTTAGCGGCAGCTTGTCTGCGACGACGCTCCAACCAGGCAACGCCTAAAGCGAATATTAGGATACCACCAACTAGACCCAAGGTAGGGGCTGCATAAATATTGGTACCAAAAAAATTCGTTGGTATCAAATTTTGAATTTGTGGTGTTCCAGGCAGACAATCCATGGTAGCCGTGAAAGCTCCCAGAGCAATAGTACCTGGTAACAGTCTTTTAGGAATTTCAGCCTCTTTAAACAAGGCAGAAGCAAATGGATACACTGCAAATACTACCACGAACAGGCTTACACCGCCGTAGGTAAGTGCTGCACCAGCAAGAACAACTGCGAGAATCGCACGATCTTTGCCCAAAGATTTCATAATTGTGTGTGCAATACCTTTGGCAAGGCCTGTGTCTTCCATTATTTTACCGAATACGGCACCTAGTAAGAAGACTGGGAAAAAGGATTTAATGTAAACGACCGCTTTAGCCATAAATAACTCTGTATAGGCTGGCATTAATGGTAAGCCGGACAAAGATGCTGCCAGTAGTGCAAATACAGGAGCAAATAGGATTACAGAGAAACCTCTATACGCGAAAAACATTAAAAGAAACAAACTTAAAATAATACCTAGTACTTCCAAAACAATGACCTCCTTATTTGTTCTTAATCTAAAAGCAAGCTATAAATGATAAGCCTCCTTTCATTATGCCTTAAATATATGCAAATTTTATGCCAATTCAAATTATGGTGAAAATTCCAGTGGTATAGTTTTTAAAAATATAATTATGTACATATATATAGACAGTATGTACAAAAAAAGAGACATACGTTTAAGAACATAACAAAACTAGAGTTTACCAAAGATCTTATTTTTATCCCAACTTTTTCAATAGTAAATAATAAGCTAAGATACAGTTTATTATTTACTATACAGGAAGAACGTTAAATGGAATAGTAATAAAACAGTGATACTAACCAGGGAGGGGTGGCAGGCTGCTTATCATTATGTCTATGAATGAGTACAGCAAATAGCAGGAATAATAAAAAAAATGTCTAATCCACTTTATATAATAGATGTGTGGAGGTGGGAAATGCGCGTACGAGATTTAATGAATATAAACGTAGTAACGGTATTACCTACTATGACGCTGAAAGAGGCGGCAGTGATTCTAAATCATGCTGGCGCTGATAAGGCATTTGTCGTCGACAAAGAAGGTAAATTAATTGGTTTAGTTAGTCAGGCGGGATTTATTAAGGCCTTGGCAGCTAGTCATATAAAGATGGAATATATTCAGGACATTATGACGACCCATATCATTTCTTTGCCGTATACGAAAAAAGTTGATGAATTACAAACCGAATTTATCATAAATCAATGTACTTTTTTCCCTGTAGTAGATGCTGAAAAGCGCCTGCTAGGCATTTTATATCAGACGGATGTTGTTACCTATTTATCAGACCAATCATTGTTTTTGGTAGAGGAAACTCAGGCGGCAATTAATGCTCTTTATAATGGGGTAACTGTAGTTAACGCAGAGGGCATCGTGACGTTATTTAATGCAGCCGCTGAATTCATTACGGGATTGACGGCTGAAGCGGTAATCGGACATCATGTTGATGACGTGCTGCCTAACACTGGGCTTAGCCGCGTACTGCATACAGGCGTAGCGGAAGTCAATCAGCAGCAAACAATTGGTAATTGCAAGATTCTTACCAATCGTTCCCCCATTCTCAGCGGTAACAAAATTATTGGTTCAGTAGCGGTATTTCAGGATATTACAGAACTGCAAAATGTGGCTGCCGAGCTGGAAAATGTAAAGAATTTAAAAAGTACCTTAGAATCAGCTATTGAAAGTTTCTTTGAAGGAATTGTCATTGTTGATAGAAGTGGTAAAATTACAATGATTAATCAGGCGTATTGTGACTTTTTAGGCGTAGAGCGTGGCAAAGTCATTGGCGAGCATGTTGCAGAAGTGATTCCCAACACCCGCATGCATGTTGTTGCCCAGGATGGTAAAGCTGAAATTACCGATATTCAAAGAATTCGAGAACATAATTGTGTAGTGACGCGTATTCCTATTGTTAAGGATGGTGAAACCGTCGGGGCTGTAGGAAAAGTTGTATTTAAAGATGTTAAAGATTTAAAAATATTGTCAAATAAACTAAACAAATTAGAATTTGAACTGGAGTATTATAAGGAAGAATTGCGCAAGGCTTATGGTGGGAAATATACTTTTGACAGCATCATTGGCAGTAACGAGAAGATGCAATGGATCAAATCGATTGCGGTTAAGGCCTCAAAAGGTAATTCTACGGTACTGATCTTAGGCGAAAGTGGTACCGGTAAAGAAGTATTTGCTCAGGCAATTCATAATGGCGGAATACGCAATAAAGGACCTTTCATTAAAGTAAATTGTGCAGCACTACCGGAAAACCTTTTAGAGACAGAGTTATTTGGTTATGATGAAGGCGCCTTTACAGGTGCCAAAAAAGGCGGAAAACCAGGAAAGTTTGAGTTAGCCAATAGAGGAACTATCTTTTTAGATGAAATCGGCGATATGCCAATTTCCATGCAGGTTAAATTGCTGCGTGTATTACAGGAAAGAGAATTTGAACGGGTAGGGGGCACTAAAACAATTAAATTAGATCTTAGAGTGATTGCTGCGACCAATCGGGATTTAACCAAGATGATTGAGAAAGGCGAGTTTCGCCAGGATTTATATTACCGCCTGGACATTATATCCTTGGCAATTCCTCCACTGCGCGAACGAACGGAAGATATACCCTTGCTATGTGATATACTGTTAAAGAAAATTAATAAACAGGTGCAGCATTGTGTGGAAGGAGTATCAGCGGCAACCTTGCAACTATTAATGGCTTACAAATGGCCGGGAAATGTCCGGGAATTGGAAAATCTTCTGGAACGTGCCGTCAATTTAATGGATGATGATGAAGTATTCATTGCTCCGGAACATTTACCGCCTCTCGTGAAAAAAATAAATAAAAGTAAAGAACCCATAGAAGTTACCGATAATCTAGCGGAAATGTTAGGAGATACAGAAAAACAGGCAATTTTAAAGGTATTAGAAGAAGCTGGCGGCAATAAGAGCAAGGCTGCGAAGATTTTAGGCATTCACCGGTCTGGTTTTTACCAAAAATTGCAGAAACATAATATTAAGTAAAATATTGACATAGGCAGAATGTAATGATATAATAACAGAGATCAATATCGGAAGCTAGAGCCGTCATATTTGACGGCTTCTATTTATATGGTAGGTAGTACAAGAGTTGCTTGGTATGGTTTAGGCAAGGCAATACAAGAGGCCGATTGTAAATAATGACTGGTAGGTTAAGAGTTGTTCTTCTTCTAAAAAGAGTAATCATAAATCCTGTCTCTGCATATCCTATAGAGTGGTGGTAATGTTGATTAAGTACATAGTTGGTTTAAATTACAAGGTGTGTTGTATATTAATTACCGCTATAAATATAGGTTGCTAGGAGGATTTAAATGAAAATAGAACAGCGTATTCAACAACTATGCAATAAGTTGCTGAATTTAGGATACTATCCATTTCAAGTGAAACGTATTATACAATTTGCTATTGGAAACAGTGATCTGAAAGAAGCGAATTGTGCTGAAAAACTTAGACTTATTAATGTTTTAGAAGACTATGAAAAATTAGCGCAAAATTTTTCTCTTGCATATAGTAAGTAAATAAAGAGCCTATGGGCTCTTTATTTCTGTTAACATAAGGATTAAATTTGACCTGGTATAGTTATGAAATTGCTATATAAGGCGGACTTAATGTACCATTTTTAAAAAAAGGAAGGCTGATAAAAACATGATTAGTACAAGTGGTTTGACTTTACGTTATGGGAAAAGGGCATTATTTGAGGATGTCAATATTAAATTCACGCCAGGTAATTGTTATGGCTTAATTGGTGCAAATGGTACAGGGAAATCTACTTTCTTAAAGATACTATCTGGTGAAATTGAGCCTAATTCAGGCGAAGTTATTATTACTCCTGGGGAACGTTTAGCGGTTTTAAAACAAAATCATTATGAATTTGATGAATTTGACGTATTGAAGACTGTTATTATGGGACATGCCAGGCTGTTTGAAATAATGGAAGCCAAGGAGATCCTATACGCTAAAGCTGATTTTACTGATGAAGATGGGATTAAGGTTGGCGAACTGGAAGGTGAATTTGCAGAACTGAATGGTTGGGATGCGGAAACAGAAGCAGCTCGTATGTTAACCGGTTTGGGGATTGGTGAAGAACTTCATAGTAAGCTGATGAAAGATTTAAGCGGTAATGAAAAAGTCCGAGTACTATTGGCACAGGCTTTGTTTGGTACTCCTGATATTTTGCTGTTAGATGAACCGACCAATCATCTTGATGTAGAGTCGATACGCTGGTTGGAAGACTTTCTCTATAATTTTGATAATACGGTTATTGTTGTATCCCATGACCGTCATTTCTTGAATAAAGTTTGTACCCACATTGCAGATATTGATTTTAATCATATTCAGCTTTATGTAGGAAACTATGATTTTTGGCAGCAGTCCAGTGAATTGGCATTAAAAATGGCTAAGGAAGCCAATAAGAAAACAGAAGAGAAAATGAAAGATCTGCAAAGCTTTATTCAACGATTTAGTGCTAACGCTTCTAAGTCGAAGCAGGCAACATCACGCAGAAAACAATTGGAAAAATTAACGCTGGAAGATATCAAACCATCATCCCGCAAATATCCCTATATTGCTTTTAAACCCGATAGAGAAGCCGGGGATCAATTGTTAACCGTAGAAAACCTTTGTAAAACAATTGATGGTGAACAAGTATTAAATAATGTTAGTTTTGTTGTTACGAAAGCAGATAAAATTGCCTTTGTCGGTGCCAACAGTTTAGCCAAAACTACATTATTCAAGATATTGATGGGTGAAATGGAAGCAGATAGTGGTGAATTTAAATGGGGCGTTACCACTTCCCAGGCTTATTTCCCTAGGGATAATGCTCAGTATTTTGATAGTAAACTAAATCTTGTAGATTGGCTTAGACAATTTTCCCGGGATCCAGATGAGACCTTTGTCAGAGGATTTTTAGGACGGATGCTGTTTTCCGGTGAGGAAAGTCAAAAAGAAGCCAATGTATTGTCTGGTGGAGAAAAAGTACGGTGCATGCTGTCGAAGATGATGTTAAGCGGCGCCAATGTACTAATTTTTGATGAACCAACCAATCATTTGGATTTGGAATCTATCACTTCGCTGAATAACGGACTGATTAACTTTGAAGGCACAATTCTGTTTGTTGCCCATGATCATGAGTTTGTACAGACCATCGCTAATCGTATTATTGAGATTAAGGAAGATGGCATCATTGATAAACGTATGACCTATGACGAATATCTGGAAACGGTAGCAACAAGAAAATAAGAATGTTTGTAAGCACGTACTTCAATTGTGGAGTGCGTGTTTTTTTTGAGGATCAGGCATATTCCAAAATTCCCTTCAGAATACTTGGCAGCAAAAAGATCCTTGCAGGGATTATCCATATAATCGTGGAAGTTGAGCTCATAGAATATAAGAGGAAAATGGATATTGTTACCCTTTTCTGCATAAGGTATCTATAGTAATATTTTGTTAAATACATGGCACTGCAGACAGTAGGAGGATAATAAGATGAGAGAATATGATTTATTAATAGAGAAGTTTCATGATTATTTTACGCAAGATGGAAATGCTTGTGTAAATCTAGGCGTCAATAAACACTTAGATGACCTACCCGACCCCAGCTGGGAGTACAATCAGGAGAGAGTGGCTGCAGGGCAAAAATTGCTGGCAGATATTATGAGCTTTCCGCGAGGCGTACTGGATTTTGAACAAATGCTGGATTTGGATTTAGCGGCCCTGGCTGTAGAATTTGACGTCTTTAAAAATACATATACCTTTAATGGAAAGCATGAGTTACAGCAAAAGCCCACAGCTGGCGCTGATATAAGCGACGGACTGTTTCTCATGTTTATTAATGATCCCAGGCCAGCACAACAACGGCTGGATAATATCACAGCCCGGCTGGAAAAAGTGCCTGAGTATTTAGATCGAGTGTTATCTGTCTTAGATACACCTGTAGCTCGCTGGGTAAGTATAGATATAGAAAAGGTTGAAGGATTACCAGCATTTTTTGCTACTATATCGAATTGGGCAAAAGAGGAAAGATATCCTCAGCTGGAGAGGCTGAATGCCGCTCAAAAGCAAGCAGAATCGGCTTTAACCCAATATGTTGAGAAACTAAAAGTTATGCCCACAACAACTAATTTTTTTATCGGTGTGGAACAGGCTAGAAAGTTTATCAAATTACGGGGTATCGATAAATCCCTGGAAGAACTGCATACTATGGCAGCACATTTTCTACAGGAAACGGCTGCTGAGCTGGAAACGCTAAAGACGAAACTGACAGGCAAATATAAAATGCCGTCCAGTACCAGCCTGGAGGAATTGCATGAGTTCCTAAACCAGCAGTATCGGGTAAAAGTAGATAACAAGGATTCTTTATCTGATATAATCGTGCGGTATAAGAAAGAAAAGGATAAAATTACGAATTACCTTCAGAAAAAAGATTTGTTTCCCATCTTTAAAGAGCAGGATATGATGATTATGCAGACACCATCCTTTATGGCGCCTTCCATTCCTGCTGGCGCTATGGTTTCACCGCCGCCTTTTAGGTCTGGTGTAAAGACTAGTATGATTTACCTTACATTAAGTCCGGAGTTATTGGATGAGCATACAGAGCTTTCCATTCCTTCAATGATGATTCATGAGGGGATTCCCGGACACCACTTGCAGCTGGCTACTGCAGCGAATCATCCTTCGATTGTGCGTCGTCACTTTGATGCTCTGGAACATGCAGAAGGCTGGACGACTATGTTAGAAGATTATATGCTGGACATTGGTTATATGGATGATTTGACTGATGAAGCACGTTTTTCGGCTAAAAGAGACATTTCACGAATTGGTGCCCGGGTAGCGATTGATTTGTACTTTATGACAGGAGATAAAAAATATCTGGATGTAGGCATACAGGTAGATGTATCTTCCGAAGATCCTTTTATTAATGCCGGCAAACTGCTGCAAAAGGTCACAGGTTTTGTTTCTGGCAGGGTACAAGCCGAACTCAATTGGTATTCTCAGGAGCGGTCTTACCCTCTTTGTTACTTGACCGGCAACAAACTAGTATGGGAATTAAAGACGGATATGATTAAAGCACAGCAAGGAAAGCTGGAAGATCTGGCGTTGGATCAGGCCTTTCACAGTATATATCTAAAATCAGGTAATATGCCTCTTACCTTTTTACGCAGAGTTTTTGAACATGAAAAAATGTTATAATGCTTTTCTTGTCATAAGCAATGCAATGTAGAACATTTTTGTAACTGCTGTTTGTTTCGTGAAGAATAGTGTTGACAGAGAGTGGATTTTTCTGTATTATAATCAAAAAGACTATTGTAAAGACGATGAATGGAAGAGTAGTTATATTGAATATTTACAGCGAGCTGGGAATGGTGTGAGCCAGTAATAGAGAATATAATGAAAATCATCCACGAGTTGCGGGCTGAATTTTAGTAAGCTGCGCCGGGCCTCTTTTGAGGAATTGCCGCCCGTTATTGCGCGCGAGGTATAGAGTTATACTCCGTACCTTTTGAGATGCTATAGGTATATCTATAGTAATTGGGTGGTATCGCGGATTAACCTCCGTCCCTTTATAAGGGACGGAGGTCTTTTGTTTTAGTATCAGAATTTATGCGCAGGGTTGTTTTACTTATAAAATAGAAAGTATAGCGTTGTGTAGAAAAACTATAAATCGCGAATGTCGCGAAGGAATACAAAGAAAATCAAGGGTTAATTCTTACTCTTCGCTACCTTCGCATCTTCGCGATTCAAAAAGTTTTTTTAAACGAACGCATAGTATTTTTCATTAAAATCAAAGAAAATAGGAGGTATTTGCTTTGAAAATGCTGGGAGCGGAAATTGTAATTGAATGTTTGAAGGCAGAAGAGGTCGATATCGTATTTGGTTATCCTGGAGGCGCAGTCTTAACCCTTTATGACGCATTATTTAACACGAATTTCCCTCATATTTTAACGCGCCATGAACAAGGAGCGGTGCATGCAGCTGATGGATATGCACGGGCTACAGGGAAGACTGGTGTCTGTTTTGCAACTTCTGGACCTGGAGGCACCAATCTAGTTACTGGTATTGCAACAGCGTATATGGATTCCATTCCTCTGGTGGCAATTACTGGTCAGGTAGGGGTGCCTTTGATCGGTAAGGATTCCTTCCAGGAAGCCGATATCTGTGGCATTACTACTCCCATCACTAAGCATAACTATTTAGTGAAGAAAATTCAGGATTTGCCTCGGGTGATAAAAGAAGCTTTTTATATTGCACGTACAGGGCGACCAGGGCCTGTTGTAATCGATATTTCTAAAGATGTTTTTAATGATACTCTGGATTTTAAGTACCCTGATACCGTCTGCCTTCGAGGGTATCGATCTTCCTTTTCTGGAGATGCCTCTAAAATCGATCTTGTGGTTCAGTCTTTAGAAAAAGCAGCAAGACCACTGATTTTCGTAGGTGGCGGTGTAAATATTTCCGGTACATCAGCAGAAGTTCGCAAATTAATTGATATGACGGGGATTCCAGTTATCTCTAGCTTGATGGGACTAGGCTGTATTCCAAGTCAGGCGCCTGAGCATCTGGGCATGGTAGGTATGCATGGAACTTACGCGGCCAATATGGCGACCATAGATTGTGATCTTCTCATGGGGATTGGTGTGCGTTTTGATGACCGGGTAACAAGTCTGGTTCAGAACTTTGCTCCGAAAGCTACTATCATACATTTTGATATTGACCCGGCAGAAGTAAATAAAAATGTTCGCGCTGACCTAAAAGTAATTGGAGACCTGCGGTGGTCTCTGCCTATCTTATGTAAAAAAATAGCAGAGCACGGCCGTAAAAAAGGGCAGTGGCCAGCCGCGGAATGGGCTGGTTTAGTGCAAGAGTGGAAACGAGAAAAACCGTTGGCCTCTAAATTATCGGCAGAGGAAATTCGGCCTCAGACCGTCATCGAAAAAATAAGTGAGCTTACCCAGGGGGAAGCCATCATCGTGACTGATGTTGGCCAGCATCAAATGTGGACGGCACAAACCTATGGTTTTAAAGAACAGCGTTCTTTCTTAACTTCCGGCGGCTTAGGAACAATGGGATATGGTTTACCAGCTGCCATTGGAGCGCAAATTACCTTACCTGAAAAAACCGTAGTCTTATTTACTGGTGATGGCAGTATCATGATGAACTGTCAGGAACTGGCAACTGTTGCTGATAATGGATTGCCGCTGAAAATTATCGTTATGAACAACCAAGTTCTTGGTATGGTGAATCAATGGCAGCGGATGTTTTACGGGCAGCGTTATTCACATTCCAGTACGAAAGGCTGTACAGATTTTGTAAAACTCGCTGAGGCTATGGGCGTTGCTGGCTTACGAGTAACAAAACCTGAAGAGTTAAGCATGATATTAGAGAAAGCCTTGCAGATGGAGGGACCGGTACTGGTTGATGTATTGCTGCCAGCAACAGAAGATGTCTTGCCGATGGTTCCCCCTGGTGGTCGTTTGGATCAAATGGTGTTAAGGGGGAATATGTGATGAAGTATACATTGGCTGTTTTGGTGGAGAATAGACCAGGCGTATTAACCCATATATCTGGATTAATTAGTCGACGTGCCTTTAATATTGAAAGTATTGCTGCTGGACCCACAGAAGAAACAGATACGACAAGAATCACCATTGGTGTTGAAGTGGAAGATGAATTTGAATTAGAACAGGTTGTGAATCAATTATCAAAACTGATTAGTGTCATTAAGATTACCAACTTGACCTACGTGGACTCTCTTCAACGAGAATTGGCCTTAATTAAGGTCAGGGCTAATAAAGCGAATCGTTCTGATCTTGTTGATATTGTAGAAATTTTTCGTGCTAAGATTGTGGATGTTAACAGGGAAACCCTAGTCATCGAACTTTCTGGCGAGGAAGCAAAGATTGATGCACTATGTGAAGTATTAATGGATTTTGGCATTATTGAATTGGTACGCACAGGCCGTATTGCGATTTCCCGGGGACCAGTTCCAGCAAAAGATATGTGCTAAGAAAATACAATCTGGAGATATAAAAGAGAAATTGAGATTGCTAAGCCGTTTCAATTTCTCTTCAGGTTGAATATCGATACTAGCCTTGTAACAGACTGGAGAATTGTTTATTAGGAAAATACAAAAGAAAAAGTATTTGACTTTTGTAGACGACTGGTCTATTATTTAGTTATGAAAAATACAACAAAAGAAAAATTGATTAAAGCAGGTGCCAAAGCAATGCTGGCTAAAAGCTATCATGCTGTAGGCATACAAGAAATATTAACAACAGTAGATGTTCCCAAAGGATCATTTTATCACTACTTTGAGTCTAAGGAAGCCTTTGGTGTGGCAATTATTGAGTATTATGGAGAACAACTGGTCAATTCTATTAAAGAGAAGCTATCAGGTGTAGGAGGTTCTTCTAAAGAAAAAATAAAAGCATATTTTTTGGGAATTCGCGATTATTATGCCATACATGGCTGGGGCAGAGGGTGTTTGGTAGCTAAACTGGCTATTGAAGTGGAAAATCCAAGTGTTCCCATGTGTAATGCTCTTAAACGAGAATTTGATAAATGGACAGCGTTGTTTGCAGCCTGTATAAAAGAGGGGCAAAAAGGCGGAGAGATATCATTGGAGCACGATGCAGAATCGATGGCAGAGTTCCTTTATACTTCATGGGAGGGTGCGCTCATTCGCATGCAAGTAAATCATGATCTTGGGCCGATTGATAAGTTTATTGATTATGCACTGGATACGATTATACCAAGACCATAATGTGGTGGTTATAAAAGTGATCACCACATTATTACAATAATTTATAGACGACCAGTCTATTTTACATAATGGTGCAGAGTTAATGTTACAAGTAAGCTGTATAGTGATCATCATTCCAAATATGCCTATGTGAATGGCTTACTGCCTAAGGCAAAAAATAAAATGCTGCAGACTATCGATCATTTATTAACACTGCCAGAGGAGCAATTTCGTTCACCGGAAGAGGGAAATTTTTAGTGAGATTTTCCTTCTGCTGTATGGAAATGAACTAACTGTCAAATTAATAGTTAGAATATACAGTTAACTATGGAGATAGTATTTATTAAAATATAAAATTTTTTAAAATTATATTTTGTATGCAAAATATGTTTATACAAAATAATTTATCGGTGGTTTACGCAATTGGCGTATCACATAGATTTTGCCATGATAATAAAAATTTAGGAGGAGGAGACTATGAATTTTGAACTAACAAAGGAGCAGGAAGACATTCGAAGCATGATAAGAGACTTTGCGGAGAAATCAATTGCCCCTACGGCAGCAGAACGGGATGAAAAGGAATACTTTCCCCGGGAGATTTTTGACCAAATGGGTGAGCTTGGTATTATGGGATTACCTTATCCAGAGGAATATGGCGGCGCAGGAAGTGATTTTTTATCCTATGCCATGGCTGTTGAAGAAATTTCCCGTGTATGCGGATCGACAGGCATTGGACTTTCCGTACACGTGTCACTATGTGCATGGCCTATTTTTAATTATGGCACGGAAGAACAAAAACAAAAATTTCTTAGGCCGTTAGCGGAAGGTACAAAATTAGGAGCATTTGGCTTGACAGAATCGAATGCTGGTACAGATGCAAGCGCGGCTTCGACGACAGCAACAAAGGACGGAGATTTCTATATTTTAAACGGGACTAAAATTTTTAATACGAACGGTGGAGAAGCCGAAATTGAAGTGATATTTGCTTCCACCGATAGAGCAGCCGGTTTGAAGGGGATGAGCGCTTTTATCGTGGAAAAGGGTACTCCTGGTCTAAGCTTCGGGAAAAAAGAAATAAAAATGGGGATACGTTCTTCAGTACAGCGTGAGGTGATTATGAAGGATTGCCGTGTTCCTGCAGCCAATTTGCTTGGCAAGGAAGGCCAAGGCTTTAAAATCGCCATGACTGCCTTAGATGGTGGACGGATTGGTGTTGCCGCTCAAGCTCTTGGTCTTGCCCAAGGAGCTCTTGAACAAGCCATAAAATACTCCAAAGAGCGGGTGCAATTCGGCAAGCCTATTTCCAGCAATCAGTATATCGCATTTAAAATTGCTGATATGGCTGCTAAGGTGGAAGGCGCAAGGTTGCTGGTATATCGTGCAGCATATCACAAATCACATCATCTTCCTTATTCTAAAGAAGCAGCTATGGCGAAATTAGTTGCCTCTGATGCTGCCATGTCCGTTACTGAGGATGCTGTACAAATTTTTGGCGGGTATGGCTATACTCGTGAGTATCCAGTAGAACGTATGATGCGTGATGCTAAGATTACGCAAATATATGAAGGTACTAATGAAGTACAGCGTATGGTAATTTCCGGTGCAGTTTTACGATAAAAATGATAGTTAGAAAATGATTTTAGCTAGTGTAGGGAGCTTTAGCCTTTATTCCTTGGTCAAGCAGAGTGAAATATTCTTATAAAAGATAAGGAGTGTTAGGTATGGGAGAGTATACTAATTTATTGTTAGAAACTGATAGTGATGGCATTAGCACAGTAACAATTTATCGCCCTAAAGCCTTAAATGCCCTAAATGCAGCAACGATATATGAGCTGGATCAGGTGTTTGATGAGCTGGCGTCAAATCCTGCTGCCAAAGTAGTAATCATTACTGGCAGCGGTGAGAAATCATTTGTTGCCGGTGCGGATATACTTGAAATGAAGGATAAGACTGCCGTAGAGGGCCGGCAATGGGGACAATTGGCACAAGCAGTATTCAGCAAAATTGAAAATCTGCCTAAGCCAGTTATTGCGGCTGTAAATGGTTATGCCTTGGGCGGAGGTTGTGAATTGGCTATGGCTTGTGATATCCGCATTGCTTCCGAAAAAGCTAAGTTTGGTCAGCCCGAAGTATCTTTAGGTATACCACCAGGATTCGGCGGAACCCAGCGGCTGCCGCGTTTAGTAGGAAAAGGCAGGGCTAAGGAATTACTGTTTACTGGTGATATGATTGATGCTGCTGAAGCATATCGCATCGGTCTGGCGAATCAGGTAGTGGCCCATGAAGAACTTATTGATAAGGCTAAGGCAATGGCTCATAAAATTCTCTCTAGAGCACCAATTGCTGTGCAAGTTTGTAAATCGGCAGTCAATACAGGACTTGATATTGATCTGAATTCGGCAATAGCCTATGAAGCAGAAGTATTCGGTCTGTGTTTTGCTACTGAAGACCAAAAAGAAGGAATGACTGCCTTTATTGAAAAACGAAAAGCAGCTTTCGTTGGAAAATAAAAGAAATAACAGCGTTAGGTAATGGCGTTAATAAGGCGGCAAAGTTCTATATACCTTTGCCGCCTTATTTAAAGAAAGAGTTAAATTTATACATTAAAGTTAATCAGAATGCGCTGTAAAATACTTCGCAGCATAGAGATCTCGGCTTCACTGCAGCCTTCAAGCATTTTGCTTTCAATTTCATTCATTACTGCTAAAATGGTTGATTTATGAGTTTTTGCTTTTTCCGTTAAAATAATTTGATAAGAGCGTCGGTCATTAGGAGTATCGATTCGTAATACTAGACCTGCTTTTTCTAGACGGTCAATCAAGCCCGTCAGAGTTGAATTATCTAATAAAACATTTTTACTAAGTTCTGATATAGAAATATTATCTTTGTTAAACAGAGAATAAAGTATGACTAACTGCCCTGGCGATATTTCTAAGCCTGACTGATCTAACATTTTTTTTGTATAAGAAAAATGTTTTTGTTCTGATCTTGCTAAAAGGATACACATACTATCAAAGATTTCAAGTAACATTTATTCACCCCTGAATTGAACTCAATATGATAAGCAAACTTTATGCATATAAATCATTTTATCCAGTTTTCATGTATTGTCAATTAAATAATGGAGGGAAAATGAATGAGGCCATGCTGAAAAAGCACGGCCTCATTCATTTTATTGTGATGGATTATATGTGGAGATAGGATTAAACACAAGTATCTTCTTGAAGAAAGTATCCTACTCCCCGTACGGTTTTAATATTAGATGAGTTCAGTTTCTTTCGCAGATAATGAATGTAAAGATCAATGTTGGCAATATTCGTTTCGGAGTTATAACTCCACACTTTCTCCATAATACGTTCTTTAGTAATTACCTGGCCAAAGTTGCGCATAAGCATTTCCAAAAGTAAAGATTCTTTCATGGTAAGATTTATTAATTCGTTGCCTTTAATTACTTTGCCTTTTAATGGATTAAGAGTTAGTCCGGCAGCGGAAATATTATCACCGATAAAGTCCTTATCTCTTCTGCGAGTTAGGGCGCGCAATCTTGCCAGTAATTCACCTGTGAAAAATGGTTTTGCCAAAGAGTCATCAGCACCAGCATCCAATGCTTCCACTCGATATTTTGGTGTATCCTTGGGTGTTAAAAAAAGAATTGGAGTGTTAATTTTTAAGTTACGGAGTTTTTTTAAAAAGGTGATGCCAGTTCGGCCAGGCAATACGCGATCCAGAATGATAATGTCATAAAGTCCAGTTGTTGCCATCTCCAATCCTGTTTCTTCATCCATCGCAATATCCACTGCATAACCATTTTTTTTTAGGAGATGGGACATTGCTTCCGTTAGTTTGCATTCATCTTTCATTAATAACAGTTTCATTGATTACCCTCTTTATGGTAACTTCCTTGTCTGAATTAGCCATCCTTGGATTATTTTTCTTCTTTATTTTAATTATTTTTTTTTTGAATAGCATTTGTATTTTAAAAAAAAATAAAGATTTTCTAAAAAGTGAATTAATAGTTAGAAATTTAGTGAAGTTGCACTTTCATATAGGCTTTCAATGAGAAAATAAAGATATCTATTATAAAATAAATTTACCGCAAACAATAGCGTAAAAGAGCTTAATTTGACTGATGATGGGAAGGGGAAGATAGATAAATAGTATTGCCGGGAGATAATATGAGTAAAGGGGTGCAATTATGTTAATTATAGCCAAGGGACTTATTTGTTGTATAGTGTTTTTGGAAATTATATTTGGCTTTGGGGTTTGTTCTGCTCACATTGACATTTCTGAAATGTATCAGGAAGCACTATGGGTTAATTTAGATCTCCCCCAAGAACAAAAAAATCAGATTGATGCAATTATTGTAGAAGCAGATAAACAGATGAAAGATATTCAAAAAAAACAAGGCATCGGTGGTCTATATAAAGTCAATGATTTATATAACCTAGCAGATTCTTTAAGCCAAATGAAAGATATTCGCATGGATGCTAATGATAAAATTATGCAATTATTACCGCCCAATCAGCGAACACTGTTTGAAGATCAAGCAGAAGAAAGTCAGAGACTTACGGAAAAATATATGATGATGATCTTAGAACTGGACCTTTCAGAATCACAGCAAACGGCTATTGTGAATTCATTGTTACAGTCTCAGCAGGGAGTTTGGGCGATTGTTTCCAATACCTCACTTCCCTGGGAAAAGAGAAGGCAGAAATTAAAAAGCATAAATGCAGTGGAATTGATCAGTGATAAACTAACGAAAAAACAAACCAGCATTTGGAAAACATGGAGCAAATCATTTTATTTCCCGACTACATAAGAAGGCAGCAGTGTCATTAAAGATGCAGTACGTTACATTTTTTTCTCAGTCTTAAGAATATATGATTGGATTTGAGGTGCATTGTGAATGGGACAAAATCAGGCTAAGATTTTAATTTGTACGAAGATACATGAAACGGCAGTGATATTACCTAATGCCCAAATTGGCGAAAATGTTGAAATTGGCCCTTATGCTGTTATCGGAAGCCATGTTAGTATTGATAATGGCAGTAGAATTGGAGCACATGCCAATATTGTCGGATGGACAAGCATTGGGAAGAATTGTAGAATTCATGCAAGTGTTTCTATTGGTGCGGAACCCCAAGATAAAAAATTTAAAGGGGAAAAAAGTTATGTAATCATTGGAAACAATACGCAAATCAGAGAATTTGTAACAATAAATAGAGCAACTGGTGAAGGCGAAACAACACAGGTTGGTTCAAATTGCTTACTGTCAGCCTATAGTCATGTTGCTCATAATTGCAGTATTGGCAGTCATGTAGTTCTATCAAATGCTGCTAATTTGGCAGGTCATGTTGAAGTGGATGACAGGGCTACGATTGGGGGGTTAGCAGGGATTCACCAATTTGTACGAATTGGCAGAGGTGCCATGATTGGTGGTCTTTCTAAAGTTGTACAAGATGTGCCTCCTTTTGTAACAGTAGATGGTCACCCTGGAAAAATAGCGGGATTAAATAAACTAGGGATGATTCGTGGTGGAATGAAAGAAGAAACTCGTAATGTTATAAAAAAAGCTTATCGGATATTGTACTTGTCGGGTTTGCAGCTTGATCAGGCTCTGACAGCAATGGAGCAGCAGCTGCCATTATGCGAAGAGGTGGCAGAGTTTATCGGATTTTTACGCAATTCGGAAAGAGGCATCTGCAGAAAAGTGGTAAAAGCCGGGCGGGTGAGTAAAGCTTACTAATAAAAAAGCAGATCCAACCTAGAACGGTTAGATCTGCTTTTGGCTATTACGCCAGAAAATGTTTTAGTGTTTTTTTCTTATTTAAAAATTTTAATGCGTTCTTCTAATGGTTTGAATTGCTTTTCTCCAGGTTCGGCAGTAGGTTTACCAAAAGGAAGCTGTGCAATCAATTTCCACGTAGTTGGAACATTCCACTCTTGACTTACTTGCTGCTCGATAAGAGAACCATAATGTTGTAAGGAGGCGCCCAATCCTTCTGACTCTAAGCCTGCCCAAATAACAAGCTGTAACATGCCGGAAGCGTGATGAGACCAAATGGGAAAATTATCTTTATAGAGAGCAAATTGATTTTGAAGTTCCTGGATGACACTTTCATCTTCGAAAAATAACACAGTACCATAGCCGCTTTTGAAGGAATTTATTTTTTCTTCAGTGGGAGCAAAAGCATTCTCAGGGACAATTTTCCTGAGTGTTTCTTTCGTAATATTCCACAGCTTATCGTGTTGTTCTCCTAACAAAAGGACGACTCTTGAACTTTGTGAATTAAATGCAGATGGACTATGTTTTACAGCAGCTTCGATTACTTCCTGGATTTTTTCCTCTGAAACAATCTTTTCTTTACTAATACTATAGATCGAACGTCTTGCTTTTAAAGCAGAATAAAAATCTTTGGACATTACTAACACCTCATCTTTTACTTTTTTTATTTCTTATATTCTTCAGCAGCCATCCTACAGGATTCTGCTTTAAAATAAAGATTGTATCTGCTGTAGCCAATAGTTCTTTTGGAGCAATTCCTTAATCACTTTACTACAGCAGAATAACTATTATTATTTACTAGTTATTTATTTAGTCAATATTTCTTCAAAAAAGATACGGCTTACTTAATAAAAATTTAAAAATAATTACCTACTGATTTATTTCATTTCTGCCGAACCGAAATTAAATACAGTTAGTATGGCAGCTCCCAATATAAAGGTAATACCCCAGGCCCAAACTGGCTTTGTATAATGAATTCTGATGATCGAAAAAATAGCAGAATCAAAAAGGGTTGAAATTTGCCATGACCATCCATGCTGGTAAGAAATTCCTCCTATTAGATGATCCAGTAATTCTATAATGCTATAAATTAGAATCCACAATACAATGTAGGCATATTGCAGGATATTACTGGATGATGGAAGATTGGACAGAAAAACTAAGACAGTAGATGGTAGGACAATATAGGAGTTAAGCATTTCTATGCTGGTATATGTCTTTACCAGATAATCTGGATTAAAATGCCATAAAGCATGATGATACGTTAAAAAGCTGACAGTTAAATTTACTACCATTGCGAAGAGAATAGTCGGATAATATTTTTCAATGTGATTCCAATCTCCCAGAGTATAAGCAATTATAATGAAAAACGATAATAATATAATTCGAAAGATCAATATGTCTAACATATAGTAACCACCTTAATAAATAAAATACTTATATATAATTACGCTTCTAGCTGACTTTTTAGTCCAATTCTAGTTGCAAATGATTGAGTAAGATCTCATCTTACGATTAAACAATTATTTCTGTACTGCCGAACCATTGAAGGGACCTTTTTTGAAGAACATATCCTATGATTTATTACTAATACCTGAGGGATAAGGATAAATCATAAGTTTTAGTGCAAAATAAAATCATGAAATATTTTTATACGATTTATAGAGAGGAAAGAAATAATCTTGGCTATAGAGACTATTATTACCTTATTGGCAGCAATCATTACTTTACTTTTATTGATCTTTGTCGTGGATTGGCGGTATTTTCGAGATTGGGTCGTCATTTTCTTATTTAAATGTGTTGTTGACTTTATCTGGGGAAGTCCCGTTGTTAATCTGAAATTATTGGATTATCCGATTCGGATGCTGCCGCACTATTATAATACCAGTATCCTGTTTGAGTTATGGGTATTTCCCACGTTATGCATTCTATATAATCAAGTAACCCGGGAGAAGGGGATTCGGGCAATTCTCTGTTATGCAGCACTATTTAGTGCCGGTGTTACGGCTATTGAATATCCTATTGAATTATATACGGATCTCATCGAGTATTTACATTGGAGCTGGTTTACAAGTTTTTATACGATTGCTATTACATTTCTAATGTCGAGGTGTTTTATTGCCTTTTATCGCTGGGGATGTGAGTATTTCAGCACCAAATAATATGTTAAGAAGCATAGTAATGCATCCTCTGTCTACTATGGCAGAGGATGCATTACTATGTAAACAATAGGAAAATTTTACATAAAATTAATAATATTACAAATTAATATGGTATAATAGTAAAGTTATGAGATTCTTATAGAATGAATATTGGCGGAGGATGATGTTACAATGGCCATTGCAATTTGTCGTTATAAATTATCTCAGATCTTGCCGGGGATGGAAGTCGGAAGACCAATTATGGATCGACGCGGTATGACCCTATTAACAGAAGGTACCGTGTTAAATGAGAAGCTATTAAAGCGTCTGGCAAGTTTTGGTTTACATGAAATCGACATAAAAGAGCAATCGTCATTGGAAGAGGAGTCGCTATTGTTTGAAGCTGAACAACTCAGGCAATATCGGATGGCAGTTAATAACATTAAGGTGTTGTTTAATACCATAATAAGTTATAAGAAGGTAGCGTTACGTCAATTTCAGGATATTGCCAGTAATCAAATAGCTCCTTTGGTCATCTCTCCTTTTGCAATTAATTATCTGAATTTGGAAAGATCATTGGATGATTATACGTTTTGCCATTCTATTAATGTTGCTCTATTAGCTGGACTTATTGGCAAGTGGCTGCATTATAGCGCAGCGGAAATTAATGATCTCATTCTTGCAGGATTATTGCATGATATAGGAAAAACCCAAATTCCTATATCTATATTAAAAAAAGCGGGTATACTATCGAAGGACGAGATGCAATTAGCACAGCTTCATGCTACTCATAGTTACAATTTATTGAGTAGTGTAGAAGGACTTTCGAATGATGTTATTTTGGGCATTGTACAACATCATGAGCGCTTGGATGGCAGTGGATATCCTGGTAATATCAAACATGGCAAAGTGCATCATTATGCCAGGGTTATTGCAATTGCCGACATCTATGATGCGATGACTTCTGATCGGGTCTATAATCATAAAGTAACTCCCTTCGTGGCGGCAGATGCATTAGCGTCTGATATGATCGCGAAGCTTGACGTTGGAATATGTACTACCTTTCTTGATCAGTTTCGGTACAGCATTTTAGGTAATTCCGTTCAATTGCAGGATGGTCAGGAAGGGCAAATTGTATATTTAGGAGAATTTCTGAACCCAAGCCCAGTTATTAAATGTAATAATGGTAAAACGATAAGACTGGATGGCTGGAAGGCTATTACTAAAGTCAAGCCTGTAGCAAGTCTGATAGAATAAATGATTGGCATAAAGCCGAGTGTATATCTTGATCGTATTAGCCTGAAGGATGAAATCAAGAAAAGGTCTTCTAGTTGTAGATGTTACAACTAGAAGACCTTTTCTTGAATTTACTCGAAAATAGAATGGACGAGATTGATTAAAAAAAATAAAAGTCAAATAGTCAAATAAAAATATTGACTTTTAATAGGATATTTTGGTAAACTAACAATAAAGTAAGATTCTTCATTACATTGGGTCAAAAGGTCAAATAAAGCAAGATTATAGTGAAGGCGATGTAATATAAGCTTGGGTAAGGGAACTAAAAAACGTAGTATAAAAATACAGTGATTGATGCAAAATTTGAATGGTTTATCGATAATTAGGAGTGTTTATAAGCGATTCGTCTTAGGATAAATGCGATTTTGCCATGAGCAGTTAACAATCCCAAAGTATATTTTCTTTATAAATTGAGCTGTGAGAAGAGTATTCTACGGCTACTTAGAAAGTAGGTGAAGGTTATGAAATTTATTGACTATTACGAAGTACTCGGTGTACCTAAAACTGCTACGGATAAAGAAATAAAAACTGCGTATCGGAAATTGGCTAGACAGTACCATCCAGATGTTCAAAAAGCAGATGGAAGAAAAGCGGCAGAAGAAAAATTTAAGGAAATCAATGAAGCTTATGAAGTATTAGGTGATGCTGAAAATCGGGCCAAATATGATAAGTTAGGGCAGAATTGGCGTATGGGTCAGGAATTTCAGCCACCGCCAGAAAATGCAGGATACCAGACCTTTCATATGGATGGCTTTGGTTTCAGTGACTTTTTTTCCTCCATTTTTGGTCAGGAATTTTCCAGACAGCAGGCAAGTTATGCTGATGGATATCGAACAGGACCCCGATCTCGTAAAGGGGAAGATGTGGAAGTCGAAATCAGCCTAGCAATAGAAGAGCTGATGGCAGGTACTGAAAAAGATATTCAGATTAACTTGCCAGCCCTTTGTGACGCCTGTGAGGGCAGCCGCTTCTCTAATCGAGGGGTATGCAGTGCTTGTGGGGGAACGGGAACCAAGGATGAACATAAAAAGCTAAAAGTGAAAATCCCTGGTAAATCGTATCCAGGTACTATATTGCGTCTCAAGGGATTAGGCGGAAAGGGCGTAAATGACGGTCCAAATGGTGATTTATATCTTCATGTACAGGCTAAGTCCCATGCCATATGGCGTGTAGTGGATCAGATACATCTAGAAGGTGATTTATTGATCCATCCTGAACAAGCGGTTTTAGGTGACCAAGTATCTATGCAGACGCCAGAGGGCATGGTGCAAGTAACCATACAGCCAGGAATACGTTCAGCTCAGAAACTGCGGTTGAAAAATAGAGGCTTTAAAGGTCAAAATGGTACCTTGGGCGATTTGTATATAAAAGTTTATATTGATATTCCTCGTAATCAAAGTCCTGAAGAAATTGAACTTTATAAACAAATTTCGACCCTGCGAAAGAGATCGGGAAAATAGATAGGAATTATCAGTGATTTGTTTATTAAAGCAAAAATAAAAGGCTTTTGAGCCAAAAATGTACATGGGAGGTTATGTAAAATGAGCCAAGAAAAATATACACAAAAAGCAGTAGCCGCTATTTCAGAAGCGCAGCAATTAGCTGCCTTACATTATCATCAAGAAGTGAGTACACGACACTTATTATTAGCATTAGTTAAAGAAGAAGAAGGGATGATGGAACAGATTCTGACTCAATCCCAAATTGATGCTAAAGTTATAAAAATTAAGTTAGAAAAGTTAGTAACCAATCAGCCTTCCGTTCGGGGGCAGGATAGCAGCCTCAGAATGAATACGGCAATGATCAGGGTGCTGGGCTTAGCCGAAAAAATTGCTGCTGGTATGAAAGATGAATTTATTAGTACGGAGCACTTGCTGCTGGCGATTATAGAAGACGGTGATAGTGATGTGGTGGAAATCTGTCGTGAATTCGGACTACATCGCAATCGCATTCAGCAAATTGTAAAGGATTATCGGCAAGGGAAGCGGATTACTAATGATAACCCTGAAGAGGGCTATCAGGCTTTGTCTAAATATGGTCGTGATTTGACCGATATGGCTAAACAGGGAAAGTTGGACCCTGTTATTGGCCGAGATGAAGAAATTCGTCGGACAGTAGAAATCTTATCTCGTCGTACCAAAAATAATCCGGTGCTGATTGGTGAGCCTGGCGTAGGGAAAACGGCTATTGTAGAAGGGTTAGCCCGACGTATTGTAGCCGGAGATGTACCAGAGACATTGAAGAATAAGAGCTTGTACTCTCTTGATCTTAGTTCCTTGGTAGCTGGTGCTAAATATCGAGGCGAGTTTGAAGAACGTTTGAAAAACGTGTTAAATGAAATTGTTAAATCAGAAGGAAAGATATTGCTGTTTATTGATGAACTTCATACTGTAGTGGGCGCTGGTGCTGCCGAAGGAGCCATGGATGCTGGGAATATCTTAAAACCTATGCTAGCCAGAGGCGAGCTCCGCTGCATTGGTGCTACTACTTTAAATGAATATCGTAAACATATTGAAAAAGATGCTGCATTAGAACGGCGTTTTCAGCCTGTTATGGTCGATCAGCCTACAATAGAAGATACCATTTCCATTTTGCGGGGCTTAAAGGAACGTTACGAAATTCATCATGGTGTTCGTATTAAAGATGCAGCACTGGTATCAGCCGCTGTACTTTCTGATCGATATATTTCTGATCGATTTTTACCGGATAAGGCAATCGACTTAGTTGATGAAGCTGCTGCTAAATTACGTACAGAAATTGATTCTATGCCCAGTGAATTAGATGAAATCTTACGCCGGGTAATGCAACTGGAAATTGAAGAACAGGCCCTTAAAAAAGAAAGTGATGCATCTTCTTCAGAAAAACTGATCAATATTCAGGAAGAGCTAAAAACTCTTCGGCAAGAAACCGATGTATTAAAAGCTCAATGGGAAGGAGAAAAGCAAGCCATTCTACGTTTACGCGGCTTAAAAAAAGAAATTGAAGCAGTTAAAGCCGAGATGGAGACTGCGGAAAGAGCCTATGATCTAACTCATTTAGCAGAATTAAAATACGGAAAATTACCAGAATTGGAAGCGCGTTTGAAAAATGAAGATGAGTCGCTGATCAAAAAACATGATCATAAAGTCATGTTAAAAGAAGAAGTCGGGGAAGATGATATCGCCAAGATTGTCAGTCGCTGGACTGGTATTCCTGTCAGTCGTATGCTGGCAGGAGAGCGAGAAAAACTTGCTAATTTAGAAACTATTCTGCATACACGGGTAGTTGGTCAAAATGATGCGGTGCAGGCTGTTAGTGAGGCCATTGTCAGAGCACGGGCAGGAGTAAAGGACCCTAATCGTCCTATTGGTTCTTTCATCTTCCTGGGGCCAACAGGGGTTGGTAAGACTGAGCTGGCTAAAACTCTGGCAGAAGTATTATTCGATGATGAACGAAGTATGATTCGCCTGGATATGAGTGAATATATGGAGAAGCATACGGTAGCTCGTTTGCTTGGTGCCCCTCCGGGTTATGTTGGGTATGATGAAGGTGGACAATTGACAGAAGCCGTGCGTCGTCGGCCATATAGTGTAATTTTGCTGGATGAAATTGAAAAGGCTCACAGCGATGTTTTCAATGTGCTGCTGCAAATATTAGATGATGGGCGTCTGACAGACGGGAAAGGACGAACTGTTAACTTTAAGAATACGGTCATTATTATGACATCTAATTTAGGTTCAGCCGAGATCTTGCAAAATGAGTTTGAAAAAGCCAAAGAAAGAGTGCTCACTATGCTCAAAGCTCATTTCCGGCCGGAATTTTTGAATCGTATTGATGATATTATCGTTTTTAATGCACTCACCAAGCAGCAGGTAGGAAAGATTGCTGGCATCTTGCTGGATAGTCTGAGTAAACGGCTGCAAAAGCAGATGAATATTACCCTGGATTGGAATGAAGCAGTATTAGATTTGCTGGCTAAAGATGGCTATGATCCGGCATTTGGTGCTCGACCATTGCGGCGGCAAATTAGCAGGGCGATTGAAACGGAATTAAGTAAGAAAATCGTCCGGGGTGAAATCATGGAAGGCAGTGCTGTAAAACTTGGCGTTCAGGAAGGTATTATTACCTTGACCGTGTGATACTAAATAAAGTCCTGCAAGGTATAACTTGCAGGACTTTTTATTTGAATGGTAAATAGATTAGCTATGGTAAAGAATTGGAAGTAATGATGACCTTGCTGCATTAGCTACAAGAATTCTAAGTAGGGGGGACGTTATGCCGGTTACATTGGATGGGAAGTTAGTAGTTGCGATATCTTCACGCGCTCTTTTCGATTTAGATGCAAGTAATAGGATATTTGAAGAGGATGGGGAGGACGAGTATACTAAATATCAAATACAGCATGAAAATGAGCAATTAGATCCTGGAGTCGCATTTCCATTAATAAAAAGGTTGTTAAGTCTTCGTAATCCTGAAACTGGGCAACATATGGTGGAGATCATTTTAATATCAAAGAATGACCCGAATACAGGATTGCGAGTATTTAATTCCATTGAACAGCATGGTCTTACTATTACCAGAGCTGCTTTTACGCGCGGAAGATCTCCCTATAAGTATTTAAAAGCCTTTAACGCTGATTTATTTTTATCTGCCAACCCTGAGGATGTAAGGCTTGCTCTTCAAAATGGGCATGCAAGCGCTACGATTTATGGAGGAACGTATTTGAATAAAGAGGAAGATTTGGATGAAATCCGTATTGCGTTTGATGGCGATGCGGTAATATTCAGTGATGAAGCGGAAAAAATATTTCAGGAGATGGGGTTGGAAGAGTTTAAAAAGCATGAAGTAGAAAAGAGTGAGATTCCCTTACCGCCTGGCCCTTTTATGTCATTTTTAACGGCTTTAAATAATGTACAAAAGGCTTATAAGGATAAGAAGCAGAAGACCATTAGAACAGCATTAGTGACAGCGAGGAATGCACCAGCTCATAAAAGGGCAATCAAAACATTACGCTCCTGGGGCATCCGAGTAGATGAAGCCTTTTTTTTAGGCGGATTGGACAAAGCTCCTATTTTAGCAAGTTTTAATCCCCATATTTTCTTTGATGATCAGCACACCTATTGTGTCAATGCATCTAAGGTTGTACCTACAGGGCATGTGCCGAGTGGTGTAAAAAATCAAGAGTAACCTGTAGTTTTCTGGGTAAAGCTATAACATAATTTTGAAAAAAGGGGATATTGAGATGGAAAGCAAAATAGCACAAGCGATTCAACTGCGGTACTCACCAGTTGCAGTTGTACTATCAGATGAAAAGCCGGAAGGCGCATTGCAGTTTCTGGAAGGAAGATGGGGCTGTGTAGTGGCTATGTTAAATGGGGCTGCCAAAGGTAAGACTGCAGTATTTGACCGCAAAACCTTCGGCTGTTTAGGTGGAGGTGTTGGTTTGGGTTTTGGTAATGTATACGAGAAATTTCCTGGTGGTATTGAACACTTTCTTTCTACAGGCAATGAAGATTTCTGCAAAACAGATTTTGGTAAAAATATTGCACAAAAGATGCCTCACTTAGAACACGGTGAAGGTTATAAAAAAAATCCTGAAATAGCGAAAAAGTTTGTTGATGCTTTGCCTATCATTGATGTTGAGACGGAATATATTATCTTTAAGCCTCTGGAAAAATTATCAGAGACGGAAACTCCTAAAGTGGTTGTGTTTCTTGCCAATCCGGATCAGCTTTCTGCCCTTGTGGTTTTGGCGAATTATGCCCGGGAAACAAATGACAATGTTATCGTTCCGTTTGGTGCCGGCTGTCAGAGCATTGGAATCATTCCCTATCAAGAAAGTAAGTCTGAGCTTCCTAAGGCTACTATCGGTTTGACCGACATCACGGTTAGAGCTAAGTGTGATAAAGATATATTATCATTTGCTATGCCCTATAAGATGTTTTTGGAGATGGAATCCAATGTAAAAGGAAGCTTTCTTGAAAAGCAGGAATGGCTAAAAGTCTTGGAACGAAATCAGTAAGCCCAAATATCATATGAATAAAGGAGAAGCTAAAGTATGACGGACAAATCATTAATAAGCAACGCTTTTGAGACTTTTATAACGGAAGCGCCTGATCAGCAGAAATCATGGATGGAAATGGTACAAAAGTTGGGTAAGGCAAGTAAGCTGGATGCCAAGACTCAATCCCTTTCCTACTTGGCTGTATTATCGGTATTAAGACTTGAAAGTGGCTTACCGTTTCATGTAAAACATGCGAAGTCACTTGGTGCTACAAGAGAAGAAATTATAAGCGCGATTCTAGTAGGGTTACCAGCAGCAGGCCATGTGGTGATTCAGGCACTGCCAATAGCTCTTCAGGCATTTGGCAGCGATGGAGAAGAGGTGTGAGGAGACTTTATTTTGAGCTGGATGTTGAAGCAATATAATGATCTTACTATTGATGAATTATATAATATTTTAAAAGAAAGAGTTGCTGTATTTGTTTTAGAGCAAAAATGTCTTTATCCTGAAATAGATGGAAAAGACAAGGCAGCCTATCACCTATTTAAAGAAAAAGATGGTGAAATTATCGCTTATTTAAGGATTTTACCAAAAGGAACCGTTTTTGATGAAGTAGCGCTGGGCAGGGTATTGGTTCATAAAGAGCATAGAGGAGATGGTATTGCAAGAGATCTTCTTGATAAAGCAATTCATTTCGTATATGATGAATTGAATGAGAACAGGGTTAGGATTCAGGCGCAAGAATATTTATTAAATTTTTATGCTTCATTTGGTTTTACTGCAATCTCTGATACTTATCTAGAAGATGGCATACCGCATGTAGATATGATCTTAAGAAGATGCACAGAATAATCTCTAATTCCATATATTTTGGTAAATTTATAATTAGTAGTCACACCAAAGAGGTCGTCTAAAAGCTGGATAGCTTTAGACGACCTCTTTGGTTCATAGCTTATAGAAGTGTTGTACAATAATCCTAACTAATCTCTACTTCAGGTACTTTCAGTTCTAGTTTAAAGCGGTAGTACTCCTGTTTGCCAGTTCCAGTTCCGTGCTGACTAATTTAACGCAAAGCACTACAAGCTCCATTGCCTGCTTTAACTCTGACAGTGGAGGAAAAGTAGGAGAAAGACGGATGTTTTTATCCTCAGGATCTTTGCCGTAAGGGAAGGTTGCTCCTGCAGGAGTAAGCAGGACGCCAGCAGCAGCAGCTTTCGCTACAATCTTTTCAGCACAGCCTGGCAGGGTGTCCAGACTGATAAAATAACCACCTTGCGGGTTACTCCAGGAGGCAAGATTCTTGCCGCCTAGTTCAGCTTGTAAAATTTCTAGAACTAAGTCAAATTTAGGTTTAATGATGGCTGCATGACGAATCATATGTGCTTCAATTCCTGCTTTATTTTTAAAGAAACGAACATGACGCAGCTGGTTTAATTTATCGGGCCCAATCGTTTGAATATTAAGCTGCTTTTTAAGCCAGCTAATATTTTTAGCGCTGCTGGCCAGCATCGCAATACCAGACCCAGGGAAACTGACTTTGGAGGTAGAGGCAAATTCAAAGACCCGGTCAGGATGACCCGCTTGATTACAGGCTTTTAGAATATCTAATAATTGGTCTGGAGCAGCAGTCAAATGGTGTACGGCATAAGCGTTATCCCAGAATATGCGAAAATCAGGGGCTTTAGCAGGCATTGCTGCCAACCGTTTTACTACTGCATCAGAATAAGTAATACCAGTAGGATTACTATATTTTGGTACGCACCAAATGCCTTTAATGGTTGAGTCGGCAGCTACTAATTCCTCAACTTGGTTCATATCCGGACCATCATCCAGATAGTTGATTGTGATCATTTCAATTCCTAAGTGCTGACAGATGGCAAAATGCCGATCATAGCCAGGACTAGGGCAGAGAAATTTTACTCTTGGTAATTTACTCCAAGGAAATTCACTTTCTGGCAAGCCATGCAGCATGGCGCGAGAAAGTAGATCATGCATCATATTTAGGCTGGAATTTCCCCCAATGATAATCTCTTCTGGTTTAGCCTCTAAGATCCAGGAAAAAAGTCTTTTTGCTTCTGGAATACCATCCATACCGCCATAATTTCGACAGTCGGTGCCATCTTCTGCTTTATAATCCGTTTTGCTGAGACAGTCCAGAAGATCTACAGACAGATCTAGCTGGTCAGTGCAGGGTTTACCTCGTGACATATCCAGCTTGAGGTTTTGGGCTTGAAAATTTTCATAGGTATGAGACAATTCGGCATAGCATTCTTGTAACTCTGAGTTAGTCATGTTTTTTAATTCAGTCATTATATATCGCTCCTTCACGTACTTTTTTATTATATGAGAGTTAGTAAGTCTTAGGCAATAGTTTTTAAGGCTATAAACTTATGTATTCTGAATACGTGAATGAGAAGGAATGTAGCTGTTGCCTGTTAAAACGCAAATTTGGCAAGAGAAAACACTATTTACCATCGTAAATAGTGTTTTAATATAAAGTCAGTTATTGCTTTATGCATTGTATTTTTGCTTGTAGGCATCTTTGTTTTTGGCAATTCTTTTTAATAAATCAACCATAATATCAATTTCATGGTAATTATTATATAAGGATAAACTAATTCGAACTAAACCAGGGCATGGTAAATCAGGATTATCTTGAAAATACTTTAGTTTTTGATTTGTTAAACCTAGGAGCTTTTCAATATAAGGATGAGCACAGAAAAGACCGCTTCGGACAGAGATGCCAGCTTCTTGTGACAGAATGGTCGCTAATGCTTCATGGTGAATTCCAGAAAGAGCAAAGGATATGATCCCTACTCTATCTTCATTTTTCTTTGCACAGCAATAGAGTTTTATATCGTCAATTGCTGATAATCTGTCAATCATATAATGGATTAGCTTTTGTTCATATTGATCGATAACATGCATACCAATGGATTTCAGAGTTCTTATCGCTGCTAATAACGCTACTACTCCCATGACATTTGGAGTACCTGCTTCTTCTTTATCAGGAGGATTACTCCAATTGATAAATTGGTGTGAAACTAACTTTACAGCTCCACCGCCTTTGCAAAATGGTTCCTGCCCCTCAAAGCTTTCTTTAGGTCCAATCAGAACTCCTATGCCAAAAGGAGCATACATTTTATGGGCTGAAAATACCAGATAATCAATATGTTCTGGCGAATCATAAGGTTTCATATCAATAGGACAGTGAGGTGCTAATTGTGCACCATCGACAAGAAGCTTCGCCCCATGTCTATGAACGATTCTAGCGATTTTGTAAATAGGGTTTTTGTATCCGGTTACATTGGAAGCACCAGTAATAGTAACTGTTTTGACTTTACCATTATATTTTGTTAATTTCATTTCCAAATCTTCCAAGGAGAGCATCCCGGATTGATCAATACTCACATAGTCAATGGCAAATTTATCTCTCCAAGGTAAATCATTTGCTAAATGCTCCATATCTGTGGAAAGAATTACTTGCTGATCGTCATTTTCCGCTAAAATATAAGATAATAAATTAATTGCCTCTGTGGTATTTTTGGTGTAAATAAGGACATCTCTCTTTTTATCAGCATTAACGAAGCTCTTAATAATGTCTCTTCCTTCCTCATATACATCCGATGAAAGAATGGACTTATACCCTGCACCACGGTGAATGGATGAATACCAGGGAGCAAAATCTTCAATTTCTTGCATGACAGCATAGAGTGGCGGAGTAGTAGCCGCATTGTCAAAATTAATCGCAGTAACATATTCCTTATTATTCAAAGGTACCTTTTTATCTACGCCGACAACTAGATTGCTAAAATCTAAGTGTTTATCCATATTGTGTCCCCCAATCTAATATTGAAGATTCACCTTCATAAAGTATTTACACATTAGTATATTCTATACATTGCTGCAGATGTTCTTCCGAAAGTACTATTATGTAACAAATAATGTTAATTTGAAAAATAATAGAGGAAAATGTCGTTATTAGGAGAATAAATCATCTAAAGTAAATCGTTACATTGCTTTCATATTACGATTACAGGAGGTTGGCTATACATATGGTAAAATGGGAAGACAAATATTGTTTGCGAATTGAAGCCATTGATGAACAGCATAAGCAGTTATTTGAAATAGCTGGCAGGATTTATGAGTTGTTAAAAAATGAACTGATAACGGATAAGTACGACGACATCATTGAAATCATCGATGAGCTGAAGAACTATACAATCTATCACTTTAAGGCTGAGGAAGAATACATGCAAAGTATTGGCTATAAAAAATTTCTTTCACACAAAGTTGCCCACAATGATTTTTTGGATAAAATGGAGAATGTTGACCTCAATAAAATTGATAATGGCCATAACGAATACTTGATAGGAATATTGGATTTTGTATGTGAATGGCTTGTTGAACATATTTTGAAGGAAGATAAGCAGATTGTGGCTTAGAGGCGTACAGTAAGATGGGAGAGGAACCGCAAATGAATTACAGGAATCCTGAAAGGCTGTCGGGCTGCCTTTCAGGATTTTTTTGATATATTAGTCTATTAGAAGATGTAAATAGTAATAATATAAAGAAATACAATTTTGCAGGAGATTTGTATTTGAAGAGATAAATAGGAATAGAACAGATTTTTTTAGAAAATTTTAATAAGAATAAACGTCAGGATACATTTACTTCCTAATTACAGGAGGAGCTGGAAATCAAGGGACGTACTGATATTTGTAAAGGGAGGCTATTAAAATGAAAGAAAAATTAGACTTTGCTCAACAGCTTATAGACTTTATTTATGAAAGCCCAACAGCGTTTCAAACTGTGAATACAGTGAAGAATCGATTATATAACTGTGGATTTGTAGAAGTTAAGGAAGCGGCAAAGTGGAGCCTTAAAAAAGGCGGTAAATATTTTGTGACCAAAAATGATTCTGCAATAGCGGCTTTTGTGGTGGGAAAAGGAGATATAGAAGATGGCTTCAAAATAATAGGGGCACATACAGATTCACCAACTTTTAGAATAAAGCCGGCACCTGAGATGACTAGCGAAAACAGCTATATAAGACTGAATACTGAAATATATGGAGGGCCGATAGTAAGCACATGGCTGGATCGACCGCTGGCAGTGGCTGGTAGAGTCGCGTTAAGACGTGAAAATGTATTATATCCGGAGACTCGCTTGGTGAATATCAGGAAACCAATTTTAATTATTCCGAATCTTGCTATACATATGAATAGAGAAATCAATAAAGGGATAGAGTTGAACGCACAAAGAGATACACTGCCGCTTCTGGCTCATGTAAATGAAAGCCTGGAAAAAGGCAATTTACTGCTTAATGCCATTGCAAAAGAGTTGGCAGTTGCTGCGTCCAGTATTATTGATTTTGACTTGTATCTTTATGAATATGAGAAAGGCAGCATTATAGGACTGAATAATGAATTTATCTCCTCAGGGAGATTAGATGACCTGGCAATGGTTCATGCAGGGATAGAAGCAATTTGCAAAGTAGAGGCAGTAGCAGCAACGAATGTGATGGTTGCCTTTGATAATGAAGAAGTGGGCAGCAGAACCAAGCAAGGAGGAGATTCTCCTTTTCTTGCTACTGTATTAGAAAGGATTCTTATTTCTCAAGGAAAAGGACGAGAAGATTTTTTTAGAGCATTAGCAAAATCATTTATGATATCTGCTGATCTTGCTCATGCTGTTCATCCTAACATGGGAGAAAAGCATGATCCGGTCAATCGGCCTATCTTAAATAAGGGCCCTGTAATAAAAATCAGCGCCAATCAAAGTTATACCACTGATAGTCATTCGGATGCAGTTTATGAAGAGATATGCAAAAAGGCAGGCGTGCCAGTACAAAAATTTGTCAATCGCTCTGATTTGGCAGGCGGTTCTACAATAGGCCCTATCTCATCCACTCAATTGCCTATACGTTCCGTAGATATGGGAACTCCGATACTTGCCATGCACTCTATAAGAGAATTAGGGGGAGTCTTAGATCATTCTTATGTAACGGCATCCTTTGAGGAGTTTTATAAAGTATAGCTCAGAGAAATACCTCTCATTTCTACATAGAAAGAATAATAAAGCACTGGATCTATGACCAGTGCTTGCAAAATAAAATTATTGCAAGCGCACTGTCTTACCTTAATTGGTAGGACGGTGCTTTTTTGTAGTTATTCTGTAACACAAAACTCATAATAGCATAAAATAAATTATAACCATCCATTAACTATAAGGAGGTCTTTTTATGGGATTTGGTGGTTGGGGTGGATGTGGTGGTCGCAATGGTGGATGTTGGTCTATCATAATCATAATTATAATTATTCTACTATTCTGTGGTTGTGATAACGATTGTAATTCTACCTGCTAAAACCTAAACCTTTCCTTTCATAAGTATTCCTTAAAAGCTGCCTTCCTCTTATGAGTAAGGCGGCTTTTTATTTGTAAATATTACCGCTTGTTTTTACCTTACTAAACTCATATAATTTAACCAAACATATGTTCTATAAAGAGGTGGAAACATGAGTAAATATAAGGTATTTGTTGAGGTAATAGCAAAGCATGATATACATGGAAATATTCGTCCTTTATCTGTGAAATGGGAAGATGGCCGAGTATTTGAAGTAGATCGCCTTTTAGATGTACGTAAGGCATCGTCGCTGAAGGCGGGAGGGATGGGGATACGGTATACCTGCAGGATATGTAACAAGCAGGTTTATTTATTTGATGATGAAGGTAAATGGTTCATGGAAAGAAAATAAGAAAACCTCCCTAGTTTAATGCCAACAACATATACCCGAAAGAAATTACGCCTAAAATACTTGAGTTATGTGATGATATTATTCCCAATTCTATCCTTGTATGGATTCCTGTTAAAGCTATGAAGGGTACTGTAATTAATGATTGTTTTCCTAGTGTTCAGTCTAAAATAAAGCAAAGTGGTGGCACGATTCAATATGGATGGTGTATATGGGAATGGTTGAAAACAATTGTCACCAGAATCGTCACTAAGTTGACATAAGAAAAGCCCTCGCATCTCTGCGAAGGCTTAATTTACATGGTGACCCCGGAGGGATTCGAACCCCCGACCTATTGATTCGAAGTCAAGTGCTCTATCCAGCTGAGCTACGGAGCCATCTAAATCACTAACATTAATTGTAACGAATGGAAGGTAAAATGTCAAATATTATTCAAAGAGAAAGCCAATTGTATATAGAACTGGCTTTTATGTGAGTAATAAAAGTATATAAAAGCTTCTGGCAGCGAATGTATAGCAGTGGCATAAAACCCATATGTATCATAATATGAAAAGCAGCACTTTTCTTGCAGGAACCTAGTATAAAGGGGTATACTTTCTGGTACAAGATAGACTATTGCTGGAATATTGGTTATACTAAAGAAAGCAGCTTTTGCTGTTAGTGATTATAATACTGGTTTGTAAATTGAAAATTCGTGTAAGAGCTGGATAAATATCATTAAAAAGGAATCTGATGAAAGGGTTGATGAATCATGGTTTTTGGCTTTTTGCTTGGCATCGCCGTCGCGTATCTTTTTGTATTTCTGAATATTGATAAAACCATAATAGCAGGAGTAAGAGATATTATTAAAGTTGATATCGGCCAAAGCGGATACTACTTTATGTTTGGTATAGTGGGTGGTGTTTCCCGGGTCATGATTGGCGGTTTTTTTTCAGGGCTGCTTATTGCGTACCTTTTCACTTTTGTGAATATTGATCATTTAATTATTGAGGGTGTAAAGGAATGGTTTAAATATGATATGGCCAGGGGAGTATATTATCTGCTGTTTGCGGTACTTGGTGCGGCAGTAAGCTTTCTCAAAGTTGTGAGAATTTTGTTAAGCCCATTGTTCTTCATGGTAAAGAGAAGGGCCTAAGAAAAGATTAAAAGCCGGAAGACTGGTCAGGCATTGTAGTGCCTAGTGCCTCTGGGTTTATAGCGATGTTGATTGATTATGTCTTGTGAAATAATTAAATGAATCCCAGGTGCCCGAGTTGGGAGTAAACTTTCGGGAGTGTCAATCCCCATAATTTGTCCGATGGTATTAAAGATACTATTGCTGTTCTTCTTATAAAAATGCTCCCATAAGTTTGGATAATGTAACTGCAATGCATTTATTTCATGAAAAGAATTAATGGCTGCCTGCCATCGTTGTTTTGTTTCAGTTTCATGGCCGGTAGTGCAGATTACAGTCATTTGGTTTGGCTGCAAAGACCAGATAAAGTTTGAACCTCGAATTACCTGTAATAAATCAGAAGATTTTCCGATGGATTTTATTGTTCCTGTTAACGGATCAACGGCTAATCCGTGGATTTGGTCAATTACATTATTATTTTCATTTTTCAGTACCCAATAATTATGGGTAAAAGGTGTATAAGTGATTTGTAAAGCACGTGCTTCTATACTCCACTGGTGCAAGTTTGGCAGATTCAGAATCCTCACCTTCTTACGAATTTTGTGTGTCGTTAGAGCATTGCAAGATATAGTAATTCCATATGCTGCTTTAGAAGAGACTATATTGTTCAGTGTTATTTTGCTACTATTTTTAAATTAATATTATAGTTTGGAAAGATTATCAATTGAATAGATTGAGCGGTTTACAGATATAGAGTATATATAACAGCAAGCTCCTACAAGGTATATCTGCCTGTAGGAGTTTTGTGTTATAGCAGTGTTAGTAAGAATAAAATAAATGAAACTGCTTATGTTATTTAAACAGAAGCAGTTTCAAAATAAATAAGGGGTAACTTCTAAAATGATTATATTGAAAAGCGAGCAGGAAATCAAAATGATGCACGAGGCAGGTAAATTACTGGCTTCTTGTCACAAAGAAATAAAAAAAATGATCAGACCCGGTATTAGTACATTAGATATTAATAAGTTTGTAGAATGTTATTTAGCTAAATGGAATGCCACTCCTGAGCAAAAAGGGTATCGAGGTTATCAGTATGCGACTTGCGCCTCTGTAAACGATGAGATTTGTCATGGATTTCCCAATAATAAAGTTCTTAAAGAAGGCGATATTGTAACAATTGACTTTGTGGTGAATCTACATGGTGCTCTTGCTGATTCAGCCTGGACTCATACAGTAGGTAATATTTCAGCTGAGGCAAGTCGTTTATTGAGAGTTACTAAGGAATCTATGTATAGGGGCATTGAGCAGGCACTGAGCGGCAATCGTTTAGGAGATATTGGTCATGTGATACAATCCTGCGTTGAAGCGGAAGGATTTTCGGTTGTTAGGGATTTTACGGGACATGGCATAGGAAGAGTTATACATGAGGACCCTGCTGTTCTTCATTATGGTAAACCTGGCAAAGGCATCAGATTGAGAGACGGTATGGTAATAACGATTGAGCCTATGGTAAATGTTGGATCATGGCAATGCAAAATGGATAGAAATGGATGGACGGCAAGGACGATTGATGGTAAGCTCTCTGCTCAATATGAGCATACAATTGCGATTACGTCTAATGGACCGTTAATTTTAACAGAACAGGACTGATTTTTTTTAAAACCCTGTTTTATGAATTAATAACTCCTGGGTATACTAGTAAGGATGAGGAATCTAATCTTAGAATAAACAGGGGGTTCCATGGGCAACTATAAAGAGACGATACGTCGATTAATGATATTTTTTTTAATGAGTCAAGTTGTAATAATCGTTGGGTTAGCTGGCGAAAACCACTTTGACTATATTCGCAGCGTGCTGGGGACGACTGCTCTGTGGGTTGTGTATACATTTACTGAAGTCAGATATAAGATATATATGAACAACTATGTTAGGATACTGGTGGTAATTACGCTCCTGTGTGACGCTTTTTTTGGCTATTATCTGAACTTATATGAAACTTCTTTCATTTTCGATAAATTCCTACATGTATTTGGTACTTATGCATTTTCATTATTTGCCTATATTTTAGTGATTCAATTGCTAAAATCTCCGGTAAATCGATTCTTTAAATTTATAGTAATTGTATGTTTAGGACTAAGCCTGGGAACAATTTATGAAATCATGGAATTTCTTACTGATACATTTTTTCACCCTGCATTAGTGAGTCAGCCTAGTTTACTGGATACGGATCTGGATTTGATTGGGGATGTTATTGGGGCTGTTATCGCTGGAATACATGGATCCACAGTAAACTTTATGAATCAGAATTTCTGATTGTGCTGATAGCTCAGTATGAATAAAATGTGTTCTTGCCACCAAGATATTGGTGGCATTTTTGTAGCCGTTTTATAAGTTTTTTATGTGAATCTATAGGGGCTTAATTCCCATTGAAGGTACGGCGCTGCAGGATATAGTAACTGCCTGTATTATTGAAGTTTATTATCGTTAGATATATAATAAGCTTTAGTAGCTATAACTAAAAAAGGAAAGAAGTAAGGATGAGTAACGTTGTAGAATCCAAAAGGCTTTTAACTTATTTCTTGCAACGGTGATTGATTATGAAACTTATCATATCTGATTTAGATGGTACATTCTTAAATTCTAAACATGAAGTAATCTCTGAAAATGTTGAGGCACTCAAAGCAGCCCAAAATGAGGGCATCGAAATTGCTATAGCAACAGGCCGTAATTATGGTAATGTATTGGCATTGTGCCAGAGGGCGGGACTGAATCCTCATGTAATATCAAATAATGGTGCATTTGTTTATGACAAAAACGGAAGACAGATTAAGGCTGTTGGCTTGGCGAAGGATCAGGTAAAAGAAGCTCTTGACTGGCTCAAGTATCGTAGTTATTTTTACACATTATGTACAGATCACTCCGTTTATATGCCAGCTAATGCTCATGCGATCCTCACCAGCGATTATGAGAATGCGATAAAACATGTCAGAAAGATGACACCTGAAAAGCTTAAGGAAGGGATTGATCTTTTTCTAACCTTAGATAGTGCAGTATTTATTAACGATTTTAATGAAATTATTGAGCAAGATTTAATTTTTGGTAACATATCAGCGATCACACTCGATCAGGATAAGCTGCTGCATGGGCGAGAATACTTTAGTAATTATGCTGGCATGTCAATGACCATAGCAGGCAAAGATATTTTTGAGATGATACATCCATCGGTATCCAAGGGAAATGCGTTAGATCATCTAGCAGCTCATTTGGATGTTTCTTTGGATGATATTATGGCTATTGGGGATAATTTTAATGATATTTCTATGCTGAAAAAAGTTGGTATCAGTGTAGCAGTAGCCAATGCGGAAGAAGAGGTCAGAAATATATGCAAGCATTTAACTCTTTCCAATGATGACAAGGGTGTAGCTTATATTATAAAAAAAATGCTGGATAAATAGCAGAGAAGAAGAGCATTTTAGAGAAATAAAATTCTTATTAGAGTAAATAATCTAAGGGATAAGATTGATAAAATATATAAGCGCAGGAAATTTTTCCTTGCGCTTATATATTTTATCTTCAGAAAGGGAGGTTATTTGAGAAGAAAAATAAGAAGCCTTACAAAAATCATAAGAAATTTGTAAGGTCTACAAGATAAACAATGAAGTTTTCCTTCTTAGCACGTTAACTTTAATGGAAGTGTTCAATGATGATGTCTCCTAAAGAATAGATTATGAGTAATTTCTATTATTGCACAAAGTAAGAAAAATACACAGACAATGGTACCGGCAAATTTAAGAACTGACATTGCGATGGAAAAAAACATATGCCATGGTCCAATGAGAGGGGCAAGAAAAGAAATAGCTAAAAAGATTACTAGGGATAATAGTAATAAATAAGTAGATGGATAGTTATTAAACATAGTTATCATCTCCTTGATTTTATTATATCATTCCCAATCTGGTTAGTCTATAAATTAAACGGAATATTTAGAAAATTGTTAATAAAAAATAAAGCTGTTTTATTTTAGTTATATTATATAGTATGATACAAAACGTAAAATGCAATTAAACTAGAAAATAAGTAGCTTTATAAGAGAGAAAAAGAGTGATGTCTTCGCATAGACACACTCTTTTTCTATGCGGAGACAAATATGTTAACTTTTTTCTTATAAAATGTTATTTCCTATTCAATACACATTCATTCATATTACCTTTTTGGCAGATGAGACAGTGATCTTTATTAATATGTTGCAGAGCGTAAGCTATGGCATTATTTGTATGAGGGAAGATATGGTCTGCACCAATTTTGTTATAAAGACCGGTTTTTTGCATTTTCTTCTTAGGTTGTTCATTTAAACCGGACAGTAATACAATGATCCCTTTCTTCTGAATGTTCTCCACGATCATACGTAGATGATTCTCACCAGTGATATCCATTAATGGAACTTTGCTCATCCGTAATATAATGATCTTTGGGTCATAGTGAATGGTATTCATGATACTTTCTGAAAACATCTGAGCTGCACCAAAAAATAAAGGACCTTCGATACTGAAAATACTAATTTGGGAACAATCATGTGTATGAAGCGAATCTTGCTCAGAAATCTCTATCAAATGATTTTCGTCATCAGGTACTACCTGGCTTACCACCATGATTTCGCTCATGCGTTTGACGAAGAGCATCATTGCCAGTAATAGACCAACTTCAACAGCAGCCGTTAAATTGGCTAATACGGTAAGTAAAAAAGTGATTACTAAAACTCCGGAACTTAATGATTTTACCTTTAAAATACTGATAAAGGCTTGATGTTGACTCATGTTGTAAGCAACAACCATTAATACGGGTGCTAAACTTGCTAATGGAATCAGGCCTGCGTAAGGAGCAAGAATTAACATGCAAATCAATACAAAGATGGCAGAAATTATGATTGAGTAACGTGTTGCAGCGCCAGACTTGATATTGGTTGCTGTTCGTGCAATGGCACCTGTAGCTGGAATTCCGCCAAACAAAGGGATCACCATATTGGCAATACCTTGTCCAATTAATTCGCGGTTGCTGTTATGATGTGTACCTGTTAAGCCATCAGCAACAACGGCAGACAGCAAGGACTCAATAGCACCTAAAATGGCAATGGTAAGGGAAGGTTGAAGCAGTTGCTGTATCTTATCAAGGGTAATCTCAGGAAACCGCATATGTGGTAAATCTCCAGGTATTCCACCAAAAGCTGAGTGTATAGTAATCACATCATTAGGGTAAAAGAGAGTCGCTATTATCGTTGATAGGATCAATCCAACGAGAGAACCAGGTATTTTTGGTAAGAAACGAGGTGTAATGAGAATGATTACTAAACAAATAACAGAAGTTAATGTACTATAAGGGTTTATTGTGTGGAGGTGAATTATAATTTCATTCATATTGGCTAGAAAGCTCTCATGGAGTTCAAGACCAGTGAGACCAAGAAAATTCGATATTTGACCAGAAAAAATGGTCACGGCAATACCTGCTGTGAAGCCTATGGTAACTGAGCGGGGGATGAATTTAATAAGAGAACCCATATCTAAAAGTCCCATGACAATTAAGATAATTCCGGACAGTAATCCGGCAATAAGCAGATTTTCAAAGCCATAGGTAAGCACAATCGATAATAAGATAGGAATGAAGGCACCGGTGGGGCCAGCGACTTGATATTTGCTGCCGCCAAATAGTGCAACTAAACAAGCAGCGATAATTGTAGTATAAATACCATTCTCAGGATTTGTACCTGAGGCAATGGCAAAGGCCATGGCAAGTGGCAGAGAAATAACACCTACTGTTAAGCCGGCTAATAAATCTTTTTTAAAAAATCTAGTAAAATAACGCTTTAGTGGGATTCTAATAGCGCGTGTCATGTAAAAAAACTCCTTTCACTTCAAAAAAACAATATGCTCATTATTATACACCTCCATGAAAAAAATGTGAAACATTATTATATTGAAATATAGTGAGATACATAGTATCATATATTCAAATAATACTATATTTATATATTAAAAAAGATTGATGTTTCTAAATGATGAATATGGATGGAAAAGGTAGGAATAAAAGATAATGAATAGAGAGATTCAACAATTTAAGGCTGATTTTTTTAAAGCTTTATCTCACCCATTAAGAATTAATATTTTGGAAATTTTGTGTGAAGGAGATAAGAATGTAAATGAATTGCAATCTCTCTGTGGGGTAGAAAGCGCAGTTATTTCTCAGCAATTAGCAATTCTTCGCAATAAAAATATTGTTAAAACTCAAAAAGAGGGCACACGTGTGTCCTACTCGCTGCAGGATCCGATGATTCAAGAATTGTTAGCTATTGCCCGTCAAATTTTTAATAATCATCTTGTAAATACGATTAGTAAGTTTGATCGTTTCCATAAAGAATCCCAATCGTAAACTGATAGAAGTCCTAAGGATTAGTGCATTGCTTTAACTGGTTTTTCTTTTACCAGCTTTGGTGGATGATAAGAGGGTTCAGCAAATTTCATTACAACGAGGTTACTATGATTAGTTTGTTTAGTACTTTTAAGAATAAACAATTTCAAAATATTGCATTTTCTCATTTGAATACAACTCTCGGTATGTGCTTACTGGTTCCCATTTTACCAGTTTTCTTGCAGAATCGTGGTTTTGCCGAAACGCAAATTGGCATTATTATGGGTGCTACCGCAATGAGTGCGCTTTTAATACGGCCATGGATAGGTCTTCAAGTGGATAGTAAAGGGAGCCGTCCGGTTATTCTGATTGGTCAGCTTTTACTTATACTATCAACGGTTGGTTATTGGCTGTCCACAAGCTTTCTTGCTTTTTTTGTTTTACGATTATTGTACGGTGTTGGGCAGGCCTTTTACGGTACAGGAGCGGTCACCTTTGCCAGCAGTATTGGATCTGGAGACAGTAATTCAAATTCAATCGCTATGTATACATTAACTACCATGTTTGGTTTGGGAATTAGCATGAGTGTAGCGCAGGTAGCTTTTGATAATTTTGGTTTTAATGCATTAGTTGGTATTAGCGTTATTCTGATAGGGGTTGCTTTTGGTGTGATGAAGTGGCGTTCTCAGCCAATTAAATTGGCGGCAAGTAATGCTGCTCGGACTCCATTTAAAGATGTGCTTACTTCTAACATTGTTTTTGCAGCAACTCTTTGTCAGTTTGCTGCTAGTTTTTCTTTCAGTGCGGTACTTACCTTTATACCTCTTGCTGCTATTGAGCAAGGTCTGCATTTTTATTCTTTGTTTTTTATTGCCTTTGCTATTGCAGTAATTAGTTCTCGTTTTTTTGTTCAGCGGATCAATCAAATTCTCGGTTTGGTAAATGCAACGGTATATGCCAGCATAACCATGCTGCTCAGTATCTTATTGCTGCTTATTAGTATTTCTCCTGTCATATTGATTTTGTCAGGTATTTTATTTGGTTTAGGATTTGGCATTGTTTATCCTACCTTGGTTTTGCTCTTAGTAGAACGTATTCATCCTACCAATCGAGGTACGGCTCTTGGAATCATGATTGCTGCTGGCGATATTGGCAATGCCCTTTCTACGGCAATATTGGGTGGCGTAGCTGAATACCTGGGATATGCTGCATTATTCTCAACGACAGCGTTATTATTAGCATTATGCACCTATTATTTTTATGCTACAATAAAAATGAATAAAGAATGTTGTACTACGCTGTAGGTTCTTTCATGCTTGGGATCGTACCAGCTAGTAAGTTGTTTAAAATAGTGGGGATCCATATAGAATGAATCTTTCAATAAATAAAAAAATACCTCTGCGCAGATAATAAATGCAGGAGGTGATCAAATGAATTGGTTAGTAATGCCGGCAATTGGTTGGGGAGCATGGTTATTACTGCATAGTGTGGCCATTCCCTTGGTTTATGGCCTTGGGAAAAAGGGATGCAGCGTGAAAAAGCAGCAACTGTCTGAATATGAGCAGGAGTAATAAATAATCAATGTAAAGGAGAGCGAAATGCTTTCCTTTTTTTATTTTACCCAACGCTATTTTATGCCGTAAAGCTACTTCACATATAGTACTAAATAATTAAGGATATCTTAACAATCACATAACACTCATTCCTTCTTATTGAGATATAATAATATTGTAAAATTGAATTCAAATATATAATCTGCTAATAAGGTGGCAATTATGAGAAATGAAAATTCACTTATCATAGTAGAAGACCCTTCATTTTCAGTGGAATATAGAATGTTAAATGCAATGACCATTAGTTCCCTGCCCATGAAAATAGTAGATGTACGTAAATTATACCGCAGCAAAAGAGAAATGCTGATCACATTATTAGAGCAGCAGCAAATTGCAAGGGAAGCAGAAGTAGTTAGTGTTGTAGAACATTGTTTACGTTTAATCAGGGAACGCTTACGCAATTTTTTTGAGTATAATAAAAAGAAAATTAATCTTTATGCAGTACAAATGATAAGCACGAACAAAAAAGTAGATAATGAAGAATTATTTCAGCAAGTGCTTGATGAAGAGGAACTAACTCGTTTGCAGCTGGAGATAAAAAATGAAATTCAACAAGAAATACAGCTGCTATTTGATGTTAAATCGTTATTGCTCGCTGGTAATCATACAAGTATAGAAGATCTGGTAGACCATCAAAACATGAATAGATTACTTCTCGAATACCGAAAGACAATATTCGTTGCAAAGCATATGACTGCAGCTGCCAATACAGCTTGGGATCAATGTTTGGATACCTTGAATCTATCAAAATTCATTGGAAAAGTTTTAAAGAAATTTCCATTAGGCAGTATTTTTATAAAAACAGTAAATTGTCAGGCGGAAGATCAACGAATCGGTTGTCAACGAGAACTGGAAAGATACTTGACAGGCGTAATGATGAATATTGAGCACCGCATCTATCAGAAAATGAGTGACACTGTGACCAAAGTTTTTTATGAGTTATATGATGAGACTGTTATCAGTTATTTTAATAAGCGTTTAGCCTTGCTAGAAGCTAGGGGCAAGAAAACAGTGAGAAGAAAAAAATATCTTTCTATTTGTTAAAGCAAGCTGTATATCATTATGATATAGTGCTTGCTTTTTTAGTTATCTTCGTCAGCCGAAAAATTTATTGCAAAATGGAGCTACTCTGAAGTTTAAAATTCAGCATAGCTCCATTTTACTTTTCCCTGTGATTTATCTAATGTTATTCTTGCGATATTTCGCTAATGTTTTTAAAAGGAAGAGTAGTACATTCATTATAATCTTTACATTAATTATTTTTTTTGTATATAAATGGTTAATTTTACAGATATTATGTTTGTATAATTAAGAATAAATGTTGGAAGGGAAGGACAAAATATTGGTTATAGAAGGACAGGCAAAATCTTCAAATGAAGAACGGGAGGCACTTTTAGAAACTAGGGAACGTGGTCGTGGGCGCAATCGGCGTCAGCAAGCTATGGAAACTATGAATGAAGAATCAGTGGCAGCTCTTGATCAGGTTTTTACAGCTAAGCTGGAAGCAGTGCGTGCTTCTGAACAGCGGTTAGCCAGCATTTCTGATCCTTATGCTCGTAAAGCCTTGCAACAAATGATTCAGGATGAACGCAAGCAGCTGCTCAATCTTGCAGAACTAATAGAAATAATAGAGCAGAATCCAGAAAGTGGACCAATTACCAGAGCAAGACGACAAATGGCCCATCGGTTAAAAAGTCCTAATACGAAAAGTTTTGCCTATGGTATCGGTGTGGCTGTACTAGGTGCTTTATTATTTCCAACCCTCAAGGATTCATTACATCCAGTTGCGATGAAAGCAGTGCAGGGGGTAAAAGACTTATCTGAGCAAGCACGAAGCTTGCTGGGGAGTGTACGGGAAGACATGGAGGATTTAGTGGCAGAAGCTGAATTTGAAAGATTAAAAAATTCAATTGATAGTGATTTAGTAGAAGATGTAGTAAGTGATCCTAAAGATCCTCTAAAATAATTACATAAGATAGCGGAGGTAACATAGTGTCAAAAGCCTTGGAAATGGAAAGAGAGAACGTAGCAAATATTGAACTGCTGAGTGAAAAATTCAGCCATATTGCAACAGAATTAAAAGCAGCTGTAGATCTTAGCATTGTTATACGCCGGGAATCGCCAGAAAGTAAACATGAGACAATATTATTGTGGGAAACGTTTTTAGCTCAGCTGTTTGGATATATTAAACAGCGAAGCAAAGAGAGCAAGGACAACCTTTTATCAGGCGTTTCATTAACTCGTTTAAAGTTATTTTAAAAAATATAGTTAATAAAAACAGTAAGGAAAAAATCCTTGCTGTTTTTATTAAAGTTGGGAGGTAAAAATTTGTTTCCAGAAGTTATCGCAACGAAAACAATTCGCTTAATACCTGGGCGTTTACGCATTGCTGTTGATAATTTGCGTAAAAATCCAATTTTTGCTGAATATCTGGGGAATAAATTGCAGACGATTACTGGCATAAAATCCGTTGCCATAAGTCCGCTTACTGGTCGTGCACTCATTTACTTTAATCAAGAGCAACTAACTTTTGTTCAAATACAAGAGGCTATTGATCAAGCGTATCAAGCATTTGGTCAACAATTGACAAACCAAAAGCTTGCTGACTCTCAAGGGAAAATTGCAATGACTACTCCCATAAGCAGGCCGAAGTTTAATCAGGGAGAGAATATTTCACCAAAGGTACAGGTAGTTACTACTGTTGTGACTGGAGGCATCTTAGCCGGAATAGCGATAAAACGTCTTATCTTGGGACGTTCTACGTTATCCTCATCTCAACAAATATTCAATTTGGCAGCATTAACAACGATTGTCTCAGGGTATCCCATATTACGAAGGGGTATAGCACATTTAATTGCAACTAAAAAAATGAATCATGATTTACTGTTATCGATAGCCACGCTAATTTTACTGGCGATGCGTGAAAGTATTACTGGTTTGTCCGTGTTGTGGTTAATACAACTGAGCGGATTATTTAATTACGTTATGCAGGTACGGGCTCGTAGAGCGATTGATGAAATGTTAGTAGGCAAACAACCTGCAGCTCGGCGAATATCTCAGGGCCGTGAAGAATTAATAGCTGTCAAGAAAATTGCTGCAGGAGATATTGTGGTTGTGTATCCTGGGGAAAGGGTATCCGTAGACGGTGAAGTAGTAGAGGGGAAAGCTGCCGTAAATCAAGCTGCCATTTGTGCTGATTATCTTCCGACTGCCAAAGAGGTTGGCGATAGAATTGTTGCAGGCACGGTAATTGAAGCAGGAACACTTAAGATTAAAGCTCTAAAGGCAGGCAACGATACGGACTTAGCTCATATTGTAACTATGGTAGAAAAAGCAGCTATTGAACGAGGTGGAGTTCAATCAGGAGAAATATATTCCATGAAATTGGTACCATGGGCGATCGGGCTTGCAGGAGCAATATTGCTATTGACACGGGATTTTCAGCGTAGTTTAGCCGTATTATTAGCAGGCTGTCCTATGGCCGTTGCATTATCATCAAATACCTCATTGGGAATGTCTGTTGCACAGGCAGCAGGTCAGGGAATCCTTGTTAAAGATGCAAGAGCTCTGGAAATTGCTGAACAGACTGATGTTGTATTGTTTGATAAGACAGGAACACTTACCAGTGCGCGGCCTCAAATAGGGGATGTCGTCATTTTAAATAAAAACTTTAACGAAAAACAGATATTGACATTGGCAGCAGCTGCTGAAAAATCTACGGGCCATCCATTGGCACAAACTTTGGTAGCTGAGGCAAACTCTAGGCAGCTTATCTTGCCAGCTGCGGTAAGTGAGGTGGTAATTGGGCATGGTGTAAGGTCTGTAGTAGGTGAAGATAATGTATGTGTGGGCAATGAACTGTTAATGGCACAAGAAAAAATTGATATCAGCTTAGGCAAGGTTAAAGCACTGCGAATGCAGCATTTAGGTAATAATCCTATCTATGTGGCAATTAACAGCAAACTGGCTGGAATCATTAGTATTCGGGATGTATTACGGCCCCAAAGCAAACCTGCTATAGAATGTTTGAGAACTGCAGGAATTGAGCAGATTGGGATCATTACTGGAGATAATGCTTATGCCGCTGGGACGCTTTCAAGAGAAATTGGAGTATCACAAAGTTGGAGTGCTATGTCACCTGAGGACAAAGTCAAAATTGTTACCGATTATAAGAAGCGAGGTTCTAATGTCATCATGGTAGGGGATGGTATTAATGATACGCCGGCTATGGCAGCTGCTAATATTGGAGTGGCTATGACATGTGCTGCTAAGGAAACTATTGAATCAGCTGATATTATCATAACGGGTGATGATCCTCGCAAGGTGGCAAGTATTATTGGAATCAGTAAAAAGACAATGCAAGTGATGAGGCAGAATCTAGCATTTTCTGTAGGAATGAATGCCATCGGCATAGCACTGGCAGTGATGAGAATTACCTCTCCCATAACTGCAATTTTATTGCAAAACATAAGTACAGTTGGGGTGCTATTAAATTCATCAAGATTATTGGCAAAGAAAAGCATTACTACACCTCCTAAAATAATCAAGCCAAAGAATTCTGTAGATCATCTTGATTTGCAACAATTCTCACAAAAGATGCCGGACAATATTTCTTTTATCAGAAGTGGGACAAAAGCTCAGCCAAGTGGCATATTGGCTGAGCAGCAATTGAACTGTAAAAGTGGTGCATGGAACAGTGCATCCTTAGACCATATTTGTTCTCAGTTACATACATCTATGCATTTTGGTATAAGTGGAGAGGAAGCTAAAGTGCGCCAAGGACGATATGGTCTCAATGTATTGGCCGAAGGCAAAAAAGATTCTTTTTGGCAGTTATTCCGCAATCAATTCAAAGATTTTATGGTAAAAGTACTGCTTGGTGCCGCAGGACTCTCCTTTGTTTTAGGTAAAGTTAAAAATTCCATGCTAACGGTTGGTATTGTTATTGGTAATGCTTTGCTAGGGGCTGCCCAGGAAATAAAAGCAGAAGAGTCCTTAGGGGCTTTGCAGAAATTAGGGGCGCCACAGGCCAAAGTGATTCGCAGCGGACGAGTAATAACAATTAAAGCTGAACAAGTAGTGCCAGGTGATTTGATTGTTTTAGAAGCAGGTGATAAGGTGCCGGCTGATGCCCGAATTGTTACAGCCGTACATTTTGAGGTGGAAGAAGCTTCTCTGACGGGTGAGACTATCCCCTGCAAGAAAAATCATTTATCGAACGAAAATGAGAATACCATATTAGGCGACCGTAAAAACATGATATTTATGGGAACCAGCGTGACGCGAGGAAGAGGGACAGCCATTGTAGTTGCAACAGGTATGGCTACAGAGATGGGTAAAATTGCAATGTTGATTCAACAGCACAAGACAGAGCCTACACCATTACAGTGCAAATTGGAAGAGTTGGCAAAAGTGCTCGCCTATGGCTGTCTGGCTATATCGGGATTAGTATTTTTGATGGGACTCTTCCGTGGTGAGAACTTGCTCAATATGCTGCAAATAGCAGCCAGTTTGGCTGTAGCGGCAATTCCGGAAGGCTTAACAGCAATTGTTGTTATTGCACTGGCAATGGGAGTACAGCGAATGGCAAAACGAAATATTATTGTGCGTAAGATAGGTTCTATTGAGACGCTGGGGTGCGCAAATGTTATTTGTTCAGATAAAACAGGGACATTAACAAAAAATGAAATGACTGTCAGGAAGATATATGCAGGCAGTAAATTTTATCATGTGAGCGGTGATGGATATATACCACGAGGTAAGTTCTACTATAAAGACATTGCCTTTGAACCAGCAGGGGATGAAGCGCTAATGCAAACATTACTGATTGGTGCTCTCTGCAATAATGCAAAATTAACTAATAATAAAGAGGCACACCTCGGTCAGGTTTTGCCCTTTGAGAAGAAGGAGCGTAAAAGAGGGATTCAAGGCGACCCTACCGAAGGCGCTTTACTGGTAGCTGCTGGCAAAGCTGGTTTATGGTGGGATAAATTAGCACAATCCTATATTCGTATTAAGGAGAATCCATTTGAGTCAGAAAAGCGGATGATGTCTGTACTCTGTACTCATCAAGGGGAAGCTGGCAAGACGTTGTATTGTAAGGGAGCACCTGACAGTGTATTAGAGGTATGTACCCATTATTTGCAGGAGGGGAAGATCCTACCTCTTAATCCAGAGACAAAACAAGTCATTTTAAACGCTGGCGAACAAATGGCCAGCAAAGCATTGCGGGTTTTAGCAACAGCTTATCGTGATATATCTGACAATGAAGATATTGGATATGATGGTAATGAAATAAAACTGGAACAGCAGATGATTTTCTGTGGTCTTACAGGGATGATTGATCCTCCTCGGCAAGAAGTACCTGCAGCTATTAAAAAATGTAAAAAAGCTGGTGTAAAGGTGGTGATGATCACAGGCGATCATCCAAATACGGCTCAAGCTATTGCCCGGGATTTAGGTTTACTAGATAATGGTGGCATGGTAGTTTTGGGGCAGGAAATTGATCGAATGTCAGATAAGCAGCTGGCTAATATTGTGGCAAAAGTAAATGTTTATGCGAGAACAGCACCTCAGCATAAATTACGTATCATTAAAGCATTAAAAGAAAAAGGTTATGTAGTGGCGATGACTGGTGATGGGGTCAATGATGCGCCAGCCGTTAAGGCAGCTGATATTGGTATTGCCATGGGGATTATGGGAACGGATGTAACAAAAGAAGCGGCCAGTATGATTTTGTCAGATGATAATTTTGCTACTATCGTTCTGGCAATTGAAGAAGGTCGATCCATTTATGCCAATATTCGTAAAGCCATCCGCTATTTACTAGCAACCAATATTGGTGAAGTAGTGTTAATGATTATGGCAATTATGGCAGGGCTGCCTATGCCATTATTACCTATCCAATTATTGTGGATTAATTTAATCGGTGACGGATTGCCAGCCATTGCTTTAGTGAATGACCCTCCTGCTAAAGATATCATGCAGCATAAGCCTCGCAGTGCCCAGGACAGTGTTTTTTCTGGCGGTTTAGGGCGGAAAGTATTGGCGAGAGGCTTAATTATGGGATCGATTAGTCTGGCTTTGTTTGCATGGAAACTGATGACCAGTGCAAACTATGTAGCTGCTAGTACATTAGTATTGGCTCAAGTGGCTGTCAGCCAGTTCTTCCATATTTTTGACTGTAGAATGGAAAGACAAACCGGAAAAGTAAACTTGTTGAGTAACTGGCCATTGATTGGAGCAGTAGGATTATCCATGGTATTGTTAGCAGGAGTGATTCACATACCTGGTTTACAGCCGATGTTTGGAACCATGTCATTGAGAATGACTGATTGGTTATTAGTATTTGGTGTGGCAGGATTAACCTCTGTAATTGACGCGGGTGCGGAAAAAATAATGGACAGACTATCTAAAGATGAACAACGAATCATTGCACCTTGTTGTCCCAAGCCTATGCCAGTAGTATAAAGTATGCAAAGAAACTGCTCCTGATATTTAGGGAGCAGTTATTTCCATTAGAGAAAGTATAAGATTTTCTTTTAAAAAAGAAAATTTATAGATTATCAGCGGAATAATTTTCATGTTATATCTGTAATTTTCTTTGTAAACAATACATAAGTGGGATGTGATACAACGAAATTTTTACAGAGGAGTGTAAGGCATGGGGTTATTTTACGTAATCGTATTGGCAGTCGGTGTTAGTATTGATGCTTTGGCTGCAGGTACAGCTTATGGTTTAAAAAGTATTCGGGTTCCCTTATTATCTTTAATCGTCATAGGAGTTATTACTGGGATGTGTACGGTTGGAGCAATGATCGGTGCTCGATCTTTTAGTGAGGCCATAAACTCCTCTTTGGTTGCTTGGTTCGGAGCCATTCTGTTATTTGCACTTGGCTTTTGGAGCATTATCGTAGAATACTTAGCACGTGTCACGAATAAGAATAATAGACATAGTGAGAAATTAAACCATTCGCTGGGAGAAATGCTTATCGATGTAATGGCTCAACCAGAATTGGCGGATAGTGATAAATCTAATTCGATTAGCTGTATAGAAGCAATATCCCTTGGAATTGCGTTGGGAATGGACAATATGATTGCAACTTTTGCAGCGTGTATGTTAGGAAATTTGCCTGTGTATACTCCTTTGATTATGGCAGGTGTTCAAATGATGCTTATCACTCTTGGAATTCAAGTGGCAACTTACTGTATTCCCAATCATATAAGAAATGGAATACCCTATATACCAGGCGTTGTACTAATCATTATTGGGCTGACAAGATTAGTTTAGGAATGATACAAGATTGCCACATGAAAATAAAACTTCTGCTAAATTTAGCAGAAGTTTTATTTTTGGAGGTTAATTAAGTTAAAATCCTGAAACCGCACTTGGACTAGTGTAAATAGTGAAATAACACTTCCTATCACTTATGAGTAGGGTATTGTTAAATTACTATAATAATAGTTTAAAGATTACTGCAAGAGGAAGGTATAAAATCAATTATTGGGGGAGAAAAAGTAGTAACTGTTGTCAGAAGTCATGGATGATCGGAAGGCATTTATGTGTAGGTGGATGGGAGGTAATTGTTGTCGATATTGAAAAAGGCATCTTATTGGAACAGGAACAAATGAATTTGAAATTATTGAGTTTTTTATAATATTAATGCGATATTTTTTAGGGTTTAGTCTAGTGTTTTCAGATTGTAATTCTGTTATTACCAACTTTATTCTTAATGCTTTGGAAGTTCTGCATCATCAGAATTAAGATGATTAATTGTTGATTCTTCATTTTCATTTTCTGGATGATCAGTAAAAGTCTTAGTAATCTTGGCTTCATCTACAATGCTCTTAAATTGTTTTGAAGCATCTTTATACAGAGACTTTGCTTTATCAGAAACATTTAAAACTCCCATAGTAGTTGCCACTGCTAAACGACGTGGTTTTGTTTTTAAATCTTCCGTAAAACTGGAACAAGATGGACAACCGCTTTCTGTATCTTTAGCCTCACTAATAATATCTCTCATATTTTCACGAGAAGTTGAAGTAATTTTTTTTGCTTCATCGGTAATTGATAATATTCCCCGGGTAGCTGCTACAGCTATAGTACGAAATCCTTGACGAACTGGCGGTATAGCTAAAGCTAATACTACTCCACCTAAGACAATGCCAACTGGAGAACTTCTTCTTAGAATATGGGAGCCGAATCGTAAGATATTCATGAAATGACCTCCTCTTCAGTGTGTAAAGCTTGATCTTTTATATTTCGAGCTTCCGCAGTCACAGAATAAATAGCTCTGGCAGTTAATACTGCTGCACAGCGTAATCCTTTGCGAATTAAAGGAGCACTTACAAATAGTGCTGTTCCTCCAAGTAATAATCCTATAGGAGAAGCATTTTGCAGCATTTTTGTACTATAATGTAAAAAATTCATATAATAATCTCCTTTTTAATCTTAATGTATAGGATTATTTTCTCCTTAAATTTATATGATTATGTACTATCAGCAAGTAAATTAAAACCAATTTAATTAAGCAATAAAAAACAATACATACACAAACTGAATAATTTTACAAAAATTTTATTTAAATGATACATGGTATGTTAAGGGTACTTCTTATAAATATTTTGCTTTAAATACATTGACCAATCATATTTTATTAAGTATAATCATAATATAACGATAATGATTATTACTATCATCGCGGAGGAAATTATTTTATATGTCAGCATGTATAAAGTCTATTGATGCACTAATACTAGCATGTACAACAGATATACACTGTGAATTTCATCAAATACGCTCACGAATTTCAACCGAAGAAATTCATAGATTGGCTGATAGTCTGCTTTTTCATGATTCTTTGAAATGGCCTTTAGCATTATTGGAACTACAAAAAGGAAATAGTTTAAAATGGCTTCTTGATCGTTTAAATTTACAAATAAAAGTACATAGTGTTTCACCTAAAAGGATTTTAGCATTTGCGGGTCCTTTTCCTACTCTTTCTTTGTGTTCCTTGCGGGCTGCTGTTGATGAATATCGCTCTACATTACGAGCTGTTCGCTGTATTGAGTTTTTAGGGAATCGAGCTTGGAATTATTCTTTGAAATCGGTTACTAATGGTAAAGTGCCTTTTAAAATCAATGCAGCAAGCTTAACTTTAAAAACTTTAGGGTGTTCAAGCAAACAACAGGTGAAAATAGCTTTGCACGATCTTGCTAAGCGTATTAAAGGATGTATTCTTAATTTTCTTTATGATTGGGAGGCTTTATTAACGCAGCAAGTTTGTGAGCAACTTTTAACCTTCAAACAGGATGTGTCCTTGCCAATCACAGAGGCAGCCGTATAATAATAAGTTGTGTTCCATATAATAATTGCTAGCGGGCATTGATCTCGCTAGACACTTTTTAAATCCCAGTGTCTGGGATTTTTTTGCGTTTAATGGGAAGTTTTAAAACGATTTGGCCGTCAGATATACTCTAGAAGGAGGAAAAGTTGTTTGGCTACGACATATCCACAAATTGTTCACAAAATACCCGGACGTATTCGCGTATATCATCCTGGCATAAAGCAAAATCCCAGGCTTGCTTCACAGGTCGAAATGCTGCTAAGAAAACAGAACGGGATTCAGGAGTGTAAGGCCAATCCGAGGTCTGGTAAGATATTGATCAAATATAATAAGGTTATGACTTACGAAGAAGTTCTGTGTCTTGTATGGCCAAAACAAACCTTCAACACTTTGCCCAGGATACCCAGGAACGAGAAGAAAAAGCCATTTGAAGTAGAAGATGTGTCCATTCCAATGCAAATTGCTTTAGTTGCTATGGGGGGCTTAACGCTGCTCTATCATCTCTTGCGCTATCTGCTTCGTCCAGCAGCCCTCTCCTTAAATGTGGTACCTCAAGCCAGTTTGGTAACAGTAATTACGGCGTTTCCAATATTGCGCAGTGGCATAGAAAATCTCCTTTTACGCCGCATTTTGAATAATGAAATTTTGATTGGAACAGCAATTATTCTGTCCGTCTTATTAAGGGAAGGAGCTACGGGTTTAGTTGTTGTATGGTTAGTTAATCTAAGCACCTTGATAGAAACACTTACGTTAGACAGATCACGCCGTACCATTCGAAGTATGCTGGAAGGAAGTCAAAAGGATGCATGGATTGTTGTAAATGGACAGGAAATATTAGTTCCCATAAATCAGTTAAGGCAAAATGATACTGTATCAGTAAAACTTGGCAGCAAAATCCCGGTAGATGGGATGATTGTAAATGGCGAGGCCGTGGTCAATCAAGCGGCATTAACCGGGGAGCCAGTGCCTGTACATAAACAAATGGGTGATAGGGTATTAGCCGGCTCGACAATTGAACAAGGTACTTTATATATTAAGGCAGAGCGTGTGGGGGATCAAACATCTGTTGCCCGCGTGATCCATCTTGTGGAACAAGCGACTCATTCTAGAGCTCCTATTCAAAAAATAGCTGATACTTATTCTGCCCGTCTCATTCCAACTTCTTTTCTCTTAGCATTGCTGGTCTTTCTTCTGACAGGTGATATAAGACGAACAATGACAATTTTGATTGTTGCCTGTCCTTGTGCAGCGGGACTGGCAACGCCTACTGCACTTAGTGCGGCAATTGGCAATGCTGCTAGCCGGGGAATTCTCGTTAAAGGCGGTCGCTATCTGGAAGAGGCAGGAAAAATAGATTTTTTACTGTTTGATAAGACAGGTACGTTAACGGCTGGAAAACCTGCTGTTGCCAAAGTGATTCCTGTTCATAACGGGCATGATGCAAATTCTATTTTAGCGTTAGCCGCTGCAGCTGAGGCAAATGCAAATCATCCACTGGCTAATGCAATTAAAGAAGCAGCAGAACAGCAGGGAATCACTCTACCCTGTATTCCTGATAGTGAAATGACAATTGGCCGTGGTGTGAAGGCCACGATTGATGGTATGGTTGTTCATGTTGGCAATGCCTTATACCTAAGTCAGATAGGCATTAAAATTGCTTTGCATATGCCGTTTGCAAAGCAAGATATAACAGAGAGTGCAACTTTAGTATATGTAGCTGGCGGCACTGCTCTTATCGGCGTTATTGTCATAACAGATGCTCTTCGTCCAAATGCAGAGAATGCTATTCGCAGCATTCGGGAAGAGGGGATTTTAGACATTGGAATTGTGTCTGGTGATACAGAAGCAGGGGTAGTAGATATTGCTAGCCGCTTAAAACTGGAGAAAATCTGGTCCAACATGCTCCCTCAAGACAAATTTAATTTAATTAAATCTTTGCAAGAACAGGGACATATAGTAGGTATGGTCGGTGACGGTGTTAATGATTCACCGTCATTAGCCCTTGCCAATGTTGGTATTGCCATGGGGGTAGGCGGGGCAGATGCAGCAATTGAAACAGCCGGTATTGTTCTCCGGGAGGATAACCCGGAAAAAATTGTAGAAATCATTCGTCTTGGAAAGAAATCTTTATTTATCATCAGACAAAACTTCCTTTTTGCGATAGGGGCTAATATTATCGGGCTAGGACTTGGTTCGGCGAAATTAATTTCACCCTTTTTGGCAGCGGTTTTGCATAATGCAAGCACCTTAGCTGTTGTACTGAACTCCACACGACTCCTTTCTTATGTCCCACATCATCCTTTTACTAAAGAGGATGAACTATCTCAAACGAATCATAAGAAGTATGAACTTTCTTATCAACAAGAATCTTCAACATAAATATCTTAGCTAACGCTAATAACATCCATAATGACAAACTCCTGCAAGGTTCAACCTTGCAGGAGTTTGTCATTAGTATAGTAAATAGTATAGTAATACTAATTATGATAAAAAGGATCGATGTTAATAATGGTCATAGTAAGCGCTTGTTTAGCCGGAGTAGAGTGTAGATATAATGGTTATTCCTGTACTGTTCCTCAGATTGCAGAAATGGTGATCAAAGGTAAGGCAATGCCAATCTGCCCTGAAGTACTTGCCGGGTTACCAACACCTCGTCCTCCAGCAGAGCAATGCAAGGGAAAGATTGTTTCTTTAAACGGCGAAGATCAGACTGCACAATACATTGTGGGAGCAAAAATCGGATTGGAAATTGCAGCAGCAGTTCGCTGCAGGAAAGCCATATTAAAGTCCAATTCGCCTACTTGCGGTTTGGGATTGATCTATGATGGTACATTTTCAGGCAAGCTAATTTCTGGTGATGGTATTTTCGCTGCATTGCTTAAAGAAAACGGCATAGAGGTTTATACGGAAGAAGGATTTTTTGAGTAAGTATTGCTACCATCAATTCCTCCAAAGTCCCGGTTTTTATTTCTTTAGCTATTTATAGTCTGTCTTAGATGGCCGGAGACAGGCTGTAATGCAAAAACGCGTTTTATAGGGAGCCAAGAATAACTAAGTCCTAAGAATAATTACTAGTCACAGGGAGTAGTACGAAGTTCATCTCTGCATCTGCTGAATAACTGTAAATGATATTCCTCATCAAGGATAATACGTTCCAGTAATTCTTGAATAAAAGGATCATCAATAAGACGCTGATGTCTTCTGTAGGCCTGAATTGCATCCATTTCGTGCTTCATATTTGCTGATAATTTATTATAAACTGTATCGCCGTAATACACAAAGTTGGCATTCCAAAATCGACTTAAGCCATGATCGTTACTATGCATGATAGGATACTTTCCCAGAAGTCGAATGGTTTTTCCCAGTAATGCTAAATGATGCATCTCTATAATTGCTATTTGATGAGTGAGACTTGCAATTGCAGTGTGATGATCTTCCAATGTAAGATAATGATAAATATATTGATGAATGGCCGTTAATTCTCCAGAAATACCAGCATAGTCTTCTAATAAGAGTGATGCATAATAGTGGTTTTTACCTAATACTCTTGGAGTTGGATAGGGATCAGGCAGGGAACAAGATTTTGGATGTTGCCCATGATTCATTTGATCTTTCACATAAATCACTCCCTGCTTATTAGTAGATGAATAATACTATGATAAATTAGACTATATTAGTCCTTTTGTCTGCGCGTTTTGAATAAAAACTCCTGCAAATAGAACATCTTTGCAGGAGTTTTGCATTGCATCGCAAAAATAGTATAAATTGGAAGGAAATAGTATGCTATGCAGATAATCAAAAATTTTTATATGTATATCTAACGTTGTACAGGGGAGGAGGGAATAAAAGGGGAAAATATAGATTTTTTAGTTGGCTTGCTGGAGCATGATTTTGGCAGGAAGTTTATATAAGTGGGAGATTAGGGGCAATTTGTCAAAATTCTATTTGAGGTGAGGAATATGAATGCAGTAAAATGGGCAATCTTGGGACCTGGAACGATTGCATTAGATTTTGCAAAAGCAATTATTGAAGCAAATGGCAGTTTGTATGCGGTAGGCGCAAGAAGCCTAGAAAAAGCAAAAGCTTTTGCAAATCAATTTCATGTTGAAAAAGTCTATGGTAATTACGAAGAAATGTTAAAGGATCCTGAAATTGATGTAGTTTATATTGCTACACCCCACAGCAATCATTATGAGTACATAATAAAGAGCCTCAACAATAATAAACATGTATTTTGTGAAAAAGCAATCACTGTGAATAGCAAGCAGTTGAGGGAAATCGCCACGATTGCAGAACAGAAAAATTTAGTTGTTGCAGAAGCGATGACAATTTATCACATGCCATTATTTAAAAAGCTGCGTCAGATAATCACTTCAGGACAAATTGGTAAACTCAAAATGATTCAAGTATCATTTGGCAGTTGTAAGGAATATGACGTTACGAATCGATTTTTTAATAAAGATTTAGCAGGCGGTGCACTTCTTGATATTGGGACGTATGCTTTGTCTTTTGCTAGATATTTTCTTTCCAGCCAGCCTTATGAAATGCTGACCACTGTAAAAAAAATTGAAACGGGCGTAGATGAACAGTCTGGCATTCTACTAAAAAACTCCAAAGATGAAATGGCTGTAATTTCTCTAACAATGCGGGCAAAAATGCCAAAGAGAGGTATTATAGCAGGAGAATCAGGATTTATTACTGTAGATAACTTTCCGAGAGCTGATGAGGCTACGATAAACTATCTGGATGGAAAAGTGGAAGTCGTAAAAGCTGGTGAAACCGCAAAAGCATTAGTTTATGAAGTGGAAGATATAAATCACTGCATTTTGCAAAAAAACAAAATAGATACATTAGATTTATCTATGGATGTAATGGATATTATGGATGAAGTTCGATCCCGGTGGGGAATAAAATACCCTTTTGAATAAAAACAGTTTTCTGATAACATTATAAACCTTTCAACAAGCCGCGTAAGATCCAAGTTATCAACGCTCATTGACATGTAGCCTGCGCTTTATAGTATATCCTTGTGCCTAGGATAAATGAAAAGGTTCATATTTATGATTATCACATAAAGAAGACTAAGCTTAGAGTGAAGTTTAACTCCATTGTAAGCTTAGTCGCGTACCGATTCTTGGATGAAAGTATAAAGTTAGGGCATTAATGCTTCTAATTTTGAAAGTAAGGTAACAAGCAAAGCCAGATCTTCTTCTCCTAAATACTCCTTAACAGATGACTGTGCTTTACCCCAGAGCTTCCAGGCATTAGATAAAGCAGCAGTTCCTTTTTCTGTCATTGTGACTTGCCTGGTTCTTGGGTCTTCACCAGGATAAATTATTAGTAAATCACTATCTGCCAGAGGCTTCATATTTCGATTTAGTGTTGTCCGGTCAATACGCATGATGTTAGCGAGTTCACTAATACTAACAGGTTGCACTTGTTTAAGATGCCTTAATAGAGATAGCTGACTAATCGTAAGGCCGCTCGGTTCTAAGATCTTGTCATAGAAATGAGTGACAGCCCTGGAAGCCCGCCTGATGTTTAAGCAATTGCAAGGGCTTGGTTTGGGATGGTTACCTTCAGTGATTTTTTTCATTACTACTACCTTCCTATAATGGAGTATTACTGCCACACATTAATGTGTATATGCACGAATATTGATTTCATTGTAAAGGTAATCAAGCATTCTGTCAACAAACAAAATATCTGACATTAGTTTATTTATACGATTGTTGTAGGAAATGATATTATCTTTGTTTTATTATTGACAATAAAACAAAAATAATATATTCTAAACCAAGCTGATCAAAAACATTGAAGGCAAAAAGTTCTGTGCAGAACTTTTTGCCTTTTTATCATGGTAATTATATTTTAGCATGAAACAGCAAAGTATGAAAATAAGTAAAAAAGATTTAATTCAAAAGGCTCCATTGTAATGATAAGGTCAGTAATTTTAAAATCTAGTAAGATTTTTAATAAAAAAATGGTAAACTATACCTTTTGGCAGAGGTAATCATTCTCAAAATGATTTATGCTAGTATCAGACATAAGTGGAAAGTGATTGAATTAAAGGAAATTGGGTGATAACATGAACGCTAATGAATTGCGTCAAATTAAAAATGTAGCGCTTCTCGTTGGAGTGATATATCTGTTAAAGTTTTTAGGTATCGTTGAAGCATAATAGGCTGAGGATCAGCTGAGATAACCGCACAAAAAATCCGCTCCATAGAGCGGTTTTTTTGTGCGGTTATCTCAATTTCTTCTAGTCTATTTTTGAATTATGAGCGTATAAACCTAGTAGAGTCTTTATTACAAAGGAGTTATTATGAGATCATACAAAAGGATTATATGGGGAGTTTTCTTTTCCTTTAGCATACTATTTGCCGCCAAAGTAGAGGATCATTTGGTTGATATATCGGATGTGATTTGGAAAGTACCTACTTCCCGCAAGGTAGTTGCATTGACTTTTGATGATGGACCAGTTAGCACTACGACTCCGGAAATTCTGAATATACTAAAAGAAAAAAATATAAAAGCAACTTTTTTTGTTGTGGGAGAGCAGGTTAAAAGGTTTCCAGGTCTTGTATCTCAAGAAGTTGCTGAAGGACATGAAGTGGGTAACCATACATACACCCACCCCATGCTGACCAATCTGCAAGCGGATAGGATTGAGCAGGAACTAAAGAGCACAGAGAAGGAAATTTTAGAGGTGGCACCAAAGCCTACACTTTTTCGTCCTCCAGGAGGCTTTAACAATAAAGAAGTCTTAACGCTTGCTAGAGATAGCGAGTACAGTATTATCCTTTGGTCAATTGATCCGATTGATTGGCGTTATCCTTCTGTGGGAGATATTGTAAATGTAGTTGTAAATGATGTTAAGCCAGGCAGCATTATTCTTTTACATGATGGTAAATCTCCATCCCCGACCCCTGAAGCTCTTTGGTTTATTATTGACAGCCTGGAATCTCGTGGTTATGAATTTGTAACGGTGACTGAATTACTTCAGTATTATGAAGCAAAATAAATGCCTGGATAATCTCCATAAATGATTTCAATTGTTATAAATTTCCCTTATAATAGAAATACAATGGGTAATATCAGGTAATTATAAGGTACAATCATGTAAGGAGGCTAAAAATATGCGTACAGCAATAAAAATTTTTATTGTAATGGTATGTATCATTTGGGGATTTTATCCAATAGCCTCTGCTCGACCAACGGAATGGAGAGAAGAAGCCTATAACTTTAAGAAAGTAAAGACAATTCTTATTCTGGAGCCTGCGCTTATTTATGATGGATATGATGTGAGCGGAAAGGATAAGTTTTATAAATATCCAGATACTCAAGTAAAGATCAGCAATATGCTTACAAGTCGATGGAAAAACATAACGGGTTTCCGTTATGTTACTTTACCTGATATTATAGAACAAATGAAGGCCGATCCCGATACTCCCGCAGATGCTGTGTTAAGCACCGATTTATCGGAAGCTGTAATTAAAGCTTTGCCTAAGTATGCTGACCTTGTGGTATTTACAGAAGTTCATGATTTTGGCTGGTTCTATCGGTATTGCGAGGCTTATGATGCAACTGAAACAGTTATTGATAGAGTTCGATATGGCGGAGTAACGCCGGATGGCAAAGAATATTCAGGCTGGATGGAAGTGCCGCGTTCCATTCTGGTTCACCATGATGCTTCTTATACGATTTACGACAGTGCAGAAGTAGGATTTCGGTTCGTGGATGCAAGCTCCTGGAAAAATATATGGAAGTATTCTGAGGATAGAAATCGCTTATCCATTGCTTTTGCAAAGGATTATGATTCTTCCGGTCCAGAATCGGTGATGAGTCGTATTTTAAATGTGGCTTTTGATAAATTTCCTATTTTAAATCAAGGATCTAAGTAATAATGAGTCAAATATATTAGCACAAAAGCTTCGAAATGATACTAACTCAGAAAGTTGTCTCTTTATTAGGGTTATTAGGAATGCTTAGGGTAAAACGTGAAGATTATAATAAAATCATTTCATGTTTAGATTATTGTTATTTAGGAGGGGTTTAAAATGCTAAAAGAATTTATGATCAATACTCCTCATGAAGGGTTTATCGACATTACCAGTCAGGTAGCAGAAATTTTGAGGCAAAGCCAGGGAGAAATGCATTTATGTCAGATTTTTGTTCCTCATACAACGGCAGGAGTAACCATTAATGAAAATGCCGATCCCGATGTGGTAAAGGATATGCTCCAGGCTCTCAATCATATGGTACCAGAACTTGCATATCAGCATGACGAAGGGAATTCGCGAGCTCATATCAAAGCTTCGATGCTTGGTTCATCCGTCTGTATTCCCATCGTAACTGGAAGTTTGTACTTGGGAATCTGGCAGGGTATTTACCTGTGCGAATTTGATGGTCCGCGTAAGCGAAAAGTTTGTGTAAATATTTTTTAAGGCTGAAACTGGGGAATTGACTAAAAAGCGTAAGCTGAAAATATAACTTAAAACGCCTGCAGAGATTCTAAAGTTAGAATTCCTGCAGGCGTTTTAAGTTATATTTTATGCACATTCAGAAGCAGTAATAGCTTTTGGATCAAGTAGATAGGTTAGTAAAAAGGTTCCAATGCAAGCCAGCCATTCAAGATAAATGACATGAGGAAAAATGCGAATGAAGGGAAATGTCTGCCAGAGAATTAAAACGGCCAAGCTTACCAAAATAGTGTAAAAAGCAGCATTCTTACGGCAGAGGGATGGGGCAAACAAGGTAAAGAGTACAATAACACTAAAGGAAGCGGTTAAACTGAGACCAATCATCAGGGTATTGATAATACCGCTGATGGTCATAGCAAGCATAAGGGTTAATAATCCTAAGAGGAGTACGGATGATTTTGTGACGATGAGAAATCCTTTATCACTTACAGCAGGATTGATAAACTTTTTATAAATATCTTGAGAAAATAATGTTGCGGAGCTAAGAAGCAGACTACAAGCTGTCGATACATCTGCTGCCCATAAAGCCGCTAGGGTGATTCCTGCCAGAAATGGATTCAGGGACATGATTGTCATAGGTAAAGCCATTGCAGGACTAACATCAGGAAACATAGTTTTTGCAATGACTCCCAGTAAAGCACTGACAAAGCCAATGGGGAGCATCATGAGGCCGCCAATAACAAAGCCACGGCGAGCCGTTTGAACGTCTTTTGCTCCTAATGAGATTTGAATGATGCTTTGCAGGGATAGGTTAACAGTTACTAACACTAGCATCCAGGTGATGATACCCATGATGCCAACACCGTCAAAAAAATTGAGATAAGGTACATTAGCAGGCAGTTGTGCTTGAATGTTTGCAAGGCCGCCCGCATGTGTTACGCTGACAATTGTGGCTAAAATGATACCGATATATTTTAAGGAGACGTTTAAAATATTGGATAAACTGGCTGACCACATGCCGCCAATCATTGTAACACTAATAAATACGGCAGCGCTTGTAAGCATACCCGTGGTGAGTGTGAATATTTCAGGCATTAAGGCACAAAGGATACTGCCGCCTGCCATGTATTGCAGTGACATGACGACTAGTTGAATTAATATTTGGCAGGCAATGCCTGCGACCATCCCTTTCTTATCATAATATCTGCCGAGTAATTCTGGTATGGTGGTTATATTAAGCTGACGATATTTTTTGGCAACTAGCATTCCCATAGTTATCGCCCCTATGCCCCAGGCTGTTGTGTACCAGCCAGCCGAAAGTCCGACTTTATAGGCTTGCTCGGCTACGCCAATTGTTGATGCGCCGCCAACGGCCAGACCTACAATGGATACCGTAATCAGAGGGGTTGTAAGCTGCCTGCCTGCCAGGATATAATTGGTGGCACTGCCAGCAGAACGACGCTGAGCAAAGTAACTGATAACAAATAGTAGAAGGATATATATACATACAATGAAAAATGGAATATTCATGTGAACCTCCTTAATATAGTAAAATTTTTATCTATTTCTTTTATGCCGGCTATAAAAGAAAAAAATCGCCCCTCTAAAAAGAGGGACGATAGTGACCGTGGTACCACCCAAATTTGATCATCAGGCAAAATAAAAAGAGATACCGTAGAAGGGACGAATCACCGCGGTACCACCCTATTTTGATCATAAGATCAACTCTAAGTCTGTAACGTAGACTGTACGGCAAGACCTACTGTAATTTTCAGCCTGCAGTTCGGGAAGGAATTTCATGATGTATTTTCAACTAGTTTACACCAGCCACTAGCTCTCTGCATGAAAGTACAAAACTACTTTTTTCCGTCATTACTGATACATTATTGTATTATTGTTACGATTATAAATGAATTTACATACAATTGTCAATAACCAATGTACTAATGTTTTCAATTTTTGCAGATTTTTTTAATGTTAATCATAGAATGTTATAATTCGGTGAAGGCAGCTACTCTACCCGATAGCTAAATTATTTTAAGTGCTATTTTTATATGGATTCCAAAACCAGTTTATTTATAAATGAATATAATTTGTGGAGTTAAAGCTGAGGTATAAACCTTGCTGTTAGTATACCTTGCTTCTCAGGATTCAAGATATGTATCAGGCCAGGTATTGCATGTAAATGGTGGAGTGATGACAGAATCATAAGGAGTCTTTGTCAGTTTGGTTAAAAAGAGAGCGTCAAAGACTATTTATATTGCTAAGTAATTCATGCGTTACATCGATAAATGCCCGTAGAGCAGGTGAAATCCATTTGTCTTTGTGATAAATTAGTTGCCGCAGCATTTCCGGGAAAACAACAGAAGGTGGGGGTTTTGTATATAACTGTAACTTGTGCCGGAAAATATGTCCTCAGCATCAAGGAATTAAGTGAAGTATAAAAGATGCTTTGCTGTTAAATTTAAGATAAATTACACAGAAAAATTCCTGCAAAGATATTTTAACTTTGCAGGAATTTTGCATTTATATGGAAAATATATTAACAAAAGGTAAAAAATAACATTTTTATTTTTAAACTAGGGCAATTGGGGGCTATATTGTGAAAAATAATGACCTGAAAGTGATGGAACATGACTGGGATTGGGAACAAGCTTTTGAAAAAGAAAAAAAGAATATATTGATGATTCTTGGCTCTCATGCCGTAGCAATTGAACATGTAGGAAGCACAGCAATTCCCCGGCAGGAGGCAAAACCCATAATCGACATTTTCATTGGAGTCGTACCTTTTCGGGGATTATCATTTTATCAATCGATGTTTAGTTTAAAAGATTATAGCTACACGCAAACCGGCATGAAGGATCGATATTTATTTAAGAAATATGAAAATGGTGTTTGGACGCATAACTTGTATATTTTGCCGTACAATGATGAATTTTATCTGCGCAAAGAAATTCTGCTGCGTGATTATTTGAGAGAGCACCCTGAACTCATTTTTGAATATGGTGAAATCAAAAAAAACTTTACCAACGGTGGAAAGATGGCAAAATTTACTCGTTCCAAAATTAGCTTTATTGAAACGATAATTGATGCTGCAAGAAAAGAAAAAGGATTATCTTTACAAAATGCTTGAGACTTGAAATGCTTATCAAGAACAGAAGCGTCACTTGGATAAAGACAAATAGAGATCAGCTTCAAAAAGTATATATAAAGATACTATAATACAAATAAGTATGTACTTGTCATTCGTTGCGTTAGTATATATTATTTCTATATGGGATAACTCATGTAAAAATAAAGAAATGAGGTATGATCGAATGAGTAAATTATCTGATGAAATAACCATTAGAGGGAAGAAAATAAAAAACAGAATTGTTATGCCCCCCATGTTTTGTTTTACTTTTAAAGGTGACAATGGAGGCATGTATGGTGAGCAATATGTTGATCACTATACCAAAAGAGCAAAAGGCGGTACGGGTTTGATCATTATACAAGCAACATCTGCTGTGGGAGCAGCCAAACAAATTGGCGTTTGGAGCGATGAACAGATGAAGCCACTGGAAAAAATAGCCCGAAATTGTCATAATTATGGCTCTACCGTAATGATGCAGCTTTCTTACGGGGACATAGACATTAATGAATTATCGATAACAGAGATACATACGATGCAGGAAGACTGTATTGCAGCCGCAGCAAAAGCAAAACAAGCAGGTTTTGATGGTGTTGAATATCATTTTGCTCATGGATATACGTTATGCAGATTTTTAGATCCAACATTCAATCGGAGAAATGATAACTATGGGGGAGCATTAGAAAATCGTATGCGCTTTCTAACGGAAATAATACCTCATATTCGCGAAGCAGTTGGTGAGGAATTCATTGTTAGTGTTCGTATGGGAGGCAATATTCCTGATGTAACGGGAGCAATAGACGTGGCAAAGGCATTCGAAGCGGCAGGGATTGATCTGCTTCATATTTCTTTTGGTATGAAAGAGCCTGTCAAGGCTGTCACGGCCGATTTTAAATGCAGTACGATTGCATTCAATGGCAGCGAGATTAAAAAAAATATCCATATTCCAGTTATTGCGGTATCAGAAATCTTTACTGGTGAACAGGCAAAATTTTTGATTGAAAATGAGTATGTAGATTTTGCAGCAGTCGGCAGAGGTATATATGCGGATGAAAACTGGGCAAATAAAGTTCTTGCAGATGAGCCGATTCAGCAATGCCGCAATTGTGGTGGCTCTTCTCGGAAATGCTTATGGTTTGTTGACCATACAAAATGTCCTGCCAAAAAGATTAGTTGAGGTTATTGTTGAAATTGGGGATTTACATATGAAAAAAATGTTGTTCTTAATGGCAGTTCCCTAGACAAGGCACTACTGCTGAACTGGCAGAAGTAGTCAGCAAGGCAGCAGCTGAGCAGGGGCCGGAGATTAAGTCTTATTACCTAAATGGTATGAATATTAAAGGCTGTCAGAGCTGAGCTAGAGAAAAACTAGTCCAAATGGTCATCTCTTTTCTAATCGTTATCTAAGCTACTACAATTCTACATAAAAGATATAATTATATTTTAGTAGGTGAAGAATGGAAACTTTCCAGATATATCAATTACATCTTACATCAAAGTTTTTTAAAAATTATTGTTATATTATTTTTGATACATTGACAAATCTAACAGCTATTATTGATCCGGCGTGGGAATTAGAAACTATTGAAGTATTTCTAAAAAAGATAAATGCAAATTTGGTTACAATTTTATTAACTCATTCTCATGCTGATCACATCAATCTTGTCAATCCATTATTAAAAAAATATAATCCTAAAGTGGTAATGTCATTAAAAGAGATAAATTATTATAATTTTAATTGTAAAAATTTAAATTCAATAGAAAATGGTGATTCTCTTAAACTTGGTAATACTGACATAAAATGTCTATTAACTCCTGGCCATACTGTGGGAAGTACTTGCTTTCTGTTATCGAATAGTTTATTTACAGGTGATACAATATTTACTGAAGGTTGTGGTGTTTGTGATACAGATGGTGGAAATCCAGAGGAAATGTATTTTAGTATTCAAATGATTAAAAATACTATACCTCCTAACGTATTCGTATATCCAGCCCATTCATTTGGTAAAACACCAGGATATCCTCTGAAATATCTTTTCAATGAAAATATTTATTTTCAAATTAATAGACTAGATCATTTTATAGCATTTCGAATGCGCAAAGAGCAAAAACAATTACTTAGTTTTTTCTGATGGATAATATGCTCGCTGAGCACCAGCGATACGCTTGAGCCACCATCACGAAATAAAAGCCAATTTTTTTACTGAATAAAGCGTCAGACAAAACTGATATGGCATCAGGTATCTTGATACCTGATGCCATATCAGTTTTGTTAGGAATAGTACAACTACTGCCGGAATAGGTTATTATGTATAGTGTGAAAAAAATTTGCAAAAAATTGATAAGCTCCTGCTAGGAACGTAAGAGCTGGCAGGAGTTTTAATAACGAATATATTTAACCACTGTTAGAGCAATTATCGTTTTATTTAAGATGCTATTGAGAAGATGAGTTAGATTGATGTAAGCAGAATAGCTGCAAAGAGTTATACTAAGAAAAACATTGCCTGGTATTAATACCAGGTGCTATAATGAGATATAGATTAGAAAACAGTAAGGTTAAATTACGAACAGTATTAAATAAAGGGAGGGCTATGGCATGAATGATAAAAATGTTGGCATTATTGGACTGGGGTCTTATGTGCCTCAGAGGATTATGACGAATAAGGATTTAGAACAAACCATGGATACCTCTGATGAATGGATTGTTGAACGCACAGGTATCTATGAAAGACGTGTGGCGGCGGAGCATGAAGCTACGTCTGATTTAGCTACTAAAGCGGCTCAGAAGGCATTGGAAGATGCTAATGTTGCTGCAGCGGAAATCGACTTAATTATTGTTGCAACGGGAACATCAGATATGGCATTTCCCGCAACAGCATGTTTAGTACAAGATAATCTAAAAGCGGTAAATGCTGCTGCTTTTGATATTTCGGCAGCTTGTTCCGGTTTTATATACGCCCTCGTAACTGGCAGCCAATTTATTAAAACAGGTATCTATCGCAAAGTGTTGGTGATCGGTGCGGAAACACTTTCTAGAATTACAAATTGGAACGACCGTAATACTGGAATGTTATTTGGTGATGGAGCAGGTGCAGCTGTTTTAGGCGAAACACGTGAAGATTATGGGATATTAGGTGTGGATCTGGGGGCAGATGGCAGTGGTGGAGAGCTTTTGAAAGTGCCTGCTGGTGGCTCACTTCATCCAGCAACCGCTGAAACTGTATTGCAGAAGCAGCATTTTATTCATATGAATGGTAATGAGGTTTTTAAGTTTGCTGTTAAAATAATGGGAGAGACTACACTTAAGGCCTTAAGGAATGCAAATCTTACTGCGAATGATATAACCTATCTGGTGCCTCATCAGGCTAATATACGCATTATTCGCTCAGCAGCCAAAAGACTTGGCCTGCCGATGGAAAAGGTTGTGGTAAATGTCGATAAGTATGGAAATACTTCTGCTGCCTCGGTACCCATCGCTCTTGATGAAGCTGTAAAGTCGGGTAAGATTCAATCAGGTGATATTATTGCGTTAGTAGGTTTTGGTGCAGGATTGACTTGGGCTTCTAGTGTGATAAAGTGGGGGAAATGAAACTTCTAAAACAGTATCCTTAGTCAAAAGGTGATTTATTACGATACGAATTTAAAACCAACGCTTCTGCGAGAAATTGCAGGAGTTTTTCATTTTAGCAATAAGTAGGATAGAGCATCTTATAAATTCTAAGGAGGGTAATAATGTACAACTATCTGTTATTTGATATTGATGGAACGATTATTGATACGGAAAGAGCGGTTATAAGCTCTTTACAGAAATTATTGAAAGTAGAAAAAGGTATTGATTACCCAGCAAATGAATTATCATTTGTATTAGGTATTCCGGGTTCTGTAGCTTTAAAACAACTAAACATTGCAAATCCGGAAGAAGCAGGTCGAAAATGGAATGAATATATGAAAGAATTTTATAGCGATATACGAGTTTTTCCTGATCTGGAGGAAATCATAAAACAGCTGCACAGTTTAAAGATTAAGACAGGTATTGTAACTTCAAAAACCAAGCAAGAGCTAATTGATGATTTTGATCCATTTGGATTACATATTTATTTTGATCATATAATTTGTGCTGATGATACCAGTAAGCACAAGCCTGATGCAGAGCCGATTGCAAAGTGTTTAGAAATGGGGAAAGCATCTCCCTCAGAGACTATTTATATTGGTGATACGATCTATGACATGCAATGTGCACAAAATGCTGGGGTGGATTTTGCGCTTGCGTTGTGGGGAGCAAAAGATTCAACACTCCATCCAAAAATAAAGTTGACTCAACCTAAAGAAATATTAGACCTTATAAAAACGATAATATAAAATTGTTTAATGTCTAAGATTCATTTAGTGATAATAAATCTTAGGCACTGATAGTTGAAAATATGAACAAGTAGCAGAACAGGGAGGAATTTTTATGATTAAAATAGGGATTCTTGTTTTCCCTCAAGTTGAGGAAATGGATTTTATCGCACCATTTGAAGTATTAAGTTATAGTAATAAGATTGCACCTAATAGTACACAAGTAGTTCTTATTGCTGAAAAATTAGAATTAATCCAAGCTGCTAACGGTCTAAAGTTCTTTCCAGACTATTCTTTCGATACTTGTCCTCAATTGGATATTCTCGTTGTGCCAGGAGGCAAAGGGCGTGGTCAAGCGATGCACAATCCTAAAATTAAAGAATTTGTTTTACAGCAGTCAAAGCAGACGAAGTATATGGCATCCGTTTGCACAGGTGCCTTTATTCTGGCGGAAGCAGGTTTACTGGAGGGGAAAAAGGCCACTACTTATCACTCTGCATTGGAAGAACTGCGAGGTTATAATGTAGCTATGGTAGAAAAAGTCAAAGTGGTACATGATGGACATATTATTACAGCTGCTGGGGTGACATCTGGCCTGGAATTGGGTTTTTATATGTTGAAAATTTTATTTAGCAGTGTTTTAGCACAAGCTGTTGCTGATACAATTGAATATAAGATAAATGTTGATAGTTTAGCAAGAGAAGAAGTAAAGATCGTAGGTGAATAATAAGCTATTCTGTACTTAGCTCTTTTTTCATTGAAATTTCAGTATCATCAATTATAGTGAAATAAGATATATAACCAATCTAATTAAAAAAATAGGGGATATTGATCCATGAAGACTTACGCTCAGTTAGGTGTAAAGATTTACAGCACTAATAGTAGATTTAGTAGCTATCGCCGCATGGCAGTTTTTATCATTCGTTCCATGATTAATCATGAGAAAATGCAGAAATTGAGTAAATTTTTTCAAATGAATTCTCTGCGCCGAGATATTACAGCAGCTCATCCATTTGTTTTTGAGCAAGTCACGCGTAGTGTTTTTTATCGCTATTCTACTTTTAGCGAAAGAATGAACTTAATAAAAGAACATGTATCATTTTTTGAGACCCTATTCACTCAAGAAGCATTACGACTTATGTATCTTGGAGAAGGCATTGTGCTATGGAGCACTAATTATCAAGAAGAAACACTAGCCTTGGAAATACGCTTTCATGATGACCAGAAAAAGGAGGGTTTAATGGGAATTGTTCTTAAATTAGATGAAAGAATGGTTTACCAAATCGTTTTTTGGGTTGCATCAGATAAAAATGGTGATATGGTATTAAAAATTGGTGCATTGCAAGGCTCGCTCGGAGGAATGGATGTATTGCGAGGTTTGACAAAGTATTTCTTTGGATATCGGCCCAAAAATTTTATTCTTCACGCCTTGCGTACAGTTACTCAGCAAATGGGAATTGAGCGAATTTATGCAGTATCCAATTATGGTTTTTATGCCAATAATCACATCCGCATTGAACAGAAGTTAAAAACATCCTTAGATGAATTTTGGCAAGAAGCAGGCGGGAAAGTTTGCAGTGACCCACGTTTTTTTCGGCTCCCAATAGCTGAGATGCGAAAAGGCTTGGATGAGGTTGAATCTAAGAAACGTAATGTTTATAGAAAAAGATTTGCTGTAATTGATGCAATTGATATAGAAATAAAGAAATCCCTAGGGAAATATTTAAATAAACAGTAATAACTACTAGTGGGTATTTTAATAGCAGAAATTATAATCTATTTAAAATCGGATTGGAACTTGTGTTATCTTCATGCGCTATCATTGAGGTTATAACAATAAAACGCTGCTAGTGATTTAAAATTCACTTTGCAGCATTTTTAAATAGGTATTTTGATTTTAAAGAAAGCTAAATACTCTTATCTATTATCTATCTAATAAAATTAGTCATAACTTTTTCTGCTTTTTTCGGTTCTGTAACGATTCCTTTGCCATTTTCAACTAATTTCATAAGCCAGGCCATATTTTTACCAAGTACGCTCATGATCTGTTTACCCTCTTCGTCCTGCTGAACTTCACCTGGGGCCATGCCGTGTATTACGCTCCAGTAATTTGTAGTTGGCATGAGCATTTCAGCATAATTAAGATAGTTATTTAATTGATTAAAGGTGGTAACACCTCCTGAACGTCTGACGGCAACAGCGGCTGCTCCAACTTTATGCCTAAGCATGGAGCCATTTACTGATGTAACGAAAAAAGCCCGGTCTAGAAATGATTTCACGGTTCCGGCAATAGAGGAAAAGTGGACAGGGGAGCCCAAGATAATGCCATCAGCTTCTTTCATTTTCTGAATCCACTCATTTACATCATCGCCAGGCAGGACACATTTTTCATTTTGGTTTTTCATACAGCCGCCACAGGCAATACAGCCCCTAATCACTTTATTGCCAACCTGTACAATTTCAACTTCAATGCCTTCTGCCTTTAATTCCTCAGCAATCATCGTTAGAGCCTGGAAGGTGTTCCCTTCCTTATTAGGACTTCCATTAAACGCTACAACTTTCATATGATCTACCTTCTTTCAATTTTAAAATTATTTTGAAACAGAAAAGAGGCTATAAACGAAGGGATATTTCGTCTATATCCTCTTTTAGTTTACCCTAGAAATTAAAGTTATCTGGATCGGATCCAACGCGTTGATTTTGATTTAAAGTATCAATTTGTACCATATCTTCTGTAGTAAGCTTAAAGTCAAATACCTTTGAGTTTTCAATAATGCGATGTTCTTTTATTGATTTTGGAATGGTTACAACACCATTTTGTAAATCCCAGCGTATGATCACTTGGGCTACTGATTTATTATATTTGTCAGCGATTCCTTGTAATACAGGATTATCTAATAATTGACCTTGCATTAAGGGAGACCAGGCTTCGAACTGAATTCCCTGTTCCTGACAAAAGGCTCGCAGTTCTTTTTGGGCAAGACGTGGGTGAAATTCCACTTGGTTAATCATTGGCTTGACCTTAGAATCTTGCAATAAATCCTGGAGATGATGGATATGGAAATTGCTTACCCCGATGGTTCGCACCTTTCCTTTGTTATAAAGAGTTTCTAAGGCTCTCCAGGTATCTTTGTATTTCCCTTTTACAGGCCAGTGAATCAGATATAAATCCAGATACGCTAAATCAAGCTTTTTTAGGCTTGTCTCATAGGCTGCCAGGGTAGATTCATAACCCTGATCCGCATTCCAGACTTTTGATGTTACGAATAATTCATCTCTAGAAATACCAGCTTCCTGAAGTCCCTGCTTGATGCCTTGCCCTACACCTTCTTCGTTTTTATAAATGGCGGCTGTATCAATACTGCGATAACCGTGTACAATGGCATTCTTTACAGCATTTACGACTTCAGTACCCTCTTTCACCTTAAATACTCCTAAACCAAGCCAAGGTATTTTAACACCATTTGCCAACGTCGTTGTGTCTTGTAGGTTTTTTGCCATAATAAATAAACCTCCCATTTTCAGGTATATTATTTTCTGTCATCATTTCTAGTAAATACTCTTTTCCAAAACAAATCCGTCAAGTGCAACCTGCTGTACACCTTATACATTGAGTATATATTTGATCTCTGCGTATCACAAGTAGGCACTTTTAAGTAAGGGGGATTACAGTAAGACCGCAGGTAAATGTTAAAATTTCTATGTTTCAAAATAGTACAGGAAGACCCGAAGCTCATATAAAACCCATCTACTTATTTTGTAGATGGGTTTTATATGGGAACTATACAAATTAGAGTCTTAGACACATCCAGGTTGCTTCTAGAATTTTCTTGTCATTACAGAAAGCAGCTCCAGACTGTTTAATTATTTTATTGGACACTTTAAGGTTCTGCACGATCATTTTAACCAGTGTATTCGCTTCCACAACATCAAAAAAATGAACGTTTTCAATGGAGGCTAAACCCCATAAAGATTTGTCAAACAAACCGATTTGATTTATGCCTGCACCGCCGCATTGTACAATTGATTCAATCAGGATTGTAGAGGGGATGATCTTCTGATTTGGGAAATGCTCTACAAAAAAAAGAAAGGATGTATCATAGATTTTTGTGCCGATGATTTCATTTCTGTCAGCAGAAATAAGCTTATCGACAAATAAAAAAGGATATCTTTGAGGGAGTAGTATCTCAATATCTGTCATACATGCCTCCTAAATCAGCAGGCCGTTTCTTCTCAAGCTGATTCTGTCGATTTTTCCATTTTTAGTCAAGGGAATCTCATTAAGAAAGATAATTTTTTGCGGAGAATAATGCGGGCGCAGATTATTTTGGCAAAAGGCAAAAACATCTGCAGCAACAAGAGTTGCTTGATTCTTCACAATCCATGCACAAACTTTTTGTCCTCTTATGGGATCGGCGATTCCTCCCACAACGGCTTCAGCCACTCCGGGGCACTGAAGCAGGATCGCCTCTACTTGTTCAGGGATGACTTTAACGCCTCCTGTATTAATGATATTATGCTTTCGTCCCATTAGATACAAGTAACCTTCGTTATCAAATCTGCCCAAGTCTCCTACGGACGCTTTTGGTCTATAATCAGGCGCCAGATAAGGGCTTTCTACCCATATCATATCATCCTCAATTGAGATAGTTACGTGGGGGAACGCTCTGCCTACAGAATTTGGACGTTCTAATAGATCTTTAGCTGTGGAATAACTTACATGACCAAGTTCGCTAGCTCCATAATATTCATAAATTCCTGCAGAGGGAAAGTATTCTATTAAGGTCTGAACAGTAGTAAGGTCTATCTTTGCTCCACAGGTTACCGCTGATGTGATCTGAGGGAGGGGGACTTTCAAACTTTTAAGTAAGATCCTATAGTTTGCAGGAACCATAAAAATTGCACTGATAGGATTGGCGGTTATCTCGCGCACCCAGGTGCGTGGCATGCTATTACTCGCGAACATTACAGTGCCGCCTTCTGCAAGGATATGCAGACAAGCATTTAGATTAGCAGTATAAACCAAGGAACTTACCAAATACAGCGTATCCTGACCAGAAAGCTGAAAGACTGAACTTTGACTAGGGAAAGCACTCGTCCAGCTTTGGTGGTCCCGCCATATTAGTTTAGGTGTTCCGGTACTTCCCGAACTTAAAGCTCCTAAGAAGAGATCATCCTCATTCATTTCCGGCAGTGATGGTGCTGTAAAAGTGGGCAGCAGAAAACTCTCATGGATATACAGATTCAGTTGATGTGTATCCATAAGAGCAGCACATACCTCTTCCGAGGTCGCAGGATCAATGATGACACAAGCTCCTCCTGCCTTTACAACTCCCCAAAAATAAAGTAATTGAGAAAGCGGGTCAGCAAGTTTAATAAGAACTTTTTCACCTTTGTTTATCTGTGTTGCCAGACGATGGGCCAGAGAATCTACTTGTTGCGAGAATTCTTGGTAGCTAAGTTGTATATTGCCGTAAATGAGGCAAATTTTAGTTCCTACTCTCTCACTGATAGTATGATGAATCAGCATCTTTTCAGCACCTTTCAATAAGCGTTGCAATGCCCATACCGCCAACAGCGCCGATAGAAGCGATCCCGTGCCGTCCATTTATTTGCTGCAGTGCTTTCAATAAATGCAGCAGGATAATTGCTCCAGAAGCTCCATAAGGATGACCATAAGCCAATGCGCCGCCAAGAATATTTGTCTGTTGCAGGCTAAAGCCCAGCTGCTGACAGCAAGCCAGTATTTTCACGGCAAAGGCTTCATTTATTTCCAGTGCATCTACATCTTTTATCTGCAGGTGGTTTTTTTTCAATAGTTTCTGTATTGCAGCAACAGGACCCAGCGGGAAAACATTGGGATCGCAGCCACAGCTGGCAGTGCCCGTAATGATTGCCTGTGGTTTTAAATTATATTTTATGACAGCATCCTGGGATGCAAGAAGAATCACAGCAGCCCCATCATGCTTTAAGCAGGTATTTCCTGCCGTAATTTTACCTCCAGCCATAAAAACTGGTTTCATTCTCGCAAGAAGTTTGAGGTTTATTCGACTGCGGATACATTCATCCCGGTCAATTGTTTTTTCAGGGGTGTGGATGGGAATGATGATATCGTTAAAGAGCCCCTGCTCTTGAGTTAAAAATGCCCGCTTATGGCTTTCGAGAGCTAATAAATCCATAGCTTCTCTGGAGACAGATAATTGCTCAGCAAGATGTTCTGCTGCATCTCCGATATCGGGATCACCTACAGCAGGAGTAGAAAAAGGCGCTCTGTCATAATAAATATTTTCCCCTTGAAAACGAGGGTCAGTAGGGTTAAATTGTCGCCTGGGAGCCAGGCTGGTACTTTCCACGCCTCCGGCAATGATAAGATCAGCTTCACCGGAGTGAATCTGACTATAGGCTATATTGACAGCACTCAATCCCGAACCGCATTGGGTATCAACTGTTATGGCGGGGGTGCTGTAGGGCCAGCCGGCAGCAAGCACTGAAACCCTGGCAATATTGCCGCCAGGGCCCACGGCATTCCCAAGAATCACCTGGTCTAGGTTAGTTGGCGAAATATCGTATGTAGCCGCTACTTCATTTAGTACGATGGAAGCCAGGTGTTCTGGCAGGAGATCTTTCAAAATCCCGCCAGTTTTGCCAATGGGGGTTCTCAGACCGCCGATCAGATAAACTTGACTCATGAGTGAAGTCCAATTTTAGGTAATTGTCTATTTACGGCAATCGCAATGAATGTAGCTACAAGAACTTTGAATAAATCTCCAGGGATATAAGGAAGGGCTCCAACCATAAACGCTTTCTCTAATCCCATGCCTGTTACCAGATTTAGCCATACTACACCAAAGGCATAAACAACAATGATGCCACCTGCTATATTGGCAGAAGCAAGACGCCATTTATTATTATTTTGTCCTTTTAATAAGGAAATCACAACAGCACCTACCAAAAAGCCCAGGAGATAGCCGCCTCTGGGACCGACAAGAATACCGATTCCACCAGTCATACCGGCAAAAACAGGCACTCCTACTGCACCAATCAGTAAAAAAGTAATGACACTAAAGGCAGCTTGTCTAACTGTTAATATGCTGCCTGCCAGCATAATAGCTAACGATTGTCCTGTTACAGGAACGGGACTAATGGGCAGTGGTATGGAAATTAGCCCTAACACCGCAATTAAGGCTGCAAAAAGTGCTGCATAAACAAAATCTGTTACTTCATTTCTTCTAGACATCATTTTCCTCCATCGTACAGCATAAAACCGTGTTTTAGCCGTTGTAAATTCACAATAACTAAGAAAAAGTATAAATTAATCTGTTCATATAGTCAACCGAATAAAAAAAACGGTTAACGCATTTTCTGGAAAAAATCAAAAATAATGCTTTTTAAATAGCAATGTAAGATTAGAAGGAATAATTGTTGGTATAGAGAATACTTTAATGATGATTGTGCACAATATGTGTACATGTTTCGGACAGGAGGAATGAGAGTATGGAACGACAGATAAAAGAAGCAATGCCTGGTTTTTTGAGGCTTAAGGAAGCTATGGAGTTGTCTAGAGAGCAAAATCGTGAAAATCATCGAAAATTTATCAATCCAGAGTTAGTTAATCTTATGGGGCTTTTAAATTTTGACAAATGCTTTGTTAAAGCACAAGGAGCGTCCATATGGGATAAAGATGGGGATGAATACTTAGATTTCTTAGGAGGCTATGGGGCCTTAAATCTAGGGCATAACCATCCTGAGATCGGGGCAGCCATTGAGGCGGTGAAGGAATTTCCCAATTTGCTGCAAGCGGCATTAAACCCTTTAACCGGGGCGTTAGCGCGAAATTTAGCCTTATTCACCCCAGGAGAGCTGCAGTACTCATTTTTTTGCAATAGTGGTGCAGAAGCCGTAGAAGGAGCATTAAAACTGGCGAGGGCTTCTACAGGACGAACGAAATTTATATCCTGTGAGGGTTCTTTTCATGGTAAATCTTTCGGTGCTTTATCTATTACTGGGCGGGAAAAGTATCGGAAGCCTTTTGCCCCTCTCTTGCCTGGGGTCGATTTTATTCCCTATGGTGATGCTGAAGCTCTGGAAAAAGCGCTGTGCCAGAAAGAAGCAGCGGCTTTTATTGTGGAGCCGATCCAAGGAGAAGGAGGCATTATTGTTCCTCCGGCAGGATATTTGCAAAAAGCCAGAGAGATTTGTAGTCATTATAATACACTGCTGATTGTTGATGAGATCCAAACAGGATTTGGACGGACGGGAAAATTGTTTGCCTGTGAAGAAGAAGGGATTGTTCCTGATATTTTGTGTTTGTCAAAATCTTTTGGCGGCGGAGTGATGTCACTTGCCGCCTATACGACCACAGAAAAGATATGGAAAAAAGCTTATGGCAGTATGGAAAAAGCGACATTGCATACTTCTACTTTTGGTGGTAACTCCCGGGCAGTAGCAGCAGGCATTGCCACCTTAGAAATTCTTTTTAGAGATGATTTATCCCGGCAGGCTGCGGAAAAGGGCGAATATCTCATGAAAAGATTGCGGCAGCTGCAGCAGAAATATGCCTTTTTGCAGGAGGTTCGCGGCAGGGGGCTCATGATCGGATTGGAGTTTGCTCAGCCCGGGAAGGGACTACTGAATCGGCTGACTGGGGGAACGGTAGAAAAGTTGGCTAGTGAGTATTTAGGGGCTATGGTAGCAGGAGAACTTTTAAATAAACATCGCATCGTTACTGCTTATACCTTGAATAATCCGAATGTAATACGATTAGAGCCGTCTTTGGTCGTATCTTATGAGCAGCTTGATACATTACTTGCCGCCTTAGATGGCATCTGTGCCAAGAATAGGGGATTTGGCGATATGGTGCTAACCAGCGGTAAGACTATGCTAGGTTCTTTGGTTAAGAAATCCTGAGAATTAGAAAAGAGAATATAACGGAAAGCTCCCATAAAGCCTATCAAACTTTATGGGAGCTTTCCGTTATTAGACAAAGGGGGTTTATTCTATTACTCGGAATCGTATAATTCAATACCTACCATTTTCATCAAATATTTGGCATTCGTAGTGGTACACCGTCCGCTGCGAAGCTGATAGTCAAACTGTATTTCATTATTTGCATAGCTTTCAGTGAAATGATAATTTACGACCTTGCCATCCGTTTCGTCTTCCAGATTGCATAATTCAAAATCATGAGTAGAAATAAAACCAATGATCCAGTCTTTGTTTAAATTTTTTAGTACACTGATCGCACCAATAATTCGATCACGTGAATTAGTGCCGCGAAATAGTTCATCAATTAAGAAAATCATGTCCTGTTTGTTATGAGAAAAATCAATGATCATTTTTATGCGCAGCAGTTCTGCATAAAAGGTGGATATGCCGCTGTTTAAATCATCACTGATTCTCATAGAGGTGAAAATATCCATAATCGAGCATTCCAGCTTGCTTGCGCAGACAGGAGCACCACTATACGCCAAAACAAGATTTATACCAATCGTTCGTAATAAAGTGGTTTTTCCGGACATATTTGATCCGGTAATAATACCTATAGTATTGTTAGCTTCAATATTGTTGCGTACACTTTTATCCTCGATAATCAGCGGATGCCCTATAGCTGCTGCTGAAAATAATAAGCTTTGTTCTGCAAATACAGGAAAGCTCCATTGAGGATGAATCTGGAGAATGACACCAAGGCTTGCACACGCTTCAAATTGACCGATTGTCTGAAGCCAAACCCTTATCAATTTCCCATTTTGTTTCTTCCAGGCTTCTAATGCGAATACGCAGTGAAAATCCCACAGCAAGAGAAAATTCATCAGGCAAAATGAAATAAAGTTATAACGCAGTTCGCAAGCAGTGGCAATTTTCTCAAGACGTTTGATCTGAAAGGCGGCCGATGTCTTGGCATTACAAACTAATTGTGCTTGCAGCTGTGTTAGATATTCAGCCTGAAAATTTTCTTTTTCAATGAATTGAATAAAAGAGTGGAATGCTTCTACATTTTCTTTAAATTGATGTACCGTATATAGGATCAGTGAATTTCTTGAAAATCCAATAGCGGTAACTACCATTTGTATGATAATTAGGGCTAATGGAATATAAATCGAAATTCGAACCTCACCCCAAAATAGAGCCAGCGTTAAAAGCGTTGCTGCGGGCAAAAGATATAGTAGACTCTTTAACCACTTACACTTGCACAACTGGGAAGAATCTTCCGCATAAGCAATCAGACTAGCCGGATTATTCTTTACTTCATTGGCAAGCATGCCGATGCACTGTAGTTCCTCGATAAAACTATCTTTTTCTGACAATTCGGCTACAGCCTTCTGACGACGTTTAATTAAAGCGATATCTTTTTCGGGCGCTGCGAGAAGATCTTTTAAGCTTTTTCTCCCAAAGAACGTATGTGTAATGTTGATCCACTGGAATAAAGATTTTTCTCCAAATATATCCAAATCACTTGTAAAAGGATGATTTGGATCAACAAATTCCTGCCCGTTTTCTGTAAAACCAGTCCAATTTCCATCAATTCTGCTAAGGTATTGTTTATTAATTGCAATTTTGCAGCGGATTTTCTTTAAGTCCTTCGCAATTTTTTGGTGCTGGAACACAAAGTAACTAAATAAAATAAGAGATATGCATAAGGTAACATAACCGATAAAGGAAGATGCCTTGGCAAAACAGATGCTGGTAATCCCTGCACCAATTAAAAAAACAAGCATTCGTATATTACTAAGCCGATTAAATAGTTTTAGTTGTTTTTCTTCCTGACTTTTAAAATGATGCATACGGTTGGTGAATGTATTATTGATTGGATATACCCTCCTTCCATGGGGAAACAAAGCGGCAGAACTGCACCAGGCAGTCTGAACTAACTATTAATAGTATTTACCATAGAATAAAAAACCCCTCTTCTTATTTTAGCAGGAGAAAAAATTAAAATTAATAACGTATTTACATCACTTAATTCTGGATGTATAACTCTTCCCAGACATTCCAGAAGAAGGAAAAAACGAGTTGCGCGGATTACACAATTACATTAAATAGGCTAAATAGATATGGTGAAAGTTCTTGACAAAAGATCAATGTCCTGTGATAATGAATAACATATTGTAGAATAAATAATTGTTGAGTTTTTAGCTGTAGGTTGATTGAATCGTTGTTGAAGATGATTACGCCTATGGGAGTAATAGTAAATTGAATAATAAAAAGTAATGACTAGGAGCGACGCAATGATAAAACACTTCAGAGAGCTGGCGGGTGGTGTGAGCCAGAGTGAAATATTGCAGTCCTCTCACCTAGGAACTCTTTTGCTGAAGTAAATACGGCTATGTATTGGTAAGTAAAAGCGCTGCCGAGCGTTATTCGGAAGTCTGTTTTATTAACAGGCGCAAGAGTCCAATGTAGGGTGGTACCGCGTATCGTCGCCCCTATCGATGCTTTCACTGGCATCGATAGGGGCTTTTTATTTTGCAATGGTAAGGCTATGTTTTGGAGAAAAGGGATAAAAAGAAAGGCGGAGATAAAATATGACAGGAATGAAAAAGCGCGTAAATTGGGTAGTGAGCTTTTTGGCAATGGCAATGATGATTATAATTGGGGGCTGCGGTGGTGGTGAAAAACCAGCTGTTCAAGGGGAAGCCCCGGCTGAGCATACCGCAAAATTAGGCGTTGTTTCTTACCTGACGGGAGCTGGTGCGGCGTATGGTGAGTCCATTCGTCAGGGTTTGGAATTGTCTAGAGATGAAATCAACGCCAAAGGAAAAGTAAAACTAGAGCTTATTTTTGAGGATTCTAAGGGTGAAAAAAATGAAGCAATTAATGCTGTGAATAAGCTGATTCATAAAGACAATGTGTTAGCGATTCTGGGACCGACGCTCAGCGGTGAAATGTTTGCTGTGGGACCCATTGTGAATCAAGAGGGAGTGCCTATTATGGGAACATCCTTGACGGTAGAAGGAATTACGGAAATTGGCGATTATGTTTTTCGTAACTCTCTCCCAGAATCGGCGGCCATACCTCAGTCGGTAAAAAAGGCCAAAGAAAAATATAATTTGAAAAAAGTGGCTGTGATGTATTCTGATAATAATGATTTAGGGGTTGCAGGTTTTAAGATTTTTGAAAAAGCTTTGCAGGCGAATGGGATTGAAATTGTTGCTGTAGAGACGTTCCAGGATAAAAATACGGATTTTTCTGCTCAGCTGACCAAAATAGCTACCTTTAATCCTGATGCTGTCGTGGTAGCAGGATTATACCAGGAAGGGGCACTGATTCTTAAAAAAGCAAGGGAAATCGGCATTACAGTTCCCATAATCGGCAATAACGGGTTTAATTCACCGCAGCTTATCAAATCTGCTGGCAGTGCAGCAGAGGGAGCTGTTGTAGCTAGTCCCTGGTTCCCAGGCAAAGATGATACTAAGGTCAAAACGTTTATTGCTGCTTATAAGGCAAAATATAATAAGGAACCTGATCAATTCGCTGCTCAGGCTTATGATGCGCTGCAAATTATGGCAATTGCTATTGAAAAATCAGGATCCGTGACTGACCAAAAGAAATTACGGGATACATTGGCTACAATAAAAGATTATTCAGGTGTAACAGGGAAATTTTCTTTTGACGAGAAGCGCAATCCAGACATGGATGTGACAGTTCTGGTTGTAAAAGATGGACAGTTTACTGAATTGAAATAAGTTAGTTATGTTACGACTGGGGGGATTAAAGATGTTTTGGCAGCAAATGATTAACGGCATCACGCTAGGCAGTACCTATGCATTGATTGCTTTAGGATATACTTTGATATTTGGTGTACTAAATATCGTTAATATGGCCCATGGTGAAATATTTATGTTTGGAGCCTTCGTTGGCTTGATGCTGGCGACTAAATTTCAGGCCGGAATTTTGGGTGCCTTATTGGGAGCTATGGTGGCAGGGGCAGGGCTGGGATATCTTATGGAACGGCTGGCACTGAGACCTTTGCGCCGCCGGCAGGTGTCTGAATTAGCGCCGCTGATTAGCACAATTGGGGTATCCATCTTTTTGGAGAGTTTGGCACTGCGCTTGTTTGGCCCCCAGGCTCAACCTTTTCCCTCAGTTTACTCTAATCAATTATTTGGTATAGGCGGTCTTAAGATATCAGCAGTACAAATACTTATCTTAGGCATTTCTTTCGGATTAATGCTGGTGCTGCGTTTTTGGCTGGCTAAGACGCGGCTGGGCAAGTCCATTCGTGCTACAGCGGAAAATATTGAAACAGCAAATCTATTGGGTGTTGATACACAAAAAATAATAGTATTAACGGTGATGCTGGCATCAGCTTTGGGAGGCGGTGCGGGTGTACTTGTCGGTCTGGCATTTAATGCCATAGAGCCAACTATGGGAATCACCATGGGTTTTAAAGGACTTGCGGTGCTGATTTTAGGAGGCTTAGGCAATATCACGGGAGCCATGGTTGGTGGGCTGTTATTAGGTGTAGCTGAAGTATTCAGTGTGGCTTATGGCGTATCTTCTTATCGGGATGCAGTCGCTTTTGGATTTATTATTGTGTTGCTATTTTTGCGTCCTCAGGGGCTTTTTGGCAGCCAAGAGCAGCAAGGAGGGCGATAGATATGGAATTTTTATTAAATCCTTATTATCTGCAAATTATAATGTTTATCATCATCAATGGGATACTGGGCATCAGTATCTATCTGACTCTGGCAACGGGACAATTATCTTTGGGTAATGCAGGCTTCATGAGTATTGGGGCTTACGTTTCAGCAATTCTTACTTTGAAGGCTGGTGTGCCTTTGTATGTGGCTGTTCCACTAGGGGGCGCTGCTGCCTGTCTGATGGCGGCAGTAATTGGCATTCCTACGACCAGATTGCGGGGCATCTATTTAGCCATTGCTACCCTTGGTTTTGGTGAAGTCGTGCGCGTTATGATTCTGAACCTGACCATCACGAATGGCGCTTTAGGACTTTCGGGAATTCCTTCGATGAGTGTCATGCTCAGTAAAGGCCTTACTGCTTTGGGATTGTCTGCAGGAATTGGCGGAATTAGTGTAAGACAATTGGGCAGTATTTCAACGATTCTCATTCTGGCAATCATTTTAGGATTTTTGGTCTTCTTTGCCTTACGTCTCAGTACTTGCCGGCTCGGCAGAGCCTTTGCTGCGATTAAAGCAGATGAGCATGCTGCAGAAGTTTCTGGTATTGATATTCGCTACTATAAGTTATTGGCGTTTTTTATGGCAGCCTTTGTTGCAGGTATTGCCGGTGGCTTGGCTGCCCATATCACCTTTTACATCGGTCCCAAAGATTTTGCTTATCATCGGGCAGTAGAAATATTGTTATTTGCTGTTCTTGGCGGTAGTGATGTGGTCTGGGGACCTCTTCTGGGGGCCATAATTCTCACGTTATTGCCGGAAGCTCTACGATTTGCCACAGAATATCGGGAAATGATTTACGGAGCCATTTTAGTGATTATGATGGCTTTTCGCCCCCAAGGAATCATCAGTGAAGACACCCTGCGGTTTTGGCAGAATAAATTTTTGCCCAAATCAACAGTTTCTAAGCAGGAAGAAACCCCAGGGAGGATGGCGAGATGACCTTAGCAGTTGAGCAAGTGACAAAACAATTTGGTGGCCTGATGGCCTTAAGCAATATAAATTTTACCGTCAATGCAGGGGAAATAGTAGGTGTCATCGGCCCAAATGGTGCTGGCAAGACCACCTTATTTAATTTGATTACCGGTGTTTTAGCTCCTAGTTCCGGAGAGATATTATATCAAAAGCAGCCTTTAGTTGGCTTAAAGCCGCATAAAATTACAGAATTGGGTATTGCTAGAACCTTTCAAAATATCCGGCTGTTTGGTAATCTTACAGCACTGGATAATGTATTGGTTGGGGCACACTGCCGTACGCAAGCAGGGTTGTGGCAAGGCATATGGCGAACTCGGTCCCAGCAGCAAGAAGAAAGAAATACGCGGGAAAAGGGCAGAGAATTACTGAATTTAGTGGGAATTGGTGATGATGAATCTTCTTTGGCAGCTGCTTTGCCCTATGGGAAACAACGTCGCTTGGAAATTGCCCGGGCTTTAGCGTCCCAGCCCAAACTGCTCTTACTGGATGAACCTGCTGCAGGTATGAACGAGAGTGAGACAGATGATCTGCAGATACTGATAAAAAAAATTCAGGCATTGGACATTGCCGTTATCCTGATTGAACATGATATGGGTTTAGTGATGAACATTTGTGATAAATTAGTAGTACTTAATTTTGGGAAAAAAATTGCCGAAGGAATTCCTCAATTCGTGCAAGATCATCCAGCAGTGATAGAAGCCTATCTAGGCAAGGAGGAGGAGTAACATGCTCAAAATTGAACAGCTTGCCGCTGGCTATGGAAGTATTAAAGCACTTAAAAATATTAATATGACTGTGCCAAAAGGCTCAATTGTTTCTTTGATAGGTGCTAATGGTGCTGGTAAAACTACGACGATGAAGGTTGTAATGGGATTAATTAAACCGGATTCTGGCCAAATTATGTTCAAGAATCAGAATATTAGCGGTGTAGCTACTCATAAAATAGTTAGTAGAGGAATCTCTCTTGTACCTGAGGGACGTAATATATTATCACGGATGACGGTCCAGGAAAACTTAGAGATGGGGGCCTGTCAACGACAGGATAACGAAGTAGCGGAAGATATGAAACGTATCTTTCAGCGATTTCCCATATTGGAAGAACGTAAAGCACAGCTGGGAGGAACTCTTTCGGGTGGGCAGCAGCAGATGTTAGCTATTGGCAGAGCATTAATGGCGAGACCAGAGATGCTGCTGCTGGATGAACCTTCTATGGGGTTGGCGCCATTAGTGGTAGCCGATATTTTTAAAGTCATTCAAGAGATCAACCAGGAAGGAATGACCATCTTGCTTGTTGAGCAGAATGTAAGGCAGGCTCTGAAAATCGCCCAATATGCTTATGTATTGGAAACCGGAAACATGATTCTTCACGGAACGGCAATGGAGATTGCCAATAACCCGCGGGTAATGGAGGCTTACTTAGGTGGCAAAAAGACAGGATGACTGCTTACTTAGTTAAATTACTATAATTGGAGGCGTAAGAATGGAAAATATGTATGTTTTTTACGAAGGACAGATTATTCCGGAGAATGAAGTGCACATTAGTGTACGCTGCAAAGGGTTTAATTATGGTCTTGGCTGCTTTGAGGGAATACGGGCCTATTGGGATGAAGCAACAAAGCAGTTGTATGTATTTCGCTTAAGGGAACATTATGAACGTCTTTTGCAGTCGTGCAAAACCCTGTATATCAATATTCCTTATACTGTAGAAGAATTATGTCAGGCAACGCTGGAATTACTTAAAAAAAATAATTTTCAAACTACCACGTATATTCGGCCTGTTGCCTTTAAAGGTTCTAATCATGTAGCACCTACCTTATTAGATGATGATAACCGTCTGGTAATCTATTGTCAGCCTATGGGCAATTTTGTTGGTAAAGATGAACTGCGTGCTGCCTTTACCACTTGGGAGCGTCTAGGAGACAATATGCTGCCACCACGGACGAAACCCACGGCCGCTTATCTTAATTCTGCATTGGCTTCTTTAGAAGTCGTGAGTAAAGGTTATGATGAAGCCTTATTCTTGACCCGAAATGGCCATGTTTGTGAAGGACCGGGGGAAAATGTATTTATGGTTCGTAATGGCAAATTGATTACTCCACCGCCTGCGGACAATATTCTCGAAGGCATTACCAGGGATACAGTTATGCTGTTGGCACGTCAAGAGCTAGGGATCGAAGTAATTGAGCGCAGTATTACCAGAACCGAATTATATGCAGCCGATGAAGTTTTCTTCAGTGGCACAGCGATGGAGGTTGTTGCTGTTGTGGAAGTGGATGACCGGAAAATTGGCAGCGGACATCAAGGACCTATCTGCCGAAAACTGAAAGAATTATTTTTTCAGGTCGCAACTTCTAAATTAGCAAGCTATTCCAAATTCTGCACACCTGTTTATTAATGAATCATTTACTCTAAGACAGAAGCTCTTAATAAATCAGCAAAAATTCCTGCAAAAAACTCATAAGAGATTTTGCAGGAATTTGTATTTTACTATACACTATAAAGGAGGAGATTTTTTACTGTTCCATCCCTTCATTACCAAAGCATTTATCAAATAGAATCCCATGAAAAGGCAAGCTTTATAAGTGCCATTTTAATTTATAGACATTTCATTACGTACTGAATAATAAAAAAGAGGGGTTGTGCATGAAGATAAAAAAATGGATATTCCTGCTCATTATTGCTGTATTGTTATTGAATGCAGCAGTAGCTATCTGCGGAGCCTCCGAAAAAATAAGCCCGGATAGTGTTAAATTTCAGGCAATTGGTTGGGAAACGGATGACAAGGGGGCAAATGTTTTTATTGGGACTCTTCGGAATATCTCAGGCAGGGATATCGAATTTATTGGTCTTAGGTGTGCATTTTTTGATACAAAAGGAGTCGAGCTTGATCATGGTGTTGTAACTATTCGAGATATTGTGAAAAATGGAGTTGATGCATTCAAATTCTATCCCTCGGCTCCAGCTGGAACAGTTACAGCTACCATAACAGAGGTAGACGTATATGCAAAATAATTGGCATTGGTAATCCAGGCTGTTGGGAAACAACTTTCTCAACAGCCTAGCTATTTTTTGAAAATGAAAATAGAGAATAAGTCTTAAAGTGATCCATTTTCAATAAGAATTCAATAGAACAAATACAGGTAAGGAATTCTTAGTTAGGCAGTCGTATCACAGGTACCACCAGGTGCAATAAATAAGATTCGATCTACATTAATTGCAATAATTGTTCCTTCGGGGAAATATGGTACATCATCTTCTTCAATAGGACATACTAACTGCAACAAAATAAATTCATTTTCTCTATTTACATTCACGATAGTTGGATCATCATGACAATGACGATCGTCAAATTCTCCTAAAAATCTCCCTGTTAAAGCGTACTCTGAAAGGACAACTGTTATGACTAAACCTCCAATAAGGTCGAAGCCTTGTTGCCGTGGAATTCTCATATCTTCTTTTCTCCTTCATTCATTTTTGAGGATTAATTAGCCACCTGCTGTATCATATTCACGAATTATCGTTAATGTGACATAGTACGTTTTATCTTTAATTATGTTTTTATTGAGTTTAGTCCATAATGTATTTTTATTTTAAATTTTTAAAGAATGTAAAAAGATCAGCCCTTAATCCGTGGAATAGGAAAGGGCTGATCTTTATGAAGGAATTACTTGTTCTTTTCTGTCTTTTCAACGGCGCTGGATTCTTCCTGCCATTCGCCATTAGTTGCCTTACGAAATTCCTGCATTCCCCGGCCTAAGGCTTTGCCAAGTTCCGGAAGTTTTGCTGGACCAAAAACAAGTAAGGCAATCACTAAAATCACGATTAATTCAGGCATGCTAAAACTAAACATGATTACACGCTCCTTCATAATTGCTACCTTTATTTTAACGTTATTGTTACCGCATATCGCATATCCTATAAAATTTTTAAAAGGTTATCTAGTAATATACAGCAGATTAAAGCTGGAATCGTAGTTATAGCGGAATCCCCATAAAGTTTTTAGATCATTTGCAGCGATCATGGGTACTTCATCTTCGAGGATTACAGGATTGCCAAGCAATGATAAAATCCCTTCAACGACATTGCTGCCTACCGTAAAAGTATAGACTTTATCTGCTAGGCTAATTGTAGCCTGACCAGAAGCAGAATCGAAACTGTATGTGCCGCCAATGTTGTTACTTTTCATAACGTCAAGGGAAACATACCATTGATTGTCTTTCAGCAGCGCAGTACTTGCTGGGGCAGTATTGCCGTAAACGACTACTTGAGTATTGGAAGATTTTATTGGCAGGAGGGTAGCAGGAGTATCGAGACCTGACTTGTTAATGGTGTAGGTATCGAGGACGGTTCCATTTTGCTTGTAGGCAGTGAGAGTTAGGGTGTTTCCCTTTACTTGGGCTACGGTATAGCTAGGCATATCCACAGAATCATAAAAATATTGATCCCAAACTTTTCGGGATAGGTCAGTATAATATTTATTGCCGCTGCGCCCTGTTACATAATAAATTGTGCCCGCTCCAGGAGTTGTTGCAAAAGTATCATTTTTTATAGGATAGGTACGGGAAATCCCATGATCGTGTCCGTTTAGTACTACATCTACATGGTATTTGTCAATAATAGGCGTAAAGGCAGCTTTAATGATTTCGTTTGTCCGTGTGGCCTTATTGTAATAAGGCGTCTTATGAAAAATGACAATTTTCCAGGGCTGCTTGGTAGACTTTAAATCATTATCAAGCCAGGCTTTTTGTCTATCCAAGAAAGAAGTTCCGGAAAAACGTATGGTATCGGCAGCTTCTTCTTCACTTTGACTATCTATTACAGCAAAATGAACATTGCCGTAATCCCAGGAGTACACTTGCCCTTTCAAACCTATAGGACCATTTTGCGGAACTTTAAACTGATGGACAAATTCATAAGGCTCAGATGCTGAACCTGATGGCGGGAGCCAGCCTGTATTATAGGTTTCATGATTTCCTTGGGCCGGCATAGCAGGTATTTTATCAAGCAGATTGGCACATGCTAGATACCAATTGTTCCAATGAAGATAATTCTGCCCATCTTCCACTAAATCACCAACATTAATAAAAAAACGAGCATCAGGATTGGCTGCCAAGGCTTTTTGTGTAGTTGTTTTCCATGGTCCATATTCAGGATTATTGGCATTGCCGCTTTGAGAATCGCCAAAAATGAGGAATTTGAAAGCTTTTACTTCAGTTTGTTCTGTAGCAAAAGTAGACATAGGACTCCAGTTGCTGCCGTCTCCTACACGGTAATTGTAGATCCTTCCAGGTTTTAATCCGGTTAAAGTAGCGGAAAATAAGTTCATATTACCTAAGCTGGATTGCAAAGTTTCCAGCTGGGCAGTAAAGGTTTTACTAGCAGCAGTTGCAGTGTTGTCACCTGTCCCCAGAGAAATTTCAACAATGCCATTAGACACTGCTGTGGCTGTTCGCCAAGTGATTGTCTGGGTAGTTTTAGGATCACTGACCCAGCTTAGGGTAATATGATCGGGTATTGCTGTTGCTTCCGTTCCTGAAGCCCAAATATCTCTCATTTGCATAGGTAGTCCCAAGAACATCAGCAGAGAGCCGCAGCTTTTTAGGAAAGTTCTGCGATTCATTTCTGATTTTGGGATGAGTGACACCAATTTATCCTTGTGAATCACGATACAATCATCTCTCTTCTTTTAAAATTTGGGTAGGCATCAGTACCAGCACAATTGGTAATTATTGATTTCATTGTACTGCCGTTATTTTCATCGAATATTAAATCTAGATTAAATTTAAATTAATTTTTTGTCTGAATTATGGTAGAATTAGGTGTCAAAAAATTATTCTACAACAAGGGAGTCTCCTACATGCATCTATGCAAGTATGTTTTGATCATCGTTGTTATTCTCTCGTATTTTGTCGGCCGACACTTACCAGTATCCTGGGGCTGGGAAAACAGTCCGCTAGAGTGGTCACAAGTTGTGATACTGTTTAGCGGAGCATTACTGAGCGGAAAGTGGTGGCAGGAGGCGAAGTCAGATGAACGATATCATCATGCCCAATTCTTTGCCTGGGCAATTCCTCTCTGGCTATTAATGGCTGGACGGGAAATGAGCTGGGGCAGAGTATTTTATCCTGTTGGGCTTGATACTGCAACAGGTCCTTATTTCCTATCCGTTTCACAATTGCCTTATGGACCAGTCGTATATCCGGTACTTGCAATTGTTATTGTTGTATGGCTGTTAGCAGTGATAAAGAATAAACTATATAGAGTGCCCTATGAGCTATTCCAGCAGGGCCGTTTTCCCTCCGGTGAGTTTTTGCTTGTAATTTTCTCTTTTGTCATTGCCAATATTGCTGAAAAACATTTAAATTTCGAAATTATGGAAGAGATTGTGGAATGTGTTGCCTATGTTTCTCTGATTCTCACGGCATATCAGGTGAAAATTGCTTTATCACAAAATGGTAACCGAATAAAAAAATGAAAAATTTTTATTTTTAATTGACCCATCAGTCACTTTAGGTCTTGCTGTAATTTGTACAACTTCAAATGACTAAGAAAAGAATAACCTGCAGATACTTTTAAGTAGCTGCAGGTTATTCTTTTTGGGCACATGTGCCAGCCATTGAAAAGGGGGGAGTATATGTGGCAAATATATTGGCGAAAACCCGTAAAACACTGATACGGACTTTTTTCTCCAGTTCCTTTAATCGTGATATCGTTATACTTATGATTTTCAGCATAGGTATTGGCTCAGCACTGGCGAGTTTAGTGGCTATGTCCGCTAATTCCTATTTTTCTGAAACGATATCGACACTTGTTGGGAATTTTGGGGAGTATGATCTGCTGATTAATGTCCGGGAAGATATGAAACAAAATGGTCAGGAGCAGATTGAAAAAGTTATAGAGCAAGCTTTCCCTGGTGGGAAATTAAAAGAAGGTCCAACATTAAACGGACTTACCAGCTTTTTGGTAGGCTTACCGCCGCAATATAAAACAAAACAAACCTATGAGACGATTGATACTATCTTTGGCAGTGTGCCGGGACGCTCAGGTATTAGCATTATGACCGAACCGCGCGTCACCGTTAAAGCTGTACCGGATGGAGCAAAAAGTACTGTTATTGAACAAATTATGCATATTGATGGTGTATTATTTGCCTTTCGTGATGGCGGTTCAGTCACGGTTATTATCCAATCCCTTGATAAATCACCTTATGTCAATGCTGAGGTCGAAAAATTATTAGATCAGTATCATACGATTGATATAGCATTTCCAGTTGGCAGCGAACCAGAGAATCCAATTCGTTTAGGTGAGCAGATTGCCGATGCGATTCGCGAGGAAAAAGCAGCCGGCTACGCTGAAAGCGTCTCAGTGGACAGTAAAAGCAATGATATGGCATATATGGTTAGTACGATGCTGGAACTGAAACGCTTCTTGACGGCTTATGCTACGAAGGCCGTCATTACTCCAGCAGCCGGCGTTACACTTAGAATGGGGGACATCATTGTTTTTCAGGGAACGGCACCGAAAGCTCCTGCTTCTGGTGCGCCTGTAGATGCGGCAAATGTTTTGGTGAAAGTAACCGCAGTAAAGAATGATCGTTCAGCAGAAGGAATGGTTATCCAAGGTGATGGGACGCAAGTAGCAAATAACCAAGGATATGAAATTATCAATACTGTTATTGGCGATCCAGTCGGTACCGCGACTTTTCAGAATCCCCGTAAAGCGCTGGCGGATGCTCTGGCTCAAACATCCAATTTGGTTAGCCAAATTCCGAAAGCTACCCAGGATGCCCAAAATATATCCGGTATTGCCAATAGTGCTTTGAACAGTTATAGCGGCAGTATTACAGCAATAGAACAGACCTTATCCAGCTTAGCCAGTGCTGGGACAACCATCCAAGCGGCAACAAGCGGTTTGGCTAATCTGGACAGTAGTGCCATTCAGCTGCAATTAAAGAATTCTTCTCAGGCCATGGGCAGCCTTGCGAACACCTTGCAAATTGTCCGCTTAGTGAATCCTGATGTTTCATCTTCTATTAATGAATTGACGGCGACGCAGCAAAACCTCACGAATCTGCAGAATACATTAAGTGCATTGGATAATGTAGCAGCCGATGCCCGTCGGGCGCGATCAGCGATTGATAACATTGTCGTCAACGGTAATAGTATGGTCGCTAATTTACGTGCCTTTGATGTGAATGGGGCTCATCAGAGTCTCAATGACGCTGGTACCAGTATTGCACAATTACAGCAGTTCAATACACCTCTTGTTGCAGCTCAGCTGCAATACCTCGGAACAGCGGTACCCAATTTAAAAGATGAGGAAATAAGCAGGTCCATTAATCTAATGGATCAGTTCATTGCCGGTCAGGTAATACCCAGTCAGAAAATTCAAATCCTGACAAAAAGCAATATTACAACAGAATTTGCAACACCTATTATCAGCCGGGTAGTAGGAAATAATAACTTTTCTCTATATGCTTCCGTTGTGGGAGTCATCGAGCCAGATCCTCGCGCTCAGGTCATGACGATTTTGATGCAGGTTAAAGCGATTTTAGCAGGTATGATTTCGCTGATTGCTACGATCCTATTTTTGACGCTTGATCATACAGCCATTATGACCGTTATTCGCAGAAGAAGAACAGTGAATAAAACGCCGCGGGCTAAAGGCTGGCGACGCTTGCTGCATGGTATAAAAAATACCTTTACGGCACCAGAATGTATCTATGGTATGGGGATTGGAGCATTGAACCTTACTGCAATGTTTATTCTGTCTAAAGGCGGGATTCCGAATCTGCCGTGGATTGGCGTGCCATTTCTGGGGGCAGCTATCGGGCTGCTGCTGGCAAATAATTCCGAAAAAATTAGTCCGATATCGGTAGATGAAGTGACGGCCGGTGAGGCCCTGGGCCTTTCTTTTGATGAAGTAATGCGGGAAATTGTGATACCCGATGGACGTCCGGGCTTGCTGCAAACCCTTAATCGGCGAAAGATGAAGTTTAAATAAGCAGGTGAATAGATATGCTTGCCATTCAAGATCTTTATAAACAATTTGGCAATTTAGTAGCCATTAATGAATTTAATCTTAACGTTAAAACGGGTGAAACGGTCGTGCTTATGGGACCATCAGGCTGTGGCAAATCAACAACCATTCGGACGATAAACCGCCTGGTGGAACCGGATCGCGGCTCTATCATGCTGAATGACTTTAATATCCTTGCTATGGAACCTGATGAATTGCGGGAAGTACGGAAACGTATTGGCTTTGTATTTCAGCATTTCAATCTGATTGGGCGTTTAAGTGCTCTTGAAAATGTTATGCTGGGGTTGGTGATGAGCGGTATGAAACGGGAAATTGCAGAAAGTAAAGCAACGGAGTCACTAACCAAAGTTGGCCTGGAAAACCATATGCATCACAAGCCAGATCAGCTGTCCGGCGGTCAGCAGCAGCGGGTGGGCATTGCTAGAGCACTGGCTTATGAACCGGAGCTGATGCTTTGGGATGAGCCTACTGCATCCTTAGATCCTATTTTAGTACGGGAAGTCCTAGTCGTAATGGAGGAGTTGGCCCGTTATCGTGCCAGTACCATGATTGTTGTTACCCACGAGCTGCCTTTTGCCTTGCGGGTAGCCGATCGAATCGTGCTTATGGATCAGGGAAAAATTGTGGAAGAGGGCAAGCCCTCCCAGGTATTTGTCAATCCTGCATCAGATATTGGAAGAAAGTATAAGGAATTGATTGAATATCAGATGAATACAAGTGCACAAAGCCTTTCGGGAAAAACGGAAGTCTAAATGATTCCTGTCACTTTTTCATCCCAGTAATGATGGATATCACGGCATCTCCAACCTCGTCTGTTCTTGCTGTTCCTCCCATATCAGGTGTTACATATTTTCCTTGCACCATTACTTGTTCGATAGCTTCTAGAACAGTTCTTCCCCATGCTTCAAGGCCAAAGAAATCAAACATCTGGCTGACGGACCAAATGGATGCTAAGGGGTTAGCGATTGCCTTACCTGCAATGTCAGGGGCAGAACCATGAATTGGCTCAAACATGGACGGATATTGACGTTCTGGATTTATATTTGCGCCTGCCGCCAAACCCAGACCACCGGAGATAGCTGCGCCTAAATCGGTAAGGATATCGCCAAATAAATTAGAAGTTACAACAATTTGAAATCGTTGAGGTTCTTTGATAAAAAACATACTGGCTGCATCCACCAGATAAGAAAACGTCACTACATCGGGGTACTCTCTGCCAACTTCCGTAAAGACTTGATCCCAGAAAACCATGGAATAATTTAAAGCGTTTCCCTTACTGATACTAGTGAGTGTTTTACCCGTTTTCCGGGCCAGCTCATAAGCATAACGAATAATACGCTCCGTTCCCTTACGGGAGAAAACTCCAGTTTGTAAAACCACTTCCTCTGGCTTGCCTTTAAATAACCAGTCACCTGCTCCGGCATATTCACCTTCACTATTTTCACGAACAACCAGCATATCAACTTGTTCACGTTTTATATTCTTCAAAGGGCATGGCGCGCCATTAAGCAATTGAATGGGACGTAAGTTTACATACTGATCAAATCCTTTGCGAATTTTAAGCAACAAATCCCATAATGAAATGTGGTCGGGAACACCAGGGTATCCAACTGCTCCTAAATAGATGGCATCAAATTCTTTTAGGCGTTCCATTCCATCATCATCCATCATTTTTCCATGTTTGAGATAATACTCGCAACTCCAGGGAAAGTATTCAAAATCGAACTGAAAATTGCCGTCCAGCTCCGCGACTTTCTGTAATACTTTAATTCCTTCAGCCAATACTTCTGGTCCGACTCCATCACCGGGAATCACTGCAATTTTGTATAGTTTCATAAAAACGCCCCTTTTTCAAAATCGTGATTACTATTAATGTACCACGTATTGTAATGAATAAGAATACTCAGAGAATGAAAGCAGGAAAACTAGGATGAAAACTTTTAACCATCATTTATTTTTTTGCTTGATAAGTACATCGCTCTGAAAATGAAATTATAAAATAGGGGTTGTCATTGATTCAAGTACCAGCAGGCGTTTCATTTGGCGCAGATTCATTGGCATATGTTGTAATCGGCATAGCAGGAAAAGGTGATGAGCACATGGAATAGTTACAACAAATCGCATTAATTTGTTCAAACCTTGAAAATATAAAAAATAGGAAATGCAACAACCAAAATGGAAATCTTAGAAATATTTGAGTAATGAAGGCGGGATGGTTCATAGGTGAATGTTTCAGTATTAGGGTGTGGTCGCTGGGGGACATTTCTAGCGTGGTATGCAAATCGAGTGGGACATCAAGTGATGTTATGGGGCAGAGAACATTCAAAAAATTATGTAAGATTAAAAGAATCAGGTATGAATGATTATGTTATGCTGCCAGAAGAGATCAAGCTGACGAATTCATTGGAACAGGTTATGTCTTTTGGTGAAATTATTATTATTTCAATTAGTGCGCAAGAATTGCGCTCATTTGCACATAACCTACGCTCACAAAAAGAGCTGGGAAATAAAATTTTTGTTTTATGTATGAAAGGCATAGAAGCGGATAGTGGTAAAAGGTTATCACAAGTGTTTAGTGAAGAAATGGGGAGAAGTCAAAATATTGGAATATGGGTAGGTCCGGGGCATGTACAGGATTTTGTTAAGGAAATACCTAATTGTATGGTTATTGGTTCCGAAAATATCGAAGTAACCAAAAAAATAGTTGAAGAATTTAACAGTAGTTTAATACGATTTTATTATGGGCAAGATCTCATTGGAAATGAAATTGGAGCTGCAGCGAAAAATGTTATGGGAATAGCTGCAGGAATGTTAGATGGGTTAGGTTATAGCAGTTTGAAAGGGGCACTCATGGCAAGGGGGACAAGAGAAATATCACGTCTTGTTAGAGCCATGGGGGGAAATGATACAACCATATATGGGTTAAGTCATCTGGGAGATTATGAGGCAACACTCTTTTCAATGCATAGTCATAATAGAAAATTTGGACAGGCCTTTGTATGTGGTGAAAAATTTGCTAAATTAGCGGAAGGTGTTTCTACGGTGGAAGCATTAAAACATTTAGCACAAGAATATGAAGTTGAACTACCAATTTGTAATGCGGTATATGAGATACTCTTTGAGAATAAAGAAACAAAAGAAAAATTACTGGATTTATTTTTAAGACCGATTAAATTTGAGTTTTAAGAAATACAGTTTAGCAGTTGGTTTTTGGTATAGGTATTTACAGCAGCGGAATAAAATACTAGCATAAATTAGGGAAGGGTTTAGTAAAATGCATTATTACAGTTAATGAAAAGGAGAATTATAAAGAAAGGAGTGATAGAATGAAGAAAAGATTTTGCTTGTTACTGACTTATTTAGTTTTAGGGATGACTTTAAGTGTGGCGAATACCGTTTTTGCCGCTGGTGCAGATAATGGTGGGAGTTTTGCGGAAAGTAATGGGATTCACTATCCTTCCGGTTATGATATAACGAGTGAGGGTGCATCCTCGTATGATGGTGTAGGTAATGTTAAAGATTCTCCTTATTACAAAACTTTGGATTTTTTCAATATGAAGTCGACAGATACGTTAACGATTTTACCAAACTATAAAACCTATCAGCAGACGACAGAAGTGACTTGCGGTCCTGCAGCAGCTTTAACTGTTCTTGATTATGCAGGAAATACGAATTGGGATGAGCGTAAGATCGCCAGCATAATGGGGACAAAGCAAGGAACTGGTACCGATACGAGCGGGATGGTGAAATTCTTTAAGACCATAGGCTGGGATGTCAAATCAAGTCTGACAGCAGCCAAGAAAGATGGTATGACATTTGCGAATGTTAAGGAGTTTAAGGACTTTGTAATCTCAAATTTAAAAAATAATACTCCTATTATGGTTGAAAATATTGATTGGGGCGGACATTGGAGAGTTATCATTGGTTATGATACTATGGGAACAGAGACAGTAGCTGATGATGTCTTGATTTTAGCAGATTCTTATGATACGGCAGATCATTTCCAAGACGGATATGTTATTAATCCAGTGGAGAAATTTTACTACATGTGGTTTGACTCTCACATGCTGCCAAAAGGTCAAAAAACACAACAGTGGCTGACAGTGAAATCACCACAATCATAACGAGTATTATAAAGCCTGCAAAAAAACTAAAAAATCCGGAAGAATTGCGTTGACTCATCGCGATTCTTTTTTTTTTGATATTTTTGAAAGAAGAAGCGTTCGATTCCACTTGACAGGAACAAAATGAGTAGTATAATAATACTTAATTAACAAATGACAGCGAAATATTAATTGTTTTTAACATTGTTGTAAATGTGATGAGGGAGAACGTTGTAATCCTGAGATCGTTTCAGAGAGCCGGTGGTTGGTGTGAACCGGTAGCGAAGGGAATGCAAAAATCACTCCTGAACAGCAAAGCTGAAATGTAAGAGTAAGCTGCGCCGGCTTCAGCTCCTAATGGAGTGCAACCGTTATCTTGCTAGGGTTGTTAGACCTGATGAGAGGTAGGCCAATTGGTCTATGAAAAAGGGTGGTATCGCGAGAAATTTCTCTTGCCCCTTTAAGTCTTGATTGACTTAAAGGGGCAAGATTTTTTTTGTAAAGGCCATGCCAAATTTTTAACAGCATTGCATTATTTAGTTGTTATTTAAACAAATTAGCAGGAGGTTTTATTACATGGTTACGTATTTAGAAAAATTAGCAGCACTGATTTGCAAGTATATGACGGTTTGGGTACTTGTTGCCTCAACCATTGCTTTTGCCAATCCTGCCCCCTTTAAATTCGTTGGTCCGTATATTTCTTATCTATTAGGTGTGATTATGCTGGGGATGGGGCTTACCATGTCCTTAGAAGATTTTCGTTTAGTTTTGACTAGGCCCAAAGATGTCTTTTATGGTGTAACGTTTCGTTATCTAATTATGCCGCTAGCCGGATTCTTAGTAGCAAAATTACTAGGATTACCGCCTGCTCTAGCTGCAGGAATGGTGCTGTTAGGGGCTGCTCCCAGTGGCACGGGATCGAATGTCATGACCTATATTGCCAAAGGGGATACGGCACTGTCCATCACCGTTTCCAGTGTAAATACCATTTTAGCGCCGGTGTTGACCCCATATATCTTTCTGCTATTAGCTGGTTCGATGATTCCCATTGATGTTACAGTACTTCTTATTGATATTGTCAAAATCGTGTTGATTCCTGTCACTGCCGGGGTTGCTCTTCATATGGCCGCTCCCAAACTGGTTGAGAAAATTATTAAAATTGTTCCGGCCGTGTCGGTCGTGTTCATTATTACCATTTTATCTTCGGTTGTTGCATTGAATGCAGCAAAAATGGCAACGGTTGCATTGGTACTATGCCTTGCCGTAATCCTACAAAATATTTTTGGTTTAACCCTTGGCTATTATTCTTCTAAATCAGTGGGAATGTCTCCTAAAAAATCGCGGGCAATTACATTTGAAATTGGTATGGAAAATTCGGGTCTTGCAGTTGCTCTTGCCCTGGCTCATCTTGATCCCATGGCAGCCTTGCCTGCCGCCGTTGGCGCTGTTTGGCAATACATCAGCGGCAGTATATTAGCCAGTTATTGGTCAAATCGATCACCTGAAGGAGAAGATTCAGACAGGGAAGTTGTGCTGGCAGAATAAAAAAGAATGTGTACTGAGGTAAGAGAGGATGAGATGTATTATGGAAAAGAGGATTGCATTAAAGTATGGCAATACAGAAATGCTATTGAATATTGCTGAAGAAAATATTCTGCAGATAATTGAGAGCAATCCGATTATTTTTGATAAGACAGAAACTGAAATGATCCAGGCGGCGCTGGCGGAGCCGATTGGTACAGCGCGGCTTGGTGATATAGTACAGCCAGGGGAGCGGGTTTGTGTAGTCATTCCCGATATTACTCGTGCCTGGCAGCGAACGGATTTATATCTGCCCTTCGTAATTGAGGAACTTAAGCGGGGCGGAGTACGGGATGAAGATATTCTTTTTATCTGTGCCCTGGGGACTCATCGGCCACAAACTGCGGAGGAACATCGTATACTGCTCGGACCAGAGCTTGCTGATCGGTTTCAGGTCATTGATCATGACTGTCAGGATCAGGAGAATCTAGTCTATTGCGGTAAGACTTCTTTTGGTACGCCTGTATGGCTCAATAAGAAGGCCATGAAATGTGACCATCTTGTTTTGACTGGAGGCATTGTCTATCACTTCCTGGCAGGATGGTCAGGTGGCAAAAAATATGTATTACCCGGTATTTCCTCCTATGAAACGGTTATGAAAAATCATGCCCTATCGCTCAATCCGATTAGGGGACTTGGGCCTCACCCGGATGTGCGTTCCGGCAATGATGATACGAACCTGGTGCACCTGGATATGCTGGAAGCCGCAAGCTTTGCGAAACCCTCATTTCTCTTCAATGTTGTGACTGCCGGGGGACGAATTGCAGGTGCTGTAGCTGGCCATTATCAAGCGGCTCATGACAAGGGACGGGAATTGGTAGATGCTATTGATGGCGTTACGATTCAAGAAAAAGCAGACCTCGTTATCGCGTCGGCAGGCGGCAGTCCAAAAGACGTTAATCTTTACCAATCTATTAAAACTCTAATTAATGCTCGTGAGGCCACCAAAACAGGTGGCACAATGATTATTTTGACCGAAAGCCCTGAAGGGCTTGGCGGCAATGCTGAAGTGCAAGAAATGATTTTGGGTTATAAATCTGTTTTAGCAAGAGAAGACGTGCTGCGGGCTGATTATAGCATTTCTAAATATGTTGGTTATTATTTCTGTGAGTCAGCAGATAAATTTGATTTGATTTTAGTTTCATCTTTAGAGCCAGAACTTTTAAGGAAAGCTAATATTACGATTGTCCAAACCCTGGATGAAGCATTGGCATTGGTTTATGCAAAGCGTGGCAGAAACTTAAAAACTCATATTATGCCGCAGGGAGCCAATACGTTGCCGAGGCTTGCATAAATTCAAGATAGTTTACTGATAAAAGCATGAATGTAAAGCAATAAGATCCTATAAGGCTTCTTTTAGCCTTATAGGATCTTATTGCTTTATAATAGAAATGTTGAAAATGCTTAGTTAGGAAGACCAGTATTGCCGAAAATATGATGTAGTGATAGAATTAGAAATGTTAAATTCTGTCTATCGAATTTTTCCCTTACATTGACTAATTAGTCTAATTGATTTGGAGTAAAAAAAGCATAAGGAGTCAGGTTTTGATGACAGGGAACTTAATGTAAAAGATAGTTCCTCCTTCTTCTGTATTTACTTCAATTGTGGCGTTATGGCGTTTGGCGATATTATAGCAAGTAGGAATTCCAAGCCCAGTTCCATTTGCTTTCGTACTTATAAATGGTGTACCTAATTTTTTTACGACATCAGGTGGAATACCACAGCCATTATCTTCAATAGCCAATACCACATGCTCTTCTTCAGGATAGGTTAATATGCTGACCTTACCATTAACCCCAGTAGCTTCAAATCCATTGCGTACAAAATTTAAGATGAGTTGTCGGATCTCATTGGTATTCAATAATACGTTAGGTATGTTAGGATATAAATGAGTTCGGAAGGTCTTACTTTGGGAAGCTGCATCGGCTTCCAACAATGGGGAGAGTGTACGGATTACCTCGTTTAAATCATGGGCAACCAATGGGTCAGCCTTATTTTTGGCTAAGGATAAGAATTCAGTAATGATCTGATTTGCCCGGTCTAATTCCTCAATCATCAGTTCAAACTTGGGTTTTTCTTCAGCGTAGTTCTTCTTCTGGGCGAGAAGCTGTAAATAACCCCGTACCGTAGTCATTGGATTGCGGATTTCATGGGATATTCCTGCAGCGATTTGAGATACCAATTTCATTGTTTCAAGGCGGTCTAATTCTTCCCGTATCTTTCTCTCTTCTGTTATATCTTTATCAATTTCAATAATTTCTTTAGATGCATCATTTCCCTGCTTCCGTAAAAGCCAACAGCTTCGAACGATCAACTGTTTATTATCTTTGGTGGTGTGTATAAGCTCACCAACCCATTTTCCTTTGGTTAGTACCTCCTCATTGATTTTATCAACTGGGATAGGAAATTGAGTTTTGAGTAAAGTGTGGGATATTTTAGCTAAGGCTTCACTTTCTGTCCATCCATATCCTTGTGCAGCACCTTGGCCCCAAAAACTAATTTTTCCTTCTATGCTGCGTATAAAAGTATAGTCAGGATCAAGGTTTAATAAAAGAATTTGTTCCTCAAGCAGCCTGCGATAGTCCTGTTCCCGTTGTTCAATAGCTTTATGCTCTGTTATGTTTCTAAAATAGATAGAGAGTCCTTCCGGTGAAGGATAGGCATGCACTTCCAGCCAAGCATCAGTACTGACAGACTTTGCCTCAAAATGAACAGCAATATTTTCTTTCTTGGCCTTATGATATTCATCATAAAAGGGTTGTACATCAGTAAAGCAATCCCATATTTTTTTGCCTAGCAGGTCTTGTGCATCGCAAAACCAGAATTTCTCAGCGACGGAGTTAATGTAGGTATAGCGCCATTCATTGTCAATTGCAAAGAAGCCATCTGTAATACGTTGCAGCATTTGGTTTATCTGCTCATAGGCTGCATCAGCTTTTTGTTGTGCTTCTATCCTAACCAAATTTTCGGCATGAAGTTCACTAATTGTATTTTCCAGTTTTTTATGAACCCATAGCTGGGATACAGCAGTGCCAATTCTTTCACCAATCATTTCCAGATAGCTTATCATTTCTTTACTAAATAAATTGGATCGTTTGTCATTAATCTGTATGAGACCAATAGTCTCGTCCTTTATTTTAAGCGGTACTAGTGCAACTGACTCATAAGCACAACAATGCCCCCGGTTGCTGCTCTGAACATTTCTCTGTGTCCTTTCCGCTACAAGTTTTGAAGAACTATTACACCAGAAGCTGCCGCCTGTAGAGAAAAATGGCATTCTAGCGTCAGTGCGCCCTTGTATAACATTACCGCACATGCATTCTAATAAGTATTTACCATTTTCACATAGAATCGGATTATTCGTTGTATCTTTAGCACAAAGGCTCCTTTCTTGAAGAATAAATTCTTCTGTGAAGCCTTCCCAGACAAAATAGGGATAATCTCCATTATCTTCTAGTCTTAAGGCGATTGCTTGACATTTTGTTATATTACGAATGGAAATTATTGCGGCAGAAAGTGCTTTCTTTAAATCCTGCAGGCCGATCAGTTCAGAAAATAGTCTGCGTCCTTCGATTTCCTTTAATAATTCTCCGGCAAGAGCACGATGACGTTCCTCTTTGTCCTGGACAATTTGTTCGGCTTGCATACATTTAATAATATCAACGGTCTGTTGAGCGAGTAAATGGGCTAACTGAAGGATTCGTTTAGATGGTTGGCAGGGAGTAGAATGATAGGTAGACAGCAAGCCCAGCAAATGACCAGTACGACTAAATAGGGGGATGGATTGTACTGCTCGTACACCAGCTGCCAGCATGGCCTCCAGGGATTGTGACTCTATAAAAGGGCTTTGGGTGATGTCTTTAATAATAACAGGTTGTTGCCGCTCAAGAATCATAGCACAAGCAGAATGGCTTTCATGAACACTGTTGAAAAAATTGAGAAATGACTGGTCAAAACCGCGATGGGCAATGATACGGAACACATCCGAGTGCTCATCAAGCAGCTGAATGATGCCCCTGTCGGCTTGCATAATATTTATTGCTGTGTCAATGATCTCAGTGAATATTTTTCTCCTTTCTTCCTGGTGCATGACATAAGAACTAATTTTGTGCATTTGTTTCATAACCTTTAGTTCCATTAATAGCTCTTCTTGACTTTTTGTGGTTTTTATCTCTGCGTCTTCTCCATACATGAATTCGTCCACGCTCCTTACTAACTATCCCCAAAAGTCCTCTATTGTCTTACTACAGTATATTATAATAATAAATAATCCTTCAAACAGATGAAATCAGTACTGGGGAAAAATACATAATGTGATTACATTTCGGTTTATGTGGTTTAATTTCCTTTTGAATTAAGGCATTATTTTCATTTTTTTGTTCATAGCCAGAAGCCAGAACTTATAATTTTTTATTTTTGGCGTCGATGAAAGAAAAACTATAAATATTGGGAAACATATAAAGTAAAGAAAAGAGTGTGCGAGGGGAATCATGTATTGTGATTTTTGCGGTAAGAGACTTTCTTATAATGCTAAATACTGTCGCCATTGCGGCCGGCAATTAAAAGATCCTTTGGGAGATACACTGCCTTTGCCTGTGATCAATGATGCAATGTTATATAGTCCTAAACAACAGACAGTTAACGTTGTTCCATGGTATAAATCAATCATTCCCAGGAAACCTTTTAAAAAGCGATCAAAAGTATGGCAAATTCTATATGATTTGTTTTCAATCGCAGTGTTTGCAGCATTGTTATATGTCTTTGTAACATTTAAAACTATTAAAGAATATCAGACTTTAACTGCATTATGGAGTGTTGGATTAGCTGTTTTCATTTGGTGGAGACGCTAGAAGAAAAACAAGGTCAAATAGCTAAAAGCAAATACGTTATGAAAGCTAACGATTTTATAGCAGTAATTGAACAATGTTATGTAAATAAGATGAATTGCATGTCTCTGGTTAAGCTTGACAGGAAAAAATTTCTTTAGTAAAATCAGGTATATAACGGAATGAATATTCATTCCTATGTTAATTTACTTTTATGTTCGGAGAATATAATGAACGAAAAATTACAGCATAAAAAAGCGGCTGCACTGAAAGCCACACTTGAACTAATATCCGAGCAAGGATTCCAGGGTACACCTATGTCACAAATTGCTCAGAGAGCAAATATTGGTGTAGGTACCATTTATCGTTATTTTTCCAGCAAAGAAGATTTGATCAATGCACTATATATTGATGTTAAGACTCGGCTTGTTCAATATACTCTGCGAAATTATTCCGAGAAACGGGATGTTCACGGAAGTTTTTTAGTGTTATTACGCAATATTGTAGACTACTTTATTGAAAATCCTGCTGAATTGCTCTTTATGGAGCAATATGCAAATTCGCCGCTTATTACTGCCGCCACCCACGAGGAAGGTTTGCGTACATTTGCTCCCGTTAATCATTTATTTGTACGTGCCCAAGAACAACATTTACTAAAAGAATTACCAATAGAACTATTAAATACTCTTGCTTACGGAGCAACTCTTTCTCTCGTTAAACTCTGGTTATTTGGTAAAGTTAAGCTGGATGATAGGACCCTCAATGCGGGTGTAGATGCGATTTGGGATGCTATCAAACGATAGTAGCAGACTTTGATAGGAATGAATATTCATTCTTACTCTGGGGAAGATTAGGATGGTATCGGAGCTTATCTAACCTCTGAGATCATAAGAGGGATTGATGGCATGGTTACACAGTAATGTAACTTATATATAATTTTATTTTAAGTGAGTATGCGAATATAAGGGAGGAATTGTCTTGTTGTACAGGAAATTTGGTAAAACGAATGAAATGGTTTCTGCTCTGGGATTTGGCTGTATGAGACTTCCGATTATTGGTAATGATCCAACGAACATTGATGAGGAAAAAGCAATAAACATGGTTCGGTATGCTATTGATGCAGGGGTAAATTATGTGGATACTGCTTATCCGTATCATGGTACTGGTTTTACACATGGGGGAGCTAGTGAGCTTTTTGTTGCCAAAGCCTTAAAGGATGGTTATAGACAACGTGTAAAATTAGCAACAAAGCTTCCCAGCTGGTTGATTAAAACCAGGGCCGACATGGATAAATACTTAAATGAGCAATTAGAACGTCTTGAAACGGATACCATTGATTTCTATTTAGTACATTCACTGAATGAAAATGTTTGGCCTGTATTAAAGGAAAATGGGATTACCGAGTTTTTAGAGCAAGCAATCAAAGATGGCAGAATCAAATATGCAGGATTTTCTTTTCATGACCAGATAGGGTTGTTTAAGGAAATCGTAGATTATTATGATTGGTCATTCTGTCAGATTCAGTATAATTATTTAGATGAGAAATATCAGGCAGGAAAAGAAGGTTTAGAATATGCCGCCCAAAAAGGTTTGGGTATTACCATTATGGAACCGCTGAGAGGCGGTAATATTGTAAATCTTCCTCAAGACGCAAGAGAGATGATTGAGCAGGCGGATGTAAAGCGAACACCGGCGGAATGGGCCTTAAGGTGGGTATGGAATCATCCGGAAGTATCTGTTGTTTTAAGTGGTATGACGACAATGGATCAGGTTACAGAAAATATAAAAGTGGCGCAAGAAGCCGAGGCTAATTCATTGACATGGAAAGAACTCGAAATCATCAACGCAGTAAAGAATCTTTTCGAGCAAAGAATAAAGGTAAACTGTACAGGGTGCGCTTATTGTATGCCTTGCCCTGCAGGCATTAATATTCCCGGATGTTTTTCCACATATAATGACCATTGGGTATTTGATGCTACTCCTGCAGCAAAGAAAACCTATGAAATTCGGTCGAAACTTGCCTCTCCTGCTTCTAAATGTGTAGAATGCGGTAAATGTGAAAGTCATTGTCCGCAAGGGATTCCTATTCGTGAAGAATTAAAGAACGTTAAAGAATTATTCGAGTAATACTTATTACATGATGTTGTAATAGAATCAGAAAGTGTACTAGGAGAGATGATGATGAAAGTATTATATTATGATTGTTTCTGCGGAATTAGCGGTGATATGCATCTCGGAGCATTACTTGATTTGGGAGTGGATAAGGAATATCTAACACAAGAGCTTTCCAAACTCAATCTGGATGCTGAATATGAAATACAAGTTACAAAAGATATTAAAAAAGGGATAAGCGGCACCAAAGTAAATGTAATCTTAAAAAAACAACAAGAGTTTCAGCAACAAGATCATAATCATGGGCATAACCACGGTGAGCACGAGCATGCACATAGCCATGATGAACATGCCCATACACATAGTCATGATGAACATTCGCATACGCATAGTCATGAACACGAGCATGTACATAGTCATGATGAGCACGGGCATGCACATATGCAGGAAGAAACCCAAACTCAGCACCTTTACGCAGAACATATCGAGCATCATCATGCTCACAGAAATTTAAAAGATATTGAAAATATCATAAATAGCAGCAGCTTAAGTACTAGAGTGAAAGAACGAAGCTTACACATGTTCATGAAAGTAGCAGAGGCAGAGGCAAAAGTCCACGGAAAATCTTTGTATGAAGTACATTTTCATGAAGTGGGGGCTATTGATTCCATTGTAGATATTGTTGGATCTGCAGTGTGCTTAGAGTATTTAAAAGTGGATAAAATCATGGCCTCATCGGTTCAGGTTGGAGGCGGCTTTGTAAACTGTGCTCATGGGATAATACCCATTCCTGCTCCGGCAACCGTTGAAATATTACAAGGCATTCCCATCAAATCCGGTATTGTACCCTTTGAAACGACTACGCCTACCGGAGCTGCCATTTTGGCCGCAAATGTAGAGCTTTTTACAGATAAAATGGATTTCTCTGTGAAAAAGATTGGCTATGGTATAGGGCATAGAGACCTGGATATTCCCAATGTTTTGAGGGTTTACTTAGGAGAAGAAGAAGGGCGCGAAGAAAGAGAAGAGCAATATATACTGGAGACTAATATCGATGATATGAATCCGGAGCTGTATGGTTATATTGAAGAAAAGCTATTTGAACGAGGAGCTTTAGATGTCTTTAAGACAGCAATTTTGATGAAAAAGGGAAGGTCAGCTATAAAACTTAGTATATTAGTTAATAAAAAGCAGGAAAAAGATGTATTAGGTGTGGTTTTTCGTGAAACAACTTCTATCGGTATTCGAAAGTACAAAGTTGAAAAAATTATGCTTCCCAGAGACTTTGTACAGGTAGAGACACCGTATGGAGCTGTAACTGTTAAAAATGCCTATTATGAGGGTGAAAAAATAAAATACAAACCGGAATATGAAGATTGTAAGAACATAGCCAATGAGCAGAACATACCAATTTCAAAAGTATATAGAGAAGTTTACAAAAAGATAGAGATGGATAGATAGCTAAAGAGATATTGCTGTCTGCCTCTGGTTATAAAGAAAGGCAGCTTTAGCTGTCTTTTTTTTCTTTGCAGTATCATTATTGATTAATCTGATGAAATAGTAAGCTATTCCATGAAGAACATACTATTTACAGACTTCATCTGTCCACGGAATCAAGCACGCTTCCATGTGATTCTGGGAGAAATGTTGTCAGATTATCAACTGTGGTATAATAAACATAGGTTTTGATCTTATAAAAGGAGATGTTCAAAATGGGAGACAAAAGCCCAAAGAACAAGGAAAAGAAGAAGAAAAAAGCTGAGAAGAAAGTTGCTTCAACAACTGTATTAAATAAATCTGAATAATGTTTGTACCAAACACAATCATCCTGATTGTGTTTTTCTCTGCTTTACAAGATCGATAAAAATTTTTAGGTTAAATCAAAGGTACTACAATGTAAAGCCAGATAAGACCCAAGACCATTTTGGTTTTGGGCTTGTTTTTATAAAGGATAAGTTGAAATGAATTTTTATTAGATTCTAGAATCCCAAAAGTTTTATGGATTTTTATAAAACTTTTATAAATGGTTTATATGCAGTTTAAATTCGTTTTTTATAATAAGCTCATAACAAATTTAGGAGGTTATTATTGATGAACAAAATTAAACTGTTGTATGATGTGGTTAAAGCATTAAAGGAGAAGGACATTCTAAATGGTGTGGCATCAGCAGAAGTGCAAAAAGATCAAGCCAAAATTTTCTACATAAAAAATGAATTTCAGAAAAACCTACTAACGATGCAGACTAAGGCAAATATCACTACCGAATTAAATTATGAAGGTAAGCAGGTAAAGCATCAAAGCACCACCGAATTTAGTCATGATTGCCCAGATCATGGTATGTACCGTGGAGGATTTGGTCATATGCACCATATCGGCAGGAGACACGGGAGCATAAAAGGAAAACTTTCCAAAATAGCCTTTCTATTAAATCTTTTAAACAATGTGCAGGCAGCAGAACAAGAAAATAAAACAACCCTTATTACCTTGGAGTTATCCGAAATACCTGAAGATATTAAAACCTTGCTTCAGGAAAAAATGTCTCATGCTGACTACCATAACCATGATCGACATTGCTTTATGAAAGAGTTTTCGACCATCGAAAGCGGTAATTTTTCCTTCGCAATGACCGTCAATAAAAGCTATGAAATTGAAAAAATTGTCATTACTTTTGACGGAATACAAAATAAGGAACAGGAACAGCATGTAGTGAATATAGTAGCTGATTTACAGCTTATCTAAGCTTAATGCGGTTTACTGCGAGTCTTTTCCATAAAGAAGCATAGGTAAAAAATGTTTGTAATGCTAGGCTAGGGGTGCAAATTGAAATAAATTTTGCGCCCTTTTAGTCATTTGCAATATAATAAGGATAGTAAGAAAAAGGCAGGTGATTTTAGTTGTTCAGATATAAACGATCTCGTTGCTCTCCTAATGCAGAAAAGGATTGTGAGGATAAATTTCTCACAAGATTCCGTATGATACATCATCATCATCATCGGGAGTTTCAAAGAGCGCACCGCCATTTTCGCTATTTTCGTCCGGCAGCTGTGTTATTTAATATTTTAGTTTTATATTTATTATTTAACTGGGGAGGATTTAAAGGAATTGGTATTTTTCTGGCAGTCATCATTGTTATTAAGGAAATATTTCAGTTTCTTTTTCTCCTGCGTTTAGAGAAACGAATTTTTACGCCCATTGAAAAACTTAAACTGGGCGTGGATGAAATCGCCAAGGGGAACTATAATGTAAAAGTGAAATACCCTTTTCCGAATGACCTTGGACTGCTGATTGGTTCTTTTAACGAGATGGCAAAAAAACTATATGAGAGTGAAAGACTGCAAACAGAATATGAAGAAAATAGAAAAACACTAGTTGCCAATATTTCACATGATTTAAAAACACCAATAACGGCAATTCAGGGCTATATTGAGGCTCTACTGGATGGGAGCATCAAAAATGAGGATGTCAAAGACAAGTACCTAAATACGATTCATCATAACACCGTTTATATCAATAAACTCATTGATGATCTTTTTCTTTTTTCCAAACTTGATATGCAGAAATTGGATTTTTCTTACGAAAATGTACGAATTGTTTCATTTATGAAGGATTTTATGGAAGAATATAAATTTGATCTTGAGGAAAAGAATATTAAATTTGAATATGTGGCTCTATTGGAACAGGAATATTGCGTAAGTCTTGACGGCAAGAGATTTCATCAAGCCTTCAACAATATTATCAGCAATGCTGTTAAGCATGGACCCGAGCATAATTTATCCATAAAGATTACCATGTATCAGCGAGGGGATGTAATCTGCCTTGACATTAAGGATAATGGCCCTGGAATTTGTGCAGAAAAGCTTCCTTATATTTTTGATCGTTTTTATCGCATTGACGCAGAACGCAAGAAAGACTATGTATGCACAGGATTGGGACTTGCTATCGCCCAAGAGTTAATAGAGGCTCATGGAGGAGAAATCACGGTTTCCAGTAAAGAAAATGAGGGTACTTGTTTTACGATCATGCTGCCAATTTTACAAGATAGTGGGGATGAGGCTGGGATATGAAACGAATATTAATCATTGAAGATGATATTGATATTGCTGAATTGGAACGTGATTATCTGCAATTAAACGGCTATCATGGAGAAATTGTCCAAGATGGACTTAACGGCTTAAAGAAAGCAATGACCGGCTTATATGACGTTGTTGTCGTGGATTTGATGCTGCCGCATAAGAATGGTTTTGAAATCATCAAGGAGATTCGCAAAAAATTAGAAATACCCATTATTGTCGTTTCGGCCCGCAGTGATGATATTGATAAAATTAGAGGTTTAGATTTTGGGGCAGATGATTATTTAACAAAGCCGTTCAGTCCTGCTGAACTGATTGCAAGGATCAAATCCCACATTAAACGTTATGAACGTCTTAAGGGTCATACTACTTCTGAGACGATTGAGCATAAAGGCTTAGAAATCAATATGGCTTCCCATAAAGTTATGGTCAATAACAACAGCGTACAGTTAACAACCAAGGAATATGAGCTGCTAGTATTTTTGGCTGCCAATCCAAATATCGTTTTTACGAAAGCCCATATTTTTGATACTATCTGGGGCGACGAGTACTGCGGTGACACAGCAACAGTTGCTGTGCATATCCAGAAAATCCGCAAAAAAATTGAGAAAGATCCTGCTAATCCAGAGTTTATTGAAACACTGTGGGGAACGGGCTATCGTTTTAACTCTTAATGAATCGGTCCGTCTATTTTAAATTCGTTTTTTGCAGTTAACTGAGATTTTTCCAAAGCTAAGAAGACTAAGGCTCAGCAGGCGTTAAAACTCCACCTGAACCTTAGTCTTCCTTATTGTTAATTTTGCTGCTGTTGAATAATAGTCGTATGACATATAAAGCATCTGATGGACTCATATTCTCTTCGTAACCCAGTTGTTCAAATTCGGCCCAGACACTTTTTTGAACTTCCTCTGAAATCTCTGACAGCTTGCCAATCGCCGGAACAATAGTCCTTATCTCATCACTGTCCATCAAAGAGATGATACTTTTACCCCTGGGCAAACCAATGATCAAGAGAAAAATGGCGACTTTTTGTAATGATTTCAACAATATATACCTCCAACGTGTTCAAGACTCAATGCTGTTGTAACATAAGAAAAATGCTCTGCAGGATGATATAACGCAGAGCATTAATTACCATATGGTGGAGACGGTGGGATTCGAACCCATGGCCTCTTGAATGCGAACCAAGCGCTCTCCCAGCTGAGCTACGCCCCCACAATTAGTAGTATTAACCATATGGTACCAGATATGATTTCATTAAGCAAGTCAGTTTTATAGCGTCCACCTTATAATAAGCGATTCGACTTCCCGTTACTTGACTCAACTCTGTATTTTAAAAAATTTACTGTCCTGAGGTTTTAAGTATTTTGCTTTATATTTCGATATATGTTATAGAGTGACTGAGCACATGGTTATCCAGGGAGGGAGATTTTTTATGCAAAGTGTAACTTTAGATGAAATACAGCCCGGCATGTACTTATCAAAACCGCTTATTTCTGCCGATGGAACGGTTTTGCTGCATGAGGGCATCGTAATGAAGGAAAGATACATTGAGTATCTTCGCAATAAAGGTTTTGACTCTCTATTTGTGGGAGACCCACAGAACCAAGAGCCATTTGAAATAGAGGAAGACTTTTATAGTTTGAAATATAAGCAAGAAGCTATCGGTGCTGCAGGAGAAATCGTCGACCACTTTAGTGTCGGAAAAGGAATTAACCTTGATAGCGTAAAAAAAATTGTTAGTGAATGGATCAGTCAGCTTGAACGAAAACCGGAAAGTATGATGAATCTTCTGGATATACGGCGTAAAGAAGGATATATGTTTTCTCATGCTGTCAATACTTCGATTTTATCGATTATGACTGGTATTGCTATGGGATATGATGATAAGCAGTTAGACGAACTGGGCTTGGCGGCTATGCTTCACGATGTTGGCAAAATTAAATTTACAAAGAATGTGGCGAGGCAATTTCCCAATTATTTAACGAAAAATGAAAGAGAAGAGTACAGACGACATCCATTTTATTCTTTGGAGATTCTGCGGGAGAATTACACATTACCGCTTAATGTGCTTAATGCCTGTTTTCAACATCACGAACGCTGGAATGGCAGTGGCTATCCTATGGGGCTTAAGGGGGACGCCATTTGTGAATATGCACAAATTATCAGTATCGCCGATGTTTATGAGCGTTTAATTGTGGGAATGCCACATCGGCTGCCTACACCGGTGTATTACGCAGTTGCAATTTTGAATAAAGCTGCAGGAGAGTATTTTAATCCGGCTGTCGTAGATAAATTTAATCAGAATGTAGCGATCTATCCGATTGGCAAAAATGTAAGACTTAATAACCAGCAAAGCGGTGTAATTCTTGGTGTCGACATAAAAAATAAGACCACCCCGATCGTTCGTATTACATCAGATCAAGAGGATAACGTAACCCCTCAAATTGTCGAGCTTGATCTGATGAAAACTCCTGAACTCTTCATCATTGATTTTGAGGAACTTCCCCCTAGTTATTCACAGGTTTATGCTGATCGTGCATATATTTCTCATATCAAAGAGTAATGAGTAAGAAGAAAAAACGACTGATCTTCGTATATATTTTGGTATGAAAATCTAAGTTTCTTACCATTATGGAATAATGAATAATCAATGTTAAAATAATGTCCAGCATTAACTTAAAGTGAAAATGCTGGACATTATTTTTTAAATAAGTGCTAAAAAATAAATGATGGATTTGGTTCAGTTAGCCGGAAGCACAATACTATCTTTTTGTTTAGGGAGTATTTTACACCAATTTGAAAGTATTTTGTGGAGATACTATTTAAAAAAGGAGGTGTTTTAGATGGTTAATACAGGGAAAGTAACGAATGTTGTAAATGAGGGGAATAAAACAATCATAGATATAGCTTTCATGGATAAGACAAAAAAGACTGTAGTTTTACCATATGAAGATATCAACAAATATAAAGATAAATATGTTATTTGTGGTATGGACTCGGATAATAATACTAAAATATTAGAAATAGTTGGTGATGAGATGGATTAAACGGCATACAACGTCGTCTTTCCTTGCGGTGAGGCGGCGTTTTTTCTATTAGTTGGAAAAACAGGACAAAGGGCCTAATAAATTAAGACGTTTCTCATGTGGAAAAAGATTCTATTTATTTCGATAATAATAGTACATAGGTAAAAGATAAAATCTTAGAAAGGGGACGATGTTATGATTATTATTGAGTCTTGGTTATCAAATCTGTTTCATATTGGTTTGACTGCCGGATTTCTATTCTATTTGTATCGTCTTAATGAACATTAATGACCAAAACTATAAAATCTTTGTCTAGGTAAAACTCCGATCAGTTCGTGAACTGAGCGGAGTTTTATTTTTTATTGTGAACATATCTGATTCGAAACGTGGGAGTATTACTTTAATAAAAGCAGATACGGCACCTAAATGCTTATAAAGCAGCTAGCAATTTGGAGCACTATAAATTTGTTTTGTTCTTCGAATGTAACATAGCATTGCTATACTGGTGAGCACGAGGCCAAAAAGAAACAAAATAAAGATATTACGGTAAAGAACGGGGGAGTAACCAGCAATCATTAATTCACGAAAGGTATTGGAAAAGTATGATAAGGGGAAGGTATAGGAAATGATTTTCCCTACTGTATCCATAGCTTCCTGCGGCCAGGTATAGCCGGAAAGTACGAAGGCTGGAACGGTATAGGCTATGGATATTCTGGTAAAGGTTAGTTCATTGTTGCAAATAGAGGCGATGAAGGCACTAAAACCGATGGCAGCAAAGATAAAGGCTGCAGACAGGAAGAGTAAACTTATCATGGATGCTTTTCCGGGGATTTCGAAGAAATAGATAGCGACAATTACTGTGATGAAAAAGGCCAGTGAGGCTGAAATCCAATAGGGGAATAACTTGCCAGTCATAATGTCCAAAGGACGGGCATTTTTTAGTTCACCTGGATTTTGATATTCACTTAAAATACTCGCACCGACTGCCAGGAAAATTCCTTGCTGAAAGGCAGCCATCGATAGGCCCAAAACAAAAAAGGAAAGATAGCTTTGCGTTGGATTGTTGAGCACCCTTAAGCGAAAATCAATGGGACCTGCTCTATTAAAAGCCATGGAGGGCAGTTGTCCATTATTTATTTCCGTCAGTCTGGTTCCTGTTTCTCTGGAAAAGGCTGCCATGATTTCCTGAGCAGATGAGGTTATCGTATTCGTAATGATAATATTTGAACCATCAGCTAATAAGAGAACCGTGGAAGAGTGTGCGGATTTTGCGTCCTGAGTGAATTTTTGCGGAATATCGAGAGCAGCGTAAGCTTCCTTTTCCCGCAGTTCATATTCCATTTCATCTTGAGTTGCTACGTAACTAACAATTTGAAAACGTTCAGAATCATCGAAGGCCTGAATGAGGGAACGACTGAATTGTGTTTGATCTTCGTCATAGATAACCAAGGGTATAGCTTTAACTGTATGTGTACCATATAATAGACTGAATAAAATCAGGTAGGCCAGGGAAGCTCCGAACAGAAAGATGGCTCGTCGGCGATCAGTAATAAACATCTGTTTGATTTCCCGAGTAAATATATGCCGCCAGCTCATACTGAAACCTCCTTAGCTGTTTGAGATTTTATTTTTCTCCGCCGCTGAGAGAAAACAAATATGGTAATTAGACCTAGCACGCTGCCGCTGCCAAACATGATAAAAATATTTTTTAGCAAAGTTGGTGAGTATCCGGCCAGCAGAAGGTCGCGTAGGGTATCAGCCATGTAAGTAAGGGGCATGAGGGAGGAAATGGCTTGACTGAAATGACTCATAGCTAAATGAGGCCAGCTGAGTCCACTAAACAAAAGCCCGGGCATGATATAGAGAAGTGGTACTTGCAGAGCGCTTACTTCATTTTTTGCAATGGCAGAAAAGAACAGGCTGAGGTTGACTACGAGAAAGGTGAAAGCACTGCCCAATAATATTATGCTGATGGGATTCCCTCGAAACGGCACATCAAAAAATACAATGATGATGCCCAAGTATGTAATAAAGGCACCTATCGAGCACAGCCAGCAGGGCAGTAGCTTTCCAATTATGATCGAAGCTGATGAAGTATTCTGCCAGCGGCAAAGCTGGTTATACTCTTTGGCAATGAGGGTACCTGCCACTAATAAGATAGCAATCTGTAAACCGTTTGCTACTAATCCAGCCAGCATAAAATTGGTATAGGAAGTGGTGGGATTATGGAGAATTCTGACCCCTAATTTAATTGGGGCAGCTGATCGTAGAGCCGGACCAGGCATTTGATTGATTGCTTCCAGAAGCTTTTGGCCAGTGACTGCCGAAAACGTCTGAGTAATTTCTTGGCTGGAGGAAATAACAGAATTGGCAAACATATTGTTGGTAGAGTTTGTTTCGAGCAGAATTTCGGAAGCCATGCCCATCTTAATATTTTGTGCAAACTTGGGCGGGATTGAGACGGCAACCAATGCTTCGTTTTCCCTCAGGGATTGCTCCATTGCTTCCTGAGTTGTTACTTGAGCGACTATCTGATAGCGCTCTGAATCAGCATAAGCTTGGATTAACGCTCGGCTTGTTGCTGTCTGGTCCTGATCGTAGATTACGGTGGGAACATATTTTATAACATTGCTGCTATAGGCATAGCCGAAGAGAAAGCTATAGAGTACTGGTATGCTAAAGAGCAGCAAAACCGTAGGAGACTTGCAGCGAAACAGCACTTGCAATTCTAACCGTATAATTTCTTTCAGTTTCATGGTTATTTACCACCGTTCATCAGCTTAAAACGCATTCCAGGGCGAATTTTATCCGAGTTTACCTGGATTTTGACATTAAACGTAATAATATCGCTATCACCACGTTCGCTAGTGGCCCGATAGGTGGCAAACTCCGCTTTTTTACTAATATCTACAATCGTTCCTGATATAGTAAAATTGCTGTCCCGGCCTTGCAGATTTACAGACTGCTGAAGAGAATAACGGGATAAATCCGTTTCTTTCACTTTCAGATTAACCCAATTATCCAAGGGGTCTTGGATGGCAACAAGGGGCATGCCCTGGGATACCATAGCGCCTTCTTCCACATATTTCGTGGTGATAATGCCAGCGAAGGGAGCGCGTATTTCTGTTTCATCCAAGGAAACTTCCACTTGTTCTAAGGTTGCTTGCGCCTGGTCCACTTTGCTGCGCATGGCTTTCTCATTGGCTGTGTTGACAGTGGTTTGCAAAAGCCCAGCTCTGGCAGCGGCAATACTAGCCTCAGCCTGAGTATAAGCGGCTTGAGCCACTTGGTATTTAGTACGGTAGGTATCAAATAATTGTTGAGAGACGGCACCGGACGTCACCAGCTCGTTAAATCGATTGTAATCACTTTCGGCAAGGGCTAAATCTGATTTTGCTTTTTCTAATTGTGCTTGCGCAGTATGTAAAGCGGCTTTTGCCGTTTGGTCCTGCAGCGCAGTAACGGTGATGGCTTGTGCCGTCTGTGCATTTAAGGCATTAATATTCGCTCGTGCCTGATTGGCTTGGGCGACAATATCCCGATTGTCAATATGGGCTAATACCTGCCCTTTGGTTACGTGGTCGCCTTCTTTGACCAGCAGACTGACAACCCTTCCTGGTATTTTGGAATTAATATCTACCTCTTTAGCCTCCGTGCGGCCCCAATTTTCTGGGGATGCTCCAGTGCTGCCACAACCAGCAAACAGTATGACAGATAACATCAATAATATGGCGTAGACTGATCTGCGCATAAAAGCGGTAGTGGATCTGTTAATAATCATAGTAAGATCTCTCCTTTAGAATTGAAATTATGTAACTTATGTACCGAAAAAGTATTTTGGGTACATAAAGGGATTTTTAAAGCGCGCATTATGCGCGTTTTAAATTTACAGACTTATTTTTCCGTTTTCAACCCATTGATTATGATGTCCAGCATAGCAGCTACGGCATCGGGATAAGTCATGTTATTTTCAGCGAGAAATCGGTAGCTGATAAGATCATTCATCGTACTGGTGAGCATTTGCTGGACAACTCCCAGATGGATGCGTCGGATAGTTCCAGCTCCCATTCCTTGACTGAGCAGTTCAACTAAGCGCTCCATCCGCTCTTTACGAAACTTGGCTACTTTTTTCCATTCCTCCGGATAAGTTAGGCGCAAGTCATCATAGAGACGATTATGAAATGGTTCAAAAGTATGCGTGGTAATGGTCAATGAGGCTTGCAATTTTTCTATGATCGGCAAATCAGAATTATAAATCTTTTCCTCCTGTTCACGGAAATCATGTAACACAATATCGATAATCGTGGCAATTAATTCATCTTTGGAGGAGAAGTGTTCATATAGGGATGACTTGCTGATACTAAGTCGTTTCGTGAGGTTGCTCATTGTAAATTTAAAGCCCCGTAAATTAATTTCTTCTACAGTTGCCATAATAATTCGGTTGTGCAAAGATAATCACCTCTCAGATTGTGTACCAAAAAGAACCATTTCGGTACTGATGTTACGATCCCATAATATGCTATTCATTTTCATTTGTCAATGATAAAAATCATTATTTAGATAGTCGCATTTTTGATAATTGATGAATAGTTCGCTTGGTCCTGAATCTAAAACTGCATTTTTTTGTATTCCACAGGTGTGCAGCCTTGCAGCTTCTTGAAAGTTCGGTTAAAGGTAGCAATGCTGTTGAAACCTGAGGAAAGGGCAACTTCCGTAATGGACATGTTATGAGCAGTTAATAATTTTATAGCTTTTTTGATGCGGCGTTCATTTAAATAACTCAAAAAATGATTGCCTGTCATCTCTTTAAAAATTCTTGAAAAATGATATTCGCTAAAGCCTGCAGCAAAAGAGACATCTTTGAGGGAGATGTCATTTTGATATTGTTCTTCAATATATTGCAGAGCTAAATTTAACTTTTCTAGAATATGAAATTTTTTATTATGACTGATGGGTATTTCAGCATCTGAATTGTTATAAATGCTGCGGGATAGCAACACAAGAATATCAAATATCCGAGCATTTAGATATAAGGTGTATCCCAGTGCTCGATGCCGATATTCATTAATCAGGGCTATAATATTCTTTTCTAATTCAGTGTGCAATAAGGGATCTTCTTGGGCAGAGATAAGTTTAGTCATGGATAAGAAAGGGGTAAGCTGATGCGCCTGACCAAACACATCCAGCGTGGAAATGTCAAATTGGATAAAAAAACGGTTTCCTTTATTATTGCGGGTATTAAAACTGTGAGTATCTCCCCCGGCAATAAATAGGATGTCTTTTTCCCCCAGCACATATTCCTGGCCGTTTACTGCAGCAGTATAGTTATTTTCTACTGGATATACCAGTTCTACAGCATGGTGCCAATGCAAAGGCCAGTCGAAGTTTTCAAAAGTATTCAACTCGATACGAAAGGGATAGGTTTCGATATACATATCTTTTTCATGTAAACCCTCTATGACCATAAATGTACTCCTAACTTATAATTTTTATTGTAGATTAAAAAATCACAAACAAATAGATCATCGAAAATACTGCTTTATTTTACAGAATACTCAATGGGGTTCCTTAGATAACAAAACAGTAAGCAAGAACTGATGATGTTGTAGCAAGAAATGAGAATATTTAAAAAAATCATCGTCTTATAATAGGATTATGAAACAAAAAATTCTATTGATGAGATTTATTGGATTTAAAGATATCGGATAAATACTGTAAATAGCGGCGTGTATTGAAGGCAAATGCATAGGAATGAGCGGAAGCTGCTTGGCTGAAAAATTGTTTACGAAGGGATGAGAGAATGGAGATATTTGATTATCAAGATGAGACATTGAACTTTGAGCAACGGGCTGAGGATTTAGTTTCAAGAATGACAGTAGAAGAAAAAGTAACCCAAATGGTATACAATTCGCCAGCGATTCCCAGGTTAGGTGTTCCCGCTTACAATTGGTGGAGTGAAGCACTGCATGGTGTGGCACGGGCTGGTGTTGCGACTGTGTTTCCGCAAGCAATCGGAATGGCAGCCACTTTTGATGAGAAACTGATTTATGATGTGGCTGAAGTTATTTCAATTGAAGCCAGAGCAAAATTCCACGAGTTTCAGAGAAAAGGAGATCATGGTATATACAAGGGGTTAACGTTTTGGTCTCCTAATATTAATATTTTTCGGGACCCACGATGGGGGCGCGGCCATGAAACTTTTGGCGAAGATCCTTATTTGACAGGACGATTAGGCGTGTCTTTTATAAAGGGATTGCAGGGGCAGGATGACAAGTATCTAAGGGCAGCCGCCTGTGCAAAACATTTTGCTGTTCATAGTGGTCCAGAAGGTGAGCGGCATAGTTTTGATGCTGTAGTTTCACCGAAAGATTTACGGGAAACCTATTTGCCTGCTTTTAAAGAATGTGTGAAAGAAGCAAATGTGGAAGCGGTAATGGGAGCATATAACAGGGTCAATGGTGAACCCTGCTGTGGCAGTAACATGCTATTAAAAGAAATATTAAGACAAGAATGGGACTTTAGGGGACATGTGGTTTCTGATTGCTGGGCGATCAAAGACTTTCATGAAAATCATAGAGTGACCAGCAGCGCACCGGAGTCAGTGGCGCTGGCCTTGAATAACGGCTGTGATTTAAATTGTGGCAATATGTATCTTAATGTATTGCTTGCGTATCAGGAGGGTTTAGTTACCGAAGAAGCCATCAACACGGCAGTAACTAGACTGATGCTCACCAGAATGAAACTAGGTTTGTTTGATGCGGCTGAAAATGTTCCATACAGCAATATTGGCTTCCACCAAAATGACTGTAAAGAGCATCGAGCCTTTGCCTTAGAAGTATCCAAGAAAACCTTGGTACTTTTGAAAAATGAAAATAATTTGCTGCCCTTGGATCGTAATACAATCGCATCTATTGCAGTTATCGGTCCGAATGCTAACAGTAGAGAGGCGCTTATGGGCAATTATTTTGGTACAGCTTCCCATTATGTTACCGTATTGGAAGGAATTCGTGAAGCAGCAGGAAAGGACACGGTGGTCTCTTACGCCCAAGGCTGTCATTTATATAAGGATAAGGTAGAAAATCTGGGAGAGATGCGAGATCGATTTGCGGAGGCTGTTTCTACTGCAGAGCAGGCAGATGTTGTCGTCATGTGCATGGGCTTGGATGCGAGCATCGAAGGAGAAGAAGGCGATGTCTCCAATGAATATGCCAGTGGAGATAAATTGGGATTACATTTGCCGGGTCTGCAGCAAGAACTGCTGGAAGTGATTTATAAAACAGGGAAGCCAATCATTTTGGTACTGCTTGCTGGGAGTGCTTTAGCCGTTACTTGGGCTGCCGAAAAGGTGCCTGCTATTATCCAGGCTTGGTATCCAGGAGCAGAAGGGGGAAAAGCATTGGCATCCATGATATTTGGTGAATATAGTCCTGCTGGTAGACTGCCAATCACTTTTTATCGAACCACAGAAGAACTTCCTGCGTTTACAGATTACTCCATGAAGAATCGAACCTACAGGTACATGACAAGGGAAGCTTTATATCCTTTTGGCTATGGACTTAGTTACACCACTTTCGCATATCGGCATTTGCAGATGAATACCACAAAAATCTCTGCTGGAGAAAATGTTCAATGCTCTGTAATGGTAAAAAATACTGGAAACTTTCCATCAGATGAGACGGTGCAGCTGTATATAAAAGATGTGAAAGCGAGCGTAGAAGTTCCTATTTGGGAATTGAAAGGCATACAAAAAATCCATTTGCCGCCTGGCATTGAACAAGAAGTATTCTTTACTCTGACTCCAAGACAATTAGCACTGATTAATGAACAGGGGAAATGCATATTGGAGCCTGGTGTATTTGAAATATATGTAGGTGGCTGCCAGCCGGATGCCAGGAGTCTTCAGCTTTTGAACGGCAGGGTGACAGAAAAAATAGCATTCGAAGTCACCGGAGAAGCCATAGAGCTACAATATTAGAAGAATGTGGATTTTATAAAGCTTATAAGCTGAATTGGCAATAATTCCTTATCCTCAAGAAAAATTATTGAGGATATAAGGGGGATAACATTTGATGGGAAAGAGCCTGAGAATGGCAGATATTGAAAAACGTTTTCCGGGTGTATATGCCTTGAGAGGTGTGAACCTTGAGGTTCATGCTGGTGAGGTACATGGACTCTTAGGTGAGAATGGTGCGGGAAAGTCAACTCTTATGAAAATTTTAGGAGGGATTTATCCTCAAGATAAAGGATCAATAGTGATTAATGATGTGGATTGTACCTCTATGTCGCCGGAAAGGGCGCAAGCACTGGGAGTCGGTTTCGTTCATCAGGAACTCAATCTTGCAGAAGCCCTAACTGTGGCGGAAAACATTTTTATGGGAAGGCTGCCCTATAAAAATGAACTGTTAGGAATCATCGATTATCAGGAATTGTACAGGAGCACGCAAGCCATTTTAGAAAAACTTGGCTCCAAAGTGAAACCTACTGATATAGTAGAAAATTTACCTACAGCGCAAAAACAATTGTTAGAGATCGGTAGAGCGATCAGTTTGGATGCAAGAATCGTTATATTCGATGAGCCAACTACTTCCTTAGGTAATGATGACGTAACGGCATTGTTTAAAATTATTAATACTTTGAAACAAGACGGTGTTGCAATCATTTATATATCTCATCGCTTAAAAGAAATTTTTGAGATATGCGATCATGCCACCGTACTGCGGGATGGTCAGTATATAGGAACCGTTGATGTGAAACATGTCTCGCAGAACACCCTAATTACTATGATGGTTGGCCGCGATATTACAGAGTTATTTCCTAAAGAATATGGCCAGATCGGTGAAACAATTTTGGAAGTACAGAATTTATCGGACTTTGCAGGTAAAGTTAAAAATGTTTCTTTTTATGCAAGGAGAGGTGAAATTGTTGGTTTTGCGGGTCTGGTAGGATCAGGCAGAACCGAAATCGTAAGAATGCTGTTTGGGGCAGATCCTGTATATCAAGGAACCATTATAGTAAGGGGGCAAGGGGTTACGATAAAAAAACCAAAAGATGCGATAAATTACGGTATTTGCTTGCTCACTGAAGATAGAAAGAAGCAGGGATTATCATTGATCATGTCAGTAACGGAAAATATCAATATGACCAATCTGCAAGATGCTATTTTAAAGCATAGCAAGCTTAAGTCAATTGCTGAAAAGTTTAGAGTAAGTCTGCGAATTAAAACCGCATCTCTAGATACCGAAGTCGGTAATTTATCAGGTGGAAATCAGCAAAAGGTTGTTTTGGCTAAATGGTTGAATACTGCCTCTGAAATATTTATTTTCGATGAGCCCACCAAAGGGATTGATGTGGGTGCGAAGGCTGAAATATATCAGATTATGAATCAATTAGTGAAAGAGAATAAAACAGTGATTATGATATCTTCCGAACTTCCTGAACTTTTGGGCATGGCAGACCGAATCTACGTTATGTGTGAGGGCAGATTAACGGGAGAAATACTGAAACAGGATGCAACGCAGGGAAAAATTATGGCGTTTGCTACCGTGGGGGGGCATCATGTTGAACCCAAGGCTCAATGAAGGTTCATCTATATCCAGGAAAATAAATAGTAAGGATTTATTTCTGAAGTATTCCGTGTATATCGTCTTGGTAATATTAATAATTGTTTTCTCACTGATCAGCCCGCTGTTTCTAAGCCAAGCCAATATCGGTAATTTTTTTCGCCAGGTTCCGACGGTGGGGATAGCTACCGTTGGGATTACGATGCTGTTAATAACTGGCAGGGTTGATTTATCAGCAGGAAGTATCGCAGCTTTTGCAGGAACAGCAGCTGTGTTTCTAGCGATAAAAGGGTTTTCACCTCCGGTAGTTATGTTGGCAGCGATTGCCATCGGGGCATTTTGGGGATTTATCAATGGTTTCTTTATCGTAAGATTCAAGTTGGATTCATTTATCCTGACATTAGGTACTGACTATATGATTCGTGGCATTATCCTCTTTTTAACCAATGGTATTTATGTGAAAGGTGTTCCAGATTGGTTTTATCTATTATCCAATACAAAGGTAGGGGTAAATTTTATTTTTACCAATACCCTTGTTTTTGCAGCAGTGATAATCGTTTTGACCTATGTTATGAACCATACCCGTTTCGGTCGATATTGCTATGCGGTAGGCTCGAATCAAGAGGCTGCTAGATTATCAGGGATTAATATTCAAAAGCATTTAATAAAGGTATTTATGCTGGAAGGATCTTTAGCGGCTCTGGCAGGTGTACTCTTAATGTCTAATCTAAATGTTGGAGCACCAAGCGAAGCTGCTGGTGTCGGCTTATTTGCAATGGCTGCGGCAATCATTGGGGGCGCAGCTTTCAGTGGCGGTGTTGGCAATATCCCCGGAGCAGTTGTCGGCATTTTTACTTTGGAAATATTCCGCAATGGCTTGGCTGTTTTAGGGTTAAACTCCTTTATTCAACAGGCTGTTACTGGCAGTATTATTGTTATCGCTGTGGTTGTAGATTACTATCGTCGTACTAGAGCGAGGTAATAGGAAAATAGGAGGTGCAAACTTTTGGCAAAATTTTTTAGGTCCAGGTGATAGCTGCTGGTGCAGAGGATATTAATAATAAGTTGGGGGAGATGCAAATGAAAAAGAAAATACTGGCATTACTGCTCATTGGAATAATGATTGGGCTATTGACTGGCTGTTCCAGTTCTGATTCTAAGACCACAAGTAATGCATCTGAATCAGATAAAAAGACGTTATACTTTATCCCGATTGTAGATACGGGAGCATATTGGTCGCCAATGAAAAAGGCAGCTGAAGAAAGAGCTAAGGAGCTTGGCTATAATCTGATATTTAAGACTTCACCTCCCAGTGAATCGCAGAAGAATGAAAAGCATATTGGATTTCTTCAGGAAGCCATGTCGAGTAATGCTGCAGGGATTGCCATTGCACCTATGGATCCGGATATGTTTGACCGTAAGGTGAAAGAAGCAAAGGATGCAGGAGTACCTATTGTTACTTTTGATGCAGATGTCAAAACAAAAGAAAATCGAGCAGCTTATGTGGGAACTGATAATAGATTAGCTGGTGAAGAGTTGGGGAAAAAAGCTGCGGAATATTTAAAAGCAAAAGGCATTAAAAGTGGTAAGATTGCTTTGGCAGCAGTAAATCTTACGCAAACAACCATGACATATCGGCAAGATGGTATTAAAAAAGGTTTTGAGAGTGTAATGGGTTCAGACGCACAAGGCTTTTCTTGGTTGGAAGCGATTCAGGATAATGATCAATCTTCCGAATCGAAAAGACAGCTAGAAGCGCAGATAACCTCTAATCCAGATATGGTTGCTGTATTTTCCCTAGGTTCCGAGGGCCCGGATACTGGAGTTATGGAAGCGATTAAATCTCAGGGGAAGGCCGGCAAAATTTATCACTTTGGCTTTGATTATACCCCTACATGGGAAAATGGCATTAAAGAAGGACTCATTACAGGGATCGTAGACCAAGATTCTTATGCCATTGGTAAAACCATCATTGACGTAATGGATAAGATTATCAAAAAAGAAAAAATCCAAGATAACTATCCGGTAGCAGTTAAGTGGGTCGAAGCGAATCAAATAGTTGAGTATGGGAAAGATAAACAAAAGCAATTTACAAATGAAACAAAGTAGCAAAACAAACAAAAAATATTTTCAACTCCTTTCTTTTCCGATTACTCCTGGCAAGAGTGTTTGTGCTAGAAATTTTCAGTTTGATCAGGAGTATATACATTAATTATAGAATTGTTCAAAATAGTAGTAAATGCATTCCAGAAGAAAGAAACATGTCTTAGTGACAGAAAAATATTACATAAAGAAAACACCTTGTTATTTTTAAAGCCCCTAAAATAGAGTAAATTTCTTACTGAAAATTACTCCATTTTAGGGGCTTTTTTAGGGGAGAGGAGTTAGCGCCATATTGTGCACTTTCCTGGCGATTGTTTCAATAATATATAATACTGGTAATTGTGTTGTCACGTCACTTCCGATTGTTCTTACTGTTTGTACATAATAGGAGATATTTAAATCCGACATGTTGGCTAGTGTACAGTCTTTGCTATTGGTGATGCTGATGATTTGGCTCTTTTTATTTTTAAGCATGTTAGCCTGATGAATGGACTCTATCGTTTCACCTGAAACGGAGAAAATAACTGACACGCTATTTTCAAGATCTCTTCCGACAATGGGGTAAAATGGGTCAGCTATGTATACGGAGAATTTATCCAAGGCTGAAAAATAACGTGCGCCATAGGAAGCTAATATACCTGAACTGCCAATCCCAACAAAGATTACACTATCAGCATGATATATCATCTGGCAGGCATTCTTTAGACTGCTTTGAAAATTAGGACTGGGAACCCTATCCATAAACTCTAAAAAGATAGTTCTATCATCTGCTATTTTTATTGGTTTCTGGTCTTGAAGATATAATTTCAATTTAGTTTTAAACTCAGAAAACCCAACACAACGCATTTTATGACAAAACCGCAAAATAGTAGTGGTAGAAACATGCGCTTCACTGGCAAGATCACGAATTCGCATATATATAACCTTGTCCTTACTTTTACTGATATAGTTATATAAAGACAATTCGAGTTCATTTAAACTTTGTATTTCCTCAGCATTGAACAAAACATCCACCTCCATTCTAATATTGTATCGTATAAATGATAATCCTGTAAATATTTTCTAAATAATGTTGGTTATTATATTCCTGTAGCACCTATGTAGTATCTACGTAAGTTCTTTATTTTTGATAAAACGATAGTTTTTTAGAAGTAAAAAGCCCTGCAATTGTTTGCAAGGCCTTTAGCTGCTGTTTTATGAATTTATTTCTTTAACCGGTCACTTAGGTGAGTGCTCATTCCTTTAAAAACATGGATGAATGCTTCTAAAGGAGTTAGTTCGTAGGTACCGGTGGAAAAGATGGCAGTGTCAATGACAGCATTAGCAGTGACATCATACAGCGTTTGGTTTAACGTTATGTAATAAATATTTTTTTCTTGTTTTATGCGAAAGGCATTTACTTCGGATACAATGGCCCACCGGCAGCCAGAAGCGATAGCTGCTTCCCGCCAGTCGGTGGATGAGGGGCCATTTGCTGTAATATAATCTGGTAATGTTTGACGGTATTCATCTTTTAATGCCTCGTGCATATACCAGAATTCTGTTGACAAGGCGTCGGGCAGATTATTTTGGAGTGGGCCAATGTAAACGCGACCGTGGCTTGCCTGTTTGACAGCAGTCGGGGCGGGTGGATTCATTCCGGCTGCTATGGCATTGCGGCGCTTATCATAATAATTCTTTAGCGCAAAATCCAAATAGCTGGTCAATTGGTGAGGGTCGCCAACGGTGGCAGGGATGGTCCATTTTATTTCCCGGCCAAACTGCTTATAACCGCCCACTAGCGTTTGTAGGATACCAGTGACTGGGTCACCGTTATTGACTACTCGTGTAAGATGAAGAGTTGAATCAAATTTAGCGGCAAATGCGGCGTTTCCTACGGCTGGGGCTCCAAAAGTTATAACTTCGATTTGTTCTGAAGGAATCCCCATGCTAATTAATCTTGCTCCAGCCAAGGTTGCGGCTGCGCCGCCTAAACTATGACCGGTAAGGTAGAGCTTACTGTTTTTGTCAGCCATAAGCAATTGGTTTAGAAAGAGAGAAGTATGGTGGGAATTACGCAGGATGGCAGACGGGCCGGCTTGCACAAACTCATAAAACCCTCTGTGAATCTTTGGTTCACTGTTGGGAATGGCTTTTTTTGCCGCATTGACTGCGAATTCCTTGGGGTTGCTGCCTGCAAAATACACTTTATCAAATTTTAGGTCAGTTTTGATATCTCCTTTGGTTTCAGTCCCAACAATCGCCAGAATATATAAAGGTGTATCAGTGGCGAGATTTTTTTTCGCGATAAGAAAGCGGGCACCAGTATGGCCTTGTGGCTGGACATACTGGTCAATTTGCCACCCATCTTGTTCCAGATAACGGTTGGCCAGTTGGCCAATCCGGTCGCTGTAGGCAGCTACGCTGGCATTGGCCGTAATATAGAGTTTGTAGGCTTCTTCATATTCTTCCAGCGGACTGGCATGGGCGAGAACCGGAGTCCACAATAGTATCAGGCTGAGGAGAAAACGGCGTAGTTTTTTCATGCAGAAACCTCCATGGACAGAGACCTTCATTTGATTGCCCTCATGAATAATTTGCTTGGACTGGAATCTAAATTTTTAACACATACCAGACTGCATTACAATAAAACTGGTTTTGCCTACTGCAGTGTATTGGTTTCGATGTTATAGGTTACTGCGTCTGACGTCCAAGTGTGATCATCTTGTGTAATTTGTACATTACCGTTAAATGAGCCTAGTTTGGTACGCCAGTTAAAGTCTGCTGTATCGGCGACTATGGTTAGATTGGATTGTTTAAACGTCACACCACCGTCAAATACGGCCTTTTTCTGGGCGCCATATACGTGAACGTTACTTGCTGCAAGATAAATATTATCTTGTGTAAGTGTTATACCGTCTGAGCCCCAGACTTCTAATGAATCGAGGCTGACCTTTGCCTGACCTGCCGTTATGATCCGATTAGCAACTTCAATGCGCACATTGCCTTTTAACATATAGAGACCAGTATTTATATCATAGTAAGTGGTATCGGCTTTGATGACAGGTTTGGCAGCAACAATTGTTGTCATACCGGAAAAAACCAATACAAGTAAAATGAGAGATAATAAAACTTTATGTTTCATAATACTTTGCCTCCGGATTGTTTTAAATTATGCTCTTAGGAAGAGTTTGATGATTAAATAAGGGAATCCATAAAATAGAACCCCTAACTTTTTGGCAGTTATCCAATTAGCATAATCTAACTTTTTTTAGTTAGTTAAGGTTAACATTATTGAAATAGCTGTATTTTTTCACTCCGTACTTGATCATATGTTGGGAAAAGATCGAATTGACGGTTTTTCATAAGAGTAGACATGAACCAATTGTCCGTCACAAATCAACTCGATTTTTCCTAGTTGTTTACCTTCCCAGGTCCAGGTCTGGACGAGCTCAGCTACAATTCTATTAATTTTTTCCATTGACAAGGCAGGGTCTGCCATTACTGGAATTCCATGAATAATCGTACACATTATCTAAGTCTCCTTTACTTACAGAATAGATGAATCATTCATTCTACTGCAGGAATTAATGAACTGCCGTTTAATTCTGCATGCAGAAGGGGCTTACTCCTAGGCTGCGGCAGTAAAACATTAATTGAATTTATTCAATTAATGTTTTAAAAAAAACGACCATCCAGTTTGCTAGATGACGGTTTTATATTGAACTGTATTTCAGCACCTTACAATGATATATGAATTGTTGCCTCCTGTGCCCCCAATGTCTTTTCGATCAGTGCCTCTGCCATCCGCAAATGCAAAGATAAGAGATCGGCAGGCATTTTCTCATACAGTGCGTCAATCAGGAGTTCGATGATTGCCAGAATAAAATCTGAAGTGGTCTCAGGATGTAGCACATGAAAATTCTGTGTGCAAACGCCCTCTTCAATGATTTTCAGCAGACAGGGGGTGAGTAAATGTTTAAACTGGCGGCACAGTTTATCTTTGATATGTAAATTTTGGGTATCATTTAAAGTGTCAAGTAGTAAACCGTCGTTATAGCGAGCGTTGTGCAACAGGATAGAAACCATTAAATCTATTTTTTGGGGCGGAGTAATGTTGCTGCATAACATTGCCTTAATTTCAGAAATGATGGCAGACGTATGACGATTGAGCAATGCTTCTAAGATTTCTTCTTTCGATTTGAAATAGTAATAAAACATTCCTTGAGCGACACCCATTTTTTTAGCAATATCACAGATTGTTGTTCCATGATAACCTTTTGTGGCAAACAAATGCTCGGTAGCATCTAAGATTTCATTGATTCGAATTTTGGGATCTTGTGGAGTTCTGGCCATGGTGCACCTCAATAATTTGAATTTGTTCAAATTATAAATCTTGTTGAAAACATTGTCAAGGATTAATATTCCATTCAGTGGAATGCTTCTATAGTCCAATAGGCTCATTGTAAGCCTGCCGATACAATCATACAAAGAAACAATGGGTTCAATCGATATACTATGCTTGTAATAAAAATACAAGGCAAAGAGAACCCTATGCATGGACAGTTAGAAAATGTCCATGCATAGGATTCTCTTCGCAGGTTAGGTGAGAATGATTTCTTGAAAGATTTTTTCCGAACAAGGATAAGAAATAATAACAGATGAAATCCTATGGAAAATACCTCAATAATCAATTATCTTTAGATAATCCAGCGATTTATCTCGAATCAATTGCAGCTCCTTATAGAGATTCTTTCCGGGGCAGAGCGTATCATTTAAGTCTTTGTGACCAAGAATTGTGGAGTAAGTTGGTGAAATGTTATAAATATGGCACAACGCTGCTATTAGTTTAGCGGCAGATTCGATTTGTTCCTTTTCGGGAATAGCGAATTCAAAATTTCCAACCAAATTAATACCGATAGAGTTCTTATTGTGTCCATAAGTATGCGCTCCGACATCATCTCGGGGACGCCCACGTTCAATGCTCCCATTTTTACGGATTACATAATGATAGCCGATTCCAGACCAGCCATTTTTAAGATGCCATTGATGAATTTGTGCAGCCGATACATCGGTGTCAGTAGAGCCAACATGGTGTATAATAAAGAGTGTTGTTTCTGAGCGAATTTCTAGAGGACCGAAGGTTAAATTTGTTTCTTTGATTGCTAGATTCGATTCTTTGATGGCCGTTGGTATACTAAAAGTGCCAATATCAGCCGTAAAACGATAAGCATTATTAAAATTGGTAGGCGGGAGAAGGAAACAGCGCATTTCAGGATTTAATACAGTTTGGGCCAAGAAAATACGGATTTGAATGTCTTTACGCTGTATTTGTTTTACTTCAAGTTTAGAAGTAAATGGATTGAGAAAAGTAGAAGTGCCTGCAAATTTACCAGCATTACAATTCTTAATGAGAATTTGTATATATTGGGGCGTTTGTGTTTGGATAATTTCACATTTGTCAGAAGTATCAATAACAATACGAAAATAGGATTGATTGGATAGTTGGATATCGCGAAGAAACCAACGTATATTAATAATACGGATTGGTCGGAGTTCAGCTGCTTTTGCAAAAACATTGCCACATTGCAAGATGTTTTGTCCAAGCCATAAAGCACAACCAGCTTGTAGGGAATTTCGTAAGAATATTCTTCTATTCATTATCGGACCACCAAATTTTAAAAGATGATATTTTTAAAGCATGAAATAACTTATAAGCAATTATACTACTACATATTACTTTATTAAATAGTATTATTATAATTCATAAAGGAGCTGAATTTCATTTGCAGCTAGTTACGAAAAAAGGCATTCTGTATGGAATGTTCATTTTGCTTTGTTTAGTATTGGGAGTTGGTTATATTGCCTTACGTTATTTTCAAGGCGTACCGGTTTTAAACTACCATCAGATCAATAATGAGGACCATAATGCATTAACACTTAGCGGTAAGGAGTTTGAAGCACAAATTAAGTATTTACAGAGGGAGGGTTATACCGCAATCTCTCCAGACCAATTAGCGGATTATCTGCAATACGGGAAGGCCCTGCCAGCGAAGCCTGTTCTGATTACTTTGGATGATGGCTATGAAGATAATTATCGGGTAGCCTATCCAATTTTGCAAAAATATCAATTTACGGCAACTATATTTTTAATCACTGATTTTGTCGGTAATTATGGAAGATACTTAACGTGGGAACAAATAAGAGAAATGAGTGGGCAGGGCTATAGTTTTGAAGATCATACACTCAGCCATATTTCACTGCCAAATGCTTCTGACGAAGAGATTCGCAAGCAATTAGGGAAATCAAAGGAAGCACTGGAATGGAGGCTTGGAAAAAAGGTGGACTATTTGGCTTATCCAGGTGGGGAATATGATCAGCGAGTAATCCAGTTGACTAAAGAAGCTGGATATCGGGCAGCTTTTACCGTGAATTTTGGACGTGACAGGATTAATTCTACATTATTTACCCTAAATCGAATTCCCATCTTTGGCAGCGAATCACATACATTCCTTCGTTTTTGGCTGCGTTTAAATTTTACAAGGGTATTTAATGCCTTACAAAATTATAAGGCGTATTTATTAAAAGAGGGAGATACCTCTATCGCTGGTTTTATCTATATCCCGTAATCATCATTAGGACTTTAGCGAACTACCTAAGAATCAAGTAAGAGTGATGATCAAAAACAAATGTATCATGATAAACTCCTGCAAAGCATCGTTGCTTTAGCAGGAGTTTGTGTTCTAATGGTAAATAGATGTAATATAATAGCAATGGTAAAAAAAGGCCATTTGAGCTATATAAGGAGTGATTGATATGGGACGCAATGAAGAATTGAAGAATAGTGATCTTGAGGCTTTATATCAACCAGTATCAATTGGAAATTTAACACTATCAAATCGTATTGCCATGGCTCCAATGACAAGAGGATTTTCTCCTAATGGTATACCTGATGAAAATGTAGCAGGATACTATAGACGGCGAGCAGAAAATGCAGTAGGGCTGATTATTACTGAAGGTACATTAATTAATCATCCTGCGGCGGCAGAAGGCTTGAACCGGCCTAATTTTCATGGTGATGCGGCGCTCAATGGCTGGTCCCATGTGGTGGCAGCCGTTCATAAAGCAGGAGGTAAAATTATTCCTCAGTTATGGCATGTTGGCATGGCACGTCAAATCAATGGCGAAAATCCCAATCCAGCTGCCCGGCCAATCGGTCCATCGGGAATTGATGTAATTTCTGGGGAAAAAGTAACAGAGGAAATGACTCTGCAAGAAATTGATCAGATTGTCAAGGCTTATGCGCAAGCAGCAAACGATGCTAAACGATTGGGATTTGATGGACTTGAGCTTCATGGGGCTCATGGATATTTAATTGATCAGTTCTTTTGGGAGAAAACCAATCAGCGCCGGGACATATATGGTGGAGATTTGGTGTCACGCACCCGTTTTGCTGTTGAAATCATAAAGGCTTGCCGTGAGGCTGTAGGTCCGGATTACCCCATTGTATTCCGCTATTCTCAATGGAAATTAGGAAATTATAGTACTAAATTGGCAGCTTCGCCAGATCAGCTTGCTGCATTTTTAGCACCACTGTCAGCTGCAGGAGTAGATATTTTTCATTGCTCAACACGTCGTTATTGGGAACCGGAATTTGAAGGATCGACGCTAAACCTGGCGGGGTGGACTAAAAAATTAACTGGCAAACCAACGATTACCGTTGGTTCCGTTGGTCTGGATAACAGTTTTATCGATTTTTTTACAGAAGGAAAAGGAGCAAAGACTACAAGCCTTATGCCTCTGATTGAAAGGCTGCAGAAGGAAGAATTTGATGTAGTGGCAGTGGGGAGAGCACTGCTTGCAGATCCAGCTTGGGCAACTAAAACACAGCAAAATAGAACAGACGAACTAATTCCTTTTGAATTAGGTGCAGAAAGAACGTTGTCCTAACAATCTTACGATAAAATAGTTTTGCATAATGAATCATCGGCGGCATACTACATTCCTGTAAGAACTCTGAGGAGGTCTTGCAGGAATTTTACTTTATGGCAGCAGGTCATGTCTTCTTTAGTTTGATTCCTTCGAATGCATAGGTTATCAAATTTTTTATAAAAGAGTCATCTAGCTTTTCACCTGTCACTAGTAATCTATAAAAAAGCGGTCCGTAAATTAAATCGATACTTAGTTCAATATTCAGATCTTCCATTAACTCTCCACGCTGAATTCCGCGTTCTAAAATGCGTCGTGAATCAAGCCGGCGAGGATTGAAATATCTCATTCGGTAAGCTTCAGCCAGCCTAACGTCACATTGCCCTTCAGCGATGAGTTCGGTGATTACTTTCCCTTCCCGGCTAGTCAGAAACCTAGCTAAATTGGTGACCTGAATGACTATATCAGTGATGACTGAGCCGGTATCCGGTACTGGAAGCCTCGCCATAGCAGCAGACAGGAAACCATCCATGACAACAGCAGCCTTGTTTGGCCACCATTTATAAATAGTGGCTTTACTAACTTTGGCCCGTTCAGCGATTTTTTCCACTGTTACAGCTCCAAAACCATTCTCTAAGAGCAAATCATAGGAAGCGGTCAGAATGGCTTTTTCTGTATCAATGTTGCGGGGACGCCCTTTTTTCTTATCCACAAGAAATACCTCCCTGGTTATGTGTTCATAAAAATATTATTAGAAAAACTATACGTTCATTATACAAAATATTTTCTTGCAGGAAAAGCAAAATATATATTTACAAAACTAAACGTACAGTTTATAATTTAATCATACAAATACTAGACGTTTAGTTTCCATTTAGTGAGCTCCAGATACTGGTAGGTAGTAATAGTTTCTAGATTAAGTTGTGATTTAAAAATAGTATGAAACGAGAAGGGGAATTATCAGATGAATAACGTACAATCTAAAGTTGCAAAAATTCCACAATGGATTACATTGCTGTTAGCAACCGCATGTGGTGTTATCGTTGCCAATCTATATTATGCGCAGCCTTTGGTGGGGCCCATTAGTGCAGCTACCAATCTTTCTCCTGGGGCAGCAGGGTTGATTGTGACACTGACGCAAATTGGTTATGGTATAGGTTTACTATTTATTGTTCCTCTTAGTGACCTCATTGAAAACCGTCAATTAGTTGTGTCAGCGCTGATAATTGTTATCTGCGCATTAACGGCAGCATCCTTAGCACATAATGCAGTCGTCTTTCTTGCAGCATCCTTATTTATTGGGTTAGGATCAGTGGCCGCCCAAGTATTAGTGCCATATGCTGCACATTTGGCAACGGAAGAACGGCGTGGCCGCGTGGTGGGGAATGTAATGAGTGGTCTTTTGCTGGGTATTATGTTTGCGCGGCCAGTGGCAAGCTTCATTACAGATATCTGGGGATGGCAAGCGATATTTGTTCTTTCCGCGATCATTACAACTGTACTGACGATACTATTAGCTCTTGTTCTTCCCGAGCGCAGGCCGATACCTGCCATGAATTATAGTGAGTTAATCGGTTCCTTGTGGTCACTTTTCAAAATGACAGCTATTCTGCGCCGCCGTGCCGCGTATCAAGCCTGCTTATTTGGTGCCTTTAGTCTGTTTTGGACCGTAGTACCTTTATGGCTGGCTAGCTATTTTCATTTGTCGCAGCAAGGGATTGCATTATTTGCATTGGCTGGTGTGGCGGGGGCAATTGCCGCACCTATCGCAGGGAGATTGGCTGATAGAGGCTGGACAAGGCTACTAAGTGGTCTGGCAATGGGGATTGCCGCCTTAGCCTTTTTATTGACACACATTTTTCCAGACAATTCAACAACCGCTCTGGCAATATTAGTTCTGGCTGCCATTCTGCTGGATATGGGAGTATCTGCGAACCTTGTTCTTGGTCAGCGCGCAATTTATTCATTAGGCAGTGAAATACGAGGCCGTTTAAATGGGATGTACATGGCTGTTTTCTTCGCCGGAGGAGCTGCTGGATCGGCTTTAGGCGGCTGGTCTTATGCTTACGGCGGATGGGCTTTAGCATCTTTAGTGGGAGTTAGCATGCCAATTGCAGCATTGCTTTATTACTTTACGGAAAAAGAATAAACGATACGATGTTTTCATGAATTAATTACCAGATGCATTATGTTAATAGGTTATGATATAATCTCCCTAACGTAAAACTCAATAGGAGTTGTAACGCTTTAAAAAAACATATATAAATGCCAGATTGATTTCATATCATCTTTAATATTGCTGCTTTCTGTCCGTTTCATGTGATTCGGATTTAATATCAACTGCTGCAGTGCGAAAGGAGTATGTGCCTATGGGTAAATCATGGGGTATTTATGTACGTTTTGGGAGAATATGTATGACCAAAAAGGTTGGCAGTCTGCTTCAAGCCCTAAAAAGATACAAGCAGCTAAAGAAGCGCAAAATAAAACCAGATCTATGGTTTGCTTTAGTTCCAATAGAGCGGGATGATAGTCATTAAAATTGCTCTAGATGATTGTTTCTATACTACATAATGATTCTTAGTGACCAATGTACTAGTTATGATAAACTGGTATATTGGTTACTTTTGTAATAGTGTTATTGCAGCACCTGTTAAAGAGTTGGTGTTATAATTCCTTTAATCTTGTATCCTCTTATCTTATGGCAGTAAAGATTCTCAGTTTTCCCCAAAATTATTCTTTAGTGTAATGCTAAATTAGCAGGTGCAAGGAGCAATTTTCTTCAAGACAGAAAATAGTCTAAGATGTATAATAAACAACACATGCTAATTGCACTAATTTTATTACATCAGTTGACAAACTAAGGAGGTACTCGTCGTGTGCCACCAAGATTGGGTTGATATGTATCGTAATTCACACCTTGATATAGAGATGCTTCGCGGACACTTCGTAGAGCGTGCATTTTCTCTGCATATGCACGACTACTACGTGATTGGGCTTATTGATCAGGGAATACAGTCTTTTAGTTATCGAGGCACTAAATATGTAACTACCAAAGGCGGTTTGTTGTTTCTAAATCCGGGGGAAGCTCACACAGGAGAAGCTGTTGATGGTGATGGCTTTAAATATTACGCCTTATATCCAACAGTATCTCACGTGAAAAAAATTATCTCTGACCTTACAGGCAGAGATAATGAGCTTCCTTTTTTTAAAAACGTTCGCGTTGATGATTTAGAATTGGCAAAACAATTGAGAGAATTACATTCCTCCTTGCTGGATGACTCTGCTCCATTGCAGAGTGAATGTATGCTGATTTGTCTGTTGACCAGTTTTGTAAAAAGATATGCAGATATAACCTTTTCAGAAGTTCCCATAGGAAAAGAGCATAAGGCCATTGAAACAGCAAAGGAATATATACATGCAAATTGGTCAACGGGAATTACATTGTCACAGCTTGCTGAGATTACGGGTCTGAGCCGTTATTACTTTCTTCGTTTGTTTAGCCAGACAATGGGGATGTCACCACATGCCTATCTCGAGAGTGTCAGGCTGATTCATGCGAAGCAATTAATAAAAGCGGGACTGACCTTACAGAATATCGCCTATGCAGCTGGTTTTAGTGATCAAAGCCATTTTACAAATCGTTTTAAACAATATCTTGGCATTACACCTGGACAATACGCTAAAGGACTCCAATAAACAAAGAACCCGGGATACCGCGAAAGAAGTGCGGAATCCCGGGTTCTGTTACTAATGTGTTGCAGCAGGAGCTGTTTTTTTCTGCGGTTTATTGCGTGGCATAAATAAGGCAATACCTGCTAATACCACTAAAATGATGGCGATGAGGTTATAAACATCTCTGTACGCTAAAATACTGGCTTGATGGAGAAGCTCCTTATAGATCTGTCCCATAGCTGATGTGGATGCTTGCGCCGCAGGCATGCCAAGGTCTAGCATCTTCTGTGTATAATTTGCAAAAGCACTGCGATAGCCAGGATCTGCATTCGTCAAATGCTGTACTAGATTCGATTGCTGTATTTGCTGTTTATGGGCGAGAAGACTTGTGACAAGGGAAATACCAATGCTGCCTCCCAGATTTCGCATCAGGGAAACAATTGCTGAGGCATTGCTGCTGCTTTCTACTGGGATTTTTGAGAAGGCCAGGGTGCTGGCAGGTACAAACAGGAATGGTAAACCGATCATTTGCAGAATGCGTACGAGGACGAAGGTTGTGTAATCTGTCTGAGGAGTCACAAGCCCGGTTGCCCACAGGCCAACTGCGGTCATCAGCATGCCAAAGGAAATTAGATAACGAGCTTGAATTATATTTACGAGTCTGCCAGCGATAGGCATGACAAAGAGGGTGGCTATACCACTTGGTGAAAGCACAAGACCGGATAACGTAGCGTCATAGCCGAAGTTTGCCTGTACAAGCATGGGCAGCAAAGTGGAGCTTGAATATAAGGCAAAACCGACAAAAAAAATCATAAGACAAGGCATACCGAAACTGGGAATCGCAAAGAGCTTCAGTTCCACTACCGGATTTTTTTGCTGCAACAGCCAGAAGACTGCCAAAATAAGACCTGCGACAGCGATAAAACTGAAGAGCACAATAAAGGAGCTGTCAAACCAATCTTCCTGCTGCCCTTTATCCAGTACAATTTGCAGCGCTCCGAGACCTAAGGCAATTAAGCTAAGACCAATATAATCAATAGAACTGACTTTTTGCTTTTGAGCACTGGGCGGATCTTGGACCAGAATTTTTACTAGAAAGGCTGCTAGCAGGCCGACAGGCACGTTCATGAAAAAAATCCAGCGCCAGTTAAAATTATCGGTAATATAACCGCCCAGAGTAGGTCCTAGTATTGGTGCTAATACTGTGGTTATACCTGTGATAGCAAAGGCCATTCCCAATTTTTCAGGCGGAAAGCTATCTTTGATGATAGCCTGCTGAGTTGGCTGTAATCCGCCGCCTGCTAAACCCTGCAATAATCGAAAGACAATCAACATGGGCAGTGAAGTTGCAATGCCGCACATAAACGAGGTCAAAGTGAAACCCAATATACAAAGGATAAAAAAATTCTTACGTCCCATAAGGCTGGAAAACCAGCCGGAAAGTGGAAGAACGATGCCATTGGATACAAGGTAGGAGGTCAATACCCAAGTGCTTTCCTCTGAGCTGGCACCGATAGACCCGGAAATATGCGAAAGTGCAACATTGGCAATCGTGGTATCCAGTACTTCCATAAAGGCAGCAAGACTGACGGCGATAGATACCAAGAGGGGATTGGATGGTATCAGTGCAGAATTGTTCATTGTTTTAGGCCTGCGATTTCTGTATGCACCGTTGGTATTACCGACATGCCTGGGCCGAGATGAAGAGATTCGTCTGGCAGACCATCAAACACAATTTTAACAGGGATACGCTGTACAATCTTAACAAAGTTGCCGGTTGCATTTTCTGCTGGAAAGAGAGAGAAATGAGATCCTGTTCCTGCTTGCATGCTGTCAACTTTACCGTGCAGCTTTATATTGGGAAAAGCGTCAATGCGGATATCGACTGGTTGACCGGGCTGCATATGCTCCAGTTGAGTCTCCTTAAAATTGGCTATAACCCATAATTCGGTTCCGACCAGTGAGGATAGTTGAGTCCCTGCCTGAACATAGTTGCCGATTTCCACACTGCGTTTGGTAATACGGCCATCAATAGGAGCAATGATCTTGGTATTACTCAGATCATTTTCGGCTTGCAGAAGATCCACTTCGGCTTGTTTAACCTGAGCTTCTAATTGTTCACTCGTGTCCTGTGCCGCTGCGATCACGCTAGGTGCTGTATTGGCAGACCGAAGATCGGCACGCAGCTTATCCAATGCGGAACGTTCTGATTTTTCCGTAGCAACTGCCTGATCCAGCTGTTGCCGGGAACAGGCTCCAGCACTGAAAAGACTTTCCATGCGCTGCCTGTCACTCAATGCTCTTTCCCAAGTTGCTTCGGCAGAGGCTACCTGAGCTTGTGCTCCTTCAATAGTAGAGGGAGCGGAAACCGCAGTTGTCTCCAGGTTGCTATGAGAAGCATTAGCGGCTGCCTGGGCAGCTGCTAATGCGGCCTTGGCCCGGTCGCGACGAATAATATAATCCGTTGGATCAATTTCGAGCAGCACATCACCAGCTTTAACCAGTTGATTGTCCTGGATATTCAGTGTTTTCACATAGCCTTGCACTTTAGGACTTAATACAACAGTTCGGCCATCAATCGCAGCATTATCGGTGGATACTTCGCCACGTTGCCAGTAATAGTAGGTGCCGGCTCCGCCGACTATTAACAAAACCACAAGGGAGATTTTAATGAATTTTCCTGTAAGCTTCATAAATATCACCTCTTCATAAATATTGGACTAACAGGCTGTAAGAACCATCCGCGGCAATGATGTCTGTAAACAAGCAACAAGGAAGTCCTGATTTCTATATTTTTTTTATAATGCCGTGCAGGTAAATACGAAAGGCATGATTCATGTATTCGGTATTATCTTCTTCAGTTAACGGCGTCAATTTTTGAATAATGGGTTTAGTAAGAAAATAAAAATTTATAATTCCAGCCAAAGAAACGACTGCGTAAGAGATATGTAAGTCAGGTTGAAAGTCACCGTTGGCAATGCCTTCCTGCAATGCGGTGCGCATAAACTGGTGAACATGGGAAAGAAATTTTTCAACAACAGGACCGCCGTAATCTGTAGGATTGGTTACTTCGCTGCTCATAAAGCGGGCTAAATAAGGCCGCTGTGCATGGATGAGTGCAACTTGATTGGCATACAATTTCAGCCGATCAATAGGAGAGAGGGACGCGTTATTCTGCGCTATCTGCAGGGCCTGGAGCACAGGGGCTAACTGTTCTTCTAACACAGCCTGGTAAAGACCTTCTTTGCCATTGAAGTGATAAGAAATCGCAGATACATTCACTTGGGCTGCATCAGTTATTTCACGAACCGATACGGCGGCAAATCCTTTACTAGCGAAAAGTGGTATTGCAATTTCAATCAGCTTTGACTGAGTATCTGTTTTCATAAAAAATCCCCTTTGTTAAAGTAAGTCATTATGATTAATAAAATAAACGTTTGTTTGAATTAATGATGACATTTTTGCTATATTTTGTCAAGGAATTTATTTTAAGATAAAACTAGGACTTATTTGCTTTAGTAAGAGGTCTAAAAAAGACTTGATGCAGGATATCCTGCGTCAAGTCTTTTTAATGATCTATTTGATTAATCCTTTGGACTGCAGCCATTCCTTGGCTACTGTTTTTGGATCTTGCTTATCCAAGTCTACTTTGGCATTTAGCTTAGCCATCTCTTTTTCATCTAAGGTTCCTGCCAGGTGTTCTAACGCATCCTTAATTTCAGGATGCTTTTGTAATACATCTGCTCTTATAATAGGGGCTGCATAATATGGCGGAAAGAATTTTTTATCATCTTTTAAGATCTTTAAATTAAATGCAGCAATACGTCCATCAGTTGAAAATCCATCAATAACATCAATTTTCTTATCACGTACTGCCGCATATGTCAGACCTGGATCCATGCCACTTGCGGCGGCAAATTTAAAGCCATATTTCTTTTCTAAACCTGCTTTCCCATCTGCTCTCTCTAAAAACTCTTGTGTACACCCAAGCATAAGGTTATCGGCTTTAGCTGATAAGTCAGAAATGGTGCTAATCCCCAAACGTTCTGCTTCATCACTGCGCATCGTTAATGTATATGTATTATTAAATCCGAAAGGGTCCAGCCAGACAATCTGCTTTTTTTCTTGATAAATTTTTTTTACTTTATCATAAGCGCCTTGAGGATCATTCATAGCTGGCTCTCCAAGAAGATTAATGAGGGCTGTACCAGTATATTCAGGATAGATATCGATATCCCCGCGTTCAATGGCTTGAGCAACAACACTAGTTCCTCCGAGAAATGTCTTGGTTTCTACTTTAAGTTTAGTCTGATCTTCAATGACATACTTCATCATATAAACTAGAATGTCTTGCTCTGTAAAGTTCTTTCCACCAATTATAATCTTATTGCCATCTCTCCCTGGTAATAAAGAACACCCTGTAGACATCACAATCATAAAAATGCTAAGCAAGAAAATAACTGTCTTTTTCATCCTATCCACTCCTCATTATTATTTTTGCAATCCCTTTGGTTGTGCTTTGTACTCTAAACGTTTTAGTGCATAATCAAAGACAATAGCTAAAATAGCAGCCGGTAGTGCGCCAGCTAGGATCAATGGTGAATTAGCCATAGCGATGCCACGGAAAATCAAGTCTCCCAGACCTCCTGCACCAATCAGCGCTGCCAGCGTAGCTACACCTATAATGAGTACGGTGGCTGTTCTGATTCCTGCCATAATAACGGATAAAGCCATAGGCAGTTCTACCAGGAATAACACCTGCAGAGATGTCATGCCCATGCCGATACCTGCTTCCACGGCAGCGGGTGTTACACCGATAATGCCTGTATAGGTATTACGAAGAATCGGCAGCAGACCATAGATCGTCAAGGCAATAATGGCAGGAAACGTACCAATTCCAAGAAAGGGGATCATAAAACCTAACAATGCCAAACTTGGAATAGTTTGAAATACTGCCGTCACACCAATAATCGGCTCTGCCCATTTTTTATGACGTGTCAGCAAAATACCTAATGGAATAGCAATTAGATTAGCGATAAAGAGAGAAATAAATGTTAATTGCAAATGTTCCCAAGAGGCCAGCCAAATATCATCCATACGAGTTTGGAAAATACCTAATAGTTTTACTAACATAGAATCGCCCCTTCCTCAATTACTATGTTACTATCCGTTTCTTGAAATCGTTCGGCCATCACATCTACAAGGCTTGAGCGAGTAATAACTCCTAACAGTTCATCTTTCTCGCTAACGACAGGAAGATAAGCAATATGATGTTTACTAATGATTTGTAATGCTTCTGTTAAAGATTGATTTACTTTTATTTTATAGATAACGGGATTTTGTACATCCTGAAGTTTGCTTTTTTCTTGATAGAAATGACTATGTATATCCCATACACTGACTTTCCCAAGTAATTTTTGGTGGATATCCACGATCAGCAGCGTATCGACTTTTTGTTTCCTCATTTGTACGATTGCTTCCGCAAGTCCCTTATTCGCTTTTGCCGTAACTGGTTTTATCATGATTTCCTGAATAGATGGCAGTCTATCCGCTTTTTGTAACCTGCGTATACCAATAAAGTCTTTGACAAATTCATTTGCCGGATGGCGCAATAACTGTTCTGGTGTATCCAGCTGAACAATTTTACCATCTCTAATAATACAAATACGATTAGCAATTTTAATTGCCTCATCAATGTCATGAGTAACAAAAATAATTGTTTTAGCTAGTACTTCTTGCAGCCGTACCAGTTCATCCTGTAATTGTTCACGACTTATCGGGTCTAGGGCACTGAACGGCTCATCCATTAGAATGATTGGCGGATCAGCAGCCATTGCACGAATTACACCAATTCGTTGTTGTTGGCCACCGCTTAATTCATTAGGGTATCGATTACCGTAAATAGTGGGATCAAGATTTACCATGCGAAGCAAATCATCAACACGACTCACATAGGTGCTCGGTTTCCATTTTTTCAGTCTTGGAACGAGAGCTACATTTTCAGCGATAGTCATATGAGGTAATAAACCGATATTTTGTATTACATAACCAATATTTCTTCGCAGCTCAACAGGATCTAACAGACTGATATCCTTATCTTTTATAAAGATCTTTCCCGTAGTTGGTTCCACTAATCGATTAATCATTTTCATGGTGGTTGTTTTTCCACAACCACTAGGGCCAATGAATACGAGTATTTCACCCTCTCTAATGTGTAGATTCATATCATCTACTACTTTGTGCCCATGTTCATACGTTTTAGATATATTTTCGAAACGTATCATCAAATCCCCCCCTTCTTTCTGGTATCTTGCAGTAGTACTACAAGATCTTCAAAACTATAAGAGATCCTCATAGCATTTTCGAACTTACAACTTATAATATATCATAAAATTGTTAGTTTGACAACAAACTGGCAATTTTATAAATTTTATTAAGTTGTTAGTTAAACAATTCCAATTGAGGCTAAAAAACCGTTATTTTCTCTTCGTAATCAAATGCGCTTCAAAAGATTTCTTTCGATATAAAAAATAGTAGTAAGTTATATATCTTTTTATGAAAGGAGTAGACAAATGCGGATTAATCATACTGTGGTCAAAACGAAACAAGTCGTGAATCAAAATAATAATCTAGTACATATGGATACTCAGCCAGTTGATTCTGAGAGTAAGACCAGCTTAGCTAAAAATGCTGCTGCTGCCAGACTGGAAATTTCAGATAGTATGAACAATGGGTCTGGAGCGCTGGCACAAGCACTGAATAATACTCAAAAAGGTGTGTCTTTGCTGCAAGATGCTGACAAAGCTTTAGGTGAAATTCATGCTATGCTGCAGCAGGGGAAAGAACTTGCTGTTAAGGCAGCTGCATCAGAAAATGTAGATGATAAAGAAAATCTGCAGAAGGAAGTAAATACAATAAATCAGAGAATTGACCAGCTCGGCAGTGTGGCTCAGGATAATAAAAATAATCTTTTAAATTCGGCCTCCGTATCAAGTCAGGATAAAAAGGATGTGATTACAGCGCTAAAAAGTGATTGGCTGGAAGAGGCAGAAAACGTAATAGAGAAGCGTTATGGCCTGATAGGAGACGGGGCAGACATAAAAGTAGTACTTGATGAAAATTCCGAACCCTATCTGGCTGCTATTATGTATAATTACGATGAAAACGGCAAAGCAATCAATCAGACAATGCATATTGTTGTTCCCACTGCCCTCCCGGCAACTTTGCCTAACGGAGGGAACAATCCGGGACAATATGATGATCGTGTTATTACCCATGAGATGGTTCACGTAGTTATGGGACGGACGATGAATTTTGCCGCATTACCTAACTGGTTCAAAGAAGGAACAGCAGAATTTATTCATGGACCAGATGAAAGGGTAGCGATTGATTTAGCCCGCAGTGGTGGCGGGATGAAAGGGGCAAAAGCAATTCAGGATTCATTAGGGGATGGGATGAATGATACATGGGCAAATACCAGTATGAATTACTCAGGAGCATCTATGGCAGTACGTTATTTGCATGAGAAGATAAAAGAGGATGGTCATAGCGGAGGTATCAAAGATCTGCTAACTGATTTAAAAGTGAATTCAACAGAGAATCTTGATCAAGCTTTAAACCATGTATCCCGTTATCGTGATGTTAAAGCATTTGTGAATGATTATGTAACGAATGGTAAAGGAGCTGCTTTCATTAATAACCTTGATACAATGGGAGAATTTGAGAATGCTAAAGCAGGGGGAGATACTGGCGCAATCGGTGGAGCGGCTGCTGATGGTGGGCCGGTTCAGACTGCAGAATCGGTAATTCCTGATACCAATCATCCGACAAACACACCTTTACGAAACTTTCGGGTAGTCTGGCCGACTGAAAATGCTGAAAATGTACCTCAGCAACATAAAGCTGCTATGGTTCAGAACAAGGGGCAGAATTATGAACCTCTAAATGTTGATAGCAGTATTCTAGGTACTGATCATGTAGATCTTGTTAATCATCCAGATGAGGCAGGTATTATTTTTGATAAGGCTGTATCCTATGTAGCCAATAAACAAGTACACCTTGGTGAAATAAAAAATAAATTAAGTAATCAGGCTAGTTTTATTAATGAGACGATCAATCAGTCTAATATTCAAGATTCTGACATGCTTAACAAGAAGATGGCAGAAGTGAAATCAATTCTCAGCGATTCAGGAACAATGATTATTTCTAAGATAGCAAAGCCACAAACTCAACGAGTATTGCAATTATTAAAAAGCAGTTAAGAATCTGCTGGTGTATAAATTCCTTTGTTCTGAGGCAATGAGTAATGTTCTAGTATCCACGGAAAAGAGTGCTGTCAAGAAACCAAAATAGAGGACAAACTCCTGTAGAGTAGCTTAGTTTCACAGGAGTTTGTCCTATTTAATAAGATAAATTTATTCAGCTCTGTTTCTTGAAGCTGATGAATGTAACAAATATGTAGTGATCTACATAAAATGAATTAAATAAAAAAAGTTGGTGTCTTACGTGATGTATAAAGGGCTTACTGGAAAAGTTATTGTGCCTGGTGACTTTAACTATGCAGAAGCCAGGCAGGAGTGGAATGAGGCAGTCAATAAATTTCCATGTGTCATTGTGTATTGTTTTAACCTGTGTGACATAGCCAATGCAATTCTCTGGTCGAGAAAATATGGAGTAAACCTACGAATTCGTTCTGGAGGACATAATTATGAAGGCTATTCAACTGGCACGGGTAAGATCATTATCGATACTTCTTGCATGAATCATATAAGTGTGGATTGTGACAAGGACACCGTAGAAGTACAGGCAGGAACAAGGCTAATGAATTTGTATGAAATGTTATATCGTTATGGGTATGCATTTCCAGGAGGAACTTGCCCGAGGGTAGCCATTTCCGGATTAGTTCTGGGAGGGGGAATCGGGTTATCTACGCGATATTTAGGTCTTACTGCAGATAGTCTTATAGAAACGAATATGGTGGGTGCTGAAGGTAATTATATAACGTCAAATAACTTCGATAATCCAGAGTTGTTTTGGGCGCTGCAGGGAGCGGGAGGCGGAAATTTTGGTGTGGTAACATCCTATAAATTTCGTTTAAAGAAAAAAGTAGATAAAATAACTCTAATTCAATTAGAATGGCATGATAACAAGCCTGCAAGACTTGAATTTCTTAAGGTATGGCAGGATTGGTTAAGGACTTTGGACTGCAGAATTAGCGCGTTTGGCGGAATATATAAACGTGGAGCCTGGCTTAATTCTTTCTTTTATGGACGTCCAGAAGAAGTAATGCAAATCATAGCTCCTTTTTTAAATATACCCGGAATCACTCTAAAGAAAATTGAGTATATAAATTTCATTGATGCTGTAAAGAGAATTGGAAATGAGTATCCTGCTCAAGAAGCATTTAAATCTACAGGAAGGTTTATGCAAGGAGGGCTTTGTTCCGATCAATTGGATATGCTGATCGATATAATAGATAACGCGCCTACTGGTGCTAATTCCTATATATCAGTATATTCTTTGGGAGGAGCTGTCCGAGATAAAAGCGAAAACGATACAGCTTTCTTTTACAGAAATGCCGATTATATTCTGGGTGTATCATCCAGCTGGGAAACTGAACAAAAAGCACAAAGTCACATACAATGGGTGACGGCTGCATTTAGGTATATTTACACTATTACTGTTGGATCCTATATAAATTTCCCCTATAATGAATTAGCCAATTATCAACAAGAATATTATGGACAACATTTACAACAATTGCAATGTATCAAAAAACAATATGACCCTTACAATGTATTCTCATTTCCTCAAAGCATAAAAAATTTTAGCTGCGTATGGTAGAATGGTTTCTTTATTTCTGCATAAACATCTTGTTGAATAGTAATCTAAAGTTAAACATAGAAAAAATTAGCCACTTAAATTATAGAACAGGCTAGCATAAAAGCATGATGAAATACGAAATCATGGAGTCGAGTTCTTAAGCAGGTAATAGGCCTTAGCCGAAATGTCAGCAATATAATTACTGGCATAGGGAGGGGAGTGCTGAGTCGTGGTATAAGCACTGATCAGAATCAGATCCTGTCCATCATCAATGATTCCTACATCACACTGTACTCCTGGGAGTTCTCCAACCTTATGAAGGATCTTTTTTCCCTGTAAATATCTCGGAATTTCCTCCTGGAAAATTGTATTGCCCAATTCTTCTTTTAAAAGAGTAGAAAACTCTTTACCAAGATAGGCTTCATTATAAATTGTTTCCAAAATGAGAGACATTTCGTATGGTGTCGTAATGCTGTGATAGCCATAGGTTAAATAGGCTTCACGGTTATGTATTTTAGTGTGGACAAGGTTAAGATCATTTAGTACCTGAGCAAGAGCCTCAGGCCTTTTTTGTTCAATATCATCCAAAAGTTCATAAAAAGCAGGATTGTCACTGGTGATCATCATATGTTTAATATTCTCATTATAGTGCTGCTTTTCAGTAAGGGAAGCTTGTGGATACAGATATTTATATATGGCAATAGCAACTACTAGTTTATGTGTGGATGCAGTGGGGAAAATACTATTCTGATTAAAATATAGCGTTTGATTTGTTTTAAGGTTTTTTGCATACAGACCGATCTGACCTTCAAATTTTGTTAAATCGTCAGAAAGATGTAAAGGCGAATTAAGTTGTGACAATGGCTGGTCAGTAACTTGCTGTGGCGGCGCTTCGACTCCAGGTTTTTCTTGAGGTGTATTTACAATACCACAGGCACTGAGAAAGAGCAGTACCATTGTTGAGAAGAGTGTAAATCCAAATATATTCTTAGCCATTAGATTCTCCTAATAATATGCTGTATATTTCAGATTTATAGATTATAAGGAATAAAAAAATAGGTAAGGGCACTACAAGGAGTATCCTCCAATGAAGAAAAAAATATACCGTAATGATTTAACTATCATTCTTGACCCAATATTCTAAACAAAAACTCCTGCAAAACCTAGTTTTGCAGGAGTCGATTTTATACTGATATCATCGATAAATACGATCAATTAAATATTAATACCAAAATATTCTTTGGCATTATGAAAGCTAATATTCTGTATCATGGGACCGAGAAGTTCGAAATCATTAGGGACTTCCCCTGACTCTACCCATTCTCCAATAATATTGCAAAGGATTCGACGAAAATATTCATGTCTTGTATAGGAAAGAAAACTTCTTGAATCAGTAAGCATACCAACAAATCTGCTTAAGAGACCAAGATTGGATAAGGATATGATTTGCTTGGTCATGCCATCCTTCTGATCATTAAACCACCAGCCAGAGCCTACTTGAATTTTTCCTGGAATCCCTCCACCCTGGAAGCAGCCTATTATGGTACCTAATACATCATTATCCCGCGGATTCAAACAATATAGTATTGTTTTTGGAAGTTCATCGGTATCATCCAGTTTATCGAGAAACTTGGCAAGAGCCTCAGCAAATGTATAATCTCCAGTTGCATCAAAACCAGTGTCAGGTCCAAGCAGACGCATCATTCTGGTGCTGTTATTCCGGATTGTCCCAATATGAATCTGCATGGTCCAATGCAAACGGGCATATTGTTTTCCAAGATACACCATAACCTGTGTTTTATATTTTTTTATCTCCAATTCTGTAAGGGGTTGCTTTTGCAATGCCTTTTGAAGAATAGCAGTAGTTTCTTCTTCACTAGCCTCTGCAAACACAATGGGATCTAAAGCATGGTCGGAAACTCTGCAGCCAACTTCATGGAAGAATTCTAAGCGTTGGTATAAAGCATTTTTTAATTGGGGAAAAGTCTGGATTTCCTGATCAACAACCTTGCCCAGTTTTTCAATCCATTCAATAAAACCTGATTTATCGATATTAAAACTCTTATCTGGTCTAAAGGCCGGCAGTACTTTCACATCAAAAGTATCATCCTCAGCTAATGCAATATGGTGTTCAAGAGAATCGATAGGATCGTCGGTGGTGCAAATAACCTTTACATTTGAGCGTTTGATAAGTCCTCGTGCCGTAAAATCATCCTGTGCCAGCATTTCATTGCATTTTTCCCAGATGATTTCAGCAGTCTGCGGTGATAGCAGCTCATTTATCCCAAAGAATCTTTTCAGTTCGAGATGTGTCCAATGATACAGCGGATTTCCTATGCAATGAGGCATTGTTTCTGCCCATTTTATAAACTTATCCTTATCTGATGCATCACCTGTAATATATTTTTCAGCAACACCATTACTGCGCATCGCACGCCATTTGTAATGATCGCCGCCAAGCCATATTTCTGTAATATTCCGATATCTCTTGTTGTCCTTAATTTCTTTGGGATTTAAATGACAATGGTAATCAAAGATTGGCATGTTTTCTGCGTAGTCATGGTAAAGTCTTTCTGCAGTTTTGTTGGTTAATAAAAAATCTTCATCCATAAAAGGTTTCATACTTTTTCCCCCATTTATATTGATTTAGTTGATAATTTGTATAATTCTATGTTAAATTCAGAAATTCCTTGCATTTTTCGAAACTTAATTAAATAAATTAACTAATGGTTTTTTCTAATAGATAACGAATTAGTCTGATTTGACGCTGGGAGGTTTGGAGACCGTTTTATCGTATGAAAATTCTGGTTGAATCCTTTTATACTTAGCTTCGACGCTCACAATGATTAGAAATGGACAAAACCAAAGTGATGTTAACTACTTTCGTAATTTCTGTAGGAGTTCGCTTTTATCAGGGCGAAATCTAAGGATCTGGAACATAGCCAACTAGTTATGGGATGATACGCTGCTATTTGAAGTTGCAGCCCTCAGTCTCTAAGTTGTGCTTTTATCCTTAAGGGAATAAACTGAATTTAGATTGCTGACCAAGAGCGGCTTAGTTCTATATCTTCACCGACTTTCAGGGAAAGGAAGTGATATCCGTGACAAATTATTTGGTTTATGAATGGAATGGCCAAATAAAATGGATAGAGATTATGGGATGCTATTTTGTTGATCCGATATATATTGAAGAATTCAAAGCTATGATAGGGGATAGTAGACCATTTGACATTAATGCAAATTATTTGTAAGCGTATCTGCTTTAAGCATATGCATAGGAGAAAGGTTTGTTTACGGTGGGGAAGAGCAAGTGGGCTACGGCCAGCCTAAAATGATGGGCAAGGAGGCTACTCTGATGTTTGCGCAAATAAACCCGATAGAAACGAATTATTTACACGAATTATACGAAGATCTTTATGTTAAATCCGCTGTGGATATCAATGCAACCATTAACATTATTTCCTGGATTTTAGACCTGGCTAGTGGGGAAAATGTAACAGACGAATACCATGTGTATCCAGAAATACCGTATCTGCCAGGGAAACCGTCAATAGAATTAATTGCTGAATTCAAGAGATTTCGGGCCGCTGCCACTGGAAGCTTCAGCCTGGATCCTATTATTGAATTAAGAAATTCTCTCTATAGGTTTCAATCTTTGTAATGGTCTTTAAATCAACACGAAGTAATCTTTTAGACTGCCAATATTGGTGGAAATAAAAAAGTATCAGCGTAATGCTGATACTTTTTTGACATAGCAGGAAACTACCTTTGGGAGGCGTACTTAGGATTTTAAAGTAAACAGACTCACTTCCGGCGGACAGCCTAGGCGAAAAGGGAACCAATGTCCTGTTCCACCGCTGACATAACCATACACGCCATTTTCTTGATAAAGACCAAGCATGTAAGTATAGGCCGACATGAGGGATTTACCGCCAATTACGACTTGACCACCATGAGTATGGCCGGCAAGGGTTAATGGTATTTTTGCCGCAAAACCATCAATCAGAGCATCGGGATGATGGGCAATCAACACTTTAAAGGCATCGGACGGAACATTCTGATTGGCTGCGGCAAAGAATTGCTGCCTTTTACTGACGCTCACGTTTACACCGCCTTGCTGTGACTCATCTGCCCAAGGATATTCAACTCCCATTAGATAAAAAGGACGTTGTCCCGGCACTAACAAAATGCTTTCATTTGCAAGATTCTTGATACGGCTATTCTGTAACTCGCTGCGAACTAGTGCAATGTTGCGAAAATAATCATGGTTTCCTAAACAAAAATAAATACCATGGGGAATAGAGGGTTCCAGTTTATTGAAACGTTCAATCGCAGGCTTTAATAAGCTCAGGTCATCAGCAAAATCACCGGTAATTACCACAATGTCAGGTTTCTCCTGTACAAGGAGCTTAATCGCAGTATCTAGTTTTGCTAAATCAAAATAGGGTCCTAAATGCGTATCACTAATTTGGCCAATCTTAAAGCCATTAATATTGGCTGGCAGATCAGGTATAGCAAGTGAATAAGGCTTAAGTACCATGTCGGTTTGGGCTTCATAAATACCCTTGGCACTTAAACCAAAGGCAAAAAGTGGCGTAACTGCTAACGTATTATGTAAAAAGTCACGGCGTGTCATCCCCGGCTTCGAAATGCTGCTAGGTTGTATGCCGGCTGCCCGGTTTCCTTTTATCAATCTGTGTGCTACATAGAGGAAGGGCTGGAATGCCATGAGAATTAGCTGACCAAGCAGCCAAGCAATTGCACCATATACGATATAGTGATAGATTTCGTTTTCAAAGGTGAAAAAGGGCGGACGTTTTGACCAACCATATCCTACTACAACAGTCGTGGTTATAGAAATAATCGAGTAGCCGTACTTTATAAGCTGCTTACGGTAAAAAGGAAATAAGCGGGATAATAACCGGTAGTTTAGCCAACTAATGAAAGATGTTATGACTAATATGACGATAATTGTGTAAATGAATCTCATAGGTACCTCCAAGTGATTTTCATTTCTCATATGCGATGCCCGCAACTCTATGTATTGTATATTTTTGCTATAATAGTACGCCTTATGGGAATAAAACGTTCCATTCACTGATCATTAGGAAGTACGCTTTATGTTATAGTTTTTTCTTTCATCACGGTGATATTTTGCGTACCTGACATAGTCTTTCCCTTTTGTGCTCTTTTCTTTCAGTTTATCATAATTTTATGCAACAATCGAATTTTTTGTAGCTGTAAGAGAATGTGTTCTCAATAGGAACCACCTTTTTGCTGGCTGCCGGGCCGTATCCTGTTCCAATTCACCTGGGAATAGATTACGCTGAATAAGACCAGCAAGCACCAAGCCAACGTTGTGCGGGAGGCAGCCATCTTTTTATCAAGATAGCTGCCTCATAATTTGCCGTTACTTATTAAAGATGGCCATTTAAACGAGCAATGCTTATATTTGTATTATATATAACTCCATGGCATGATAGATCATGAGCAGCATAAAACTCTGAAATGATAAGTATACAGTATAAGTCAAAATAAAATGGTATAAAACTCGGTATTACCTGTAAGGGATGCAGGATTTTTATTTTTACAGCAGAAGATACTAAAACTAGTATTTTTATTCAATAATATTGTATTTTAGTTAACTGGTCTTGGGTACTAGAAAAGGGGGAATTTCATGCAAAAGCTTCTGGAAGGATTAGTGCAATTTAGACGCGGTGACTTCGAGGCTCATCGCGAGCTTTTTAAGGGATTAAAGACAGAACAAAAACCTCACACACTGTTCATTACCTGTTCAGATTCCCGGGTGGACCCCAATATGATCACCGGAACTTTGCCCGGAGAGCTATTCATTATCCGTAACATAGCTAATTTAGTGCCTCCTTATCGGGAGACTCCCGAATATGTAGCGACCACATCGGCTATTGAATATGCAGTGCTTTCCCTGGGGGTGGAAAATATCATTGTCTGCGGACATTCTAACTGTGGAGGATGCGCTGCATGTCTTAAGCCCGAGGAGTTTTTGCTTGCCATGCCCCATACCAGAAACTGGCTGGAGCTGGCCCGTCCAGTTCGCGACCGTGTAATGCAGGAGATTCCAGAAGAGGATCCGGCAGCCCGGGAATGGATGATGGAGCAGGCGAATGTGGTCGAACAATTGAAACATTTGATGGCATACCCATATATCAGTCAAAAAGCGATTTCCGGACAATTGATATTGAGTGGTTGGCATTACATCATCGAAACGGGAGAAGTATTCATTTACGATAGAAATGCAGGAGAGTTTCTGCTAGCTAATGGATAAAATAACATCAGAGGTTTTCTGTTTCTTATTTCAGATATAAACAGCATTTACTTCTTTAGCTCGTCAATTTGTTTTTGTAAGTATTCAATTTTGTTTTGGAGTTTTTGAATTTCTAACGTTAAATTTTCAGAGGATTGCTTTTCTTCCTGGGCTTTTTCGCTAGCGTCTTTATTTTGTTGGGCTTCTATCGCGTCATTCAGCAATGTCCGCTGGGAAGCAATCACAAACATTACTTGTGCCGTCTCAAACAGCCCGTTTGCCAGGATATTAAGTTCATCAATTGTTAAGGATTTTGAGGCAGCAAGACCTAATAAATAGAAAAGCAGCGTTATTTCTTCCGGAGTTAGATCAAAAAATATGGACTCATTTGGTACTGATTTATATTCCTCCAATATTTTCCACTCCATTAAATAGGAATTAGCATCTATACAGCATATGTACTATACGTCAAGTTAGAATAAAGAGGTAATGAATGACAGAGAGGTGTTCTTCAATACTTGGCCGCTTCTTTGATAAAATAGTTAATAAACTTCTGCCGCATGTAGGACAAGGCAGGAGTTTAATTTTTTTGTTGGAAGTGTTAGAAGTGAATAAAAATTGCTGAGCTGGAGGGTTTAAAATGATAGAAGTGACTTCACTAATGATAAATCATAGTTCGGTACGAAATTTTCTGGAGAGGCCGGTTGAGGATAGCCTGGTTGCTAAGCTGGTACAAGCAGGACAACATGCTTCTACGTCTAGCCATATCCAAGCATATACTATCATTCGGGTGCGTAATCATGAGAACAGGGAAAAGCTGGCAGAGTTATGCGGCAAACAGGAATATGTAAAAACTTCTCCAGTATTTCTGGTCTTCTGTGCTGATTTGCATAGACTTAAAACGGCTTGCAGTATGAATCAGGAAAGCATGGATGCAGGCTCAAGTGAAGCGTTTCTGTTAGCTACCGTAGATACTGCCCTGGCTGCACAAAATATTATGGTAGCTGCAGAAGCAGCAGGTCTTGGCGGCGTTTACATTGGCGGAATTAGAAACAATCCTCAGGAAGTCTGTGAACTTCTAAAAATTCCGCAGCATGTTTATCCGGTGTTTGGCATGTGCCTTGGATATCCGGCGAAACGAAATGCAGTTAAGCCGCGCCTGCCTTTATCGTTAGTACTCAAAGAAGAATTCTATAACACGAAAGGCGATGATTCCACCTTGTTGGAATATGACCGTCTTATTTCTGAATATTATCGGGAGAGAACGGGAGGCAAGCGAATCAATACTTGGACGCAGGGGATTGCCAGGATGATGAAAGCGAAATTACGGCCACATATGAAAACGTTTTTAGCAAATAGAGGTTTTGATATAAATTAAAGAATAGTCCTTTTTCCGTATCTTGTGTTACGAGTATGAAAGACTGCTGCCAGGAAATAATAATAAGCATTAGGATGATGGAGGAATGAAACTATGGCAACTGTTGAAGAAGCACTTGAGAGAATTAAAACCCTGGAATGTCCTACGGGAGACATTAAGCACCGCGTGAAAGGGATTCTTACAGATTATGAAATTGCTACTAGGAGTGAGATCGTGGTGAGAAGGGAACATAGCCTGGACAAGAAAGGAGCACGAGGCTATCATGCTGAAATTTCCCGTGAGGGCGGGATGGATATTGTGATCTTAGCGGTGCCTGGCAAAGATGATTATGTGGCAAAGGTAAGCGATGCTTACATATGCTAGTATATGAGATCTCATACATAGTTACTTGTAAAATCTGTTATTACAGCAGATTTTACAAAAAAAGGAATACTTGATAAAGGTACCCATAATCTACTTTACTGGCAGGTTGTGGGTATCTTTCGAATTCATACTTGTAAATAAGGTACTAGGGATTGAGAATTAGAAGCAAAGGAATGCATGAGTAATATAAGAAGTGTGAAATGATGTACGGAGTAAATTAAAGATCCAGGAAAAATATAAAAATGAAGCGGGGTGGACTTATGAAGGTTATAGCGATTAATGGAAGTCCGAGAAAAACTTGGAATACTGCGACACTCTTAAATAAGGTATTGGAAGGGGCATCATCACAGGGGGCTGAATGTGAATTGATTCATCTTTATGATCTCAATTATAAAGGCTGTATCAGCTGTTTTGCCTGTAAAACGAAAGATGGAAAAAGTTATGGCAGGTGTCCAGTACCAGATGATCTGAAGGAAATATTCCAAAAAGTGGAGGAATCGGATGCTGTTATGTTAGGGTCTCCTATATATTTGGGCAGGGTTACGGGCGAGATGGCGGCCTTTCTGGATCGTTTCCTCTTTCAGTATTCGACATATACCAATCCGCCACAATCGCTTTTCCCCAAGAGAATCCATGCAGGGTTTATTTATACGATGAATGCTACCGAGGAACAGGCCAAAGCAATTGGCTATGATAACCAGATGGCGATTAATGAAAATATGTTGCGCCGCATATTCGGTAATGGGGAAACTTTCAGTAGCTTTGACACATACCAGTTTAAAGATTATTCCAAGGTAGTTGCAACACGCTTCAACCTGGAGCAAAAAACGAAGCGAAGAGATGAGGTATTTCCTAATGATTGTAAGACCGCATTTCAAATGGGTGTAAAATTTGCAACAGAAAGTGTATAATTGAAAAGTTAACAGATGGCTAGAAATTCCTGCAAAAGCTCTAAAGCATATTTGCAGGAATTTTGTCTTTAATCGTAAATAAAGTAAAGTAATTCATTTTACAACAAAGATTTCACCATTCTCAGTCTGTTAGAGTTGTGGTAAAAATGCAATCAAGAAAGTTGAGAGATATGACCGATACAACATTGCAAGAAGAAACCATTATACGAACATCAGGCTCACACAATTGTGGCGGGCGCTGTATTATTAAAGCTCATGTAAAAAACGGGCGCATTGTTCGCATTAGCAGTGATGATGAACGTCCTGATACGGATCGGCGGCCGCAGCTGCGCGGCTGTCTGCGCTGCCGCGCTTATCGAAGTTATTTATATCATGAGGATCGGTTAAAGTATCCGATGAAACGTGTCGGCAAACGTGGAGAAGGTAAGTTTGAACGCATTTCCTGGGAGGAAGCACTGGACACAATAGCTGATCATACGAAACGGATTATGGCCGAGTTTGGTCCAGAGGCCATTTTCTTCCAATACGCTACCGGCAATGCGGGGAAAACATCAGAATTAGTCTGGATGAGGCGGCTGCTGGCACTTTACGGAGGCTACTTGGATTATTACGGTACATACAGCTCTGCCTGTACGAATGTGGCAACCCCCTATACTTATGGGACTGCCAATACCGGCAGCAGTCGGGAAGACTGGGCAAATTCGAAGCTTATTATTCTGATGGGGTTTAATCCGGCGGCAACGATTCATGGAACGAATACAGCCTATTATCTAAAAAAGGCCAAGGTGGCAGGGGCAAAAATTATTTGCATTGATCCCCTGTATTCCGATACAGCGATAGCACTGGCGGATCAATGGATACCCATTCGACCCACTACCGATAGTGCTCTTTTGGATGCTATGGCCTATGTAATAATTACCGAAGATTTGCAGGATCAACATTTTTTAGACACTTATTGTCTCGGTTTTGATGAAGAGCATATGCCAGCAGACATTCCAGCGGGAAATTCATACAAATGCTATATTCTTGGTACTGGCATCGATCAGATTCCGAAAACTCCTGGCTGGGCGGAGCGGTTAACTGGTATTCCTAGTGAGACGATTATCGAGTTAGCTAGAGAGTATGCCTTGACCAAACCTGGTGCGCTTATCCAGGGATTTGGTCCCCAGCGTCATGCCTATGGTGAACAGCCGCCCCGCAGTGCAGCTGCCCTTGCAGCGATGACAGGAAATATTGGCATAAAAGGCGGCTGGGCATCCGGCTGCGGTTCACCATGCCGCAAGCAGTATGTGGGTTCGATTCCTATCAATAATCCTTGTAAAGCACAAATTTCAATGTACATGTGGCCGCTAGCCGTTCAAAAAGGGACTGAATTAGGCAAAACAGAGGGGGTACGCGGCGTAGATAAGCTGTCAGCCAACATGAAATTGATATTTAATCTGGCTGGCAACTGCCTCATAAATCAACACTCTGATACCAATGAAACGGCAAAATTATTAGCTGATGACAGTCTGGTGGAATTTATTGTAGTCAGTGATCATTTTTTGACATCCAGTGCAAAGTTTGCCGATATTTTGCTGCCCGCTGATAATTTCATGGAACGGGAAGATATTGTGATACCTTGGTCTTGTGGTGATTATGTATTGTTTATGAATAAGGCAGTGGATACGGTGTATGAATGCCGCAATGGATATGATTGGGTCAGTGATTTAGCTGAAAGGATAAACCTTGCAGCTGAATTTACGCAGGGCAAGACTTTGGAAGACTGGCTGCGTTTTATTGTCGATGAAACTCGCAAAGGAACCGCTGGTTTTCCTTCCTATGAAGAGTTTAAAAGAGCAGGCGTGTATGACTGGGAGTATGAGGAACCGGCCATTGCCTTTAAGCAGCAGATTGACGATCCGCTAAACCATCCATTTCCCACGCCTTCCGGAAAAATTGAATTTTTTTCATCTCGTTTATGGGAGTTGGCTAAACCCAATGAAATTCCCGCAATTCCCAAATATATTTCTGCTTGGGAAGGACCGGAAGACCCGCTGCGTAATAAGTATCCGCTGCAATGCATTGGTCATCATACCAAGCGGCGTATACATTCCATGTTTGATAATAATGACTGGATGGAGCAGACCGAAGCACAAGTATTCTGGATTAGTGTGCATGATGCTAAACTGCGCAGCATCAAAGATGGCGAAGAGGTCTGTGTCTACAATGATCGCGGTAAAGTCATATTGACCGCTAAAGTTACTCCGCGTATTATGCCGGGAGTTGTTTCCGTGCCACAAGGGGGCTGGTGGTCACCAGATAAAGAAGGTGTTGATCGGCGCGGCTGCATTAATACACTGACAAAGTACCAGCCGACTCCTCTGGCTTTTGCGAATCCCCAGCATACCAACCTGGTGGAAGTAGTTAAACTAGACAAGTGGAGGCAGAGTCATGAATAAACAGATGGCCTTTTATGTTGAGCAAAAACATTGTACAGGCTGCAGCGCTTGTCAGATTGCCTGCAAAGATAAGCAGAATTTGTCTAAGGGACAAAATTTCCGGCAGGTTCATGCCTATGAAGGGGGGGACTTTACAGTAACCGGCAATGTTGTCCATCATACTGTCTGTGCTTATTGGATATCAGTTAGCTGTAATCATTGCATAGATGCCCCTTGCGTTGCCATCTGTCCAAGTGGTGCTATGCAGAAACGAACAGAAGACGGAATCGTATTAATTGATCAAAAGCGCTGCATTGGCTGCCGCCGCTGTTTGGCAGTTTGTCCTTATCAGGCACCACAGTTTGATGCTGCTGACCACAAAATGAAAAAATGTGATTTTTGCCAGGATCTCTTACACGAAGGCAAAGCGCCGGCTTGTGTTTCAGCTTGCCCTATGCGTGTGCTTGGGTATGGTGAACTCAGCGAATTACAGAAAACCCATGGCAATATCAATTGGGTTAAGGGACTGCCAGATACAACTAAGCTTGAACCTGCCTGGGTACTGGTACCTCATCGTGATGCAGCCAATGAATGACTTAAGAGCCCTTGCTGTTTCATATATTTTTATGAACAATAGCAAGAAGTGTACTTTGTTTCTGTATGAAAATGCAGGTAACATCTTGGAGGAACATGGCATGGATTTGAGAAGATTAGAGTATTTTGAGGCTGTAAGCCGGCTTAAAAACTTTACGAAAGCAGCGGAGGAACTTCACGTTGCTCAGCCTTCTATTACTGCTTCGATAGTGAAACTGGAAGAAGAATTAGGGGTAGTCTTACTGCAGAGAAATCAACGTTCGGTTGTGGTTACAAAAGAAGGGGAATTGTTTCTGGCACGGGCAAGACATATCTTAAATGATGTACAGAATGTTGTGAATGAAATCCAGGATCTAGGCCTTAAAGCAAATCGTACACTCAGATTGGCAATTCCGACATCCCTGGGGTCTTGGATATTTCCTATTGTATTTTCGGAGTTTTCCCGTCAGCATCCCCAAATCAATCTTCAAGTAAGTGAGCTCGGCGTACAGAAAATTATCGATAAAATTGGGGATGAAAGCATTGAACTGGGTTTTATTGTACTCGCCGATCCGCAGCCCTCTTATGCGACGCTGCCCTTTGCTCATGGACAGCTGCTGGTTATTTTTTCAAAAGAACATCCTTTTAACCAGTATGAAAAAATACCTTTTAAGTTATTAGAGGCAGAACGCTTTATTCTGTGTTCGGGCGGCAGTTATATAAAGAAAAAAATTATGACGGAATGTGAAAAACATGGCTTTATTCCTAATGTAATATTTACTCCCCTGCAAGTTGCGACGGCATTTAATATGGTTGCAAGCGGCGCAGGCATATCGTTTGTGCTTGATGATGAAATTGCTATTATCAAGGATAATCCACATATCACAATACGTCCGTTAGAAGAACCGGTTGAATTTGAGACAGGGTTTATCTGGGCAAAAAATAAATACTTGTCTAAGGTAGCCCGTGATTTTATTCTATTTATGCAGAAGACCAAACATCATTCATGATAAAAAAGTAAGAAATGGCATCGTCGGCAAAAAACAAAAGCCAGACGATGTCTTTCTTATTTATAGTTTGAAACTATTATGTAATAGAATCTAAATATTTCAAAAATTTCAAGATCACAATTATAATGAGTACAGTGATTGGAGGCCAAGTCTATAGTCAGTGGTGGGTTGGCATAGTGCAGCATCGGGGGGCGTTTCAAATCTATAGTTAGGAGGATTGATCCATGCTAGGTATTTTTATTGCAGCAATTATTACGATGGGAATGGGTTATCTTGTACTGAAAAAATATAAGCCGCAGCCAGTTATTTTACTCGGGGGATTACTCTTACTTGGCTGTGCTCTTATGATGGGAAAGGGGATCATTGCCAGCAAACAAAGTTTAGGGATGAGTTTGTTTGATGTTTTTAAAGTGGTTGAAGATTTACTGAGCAACCGGGTTGCAGGTTTAGGACTCATGATTATGTCGGTAGCCGGTTATGTGCGTTTCATGGATAAGATTGGTGCCAGTAAGGCTTTTGTTGGTTTAGGTGTTAAACCGTTGCGCTTTGTACATTCCCCTTATCTTGTGCTGGCCTTAGGATTTCTTGTTGGGCAGTTCATGAAGATGGCGATTACCAGTGCAGCCGGTCTGGGTGTATTGTTAATGGCTACCATGTTCCCTCTCCTGATCAATTTAGGAGCCAGCCGGGCAGCGGCAGCAGCAGTGATTGTTACATCGTCCTGTATTGACCTTGGTCCGGCGGCGGCATCTTCCCAGTTGGTGGCTAAAAACGCTGGAATCGAAGCAATGGTATACTTCTTACAATATCAGCTGCCAATAGCAGCAATTGTTCTATTGACTGTCGCAATTCTGCATTATTTCACACAGAAATGGTTTGATAAACAGAGTGGCGATAAAGCAGTGCAAAATGAAGAAGTGAGTGGTTTTCAACAAGCAGACAATAAGAATCCAGCGCCAGCCATTTATGCCTTACTGCCGATACTGCCCTTACTTTTAATTTTTATCTTCAATCCTGTATTTGGCTCCAAGGTAAAAATGACCTTGATTAGTGCGATTTTAATTGGGATGTTTATTAGTATGATATTTGAGTATATACGAAAAAGAAATGCGGAAACGGTATTTGGCAGTATGCAAAGTTTCTTTGATGGCATGGGCAGTTCCTTTGCCTCTGTAGTTACGTTAGTTGTGGCTGCAGAAACCTTTTCGGCTGGATTAACTGCCATTGGGGCTATTCATACTATTATTGAAAAAACAGAAACAGCCGGACTGGGATCCTGGGCAATGATTCTTGTGATGCAAGGCGTGATTACGGGAGCGACACTAGTCACAGGTTCCGGTGATGCCTCCTTCTTTTCTTTTGCCGGTTTGGCTCCTGTAATAGCGGAACGCATGAATAGCAATCCAGCTCATATTTTATTGCCGATGCAGTTTTCTGCTACGATTGCCCGTGCCGTTTCGCCGATTTCCGGTGTTTGTGTTGCAGTTGCCGGTTTGGCTATGGTCTCACCTATCGACATTGTAAAAAGAACTGCAATCCCTATGACAGGGGCACTGCTAGCGACGACCATTGCCAGTTTACTTTTCTTTTAATGAATCGTTATAACACTACTTTAGGAGGTTACTATGCAACATTCGAATTTTGATCTTGCTACATATTTAGAAGATTTGCAGTACTTAGTGAATATTGACAGCGGTTCCTATGACGCAGAGGGGGTAGCTCAGGTAGCAGAATTTTTCTGTCAAAGGTTTTCTGCTCTTGGCTGGAAAGTAAAACTGCATCAGTTTGATTCGGCAGTTGGTCCCTGCGTTGAAATTGTCAATGGTGATCAGGATCAGTACGATGTGCTGTTCATGGGACATATGGATACTGTTTTTAAAAAAGGTACAGCCCGGGAGCGGTCATTTATGGTAAAAGACGGCAAGGCTTTGGGGCCCGGGGTTAATGATATGAAGGCTGGCTTACTTCAAATTTACTATACTCTTCGTGCTCTGCAAGCTGAAAATGCATTGCTGGATGCCTCTATATGCATAGCATTAAATTGTGATGAAGAAATAAGCTCGAAGTATTCCCGAAACTGGTTGGAGACTCTTGCCCCAAAAAGCAGTTATGTCCTTGTTTTAGAAGCGGCCAGACAAGATGGAAATTTAGTAAATAAGCGTAAGGGGGTTGGCCGGTATACCATTGATTTTACGGGAATAGAGGCCCACTCAGGAGTAGATCATCAAAGCGGGAAAAGTGCGATTGAAGAATTAGCCCATTGGATTTTAGCGCTGCACAAAAAAACAAATTATGCGACAGGTACGACTGTCAATGTTGGAAAAGTCTCAGGAGGAAGTGCAGTCAATGTGGTAGCGGGACAGGCGAAAGCAGAAGTGGATATTCGCTTTTATGATCCTAAGGAAGCAGAGATGATTGATCAGTTAATTCATTCGTTAGCAGCCAACCCTAAAGTTTCAGGGATTAAAGCTGTGGTTAGTGGCGGAGTTACCCGCCCGCCGATGATTCCTTCTGACAGAACATTACTGTTATGTAATGCAGTGGAGAGTATCGGGTCTCAGCTAGGAATTAAAGTCGGGTGGACTGCTACCGGCGGTGGTTCAGATGGGAGTTTTGCTGCAATTATGGGAGTACCGACGCTGGATGGGTTAGGACCAATCGGCGGCGGTTCCCATGGGCCTCAGGAATATTTACTGGTCGATTCTATCAAACCGCGGTTTTGCCTCTTATGCGAAATTGTAAAATATATTGTAAAGCAAAATCGATCATAAACTAGAAAAATTATAATAGGGAGGTTTTTTATTTGAAACACGGATTTCTCAAGGCAGGCATGGTTTTTATTGGTCTTATCATTTTGCTGCAGGCAGCAGTCGGCTGTGCTGCGAGTCCGAAAAAAGCTGAACCACTAAATGTTGGAGCTGGAATGTTTACCATGCCGGAAACTACAGGGGCCAATAAAAGTGATCTTCAGGTCTTTTATTATCGTCCAGCCAGCTGGACCCCGGACAAACCAATTGTTATTGTGCAGCATGGTTTGCAGCGCAATGCACAAGAGTATCGTAATGGCTGGCAGCAGTATGCAGATCAATACAATCTATTGGTGGTATGCCCGGAATTTACGGAAGAAAAGTACCCGGGTGTACGCTACTATAATACAGGAAATGTATCAGATACGGATGATGATACAGGGCATTTACAGCCGAAAGATAAGTGGGTTTTTCCGGTCATTAACCACGTTTTTAACGAAGTGCGGCTGCGTTCAGGAGCTGTAAGCAATACATTTACATTATTCGGACATTCGGCTGGAGCCCAGTTAGTGCATCGTTATGTACTTCTAGGGGGACAGACACAGGCTGCGAGAATTATTTCCGCCAATGCAGGGTGGTATACGATGCCAGATACAACTGTTGATTTTCCTTATGGCATTAAAAATATGTCATTGAGTAAAGAAGAGTTGGCAAAAGTATTTGCTAAACCCGTGACAATTTTATTAGGAGAGAAGGATAATAATCCGAATCATAAAGTACTTCGTCATACTCCGCAGGCGGATGCACAAGGGCTGAACCGTTTTGAACGCGGTAATCGCTTTTTTGCAGCAGCAAAAGCGAAAGCTGCAGAATTGGGTGTGCCGTTTAATTGGCAATTAATTACGGTGCCGGGTGTTGGGCACAGTGATGTTGGAATGGCAGCGGCCGCAGCAAAATTGATTGCTGAAGGAACACTATAATTTTTACCAGTAAGGTAGTTTTGGTTTTGACGTATTTTCATTTTCCACTGCTTACTATATGTATGATGCTATGTATTACATTAAATTGAGAAAGGTAGAGAGGTTTAAGATGAAAAAACAACTGGTAACTGCAATTATAGCTTTTTCATTTTGGGGATTAACAGGCAGTGCTTTTGCTGCCACAACTGAGGATTATACGGCGGAGCTTAATTCACTTAAACTGCGAATGAACGAATTGGAAACCAAAATGCAGGTGCAGAAACAAGAGGCTGCCAAAGAGGCAAAAAAGAAGGCGGAAGATGAAAAACTAAAATTCAGCGGTGATTTTCGCATTCGATCCGTATGGAATGGTGGAGCAGCATCGTTTGACCAGCGGGTTCGCCTGGCCTTGACTGACAAAGTAAATGACAACACGACCTTTTATGTCCGTTGGGCGGTAATGAACAATAATCAAATGGGTACGACTGCCAGAGGCAATGATAACCTGCCAAGTACTTCAAAAGATGATGATAGGACAGCACAAGATCGCAATATTGTGTCTGATGCATATATGAAAGTAGATAAATTATTTGGTTCACATACCAGCGTGACAATGGGCCGTTTTGGACAAGACATCGGCGCCACTGGCTATTGGAACTCTGAAGGAAATATCGGACTCATCGATGGGATAAAATTTGATACCAAAATAGAAAAATTGCGGGCCACAGTAGGTTTTGCCAATTGGTCTCCACTGTATACTGTAAAATCCAGCACAAGCACTGCAGCCACGGCAAGACCACTGGCAAATGCCGCCTTTGTAAATGCTTCTTACCGAATAAACAAACAAACGGATTTATATTGGACTTATGTTAAAGAAACAGCAAGCAGTTATTCGCCAATCGACTACCAGGTGACTGGGCCGGGGATAAGAACAGTCATTGATGATAACTGGAGCTTCAGAGGTGATTATTTGCGAAACTATGGCGCACCAGGAAATCCTCTGGGAGAATATTTTAGCCTGCGCTATAAAAATGCAAATGACCAAAAACCCCATTCTTATGGAGTATCCTTGGATTATCACTATGTTCAACCGAATAATGTAGCATATACCCTGGCAACAAGCACGCAAATGCAACCATCTAGTGACATTAAGGGACCGGGTGTTACCGCCCATTACACACTAGTGAAAGATTGTATGCTGGATTTCTATCAAACGTTTAATACGGTGAAAGCGAGTACTGGTGAAAAAACCGCGAATTACTCACGCATGCAAATTGTATATGGTTTCTAGGCAGCCAGGGAGCATTGTATAAAGGCTCATGGATTTATAATATTCTAGGATCGTATCTAGCATACGGTTCTATAATATTGTTATATACAGAGGTAATTCGTGTTTTTTATTAACATTTGATTTGGCAGGACTAAAAATCATCATGAATTTACCCATACAATCAAAAATCTAACTTTCATTTTACAATAAGGTGTACGGCAGCATATTGACTTGGAGTTAACTCTAAGGTGTATGATACAAGATAAGACATGTTTTCATCGCGGCCATTATAAATTGATTTTTATAGGAGGTTTAGCTCATGGGATTTACTATTAAACAAGTAGCGGAAAAACTTGATTTAACAGCATACACCTTGCGGTATTATGAGAAGGAAGGTCTGCTGCCGTTTGTTGATCGGGATAACAATGGAAACCGGATATTTAATGATCATGATATTGAATGGCTTATGTTAATTTGCTGTTTACGTGCCACAGGAATGTCTGTTGGTGAGATAAAACGCTATGTTGCGTTGTGTATGGAAGGTGATACTACAATTGAGAGTCGCAGGGAAATCATTTTACAGCATAAATATGCAGTCGAACAAAAGATTGCCCAGATGAATGATTGCCTGACAAAAATTAATAAAAAACTGGGCCTCTATGATGAATTTGTAAGTGGTCAGGGCATCGATTGCTGTAACCCAAAGAACAGGAGAAAATAATAATAGAAGGCAGCTCATGTTGTGCAAAACGTATTGACTTCCAGTACACTCGAAGGAGTAGTATGAAAGCATACTGGAATTTTTCCAATTTGGAGGAGGATGTTATGGAAAAGTCAAAGGTTTATTTTACAAATCTACGTACAACACCAACAATGAATTTGCTGCAGAAGCTAGAGAAACTTGTTAAAAAAGCTGGTATTGAGCAAATTAATTTCGAAGGTAAATTTACGGTTATTAAAATACATTTTGGCGAGCCAGGTAATCTTGCTTTTCTCAGACCTAATTATGCCAAGGTTATTGCTGATGTCATTAAAAGCAGAGGGGGTAAGGTATTTCTTACAGATTGCAATACGTTGTATGTAGGCAGACGTAAAGACGCTCTTGAACATTTAGAGGCTGCGTATGAAAATGGCTACAATCCATTCACCACAGGCTGCCAGATCATTATCGGCGATGGACTGAAAGGAACGGATGAAGCCTATGTGCCTGTGCCTTGCGGTGAATATGTAAAAGAAGCAAAAATTGGGCGTGCCATAATGGATGCCGACATTGTGATCAGTCTGACGCATTTTAAGGGGCATGAACTTACAGGATTCGGTGGTGCATTGAAAAACATCGGTATGGGCTGTGGCTCAAGAGCTGGTAAAATGGAGATGCACAGTGACGGCAAGCCGAGCGTAACAAACGAAGTTTGTGTGGGATGTGGGGCTTGTGCCCATATTTGTGCTCATGGTGCGATTACTGTTACCAATAAGAAGGCGGCGATCGATCACGGTATATGTGTCGGCTGCGGCAGATGTATTGGTACTTGCCACTTTAACGCAATTGTTGCAGCTTGGGATGAATCGAACGATATTCTTAATAAGAAGATGGCTGAATATTCCTGGGCAGTCCTGCAGGACAGACCCCATTTTCATATAAGTTTAGTTGTTGATGTCTCACCGAACTGTGATTGCCATGCTGAAAATGATGTACCCATTATTCCTGATATCGGCATGTTTGCATCCTTTGATCCGGTAGCACTTGATATGGCTTGTGCTGACATGGCAAATCAGGCGCCGGTCATATCCGGCAGTTACTTAGAGGAACAGCTAAAAGGTCAGGGCTGTAATCGGGGTGAGGGGGATCATTTCTGCGCCGCTCATCCGGAAACGAATTGGCAGGTTTGCCTTGATCATGCTGAAAAGATCGGCATAGGCAGAAAAATGTATGAATTGATCGAAATCTAAATCATTTATATGAGAGTAGAACGGTGTTACTATTAGAGATAAGAATGAAGTCTCATTACAGAAACGGAGTGAATGAAATGTACAAAATGGCGCATGTTGGTATTGTAGTAAAAGATGCAGATCAATCCAGTGTATTTTATCAGCAGATTTTGAACTGCGAGGTAATAAATTCTCATCAAGATGAACGAGTAAAGTTGATTTTCCTCAATTCTGGCGGGCAAACCATTGAATTGGTACAGCATTTACAAGAGAGTACGCCGGAAAAGCGTTCAGCCGGAGCAGTAGACCACATTGCCTTTGTGGTGGAGGATATTTTTGCTGAAATGGAAAGGCTGCGGGCTGCCGGCGTCAAGCTTTTGTCTGATGAGCCCCGGTCTTTGGGGAAAAGCTTGAAGAACTTCTTTTTCCTGGGGCCGGATGGGGAGCGTTTAGAGTTTATGCAGGGAATGTTATGAGGATTTACAGTTCTTGAAGGTACATAAAGGCTCCGTAAGCTTAGGTTTACGGAGCCTTTGTCAGAGTGTAGATAAACCCCTGGTGTAGGTGTGAATATTTACATAGGATGGAGTGCAACCTATGAATAAAATGGCTATTTATAGTTGTAAACCATTGTCAGGAGAATTAGGTGAATGAGATTTTGTAACTGTAATTTCGATAATCAGAGTCAATAGAGAGGATGAGCCGTATAAATAGACTTCTTTTTGGGGTGTCTGGTCTTCCTATCGGTAATGGACAGAAATTTAACTATGCTTCAGGAATAAATTATCTGAAAGATTTTGGCCTCGATGCCATGGAACTTCTTTTTGTTAGGTCCATCAACGTGTCCGATAAGAACAAAAATGCTATATTGGAAAGTAAATTGAAAAATGACTTCTATTTATCAGCTCATGGATCCTATTATATAAATTTAAATGCTGATGAGCTGAAGAAACAAGAAGAATCAATCCAAAGAATAGAAGATGCAGTGGAAGCCCTAGCTAAAGTACAAGGGCGAAGCCTTATTTTCCATCCAGGTTTTTATCTGAAAGATTCAAAGGAAATGACATATGATACGATAAAACAAAATTTGTCCAGACTGCCATACAAAGGAATTGATTATAGATTAGAGACTACCGGGAAAGGAACGCAATTTGGAACACTTCAAGAGCTGGTAGCGCTGTGTAAAGAAGTCAATTCATGCAAATTATGTGTTGATTTTGCTCATATACATGCAAGAAATCATGGCAGTTTAAAAGGGTATAACGATTTTGCAGAAATACTTCAATATATTTTAGATGAATTAGGCCAGGCTGCTTTAGATGATCTCCATATTCATATGGGGGGAATTGCGTACAGCCAAAAAGGGGAGAAGAATCATCTGCCCTTAGAAGCAAGTGACTTCAACTTTAAAGCCTGTTTAAAAGCATTAAAGGATTTCGCAGTGAAGGGCTGTGTTATATGTGAAGGCCCTAGAGTTGAACATGATGCTTTATTGTTGAAAAAGACATATGAAACATTATAGAATTGTTAGTAATGAATGTGAGTTAGAGTACGATCAGATTGAAGAAACAGGTGAATCAAATGGAGCAGATTCGAGCGACCAAAGAGATTGCTCTATTGAGATAGAGGAGATAAAAAGTATAGTAAAAGAACTCTTGCAGGTAGGGACTTGCAAGAGTTCTTTTACTATACTCACCAATAAAATACGAATTTCATATACTAAGAAAACTCACTTTTCAAACACTACACCTAGACAGAACAGAAAGGGGGGAAGCTATGTCTACTAAGAAAAAATCTAAGGAGAGAGAACTGGAGATTAATGAAAGTGTGATTCGCTCTGAAGAAACGTATAAATTACTGCTACTTTCACTAATATTGTCATTATTATCGACCCTATTAGCAATATACGTAACAGTAAGAAGCAGACAAGAAAGTGATGCTTCCAGTAAAGACAGTGAAAAAACAATAAAATGCATGAAAGAAGAATTGCTGGAATTACATGAAGAGATAGCTTTGTGTAAACGAAACCCCTAGTATCTAGGCGTATTTCTATAAATAGATAACCCACTACCTCCATAAAAAAGGAAGTGTTATTTTGGCTTTGAAAGCTGATTTTCAGACCATCTTGCAGGTGTTTGTTTATTCAAATCTTCCTGCTCTGATGAATCCGGCCAATGCTGCCAATGTCGTTGTTACAAATGCAGTCATTCCAACTACTCCCATGTCTTCAACGACTCCAACCACACCAACGACACCAAATACTTCGACTAACAATACAACCACTGCGGCAGCAGCTGCTTCCACTGGCACGACAACAACCACTACGACGACAACTGCTTCAACCAGTACCACTGCAGCCAGCAGTCCATCAACCTCTCCCACGAGCAATACAACCACGACTATGACACCAAATGCTTCGACGAGCAATACAACAACCACTACGACAACAACCACCGATTCGACTGGCAATGCATCAACCACTACAACAGCAGCTCCTTCGAATGACAATACATCAACTACGACAACAGCAACTGCTGCCACTACTAATTCATCCACTACTCCCATTATGAATACGTCACCTGTAATCATGATTACACCAACGGTTCTACAAGCGATCCAATCCTATGTAATAAATAATTTTCCTGATGTTGGATTACCCCAGGATATTCAACAAATAGCAAAGAATTTTCTTTCGAATCTTCCTCCTTTAGTTTCAATTACTCCTACGACTAGCAGTACTTCTACAGCCGCTGCTAATACTACTACATAAAACGTATCGTTTGTATATTGAAGTTCGTTTTTCGTTGGATTTTAAATACCGGGCAATGGCTTAATTGCTGTTTGATACCTGGATAAATCATTATTGCTGATAATGGACAATCGTTGTAAAATTAGTCTTATAACAAGAAGTATAGTATAATCTCTTCGGATATGTGATGCTGTACTCATGATAATCTGAGAAACAGCACGTACTTATTTGGCAGGAGTAAGGGAGCGTAGATTGTGAACATACTTGGTTTAGTATCATCTCCACGCCGTCTGGGGAATTCTGAAATAGTCGTCAAAGAGATGATGAATAGACTGCCGGAAGAATGGGATAAGAAAATGATTCGACTTAATGATTTGCGGATTGATCGCTGCAAGGGCTGCTATGCCTGCCTTCCAGAGGAAAAACAATGCGTAATCAAAGACGATTTTAATTTTTTTCTCGATCAAATTCGTGCTGCCGACAAGATAATCCTGGCTGCTCCTGTATATTGGCTGGGGCAGCAGACTAGCCTGAAACTAATTAATGACCGCCTGATTGCGATTCAAAATAATAGCGCTGAATACTTTGCTGGCAAACAATGTGTGATTGTCATACCACATTCGATAAAAGAATGGGATGGGTATGCCAGAGAAGCAACGATGCATTTTGCCCGATTTCTTGGACTGAATGTGACTGGCACGCTGCTCATTCATGAGACTCTGCCAGGTGATGTTGTTAACCAAAAAACGTTTGATTCCATCGGGAAGCTGGCCATGTCCCTTGTGGATCAATCCATAGTCGATTGTAAGGACCCGGATGCAGTCTACTGCCCGGATTGTGACAGCAGTCTTTTGCAAATATTCCATCAGGGTAAATGGCGCTGTCCCATGTGTGCCGCTCATGGTGAATGGTCAATTCATAATGGGAGCTTTGCATTGTCCTGGCAGCCGGGAGAACATCGCCGCTATACAAAGGAGGGGATGGAAGAACACGGGCGGCTTCTTGATCAAATTAAAGCGGAGTTTATTCGAAAAAAGGACAGTGTAGTTACTGCACAGAATCAATATCGCAGCATGGACCTGTGGGTAAAGCCGGAGTAAATCCCAAGAGGTGGCTTTTACGAATTAGTGATTATTACGCTCACATCAGAGAAAAGTATATAGCAATACACAAACTGCCAGCAAAGTCGCTACGTTTTGCTGGCAGTTGTATTTTTTTATAATGGGGACGAGGTAGCCTAATGATGCGAGACAATACTTTCAGAGAAATTATAGGATTAATAAAAGGATTTTATGCACTAAATGGATTTTCATCTATGATGAGTGAAGCATCTATCATGGTTATTAGAAGAACAATTCCTATTTAAATTGTAATCGTACCCTGCGTGAGATGGCCTGTTGTTTGCATATTTTTTTACAATCTCCGCAGCGTTTGCATTTTTGAGTTTGAATTTCTGGCATGCCCGTTTCCGTCAGCAGAATAGCTCCCACTGGACAAACCGCAAAACAACGCTGGCAGCGTGTGCAGCAATTGGGGTGAATGTCATATCGTTTAAGATGCATAGGATTCACCGTTTCCCCAAAAGGATGGATTACTGCCGGTTGGGATTCCTTCCTCATCTAATGACATATTTATGTCTTTCATCTCATCAGACCACAATGTAATCTTATTCATATATAATAACCTCCATACTATGTTTTGAGGCTATTATACAAAGCATATATAAATCTTCTTTAAAGCATTCTTAAAAGTTTTATAAACAGGACTAAAAAATTCCCCTATCTATATACATATTACAGATTTATTGTTTTCATAGACGCTTCCGGATAACGGGTTCCAAAGGCAGCACCCTGGGGGGCTACACTGTCAATGCGCGTCAAATCTTCTCTTGTCAGGGTAATACCGAGTGCTTCGATATTTTCCTCTAAATAAGTTACCCGTTTCGTACCAGGGATGGGTACAATGTCACTGCCTTGTGCCAACAGCCAGGCAAGAGCCAATTGAGATGGTTTGCAGCCTTTTTCCACAGCAATCTCTTTTAGCTGCTGAACGAGGTCCAGATTTTTTTGAAAATTTTCTCCTTGAAAGCGTGGCATAAAACGGCGAAAATCATCTTCGGCCAGGTCCTCAAACTTTTGAATTTGACCGGTGAGAAAGCCCCGTCCGAGAGGACTGTAGGGGACAAAGCCAATTCCAAGTTCACGGCAGACTGGTAAAATTTCATCCTCTACATCACGGCTCCACAGGGAATATTCTGTCTGCAGTGCAGTTACCGGATGTACAGAATGTGCACGCCGGATGTTGGCTGGCGCGGCCTCAGACAACCCGATATAACGGACTTTGCCTTCCCGTATCAGTTCAGCCATGGCACCGACTGTTTCTTCAATAGGAGTAGCAGGATCAACCCTGTGCTGATAGTATAAATCAATGTAATCCACACCGAGACGGCGAAGGCTGGCGTCACAAGCTGATTTGACATACTCCGGACGACCGTTGATACCTAAAAATTCACCGCTTTGACTCCTTACATTGCCGAATTTTGTTGCTAGAATTACCTTACTGCGGTGTCCTTTTAGCGCTTTGCCGACAAGCTCTTCGTTTTTACCGACACCGTACATGTCAGCCGTGTCGAGTAACGTGACGCCGAGTTCCAAGGCCCGGTGTATCGTACGTATGGATTCTTCATCATCACGTCCGCTGTAAAAATCGGATATACCCATACAACCCAGTCCCAGGGCGGAAACCTCCAGCTTGCTATTTCCTAACGTTCTCTTCTGCAATTTCGTTCACACCTTTCCATAAATGATTCCATGATGTTATACATAATAATGTTTAGTATATACCTTACAGTTATCTGTAAGGCAAGTACTTTTTTAAATGAAATGCAAAATGCAAATAACTGGTATTTTACTAATGCTGCAGCTGCATGTATAATGATTCTATGGAGAATAGCAAGGGATGAGAGGAAACGGCAATGAAGAAAACATATCGCTGTAGCTGGCTGATTATATGTCTTTGCCTAGTCTTTGGGGTTGGCATGACAAGTTTGCAGGCTGAGAGGATGAGTTCTGCGCAACAGCATCTTTCCCAATTGCTGGACCAAATGGATGTGGAAAATCATTGGCTGCCACATCAGCCGATTTATTGGTCAGACGGGAGCAGCGATTCTACAGGACGGGAAATCGCCAGTCATTGTAGTGCCTTTGTTGCTGCGGTCGCCTATCAGGCAAATATTTATATGTTACGGCCGCCTGATCACTCCGAAGTTTTGCTGGCAAATGCCCAGGCTGAATGGCTTGAGAAACATAGCAGTGCCTATGGCTGGGAGAAAGTTAAAAATCCCCTGGAGGCACAGGAGTTTGCCAATCAGGGTATGTTAGTCGTGGTTGCTTTTAAAAATGCCAATGCCCACAAACCTGGACATATCGCGGTTGTCCGTCCCTCAGACAAGAGCATAGAACTTATTGAGGATGAAGGGCCGCAAATCGCACAGGCAGGTCTGCATAATTATAACTCTACATCAGTCAAGGTGGGGTTTAAATATCATCCGAACGCCTGGACAAATGGGAATGAGTATCAGGTTCAATTTTATGCCCATAGGATAATCTGAAGCTGATTCCTTATATGATAGGGCATTTACAAAAGAGAAGATATTCATAATCTACTTGTTTCCTGATTATGAGTATCTTTTCTTCTGCTCAGCATAGTAATACCTGCCAGGAGGACTCTTGGAGAAGGTTTGTCAATAAGAGAAAATTATGATACTATATATTGTCCTATAATCAATTTCTCATAGTACTTTTCTAAACTTCACTGCGTAATTATTATTATACGAAGCGGTAAAACAGGAAATTGAAAATAATTGTTTATAGCAGAAGCGACAATAATGAATGGAGAATGAAATTATGATTGATTTGCCCAATTGCCCAAAATGTAATTCGGAATATACTTATGAAGACGGAAGTCTTCTGGTTTGTCCAGAATGTGCGCATGAGTGGACGTTAACATTAGAGACTGAAAATGAAGATAAAAAAATAATCAAAGATGCAAATGGAAATGTCTTACAGGATGGCGATTCAGTAACGGTAATTAAAGATCTTAAAGTAAAAGGAAGCTCATCGGTTTTAAAAATTGGTACCAAAGTAAAAAATATACGTTTGGTTGATGGTGACCACGATATTGATTGCCAAATAGATGGTTTTGGTGCGATGAAATTAAAATCTGAATTTGTTAAGAAGATTTAATACCCCTTTACCTGCAATAGAAGAGAATGATCAGCTGCTTGAACTGGTTTAACTTGATACAATAAGTGCAGATGGTGTAACAAATCTGAAGCAGGACTCGTAATGGAATCATACTGTAAATATGGTAATTAGCAGGATTTAGCATTTCATAAAGAGAAGATACCCATAATCTACTTGGTTACTAGATTATGGGTATCTTCTTTTTGAGTGGTAAATCATTCCCCGTTTCTTCTATCCAGGGAAGACAACCGAAAAAGGTAACGTCAGCTAAAATGGATCAACGTATCTGATAAAAAGAGTCATTGTTCTTGGCGTTGTAACTAAAATTACAAAGGAGAACGAATAAAATGGAAAATAAGCAACCCATTGCCATTTTAAATGGCGCTATTATTACAGCCGATGGAGAATATTCCTGTCGAACCATCAGCTTGGAAGAATGCAAAAAGCTGATTCAGTCCGCGCCGATCATTTCAGCCGTAGGACACCAAGCTACAGCAGAAATAATTACCGACCTTCTGGAAACGGAAGTTACATTAAATCGCATTAACTTTCATCAGAAAGCAGGGCAGCAGGCATTGGTATTCAAACTCAACAGTCGGCCTCCTGAGGGAATGATCCTTTCACGTGAAGAAATTGAGGAATTTGGCTACCAATTTCAGTTGCTGTCCAGGATTTCCTGATTGTTACTGGCAGAGGTGAAAATTTCTGTCATCTGTGCCTGCCGGACTCTAAGCTTGATTTCTTCAATATCGGTAGTGTACAGATGTCTTTCTTTCATTCTTTTAAAATAAACAGACCCTGAAAACGTATATTTTTTAGCTAAGCCTTCAGGCATTTCCATTTCCGCTCTCACATGGGCTATCGCATCACCACAGGCCAAACTCGTTGGGATTGCAAGCAAGTCAGTCCCGTGCGTATAGCGTGCAGCATTATATCCGGCAAGAGTGCCTGTTACAATAGCTTCCGTATGGCCTACAAGCAAGCCGGCTTTTTCACCGCAGCAGAACACATTCTGCAAACCGTTCACTTGTAAATAATTATCCCGGGGCAGCATGCCGAAATAGCGCATCGAATTGCCAATTCCCCCCGCGTAAGGATCTTCAAAGCGGGCGTTTTCAAGTCCTGGGATTTGACGAAGAATTTCCAGGGGATAATAAGCTGTCATTAATTTTGCATGCCCAGTATCAAGTAAAACGATATTTTCAACAAATTCTTGTGATGCATATTGCTGGCAGGCTTTTTGTCCAAGGGATGCTAGACTCTTTCGCAAATGCACAGGGATCGGGATGACGCATACCCCTTTGCTGTCTAATTCTTTCCTGAGAGTAAGTCCCAAAGAGTCTTTATGCAGTTTGCAGGAACCGCTCATCGCTCCCAATGTCCCGTCCGGTTTTATCGCGACAATCTCCTTGACTCCGGCTTTGGCTGCAATACTGGAACGAGAACCAAAGGTTGGACAGCGATAGATGCACATGGCACATCCATTGCCATATTTCATGCAATTCTTGATTGGGCCAGCAGTACCGGACCCATCGACAAATGCCGCTCCTTCGACGGTTACTGTGTCACCATGTAATTGGCGAGCGGCTATTTTGGTAATAATCCCATGATTCATTTCAATGTCTGTAACACGGGTTTTAAAATGAATGTTTATACCAGCGTTTGTCAGTGCTGTTCGCACCGCTGGTTCAATCGTTGCTACATCATACAGATTCGCATGAGAATGTCCGGGAAATTCAATGTTTCTGTGCCGGGCATGTTCATCGGCAAGGATAAACAGATCACCGCCGCCCATGGCAATCATTTCCTCCGCAGCAGTAAAGCGGCCATTGTTACGCATGATTCCACCGACCAATCCGGTACCAAGCAGCATGTCCGTTCTCTCAAATAATTCTACATCACACCCCATTTTACGGGCTGCCAATGCCGCAGCACAACCAGCCCATCCCGCACCGACAATTATTACTTTTTTATCCATATTCGTCCCCTTACTTCTTTCTCATAATAGCAGTTTATGTTCTTATTAGTGTAAGCAAAATAAGACGAATAATATACATGCATATCCAATCATCAGTGCCTTGATACAGTCCTTTCAGGATAACGATTGCGCTGGAGTATCGAATGCTATGTAAAACGTACCATGAAAATCGTAAGAGGAGCTTTTGCTGCGTGTGCCAGGGTTTTAACACCAGCCGTTAACTGTGAATTTTTCAGAGAACAAAAGGGGAATAATGATACCATCATAGCGGACTATCAAATGCATTTTTCCATAGAGCCCTCGGTCCATTAAATCTTATGGTTTTGATGAAAGAGAAATGCAGGTATGAGAATAAAGGATGTACACTATATGAAGATACCATTTCGACTATTGAAAAGATTCTTATATAACTATCCAAATCGCAGACCCCATCGGCCAATTCCTGTGGAAATTTTAAATCTGGATGACATGTTACAGGCGAAGCAGTCGAAAGCCGTATGGTTTGGTCATTCCACCGTTTTTATGCAGCTCGGCGGGAAGACGATCCTGTGTGATCCGATCTTTTCGAACCTGTTCTGGTTTTTTTCTCTCTTTACCGGAAAACGGTTTACGGAACAATTGCCGATTGTACCCCAGGAGCTCCCGGCAATAGATATTGTTCTTCTGTCCCATGATCATTACGATCATATGGATTATCGTTCTATTATGGCAATCAAAGATAAAGTGCATAGGTTTTGTGTGCCCCGCGGTGTTGGCAAGCGGCTGGGGCAGTGGGGGATTGCCAGGGAAAAGATTGCAGAACTGTCATATGGAGAAACCTCGTGCTTTGACGAGTTGATCGTTACCTGTACGCCAAACCAGCATTTTTCAGGAAGAAGCTTGTTTGACCGCAATCAGACCTTATGGTGTTCCTGGGTAATCACCAGTAAGGAGGAAACGATTTTCTTTAGCGGGGATGGTGCCTATGGTCCGCATTTTAAGGAAATTGGTGACCAATATGGTCCATTTGACTTGACTCTTGTAGAATGTGGCCAGGGTATTGAAAGCTTCGGAGCGATTCATATGACTCCTGAAAAAGCAGTGCAGGCACAGCTTGACTTACAAGGGCAGCTCATGCTGCCGATCCACTGGGGGATGTTCAGCCAATCGAATATTGAATGGACACGTCAGATAGAACGACTGCTAATAGAGGCCGAAAGACGAGGGGTAAAAGTAGCAACGCCAAAAATCGGTGAAATTGTCACGATCGGTGGTGAGCAGTATCCTTGTACAACCTGGTGGAAGGAACTAAATTAATTCAAAGACTATAGCGGGTAGAAGAGCAGAGCTAACATAGCTTTGCTCTTTGTTATTTTGTCTGTGGGCAGAGGAATGACCAATGATGTAATGAAAATAGTAATCGATAAATTGGTAAATGTAAAAAAATAGAAGGTATTTCTCTTCATCAGCGAGAAGATATCCATATACTACCTATTGGTAGTATATGGATATCTGTTAAAAGGATCGGTCCCCAGAATGTAATGACTAAAATTTCAATGTTAAAAGGAGTGATTCGATGTCACGGAAATATTTATTAAAAAAGGATACTCCAGACCTGCGAGATCATATCTTTTATACGACCAGTTATAAAAAGACGGAACACTTACCGGTCAGAGTCGACTTACATGATAAGTGCAGTCCTATCGTTGACCAAGGAGAACTGGGAAGCTGCACAGCAAACGCAATCGTGTCCGGCCTCAAGGAATACCTTCTCAAAAATAAAGCCGCTTGGATCGCTTTATCAAGGCTGTTTTTATACTGGGAAGAGCGCAGCCTCGAAGGAACGGTGAATGAGGACAGCGGCGCTGAGATTCGTGATGGCATGAAAGTGCTGAATAAAATCGGTGTATGCCCTGAAACGGATTGGCCGTATGATATTTCAACGTTTACCAATACGCCAACCGACAGAATGGTCACCGATGCCGCTGCCTATAAAGTCGTTGAATATCACCGCATTATATCACTTGACCAGCTCAAGGCGGCCCTGGCAGAGGGATTGCCTGTAGTGATCGGAATTGATGTCTACGAATCCTTTGAAAGCGATACGGTTGCCAAAACCGGAATAGTTCCTTTGCCAGATACAACCACAGAGAGATACCTTGGAGGCCATGCAGTTTTAGCCGTTGGCTATGATGACGAAAAGCAGCAGATGATCGTCCGAAATTCCTGGGGAATGGAGTGGGGTGATGAGGGATATTGTTATCTTCCTTATGATTACTACAATAAAGGATATGTAAGTGATTGTTGGACTAGCGCCAGCTAATAAGGATTTTTCGGCATGTCATCTGTTCCCGTTTAACTAGTCTGCTATTTTCAGAGATTTTCGCAAAAAGATACCCATCATCTACCTGTTCTGTAGATGATGGGTATCTTTTTGCGGTGTTTGTAAGATTACAAGGATCAAATTGCCTGTGAAAACTTTTTTTTAAGATGCAGCTCTAGTGAATCTATCATTGTCGAATCAACCGTATCAAGCATGGCAAATCTTTTGCGATATTGATTGCGTTTATGAGAATCAATTTCATCGAGAGCTTTTCGCTGTTCCAATACAGGCAGTTCAAAAAAACGTGTATCTTTGCAGCGCTTGCCGCCGATCTCCTGCCAGAACTCATCTAAGGATGTTTTTAATTTACGATCCAGACGAACGTGATTATTGGCATAAAACCCATAATTCGATACAGCATAAATTTTTTTCACCGCCAGTTGGCTGGCAACGGTACACAATGCATGAAGAATAAAATTTTTCGTTCGATAACCATAAAAAAGCTTTGTCAAACCACGAGAGATCTCCAATCCATTTGGCGAACCCTGCAGGGCGCCAATCCATAATGCCATTTCATTCTTTTTATTTGGTGCCAGCCAAAATATAATCTGATAAATTCTCTTTTCGCCTAGCTTCAGTAAAATGGCCATTAAACCTTCTTTTTCGTGATTTCCCCGTCTAAAATGCAAGTTCAACGAAAGCGTTTCGTTTTGATATTCCTGACTCCACAGCATGATACCATCGCCAAGATAAATCTGCCTTAATGCCTCTTCCGTAAAACAATCATTGATAAGCAGATAGTGGTTTTTAATAATCCCGGTTCTTTCCGAAAAATTAGATTGGTGATAAAACCATTGCCGTGTCGCCTGCTCAAAAATACAGGGCTGAGCAATAGCAATATCACGCCTGAGATGATTCTTTTCAAAAAATTCGATGAGTTTCATCATCTGCTTATGATGAGCCACCGTTCTGATGAGAAACACCATCTTACGCCAATAATTATGCTTTTCAACATCATCATAAACCTTTGTACTCAAATTTATAAACTGTTTCATATGTCTCTCCCATATGTCTTTCTACAGATTAGTCTGTCGGATCATTTTTGTTCAATAATCATAGCAGAGTAAACTGAAATTTTGCTGAAAATGAGTCAAGTGAAGAACCGCCATGGCAACGCATGCCACAGGAAAATAGATGAAGGAACTTTCACAATAATCGAACCCCTGTCCTATATCCCTAGTGGTGTCGAATCCTCCCCTGACTCGACATATAGGCAGCTTTTCATTTATTTGATGTGATCGATAGAAAACAAGTACGAATAAGTACTGCTCCCCTTTAGCGACAAAACGGAGTGCAAGGATGGCGTTTCGTGATATTATATGATAATATAAAAAACATATCGAAATAACAGATGATTTACTAAAAATGAATCGACAACTAAGATAAGGAGAGCATATGGACATTAAGTAGCTAAAGGCGTTTGTAACGGTTGCCACATTGAATAGTTTTACAAGGGCAGCCGAACAGCTCGGCTATGTACAGTCGTCGATTACCTCACAGGTTCAATTACTGGAAAAGGAATTAGGGGTCAGTCTGTTTGAGCGGCTGGGTAAGAAAATATCCCTGACGGCAGAAGGCGAGGAATTTTTAGTTCATTCGCGCCAGATGATCAATCTTTGGGAAAGGGCCAAAGGCTCGGTTGCTGCGTCGGAGATGCCTAAGGGGAAATTGATTGTAGGAGCACACGAATCGATCTGTGCCTTTTTCTTGCCGGAAATTTTACACGAATATAATCGCCGGTATCCCGATGTGGAGCTTGCGATAAAAATGGGTTCCTGGTGTGATTTTGAGTCCGATCTTAGAGAAAATCAGATTGATGTGGCGATTTTAATTGACCGCAGGCTGTCGGTTCCGGAATTTATCGTGGATAAGGAACGAAGTGAGCCATTTGCCCTTCTGACGTCACCAGAGCATCCTTTGGCCGGAAGAGAACATGTATATGCGGAAGACGTGGCAAAGTATCCGCTGCTGATGACAGGAGAAGGCTGCAGCTGGCGGGCGCTTTTTCAAAGAACACTGGAGAATACAGGTGCTTCCTTGCAGCTGATGTCGGAAGGCGGCAGCATTCAGACGTTAAAATGCTTGTCTGCGTTTGGTCTGGGCGTAACGCTGCTGCCCTTGTTTGCCGTGGAGGATGAAGTCAGGTCTAATCAGTTGAAAAAACTTAACTTCCGCGGACTTGATTTAAATCTTCTGATTCAGGTAGTGTATCATAAAAATAAATGGGTATCTTCTGCATTAGCGGCATTTTTGGAAATTTGCAGAGAAAAATGGTAAATTGGTTGTGGGGGTTAGGCTGGGGCTTTTTTAACAAGAGTATATGTGGTAACAAAATAAAGCAACACGGTTTGTACGGGAAGTCCGGTACAAACCGTGTTTTTTTGTCCGAGGCCGAATTGTTGTTTTACAAGCGCCTTAGAAATATCGATCGATTTTATCGAATTACCTAATCGATATTATTCGTTTTTTAAATTGATTTTGATGTGATATTATGAAAAACAACGATTGATCAAAAAAAATGAAAAGCCTTAGAGCTGGGGATACGACTTGTCCGCGGATAAGACGGATGGATGACAAAAAGACTTTTTTAATTGAAGAAGGAGAGTGCGATAACTATGAATTTTTTGGATTTGCTAAAGGCCCGGTATTCCGTACGACAATATGAAGTTAAACAAGTGGAGGCTGAAAAGCTGCAACAGATTTTAGCGGCCGCGCAGGTAGCGCCTTCCGGAATGAACAGGCAGCCGGTAAAACTGATTGTGGTACAGCAGGAAGAGGGACTGAATAAAGTGAAAAAAGCCGCCAATATATATGATGCGCCTCTGGTTATTATTACCTGCGGCGATCACAATACGGCCGGAGTAATCCCTTTTAACGGGAAAAGTGTTGTCGATATTGATACCAGCATCACCACCGACCATATGATGCTGCAGGCAGGCGCATTGGGCTTGGGAACTGTCTGGATTTGCGGTTTTGATCCAGCCATTATCAGCAGGGAGTTTGCCTTACCAGATTACCTGGAGCCTATTAATATCCTGGCTATTGGGTATGCAGCCGGCGAACCGGCATCACCAGACCGGCACGTCACAACCCGCAAACCCCTGTCGGAAATCGTGGCCTATGAAAAACTGGATGACTAATTTGCTGGTTGGGCAAATAACCGGATTGAACGCTGTAACTCAAATTAAAACATGGGGCTGTTTTGCCCAAGAGGAGGATTCTCAAATATGATTACACACATTGTTGCATTAAAGTTAAACGATACCGGTAAAGAAAGCATTGATGCGTTGAAAAAACGGCTGCTGGGCATGAAGGAGCAGATTGCATATCTGCGGGATATAACGGTCGGAGTGGATTTCGCACATGCGTCCATCTCTTACGATATCGTCATGATTGCTCACTTTGATTCAAAAGAAGATCTCAATGCCTATATACTACATCCGGCGCATGTGGAAGTGGGGAAATATATTGAAGAAATCCAGGCCAATGTTGTTGCGATTGACTTTGAGGCCTAAAGGGAGCGGAGGTAAATGGAAAACAGTACTTTTGCATGGAGAGTGGAGAAATGAAAGAATGCCCCCTTTTTGTAAAAATGGGGGAGCAGAGGCCAGAAGCCGTTTTACCGGATCATTGTATTGCCTGCGGGCATTGCGCAGTCATTTGTCCCAGTGCGGCAATCGATAATCACAAATCAATAGTGGAGCCGCAGCAGACTATAAAAGAATTTCCGGTACTGGACAGGGAAACCGCCGAGCTTTTTCTCCGCTCGCGCCGTTCCATCCGCACCTATAAACAGAAAGCCGTTCCGAGGGAAGACCTGCTGAAACTTGTGGATATAGCCCGCCTTGTTCCCTCCGGTACGAATATGCAAGGGGTGTCTTATATCATCGTTGAAGACAAAGAAACGGTCAAAAAAGCGGCTGAAATCACGATAGAGTGGTTGGAAGGTTCGCCCTACTGGGCTGAAATTCTTTCCATATTTATTAGCGAGTACCGGAAACGAGGTGTAGATTCTATTTTGCGCGATGCACCGCATCTGATTCTGGCAATCACCGACAAAGAGTTCAGGCAAGGCCGCGAAAACTCCATTTTTTCACTGGCATACCTGGAATTGTTTGCGCCTTCTCTTGGCCTGGGCTCTTGCTGGGCGGGGATATTCGAGCTATGTGCCTGCAGCGGGTACGAACCAATGGCACAACTGTTTCAGGTTCCAGAAGATAAGAAGATAACAGGTGGCGTTATGGTCGGCTATCCACAGTATCGTTATCAGAGGTTACCAGACCGTAATCCATTGGAGGTTACTTTTATCTAAGGTGAGATAACTTCTAAAAGGGCCTTAAGACGAATTGCAAACTAACTTGGCAAAACTATCTTGATGGTATCGAATACAGAAATAAATATTGGACAAAATAGATTCAGTATTTATCATGGAGGTATAAGCCAGTGGTTACCAATGAACATCTTATGCAAACCTCGAAGTACTTAGATAAAATAGTTACGGAGAAGTGGTTGTCGGAGCAGTTTCTTTCTCCGGTATGGATTGGCTTATTTCTCTTTGTTCTTTTTACATACATTTTATTTTTCTATTTAGCCGACAAAAAACGGTTTGTAGAGTTATTACTTTTTGGCTCTTTGGTGGCAGTAGCATTTTCAGTATATGATTCGATTGGAGAACTAATCGGCCTTTGGTCGACGTTATTTAGGATGGTTCCATTGCAGCAGAATTTTTTTATGAGCGATCTCACCATAATACCCTTGTATGCTATGCTTATTTACCAGTATTCAAATTCCTGGAGGGTGTTCCTTATAAGAACTGTTATTTGGGCTGGTCTGATTGCTTTTATCTTTTATTATTTAATCCTGAACAGATTGAATGTTTTTATATATCTAACCCCTTTAGGGCCATATATTGACTTTGTAGCCTTAATACTTATTGGTTTGATTGCACGAGGAATTTTAGTCAGCCTTTTAAATATTGAAATAGAGCAGGGAAACCTTGCTCCAAAGGCATCACTTGCAAGGCTCATAGCCGGACCGGCACTGAAGCACTCAAATAACAACAACGATGACGGCAAAAAGAGTTGATTACGAATCAAAAGATTGCAGGTTCCAGGAAAGTTTCTTTCTACTATTCATAATTAGAACAAATATATATATGCTAAAGGCACATGGAACGCTTCTTGAATGGAATCATATTATAAGGGCTCTAGTAGGAAGTTTTTGCTTTAATAAATAGTTCTAAAAGAATTCAAGCCAAGAACCGTCTCTAAAAGATCTGGAATACGGCTTGAAGATTGCACCAGATATTATTCGTATGGCAGAAGCGTATTATAAGGTAAAAGTATAAGTAATGCTCAAGGGTACAGTGCATTTGCTGCTGTATTGCTTGGGCGTTTTTATTTCTATGATAGTAATGATTTGAAAAAAATTACAGGGAAAATAAAGGAATAATGTCAGTTTATGCCTAAGTAATCTGTGAGAATATTGTAAATTGGAGGCAACACTATGGAAATGTTGATTCCTGCTTTTTTCCTTGGCTTAATCCCTGCATTCATCGCTTATAATAAGGGGCGTAGTTTTCTTACTTGGTATATCTATGGAGTGCTATTATTCATAGTCGCATTGGTTCATTCTATTGTTATTAAGTCTACAGTAGAGCACAAAGAAAAAGAAATGCTTGAAGCTGGAATGAAGAAATGTCCGTTTTGTGCTGAAATGATAAAGCCTGATGCAAAGGTTTGCAGGTATTGTGGTAGAGATTTAATTGTTAAGACTGAAGTATGATAGTATTAAAATAATGTTTAGACAGCTATCTACTAAAAGGAGAAATAAAAATGTATCTAGGTTTTAGTCCTCGAAATCGAACAGATTTTTCTTTTGCAGTACTTATTATTCTTATTGCCACTTTGATAATATCAACGTTATATTATCAAAGAGTGTATGCTGGAGGTAATCCAATCAATTTAATGGCAACTGTGATAGCAGCTGCTTTTTCTCTGGTTACAGTAGGTATTTCATATGATTCATATAAGTTAAACCGAGCAAATCATAGATTAGCTTTGTTTGAAAAGCGGTATAAAGATATACTGCTTTAAAGAGTTTGTTAGCATTCATAGCAAGAGAAGGTAACTTATCGAAAGAAGTATCTTCTACTTTTAGGAGTAAACATTTGGAAGCAAAGTTTTTATTTCAAAAAGATATCTTAGATTACTTAAGTGAAATTGAACTCAATATGAACAATATGGAATGTTACCAAGCACTGCAAGGTATAGAAAATTAAAAAAAGAGAGAGTTGCTATTTGATTATTTTACAAAAGAATTAATGGAATGCGATAGAAGATTTATGAGGTATTTGCCATTCTGTGAGATTTAGAGGCTAAATAACTTATAATCCTCTGATTTGATTAAGTAGTCCTTTTAGGCACATGGGACAAGAAACATGTCCGTGTCTCATCTAAGAGAGATGAAACGCCAAAAGCTCCTTTCATACAATAGAGTCATATCCGATGCTTATGGAATACATATATATAAATGATTGTATGGAGGAAGAGTTTAATGAAACAGTATAGGGTGTACTATGAAGCAAATGATACATGGTTTTTGGTGGGACTTGTAGAAGCTGAAGATGGCGGTCAAGCTATTCAGTATTTGCAAAAACTAAAGGCTGAGAAAATATGTGCATTGACAGGATATTCATTAAAAGAAATGATGGAAGAAATGAATTTTGATTTCGAAGAGGTTTAATGATATTGCTTATGGAACAGTACAACCCTAAATAAAGGTTGCTTGAATTTTTGGTGAATCAGTTATTCTATTGTGTGAGGAGGGATGCCAGTGCGTACGATCAAAGAGTTTGAAATTAAACAAGCCATTCTGCATAAACTGGATAGTTCTAAAGAGAACCCAATTCTTAGTGATTTTATGCTGGAGATGCCAGAAGAAATTCTTACATTTGTTAATACACATATGCTTCGTTCACTTCAGGATGTTGGAATTAGAGCCGCAAAATATAAAACTGGCAGAAATATGATTCGTGAATTGATTGATGCTACATTGGACAAGCCCGAATTATTTGTCGACAATTCCAAAGATATTGCCCAGCATTTATTTACAAGTATGAAAGGAAATAAGAATATATCTTCCGCCGATGCCCTAATATGCTCTTATACCGGCAACTCACAGAACTACTTGACCGTGTTGAAGCTGGATTACCAAAATAATTTGTTCTCGGAAACCAAAGTTATGGAAGATGGTAAGATCCGCAATGTAATTTCTCACAATGGAATCAGTCTTCCCAATGTGAAGCAAAAGCTGCAAAAGTGTGTTTTTTTTAAACATAGTGATGATGACAGCGAGTATGACATGGTGTTGATTGATAAGCAGTCACGGAGTGAACAGGAGAAAATAGCCAACTTTTTTGCCAATAATTTTCTATGCTGTGAGCTGGCAGATACGGATTATTCACGGACAAAAAAATTTTTTACAGCCGTGAAAAAATGGGCCGCTCAAGAGGTGCTGCCTGAAGAAGGCAAGCGTTTTATGGATAATATGGTTAACGCTTTGAAAAATCAGGAATCGATTAATATAGTCGAATTCGCCAAAGGCCTTTTCAGTGATGAGGAAAAGGCCAAACAGTTTTTGGATTTCGTGGTAAACCATGGCTTAAATGATTTTGAATTTAAGCCTGATAAGGGTTATGTCGATCTAAGATTAAAGAAGCGGCATATTAAAACTGCTGATGGTATAGAGATAAATCTTACTAATGACGACTATCAGAATCAGGATAAATTTGAGGCTAAGAAAATTGAAGGCACTAACCGATATGATCTTTGTATTAAAAACGTTGAAGTTACCAAGTGGGAATAAGCTATGATTAAGTATTTGGATAGGATAAATACGCTTATTGCATTATTGAAGACTATGGATATAAGCGAGAAAAAAAATAGTCTGGAGATCAATGGCAGTATCGAATGTTCTTGCCTGAAAGATTTAAGCTTACTACATACAGTCCGGGAATTTCAGGGGAGCCTTTATATCAAAGTCATGTCCCAGGTCGGAGATCCATGGGAAATCAGGTGCGGTTTGTCAGATTCTGACTATCTTGAACTTGTTGATGAGTTAATTCCCACTGATGGAATTGTAACAAGTCTGACAATCCGCCTTATGAAAGAAAAATTACTGGAATCCATTATCTCCCCAGAATTATTAATGAATGTTAATCTGTTATTATTTGTTTACACGCAAAAATTTGTACAATGGTTTGCTCCTCAACATGCGGAAGAAATTTTCCAGAGAGACAAAAAAAACATTGTGATCCTTTTAGACGAAACACATCTGCTTGAAAATGAATTTATTACTGTACTTGGAAAGCGTTTAACTGAGCACATTCTGAAAAAAGTAGAAGAGGCACAGTGCTTTAGTTACAGCAAGCAGAAGATAATAGAGGATCGAAACAGCAACTGTAACTGGGGGGATGGAACTAAGTTTGTGACACCCGATTATTTTTATTTCGATTCGGCGGGACGTACTACACCTGGAATTTTACGGGAGATGTTTGATGGTAAACTTATTTCCCTTGCTATGGCCTTTTTTGCTTCCCTGACGCAAATAGAAAATGATAAACTACAATCGACTATAAACGGCTATAAAACTGTAAAAATGGATTTATCCGTCAGAGTACCGGTGAATGCATCTTCAGTATATTCGTTGTACTCGTGGGTATATACTTCAAAGACTTCTGATAAGCTTGGCATTCTGAGAAATATAAGCAGTCTTTATTTAAAAAGTGATCCGGCTATTAATCTTTTCCTCTTTTGCGAGAATATTGATGATATTTTAAATTCCGCAAAATCAAGTTTCGAGATATATCTAAAAGAAAATGTGAAACTGTATTTCGACCAGAAGAAAAAAATCGAAGAATCCATTCAGGCAAAGGTGAAGGAGATAACCCAGGATATTTCATCTGTCTTGGATTCAATGAATAAGAATGTATTTGCTGCGATTGGCCTGGTTGGCGGTGGCATATTAACCTACGTAAATAACGGAAATAAAAACCTTGTCGTGCTGGCACTTACTTTATATATTGCCTTCCTGCTCATTAATACAACCTTTTACGGGATTTACACCTTTATCAGTGTGAGACAGGCAAACAAAACATTTACAAATTATATTCAGTATATAAAAAAGATTATGATTGAAGATGATGTTGATAGTCTTGTAGGGGATACGGTTAAAGACAAGAAAGCTCTATTTTATCGGGTGTGGTTTGCTATGTTGTTCCTGAGCGTGGTTTTGCTTATTACTGGTTTGTATGCGATATACGATATTAATTATCTGCTCTCCCTTTTGTCGGCAAAACAGAGTGCCCCGTGAGGCATATCCGTGCTCTAATCATGTTGTAAAAGCGTGGGCCCACTCCGAATCCCTGCGGGCGACGCTGCAGCCGCTGACGCGTCGTTCTCCTGTCGTCGGCTGCTCCGCTCAGTGCCGGGACAACGGATACCACTCTATAGCTGTCCGTCTGCTTCTTGCGGCGTTACGCTGGCGCTGCACTCTCTCCTCATTCGATCCCGTTTATCGACCACTGCGCTTAGAGTCATATTCTGTTAGGAGGCTAATAGTCAGTATTGATTATTGTACATAAAGTCTATTTAGGCGTGATGTCGCGAGGACGGGACTGTCGACAATGCAACTGGTTTGAAGGTTAGTGTCAATAACCCCGTCCCCGTGACACTTTATGATACATGACATTGAGAGAATATTAAAAAGAGATTTTGCTGTAAAGCTGGAAGTGAAATATGGAAGAACATGGGTTGCAAGTGGTCTTCCCCCGAAAGTATATAGACAAGCAAATACTGCCATGGGCAAGAAAAAATATGAAAACAGTATTAATGGAATAAATGATGAAATCTCAATCTGGGATTGTGTCACAATTGCAAACTATAGGGACATTGCTACTTTTGGAGCAAATTGGACAGAACTATTTGAATATACTTATACTCGCCCAGATGAGTTAAAGCTTTCAGGTGGGAAAATTGCAAAAACTGAATGGATTATGCGACTGTCAAAGATAGCAAGCAGTACAACATCCGCATCATACAGTGTCTCCGAACAAGATTATCTTTTCCTTAAATCAATACATGAATGGCTTGTTAAGTAAAGCTAAGATGATAAACATAATACGTAGGAATGTCACAGGGATGGGGTTGTTGACAATGGAATCGGTTGAAAGTAGTGTTAATAACCCCGTCCCCGTGACACGTTAATTTTCAGATAAAAGCGAGGCGTAGTATGGAAGCGATTGTTTCTAGAAGGGATATAGATCAGAAGCCCCATAAAGAAATAACATATGAAATACAGCATAATTGTGAGTTAAATATAGCTGATAATTTGTATGAGTTTATGAGGAACTCAATATTCTCACCAGAAATTTTAGATTATCTAAATTCTCGTATTGCCAGTTTACAACAAAGAAGCGGTCCTGATTATGATTCTGTAGTCGAAGAAATTAAATCTTTTTTTACTTCTTCACCGGCTTTCCAGTCCGGTGAGCTTGGAGAAATAGCTTGCAAGGTGTTTTTTATACAAATGGAGGGAAAGAGAATATATCCTGAAAAAGATTGGGGAATGCGAGATAATCCCAAGCTGGCCAAGAGAGGTGTAGATGTAGTTGCATTTAAATTCTATCCTAATGAGATGGACGATGAAGTTTTTGTAACGGAAACGAAAACCTCAGCAACACTAAAGACACTTGAAGATGCTCTGTATGGAGACGGAGGAGTAATTGATTGGCTTGCTAACAAGCTTACTCCTGGTATCTTTTTACGGGAAATAAATAAGGTCTTAAACTATATGCCGATTGATGATGCTAATCGTACAAGAGTAGGCAAGTTCATGAAATTGTTTGATGAACCTGGGAAATTAAAGAGAGCTGGTTTTTTAGTAGTAAAGCCTGGGATTTTGAGTGAACAGCATAAATCCGATGTTTTTGCTTTGGCTAAGGAGGGACAAGCGGTATATCTATATGTTCTATCTAGTGGTAATTTTGCTGAAATCAGAAAGAATGTTTTTGGTCGTTTTGAGGTGAGAGAAGATGGCTCAGCCTTATAATGAGTTAGCGTTTATAATAGAACGAGGAGCGGAACTAAAATTACTTTTTGCTGAAATTGATGGAGCATATCTTCAACATAAGTTAACTGGAGCTCCATTTAATGTAGGGGATCTAGCGTATCATGCTTTTAAAGCAGCAATGACAATTGAACTTGCTGGTACTCAAATTATTTTTCGAGGTGGAAACGATTACCGAATACATGTTCAACCTCCAATGCTTATTGCTGCTGAAGCATTTGACAAATTAGCTAGATATTTCCCCATTGATATAATCAAAGGATTTGATGGACAGATTCATCCTGCGGTACATGCCGCTCTGTGTTATTGTGTGTGTCTTAATCCTCAGAATGCTATAACTGTAATTAACAGGCTACGAAATAATATTAGTCTAAACGATTTTGAAGCAGTTAGTCTTACGAAAAATGATGCATTATTTCAATTAATGATATTTAATTTACTTGGACGAAGAATTAAATGGGCCCAGAATACGGCTGTTAATTTGTTGAGTTTGACGAAAATAAAAGATGACGAATTAACTGTACATAATTTAGCACAGGCTGTTTATACGCTTTCTAAATTTCTTATATATGGACATGATTATAACCAGGCAATTAATGCTTCTTGGTCTCACTTAAATGAAGTAAATATTCAATCTCAGGATGCTTTGTATACTTTTATTACACAGGCGTTGTATTTGGTTTTTTATCAAATGCTTGAGTATTCGGTTTGGCGGCATTTAGATATGGATCGTCAATATATGGACTATCTCGTTAATCGAAAAGGGGTATATGAACTTTGGCAGTCTCAACTAGATGCAGTTAAAGCAGGATGTTTAGACGAGCCTAATTTCGTTGTCTCGTTACCTACAAGTTCGGGAAAAACATTATTAGCGGAACTGAGAACGATAAAATATCTGATTAGTTCGCCCAATAAAGTAGTATATATAGCACCGACTAAAGCTTTGGGGCAACAAGTGTTACGATCCGTTCAACCAGGCATAGAGGCAATTGGGAAAAAAGCAAGTTTGGTTATGAATATTGCCGAGAAATTAGACTCAGATGCATATAGTAAAGCTGATTTTGTTATAATCACACCTGAAAAGCTTGAATTGATGATTCGAAATGACTCCGAAATACTGAGTAGTATTGGTTTAGTAGTAATCGATGAGTTTCATAACATAGGCCAAGATGAGCGAGGATTAAAACTGGAATTTCTATTATGGAGATTAAAAAAGTTGGAATATGTCTCTTTTTTCATACTTTCGGCCGTAATATCAAACTCGAAAGAGATTGCTTCATGGATTAATGGGGTAGCAGTGCAGTTACATTGGCGCCCTACCAAAATAGTCCATGGGTATTCGATCAAAGGGTCTAACAACGTAATATTATCCGGCTTGAATAGAGCTCTTGAAATACCGTCTATACGTAAGATTAGTTACACAACGACTCTGGCTGCTGCTTTTCGAAATATTGGCGGTGTTATTGTCATTGATATGACAAAAGAGTGGGTGGAGAATAAAGCTGGTGAGTTTTTGGTGATTTCTCAAAGAGGAGATTACCTTGCACGTGGAGTGGAATTAAGTGAACAATTAAAACTAATATGTGGGGATCAGCATCCTATTGTTGAGATGGTTAAATATGGATTTGCTTATCATCATGCGGACTTAGAAGGCGAAGTAAAAGTTTTGATTGAGAGAGCAATGAAACGGGGGGTTATTAATTTATTATTTGCTACGACCACATTAGCTGAGGGAGTAGATTTCCCCGTAACAACAGTTATTATTAACTCTCTATTTCAGTCTGGTCAACAGATAAGCCATCGTTTATTGGGTAATATTGCAGGTAGAGCTGGACGCGCAGGTCACGTGAATGAAGGTTATGCAATTTTTAACTGCCCGGAAAAATGGAGTAATCAAAAAGCCCAAGAATTTTGGCGGGCAGATGATGAGCCAATATATAGTGTTCTTTCAAATGTGGCTAAAATGAAGGATAAACCAGAAACCCATCTCTTTAAATTTGCAAAACAGAAAGGAAGATTTGTGAAAGTTCCAGACGAAGCAAAAATCGAGTGGCTGGGTAGAATACTCTGTACGCTTGAAAGCTATATTTGGACCCTTATCAAAGAAGGAGTCATAACCGATGATGAAGAGAGCATTGATCAATTACTTGCTGAACTTTTTATAACATCTCCCGATGTTGATGCTTCAGTTAAAGCATCGTTGAAGCACTGGATGATTGAACGAAAAGAATATGTACAAGCGACGGCAATTCCAGACGAAGCCCAAAATATTTTGATTTGTACTGGTTTTTCATTTGTATCAAGTCAAAAAATATACGACAGCGTGATAAATTACGTTCAGAGCAATGAAGTGATTAAACTAGATAATCAGCTATTGGAATGGTTTGTAAACCTGGCATTAGACATTGATGAAGTAAAACCGCGGAAAAAGCATAAAGATGTTGACCATATTGGTATTCTTCAAGAGTGGGTTCTCGCGGAGAATACAGATATAGCTCGATTCTTTGGTCCAGACTCCAGGCTGAAGCAGGCTGAATATATTTCAACGCAGATTAGATTTTCTTTTGCATGGTTAGCCTTTGCTGTTGGAAAAATTCTGGAGAAAATTGACCATCGTCAATTGGAGCTGTGTGTACAGTACTTAGCAGATTTCGTTCGTTGGGGAACTATAAATCCAGTTCTAATTCATTTTTATGAATATGGATTTGATAAGGATACTGCTAAAATGATCGTTAATTATTATCAAAATGCAATCACAGGAAATAAGGCTGAAGACAGTTTATCTTTCGTATTGTGGGCCGGGTTTATGGATTTTGAGGAATTGCTTCGAAATATTGATATAAAGAATTATGCGGTTCGTAAACAATTGGTAAATACTTTATTGGATATGGACGATGATAGCCAAGTTCAATCTTAATGAATTGAAGAAGTAAAAAAATGATTTTATACTTCAGATAGGCAGACCTTATTATACCACTAAACAACTTTGGTGATATGATAATATCTATGAAAGTTCATTTGATGCGCACATGAGATTTTGCTAAGTAAGTTAAAGTGTAGCATAATAATCTTAGGGGGCCATTGTTTACACTCTGTAAAAAAACAAGAGGGAAAAAACGTAACTACGATTTTTCCCTCTTGTTTTTTTGTTTTAAATCTAAAAAGATAATATTAGTGAAAAAAATCATTTTTTACTACGTTCCTTAAACTGAATATAAGATTCAATTTCCTTACGGTCTGTATCTGTAAGGTTATTAAGTCTGCCCAATAAATCTAGATTTTCTTGTGATAGTCCTGTTGTTTGTAGTGCAGGGCTAATAAAGGAACCAATTCTATCAAGTAGATAGTCAACGCTAACGCGGAAATAGTCAGCGATAATAACTATAGTCTCTAATGACGGCTGTTTCTTACCTGATTCATAATAAGCAATTGTACTTTGAGAAACGTTTAATAGTTTTCCTAAATCTTCTTGGGTCATATTATTATTTGTTCTTAGTTTTTGGAGGTTTTGTCCAAACTGCTTCATTACAATCACCTTCCTAAAGACTATTATAATATGACTAAAAGTAATACTATAAAATTTATAACTAATTGTCATAAAAATATTTACATATGACTAAAAGAGATAATATAATGAAATCATAAAATGACTATTAGTTATAAATGTAGGTGGATGGAATTGAAGAATAAACGGCTTATTCAAAGAAGAGAAGATTTGAAGCTTACACAAAGACAAGTCTCGGAAGTAATTAATATATCACAATCAATGCTTTCTCGCGCAGAGTCTGGTGATAGGACTCTTGATGATGCTAATAAGGTCAAGCTTGCAAAACTTTATAAGGTAACTGTTGAGTGGCTATTTTTTGAAGAATTTTATGACTAAAAGTTATGAAATGAAATTGCTTAAGGAGGTGATAATTTGTTCTCTACCAAACAGTCATGCCAAGAAAGAAAAGTAACAATCTGAAGCCCTTCCATCAACAAATAGTAAAGTAATTAGCCCGTAAAATCTCACTACCTAGATTATATCAGTAATATTTGTAAAATTCTGCATTTTATTCTCGAAAAGAAGATTGCATTTAGTCCTGTTCACCATCTAAATCCTATATCAAAAAGGAGACGACAAGCCATGAAAGTCATAACCCTAGATTCACCTCTCAAAATCGGTATCAAAAACATACCCATGTCAGAACGCAAGAATGACAATGAAGTTCTCATCAAAGTCCGTGCCCTCGGCATCTGTGGCTCAGATATTGGTGCCTATCGGGGCGTAAATCCCACCGTGAGCTATCCCCGCATCATCGGTCATGAAATCGGTGGGGAAGTGGTGTCGATTTCAGATAACAGCAAGGGCATTATCGTAGGAGATCGAGTCGTCCTAGAACCCTATCTGCCTTGCTACCAGTGCTATCCTTGCAGCATTGGCAGAACCAACTGCTGCGAACAGCTAAAAGTCTTAGGCGTGCAGACGGAAGGAGGCATGGCGGAGTATGTGTCCCATCCTCTGAACTTAGTACATCTAGTACCTGCTGATATGGAATGGCAAGAGGTCGCCATGATTGAGCCATTGACCATTGCTCTCCATGCCAATCATCGGTCTAGAGTCAAGGAAGGAGAGCATGTTCTTATCATCGGGGCGGGAGCCATTGGGCTATTAGCTGCTCAAGTCGCTATGGTCTATGGAGCGGTTCCCATTGTAGTGGATGTGGAAGAGAAACGGTTAGAGCTGGCAAAAGAGATTGGCATACCTCATACCCTGCATTCTGCACAGGGAAAAGTGGTCCAAGAACTCTCTGCTATTACCAAGGGACGTATGGCAGAAGTGGTCATTGAGGCCTCAGGAGCGAAAGGGGCCATTCATGGTATGTTTGACTATGTATCGGCCGCCGGACGTATTGCCTTGGTAGGTTGGCCCAATGGGGAAACGCCTTTGCCTACGGCGGTAATTACCAAGAAAGAACTGGATATCGTCGGTTCCCGCACCAGTGCCAATGAATTCCCCGAGGCCATTGCCTTACTGCAGAACAAGCAGATACAGGTAGATCAGATCATCACTCGCGTGGTGAGCTTTGACGAGATTCCCGATGCCGTTATGAACATGGCTGGCTTTCCCGATCAATTTGTCAAAGTGGTAGCGGTGCTGTAAAGGAAATAAAAAATCATAGGAGGTTGTGAGCATGAAAAAATTCAGCTTTGCTCCTGAGAAAGATATCGACGTTATTGCCGTGGGGCGCATTGCTATTGATTTAAACCCGAACGAGATTCATCGCACCTTGGACAAGGTCAATACCTTTACCAAGTATGTAGGCGGTTCTCCTGCCAATATCGCCGTGGGGTTAGCACGCCTAGGCAAGAAGGTCGGCTTTATCGGCAAGGTTTCCGATGATGCCTTTGGCAGATACGTGACGGACTACTTTATGGAAAAAGGGATTGATGTCTCTCATGTTTCGAAGGCTCAGCATGGAGAGGTCTTAGGCCTGACTTTTACGGAGATCTCCAGTTCCACGGAAAGTCAGATTCTCATGTACCGGGAAGGGGTTGCGGACTTGCAGTTAGCTCCTGAGGACGTTTCCGAGGAATATATTAAACGAGCGAAGTTCCTCTTGATCTCAGGGACTGCCTTGGCGGCCAGTCCTTCCCGGGAAGCTTGCTTTTTAGCTATTACTTATGCCAAGAAGCATGATACGAAGGTAATCTTTGATATTGACTATCGCAACTATACCTGGAAGTCGAAAGACGAAGTTGCCGTGTATTACTCCTTGGCAGGGCAGCGCAGTGATATATTGATGGGTTCCCGGGAAGAATTTGAGCTTATGGAAAAGCTGGACAAGGACAATGACATTCCCGACTTCTGTCTAGCCGATCAATATCTCTTCCATGGGAATCAGATTGTCATTATCAAACACGGCAAGCAAGGTTCTCTAGTCTATGGCAGTGATCGGAAGGCGTATAAAGTCGGTTCCTTTGCCGTGGAGCTGTTAAAGTCCTTTGGCGGTGGGGATGCTTATGCTTCGGCCTTTCTCTATGGGATATTAGAAGGCTGGCAGTTGGCTCTTGCATTGGAATTTGCCGCAGCCTCGGCAGCAAGGGTGGTATCCAGTCATAGCTGCTCCGATGCCATGTCTACAGCGGAGGAAATCGCCAGCTTCATTGCCAACAGCCAGGAGGCAGGTACCATCGCTCAGGAAATCCCCTGGAATCAGTCCATCGGAGGAGGGAGATCATGCCGTTAGTGATCTTAGCCTTAGGGATTGTGGTCTTATTTATCCTCATTATCGGTGTGAAGCTCAATAGCTTTCTGTCCTTGATTTTAGTTTCTTTAGGTGTTGGTTTGGCAGAAGGACTGCCCCTGTTAAAAGTTTTTGATTCCATTGAAAGCGGTGTGAGGGGAACCTTAGGGCATTTGGCCTTTCCTGCATTCCGCAGCAGAGGCTCAAGGGGCATCTACCGGAGAAACGAGAAAGTAGTGGATTTATTTTTTGATAAGATGAAAAAGCATTATAAATGGTTATTGCTTTTTGGAAACTAAAATACTATAATAGTTTATGGGTAGGGAAAGGAATGGCAAAACCTTGATCGATATGGATGATAGAATAAATAGCAGGTGATGAAATGGACGATATAAAAAATAATATTCTGGATAAAGCCAAAGAGAGATTCGACCGCTTTGGCTTTAAAAAAACGACGATGGATGAGATTAGCAAAGACTGTAGAATTTCCAAAAAAACGATTTATGAGCATTTTAAAGATAAGGAGGATATGTTTACTTCCTTATTAACACGGGAATGTCATAAGATAAATGAAATCATATTTTCCCAGATAGGCCAGATCGCCGATCCATTGGAGCGGTTAATACAGCTTGTTAGGATTGCCATCTCCTATTTCAATGAAGATACATTTGTAACCAGACTGTTAAAGAATGATGATGTCCTGTTTTCGGCCTTTTTAAGCCGGAAATATCATGCGTTGATTGATCAGGAGATTATTTCTAATATTGCCGTTATTCTTCATGAAGGAAAGCAGAAGGGGGTCTTTCGGGATATAGATGAGAACGTAATAGCCTATGCAGGACTTAAGCTGTTCCAATCCTTCAGTTATATGCGAACGGGTCAATTTATCGTCGATCCGGATAAGCGGGAGTATTATACCGATGTATTAATTGATTTTATTGTGCATGCCATTGTGAAAAAATAACAGCCCTTATGATGCAAAAATAAGTGTTTGTTCGGTAAATTGCTACGTTTACCCTGAATAAACTATAATACTAAAATAGTTTATTCGGTATACATTACAGGGAGGGAATCCAAGTGAAAAAAGGTGTCATTAGCACCCTTGCCATTATCAGTATTTTATCATTACTGTTATCCGGCTGTTCTAAAACTGCTGTAACGAAGGAAGATGTACCTCTGGTTCGTTCCGAGACAGTTAAAATCGATAGTTCAGGACAAAATGCGAACTATTCAGGTGAGATTCGTGGACGCTATGAAACCCAGCTTGCTTTTCAAGTAGGCGGTAAAATTACGAAAAGAAATGTGGATCTTGGCAGTCGTGTCAGCACTGGAGATGAGCTGATGGAAATTGATTCTAAGGATATTCAGCAGACGGTGAATATTTCTTCTGCTCAGGTTTCTTCCGCTGAATCCCAATTGCAGTTGGCACAAACGAATCTGGAACGCTACCGTACGCTGCTCGCTCAGGGAGCTATCAGCCGTGCCCAATTGGATCAGTATCAAAATGCCTATGAGGTTGCGCTGGCTGCTGTTCGCCAGTCTTCTGCCCAATATACCCAGGGTACCAACCAGTTAGGCTACAGCACACTGATTGCCGATAGTGACGGAATTATTTCTAACATTAATGCAGAAGCCGGGCAGGTGGTAAGTGCTGGTCAGGCAGTTGTTACTCTGGTGAAGGATGGAGAACGGGAAGTCGAAATTAATGTTCCTGAAAATCGTGTGGATGAGTTACGGAAGGCCGAGCACATTCAGATACAATTTTGGGCATTGCCGAATGTGACAGCCGAGGGGAGCATTCGGGAAATTTCACCCATCGCCGATAAAGTATCGAGGACCTATAAAGTACGAATTCGCTTGCTGAATCCTCCTCCTGGTATTAATTTAGGCATGACAGCCAATGTTACCATTGCCCAGACTGGTGGCCAGCAGGCTACCTATATTCCGTTATCCGCTGTTTATCAGACTGGGGATACACCGAATGTGTGGGTGGTTAGCAATGAAACCGTAACCTTACGTCCTATCAAAGTAGGAGCTTTTGGTGATAATAAAGTTCAGGTTTTGGAGGGCCTTCAGGACGGGGATGTCATTGTTACCGCTGGAGTACAAAAACTGCATGAGGGACAGAAGGTGCGCCTATGAAGAATCTAAATTTGACAGAATGGGCCCTGAATCACAAGCAATTAGTCTATTTCTTTATCGCGATGATCTTTATCATGGGCATCTTTTCCTATCAGCGGCTGGGAAGAATGGAAGATCCTGATTTTGTCATCCGTCAAATGATTGTATCCGTATCCTGGCCGGGGGCCACTGCCCGTCAGGTAGAAGAACAGGTAACAGACAAGATTGAAAAGAAACTGCAGGATACCCCTGGCATTGATTATTTGAAGAGTTATTCCCAGCCGGGAAAAGCCGTTATTTATGTTACCTTAAAAGATACGGTCAATGAAAAAGATGTTCGCCCCACTTGGCTGGAAGTACGCAATATGGTAAATGATATGAAGTCAACACTGCCTCAGGGGATCGTCGGTCCTTCCTTCAATGACCGTTTTGATGATGTATTTGGCTGCATTTATGCCCTTACCTCTGATGGATACAGTTATGAGGAAATGCGGGAACAGGCGGAACAAATACGCCGAACCTTGTTAGGTGTCAAAAATGTAAAAAAAGCAGACTTGATTGGTGTGCAAACGGAAAAGATCTATATTGAAATGGAAAACAGTAAATTAGCCCAATTAGGGATTGATCCCAATCTGATTATCAATACAGTAAAGGCGCAAAGTTCCATGGCGGCATCCGGTATGATTGAAACCTCATCGGATAATGTATATTTACGGGTTACAGGCATCTTTGAAAATATAGACAGCCTGAAGAATCTGCCCATTCGGGCCAATGACCGTACTTTCCGCCTGGAAGATGTCGCTAAGATCCAGCGCAGTTATACGGAACCTATGGACCCTAAAATGTACTATAATGGTCAGCCGGCGATTGGTATTGCCCTTTCCATGGATAAAGGCGGCAATATCCTGACTCTGGGAACCGACTTAGATCAAACCATCAGCCAAATTAAACAGGATCTGCCGCTTGGTCTGGAAATCAACCAGGTTTCCAATCAGCCTGAGGTTGTGAAAGAATCCATTGGCGAATTTATTCAATCTCTGAAAGAAGCTATTATCATTGTGCTGGTTGTCAGCTTTCTCAGTCTGGGTGTCCGGTCGGGGATTGTTGTTGCCCTGTGTATTCCTCTGGTCATTGCCGGCATCTTTGTATGCATGCAGATCTTTGGCATTGATCTGCACAAAGTCTCGTTAGGAGCTCTCAGCATTGCTCTTGGTCTATTGGTGGATGATGCAATTATTGCTGTAGAGATGATGACAGTAAAATTAGAGCAGGGCTGGGGGAAATTCGAGGCTGCCTGCTATGCTTATAAGGCTACGGCTTTTCCGATGCTTACAGGTACTTTGATCACTTGTGCCGGTTTTATTCCCATTGGTTTTTCCAAAGGATCGGCCTCTGAATTTACCAGCAGTATTTTCACAGTCGTAACCATCGCTCTGCTGATTTCCTGGTTTGTATCGGTTCTGGTCACTCCTTTGCTGGGGTATAAGCTGATCAAGCCTAAACCGCACGAACATAAAGAGCAGGATATTTATGATTCTAAATTTTATCATTTTTTCCGTAATATCCTAACTTGGTGTCTAAAACATCGCAAGCTGGTGCTGGGGATCACCGTAGCATGTTTTATCAGCTCTTTGTTCTTGCTGAAATTGGTAAAACAGGAGTTTTTTCCTCCTTCTGTTCGCCCGGAACTGATTGTGGAGATGACACTGCCGGAAGGCTCATCTTTAAAAGCTACAGAACAGGAAGCCAAAAAGTTTGCCGAGAAGCTTGCCGATGATCCTGGGATTGACAATTACAGTTATTATGTGGGGCAGGGGGCACCCCGCTTCGTATTGACTTCTGATCCTAAGCTGCCGGCAGCCAACTATGCTCAGTTCGTTATCGTAGCAAAAGATCTGGAGGCCCGCAAGACGTTAAATAATAAAATCAATACGATATTTGCTGAGGATTTTGCCAATGTCCGCGGTCATGTAAAACTCATTCAGACAGGACCGCCTTCACCTTATCCTGTTATGCTGCGGGTGACCGGGTATGATCATGAAAAGGTACGGGAGATTGCCAAACAGGTAAGTGATGTGATGACGGCAAACCACAGCCTGTATGATATTAACTTTGACTGGAATGAAAAAAATAAAGTTATGCACTTGTCCGTGGATCAGGATAAGGCAAGAATGCTGGGAATTGACAGCCAAAGCCTGGCGCTTGATTTACAGACACAGTTATCAGGAGCAGCCATTGCCGAGTTTTATGAACAAGATCGGACTGTGGGAATTGTCTTCCGCATGGACGCCCAGAATCGCAAGGATCTTGCTAACATTAAAGATCTGCCGATTCATATTGGCAGCGGTAAATTTGTTCCCTTAGATCAAATTGCTAAGATCAGTTATGATGCAGAAGAAGGACTGATCTGGCGGCGGGATCTGAAACCAACCATTACGGTGCAGGCGGATGTAAGACCAGACATAACGGGAAATGATGCCACTAAGCAAGTGTATGCGGATCTGGCAGCACTGCGTCAGAGCCTACCGCCTGGTTATCATATTGATATCGGCGGTTCTCTGGAACGCAGTCAGCAATCCATGGAGTTTCTGCTGAAACCTGTTCCTGTAATGATTGTAATCATCATTTCGCTGCTGATGATTCAGCTGCAGAAAATCCCGCTCATGATTCTTGCCGTCCTTACAGCACCCCTGGGAATTATCGGTGTCAGTCTTTCCATGCTCCTTACCATGCGGCCCATGGGTTTTGTCGCAGAGCTTGGCATTTTGGCCCTTAGCGGCATGATCATCCGGAATTCTGTTATTCTAATCGATCAGATTGAACAGCATATTAAAGCTGGTGAAACTCCATGGGATGCCATCATTGACTCTGCGATCCTCAGATTCCGTCCCATTATGCTCACAGCGGCGGCTGCTATATTGGGGATGGTTCCTCTGATTCCCAGTACTTTCTGGGGTCCTATGGCAGTTGCCATTGCTGGCGGATTATTAGGGGCAACGATTTTGACCTTGTTAGTACTGCCTACTATGTATGCTGCCTGGTTTAAGGTAAAGCCGAATGAAGAGAATAAGTAACGAAGATATCCCTGACAAGCAGGAAAGACACAGTCCTTCATCTTGATGATGTAAGGACTGTTTCTTTGTTTTTACAATGCGGCTTGGCTTCCTGTATATTCCTGCAGCGATCGTAATATTATTTTAACATTTATCTGATACTAGGGTTATAGGGAGGGATTATCTTGAATTTTTCGGATTTCTTTTGGCTGTTTTTTGTTTTTATTACGATATGGCCGATGTATAAACAGCGTAATGTAGCACGCAGCAGACTGCAAAATTTGCGGAGTATTGAGCAAAAGCGGGGAACCCGGGTCATAAGCCTGATTCACCGTCAGGAAGCGGTAAGTCTCTTAGGACTTCAAATCTCCAGATATATCGACGTAGAAGACTCAGAACAGATCTTAAGAGCTATTCGCCTGACGCCGGATGACATGCCCATCGATTTGATCCTGCATACCCCGGGAGGGCTGGTGCTGGCGTCGGAACAAATTGCCCGGGCTATTATTGATCATCCTGCCAAAGTAACCGTGTTTGTGCCTCATTATGCCATGTCAGGAGGTACGATGATTGCCTTAGCAGCCGATGAGATTGTCATGGACGCCAATGCTGTTCTCGGTCCGGTTGATCCTCAATTAGGTAAATTCCCGGCTGCTTCCATTGTTAAGGTTTTGAAGATGAAAAATATTAACTGTATTGATGATGAAACCCTGATTTTAGTGGATATGGCTGAAAAAGCATTACAGCAGGTAGAAGATTTTGTTGTCGAGTTGCTGCAGCATGATCTGCCTGCGGAACAAGCGCGATATGTTGCCAAAACGCTGAGTGAGGGAAGATGGACTCATGATTATCCGATCACTTGCACCAAGCTCCAGGAATTGGGATTAAACGTCAGGGCTGATCTGCCTCGTGAAGTCTATGTTCTGATGGAATTATATCCCCAGCCGGCTCAGCGAAGGCCATCCGTACAATACATACCACTGCCTTATGATGGCGGGAAACGATAAGAGGCAGCCCAGGATGATAAAAAAAGAGGCTGTTCTGCAAAGAACAGCCAACAGTAAGGGGTTTATTAATGAGCCAATAGTAAGGAGGACTATATTACATAATATGTTTATCTTTGTAAAATGTGACATAGTTTGTTAACCGCAAATAATAAAATTTTTGATACGACTTCACTTTATATTTCTTTGATCGTTACGATGAAGGTGACGGCACCGACGGCTGCTGCTGTTGTGGCTCCGCCTGTAGAAACGACAGGAGAAACTAGTGTGATATTCGTTGCCCGTAGTGTATAACAATTAAATCTGGGGTGTCGGTTACAACAATTCGGCGTAGTATCTAAAAATAGCATGGAGGCTATTTCATAAGTTGGTACCGCTGAGGTAAACAATACTGTTGGCTGATTAGTGGGAAAGCCCTTTTGCAAAACAGATTGGGTAACCCGGTAAATAACGTTTCCATTTGTTAGGAATTCAAAGGTTACATTGGCATACCCTGGATTATTCAGAATGGAAGTGGTAGAGACGCTGGCAGGAGGGAAAAAAGTGGCACTCCAGTTAATGACTGCACTTAATAACACGACTTCGCAGTCATTTTTCACACAGGCATCAATGGCTGCTAAATCGACTGTATTGCCGTTTGTCAATGCAACAGGAAAGGGAGAGGTTAAGGGAGGAATAATGGGTGGCAGAGACAATAAGGAATTATATTCATTAACAAATATACGTTCTGTTTTCTTAGACATGAAGCGAAAAAATCTCCTTTGCAAGCATAATAGTATACAATATGATGCAGATTGCAGATTGATGCAATGATATAGATAGAAGGCTCCCGCTTCATGCAGAGGGGAGTTACTTTTTTATGGAACGGCAATGATTTTTACTTGGAACTAGAAAAGAGAAACATAGTACAATAATGCTGTCTTTACAGGTGTATTGACATAGATAAAGAGTATCGTTTACAATGAGGTACATGACAGGTATATTCTGGATGTAAGTAAATTCCATTCATGGAGATAAGGAGTGAAGGCATGACTGACCTGACAGCAGAGATTCGACGTTTAAAACAGGAATATAATGCAGTGATTTTGGCGCATAATTATCAGTTGGATGAGGTGCAAAAGGTTGCAGACTATATTGGCGATTCTTTTTATTTAAGTAAAGTAGCTGCCAGCAGCCAACACGATGTAATTGTTTTCTGTGGTGTTCGCTTTATGGCGGAAACAGCTAAAATCTTATCACCAGGTAAAACCGTATTGTTACCAGAAAAAGATGCTGGCTGTCCTCTGGCTGAAATGATTACAGCGGATAGTTTGCGTGCTTTAAAGTCTAAGCATCCTGAGGTGCCGGTGGTATGTTACATCAATTCATCAGCAGAGGTTAAAGCTGAGAGTGACATTTGCTGTACTTCGGCTAATGCAGTGAAGATTGTTGCTTCCCTGACGAATCGTAAAGTTATTTTTGTACCGGATGAAAATTTGGGAGATTATGTTGCCAAGCAGTTAACGGATAAGGAACTAATCCTATGGAAAGGTCACTGCGTTACGCATGCCAAAGTAAAACCAGAAGATGTAAAGCATGTTCGCGAACTATATCCAAAGGCAAAAATCTTAATTCATCCAGAGTGCAATCCGGCAGTGGTGGAATTAGCTGACTTTGTTGGCAGTACTTCTGAGATTATCCGGTATGCGAAAGAGTCTCAGGAAAGCACCTTTATCATAGGCACCGAAATGGGAGTGGTGTGTACGCTGCAAGAGACTCTGCCAGGGAAGCAGTTTTTCTTATTGCATCCAGGTCTGATCTGTCCCAATATGAAAAAAACCAGACTGGAAAGTGTCTATCAGGCATTGCACGAGCAGCGATATGAAATCCATGTTGATGAGGAACATGCTTTGCGGGCACAGCGCACGCTGCAAAGAATGCTGGAGGTCGTATGATGATACAGCGAGGTTGTATCGTATCACCAACTGTCAATATTGGAGCATTAGCTGAACAACGTTATGATGTGATCATCATTGGTGCAGGAATTGCCGGTATGGCAGTTGCTTTGTCGTTGCCTTCCAAACTTAAGGTAGCCCTCGTCAGTAAGGAATCGTTTCAGGAAAGCAGCACTTATAAAGCCCAGGGAGGGATGGCAGTCTCTCTGGGGCCGGAGGATAGTATAGCAGAGCATATGGCTGATACGCTGAGAGTAGGCAGGGGCTTATGCTATGAGCCAGCGGTAGAAGCTACTGTAGGAGAAGCCCCGGCGGCATTGGAATTTCTGCAGTCTCTTGGCACTCAGTTCAACCAGGGAAAAGATGGATTGTATCTGGGAAAAGAAGCAGGCCATTCACATAATCGGATTGTGCATTATTATGATTCCACAGGGCGTCATATTGCCGAGACCATGGTAAAGAGACTAGAAATACAGCAGCATATAGATCGTCTGGAACATTGTTTTTTAGTCGATCTGTTAACGGAAAATGAGCAGTGCTATGGCTGCATTGTACTGCAGTCCGGGCGGTTGATGATCCTGCGTGCTCATGCTGTTGTTATGGCTACAGGCGGTTACAGCGGCTTATTTGGCCGTTCCACTAATAGTATTGCGGCCAATGGTGATGGGATTGCGGCAGCGTATCGGGCTGGAGCTGCCATTGCCGATATGGAATTTATTCAGTTTCATCCTACAGCCTTTGCTACCCGCTCTGGTGAGATATTCTTATTAACAGAAGCACTGCGGGGCGAAGGGGCCCTGCTGTGCAATGCAGCAGGGGAGCGATTCATGCTTTCTTATCATGCCAGCGGCGAACTGGCCCCCCGGGATGTAGTTTCCCGCGCGATTGTTGCGGAGCTGCAAGCTGCTGGTCAGGAGGTTGTGTATCTGGATGCCCGGCATCTTGGCAAAGAATATGCAATGGATCGGTTTCCGCAAATTTATGCTGAATTATGGCAGAACGGTTATCAGATGGAGCAAGATCTTATACCGATTGCCCCAGCGGCTCACTATACCATTGGCGGCATCGCGACCAATCTGTGGGGGCAGACGACAATAGCCCATTTATTTGCCTGCGGAGAAACGGCAGCAACAGGTCTGCATGGTGCGAATCGTCTGGCCAGCAATTCTTTACTGGAGGGCGTTGTCTTTGGGCGCAGAGTTGCCCAGGTAATTAACCAGGACTTCCCTGTTAATCCATTGATGGATCGAACAGCAGCTTTAGAAGGAAAACGAGTCTGTCATCGGTGTAATACTGTGAATGTAGGGGGTGTTTTAGACAGAGCAGCCGGAGTGGTCCGTAATGGTGAGTCGATGAATTCAGTGCTTATGATGCTGCAGCAAACTGTAGAAGATTTGGGCTCTCAAGCAGACGACAGGCAGAAGGTTCAGGAATATAATACCTGGCAGCTGGCCCAATTAGTCCTAACAGCCGCGTTGTTAAGGTGTGAGAGCAGGGGGACACATTATCGTGAGGATTATCCGGAGAAGAATGATACTGATTTTGCTAAACATATAATTCAGCAATGGGGAAGGGGAGCGGTCTTACATGAACAAGTTGGTATTAGATGATTTATTACAGAGAGCACTAGTCGAAGATATCGGCTTTGGTGACATTACCAGTGAGGCCATTTTTGCTGAAAATCATCGCTCTCAAGGATTTCTGCTGGCAAAGCAGGAGCTTGTTTTGGCGGGCATAGAGGTATTTGCCCGTGTCTTTGCCTTAGTCGATCATGAAATTCGGGTACGTCCTTATTATACAGATGGTTCGTTGGTGCCACCAGGGCAACAGATAGCCAGCATGGAGGGAAGTACTCGCTCCTTACTGGCAGGGGAGAGAGTTGCCCTGAATTTTCTGCAGCGCATGTCAGGAATAGCAACACAGACCAGACGCTATGTAGAAGCCGTGAATGGTTTGCCTGCGATTATTGTAGATACACGTAAGACTATGCCTGGTTTGCGTATGCTGGAGAAATATGCTGTAACGGCTGGCGGCGGGAAGAATCACCGCTATGGGCTGGATTCTATGGTATTGATTAAAGATAATCATATTCAGGCAGCTGGTGGTATTTCTACTGCCGTACAGCGTGTACGCAGCCAGGGGGCATGTTTTCGAAAAATTGAAGTAGAAGTTGAGAATTTGCAGCAAGTACAGGAAGCGTTAGCCGTGGGCGTCGATATTATTATGCTGGATAATATGCCTATTCAAATGATTGAGCAGGCAGTCAAAATGATTGAAGGACAAGCCTTAGTTGAAGTTTCAGGAAATGTGGTGTTAGAACGAATTCCTTCATTGGCTGCTGCCGGAGTTGATATCATTTCCAGCGGCGAATTGACTCACTCTGTCAGAGCAGCCGATATCAGCATGCGTTTATCATAAGATTTACAGCGTTCCTTTCCTGCGGCAGATAAAGCTAAATCGAAATCGAACTAAAATGATAAAAACGAGGTAAATAGAAAAATCTATTAACTTCGTTTTTTATCGTATCAGAAAGTATAAGTTTTTTGGAGTAAAAACACTCAACCGCGAAGACACGAAGGTAACGAAGGGCGCTATTGTGCTTGCTTCGTGTTCTTCATAGTCTTCATATCTTCGCGTTTCAAAATGTTTTTTTCTATGTTTGTAAGGGTGTGTCAGCGTTTTTCTGATTAAAAATTCCTTTAGATAAAGCCTCCGTTAATACGGATGGTCTGCCCGGTGATCCACTCAGAATCCTTACTGGCTAAAAACAGCACAACGCTGGCAATGTCCGTGGTTTCGCCTAAGCGTCCAAAAGCATTCATTTTACTGAGGGTTTCGATTTGTTCTTTGGTTTTTCCCACTGTGAAAAGCTCGGTATTAACGGGACCGGGAGCCACCGCATTGATGGTAATGCCTTTAGGCCCAAACTCTTTGGCCAGTTGGCGGGTGAACTGTTCCACAGCTCCCTTAGTACCGGCATAGACGCTGTACATAGGAAACATATTGCCGACGACAGAAGTAGAAAAGTTGATAATCCGTCCATTTTGATTCATATGTTTAGCAGCTTGCTGGCAGGCAAAATAGGTTCCTTTCACATTAATTGTCATCATTTTATCAAAATCTTCTTCTGTAACATTGAGTATCGGCTTGGTGATCATGATACCTGCATTATTGACCAGAATATCGATATGGCCGTATCTTTCTATTGCTGCTGCAAAGAGTCTTTCTACTTCGGCCACTCGACTGATGTCCGCTTGAACGGCAAATGCCTCGCCACCTTTTTTATTAATGCTGGTAACGGCTTCGTCGGCTTGTTTGGTGTTACTGGCATAGTTAATGATAACTTTTGCGCCCTGTAGAGCCAGTTCCTGAGCGATTTCTCGGCCGATGCCTCGCGAGGCACCTGTTACCAAAGCCACTTTTCCTGCCAGTTTTTGTTCTTGCATCGGATTCATTGTACATCCTCCTTGATTTTTTTATTATTGGATAGATCCTTGTTAGCTTAGTCCACTCAGTAATACTTCGATTATTTTTTGCAGCAGCGGTTCACGATGTTCGTCCTTATGATCCAGTACCATACGGGGATGGTGGAATGAAACAGTGGCTTCCATTAGGAGTTCAACCATTTTCTCGGGTCTTTCATGATGAATTTCTCCAGCGATAACGGCTCTTTGAACGAGTTCCAGGAGCTGGGTGTTCATATTCTGCAAATGGATTAAAATGAAGGACTTTTCGAGCTCGGCTGCCATGTTGAAAGATTTAAACAGTTCAGGATCTTTTAGGACTTTTTCCCGCTTCAATTTATGATACTGTAAAAACCATTCGATGATTAACTTACGTGGTGATGTCTTTTTTTGGACGATGCATGCTAAGGTATGATCCATTTGAGTCAGCCAGCGTTCGGAAATGGCATCCAGCAGTGCTGATTTGTTTGGAAAATGATTGTAAAGAGCCGCGTGACTAACGTTGAGCTCCTTAGCAAGGTCGGTTAAACGGAATTTTTCAAAGCCATGATAGCGAATTTTTTCTTCCGTTATTTCTAATGCTTTCTCTCTAATTTCTTCGGAGGTTAATCCGGTTTTTGGCATGATCGTTCACCATCTCTTTCATGAATCAGGAAAGCCTGAGGCAGCTAAGTTTTAACGACTATTTTATTACATGTTACAAAAATTATAATATGTAATAAAGTGATTGTCAAGTATGTAGCCAGGTTCGTTATTTTTTTATTAGATAATGCAAACAAAAATAACAATACGCAATGTCTATACATAATATAAAGCAGGGTAGAATTTTTAATCTTATTAAAAAGCAAAAGGAGGCTTTATGAATATGACAATTCCAAGTGATCTGCAAATCCTGGCTTGGGTTGCAGGGATGTTGGTGCTGGCCAATTTATTGGCAATGTCGTTATTTCTGGTATTTTCTAAGTTGCCTGACAGCATTTTAAAAGAAAAGATTTGGAACATTATTTTAGAGCTGGATAAATTTGCCGATGAAATGGATAACAGTGAAAAACGCAGCAGAGCGTTACAGCAAATTAACGAAATTCTGGGTTGGCGACAAATTGTGATCCCCTCAGCGCTTATTGGCTGGGTCATCGATATGGAAGTGGCTGCCATTCGCAAAATGCAGGAATCAATCAATTCATCCAAGCGAGCTGCGGCAAGAGTCGTTACTCTGGCAGAACTCAAACAACTGGCTCTCCAGAGTAAAAGCAGCCTTTGGTCGCAGGCGCAAAGCATCGGCAGGGATGTTAAATTATATCTGCATTGGTCAGCCGGACACTACGGACAGTTCTTTGATGACTATCACATTAATATTGATCAGGACGGCAGCATCTATGTAACGACGAATGATCTTTCGGAAAATAAGTCTCATACTTATAAACGGAATACAGGTGCTATCGGCATTTCATTAGCTTGTGCTTACAATGCTACTACTGAGAATCTTGGCAATGAGCCGCCAACAGCATTGCAGGTTGAAGTCATGAGCCAAGTGGTGGCTGTGCTGTGCAAAGCCTTGGATTTAACTGTTGATATTTACCGTGTTATGACGCATGCTGAGGCCGCCAACAATCTTGATGGTTTAAATCCGAATTATGAAGCAAACGGGTATCCAGATGGAAAATATGGACCTGGTTTTAGCTGTGAACGATGGGACTTATGGTTTTTCTCCGGTGTTGCCAAGGGGGAAGGCGGCAACGTCCTGAGAGGCAAAGCCATTTGGTATCAGCATAATGGTGTAGGTGCGTAGCAGGCAAGAGTTTCCTGGGTTGACGAAAAAAAGAAGCGGAAAGATCCTTTGGGATTTTTCCGCTTCTCTAGCATTTTTATGCCTTAGCGTAATATTTTCTCCAGCAGTTTATTGGTTACGGTTTGTTTTAATTCTCCTTTAGTAACGGGTACGTTCTCTTCTTTTAGTCGTTCCATGGCTTCCTGGCTTAGCTGCTCAGGGTAGATGGTTCCATAATTGGTCTGAATGGCAAGTGCAGAGATATCGTTGGTTGAGCCACTTTTTACGAATAGCCCGGTCATCTTTTGGAAGGCAATCCCGTAAGTTTTGCCATCATAGATGGTGAAGTTTCCTCTTGTAACCGCTGTTTCGCCTTTACCGCTTACGTGACCGTTAAAAGCAAGGGGGCCTTGCACGTCTTTATCCGTCAGGCGGGAACTATTCAGGTTCTGACCGCTTATATCCAGTTCGTAGCTTTGATCATCCGTCACGACTGCCCCGTTAGCCGCTAACGTTCCCTGATAGGCCGTTCCTTGTACTTGCTGCAATAGCACCTTGTTGCCAAGATAATGAAAGTTGCCGGCTACGTTAGCGACTGTCATATCAGTGAAGGTGATTTGCGGCAGGTTAAAACTGCCTCCAATATTTGGTGCAGATACTGGTCCGTTAATTTTTACTTGTAATGCCAGCGGCCTGACAGCGGTTAAGCCTGACATAAAAGCTGCAGGATCAGCATCCGGTAATGTCAACGCAAAATCCAGTACTCCCTGACCAGCCTTCCAGGAAACGTTCCCTTGTCCTTGCGCTGCCTGGCCGGCGATTAGCAGCTGCAAATCCTGGAAATTCAGCATGGTTTCGTCGCTGGTGAATGTACCTTGCCCTTCCTGTACATCCATTTTACCATTCATCTTGAGACCGGAAAAACTGCCCTCAGCCTGATAATGGAGGGTTCCTTTAGCATCCTGCTGCACATTAATCAGCAGTGGATGTATGGTACCGGCCGCCAGGGAATAGCCAGTGTCAGCAAACAGCTGATTAAATTTGATAATATCCAATGTGTCAATGTTAATTTTGAAGTTGCCAGGACGGTTTTCACCCCATTGTCCATTCACATCCACTGTACTTTTATCGACATTACCTTTGATGGTGATGGCCATATCGGGGGAATTCTGCCAGTCGATCACACCCGTCGCATTTTCTACTACTTGTGAAAATAAGGCGGTTTCGATATGTATTTTGCCTTCTTCCAATGCGACCTTACTGCGAAATTTTGTAGTTTCATCCTGTTCATTTTTAAATAAATTATCCCAGTTGAAATGACTGTTATCCTGTTTGAACCAAAGCTCTGCCTGATCTAAAATCACTGTTTCCACTTTTGGCAGGCCAAGACTGCCGCCCGTCAAATCAGACCAACGATATTGCATTCTGATCTGAGGGATTTGAGCTAAAAGAACTCCCTGCTGATCATATAGGGATACATCATGAATTCTTATATTACCAGACAATGACAAATCAACCGATCCGATCAACAACTGTCCGTTGATTTGCTGACCGATGCGCTGAAGGACTGTAGCCTGTAGATCCTGCTTAATCTTAGAAGCAAATATTTGCCAAAAAAGCAGCAGAATGCAGACTACACTTAGGGAAATGGCAATCAATTTCTTATGCTTTATCAACCTTTCTTTCATTTGCCCTCCCACGGCTATTATGTTGCCTATATTTTGATGCTATATTCTACGATATTTTGCTTGTTTTCGTGCTTCTTCCCCCAAAATCCTCTTTGCTTTTATTGCCTGTCAGCAGGTCAATCCGATAAATTATCAGAATTTGGCAGCAATCCGATTGCCAGGCTGGTTGATAAGGCAGGAAAGCAATCGGCTGCATGCAAGGAATTACTGGACTTAAGGCAGATGAGGCAGGAGTCTCATTCCTAGGGCAGATAACCTTTTGTTTCCAGAGAAAAAAATAAGCGAGAGAAATTTGTTTAACAATTTTCCTCGCTGATCTTTTACTAATGATTTCTTAATGTCTTTTTCAATATACCAAAAATATTTACATTCTTTTTGTGAACTTTTCTTCGGGGATATTTATTGTTGGCGGGAACGAGTTCTAAATAATCATCATCGATGGAATAGACATACTTTAATGTTGCATATAATTCTGGCATATCTCCCATAATCCCGACGGCACATATTTGTCCATTGTCAAAGGTGAGCTGTTTTTGGATGAGGGCCAGATCACCGTCAAAAATTTTAGCACCTTCCATGCTGTCTCCTTCTACGCGTAAAATGAAAAAGTTGTTAGGATCACCATTCAGCCATTTACGCGGCAGGTCTTCGTAGAATTCCACGGCTTCGCGCACGAGGCAGGGAATACCAGCCGGGATGTGGCCTAATACCGGAACTGCAAAAGTAGAGGAAAATTCCACTGCATTTGCTGGCAGCACCGTTTGCTGGTGAGCGTTATACGTGGTCGGAATATAACCGGATTTCATCATTAAATCTTCAAATGAGCAATTCAGATATGGTGCTAACTTTTCTAAGGTTTTGGGATTGGCTTTTTGCTCTCCCGACTCCATTCTAGATATGGTAGTGTTGCTTACAGAGGAAATTATAGAAAGTTGACGCTGACTTTTATAGCCACTTTCTTCTCTTAGTTTTGCAAACCATAGTCCAAATTCTTTTTGTTGTTTTCCAGTATTATCAATCATTGAAAAGCACCTCATGTTTAGTATAAACTTCCTTGTTTCGTAGACGCAATAAAAATAATGTTGCGTGCGCGAAAAGTTTTATAAAAACATGTGTTGCGGACTCGCTTAAGGCGTGATACTATTATGTTGCGATGACGATACAACTAGGGAGGTGAAATGTGTGAAAGAAGGGAAAACCTTAACTGTCAAGCTGAATATCAAGGCTTTTGAAGAAAATCAAATCAAGTACAAATTGAATGAGGAAAGAAAATGTGCCGAAATAATGGAAATAAGTCCATCGCAGCTTTGGAAGGTTAAAACCGGTATCCATGACCCAGGTAAGGATTTTATTGCTGGTGCATTAAAAGCTTTTCCCCAGACTTCTTTTGATGAGTTATTTTTTTTACCTGGTGTGCTGCGAGAACGGAATAAGTTCCCAAAAGGTAAAGCTGGCTAAGGAGGTGATCATAGCAAGAAGTGATTTTAAAATGGCGGCAGGTGATTATATTTGATTGTTTCGTTAAATGTAGAGCAAACTCAGAAGCTGTTTCTGTATATCGCTAAGCAGATGATTATACATAAACCATTGTTAGACGAATTAGATCCTCATTGCAGTACGAGAAATTATGGCATGGAGATAGAGATTGGTTTTGTTGCTGTTCGAAAGAAGCTGTCCGCGCAGCAGCCTTTGCATATTAATGATATTTTTAAAACCTGCGGGGTGGCAATATTGACATCCATGGGAGGTTTCTCCGGTGCTATTTTGGGGACGTTGTTTCTCGGCGGCGTAAAAGGATTGCCAATTATGAATGAGATGAGCATAACAGAGCTGTCTATGATATTGGAAAATGCCTTACAAATTTTAAAATCCCGGGGTGGGACTAGTCGCAGCGACCAGATTATCATTGATGCGTTTGAGCGGGCAGTGGCAGCTTTTGGTCATAGTGTTAGAGAAGGCGATACTCTCTTTCAGGCTTTATATGTAGCTGAATTTGGTGCACAGGAAAGCATGGAGAAATGGTGCCGGAAGGAGGTTCGGTTGGAGCTTGCTAAGCCCTTGCATGAGAAAGCAGCTATTTTTCAAGATCCCGGTGCTACGTGTGTTTGGTTGCTTTTTAAATCAATGCGCGAATGGGTTGCATCGTTAGAAAACAGTACATGGTAGAAGGAAGAGCAATACGGATGATAGGCTCTATAATAAAGGAAGGAACTGTATGATGGTGCTTTTTTGTTAAACTCTCTGTTTTTTGAGTAGGCAGGGAGTTTTTCTTTTCGTTAGAGCAGAATACAGCGGTACGCTGAGCCTCATAATTTTAAGAGGCTCAGCGTACCGTTGTATTACTGGCAAAAGCAGTACGGATATGATATAGTAAAATACATACTGAAAGCAATGGCGCTCAAGGATCACATGATCCTTGAGCTTTTTGTATTATTGCTGGTTTGGTCAAGTGTTGGGTTAAGGAGAGAGAAGATATGTCAAAATACGGAATCTGGTTTTTATTGGTGATTTGTAATTTATTTTGGGCAGGTAATTATGTATTTGGCAAATATGTCATTGCAGAAATGTCTCCGTTGTGGATTACTTTTGCGCGATGGACGTTAGCCATGTTTTTCTTATTTCCCATTGCTCATTATATAGAGAAACCTGTATGGAATAGGGCAAGAAAAGAATGGTTTTTATTATTGGGTATGGGGTTACTTGGGATTATCGGCTACAATCTGGTGCTTTATTCGGCGCTGGAATATACAACAGCTACCAATGCTGCGTTGGTGAGTGCTTTGAACCCTGGGCTTATTGTGGTTTTTTCGATGATTCTGTATCGGGAGAAACTTTCTCTGATGCAGGTATTCGGATTCTTGCTTTCGTTAGTCGGCGCATTCGTGGTTTTAACAAATGGTGAATGGGAGCGAATCAGTAAGATGCAGTTTAATGCAGGTGATTTGCTGATGATCGGGGCCGTTATCATGTGGACATTTTACTCCCTGCTGGGGAGACGATTATCCACTCCGCCGATTGCAGCTACGGCCATATCAACAGGCTTTTCTGTTTTACTGATGGCGCCTTTCGCGCTTTTTCAGGGGATTGATGTAACAAAAATTGACTCTTTAGCCGTTACAGGCATTCTGTATATGATTCTTTTTCCATCGTTAGGTTCTTTTGTGATCTGGAATTTATCGGTACAGAAAGTCGGTGCCAGTAAGGCCGGAGTATTTTTGAATTTAATTCCTGTTTTTACGGCGATTATCAGCGGAATACTCGGTGAAAGAGTCACTGAGGCTCAGTGTCTGGGGGGATTGTTGGTATTTTGCGGTGTATATCTGACAACAGGCATACTAGAACAGACTTTGCATGCTGCAAAGTCTGAAAAAAACAGGGTAAAGATGAGTTGTCGTGATAAATGATTCTTTATTTCTCCACTGTTACCCACAGATCGGTAGCCCTATCGAGATCCGTGGTGTTTGGAATGACACTAAGTCTGCCTTTGCCGGGAGCTATTGCTGTAAATACTGCTTTCGTACTATCCGGTCCCGTTTCTTGTTTCATCACGTCACTGAAGAAGTTTTCACCTGAGGAAGTAAAGCGAGTATTTTGGGTAAGGCCTGGTGCGGGTTGGAGAATGAGTCTTTGTCCTATTTTTAGGGAGAGATTATTGTCAGAGAGCTGGACTTTGCCTGTATCACCGTATTTGTAGACGACAGTAACATCCTTCATATCATTTGTTGATTTAGGGGGAGCCGTAGGAGTAGGAAGGGTAGGAGCATTAGAAGAAGGTGTGGTCGGAGCAGGCGTTGGCTGCTGGGGTGTAATTGGGTTAACATCGGTACACCCACCTAATAAAAGCGTGGCTGCCAGGCATAATCCAAGGAATACTATGATCCATTTCTTCTGTTGTATCATGTTCATGAGAACCTCCTCTTGTCATTGGTAGTGCATGTTTTAATCATGTTTCGTATCATAAGAAATCTTGTTCAAGCGTGCATCGATGATTATGTCCTTTATGATAGCTTGGCATTTTATAATTAAATTATGCATATATAAGCAAGTTCGTCAGGATCTTCTGCATTCAAAGTGTGCCAAGTCGTTTCTTGTATCTTCTGGTATGCAGGCAGGTGATTATAAATATAGGAAGAATGTTATAACTTGGATAACAATATGCCCGTAATTTAGGAATGAAGTATATTTTTTGGTCATTTTGCCAGAGATAACCAGGCAAGCCCCATCTTGCCAGAGGATGCAAAGGCTATTTTAAAATTAAGCACAATGTAAGGGAGGAAGAAGATTATGATTCGTTTCGGTGTTGTTGGAACAAGCAGGATTACGGATGATTTTATTCGGTGTGCCAGACTGCATGGTGAATTTTCATTAGCAGCAGTTTATTCCCGGACAGAAGAGCAGGGCCGAGCTTTCGCTGACAAGCATGGCGTAAAGCATGTTTTCACCGATTTACAGAAGATGGCTGCGTCGAGTCAGATCGACGCCGTATACATCGCTAGTCCTAATTCTCTGCATGCTAGTCAGGCAGTGCTGCTTATGTCTCACGGCAAGCATGTTCTTTGCGAGAAACCGATTGCCTCCAATCGTAAAGAATTATCCAGCATGGTGGAGGCTGCGCAAAAGAATCAGGTATTATTAATGGAAGCCATGAAGAGCACCTTTATTCCTAACTTTCAGGCCGTAAAACAAAACCTTCACAAGATTGGGCCGGTAAGAAAATTTTTTGCGAATTTTTGTCAATATTCTTCCAGGTATGATGGACTTAAGGCGGGAGAAATACCCAATGCCTTTAACCCGGAATTTTCCAATGGATCAATTATGGACATTGGTGTATACTGCATCTTTCCTGCCGTTTATCTCTTTGGTAAACCTGGTAAAGTTTCGGCCAATGGGATTATGCTCCATAATGGTATTGATGGTGCAGGCAGCATTATTCTTCATTATCCTGATATGGAAGTCATTATCTCCCACTCGAAAATCACAAATTCTGAGGCAGTCAATGAAATACAGGGAGAAAAGGGCATCCTTGTCATTGATAAAATATCAACTCCCAGGATGGTGAAGATTGTCTATCGTGATGGCTCAAGTGAAGATATTTCCCAAGAGCAATGTAGCGATTTTATGTTTTATGAAGTGGCAGAGTTTATTGAATTACTAAAAAATAATAAAATGGAATCTAGTAAGAATACATTGCAGATTTCCCTGGATGTTATGGAGATTATGGATGAATGCAGAAGGCAGATTGGTTTGATCTTTCCCGCAGATGATGAATTTTGCAAAGACATTCGTTCTTAGGGAGAAGGTCTTGCCTTTACAGTTTGCTGTATTTGTATTATATTATCTCTTATACCCTTATTTAATTGAATCAGCTAAAGGCAGCTTGTAGTATTCCAAATCATGGTATATCATGTGTACATTTTAGAATGTTAATTGTCCTTTAGGTATTCTTTCTGATTCATATAAAGGAAGTACATAGTATGGTATAAGAAATGTTGGAGGTGAAAGACATTGGCGATTAAAACAATAGGAAAACATTGTAAGGGCTGTGGCGTTTGTGTTACTTTCTGTCCTAAACAGGTCCTAGGCCTGGATGCTCTTGGTAAGATTACGGTTGTTGATGAATCAAAATGTATTACCTGTAAGCAATGTGAAATGCGTTGTCCTGATTATGCAATATTTGTAAAGAAAATCGAGGAGTGATTTAATAGTGGGAAAAGTACTGCTCTTGCAAGGAAATCAAGCATGTGCTGAAGGTGCGATCGCTGCAGGCGTTACATTTTTTGCCGGGTATCCGATTACACCGTCAACGGAAATTGCTGAGATAATGTCAAAACGTCTGCCGGAAGTTGGCGGCAAATTTATTCAAATGGAAGATGAGATTGCTGGTATTGGTGCTATTATTGGTGCTTCTTTAACAGGTAAAAAGGTGTTGACTGCGACAAGCGGTCCTGGTTTTTCTTTGAAACAGGAGTTTATCGGGTATGCAACGATTGCTGAAGTACCCATTGTTATAGCGAATGTGCAGCGGGTAGGTCCCAGCACCGGGCAGCCGACATCTCCGGCGCAGGGAGACATGATGCAGGCCAGATGGGGAACGCATGGTGATCATCCTGTGATTGCTCTAACGCCAGCTAGTGTACCTGAATGTTTTACATTAACCATTAAGGCTTATGAATTGTCTGAGAAATATCGCATGCCTGTTCTGTTGATGCTTGATGAGATCATTGGACATATGCGTGAAAGAATAGAAGTTCCTGATTATGATACGATTGAAAAACCAGTGCGCAAACGTCCAAGAGTAGGTCCTGGCGAGTTTAAAGCGTATCAGCCAGATAGTGACGGCGTGCCTCCTATGGCTGATTTTGGTACAGGCTATCGGCAGCATGTGACCGGCCTGGTACATGACGAAACCGGTTTTCCCAATGGATCGCCAGCAGCAACGGAAGCATTGCTTAAGAGGCTGCATGATAAGGTAGAACGAGATATTGATAACATCACTATGTACGAAGAATATAATCTGGATGATGCAGAAATTGCCATTGTAACCTATGGCGGTACAGCACGTTCTGCTTATGCAGCGATTGATATGGCTCGTGAACAAGGTATTAAAGTCGGTATGTTCCGTTTGATTTCCGTGTGGCCTTTCCCTGAAAAAGAGATTGCCAAATTAGCTGAAAAAGTTAAAGTGATTGTTGTTCCTGAACTTAACTATGGTCAAATGGTGGGAGAAGTCAAGAAAGCGGTGGAAGGAAAAGTCCCAGTGAAACCTCTGTCTAAATATGACTCGGAACCCATTTCACCAAAAGAATTATTAGCATTTGTGAAAAATCTTTAATCTAGGGAGGTACAAAGATGGAAAAATTAATAGAAAAATATTACCGCCAGCGTTTGCCCCATATTTGGTGTCCAGGCTGTGGCAATGGTATTGTTACGAGTTCGATTGTCAAAGCAATTGACCAATTAGGTCTTGATCAGGATAAAACCGTAATTGTCTCGGGGATAGGCTGTTCATCAAGGGCATCAGGTTATCTGAATTTTGATACGGTACATTCGGTCCATGGCCGTGCTTTACCTGTGGCGACAGGTATCAAGCTGGCAGATCCGGATCTGAATGTTATTGTTATTACTGGCGATGGTGATGGTACTGCGATTGGCGGCAATCACTTTATACATACGGCTCGCCGTAATATCAATCTGACTGTTATTTTATTTAATAATAATATTTATGGCATGACAGGCGGTCAATATTCACCGCTGACACCTACCAACAGTAAAGCAACAACGGCTCCATATGGTACGTTAGAGCGTGCTTTTGATATTACCGAGTTAGCCAAGGCAGCTGGTGCTACTTATGTGGCCCGCGGTACGGCTTTCCATAGTAAGATGCTGGTCGATGTGATTGCTCAGGGGATTAGTCATGATGGCTTTTCTCTGATCGAAGCCGTGACCCAATGTCCTATTTATTTTGGCCGTCAAAATAAAAAAGGCGATGCTTCTACTATGCTGAAAACGCAGCGTGATCATGCTGTTACGATCGAAGCTGCCAAAAAAATGAGTCCGGAACAGTTGGAAGGAAAGTTTACCATTGGTGTATTGCATAAGAGTGAGGCTCCGGAATATACCAAACAATACCAAGGCATAATTGATAGAGCCCAGAAAGGAGCTAAATAATATGATTGAAATGCGATTATCTGGCTCTGGCGGACAAGGATTAATTTTAGCAGGCATCATTTTGGCAGAAGCAGCATTGTTGGATGGCAAGATGGCAATTCAGTCCCAATCCTATGGTCCAGAAGCCAGAGGTGGTGCCAGTAAGTCTGAAGTTATTATTTCAGAGAAGGCCATTCACTATCCAAAGGTAACAAATCCAAATCTTGTGCTGGCAATGACGCAAGAGGCTGTTGATAAATATTCCAAGGATTTACCTGAAGATGGAATATTAATGATTGATACTACTTTTGTAAAAAAAGTACCAGAGCATTTGAAAAATGTGTATCATCTGCCAATTACGGAAAAGGTGACTGCCGAGCTGGGCAAAGCGCTGTTTGCTAACATTGTGGCATTGGGAGCTATTGTAGCCACTACCAAGGCAGTAAGTGTTGAGTCTATTACGGCTGCTATTCTGCACCGGGTGCCAAAAGGCACGGAAGATATTAATAAACGCGCTCTTGAACTTGGCATCGCTTTGGCTGCTAAGTAACTAAATAGTTTATCTGCCAGTACGGAGGCTTTTATCATAAAAAAATTCTGGTATTAGACTGGGTATTGGAAGTGCAGGGGTCAGTACATACAAACAGCAGCATCTTAGATGCTGCTGTTTGTATGTATTGGCGGAATTTATTAAGACGCTTTGCGTCAAACATATAGAATTAAGAGGTTCTGGTACTAGAAGGGCCTTTTTGTGGCAAAATTTTAAATATTTTTATAAATTTGGTACGACTTGACAGTCAGTATAAAAAGGAATAAGATAAATTTAATTCCCAGCAATTCACTATGAATACTAGGAATTAATAAAAAAGAAATAGATAAAAATAATTTTGAATTTGATAATATAACGAGGTGGAAAAATGGTGGAAAAACTTTTAGCAATTCATGAGTTACATGCAGCCGTTGAAGGGAAAGAAATTTTGAAAGGCCTGGATCTTGAAATTAACAGAGGAGAAGTTCATGTTATCATGGGCCCTAATGGTTCAGGAAAATCCACGTTAGTAAATTTGATCATGGGTCATCCAAAGTATGAGATAACTTCTGGCTCTATTACTTTTGAAGGGGAAGATATTACTGCTGTAAAAACTTATGAACGGGCGAGAAAAGGGATTTTTCTATCATTTCAAAATCCTGAAGAAATACCGGGAATTACAGTAGAAAATCTGCTGCGGACATCTAAAAATGCTATAACCGGTGAGAATATAAAAATTATGGCATTTAAAAAAGAGCTGAAACAAGCAATGGAAACCTTGAAGATAGACAATAGCTATGCCGGGCGGCATGTAAATGTCGGATTTTCAGGCGGGGAAAAGAAAAGAAATGAAATATTACAAATGATGATGATCAATCCTAAACTGGCTATGCTGGATGAAACGGATTCTGGTTTGGATGTTGATGCTGTCCGTATTGTTTCTTCCGGGGTAAAGCATTTCAAAAATGAGCAGAATGCAATTTTAATTATTACTCATAATACAAAAATTCTTGAACAGTTAAAAGTAGATTATGTTCATATTTTAATGAACGGTAAAATTATACAGACGGGTGATGCTTCGTTGATATCCCAAATCAATGAAGATGGTTTTCTGCATTTCGGTGGAGAGTCTGCTGATCTGGGTGAGGTGAGTACGTTCCATGGATAAGAAAAAGACGGTTGTCGCCGATATTGATCGGGGGCTTTATGATATTAAAAATAAGGATCAATATCGTTATAAAGTGGTAAAAGGATTAACGCCTGAAATCGTGCTGGATATATCCAGAGAAAAGCATGATCCGGAATGGATGCGGGATTTTCGGCTTCATTCCTTAGAGATTTATAATCAAATACCAATGCCTGCCTGGGGACCTTCCCTGCACGAGCTGGATATGGATGATATTGTTACGTATGTTCGTCCGGATACGGAGATGAAGGGAAAATGGCAGGAGGTTCCTGAGGATATTAAAAATACCTTCGAACGCCTCGGAATACCGCAGGCAGAAAGAGAATCACTGGCTGGGGTCGGAGCTCAATATGATTCTGAAGTGGTTTATCATAGTGTCAAAGAGGAACTGGTCAAGCAAGGTGTGGTTTACACCGATATGGAAAGTGCCCTAAGAGAGTATGAACCTATGATCAAGGAATATTTTATGAAGCTTGTTACACCAAATGATCATAAGTTTGTAGCGCTGCATGGGGCTGTTTGGTCAGGTGGTTCTTTTGTCTATGTGCCACCTGGTGTTCAGGTGGAAATACCGCTGCAGTCTTATTTTCGCTTAAATTCACCAGGAGCAGGGCAGTTTGAACATACGTTAATTATCGTGGATAAAGGAGCGTCGCTTCATTTTATTGAAGGCTGTTCTGCTCCCAAATATAATGTTACTAATTTGCATGCAGGGTGTGTTGAACTATACATCAAAGAGGATGCCAGTCTGCGCTACTCGACTATTGAAAACTGGTCAAGAAATATGTTGAATTTGAATACCAAGCGGGCCTTGGTTGAAAAAAATGGTACTATTCAATGGGTTTCTGGTTCTTTTGGTTCTAAGATTTCCATGCTGTATCCTCGCAGTATTCTTAAGGGCGAAGGAGCACGGGCAGAGTTTAACGGTGTCACTTTTGCCGCTAAAGGGCAGGTTCTGGACACAGGGGCGGCTGTCATTCATGCAGCACCATATACTTCCTCGAATATTAATTCCCGATCGATTTCCAAAGGGGGAGGGGTTGCGGTTTATCGTGGTGCGATAAAAGTAGCAGCGAATGCTCATCATTGCAAATCCCTGGTCAACTGTGAATCGTTAATGCTGGATGATTTTTCCCGTTCGGATACCCTGCCAGTCATTGATATTGCAAATGATGAAGTGGATATTGGCCACGAGGCTAAAATTGGCAGGATCAGTGATGAGGCGATTTTTTATCTCATGAGCCGGGGTATCAGTGAGCAAGAGGCTAAGGCGATGATTGTAAGAGGATTTGCGGAACCGATTGCCAAGGAACTACCCTTGGAATATGCTGTGGAAATGAATAATTTAATTAATTTAGAGCTGGAAGGCACCATCGGATAGGGGATGATGATATGGAAAAACTGCAAAGCAATATAAATTCCATTCCAGTTACAACCTGGAACTGGCTGGGGGTCAATGCTGCCACTCTTGAGTCTGATATTCCTGCTGTAACGGATTACTTGAAGCAGCCTGTACAGCAAGGCTGTACAGAGGGCGTTACCATCACAGATATTCACCTAAAGAGAAACCAGATTCAATTTATGGAAAAGAAGATGGATGTGGGTGCAAGTGATGCCATGAAAGACTTTGTTAAAGTGAATCAAAACAGCGGTTATTTTATTGAAATAGAAAAAGAGCAGAAAATAGAAACTCCAATTATTCTGCAATATGACTTAGATGAACAAAATCCAACGCTAGTGGATGATCACTTTATCCTTGCTCACGAGAACAGTGAGGCCACAATTATTATCAACTATACATCTTCCTGTCGTAAAGCCGGATTTCATAGCGGTGTGACTAAAGTATTTGCCCAGCAGGGTGCTGTCGTTCATTTGATTAAAGTACAAATGCTGGCTGATCAGGATACTCATATTGATGCTGTTGGGGCAATGGCTGATGAGAGCGGGCAGGTTGATTTTACATTATTGGAAATTGGTGCTTTACAGACCGTTACAGGCTGTAACGTGCAGTTAATCGGGAAAAATAGCACGGGAACCATTCATTCTATATACTTTGGTGATAAGAATCGCAAAATTGACATGAATTATGTGATGACTCATCAAGCCCGTGAATCGTTGAGCAGTATGGAAGCACGAGGTGTGCTGCTAGACCAGAGTCAAAAGGTCTTTAGAGGGACGTTAGATTTTATCAAAGGATCGAATGGCTCGAAAGGTAAAGAAGAAGAATATACGGTTTTATTAAGCCCCGCGGTGCGAAATCGCTCGATACCGTTGATGTTATGCGGGGAAGATGCCGTAGAAGGACAGCATGCTGTTAGTACAGGAAAAATAGATGAAAATAAATTGTTTTATCTTATGAGCAGAGGGCTTAGCGAAGTAGAGGCAAAGAAAATCATTATTGAAGCTTCTTTCCAGCCTATTCTGGAAAAAATACCTGTTACAGAATTGAAAGAGACAATTTCTACTCATTTAAGGAGGCGGCTGGGTCATGTCTAATGATTATGTAAATGATTTTCCTATTTTACAGAAAACGATGAATGGGAAACGGCTTGTTTATCTTGACAATGGGGCAACGACGCAAAAGCCTCTCACGGTTATCAATGCCGTTCAGGAATATTATGCAGCTTTTAATGCGAATCCCCATCGAGGTGCTTATGAATTAAGCGTCAGGGCTACGGAAGGCTATGAAAATGCTCGGGAAACGGTAAGAAAATTTTTAGGGGCAGAAAAAACAAGTGAGATTATTTTTACTAAGAATGCCACTGAATCTTTAAATTTACTGGCCTATAGCTATGGTATGACTTTCATAAATCCCGGTGATGAAATTGTTATTTCCATTGCTGAGCATCACAGCAATCTTGTTCCTTGGCAGCAGGTAGCCAAGGCCAAAGGAGCCACATTACAATACTTGTATGTAAATGATGCGGGTATTCTGACGGATGAGGAAATCGAAAAGAAAATTAGCAGCAAAACAAAATTAGTAGCTGTTACTCAGGTATCCAATGTGCTTGGTATCATCAATCCTATTGAGAAGATTGTTCATAAGGCTCATAGTGTAGGAGCTGTTGTTATCGTTGACGGTGCGCAAAGTGTTCCTCACCTTTCCATCGATGTAAAGGCATTGGATGTCGATTTTTTTGTCTTTTCAGGACATAAGATGCTGGCTCCGATGGGTGTTGGCGTGTTATACGGTAAAGAACATCTGCTGGATAAAATGCCGCCCTTCTTATGCGGCGGGGATATGATTGAGTATGTATGGGAGCAGGATACTTCTTTTGCACCGCTGCCTGCTAAATTCGAAGCAGGAACGCAAAATGTGGGAGGGGTGTTAGGGCTGTCAGCAGCTATTGAGTATCTTGAGAAAGTCGGCTTGGAGAATATCGAACGAATTGAAAAAGATTTAATCCATTATGCTATACCCAAGCTGCAGCAGCTTCCCTTTATTACTCTTTATGGTTGTGATGATCTTTCTAATAAAACCGGGGTGATATCTTTTAATGTAAAAGATATCCATCCCCATGATGTATCCTCTATTTTGGATGCTGATGGAATTGCGATACGGGCTGGTCATCATTGTGCTCATCCCTTAATGCAATATCTGGGTGTGAATGCAACTTGCCGTGCTAGTTTTTATTTTTATAATACACGTGAGGATGTGGATGCATTGATCAGCAGTCTGGGACGTGTCAGGGGAGTGCTTGGTTATGAATCTTAGTGATATTTATACTGAAATTATTGCGGAGCATAATAAATCGGGCAGAAATAAAAAGCAGATGCAAAATCCTACCGTGATTCTAAAAGGCAGAAACCCAAGCTGCGGGGATGAAATAGAATTAGCATTAAAAGTAGTAAACGGCATTATTGAAGATGCAGCCTTTACGGGCGTTGGCTGTGCCATTTCTCAAGCTTCCACATCCATGATGATTGATTTGGTTCGCGGACAAACCGTTGAAAAAGCGCAGCAGCTGATTGATACATTTCTGGGTATGATCAAGCGGGAAATCACAGACGATGATCAATTGGAAATATTGGATGAGGCGGTTGCTTTACAGAATATCTCCAATATGCCTGCCAGAGTGAAGTGTGCTGTTTTATCATGGCATACGCTGGAAAATGCAATTAAAGCGGAAGAGGGAAAAACTGGCGAAAGCAGTCAGTCATCCCATTGACAGAGTATACAAAATAAGACTCATATTTCGACGATTGAACTGACCCCCAAAAGTTAGACCTTAAAACGCTAACTTTTGGGAGGTCAGTTTTTTTGTTTTATTTTTTTGCTGCTAAGAGGCTGAGATGTAAGATGAATAAAAGCCATAACTGCGTGTTAAGCTAAGCAAGGGTGATACTATGAACCAAAAAAATAGTTTGCTTTTTTTATGTGGTTTGCTGATCATAATTTTTTTTATGACATCTTGTACTCCTGCGAAAAAACCAGAAACCCAGTCAGTTCCTGTTCCGCAAACCGTGGGAGAAGCAGCTTCGGGTAATGATGCAAATAATGATACCAATAAGTACAAACGGGGACACAATATTCCTGGAAAGCTTTATTGGGCTGGCAGCGCACAGGATAAAAAGGTCGCATTAACCTTTGATGATGGACCGGAAAATGAGTGGACGCCTAAGATTTTAGCAGTATTGAAAGAAAAGCAGGTAAAGGCAACATTCTTTGTGATTGGTCAGCAAGCCCAGGCATATCCGGACATGCTGCGAAGGATTGACGCAGAAGGGCATATTATTGGGAATCATACCTTGGATCATGTTGATCTGACAAAGCTGGATGCCCCAGGTGTCACCAAAGAAATTACAGAATGTGCAGCGATAATCAGCAAGATTATTGGAAAAACGCCTAAACTGGTGCGGCCGCCCTACGGTTTTCATAATGATATTGTGGATAATGTTATTTATTCACGGCACAATATGATTATTTTATGGTCCTTAGATACGGATGATTGGCAGGGATTGGACGCAAAAACGGTGCAGGAGCGAGTGGTACCTAAAATGAAAAATGGTTTTATTGTCTTGCAGCATGATGGCGTCAATCCACATTTAGGCGGCAGTTTAGAAGCCTTACCTGTTATGATTGATGAATTAAAAAAACAAGGTTATACGTTTGTGACCATTCCAGAGTTAGTGGAGATTCAGCCTTATGAATGAGCTGCGGCTCTAGATTAAAGACTATCAGTGCTTTTAATTTTAATGAAACTTGTTGAGATAAAATTAATAACAGCGATCACAGCACCGCCGAGAAATACATATTTATAACCCTGGGACCCATTATTATACCAGACCAGACCGCCGATAATGGGGAGGAACATGGTTACAATATGATCAATGCTGGTTCCCAGGGATAAGGTTGGTGAAACATCTGTTTCAACGAGAGCGATCTTTTTCAGGTAGGTTGCTCTTGCCATACTGACAGAGCTTAATGTCTGATCCAGGACATAGCAGGCATTGGCGCAGATGAGCGCATAGCTGGGTGTAAAAACATCCTCAGCAAAGGCATATCCCAGACAGATGAAAAAAAAGGCGATGGCTTCACTGTTAAGAATGAATTTTTCCCCGATTCTATCGATCAAATGGCCAATAAAAGGCTTTACAAAAATACCTGTTACAGAAATGATAAAAAATAATAGGGCCATGGTAGCGACTTCTTCTTTAAAAATATCCACAAGCACCCAGGGGCCAAAAGTAATAAAGATCTGCTTTCTGGCACCATACAGAATACAAAGCCAATAGTATAAGCCATACTCTTTCCGGAAGATAAAACGGGTAGTATTTTTTACTCTTTGGGTGGCTGTAATCTTACTGAGCAGCAGCGCTGCAATGATAAAAGAGACTGCGCCAATGGTAAACGACGTGGTATAACTGATATGCAGGAATTTAAACAAGGCCCAAAGGACAGCGCTGCTTACTACCAGTGCCGCCGTATTGGCGGCACTCAGCTGTCCTAATTTTTTCCCGAAATCTTTACTGGTGGCGAAACTCATGCCAATACTATTGGATAAAGGCATGTAGATGTGCTGTCCCATACTGTAGATAAAGATCGCAACGACTAAAAAGGAGTATTCCGGGGGGATCAGACCTAAGGAAAACATGCCTAAGGCAGCGAGCAGGTTGGCAATCACAGCGATTCGGATATCACCAAGGGTGTAAAGTGAGCCGATGACAAGGACTACGAGCAATCCAGGAAGCTCCCTTGGAAATTCAAGAGCGGAACGCTGTACAATGAGCATCTGAAAATTTTCTTTTAGGTAGTTTGTCAGGGTTGAGCCGTCAACACTTTGACCAATCCCGAGAAAGACACTCGCCAGAAGAAAAAGCAGATAATTTCGATCTGTTTCCCGCAGCCAGGTTTTGCATAGTGAAATCATGTATGCCTCCTTGTTTCATGTAGGGTAGTTGTTACATTTTGCATTGAATGTTACAATAAGGAAATATAAAAAGGACCTTTACCTATTACGTGGTGTAGAGGTATTTTTCCTTTACAGGTATAAAAATAGAGTCTATAACAAAGTATTTTAAAATATTCTATTAGGTAAAACAGCTCAGTAAATTGCAAAGGAGTGAAACGTAGTGGTTTCTGGCCAATATGGCAGAAGCTGACTAGGAAAAATGATGGATAATAAAATGCTGGAAAAATATGCGCGTCTCATTGTAAAATCAGGGGTCAATATTCAAAAAGGGCAAACCTTAGTAATTAATTCACCGATTGAATGTGCTTTCTTTACCAGGTTGATAGCTCAATGTGCTTACGAAGAGGGAGCAAGGGATGTTGTTGTTAGCTGGAAAGATGAATTACTGGCAAAGATCAAATTCTTACAAGCGCCGGAAGAAGTATTTGATGAGTTTCCTGAGTGGCAGAAAGAATTTTATTTGTCTTATGTAAGGCAAGGGGCCGCTTTTGTCAGTATTGCTGCATCTGACCCTGAACTTTTAAAGGATGTGAATCCGGGAAGATTAGTAAAAGTGCAGAAAGCAAGTAATACAGCTCTGAAAGAGCATAGAGAAAGGTTAATGAGTAACAAAAATTCCTGGTGCGTTGTATCCATCCCTACAAAGTCCTGGGCCAAGAAAGTTTTCTCTGACTTACCGGAGGAAGAAGCGGTCGCTAAGCTTTGGGATGCTATTATTAAAACGGTGAGAGTTGATACACCAGATCCTGTAGCAGCTTGGGAAGAACATAAGCAAAATTTAAAGAACAGTGCAAAATTCTTAAATACGAATCAATTTAAATATTTGCATTATAAGAATTCCAAAGGTACGGATTTAAAAATAGAATTACCTGCTAATCATATATGGCTCGGCGGTTCTGAATATACCCCGGAAGGATTGGAATTCTTGGCCAATATGCCAACGGAAGAAGTTTTCACCTTACCGAAGAAAACGGGTGTCAATGGCAAGGTGATGAGTTCCAAGCCTTTAAACTATAATGGCAATGTAATTGATGAGTTTTCTCTTACTTTTAAGGATGGGAAAATTGTTGAGTTTACGGCTAAGCAGGGTTATGAAATATTAAAGGGACTTATTGAAACGGATGAGGGATCCTGCTATCTTGGTGAAGTGGCTTTAGTGCCATTCAATTCACCCATCTCCAATTCGAATATCTTGTATTTTAATACCTTATTTGACGAAAATGCTTCTTGTCATTTGGCAATCGGCAAGGCTTATCCAGTATGTATCAAAGATGGCGAGAAGATGGATCAGGAACAGTTAAATGCCTTGGGTGTTAATGATTCTCTGACACATGTAGACTTTATGATAGGAACCAATGATCTTGAGATCATTGGAACGACAGCAGCAGGGAAAGAGATACCTGTATTTAAGAATGGCGATTTTGCCTTTTAATTAGGAAACAGTATAGTTATCCTAAAAAAGCGCTGATTTTTATGAATGGATGACTGATAAAATAGGTTTAGGTATTCTTCGCTCAAAAAAAATCATGTGGCATGGACCTTGGTTTGGTTCATGCCACATGATTCTTTATTGTCTGCATTATAGAAATACTTCTTTTTTTACGTCTTTGACACCGTCTACAGTTAATAAGCCCTCTATCAGTTTTGAAATATTTCTGGGAACAGAACATAATGTAACGGAAAGCACTACGCCTTCATCTTTTTGATCATCTACATGTATATCTTTGATGCGGATATTTTTTGCTCCAAAGAAGGAAACAATTCTGCCAATTTGATCTAATTCATCCGTTGCCGTTACCAGCAAAGAGGTGTCTGGCAGCGGGATATAAGCTTTTTCAAATTTGGATAGCCATTTCAAAGTGATGTATGACAAAATGGTAGCCAGCAGTGCAAAAGCCCAATAACCTCCTCCAACAGCTAAACCTACAGCAGCAACAATCCATAAGCTGGCGGCTGTCGTTAAACCGATGATATTGAAGCCCTCTTTCATAATGGCTCCGGCCCCCAGAAAACCAATGCCGCTGATTACCTGAGCGGCAATTCGTTCAGGATCGGCATTCGTCAGACCGTATAAGAAATAAAAATCGAGTGAAATATTCAATGAAACAATCATGGTAAGACAAGCGCCTAAGGAAACCAAAGCGTGTGTACGAAGCCCGGCTGATTTATTACGCCACTGCCGTTCATAACCAATAATAGCGCCCATAACAAGAGCCGTAACTAATCTGCCGCCGCCATCTGCAATCGTAATCATGAAGAATCCCTCCCTTTTAAAATACAGGCAAACTGCTTATTAAAACGTAAAACATCTTGATAATAGAAAAAGGCCGCCTCCCTTGAAAGAGGCGGTCATTTTCGTTGGGGATACCGCGACTTATTAGTATCTACTCCAAGGACTTCGCAACTGCGGCAATTTGAAACATGCAGCCGCCATATTCGTTTAATTTTTCTTTTAAAGCTTTCTCGGTTAATGCTTCCGGTGTCAGCTGAAGAGCAAGGGTAGCTCCGCTGCCTGTTTGATGCGAAGCGCCAGATACCTGTTTAATATGGACAATCGGTAAGTCAGACTTACGGATACTCTCAATGATTTCTTCGATACTTCTTTCTGTATCGCCGATTTGTATTTGAAAATGTTCGTGCTTAGCCAAGGGGATCACTCCTTTACTTTTTATATGTACTTCGACAGAGAAATAGTATTTCCTTTAAGGAAATAATTTATTAATTGATATTTATTATTCATGTTTAATGATGATTTGGAAGAAAATAAAAAATTTGACAAATATAATTCCCAATGGTAAAATATTGATAATTTGATGGGAATTTCAGTGGGGAAATTGAATAGGATAAAGTGAATCCCATTTGCTGATCAGAAATCTGAAGGCTGGGCGCATGATGTAATACGTTGCGCTCACCTTCTTTTTTTATACCATTTTAAGTCCATGGGTAAGCTGCTTGTTGTATGGTGGAATTATTAAGTAAATGATATGGGAGGATTATGTTGTGAAAAAAAGAAATCTCGGATTGATCATTATGTTTTTGTTAACTGTATTTGCCGTAGGGTGTAGTTCACAGACGGCAAAAGTAGAGGAACCAAAGAAGCAAACCTTGTTGGAGACGATTCATCATCGTGGTACAATCAAAGTTGGTACCGAAGGCACATATCCGCCTTTTACATTTAAAAATGAAAAAGGTGAACTAGAAGGCTTTGATGTTGATATTATTAATGAAGTAGCAAAACGTCTGCAGGTTAAGGCAGAATTTGTTCCTACAGAATGGAAATCCATGTTTGTGGGACTTGATTCTGAGCGATTTGATGTGATTGCCAATCAGGTGAGTATAAATGAAAAAAGACTGGAGAAATATGATTTTTCCATTCCTTATACAGTATCTGGCGCACAAGTGATTGTCAATAAAGATACTACGGACATAAATGGTATTGAAGATTTTAAAGGGCGTAAAGTAGGGGTAACGCAGGGCAGCAACTGGGAAGAGATTGCTAAAAAAGCGGAAGCCAACATTCAGCATTATAAAGGAGCAAATGAAATCTTTGCAGACCTGGCGGCTAAACGCATTGAAGCGACGGTCAATGATCGTCTGTTTGTTGCAGAATATCTTTTGAAAAACCCAAATCCAAATTTGAAAATTGGCGGCAAAACATTTGATACAGCAAAGATGGGCTTTGCCTTTCGTAAAGGTTCTCCTGAATTAGTTGCCGCTGTAGATAAGGCGCTTAAAGAGATGCAGGAAGATGGTACGTATCTAAAGATATCGCAAAAGTGGTTTGGCGAAGATGTTAGCAAATAGAGAGTGGGATATTGTCATTGCTTCCCTGTCCGTATTAGGACAGGGAGCCTTCGTTACTATTTATTTAAGTGCTGCGGCTATGGGCGGAGCAGTATTATTAGGCTTGGTAGTAGCACTCATGAGAATTTCGAAACTGAAGATATTGGAACAAAGCGCTAAGCTCTATGTATCTTTTTTTCGTGGTACACCGCTGCTGGTTCAATTATTGATATTATATTTTGGCTTAACGTCTTTTCATATTATGCTGGAACCTTTTCCTGCGGCACTTATCGGATTGATTTTGCATTTTGGCGCTTACATATCAGAAATTTTTCGCGGTGCAATTCAATCTATCCATGTAGGGCAGCGGGAGGCTGGGTTATCTCTTGGTATGAGTAACGTTCAGGTGATGCAAAGGATCGTATTGCCGCAGGCTATGCGAATTTCCATTCCCGCGTTGTGGAATTGCCTGATTGACATTTTAAAATCGTCTTCCTTAGCCTCTGTTATTACGGTGCCGGAATTGACGAGACAGGTGGAAGAACAGAGTGCTGCCCAGTTTGTTTTTATGCCTTATTTTCTTACTTTGGCAGTATTTTATTGGGTAATGGTAATTGCTATGGGGTGGGTGCAGGAGTGGCTTGAGAGGAAACTTATGATACCAGGGGGATCATCATGATTGAAGTTACGGATTTGCATAAGAAATTTGGCAGTGTGGAAATTTTGAAAAATGTGAATCTCAAGGTTCGTCTAGGTGAAGTTTGTGCTATTATTGGACCTAGCGGTTCAGGAAAAACTACATTGCTGCGCTGTCTCAATTATCTGGAAGCTCCCGATGCCGGTCAAATTCGGATTGGTAATTTTACGATTGATATTCAGCAGCTGCCTGGCAATGCTTTGATCAGGCAGCTGCGTCAGCGTACGGGCATGGTATTTCAGCAGTTTAATCTTTTTCCTCATAAAACAGCCTTGGAAAATGTGATAGAAGGATTATTGACTGTAAAAAAAATGCCTCGCCAGGAAGCTCGGGAGCAAGGGATGTTATGGCTCAGGAAAATGGGATTGGAAGATAAGGTGTCAGCGTATCCCGGGCAGCTTTCCGGCGGGCAAAAACAGCGGGTGGCTATTGCCCGGGCAATGGCCATGGAGCCTGACGTGCTTTTATTGGATGAACCCACATCAGCACTGGATCCGGAGCTGGTGAATGAGGTGCTCTCTGCTTTAAAAAAATTGGCACAGGAAGGCATTACCATGGTAATCGTTACTCATGAAATGGACTTTGCCCGCGAAGTAGCCAATAAGGTAGTGTTTATGGATGGCGGTATTATTGTAGAAGAAGGTACGCCGAAACAAATCTTTGGATCAGAGAATAGGAGAATTCAATCCTTTACTGCTCAATTTGCAAGATAATTCTTCGTACTCTTCGCATCTTCGTGTTTCAAGGTGCTTTTCTTTTTATATTTTACAATACGTGTAGCGTTTTTCTTATCGTATCAGAATTTATAAGTTTCTTAAACATGATTGAACCGCAGAGACGCAGAGAACACAGAAAAAGGATTGGGATCAAGGGGTCTTCTATAACCCTCTGCGTCGATCTAGACCTGAGGTTAAAAAAGTGTATTATCTTGGCTTTGCAGATCATCCTGGTTATGAGCTGCATCGCAGTCAAGCCAGCAATACAGGAAATGTTGTGTCTTTTGATGTAGGGGATGAGGCATTTGCCCGCAAGATTTTAGCAAATATAAAGTTGTGTGTGCTGGGGGATAGCCTGGGCGGGGTAGAATCTCTGGTCAATCTTCCTGATATTATGTCTCATGGTTCGGTGCCTAGAGAGCGTAAATTGCAGATGGGTGTGACGCCAAGTCTGATTCGTTTATCTGTTGGTATTGAACATCCAGGTGATATTATTCTTGATCTTGAACAGGCGATGAAGTAAGATAAAGAAATAGGAAAAGGTGAAGCATTGTTGCTTATAGTAGATCAACAATGCTTCTTTGTTATATAGAACGTGCGTGTAATAAAGACTTGGAAGCAGAAATATTCAGCCTAGAAGTGATAAGGCTGTAAAGGAGAACATAGGATGATAAGAAGAATTATTTTTTTGTTTTGGGGCTTGCTGCTTTTTGGTCTTGGCATTGTACTGACAATAAAAAGTGATTTGGGTACAGCACCGTGGGATGCTCTTCACCTGGGGCTGGTACATTATATACCATTAACATTAGGGCAAGTGTCGCAATTGACAGGAATGTTAGTTATTATCATCAGTTTTTGCTTGGGAATAAAGCCAGGATGGGGTACGATTGCCAACATGTATTTTATCGGCATCTTTATTGACTTTTTTATGAGCAGTCAATGGATTCCTATTCCTACTCATTGGTCATTCCAAATAGGCTTGCTGTTGGCAGGTATCTTGATTATTGGCTGGGGAAGTTTTTTTTACCTGTCTGCTGCTCTGGGGGCTGGCCCCAGGGATAGCTTTATGGTAGGAACCATTGAGAAGACAGGGTGGCCTGTGTGGAAAGTAAGAACTGCCATTGAAAGCAGTGTGGCTATTCTTGGATATTTTCTGGGGGGACCTATTGGTATTGGTACCGTGATTATTGCTCTTACTCTGGGACCGTCCATCCAATGGTCCTTTGCTATTATGAAAAAAAAGGCCCAAGATATAGAGCATGATTCGTTAGTGATTCGAAGTAAAGCGCAGTAAGGTCATGGCAAAAAATCAGATCGGTGTGTAAAAATTAAGAATTTAGCAGGAAAATATGAATTTTTGTAAAATATTCTTTACTATAAGTGGAGTGTCGAGTAATGGAGGGGAAAGAATGAAGATTGTCCGGTTTCAGCATGAAGGGAATCCTACATTCGGTCAATTACAGGGTGAGATCATTCGCATCATAAGTGGTGATGTTTTTGGTGAATATGAAATTTCAGAGAAAAGCATCCCTTTCGATTCGGTGGAGCTGTTGAGTCCTTGTTCCATAACGAAAGCTGTTTGTGTCGGATTAAATTATCATGGCCATGCCCAGGAAATGAAACAGGCACTTCCCGAGCAGCCTTTATTATTTTTAAAACCATCTTCTGCCTTAAATCATCCAGAAGGCAATATTGAATATCCAGCTATTAGCAAGAATTTGCATTATGAAGCTGAGCTTGCTGTGGTTATTAAAAAGGAAGCCAGGAATATAAAAGCTCAAGATGCCGCGGAATGTATTTTAGGTTATACTTGTGCTAATGATGTGACGGCCAGAGATATTCAGTTCAGTGACGGTCAATGGACGAGAGGAAAATCTTTTGATACCTTTTTGCCGTTAGGACCGTGCATTGAGACGGATATTGATGCAAGTAATATTGGGATAAAACTGTATCTTAATGATCAGTTAAAGCAAAGTTCCAATACCAATGATCTTATTTTTAAAGTTCCTGAATTAGTAGCTTTTATTACCCAGGCTATGACGTTGTATCCAGGCGATGTAATTTTAACCGGCACGCCTTCAGGGGTTGGCGCTATGGAAGTAGGAGATGTAGTAACTGTCGAACTTGAAGGAATTGGCAGGTTAACAAACCGTATTGTTTAAAAGCACAAATAGTCTTTTCAGGAGGTAAAAGGTGGGAAGAGCAGGTTTTGGTAAAATAGGTTTTATATGTATATTGTTATGGCTGTGGGGATTATCGGGTGCTTTGGCATTTGAGTATGTGTCGTCTATACCAGTCAAAAAAGATTATTTAAAGAATCAAATTGTCTTTGATCTGACGATTATGGGAGGCCCTATTGCAACTAAAGAGCAATGTGTGAACTATCTTTTAAAGCGTAATCCATTTCCATTGATTTCTACGACTCCTAAAGAGTTGGTGGATGATTATTATATAGAAGGGGGCATAGAGGGCATCCGACCGGATTTAGCTTTTGCCCAGGCCTTACATGAAACAGGCAACTTTCGTTATGGCGGTGATGTAATACCCTGGCAGAATAATTATTGCGGATTAGGGACCACAGGGAATGGAGTTAAAGGAGCATGGTTCCCCACGCCGGAAATTGGTGTTAGAGCACAAATTCAGCATTTATTGGCGTATACAACGACACGGCCGCCTGTCATGGAAATTGTTGACCCGCGATATAGTCTGCTAAAAAGTACCGATAAATTCGGACAATCTGTTACTTGGACAGATTTAAACGGTAAATGGGCTGTACCAGGTAAAACCTATGGACAGATGATATTAAAAATTCACGAAAATATTCTAATGGAAAAATAATTAAAAACAGATGTCGCGCGGCATCTGTTCTTTTAATTTTGCTAATATAAAAAGTTAAAAATGCAATATTCTGAGGAAGGATTTGTAATAAGTTCGTCGAATAAAAGTAAGATTGACTGAATAGTCATTTTAATAAAGGAGTGATTTTGCACAGAAGAAGGAAAGATTCTACCTCATAAGAGGTATATTCTATAAAAGGATTGCGACAGGAGGATACAACAGGTGATGCAGTAATACGTAAGAGTAAACAGTAATGTTATTTTTTAGTAGAGTTAAGGAGGTATATGAATTGGTTCATGTAAGTTCAAAGATAAGATGGCGCAATTATATGGTATTAGTAATTCTTGGTATGATGTTGATAAGCGGCTGCAGCAAGCAAGCAGCACCAGCACCACAGGCTGTAGAAGTTAAGGCTATGCAGGTTATAAGAAAAGACACGCCGATTGCATATGAATTTGTTGGTACGGTAGAGGCAAAAAATGAAGTACCAGTCAGAGCGAAAGTTTCTGGCAATATTGTAGCTAAGATGGTAACTGGTGGAGCTGAAGTGACAGAAGGTCAGCCATTATTTCGCATCGACAGCCGCCAGTATAATTCTGCTTTGCTGACGAATCAGGCAACAGCAGCACAATCAGAAGCCTTATTAGCTAATTCTCGCAAGGATGTCAGCCGCTATAATCAGCTTGCATCGCAAGGGGCTATTTCACAGCAGACTTTAGACAATGCTGTGGCTGTAGAACGGCAAAATGCTGCTGCGGCGAATGCAAATTGGGCTAGAGTGCAGCAGGCACAAGAAGATCTTGAGGATACAACTATTCTCTCACCATTGAATGGCCGAATTGATATTAATGATTTAAGCGTAGGAAGTTTTGTAACGGCTGGATCAACAGTTATGGCTACTATTTCTTCTGTTGACCCAGTAATGGTTAAGTTTAGTATGAGTGAAAATGAATACCTGCAATTTGCCAAAAATAAAGGGGCGTCACCAACAGAGTGGGGACGGGATTTAAAGCTGATTCTCAGTGATGGTTCTACATATCCAATCACCGGGCAGATTGAGCAGGTAGATAAAGGATTAGCTACCGGCACAGGGACACTTAGTTTTAAAGCGTCTTTTGCCAATCCTAACAAGCTTCTTGTACCTGGCATGTTTGCCCGGGTGGCGGTGCAAAGTGAAGTACGTTCAGGAGCGTTCTTAATTCCTCAAAGAGCCGTTCAGCAGATGCTGGATAAAACTCTCGTCACTGTTGTCGGCGAAGGTGAAAAAGCAGAAACACGGGCCGTTAAAATGGGTACAAAAGTCGGTAATATGTGGGTAGTGGATGAAGGTCTGACAGAAAATGACCGTGTTGTTGTAGAAGGCTTTTTGAAGACTCCGCCAGGCACGCCTGTAACAGTAACAATGATCGGCCCGGATGACTTACAAACTCCGGCGAAGCAATAGGAGGTAATCTGGTGGCAAAGTTTTTTATTGATCGTCCCATTTTTGCGATCGTATTATCAATTGTTATTGTATTGATTGGTTCTATCTCTGCATTTAATTTGCCAATCGCTCAATATCCGCAAATTACACCGCCGCAAGTTAGTGTGAGCGGCAGTTATACAGGGGCAAATGCTGAAGTTGTAGAACAAACAATGGCTCAATTGATTGAACTGCAGGTCAATGGGACCGAAGATATGGTTTCGATGCAGTCTACTAGTGCCGATTCTGGTTCTTACTCGTTGACGGCAAAGTTTGATTTGAGTAAGAATGCAGATATGGCAACAGTACAAACCCAAAATCGGGTGGCTCAGGCGAATGCGTCACTTCCCTTGGAGGTAACGACGGCTGGTATTACTACTCGCAAGGTTTCTCCCGATAATTCCCTGATCTTTACCTTATGGTCTCCGAAGGGAAGCTATGATAGCACATTCTTAAAGAATTTTGGCAGTATTTATCTTGTTGAAGATTTAAAAAGAATCAAAGGTGTCGGAAATATCATGGAGTATGGTGCCGATTATGGCATGAGAATTTGGCTGCAGCCAGATAAAATGGCGCAGTTAAAACTTACGGGCAGTGATATTTCGAATGCGATTAGTACGCAGAATGTCCAGGCTCCAGCCGGAACAATTGGTCAAAGACCATCGCCTTCCGAGCAGGAATTTCAATATACGGCTAGAGTACAAGGACGTTTGACGGAGCCGAAAGAATTTGAAAATATTATTGTAAGCTCTCAAAATGGTAATTTTACTCGTATAAAAGATGTGGCTAGAGTTGAGATGGGGGGCAAAGATTATGGCTTCCAGGCTTTTCTGAATGGCCATCAGGCAGTAGCTTTTGCAGTTCAGCTGACTACTGATGCAAATGCCCTAGAAACAATTACACAAGTTCAGGCTAAATTAGAAGAAGCATCCAAGACGTTTCCCTCGGACGTTGCTTATTATTCCGTCGTTGATAATACAAAATTCGTACGAGAATCCATGAAGGAAGTTGCTAAAACTTTTGCAGAAGCACTATTGTTAGTACTATTAGTAGTATTTTTGTTTCTGCAAAGCTGGCGTGCAACCCTGATTCCTATGCTTGCAATTCCGGTTTCTTTAATTGGTACCTTTGGTGCGTTTATGGTAATGGGTTTTTCCATTAATACTCTAACCCTATTTGCCATGGTATTGGCTATTGGATTAGTAGTAGATGATGCGATTATTGTAATTGAAGCAGTAGAACATCATATGCGTTATAATGGTTTAAGCCCTAAAGACGCAACAAAATTGGCCATGAGTGAAGTATCTGGCCCAGTTGTTGCAATCGCCTTTGTGTTGGCATCTGTGTTTATTCCGGTTGCTTTTTTTGGCGGTACAACAGGTGTTTTATACAAACAGTTTGCCTTAACAATTGCCGTATCTATGGCATTGTCGGCCATTGTGGCTTTATCATTAACGCCTGCGCTTTGTGCGTTAATTCTTAAACCACATGATCCGAATGCTCATTCAGGCGTTTTGGAAAAATTCTTTAATAAGTTTAATGATGTTTTTGAGGCAACAGTAGAACGATATGGCAGAGGTTTAGGAAGAATAATTAAACGCTCAGCTTTGGGTATTGTATTCTTGGCAGTACTGCTGCTGGTGATCGGTAAGCTATTCCAGCTTGTACCGTCTTCCTTTGTTCCTAGTGAGGACCAAGGGTACTTTATTTCAAGCATTAGTCTGCCAGAAGCGGCAAGTGCCAATCGTACCGCTACTGTAGCTAATAAGATCGCGGAAGAGATGCGGGCCCTGCCGGGTGTATCAGATACGATTGTGGTGCAGGGTTATGATATCTTGGCTGGTGCTGCTAAAGCAAATTCTGCGATTGTTTTTACCAAACTTAAGGATTGGGATGAAAGAACCGCACCAGGTTTGGGTGTGGAGCAGCAAGTGCTGAAAGTGCTGGGGAATAGTGCTCATGTTCCCGAGGCCAGAGTTGTCTCCTTTAACGCTCCTTCATTACCGGGTATTGGTACCGTAGGTGGCTTTACCATGATGATTGAGGATAAAGGCGGCAATTCCATTGAGCAAATGGATAAAATTTCAAAGGATTTTATGGCTGCTGCTCGTAAGCGCCCAGAAATTGGTATGATTTACTCTACCTTTGGAATCGACACTCCTGGTTATCGTTTTGATGTGGACCGGGAAAAGGCAGAGCAGTTAGGCGTACCAGTAAATGATGTATTTACGGCATTACAGACCTTTCTAGGCGGCGTACAGGTTAATGATTTTAATCGTTTCGGCCGGTCCTATAAAGTAGTAATGCAGGCGGAACAGCAGTTCCGTAATGATGTAGAAGGAACCCGTTTCTTTTTCGTTCGTAGTTCTTCAGGAGCTATGATACCTCTTAATACCTTATTAAAGCCGCAAACGATTACGGCTCCTCCTGTAATTAAACGCTTTAATGGTTATAGATCCATTCAGGTGGGTGGTAACCCAGCACCTGGATATAGCTCCGGGCAAGCGTTAACAGCTTTAGAAGAAGTGGCAGCACAGACGTTGCCTAGCGACTTTAGCTATGAATGGGCTGATCAGAGCCGTGAGGAAAAAATATCCGGAGGCCGTGCTCCTTATGTCTTTGGCTTTGCCTTGCTGTTTGTATTCTTATGCTTGGCAGCTCTTTATGAGAGCTTTGGTATCCCGTTTGCTGTTATTCTGTCAGTCCCTACGGGTATATTCGGAGCATTTTTATTCCAATTTACACGTAATTTACAAAATGATGTGTATATGCAGATTGGGATGGTTATGCTCATTGGGCTGGCTGCTAAAAATGCGATTCTGATTGTAGAATATGCTAAAGTTAGGGTTGATAAGGGGATGGACCCTGTTTCCGCTGCGATTGAAGCTGCTAAATTGCGGTTACGTCCTATTATAATGACTTCCTTAGCCTTTATTATTGGCTGCTTGCCTTTAGTAGTTGCTACAGGAGCTGGTGCTGGTGCCAGAAATTCTATGGGGACAGCCGTTGTTGGCGGTATGCTGGCAGCGACACTGCTGGGAATCTTTTTAATCCCAGTACTGTTTGTTCTGATTGAACGAGGGGTAGGTAAATTGAAAAAAAATAAACACCAGGAACAAGATATAACGATTTCTCCTAATACAGAAAATGTTACAAAATAGGTAGAAAGTATAAACCCGCTTTTAAAGCGGGTTTATTTCTTAGTAAAGTTAGGGAGTGGTTATATTTTAATGAAAAGAAGACAGAATAATGAATTGTATTTTAGTTAGCTTTTCATAAAATAGGAGGTTTTTATGATAAAGGGATCTGCAACGGTACAAGGCACGATGAAGTATGCTAAGAGACATGCGGATGTTACGTATCAGACCGTTCCTCACATTGGCTATCAAGTGAGTGCTGCCGGGTTTGGCTGTTATCGGGTTGACATAGCTGTGCAAGAGCATCAGCAAGCCCTTGAGAAAGCATTGTTATCCGGGATTAACATCATTGATACTAGTGCCAATTATGCAGATGGAGGATCGGAAAAATTGGTGGGTAAGATTCTCCAACAGTTAGTGCTAAAGGAACAATTACAGCGTGAAGAAGTGGTAGTAGTCTCTAAGGCGGGGTATTTACAGGGCCAAAATTATCAGAAGAGCCAAAAGCGCAAAGCAGCGGGACGTCCTTTTGAAGACCTTGTCTTGTATGATGATGGGCTGGAGCATTGTATTCATCCAGAGTTCCTGGCAGAACAGCTAACCATGAGCTTAGAACGATTGAGATTAGAAACCATTGATTGCTACTTACTGCACAATCCAGAGTATTACCTAAGTTGGGCCAAAACCCAGAACTTAAAAAAAGAAATAGTAAAAAAAGAATATCTGCGTCGTATTAAAGCCGCTTTTATCCATCTGGAATTGGAAGTGGCTAAGGGACGTATTGCTTACTATGGCATTAGTTCCAATACCTTTGTGCGTTCTGAAAAGCATTCTGAATTTACTTCGCTAGCGCATATTTGGGATATTGCGGAAGCTATTTCACCGCAGCACCATTTTCGTATTATTGAATTCCCTTGTAATCTCTTAGAAACAGCAGGTATTACGGAAAAAAATCAGCCTGCTAATAAAAGTTTACTGGAGTTTGCGGTAGAAAAGGGGCTGGGAGTGTTAATTAACCGGCCTTTAAATGCCATACAGGAAGGTCGCTTAATTCGTCTTTCTGAAAAGGTCTACCAGGGAGAGGCTGCCCGGCAAGCATTGGAATTTAAAAATAAAGTTGAGGCACTGGAAAACGCATGGAGGAATATCAGCAGCTTAAGTCAGCTTGCTCTGAGGGCTCTGCGATCTACGGCAGGAGTTTCTTCGGTGTTGGTTGGTATGCGCCGTGAAATGTATGTGGAAGATGTTCTTCATGAAGTAAGGCAGCCTGCTACATCAGTGATTAGAACTGGTACTTGGCAAAAAATTCGTCAGATGGCCAAGTCTTAAGGAGCTGTGTACGTAAGACCCGGAAAGTGTTAAAAACCGTCTGACTCTTAGTCTGCCTTATGAATGGATAAGGCAATTTTTAAAAAAGCTTTGGTTGAAAAGATAAGTAAGATATGTTACTATGAGCCTGAAAAGAATATTTCATGTCAAGGGGAGCTGGAGAGGCTGGCTGAGATATAGATCTGAAAATCTATGACCCTTTAACCTGATCTGGGTAATGCCAGCGTAGGGAAGCGATAGGTCTTTGTATGGTAAAGCGCATCCTTAGGGATGTGCTTTTTTATTACAATCAGGAGCAGTTGAAAAACTGCTGAAACACGAAGGGCGCGAAGCAGCATAAAGAACACGAAGGAGACTATGTTTGTTTCCCTTCAACTATTCTTCGCATCTTCGCGGTTCAAAATGTTTTATGTTATGCTTGTAAGGGCTTGTAGCAATTTTTCTTAGTTAATAGTGAAGGAGGAATTTATATTAAGAAGGTACTAACAATTGCTGGTTCCGATTCCAGTGGTGGGGCTGGTATTCAAGCTGATTTAAAGGCTTTTTCGGCTCATGGAGTTTTTGGCATGAGTGTAATAACAGCAGTGACAGCGCAAAACACGCAAGGTGTATTTGCTGTACAGGATATTGATGTGACTGTGATTGATAAGCAAATAGAAGCTATTTTTGATGACATTGTGGTAGATGCTGTGAAAATTGGTATGGTTTCTCGTACAGAGACGATTAAAGCTATTGCAGATGGTCTCAAAAAATATAATGCTCAAAATATTGTTGTGGATCCTGTCATGATATCAAAAAGCGGTTACCATTTGCTGCAGCCTGAGGCGGTAAAGGCATTAGTGGAGTGTCTATTACCCTTAGCGTCGGTTGTAACACCCAACATTCCTGAAGCAGAAGAAATCAGTGGTTTGAAGATTCACAGCTTAAAGGATATGGAAGTGGCAGCTTTAGCAATTCATAAATTAGGCCCACAGTATGTACTTTTAAAAGGCGGACATCGTGCAGAAGATGCCACAGATATCTTATTTGATGGACAAGACTTCCATCATTTGAGTACGCCACGGATTGCTACGCAAAATACTCATGGTACAGGCTGCACCTTATCGGCGGCGATTGCTGCCAATTTGGCAAGAGGCTATGTGGTACAAGAGGCGGTTTCACAGGCAAAGGAGTATATTCATACTGCAATTGCACATTCTTTTGCTATTGGCAAAGGGGTGGGACCCGTTCACCATTTCTATAATTTATATAAAGGTGCAGGTATGTTAGATGATAAATGAAACAACGAATACATTAGGTTTTAATCATTTTTTATTTCTCTGGTTTGGTGCTGCCGTTTCTATTGCGGAGATTTTAACAGGAGGACTCTTAGCTCCTCTGGGCTTTCATAGCGGTCTGGCAGCTATTTTTATTGGTCATATGGTGGGTACGATCATTTTGGTACTGGGTGGCATGATTGGCACACAGGAAAGAATACCTTCCATTGTTTCTACACGTATTTCTTTTGGTGCATATGGATCGTACTTATTTTCTGTTGTAAATATTTTGCAGCTTGTTGGCTGGACGGCAGTCATGATCATAGCAGCAGCTCGATCTGCCAATGAAATCAGTAAAATGCTATGGGGCACAGATCAGCTTTCTTTATGGAGCATTGGCATTGGAGGATTAGTTTTCCTCTGGATTGTTCTTGGGAGAGAGGGGGGACTAAAAAAACTAAATATGTTGGCAGTCTTTCTGTTGTTTGGCATTACGTTAGTGTTAAGCAATGTTGTGTTTAAGGACAGTACGGCTCTGAGTGCACCGCCCCTGGGCGGAATGTCATTCGGGGAGGCTCTGGAATTAAGTGTTATTATGCCTTTGTCCTGGCTGCCTTTAATTGCCGATTATACTCGTTTTGCAAAAAATAAGAAAAGTGCAGCCCTTGGGAGTGGCTTAGGTTATTTTATTGGCAGCTGCTGGATGTATATTATTGGCATGGGCGCAGCGATCATTGCTGGAAATCCAGAGCCTTCTGCGATGATGATGGCTGCGAATCTAGGTTTGTCAGCATTAGGAATTATTGTGCTGGCAACGGTAACAACAACTTTTTTAGATGCTTATTCCGCTGGTGTTAGCTTTGCTAATATTTTTCCTGCATTTGATGAGAAGAAGGTAGCTTTGTTTATGACAGTGATTGGTACAGGCATAGCGTTGTGGATGGATATAGAGCAGTATGAAAATTTCCTTATTGCCATTGGTTCTGTATTTGCCCCTTTATTTGCCGTGTTATTGACAGAGTATTTTATTTTGAAAAACCGTCAGGTTTCTCCGGGGCTGCTTGTGAATTGGAGTGCTTTAGGAGTTTGGGCTATTGGGGTCGTATTATATTATCAGTTTATTAACATGGAGTTTGTGTTAGGAGCGACGATACCGGTCCTGGTTATTACATCACTGCTTTATAAAATAATTTGGAGGGGAACAAGACAATGGAAATCCTGCAAAAAATCGCTGACAGCCTCTTAGATTTAAAAAATAAAAAACCTTTGGTGCATCACATTACCAATTATGTGACGGTAAATGATTGTGCGAATATAACCTTGGCAATTGGTGCTTCTCCTGTTATGGCTGATGATATCGGTGAAGTGGAGGAAATGGTTTCTTTTGCTTCTTCTCTGGTATTAAACATTGGAACTTTAAATTCGCGGAGTATTGAATCCATGATTGTTGTTGGTAAAAAGGCGAAGGAAAAAGGTATTCCCATTGTTTTTGATCCTGTGGGAGTGGGAGCAACAAATCTCCGTACGACCACTGCGAAACGTATTATTGAAGAAGTTGGTCCTTCTATTATTCGTGGAAATATGTCAGAAATCAAGATTTTGGCGGGACTTAATGCCGATATCAAAGGTGTTGATTCTATTGCTGATGAAGAAGATGGAGAGACTGTGGCCAGGCAGCTTACAAAGGAGCTAGGCAGCGTAATCGCCATTACCGGCAAGCAGGATATTATTGCCCAGGGCGACAGAGTTTGCCGCATTAATAATGGTCATCCCCTATTGTCTCAAGTTACAGGTACAGGTTGTATGGCTACGTCATTGATTGCCAGTTTCGCGGGAGCATCAGAAGACTGCTTTCTGGGAGCGGCAGCGGGAATCATGACTATGGGCTTGGCTGGGGAATTGGCTGAGCAATCATTGCATGCCAGAGAGGGAATTGGAACGTTTCGTATTCGCCTGTTCGATGCTGTATGGGCTATGACTCCAGAAACCATTAGGAAAGGCGGCAGAGTTGCCAATGGATAAAGGGAACATTGATTATTCTCTCTATTTAGTAACTGATCGGGATTTATTAGGCTCTAAAGATCTTGCAGCAACCGTTGAAGCAGCAATTAAAGGCGGAGTTACTTTGGTACAAATTCGCGAGAAAGATTTGTCTACTTTAGAATTTTATCAATTAGCCCTGGTGATAAAAGAGATTACGAACAAATATGGGATTCCTTTTATCGTAAATGATCGTGTAGATATTGCTTTAGCAGTTGATGCTGATGGGGTTCATATTGGACAAGATGATATGCCGCTATCGGCGGCCAGAAAATTGCTTGGTGACCATAAAATAATTGGTGTATCAGCTGCTACCTTAGAGCAGGCTTTGGAAGCTCAGCGTAAGGGTGCCGATTATCTGGGGATAGGAGCTGTATTCCCTACGATGACAAAGGATGATGCAGATCATGTAAGTTTGGAAGACCTGCAACAAATAAAATTAAGCGTTACTCTGCCTGTTGTCGCCATTGGCGGCATCCATAAGAATAATATTCGTAATGTTATGGCCGCGGGAATCGATGGGGCCGCTGTTGTATCTGCTATTATAGCTTCTTCAGATCCTCGTGAAGCTGCCTGCAATCTTCGGACCATAATGAAGAAATAGAGAAATCCTGCAATGTTTTCCAGAGAGACATTGCAGGATTTTTTATTCTAAAAACAGAAGTTAGTCAGTTGAAGGCATAGAGTAAAAGATAGTAATATTTAAGCCGGGAGAGGATTCTTATCTTATTACATGCAGTTATTTTTATTGGTCTCGCTTTTATCTTCTACACGGTAGGGGTATGGAGTGAAAAAATTCAAGGAGAATTAAAGATCTGGCATGTAGTATTATTTTGGCTTGGATTTATTAATGATACCATTGGGACATTATCTATGGAAATGCTGATAAAGGAAAATAATAAGGGCATTGGCCAGAATTTGTTTGCCAATGTCTCCCTCCATATGAATTTTCATAGTATTACAGGGTTTATTGCTCTGATACTCATGGTATTTCATGCAATATGGGGCAGTATTGTGCTAATGAGAAAAGATAAAATTATGGTGAAAAAATTTCATCAATTCAGTTTATTTGTCTGGATATTGTGGATTATCCCTTTGCTAACTGGCTTTTTATCTCATCTATTATAATATAATAGGACAGAATAATAGGAAACTGGTATTGCAAAATGAAGGAGTGTTAGGAATGAAAGACAAGGCAAAACTGAAGAAAGAACTCACTGAAATTCAATATGAAGTAACACAGAATAAAGGAACAGAGCCTGCTTTTCAAAATGAATATTGGGATAATAAGCGGGCTGGTATTTATGTAGACATCGTATCGGGTGAAACTTTGTTTACTTCTTTAGATAAATTTGATTCTGGCTGTGGCTGGCCTAGTTTTACAAAGCCGGTAACAGAAGACGTCATTAAAGAAAAAGCGGATTACAGCCATTTTATGACTCGTACCGAGGTTCGCAGCAAAGATAGTGATTCCCACTTAGGGCATGTCTTTAATGATGGTCCTGGTCCCACTAAACTTCGCTATTGCATTAATTCGGCCGCATTACGTTTTATTCCTAAAGAAGATTTGGAAAAAGCAGGTTATGGACAATATGTTAGGTTATTTGAAAAGGAGAAATAAATGGTAGGTTTGGTATGAAATATAATCATATAGTACAAGGCATTTTTATAAAACGTATCAATCGGTTTGTTGCCCATGTATGGATCGATGGTGTAGAAGAAGTAGTTCATGTAAAAAACACTGGCAGGTGCAAGGAGTTATTTATTGCTGGCACTACAGTTATCCTGGAAGCAGCACAAAACCCCGAGCGCAAAACACGATTTTCTATAATCGCTATTTATAAGGGAAATCGCCTCATCAATATTGACTCTCAGGTACCTAACCATGTTGTTTTTGAAGCATTGCAGCATAAGCAAATTTCAGAAATAGCTGGCATCGATGGCGTGAGAAAAGAAGTAACCTATGGAAATTCCAGGTTTGATTTGTACTTTGAATCCCTTGGCGGCAGGGGATTTATTGAAGTCAAAGGTGTAACCCTGGAGGAAGAGGGACTGGTAAGGTTTCCTGATGCACCGACAGTTAGAGGAACTAAGCATGTATTGGAAATGATTAAAGCCGTTGAAAATGGTTATATGGGTTATATTTTCTTTCTTGTTCAAATGAAAGGTGTAAAAAGTTTTAGCCCCAATAGCAAAACCGACCCGAATTTTTCCGCAGTTTTGCAGCATGCTGCCCAAAAAGGTGTTATACTATTAGCATATGACTCATTAGTCAGCGAGGCTGAAATTGTCATTGGAGATAGAGTGGATATAGTATTGTAAGCGTTTTTCTTACTAGGAGGAGAATTTATGTATTTTGATACTGCCGAGGGACCTGTTTTTCGCCCGCCCAGCGAGGCGGAGAGTTTTATTTTGCGAGTTACCACAGGCTGTTCTCATAATCGCTGTACCTATTGCAATATGTACAGAACAGTTGAGTTTCGTATTCGGACAATGGACGAAATTATGGCACAAATTAACCAGGCTAAAGTATATAAGGACTTTATTCGGCGTATCTTTTTGGCAGATGGCAATGCCCTTGTTTTAGCAACAGATAAATTATTAGAGATTTTAAAAGTAGTAAAAGAAAATTTCCCCAAGCTGCGCAGGGTATCTTGCTATGCGGGACCCAATGATATTTTACGTAAGACACCGGAAGAACTGCAGAGCTTATCGGAAGCAGGATTAAAATTGGTGTATTACGGTATGGAGTCAGGGGATGATGAAGTACTGCGCCACGTTAATAAAGGGGTTACTGCCCAGCAGTCTATTCAGGCAGGGCAGAAGATTGTTGCTGCCGGTATAAAATTGTCGCTGATGGTGATTATTGGTCTTGGTGGAAAAGCAGATTCCAAGAGGCATGCCTATCATACGGCGCAGGCGGTGAATGCCATTCGCCCAACAATGCTCAGTGCTCTCACCTTAATGATGTATCGGGGGAGTGAACTGCGTGCTGAATATGAACGGGGTGAATTTGAAATCCTATCACCAACTGAAATCATGAATGAATTATATGAACTGATTGGTGCGATTGATTTACCGGCAGAAGCTCATTGTTTGTTCCGCAGCAATCATATTTCGAATTATGTGGCCTTAGCAGGCACGCTGCCTCAAGATAAAGAAAAATTGCTTGCTGACAGCAGGAAGGCAATAGAGCACTTAGCTACGATGACAGATTGGGATCCTTATAATAATGTGGAACAATAAATAAGTAGTTGTAATGGGATTGTCGCTCTTATTTAGAAAATTGATTGCCACCAGGGCAGGAGATGATGTTTTGAAGAAAGTCAAACAAATAGTTAGCGCGATAATCCTTATGGTAATATTACTGCAGCCAGTGCTTGGAAGTGCTGCGGTGTTGGATGAATATGAAGAAGCGCATAACCTATATATGGCTGCGGTTGCCTGTACGGCTGTGTATAATGATCGGGTTGGAGAGATTGCCCGTGAGGCTTTGCGCGAAGATGGCTGGCAAATTCAATCTTATGTTGGGAAAAGCAGCAAAGCAGATGCCAGATTTTTAATGGCTCAGAGAATTCAGCCTGGGACTACGGTGCCTTTTTATTTACTTGCAGCAGTAGGAACAGAAACTATAAAGGACGTAAAAGCTGATTTAAGGGTGAGTAAAGTTTATTTTGCTGGGCAGACACCAGAGGAATTTTGGACGAATTCGCTGCGCAGCGGCATAGCAGATAGTGAGCCCAAAGTTCATGACGGATTTAATCAATATGCGCAAGCTGGCTTTTCTCTGCAGGAAAGTAAGGGTGTTGACAGCTCGCAAAAACAATTATTAGATATGTTGTTAGCGGATAAGGCAAGGAAAGTATATTTGGTTGGACACAGTTTAGGAGGCGCTGGCGTTACGATATTAGGCGCTCGGCTCTTAGATATGGGAGTAAAGCCGGAACAGATTCAAGTAATTACGTTTGGTGCACCAGCAGTGGGAAATAAGGCTTTTTGCAATAAGTTTGAACCGGAACTGCACGTAACTCGCGTTGTAGCTGCAGGGGATCCTATTACGCAAGCGCTGCAAAAGCTGGTAGGTGGATATGAGCAGTTTGGGCGGGAAATTTCTTGGCAGACGCCGAAAATTGAAAATACCGAAGCTCATCAAATCACGGTATATTTAGATCTGGCCATTAAAAATTATTACCAGAAAAGGCAGGCAGCTGTGGCGGCAGGAGAATTATCAGTACCGAATCAATCTTTAGGTACTTCAGATAGACCAAAAGTATATGTTGCACCCATTAAGAATGAGCTGCCCCAGGCGTTACAGGAAGAGTTTAGCTATATGAAAGATGCGCTTCAAGATGAATATCGCAGTACTTTGCCGGAATACGTGTTAGACACGGCAAAAGATGGGGAAGATAATGATATCTTTAACAAAGCCATTGCTGCTGGCAGCGATTTGGTAGTGACTTCTGCAATACAGGCCCATCAGGTTAAGAATGAAAAGAATACTACCTATATTACCTTGGAGCAGCGTGTATACCGGGCAAAGGATGGCAGTGTTCTTACTAGCGCTAGTTATAGCAGCAATACGCGAAATCTTACTCCTCTTGAAGCTCTTGTCCATAATGCCAAAACTATGAGCCAGAATAGGCAGGATTGGCTGGCTGCTTCTACGGAAGCAAGCGTTAAAAAGTAATTTAAAAAGATCTTACGAAAAAAGCAGGACATGTTCCTGCTTTTTTTGTTATGTCTTATCGCGTCACACAAAGTAGTTATGGAGCTTCTTATTGTAATATACATGTGCAAAAGACGTTGCATGTTCATCCTTACCATTTACAAGGATAGAGGGTGGGGTGAGAATTGTGCACTCTGAGAGTAGCCTTGGGAAGTTGTTTTTTTATTATACAGTAATTTTTGTAAGGCTAGTTGCTGTCAGATAGGAATAAGTCGGCCTGAATTATTATATATAATAAAGGTCGAATAAATTATGGTGAATAGTAAATATTAGAAAATACATAAAGGAAAAGAAAATATCCAGCTAGTAATATATACATATATAGCTTTATAAGTAAAGGAGAATTACGTTATGCTTAAAAAACCGGATCTTTTCCCATTTGCTCTTAGTATTATGCTGCTTTCTTCCCCGGCTAATGCTATGGGAGCAACAATGGAAACATCTCAAATCCCTGGTCGTGAGCAGATTGCGGCTGAATATAAATGGCACCTTGAGGATTTGTATGCTAGTGATGAAGCCTGGCAGGCAGACTATGACAAGGTTAAATCCATGCTGCCGATGGTTGCAAAATACAAAGGCAAGTTGGATTCTTCCGGAAAAAATCTGTTGGCTTGTCTGCAGCTTCGCGATGAAATAACAATGATTACTGATAAACTATATCCGTTTGCCAGGATGCATCAAGATGAAAATACGGCGGACAACAAATATCAGGCGTTAACTGGCAAGGCTCAATCGCTAAATGTGGAAGTCAATGCAGTGACTTCCTTTATTGAGCCGGAACTGGTAGCGATACCGGCAGAGAAATTGTCTAAGATCAGAAAGCAGACGAAAAGCCTAAGTATTTATAATTTTTATTTTGAAAGCTTAATGGAGAAAAAACAGCATGTACTTTCCCAGAAGGAAGAGGCACTGCTGTCTAAGGCGGGGGAAGTAGCAGAAACTCCAGCGACTATTTTTAATGTGCTGGCCAATGCAGAGGTGAAGTTCCCTACATTTAAGGATGAAACAGGTCAAGAGGTTCAGTTAAGTGAAGGACGTTATAGTAATTATCTTCGTTCTTCTGACCGGCGGGTTCGTCATGATGCTTTTGTGGGCATATTAGGTTCCTACTACCAATATCGCAATACCTTGGCAGCAACGCTGAATGGTCATGTTAAACAGCATGTTTTTTTTGCGCAAGCTCACAATTACAATTCAGCACAGGAAGCTGCCCTCATACCAAATCGTATTCCAGTAGTGGTATATGATAATCTCATTAGTACTGTAAACCATAATTTAGCTCCTTTGCACCGTTATGTGGCACTAAAGAAAAAGGCTTTAGGACTGAATGAAATACATATGTATGATTTATATGCACCCATGGTAAAAGATGTAACGATCCAGCTATCCTATCCGGAGGCACTGGATCTTGTGCGTCAAGCCTTAGCTCCTCTTGGTCAGGAATATATGGATAACTTTAATAAAGGCGTTTCATCCCATTGGATTGATGTATACGAGAACCAGGGAAAACGCTCCGGGGCTTACTCTTGGGGAGTTTATGGTGTCCATCCTTTTGTTTTCTTAAATTATAATGGACAATTTGGTGATGCTTCGACTCTGGCTCATGAAATGGGTCATGCCATGCATAGCTTTTATAGTGCGGCAAATCAGCCGTATCCCACTTCCGATTATGTAATCTTCACGGCCGAAACGGCATCGACAACCAATGAAGTCTTGCTAATTGATTATATGCTTAAAAAGACAACCGATAAGCAGGAAAAGTTATATTTGCTGAATCAATACTTAGAAAATATTCGTACTACATTGTATCGACAGACTATGTTTGCTGAATTTGAAAAAATTATCCATGAGAAGAGTGAAAAAGGTGAAACGCTGACAGCTGATAGAATGGAAAGCATTTACCATGAACTGAATGTCAAATATTTTGGTCCGGAGATGGTGGTAGACAAGGAGATTGACATTGAATGGGCACGTATTCCTCACTTTTATCGTAATTTCTATGTATATCAGTATGCTACTGGTTATTCAGCAGCAACGGCTTTTGCTGAGCAGCTGCAAAATGAAGGGGAGCCAGCGCAAAAAAGATATATCAATAACTTCTTGAAAGCTGGCGGTTCTGATACACCAATTGCCATATTAAAACGTGCTGGTGTTGATATGTCAACACCTCTGCCCATTGAAATTACATTGGCTAAATTCAATGAGCTGCTGGATGAACTGGAAGCTTTATTGGCAGCGAAATAGGTTTGATGATATGCATTTCTATATTGCTATTGTAAATGTTTCATGGTATAGTTATACAAAATGTTAGGTTTACAACGTTACAATTTAATAATGACTCTTATCCAGAGTGGTCGAGGGACTGGCCCGATGACACCCGGCAACCGGCAGCAATGCAGTGGTGCTAATTCCAGCAGGAGTAATCCTGGGAGATAAGAGGGTTTACAATACATAAAAAAACCCTTCTTATCTATGAGAAGGGTTTTTGTTTTGCCTGATTGCAAAAAGACGTATCAGCGTTTTTCTCTATATTTATGGTAAGGAGAGGGTATGAATGCTGTTAGACAACAGCTGTACGATGGAGACTACATTAACGTATTTTTCCGGTTTTAAGTGGAGGCCGTATTTAAAGCTGGCACGGGTAGCCGATAAAAAGAATCCCTTGCATCTAAGTTTAGGAGGAATTTTACAAGAGGTGGTTGTAGCATATGAAACATATGGTCATTTATCGGCAAATGGTGATAATGTTATACTCTTGAATCATGCTCTAACGGGTGACAGCCATCCAGCTTCTCATAATCAGCATGATGAAAAAGGCTGGTGGGAGCCTTTAGTAGGTTCAGGCCGTCCTTTGGACACTGATAAGTTCTTTATTATTTGTGCTAATGTGCTTGGCGGTTGTCAGGGAACAACAGGGCCTGCGTCTCCGAATCCGGATACTGGCTTGCCGTATAGTATGGGTTTTCCTGAAATTACGCTGCTTGATATGGTTCATGTACAAAAAAGACTATTGGGATTGTTAGGAATCAACCATGTAAAACTGATCCTTGGCGGTTCTATGGGAGGGATGCAGTCCTTGGAGTGGGCTGTAGCCTATCCTGATTTTATGGACCGTATAATGGTAATTGCTGCTCCTGGTTATGCTTCTTCACAGTCAATAGCCTATAATAAGGTAGGTCGGCAGGCGATTACTCTTGATCCGGATTGGCTGGGAGGAAATTATTATGGCGGCAGTGGTCCGGAAAAGGGATTGGCAATTGCCAGAGCTGTTGGTATGATCACCTACCAAAGCGAAATGTCTATGGAAGGGAAATTTGGACGCAAACGCCGTAATGGCTGTTTTGAAATTGAAAATTATTTAGATTATCAGGGAAGTAGTTTAGCACGTCGTTTTGATGCTAATTCCTACCTTTATTTATTAAGAGCGATAGACTATTATAATTTGTCTGGGAGTTGTGAAAGTTATGAGGATGCCTTAGCTAAAATTACAGCAAAAGTCATGATTGTGGGAGTCAGTTCTGATATTCTGTATCCTCCTTATCAGCAGAAAGAGCTTGTGGAAGTGATGCTAGGCAGTGGTGTAGATGCCCAATATGCTTTAATTGAAAGCCCTCATGGTCATGATGGTTTTTTAATTGATTTTCATTTAGTCAGGCCTATCATTCATGGATTTCTTCCCTCAATTTAGATCTTCGGAGGATCTAAAAACTTGATGTACTTCAAAAACAGTATGAGAGTATTTTAAGAAAATGCATTTATGCTATAATATTACAATAAATAAAGAATTTTAATATAAATGATTGACATATATAAAGGAAAAATGATAGAATTCATCTCAAAGCATAACAATGAATAGTAATGACGGAGTAAGTAGCTCACTTGCGAATTTACAGAGAGTTGACAAATGGTGGAAGTCAACAATAAGCGGTGAAAGAAAATCCCTCCGGAACTGTATTTCTGAACCTTAGTAAGAAATATCGGGTTAGCCACGTTATAAGGCTTAGGTTTGATAGAACTGAAGTGGCATTAAAATGCAATTAAGGTGGTAACGCGGGTAGTAACTCGTCCTTGGATAGATTCAAGGGCGGGTTTTTTTATTTCTCTCTTTGTGTTCTCTGCGTCTTTGCGGTTCAAAAAATTTAGTTAAGTTTATATTGATGATTATTGGAGGTAACTTATGTTAAAGCAAAATAACAATACTTTTCATGTAGCGAATTCTAGTGTGTCCATTGAAGATATATATGCTGCGGAGAAAAAACTGCAAAGTGTTATAAAAAAGACGGAGCTAATTGAAAGTCCGGTCTTTAGTAATGAGTGCGGCAACTCCGTGTTCATTAAACCTGAGAATCTTCAGGTAACAGGTGCCTTTAAGATTCGCGGTGCTTTTAATAAGCTGAGTCAATTAAGTGATGAAGAAAAAAGCAGGGGCGTGATTGCTTCATCGGCGGGAAATCATGCTCAGGGAATTGGCTATGCAGCGCAGCTGCTAGGTATTAAGGCTACCGTTGTTATGCCTGCAACGACTCCGATTATTAAAGTGGAAGCTACTAGAAATTATGGCACAGACGTAGTGTTGTACGGTGATAGCTATGATGAGGCTTATAAAAAAGCGAGGGAGCTGGAAGCAGAGCATAATTATGTCTTTGTTCATCCGTTTGATGATTTGGATGTGATCATTGGTCAGGGGACTGTAGCCTTAGAAATCTTAAATCAATTAGAGGATGTTGATGAGATTTTGGTTCCTATTGGCGGAGGCGGTTTAGCCAGCGGGATTGCTTTTGCCGCCAAAATGATCAAGCCGAGTATACGAATTATTGGTGTTGAGCCTGAGGGTGCGTGCTGTATCGCAGCATCCCTTGCTAATAATCAAGTGACAGAACTGGATAAAGTGGATACGATTGCAGATGGCGCTGCTGTAAAAAGACCCGGTACTTTAACTTTTGAATTGATCAAAGAGTTTGTCGATGAGGTCATTACGGTATCTGATTTTGATATTGCGGAAGCAATTCTGCTGTTAATCGAGAAACATAAGCTGATCACAGAAGGAGCGGGAGCGTTATCGTTAGCGGGTTTGAAAAAATTATCATCCAAGAACAAAAAGGTGGTTTGTTTAGTCAGTGGTGGCAATATTGATATTTTGACCATCTCTGCCATTATCAATAAAGCTCTGGTATTTAGGGGCAGAATGTTTTGCTTTACGATTAATTTGCCGGATAAACCAGGTGAATTGCTGCATGTAGCGAAAATTATCTCTGAGCTAAATGCCAATGTCATAAAGCTGGATCATAACCAGTCTAAAGTTATGGATAGTTTTAAACAGGTCCAGCTGGAAGTGACTGTAGAAACGAATGGACATAGTCATGTAGCGGAAATAGAAGCTGCCTTTCAGCAAAATGGGATCGAAATTCAAAAGATTTATTAAAACACTCTCGTTTATATAGCAGTTCAAAAATGAATAATGAGGTGGATGTATGGCTGTTAAAAAGTTGTTTTGGGAAAATCCTTATTTAAAAACATGCACAGCGCAGATCGTGAATATAGCTGGCGGTTATATTACACTAGATAAAACAATATTTTTTGCCTTTTCTGGCGGTCAGGCATCAGACTCGGGAAGCATAAATGGTTATCCTGTACTAGAGGCTAAAAAAGTTGAACATGAAATCTTCTATCAGATTGATGAAGTTCATAACTTGGAAGTGGGTCAGCAAGTAGGAGTGGAGATAGATTGGGATAAACGCTATAAAATTATGAGATTGCATTTTGCTGCGGAAATTGTCTTGGAATTGATGACGCAAAACTTTAACAGTCCTAAAAAAATTGGTGCAAATATAACGGCAGAAAAAGCGAGAGTCGATTTTGAGTGGGAAGGGAACATTTCAGAAACTTTCCCCTTGCTGACAAAGCAGATACAAGAAGTTGTTGCTGACAATCATGTTATAGATAGCAGCTTTAGTGATGAAGCAAAAGAAATCAGATATTGGGAGATTGCAGGTTTCGCGAAAGTGCCTTGTGGCGGCACCCATATAAAAACTACCGGGGAATTAGGTACTGTGCTGCTGAAAAGAGGCAAGCGATTAGGTGCTAATAAAGAAAGAATAGAAATTTATCTAGGCAGTGAATCAGTTGTTGCTAAAAATTAGGTATTGCCTATTGTTAGTTCGTACTTTATAATGAAAGAAAAAAGTGTCAATTAACTGACACAAGCAATGACGCTTGTACAGGAACTATTCTTAGTTCTGTATGAGCGTTTTTTTATTATAAGGGAGGCAAGCGTTATGGATACTCATTTTCCCTTAACCATTGATGAGCTGCGTGTATATCTTGAGACAAAGCAAACGGAAAAAATAATGGAGAGTTTTGGCCAGCTTTTAACCTTATATCAATATCAGCAAGCCAGATTGGATGCTCTTTTAGATACGGTGAATGAAGCGGTCTGTATTATTGATGAAGCAGATAAAGTGGTGGTCTGGAATCATCATGCTGAAGTTTTATATGGCATAGCCGTAGATGAAATTATAAATCAACCGATTGAACGGTTCTTTTCCAATTTGATGCTAACCAAGGTGATGAAAGAACGTCGTACGGTACATGAACAGTATCACACCCCTTGTCCTGACACTCATGTACTGATCAATGCGCAGCCAGTCAAGCTGGCAGGTCAGGTTATTGGCGGTGTTTGTGCGGAACGGGATATTACAGAAGTGGTGCAGTTAAATCATAAGTTATCCCAAACACATGAGGAAGTGCAGTCTTTAAAACAGGAAATTGACAAAATACATTCTCAGTCCGATTCCTTTTCTTCCATCTATGGTCATAGTAAAGCAATTCGTGAAGCCATTCGTATTGCCAGACGTATTGCCGGGACTGCGGTTCCGGTATTGCTGCGAGGTGAAAGCGGTACTGGGAAAGAGTTATTTGCCCGTGCTATTCATGATGCCAGCCAAGTTAACGGCCCCTTCATTGCGATAAACTGTGGCGCGATATCGCCTAACTTATTTGAAAGTGAGCTATTCGGTTATGAACCGGGTGCTTTCACAGGAGCGGATCGTAAAGGAAAGGTAGGATTATTGGAACAGGCAAATAAAGGAACGCTGCTGCTTGACGAGTTGGGTGATATGCCAAAAGATATGCAGGTTAAGCTGCTAAGAGTATTGCAGGATAAGAGTTTTTATCGCGTTGGCGGCAATAAGGCGATCCATATCGATGTTCGTATGATTGCCGCTACCCATCGTAATTTGGAAGAAATGATTAAGAATGGTGAATTTCGTGAGGATTTATATTATCGCTTAAATGTAGTAGCAGTATCGTTGCCTTCCTTGCGGGATCGATTAGATGACATTCCTGAATTGGTTCATAAGGGGATTCAACATTACGGCACAATTCATAATAAAAATATTAGTAAAGTAAATCCAGCCCTTATGGCAGCTTTTATCCAATATCCTTGGCCGGGAAATATTAGAGAATTATTTAATGTGTTAGAGCGATTGGTTCTTTTGGCAGATGGTGATCAGCTGGGTGTAGAGCATTTACCTGCAAACTTCTGTCAATTGCTATACGCGGCAGAGACTGTAGATGCCTGTACTGCAGTGGGAGGCTTGCTGGAAAAAACCATAAGCCTGGAAAAAGAAGTAATCGGCAAAGTTTTGGCAGAGTTCCATTTTAACAAGGCCGCTGCGGCTAAGAAACTAGGGATTCCTCGCAGCACTCTCTATTATAAAATGCAAAAGTTAGGATTGGAGTGTCAGGAAACTGACACTGTCGTCAAAATGTAGATGAATATTATGTAATGAAATTCTTTTTTTCTATGATTTACGTATCAGATGCCGTTCCGAAATATGGAACGGCATCTTTATTGGGAGGGGTTTTACAATGTCATCGCGAGGGCTGGCGAAGCAATTCCCTCCTTGCAGGGAGATGACTTTGCCGCTTCTCTCCATCACACGATTAACTATAGCAGGATAGTCCATTTTCTTAATGTTTATTTCTATCACTAAAAAATTCATAGTTGGCACGGTTATTGCATTAGGATAAGGCAGGAGGTGTTTAACTATGAGAATTGTCAACCATCCAATATTGACATTTCCAAAGCAAGAAATGGTGACCTTCACGTTGAACGGTCAAACGATAGAGGGAGTAGCGGGAGAACCAATTGCTGCTGCATTGCATGCAGCTGATATAAAGGTGTTGCGTCATAGTCATGGACTTCACCGTCCGCGTGGTCTGTTTTGTGCCATTGGAAATTGCTCTTCCTGTCTAATGACAGTAGATAAAATTCCTAATGTGCGAGTTTGTGTTGAACCCCTTCGTGCTGGCATGGTAGTGGAAACCCAAGAGGGGAAGGGGAAAATCGTATGATAACAACAGAAATCTTAATCATTGGTGCTGGTCCTGCTGGTTTAATGGCAGCGATTCATGCGGCAGAGGCTGGTGCCAGGGTATTGCTTGTCGAAAGGGCTGATCGTTTGGGCGGGCAGTTAATCAAGCAGACTCATAAATTCTTCGGTTCTAAGGCAGAATTTGCTGGTGAACGCGGTATAGATATCGCAGGAAAATTAATTCATTGGAGTTCAGATATTCCTGGTATCACCATTTGGAAGAATGCTGTAGTATTGGGAATCTATCCTGACGGTGTAGTTACTATTTCTCATGAAGGTGCGTTTTGTACTGTAGAGCCTAAAAAGATCATTATTGCCACAGGTGCCTCCGAAAAAACGATGGCATTTCCGAATAATGATTTGCCGGGCATATATGGTGCAGGTGCCGTTCAGACCCTGATGAATGTACATGGCGTATTACCAGCAAAAAGAATATTGATGATTGGGGCGGGCAATATTGGTGTAATTGTGGCTTATCAATTGCTGCAGGCAGGTGTTGAGGTAGCTGGTATTGTCGAAGCCGCACCGCAAGTTGGCGGTTATCATGTTCATGCGGCAAAACTGCAGCGTCACGGTGTACCTATTTATACTTCTCATACCATACAGGCAGCCCATGGAACTTCCTGTTTAGAAGGTGTTACCATTGCACAATTAGATGAAAATTGGCAGCCGATATCGGGTACTGAACAATACATCCCAGTGGATGGGCTCTGTTTGGCAGTTGGTTTAAGTCCTTTGACAGAATTGTTATGGCAGGCAAATTGTGAGATGAAGTTTGCTGCAGAATTAGGCGGTTATGTACCATTGCGAGATGCCAATATGAAGACGACCCAGGAAAATATCTACGTAGCCGGTGATGTTTCAGGTGTGGAAGAAGCTTCTGCCGCTATGGTGGAAGGAAAATTGGCAGGTTTATATGTTGCTTCCGTCTTGGGACATAGAAATGATTCTTTCATTAAAGACTATCAAATCGCCAAAGCACAACTGAGCGCCCTGCGTTCTGGTCCGGCAAGTGTGAAGATTTGCAGCGGACTTAGTAAAGTTGTCTTAGAGGAGGTTGGATAGATGCCATCACCAGAACGTTTTGCGAAAGGTCCTGTCGCTTTATTTGAATGCATGCAGCAAATTCCCTGTAATCCTTGTGCTGACGCCTGTCCGAGGGGAGCCATTACCGTAAAAGAAATTAATGACTGTCCTTCCTTGGATGAAGAACGTTGTAATGGTTGTGGAGTGTGTATGACTCACTGTCCTGGGTTATCCATTTTTGTTGTCGATTACACTTATGGAAAAGATGCCGCATTGGTTAAAATTCCTTATGAATTTTCTCCCTTGCCCAAGGCGCAGGATGTTGTTGATGCGTTGAACCGGCAAGGTCAATGTATTGGGGCAGCTCAAGTCATTCGCGTGCAAATGTCGCCAAATAAAACCAATATTATTTGGTTATCTGTGCCTCAGGAATTAGCTATGGAGGTTCGTAGCCTGCGCCTGAGAAAGGGGGAACATCATGAATCCGAATGATATTATTATTTGCCGCTGTGAAGATATAACCTTAGGAGAAATCAGAGAGCAAATTGCCCAAGGCAAACATACTCTGGAAGAAATAAAAAGAGCTTGCCGCTCTGGTATGGGGCCCTGCCAGGGAAGAACCTGTGCTCCTCTCATTGTCAATGAAATTGCCAAAGCAACAGGCAAGCCTGTTGCTGAAATCCCCTTGCCGAAATTCCGCCCTTCTACTTATCCTATTAAAATGGCTTCCTTGTTAGGAGGAGATAAACATGATTAAGTCTGCCGATATTGTGGTAATTGGTGGCGGTGTGATTGGTTGTTCCACTGCTTATAATCTAGCCAAATTAGGCGCAGGGAAAGTTGTAGTTTTGGAAAAAAGCTATTTAGCCAGCGGCGCAACAGGTCGCTGTGGCGCAGGAATGAGGATGCAGTGGGGGACAGAAACCAATTGTCTGCTGTCCCGGGAAAGTGTCAAAATGTTATCGCATTTGCCAGAGTTACTGGAGGTAAATGTTGATATTGAATTTACGCAAAATGGTTATTTGATGCCAGCTTATTCTGAGAAAATGGCTGAGCAGTTTAAACAGAATCTGCTGCTGCAAAATTCTCTGGAGATTCCTGCTCGCTGGGTAACACCAGAGGAATCGTTAGAGATTGTTCCGTTCCTTAACACTAAGGGGATGTTTGGTGCTACTTATTGTGCTGAGGATGGACATTGCAATCCATTCAAGGTGACGGAAGCTTATGCGCAAGCTGCCCGTAATTTAAACGTAGAAATTTATACAGATACGGAAGTTAAAGGGATTGTAACGAAGAATGGCAAGATTATTGCTGTTCGCACGACGCAGGGGGATATTCAGACCGATACAGTTGTGAATGCGGCGGGAGGATATGCAAAGACGGTGGGACGTATGGTTGGCATTGAACTTCCTATCTTTCCTGAACGCCATGAAATCTTGGTAACAGAGCCTGTGGAACCGACTATGGGACCAATGGTAATGAGTTTTTATCATAACTTGTATTGTCAGCAAAGTCCTCATGGCAGTTTTATTATGGGGATTGGTCATCCTAACGAACCAGAAAGCTATAATATAAAATCCAGCTGGCAGTTCTTACGTGATATGGCAGAACGTCTGGTAGAAATCTTACCGCCTTTAGCAGGGTTAAACATTGTCCGGCAATGGGCTGGTTTGTATGATATGTGTCCAGACCGTACACCGATACTGGGCAATAGTCCTGCTCTTACCCGATTTTTTACTGCTGCAGGCTTCAGCGGCCATGGTTTCATGATTTCACCGATTACTGGCCAATTGATGGCAGAAATGGTTATGGGTAAACCCACAGCTTTTCCGATTCAAATGTTTGATGCTGGACGTTTTGAACGTGGAGAGTTATTTGTTGAGCCATCTGTTGTGTGAGTAATACGCACCATTTATATTGAATAGGAAAGGGAGGCAAATAAAATGATTACAGAATACAAAAATGAACCATTTACTAATTTTGCTCTGCCTGAAAACAAAGCTGCTATGGAAAAGGCATTAGCTGCTGTTCAATTGGAGAAAGCAGCTCATTATCCACTGGTTATCGGCGGCGAAAAAATCGATACCGAGGCGCGCATTACCTCCATCAACCCTTCTAATACAGCGGACGTTGTTGGTACAGTAGCCCGGGCCAATGTGGATTTGGCTGAAAAAGCGGTGCAAGCAGCCCATAAAGCGTTTGCCTCCTGGCAATATGTGTGCCCGGCAGAAAGAATCAACTATTTGTTTAAAGCTGCTGCTGTTTTGCGTCGACGCAAATTTGAGTTTTCTGCCTGGATGGTAGAAGAGGCAGGAAAAACTTGGGCTGAGGCAGATGCTGATACCGCTGAGGCAATTGATTTTATGGAATACTATGCCCGTCAAATGGATAAATACGCCAAAGGAATGGAAGTCGCACCTTATCCTGGTGAAATCAATGAATGTGCTTATATTCCATTAGGTGTTGGTGTTGTTATTCCACCTTGGAATTTTCCGTTAGCAATTCTTGTGGGGATGACAGCTGCTGCTATCGTAGCTGGAAATACCGTTGTTATGAAACCGGCCAGTACAACGCCTGTTATTGCTGCTAAATTTATGCAGTTGCTGGAAGAGATTTCTTTACCGGCTGGTGTTGTCAATTATTTGGCAGGCAGTGGGGGGACCATTGGGGATTATTTAGTATCCCATGCACAAGTTCGTTTTATCAACTTCACGGGTTCTAAAGAAGTGGGGCTTCGTATTAATAGATTGGCTGCTGAGTTGTCCCCGGGTCAGAAGTGGATTAAACGCGTTGTCGCGGAAATGGGCGGTAAAGATTCTATTGTTGTTGATAGCGAAGCTGACATTGAAGAAGCTGCAGCCGGCATTGTTACCTCTGCCTTTAGTTTTCAGGGGCAAAAATGCTCAGCCTGCTCCCGTGCTATTGTTGTGAAAGATGTGTATGATGCAGTATTAACCAAAGTGATCGAAAAAGCCAAAGCTCTTAAAATTGGTGCAACTAGCAGTCTAGAAAACAATATAGGTCCGGTTGTTGACGAAAATTCGTATAAAAAGATTTTGAGTTATATTGAAATTGGTAAAACGGAAGGGAAATTAGAATGCGGTGGCAGTACAGCGGGGAGTCAAGGGTACTTTATTGAGCCAACTGTATTCTCGGGAGTTTTGCCTGAGGCCCGTATTGCGCAGGAAGAGATTTTTGGACCTGTGCTGGCAGTCATTCCTGCTGATGATTTTGATCATGCTCTTGCTATTGCCAATGGCACGGAATACGGTCTTACTGGTTCCGTGTATTCGAAGAATCGTGCTAAGCTAGAACAAGCCCGCCGTGAGTTTCATGTAGGTAATTTATATTTTAATCGTAAGTGCACGGGGGCTTTAGTCGGCGTTCAGCCTTTTGGCGGCTTTAACTTGTCTGGTACTGACTCTAAAGCTGGTGGAGCTGACTATTTGCTGCTGTTCTTACAAGCGAAATCTATTTGTGAGAAACTATAAGTACAAGGTAGTACCCTGTGTCTTTGCTTGCAGGATAAAATAAAAGAATGTTACTTTCTTCACGAAAAATGTATTAAAAATGTAATAAATTTGTTATGAAAAATAAAAAATGTTTTTTTAGAAAAAACACTTGTCAAGTTGAGGCGAGCACGGTATAATAAAAAACAAATATAACGATTAAAGCAATGGTGCTTTAAGCAGGGATACTTATCCCTTGTTTAAAGCACCATTTTTGAATATTTTGGTGGGGGTGGTAGGGAAGAAGGTAGGGGAGAAAAATATTTTGAAATAATAGTAATAATAAGGGGGATTATTGTGTTTAAAAAAATGAATGCGAAATGGTTATCTTTGATTGTTGGTACTAGTTTAGTGGCTGGATTGTTAACTGGGTGTGGTTCAAGTGCTAGTAAAGATATCAAAATTGGTGTTGTATATGAATTGACAGGAAGCACTGCATCCTTTGGTACAGCTGCTGCAAATGGTGCTAAATTAGCATTTAAAGAAATTAATGCCAATGGTGGTGTCTTAGGCAAACAAATTTCAATTGCCGTTGCCGATAACAAAGGCGAACCATCTGAATCCTCTAATGCAATGACAAAAGTTATTTCTCAAGATAAAGTAATTGCCGTTACTGGTTTTACTACCAGTTCTAATGGTATCGCAGCTTCTACTGTTGCTGAAGCCAATAAAATTCCATTCGTTGCTGCTGCAACAACCAATCCTAAAGTAACTTTGGATGAGAACACTGGAAAAGTGAAAAACTACACCTTCCGTGTCTGTTTCATAGATCCTTTCCAAGGTACCGTAGGAGCGAACTTTGTACTTAATTCATTAAAAGCTAAGAATGCTGCTGTTATGATTGATAATTCCAGTGATTATAGCAAAGGCTTGTCAAAATTCTTTAAAGATGCTTTCACTAAAGGTGGCGGCAGCGTAGTAAGTGAAGAAGCTTATTTGCAAAATGACCAAGATTTTAAAACGGTGTTAACTAAAATTAAGGCTTCCAATCCAGATGTAATTTATGTACCTGGTTATTATAATGAAGTAGGTAAAATCATTAAACAGGCTCGCGAAATTGGTATTACCGTACCATTTGTTGGTGGCGATGGCTGGGATTCTCCTAAATTAGCTGAAATCGGTGGAGCAGATGCTCTTAACAATACTTTCTTTACCAATCACTATTCTGTAGAAGATAACAGCCCTAAATCCAAAGCATTCCTTGATGCTTTCCAGAAAGAATATGGTCAAGTGCCAGATGCTATGGCTGTTCTAGGTTATGACGCAGCTTATGCTTTGGTAGATGCCATTAAACGGGCTAACAGTACTGATTCTGAAAAAATCCGTGAAGCTCTTGCTAATACAAAAGACTTCCAAGGTGTAACTGGTTCCTTGACGCTGAATGAGACCCATGATGCAATCAAAAGTGCTGTAATCATTGAAATGAAAAATGGCAAACAAGTTTATAGAGAAACTGTTAAACCTTAAATCTTTCTCGTTACAAAAAAGAAACTGCTGGGCATGTTAGCCTGGCAGTTTCTTTTTTTATGTTTTCTTTTTATGTCATTGCGAGCGTTAGCGAAGCAATCTCTTAGTTAGGAGCGCATTGTTTCGCTAGTGCTTGTAATGACAAAGGACGCAGCGCTAGCTTTAGTCGTGAGTGGGCTATGACGTCTTATGTTGGTGGTGCTGGCGTTTGAATACGTTACTGAGGAGTAAGCAGTGTAATGTTATTGCTTGTAAAGAAATCGGCATATTCCTGTTCGGGCCTTTGGTCACTGATGAAAACCTGTATATCTTTTAAATCGTAATAGGTGATTAATGAAACCTTGCCTAGTTTTGTATTATCGGCCAGCAATATCTTTTTATCGCAATGCTCTACGATATACCGTTTAATATCGTATTCCAGAGAGGAGGAATTGGTTATTCCTTTGGCGATTGAGACTCCGGTTGTGGCTAGAAAGGCTTTGGAAATATTATATTTCTTCAAAGAACTGACTGCTCCCGCTTCCACAAATGAATTGGTCCTTCTAAATAATGTTCCCCCTGTGGAAATTACATTTAAGTTTTGATATGGGAGTGAGTTTAATATAACGTGTAAGTTATTCGTAATAATCGTTACATTTCTCAGTTCTGATAAATAGGGGATCATGTGCATTGTAGTGGTTCCCGAGTCTATATAGACAATATCTCCATCCTCAATAAGCGTGCTGGCTAATTCTGCAATCTTTAATTTGGCAGCTTTATTTTTTATTTCCCGGGACTCAAAGGGTTCTGTAGTTTTTTTATCTCTTAGAATAATGCCACCGTAGACTTTTTTTATTTTACCGTGTGCTTCCAATTGATTAATATCTCGGCGCATCGTGTTCTTTGAAACATTGAACACACTACACAACTCTTCTATAGAGGCTCGCTCTTTCTCAATAATATAGTCTTCAAGTTGACTGATTCTGTCTTCTTTCACTTTGCAAACTCCATTTCATATTAGTATTGATCAAAAGTTAATGCGATCATTCGCTCGTTACATACAACAAAGGAATGCTTTTACATTAGCGAAATTAGCACTCTATTAATATAACCATAATAGTATTACCATGATACCATAATATGACCAAAAATGTAACTAAATTTTGCTGCAAAATAAAAACTTGCATAAATAGAATGCGATATACTATAATATTACCAAAATATAATAACAATATAACAAATATTATCATGAGTAACACTGAATATTATCACGAGATAATCGTAAAAGCGAAATGGGAGGCGATTGGGAGAGGGAAATAAAGCAGATTAAGAGCGGTTGCCAGGCATTAGAGTAAAGAGTAAAAAAATGAGAGTATTACACTGCATAAAAGTGTACTACAAGAGGAGCGATTATATATGATACGACTGAAATTTAGTGTAAACGGAGAATGGAAGGAATCTACTACAGCTACCTATATGCCGATTACAGACTCCAACACAGGAAAAGTGATCGCAGAGGCGCCGTGTTGTACGGTTGATGAAGTAAATCAAGCCGTCGCCGCCGCAAAAAATGCTTTTCCTGCCTGGTCTACAACGCCTGTATCAGCAAGAGCTCAGCTTATGTTTAAATATAAGGTTATCCTGGATGATCATTTGGAAGAGTTAGCTATACTGGTAGCGACTGAACTTGGAAAAAATTTGAATGAGGCGCGCGGTGATGTTCTTAAAGCAATTGAGGTGGTAGAACTAGCATGTTCTGTTCCTGTTCTCATGCAAGGTGACTCGCTGATGAATGTTTCCCATGGGCATGACACTGTTATGTATAGAGAGGCAATCGGTGTATTTGCTGGTATAGTACCTTATAATTTCCCGGCAATGATTCCCTTTGGCTGGATGATTCCTCTTTGCATTGCCACAGGTAATACTTTTGTACTAAAAGCAGCCAGCGCTGTTCCTAAAACAGCTGTCAGAATGCTGGAACTGCTGATTGAGGCAGGATTGCCCAAGGGAGTTGTAAATTTAGTGACCTGCAGTCGTAAAGAGGCAGAGAGCTTGTTGAAACATCCTGATGTTGCAGGCATTTGTTATGTTGGTTCCACATCAGTCGGTCTTCATATTTATTCTACTGCTGCCGCCCATGGTAAGAGAGTACAGGCCCTATGTGAAGCAAAAAATCATGCCCTGGTTCTTAAGGATGCTGCCCTGGAAATGGCTGCTTCAAGGGTAATTAACTCGGGTTTTGGTTGTGCAGGACAGCGTTGTATGGCTTTGCCGGTGGTTTGTGTAGAAGAGACAGTTGCTGACAAATTTGTTGCTCATCTGGTGAAACTTGCCAAAGAGCTTAGAGTAGGGCCAGCCTATGATTCCCGTTATGATTTAGGTCCTGTTGTATCAAAGGAACATAAGGAAAGTGTTATCAGTTGGATTCAAAAAGGAATCGAAGAAGGGGCTGAACTTATCTTAGATGGCAGGGATATTGTTGTTGAAGGCTATGAAGAAGGTTTCTTCCTTGCTCCCACCATTTTTGATCATGTAAAACCAGGCATGACCATTGGCGATATTGAGATTTTTGGACCTGTAGTATGTATTAAACGGGTAAAGAATTTTGAAGAAGGCCTTGCCATAATGAATGCTAATCCATTCGCCAATGGCTCTTGTATCTTTACACAAAGTGGTTACTATGCACGAGAATTTGCAGCAAAAACTCATGGCGGTATGGTTGGCATTAATGTAGGCATTCCCGTGCCTCTTTCTGTCTTTCCTTTCTCGGGACATAAAAAATCTTTTTTTGGTGATTTGCACTGCATGGGTAAGGATGGTGTAGCTTTCTTTACAGAAGTTAAGTCTGTAACCAGTCGATGGTTTGGTGAAGAGGATAAGAAACATACCAAAGTCGATACCTGGGAAGGAACGATGACACGTAAATAATTCAAAAAAGTGATAGGGAAGGAGGACAATTATGTCTTTAGTCACATTAGATCATCTGTTGAGTAAAATCGGTGAGGAATGTTATGGTATTGGAGCTTTTAATATAGCAAACATGGAGATGGTTATGGGAGCAATCAAAGCAGCCGAGGAATTAAAATCGCCCATAATTCTGCAGGTGGCAGAAGGAAGGCTGCGCTATTCACCTTTGCATCTAATTGCGCCTGTAATGATAGCGGCCGCTAAAGCGGCCATAATTCCCGTGGTTGTGCATCTTGATCATGGTTCCAGTATGGAAGTTATTTCCCAAGCATTAGAATTAGGATTTAGTTCAGTCATGTTTGATGGATCAGCATATCCTTTAGAAAAAAACATTGAGATGACCAATACGGTAAAAAAAATGGCCCAAAATTATGGGGCTTCTGTGGAAGCCGAAATTGGGAAAGTTGGCGGTAGTGAAGGAGACTATAAAAGTGTGGAAGTACTGATCACTTCTGTAGCTGATGCGAAAACATTCTATGATAATACCCAGGTTGACGCCTTGGCGATCGCTATTGGAACAGCTCATGGACTTTATAAAGAACAGCCGAAGCTGCAGTTTGAACGCTTAGAAGAAATTGCAAAAACGATTGATTGTCCTTTGGTTTTACATGGTGGTTCAGGACTTACTTCTGATGATTTCAAAAATTGCATAGAGCATAAAATCAAGAAAGTTAATATTGCTACTGCATCTTTTGAAAATATTGCCCACAAAGTTAATCAAAGGTCTAAAGAATCTACAAAGATTACTTTTTTTCAATACCTTGATATGGTGCGCGAAGCAACCTATGAAAACGTTAAAAACCATATTTTGATCTTTGGCAGTCAGAATAAAGCATGAAAGTATTTAGCTTGGGAAAGGGCGGGATCTTATGGTCAAAATTATTTCGGCTGTAGAAGCGGCCAGTCTGGTTAAAGATGGTGCTACCGTTGCTACTAGTGGTTTCGTTGGTAGTGCAAACCCCGAAGCTTTAACAAGTTCTTTAGAAGAACAATTTCTTAAAGACGGTAGACCAAATCATCTAACACTTATTTACTGTGCGGGGCAAGGTGATGGCAAAGATTGCGGTGCCAATCACTTTGGTCATGAGAATATGGTGAAAAGGGTAGTTGGCGGACATTTTAAAACAGCTCCAAAGCTGAGTCAATTAGCCGTGGATGAGAAGATTGAAGCGTATAATTTCCCCCAGGGAACGCTTACCCATTGGTTTCGTAACATCGCTGGCAAAAAACCAGGCGTGATAACGAAAGTTGGTTTGCATACCTTTGTGGACCCAAGAGTCGAGGGGGGCAAGCTCAACAGAAAAACTACCCAGGATCTTGTAGAAGTCATTGAACTTGGCAATGAAGAATGGCTTTGGTATAAGCCTTTTCCTATTGATGTCGCCTTAATCCGTGGAACTTCTGCAGATGAACATGGCAATATCTCCATTGAAAAGGAGGCTGTTTCCCTTGAAATCTTGTCAATTGCACAAGCCGCTAAAAATTCTGGCGGTATTGTCATCGTGCAGGTAGAACGTATCGTTAAAGCTGGCAGTTTACACCCGATGCATGTAAAAGTACCGGGGATTATTGTTGACTATATCGTTGTAGCGGAGCCTAACCATCATAAGCAGACTTTTACGGAACAATATAATCCTGCTTATTCGGGGGAAATCACTCAATCATCCTTAGCAAACCCATGCGAGATGGTTCTAGACGAGCGAAAAATTATTGCACGCCGTGCTGCCATGGAACTGATTCCTAATGCAATTGTGAATCTTGGTATTGGCGTACCCGAAGGCGTTGCCACCGTAGCGAATGAAGAGGGCGTAGGAGACATGATGACTCTTCTTACCGTTGAGGCTGGTCCCGTGGGAGGGATTCCTGCTGGCAGTTTGAATTTCGGAGCTTCCAGTAATGCAGAGGCAATTTTGGATCAACCATATCAATTTGATTTTTATGATGGTGGCGGTCTGGATTTGGCTTTTCTGGGGTTAGCTGAAACCGATGAGCAGGGCAACATTAATGTAAGTAAGTTTAAAGGCTGTGTGGCTGGTTGTGGCGGTTTTATTAATATTACCCAGAACACAAAAGAGGTCATTTTTCTTGGTACTTTTATGGCAGGTGGTTTGAGAGTAAAGGTCGCGGACGGTAAATTAAATATCATCACCGAAGGGCGGAATAAAAAATTTCTGGATCTTGTGGAGCAGATTACTTTTAGTGGCAAATATGCGCAAAATAATGGCCAATCCGTCATGTATATTACGGAACGAGCTGTATTTCGCTTAACGCCTGCTGGTATGGAGTTGACTGAAATTGCTCCGGGGATCAGTCTGGAAAGAGAGGTATTAGCACTTATGGATTTTAAACCGATTATCTCTCCTAGGCTGAAAACGATGGATTATCGTATTTTTAGAGCTGAAAAGATGGGGCTTGGTGAGATGGTGTCAAAGCAGGGGAAAATGAGATCGGTTTCATTGTTTTAGATAGCGGTTAGTAATTAGATTACTTTAAAGTGATCTATTAAAAATATATAGCAGCTAAATACCCTAAACGAAAGTAGTATATATTGGGTCTAAATACAGGAGAACAATACCTTAAAAATTAAAATAGTTAAAAGAAATAAAATTTTCAATATTGCAATTATTTCACTTTCGAACTAGAATGTAACTATAAAACAATAATAAGTTATTAAGATGTAACCAAAATATCATTAAAATAATACATAAAAATGATAAGATATGAATATCTAAGAGGGATGATGATTGTGTCAAATGTATTTTTAATTCCTGGAACAATTATTTCAGGAAAAGCAGCATTGGAAAAAGCAGGGGACTATTTTAAAAAGTCTGGTAGCAAAGCGCTGATCGTTACAGATAAAATTATGGTTGATATTGGAAACGTCCAAAAGTTAATCAATATCTTAGATGAGCAAGAGATTGTATATGAATTATTTGCCGAGATCAACAGTGAACCTACAGATAAAATGGTTTATGACGGGGTTAACGCGTATATAGCAAACAAGTGTGATTTCTTAATTGCTATCGGTGGAGGAAGTCCGATTGATACAATGAAAGCAATTGGGGTTATGCTGACAAACCCTGGCAAGTTAGCTGATTATATGGGAAAAGAGATTACGGCGCTGCCACCCACATTAATCGCTATACCTACGACGGCTGGAACTGGTTCAGAAGCAACACAGTATACGATTATCTCCGATATCCAGACGGAGGTAAAAATGCTCCTGAGAGGAGCTGTCTTATTACCTGCATTAGCGATCGTGGATCCCGATCTAACTGCTACCTCGCCACCGCAAGTTACGGCAGCTACTGGCATCGATGCCTTAACTCATGCGATAGAAGCATATACATCTAAAAAAAATCAACCCATGTCAGATACTTTTGCAGTTTCGGCAGTGAAAAGAATTTTTAAGAATTTATTGAAAGCTTATACGAATGGAAAGGACATGGAAGCGAGAACGGAAATGTCCATAGCGGCACTGGAAGCCGGCATCGCTTTTAATAATTCTTCTGTGACAATTGTACATGGGATGAGCAGACCCATAGGAGCACTTTTTCATGTACCGCATGGTCTGACAAATGCCATTTTGCTTTGCGAGTGTTTGAAATTTTCCTTACGTGGAACTCCAGAACGATTTTGTGAACTTGCAAAAGCAATGGGAATTTATGAAAAGAGTATGAATGACATGGAAGGCGGGCAAGTGTTTATAGCAGAAGTTGAGAAGTTATGTAAGGCTTTAAACGTTAAAAGTTTAGCGGAAATTGGTGTAGATAAAAAGCGCTTCTTTGATCATTTAGATAAAATGGCAGAGGATGCCTTAACGAGTGGTAGTCCACAAAATACAATAAGAGATGTAGATAAAGCGGATATAGTGAATATTTATAAGGCTTTATGGAATTAATGGATTCTATAAAGAGTAGATAAAACAATATCCAAAAGAAGGAGGATATAATGAAACAGCTAGAATTTGATCCTAATAGAAAGTTTGACGTGGTACCGATTGGAAGAGCAGCGATTGATTTTAATCCTGTGGATATTCATAGAACGCTGGCAGAAAGCACAACTTTTAAAAAGTATTTAGGAGGATCACCAGCTAATATAGCGGTTGGGTTAGCCAGATTAGGCAAAAAAGTAGGATTTATTGGCAAGGTATCCAAAGACCGCTTTGGCGAATTTATTATTGATTACTTTAAAAAAGAGGGAATCGATACTTCACAAGTCTATAAGGCCCAAAATGGTGAATCCTTAGGGCTTACTTTTACTGAAATATTGAGTCCTACAGAAAGCAGTATTTTAATGTATCGAAATGACATTGCTGATTTAAGTTTAGAGGTAGCAGAAATTAATGAAGAGTATATCAAAAACGTGAAAGCAATTGTTATATCGGGGACTGCGTTAGCGAAGAGTCCTTCCCGTGAAGCAGTACTAAAAGCATTAGAATACGCCAAAAAACATAATACAGTGGTTATTTTTGATATTGATTATCGGGCCTATACGTGGCTGAATAAGGATGATATTGCAGTTTATTATTCAATAGTCGGTAAAAGCAGTGATTTGGTCATCGGATCAAGAGAAGAATTTGATTTAATGCAAGGTCTGATTACTCAGGAAAGCAGTGATGAAGAGACTGCTAAAAGATGGCTTTCCTATGGTAATAAAATCGTAGTAATTAAACATGGTAAAGATGGTTCAACGGCGTATACTGCTGATGGAAAAAATTATAATATTAAACCATTTCCCGTTAAGCTTCTTAAGTCATTCGGTGGAGGGGATGCTTATGCATCAGCCTTTATCTATGGATTATTGGAAGGTTGGGAACTGATCGATTGTTTAGAATTCGGCAGTGCTTCGGCTGGGATGCTAGTAGCAAGTCATAGTTGTTCAGAAGCGATGCCCACAGCCGATGAAATAAAAGAATTTATCAAAAAGAGTAAAGAAGAATATGGGGATATGGTTGCCAGAATGTAGGAGGAAATGATGATGATGATGCATGATTTAGGTGAATTAAAGTATGGCACACATTCATTATGTGAAATCGATGGAAAAAATAAAGACATGTTAATGGATATTGCCGTTGTGAAATTAGAGAAAGAGGCTATTGAATCTTATTATCAAGCCAATAAGGAAATGGCTGTCTTACTGCTGGATGGAAAAGTAAAGATAAAATGGCTAGCGAAGGAAAAAGTAATCGAACGACGGTCTGTATTTGATGAAAGCCCCTGGTGTTTACATGTGCCCAAGGAAACAGCGGTTACGGTTGAATTCCTGGAGGCTAGTGAAGTCCTGATTCAATGCACTGATAATCAGAATAGCTTTAACGATAAGTTATATAGTCCTACGGATTGCAAAAGTGATATTTTTGGTGAAGGAGTTTGGAACGACGTTGCAAGAAGAGTCGTTAGAACGGTGTTTGACTATCAGAATGCACCTTACTCCAATATGGTTATGGGAGAGGTTATAACGTATCCGGGTAAATGGTCCAGTTATCCGCCACACCATCATCCCCAGCCGGAAGTTTACTATTACAAATTTAATAAACCTCAGGGATTTGGTTTATGTTTGGCAGGTGAAAATGCTTATAAAATAAAAGATAATAGCTTTGTCGCAATCCGTGGAGGATTGGTTCATCCACAGACATCTGCTCCGGGATACGCGATGTATTACTGCTGGATGATCAGACATCTGGAGAATAATCCTTGGATAGATAGGATCGATGATGAGAATCATACATGGCTATTAGATAAAAATGTGAAAATCTGGCCGGATAAATAAAACGGATTTTGTTTTAGCGAAAAGTTTTCGCATCCATTTGTAATGGAATGAATTGGTTTAATGTTAAATAGTTGAATTTATAAACGCAAAGAGAAATTCATTGTGGCAGGAGGAGGACTGTATGTTTAATCAGGAAAAAGTAAAAATAGGAATTGCACCCATCGCCTGGACAAATGATGATATGCCGGAGCTGGGTAAAGAAAATACTTTTGAACAATGCATAAGTGAAATGGCCCTTGCTGGTTTTTCTGGGTCCGAAGTAGGCTGTAAATATCCGAAAAATGTAAATGTCTTAAAAAAGGCGCTTACCTTAAGAGGATTGCAGATCGCAAGTGCTTGGTTTAGTACCTTTTTAACAACGGAACCCTATGAAGAAACCGCCAAAAAATTCATCCAGCACCGAGATTTTTTACATGCTATGGGAGCTAAGGTGATTGTCGTATCGGAACAAGGACATAGTATCCAGGGAAAACCTGCTATTCCTATATTTGAAGGAAAATATTATTTAAATGATACAGAGTGGCAGCAATTTGCCGAAGGTTTAAATAAACTGGGCAAATTAGCAAAAGAAAAAGATATGAAATTGGTTTATCACCATCATATGGGAACTGTAGTCCAGACTACGGAAGAAATAGATCGATTGATGAGCATGACCGATGAAAACCTGGTATATTTATTATTTGATTCAGGGCATTTAGCATATTCAGGTGAAAGTTTGCTCCATATATTAAAAAAATATATTAAACGAATCAAGCATGTACATTTAAAAGATGTGCGGCCGGAAATAAGAGAGAAAGTGAAACAAGAAAAGTTAAGCTTCCTGCAAGGAGTTAGAGCTGGTGCATTTACAGTACCGGGAGATGGATATATCAACTTTGATCCAATCTTTGCAGTTTTGGATGAAAATAATTATGAAGGATGGCTGCTGGTAGAGGCCGAACAAGATCCGGCAAAAGCGAATGCCTTTGAATATGCCCAAAAAGCTAGAACTTATATCAAAGATAAAATAGGGTTCTAAAAATTATAGATAGTAGATGATGTAGTCATTCATAGGTAACTAATAAATGACAGTGAGGTGGTACTATGAAAAAGATAAGACTAACTGTTGCGCAGGCACTTATAAAATTTCTTAATAATCAATATGTTGAATTTGATGGTGTGGAAAGAAAATTTGTCGAAGGTATTTTTACCATTTTCGGCCATGGAAATGTAATTGGACTAGGGCAGGCATTAGAACAGGATGCAGGTGATTTAATCATTCATCAGGGACGGAATGAGCAAGGAATGGCACATGCAGCCATGGGGTTTGCTAAGCAAAAGTTAAGAAAGCAGATATATGCTTGTACATCGTCAGTAGGACCTGGAGCTGCGAATATGATCACAGCGGCTGCTACGGCAACTGCCAACAGGATACCTGTGTTATTTTTGCCTGGTGATGTGTATGCTACCAGACAGCCAGATCCTGTATTACAGCAAATTGAACAATTTCACGACTTTACAATTAGCACCAATGATGCTTTTAAGGCAGTAAGCAAGTACTGGGATCGAATTTCCCGGCCAGAACAATTAATGACTGCCTGTATCAATGCAATGAGGGTATTAACCGATCCTGCAGATACGGGAGCAGTAACGATCGCTTTGCCTCAGGACGTACAAGGCGAAGCCTACGATTATTCAGACTATTTCTTTCAAAAAAGAGTTCACAGAATTGAAAGAAGACCTGCAACTAAGGAAATGATACAAGATGCAGTTCAACTTATTGCAAAGAAGAAAAAACCAATTCTGATTTGCGGCGGTGGCGTAAAATATTCAGAAGCAGCAGCCGTATTTAAGGATTTTGCTGAGAAATTTAACATTCCCTTTGGCGAAACACAAGCAGGGAAAGGGGCAATCGTCTGGGATCATGAACTAAATCTTGGTGGTATCGGAGAAACTGGCAGTTTAGCGGCAAACATTCTTGCCAAAGAAACGGATCTTGTCATCGGCGTAGGCACTCGCTATACAGATTTTACAACGTCTTCTAAATGGCTCTTTCAAAATCCAGAGGTGGATTATTTAAATATAAATGTAGCTGCCTTTGATGCTTATAAATTGGATGGCGTAAAGGTAGTAGCTGATGCTAAAGCTGCGTTGGAAACATTATCAACAGAACTAGAGACAGCAGGCTACAAATCCTCATATGCAGCACAGATAAAGGATGCTAAGGATGAACTGAAAGTAGAAGTAGATCGGGTGTATGACGTGGAATATACGGGAGAAGGCTTTACCCCTGAAATTGATGATCATCTTGACCGGGCTGTATTAGAAGAATTTAAACAAGTAACTGGTTCCTGCTTAACTCAGTCGAGAGTCTTGGGCATACTGAACGAGATGTTAAGTGACACTGACATCATTGTTGGTGCATCAGGAAGCTTACCAGGAGATTTACAAAGAGTTTGGCGTACAAAAGGACCCAATACATATCATATGGAATATGGGTTTTCTTGTATGGGGTACGAGGTGAATGCGAGCCTGGGTGTTAAGCTGGCTGCGCCAACTCAGGAGGTATATACATTGCTTGGTGACGGCTCCTATATGATGCTGCATTCTGAATTGCCAACTTCTATCCAGGAAAGAAAAAAAATCAATATAATACTGTTAGACAATATGTCATTTGGTTGTATCAACAATCTTCAAGTGGGGCATGGCATGGGTAGCTTCGGTACTGAATTTAGGTTTAGAAGCCAGGCTACTGGTAAATTAGATGGCGAATTTGTACCTGTTGACTTTGCTATGAATGCGGCCTCCTATGGATGTAAGACGTATACCGTGAAAACAGTAGAAGAACTAAAGGCGGCAGTCATTGATTCTAAAAAACAAACAGTTTCTACACTGCTTGATATAAAAGTGCTGCCTAAAACCATGATACATAATTACAATTCATGGTGGCGGGTAGGTGTTGCTGAAGTGTCAAGTAGTGATAAGATTGGGGCTGTGTATCAAAATTTAAAGGAGAATATTGATAAGGCTCGACAATATTAAGAGTATAGTAATAGGGCATGCTATATTTATATTATACTTTGTGCTGCAGAAGATTATCATTGCTGAACTGGCAGCTATAGATAGGGTACTACGGTCTGAGGAAGGCGTTAAAAATGCCCTCTTATGTTTATGCCACTGGTGAAATAAACATAAGAGGGTACTTTTTTCAAGATACATTAGGCGTTAAGAGGGTAATATGTTTTGACCTAAAAAAATCTACATATTCATTAGGCGGAAGTTGGTCGGTAATGAAATAATTAAAATCTTCCAACCTGCAATAGGTCATTAAGGAAGCAACATCTATTTTAGTATGATCAACTAATAAAGCTGTTTTTGTACTATTTTCGATTAAATACCTTTTGATCTCAGATTCAAGGGGAGATATATTCGTAACACCTTTCGCTAAAGACACTCCGGTGGATGCTAAAAATGCTCTTTCAATATTGTAATTTCTAAGAAAAGCTGTTACTTCACTGCCTGTGAGTGAATTAGTCCCACGATACAGCACACCGCCAGTGGAAATTACATTTAAGTTTGGGTAAGGAATAGCAGCAATAATAGCATGTATATTGGAAGTAATGATCGTTATATTTTGCTTAGTGGCAAGAAAAGGAATCATATGTTTAGTTGTAGTTCCAGAGTCAATAAAAATAACATTATCATCATCTACCAGATTGCTTGCAAGTTTTGCAATCTGTTTTTTTTCTATCTGATTTTTGGTTTCTCTGGATTCAAATGGTTCACGGGATTCAATTGCATTTTTTTGATTAATGGTAATGCCGCCATATACTTTTTTTATAACCCCTTTTTTTGCTAATTCGCTAATATCTCTTCTTATTGTATTTTTTGAAACTTGAAAGACATCACAAAGTTGATCTAAAGATACATGTTCTAATTGGCGCGTATAGTTTTCAATTTCGCTTATTCGGTTGATTTTCAATTTTTTACCTCACAATACTCATTTTGTTACTATTATATGCAATAATTACCCATCAAACAAGTAAAAAATATAAAATAATGAGTATATCTTGATGATGTTTTATAAATAAAAGGCAGAATTTAACTAAAATAAATAAAAAATTTTTGAAAGTTAAAATACTTAAATTTTGTTTTGGAGGTTATAAAGGGTTCGTTATTATATTTCGTAATTACTAAGATGCTTATAACGATAAATTGGTTACCAATTGATGATAGTAAGAAATTCAATTATATCTGATATATAGTAAAAATATTTGAAAGATATTTGTTTAAAATTATTAAGTAAATATTACTTTGGATAATCATTGACTAAATATTTTCAATATTGAGAAATGCATCTTGACAAAGAATAAAAATTATAGTAATTTGAGTATAAGTTGATTAACTATTTATTAAATAGTAATTAAATAGTTAATAAATTTGGATAAGTTTTGGTGGATGTGTGGTTAATTATGTGTAAAGTGTGCGTGGGAGTTTTTAATATGTTTTTACTTCATCAATGGAGCCGTATTTAATTTAAGCTATTTAGTGTAATAAAACCATTAATTTAGATAGGTATGTTGATTTGCAGAATTATCACAGTGTTCAAAATTAATATAGCTTCTGAGTAATTGGTACCTTAGGTCAATGCAAGGCTATATTAAAATATAAAGTTATGAAATGAGAAAAGGTGGTATCGCTATGTTAAAAATCGGTATTATTGGAGCTGGCAGAATTGGCAAAGTGCATGCAGAAAGTATTACTAAATATGTTAAAGGAGCAGAGGTAACGGTTATTGCCGATCCATTTTTGGATGAGGCTACAAAACAATGGGCGAAATCATTAGGAATTCAGCATAGCAGTAAAGATTATCATGATATTTTGACGGATAAAGAAATTAATGCTGTGTTGATTTGCTCATCAACTGATACACACTCGTTAATTTCTTTAGAAGCGATTAAAGCTGGTAAACATGTATTCTGTGAGAAACCTGTTGATCATGATGTAGAAAAGATTAAAGAAGTTCTCCAGGCAGTAAAAAACGCTGGGATTAAATATCAAGTAGGCTTTAACCGACGATTTGATCATAATTTTAGGGCCGTGAAAGAAGCAGTAGAGGCAGGGAAAATTGGCGCACAGCATATCATTAAAATTACTTCCAGAGATCCAGAGGCACCACCTATCAGCTATGTTAAAATCTCAGGCGGTATGTTTTTAGATATGACAATCCATGATTTTGATATGGTAAGATATCTTTCCGGCAGCGAAGTGATAGAAGTATATGTAATGGGAGGAGTATTAGTAGACCCCGAGATTGGCACAGCAGGTGATATTGATACAGCCATCATCACCATGAAACTGAAAAATGGGGCAATGGCGATAATTGATAACTCGCGACGTGCGGTGTATGGCTATGATCAACGCGCCGAAGTATTTGGTTCTGAAGGTGTTGTTGCGGTAGACAATGATAAATCTTCCACTGAGGTTCTTAGCACAAAAGAAGGTGTTGTATCTGAAAAACCGTTATACTTTTTCCTGGAAAGATATATGCAGGCATATACCAGTGAAATTCAAGAATTTATTGCTGCCATCGTAAATAATACCGATGTTCCAGTGAATATTACAGATGGAATAGAGCCTGTCATTATTGGTTTGGCTGCTAAAAAATCTTTGGATGAAAACAGGCCTGTTACAACCGCTGAGATCAAAAGTTCCTTTGGCTTATAATATCGTTATCTCAGGTGCACATAAATTTTGAAAGTGTATACAGAAACGGCTGAGATATAATAGCAAAATTGATTTTTTACTGTCATAAAGCATTCGATGTATCGGGAGGTTTATGTATGAGTGAATACTTTTTGAGTCTCAAAGGAATATGTAAAAGGTTTCCTGGTGTAAATGCCTTAACAGATGTCAGTTTGGATATTAGGAGTGGTGAAATTCATGCTCTTTGTGGTGAGAATGGAGCCGGAAAATCCACATTTATTAAAATACTGACGGGGGTATATCAAAGTAATGATGGTGAAATGCTCTGTGAGGGTAATGTAGTCCGTTTTAACAATACGAAAGAATCATTTTCTTTAGGTATTACGGCCATTTACCAGGAATTAAGCATAGCTTCCAATATGACCGTTACCGAAAATATTTTCTTAGGTCGAGAGCTGCGAATACCAGGCCTAAGGTTGTTAGATTATCGTAAAATGAATCAGTTAGCAAAGAATGCTTTGCTGGAACTTGGGATTGACATTGATGTGACTAAGACAGCTAGCGAATATACCATGGGATACCAACAGATGATTGAAATCGCTCGGGCGTTGACAGCCAATGTGAAACTTATTATTATGGACGAACCAACATCCAGCCTGTCGGGTCGTGAAGTAGATGTTTTATTGAAAAATGTGCATAAGCTAAGAGAAAAAGGTATTGCGGTTATCTATATTTCCCATCGTTTGGAAGAAGTATTGGCCATAGCTGACCGTATTACAGTGATCCGTGATGGCTGTAAGATTGCAACAATGGAGAGAAGTGAAGCGAATGAAGAAAAAATTATTCGTTTAATGGTAGGACGTACTCTGGAAGAGAAATTTCCCAGGCACCAAGCACAAAAAGGTGATATTGCTTTACGGGTCAGAAATTTAAATCAAGCAGGTGTACTCAACAATATTTCCTTTGATTTGCATAAAGGAGAAGTGATTGGCTTTGCGGGATTGGTTGGCGCAGGACGTACTGAATTAGCCAGAGCCATTTTTGGTGCAGACAAGATTGACGGTGGAATAATCGAAATATTTGGAAAAGAGGTTAAAATCAATAGCCCAAAGGATGCAATTCAATATGGTATAGCTTTTCTGACCGAAGATCGTAAAGGGCAAGGCTTGATTCTGATGCACGATATTATCGTGAATGCCACTTTGACTGGTTTGAAGAAATTTTGCAAGTTTGGTTACTTCATTGATCAAAAAATGTTGACTGCTGAGGTCGATGAAATGATGAGGGAACTGCAGATTCATCCTGCCATCCCGAAGATGACGACTCGTTTGTTATCGGGGGGGAATCAGCAGAAGGTAGTCATTGCTAAATGGTTGTGCTCAAAGGCAAAAATATTTATTTTTGATGAACCGACTCGTGGCATTGATGTTGGTGCCAAGGTCGAGGTTTATAATCTGATCAATCGTTTGGTCAGTGAAGGAGCGGCGGTGATTGTGATTTCTTCCGAATTACCCGAAGTTATGGGGATCAGTGATCGCGTTCTAGTAATGAATAGCGGGAAGATAACTGGTGAATTTTCTTGTTTAGAAGTAACACCAGAGGAAATTTTAAAAGCTGCTACAGGAGGTATTAATCATGATTGCAAGCACGCCTGAAATTCAGAGTCATGAAGGTTTGCAAAAAACACAATTTCGTCAGATGGTAAAGAAAATGGGTTCCTTACTTGGATTAGTGGGCCTGTCTCTTGTGCTGACATTTGCATCCCCTTACTTTTTAACGATGGATAATATTATGAATGTTGCCAGGCAGTCAGCTATTAACAGCCTTATTGCGATTGGGATGTTATTGGCGATTTTAACCGCCGGCATTGATTTATCAGTTGGTTCGATTTTAGCATTGAGTACCGTTATGATGGGGATTGTTGTTGTAAAGCTGGGGATGTCTCCTATTATAGGAGTACTTGTATGCTTGGGAATCGGTGTACTTCTTGGATGGCTTAATGGAATTATGTTAACTAAAATGTCGCTGCCTCATCCTTTTATCTCCACATTAGGAACAATGAATGTGGCTCGCGGGCTGGCGTTGATTGTAACAGCAGCTTCGCCAATCTCAAACTTTCCCACATCAATTCAATTTTTGGGGGCTGCTTTTATCGGTCCGATTCCGGTTAGTTTTATCTTGGTATTAGTAGTGTATGCTGTATTTCACGTCTTTCTTAATTACACGACTGTTGGCCGCCATATTTATGCTGTAGGTGGCAATCCGGAAGCAACACGCTTATCGGGGATAAGTATTGATAAAGTATTAATTATAGTATATACCATTAGTGGCCTAATGGCAGCTTTAGGTGGACTGGTTCTTGTTGGAAGAGTCAATTCCGCATATCCCTTGGCTGGTTTAGGGTATGAATTTGATGCCATTGCCGCATGCATTATCGGTGGTGCCAGTTTTATGGGAGGGGAAGGTACTGTTTGGGGAACGTTAATTGGTTCTATGATCATGGCAGTGCTGCGAAATGGTTTAAATCTTTTGAGTGTTTCCGCTGAAATGCAAACCGTAGCCATCGGTATTGTCATTATTCTTGCAGTCTATATCGATGTGCTAAGGCATAAAGCAGCTGCAAAGGTTAAGGCATAAAAAATAGGCTGATATAGTCTGGAGGTGTCTATGCCGAGGGGGTGAAAAAGCAGAATAGAAAATGTACTGGTCACTGCCAATCTGGAATTACTAAAATGAGAAAAGAGGGGTTATAATGAGAAAGAACATTTCTTTGTTAGTAGCATTGTTTATGATGGTTGCTCTCATCGCCACTGGTTGCGGTAGTACCCAAACACAAACGCAAAAAGAACCCGAAAAAATGAAAATCGGGGTAGTCGTGAAAGCGCTAAATAGTGATTATTGGAAAATCGTAGAATCCGGCGCAAAAGCAGCAGGGGAAAAATATGGTGTGGAAGTAAAAGTCCTTGGTCCTAATGCAGAGACCGACGTAACAGGTCAGATTTCCTTAATTGAAGATCAAGTTACGAGAAAAGTAAATGCGTTGGTCGTAGCTCCCTCGCAAGCTGCTAGTGCCATTCCCGTGTTTAATCGCGCTAGAGATTCTAAAATTCCTGTGATTCTTGCAGATACAGATGCAAATTGGGATGGAAAGGCTTCCTTTGTCGGTACTGGTAATTTTAATGGTGGTAAACTGGCTGGAGAATATTTTGGAAAAAAACTTCCAAAGGGATCCAAAATCGTTATTTTGCGTGGTGCTTTAGGCGATCCGACTCATGACGAACGAGTCAACGGGTGTATTGAAGGCTTAAAGGCTGCGGGTCTAGAGGTGGCTGTAACCCAGCCTGCCAATAGCGAGCGTTCCATGGCTGTAACTGTAATTGAAAATATTCTGCAAAGTAAACAAGAATTTGCTGCGGTTTTTGCCACAAATGATGAGATGGCACTGGGAGCAGCTAAAGCTCTTGAAGATGCTGGCAAGAAGATGATTGTGGTTGGTTTTGACGGTTCGCCTGATGCATTAGCTTCTATTAGTGCCGGCAAACTGGATGCATCTGTAGCACAGAGTCCCTATAATATCGGATTTAAAAGTGTCGAAGCAGCTGTTAAAATTGCCAAAGGTGAAACAATTGAAAAACGTATAGACACGGGTACAGAAATTGTTAATGCTGAAAATGTTAAACAAAAAAGTGATGATTTAAAAAAGATCTTGGGTAAATAAAAATTAAAAAATAATCTTTACAAGCGCATGCATGCTTTAACTTATTTTCAATGATCGTTTGCGCAATAAATGTATGCGCTTGCAAAAGAAGAGAAGCTAATTTTATTTCACAGCATGCAGTGTTGGACTTAAAGGGACTAACACTGCTAACGTCGTGAACCTATGATCGTTGGCATACAGCTGATGTTCCGATGATGCACTTAGACTAATCATTAGTAAATAAATAACTGATAATGTAATGGTCGCGTCCATATATTGAGATTGCGATCTTTTATTTTTTAAAAGAGTACAACTTCCTTGGATATTTCGGTTGCGCAGTTAATTAAGTTAGTTAAGGCTTTAATGAGTTTTATATGTTAAGTTAATTCAATTGAAACGGCAGGAGCAATGATAATTAATCATGGAAATTTACAGAAAAATATGATACATTGTTAAAAACCAAAAGGAGAAAAACAATGAAGAAAAATGAAATTCACGTTATTTATGGCAGTGATTGCCGTAAAATGATTTATGAAATGCTGGAGAAGATTCAGCTTATCAAGGATCTGGATGTGGATATGCACATTGGTATTAAGCCAAATTTGGTTGTCGCCAAGCCTGCCAAAGAAGGAGCAACGACGTCTCCGGCTATTGTGGAGGGCGTAATTCAATATTTGCAGAATCATGGGTGTAAGAACATTAGTATTATGGAAGGCTCTTGGGTAGGGGATAGTACAAAACGGGCCTTCAAAGTATGCGGTTATGAAGATCTTGCCCAGAAGTATAATGTACCCCTTTATGATTTAAAAGAGGATTCTTCTGTAGTAATACAGGTGGGAGATTTAGAGTTGCATGTTTGCCAAAAGGCATTGAAAGTTGACTTTCTGATTAACATTCCAGTGCTGAAAGCTCACTGTCAGACATTAATGACTTGTGCCTTAAAAAATTTAAAGGGCTGTATTCCTGATAAAGAAAAAAGACGGTTTCATACTTTAGGCCTTACAAAACCAATTGGCTACTTAGCAAAAGCAATTCCCATGGGCCTCATTATTGTTGATGGCATGGCAGGTGATCTTACTTTTGAAGAAGGCGGCAACCCAGTGCAGATGGATCGGATTATAGTAGGGAAAGATCCTGTATTGATGGATACCTATGCCGCATCCTTGTTGGGATATACGAAACAAGATATAGAATATATTGAGGTTGCCGAGAGTATGGGTGTTGGTTCCAGTGATCTTGCTGCAGCCACAATACAGGAGTATGATGTTGGTCTTAAAAAGGGCAGTGAGTTTAAACCTAGTAATAAGGTGCGGCATTTGACCAACAAGGTAATTGCTAAAAGTGCCTGTTCAGCTTGTTATGGCAGTTTGGTTCATGCTTTACAGCGTTTAGATGATAAAGATATATTAAAAACGATCAAGCAGCCCATCTATATTGGCCAGGACTTTCAGGGACAAGAATTGCAAGGAATTGGTATTGGCCGTTGTACAAGTAAATGTACCCAAAACGTAGTAGGATGTCCGCCGACAGCAGCAGATATTATAAAATTTATAGAATCTAATTAGCATCATGGACCATTCATTCCATCCTCCTCATGTAAACCTAAACTCCTTTAAGGATGTGATATTACGTTGAGAGAAGAAATGACTTCTCGTGAACGTGTCTTAGCTGTTTTCAATGGAACATCGTATGATCGGATTCCTGTCATAAATCCTACCTCTCTTGCGACGGTGGAGAGTATGAGGCATACAAAGGCTTTTTTCCCTCAGGCTCATACGGATAGTCATGCCATGGCTGCCCTGGCTGGTGCCGGGCGAGATCTGTTTGGCTTTGACAGTGTAACACCCTATTTTTCAATTCACCTGGAAGCAGCGGCTTTAGGATGTGCGATTGATTGGGGAAAGTTTGATAGAATGCCGCAGATTTTAAAATCGCCGCTGCTAAAACCTGATGAGTTTCTCATGCCGGAAAATTTTCTGGATCGAAAACCGATAAAAGCACTATTGCTGGCGATTAAAGCATTGCGTAAAAAATATGGACCAGAAGTAGCTATCATTGGCAAAGTAGTTGGACCTTGGACATTAGCTTTTCATCTACATGGGACAGCGAATCTCATATTAGCAACTAATATGGAACCTGATAAGGTACATCAGTTTCTTGCAAGGTTGATGCAGACGTCAATTGATTTTGCCCATGCTCAATTTGAAGCAGGAGCAGACATTCTTACCTGGGCCGATCATGCAACAGCTGATCTGATCAGTCCCAAAATATATGAAGAATTCCTCCTGCCGGTTCATCAGCAATGTAATAGAGCTTTGCAGAAAGCAGGACCAGTGATTCTCCATACCTGCGGACTGGTGACAGACCGAGTAGAGTTATTTAGCCAAACTGGTTTTGAAGCGTTTCATTTAGAATCAAGAAATGATGTTAAGACCGCAGCCCATATAACCGATGGCAGAATGATTATGACTGGAAATATCAATAATCCCAGGATATTGCTGAATGGTACTACCGCTGACGTTCGGAATGCTGTGAATAGTGCTATAGAAGGCGGTATTCAGCTGTTGTCTCCGGAATGTGCCCTGCCTTGCTGGGTTCCCAACCGAAATCTCCTTGAAATTGTTCATGCAGCGCGTACTCAGCAAAAAATAAATAGAAGGTGATTTTTTGGAGCAAATCTTTGATACCTACTTTCAGAAGCTGGTAAGCAAGGTAGACCGATCCTCTCTTAGAAGTATTCAAATTGTGTCTCGGGATGGTGAAATATTGGCAAAGGACACTGCCAATAGTGGGGACATACCTAGTGATATTATTTATAGGGTGATCCAAGACTTGAATTTTACGGATCTACAGCAGATCCTATATAACAATTCTGGTGAATATACCGTAGTGGGCACGCCGATTATTGTTGATTTGCAGGTAATCGCTGTTATTCTTATAGAAGCTATTAATTTAAAGCAGTGTGAGCAGATTATTACTATTATTCGAACCTCTTTAGAAACATATATTGAATATCATAATACCCAGGAAGAAGCTTTTGCGGAAATTTCCCGTGAAGAAGCAATTATCAAAGAATTATTAGCAGTTAGTTCTTATGATCTAGGAAAGCAGTCCTTGTCACATAAATTATTAAAATCATTAAAGTCATTCGGTTTTGACTTATTTCTTTTACGATCTGTTATTCTTGTTAAGCTGGAAAAGAAAACGAATAGTTATTTTAATATCAATCTTGATCTTGGTTATGAATCTTCTGTGGAGGCTTTTAAAGACAGAGGTGTTCAAATTATCAAGGCGAATAAATACTTGAATAATCAAGATATCGTAGCCTTTGCTGACAGTGACCATATCGTAATTGTAAAGTCTTTTTTAGATGTGGGTGATATAGGGAAGTTATATTACGCTCTTGATAACATTTGCGAATCAATGATCAGTGATTTAGAGGCGGCAAAAATTTTTACCTATCATATTGCTTACGGTGGAATTTATTCCACTTTTCATGATGTAAGAAAGTCCTATGTAGAAGCAGAAAATACAATTTATTTAGGATCAAAATCTCAGGAAAACTCAGGAATATATAGTGTTGATAAGGGAATTTTCGAACATATTGGCTTTTATTTGCCGCCGATTATGCAGCATAAAGTAATACAATCGGTATTAGACAAGCTAACAAAGTCTGATGGAAGCATCGATCTAGAATTGCTATCCGTTGCAGAAGCCTTTGTTGATCAATGTATGAACTTAATGCACACAGCTAATCAATTGCATTTACACCGTAATACTGTTTATCTTAAGATTGATAAATTTAAAAATAAAACAGGCTTAAACCCAGAAAAAAGCTTTAAAGATGCATTTATAATAAAAATGACAGCTATATCCTTAAAACTAGGGGCGTTTTGACAGAGAAAAATAAATGGATACGTGTAATAATCAAAAAGTATATTTAATTTACTAAATAGCATGTGCGTAACGCACATGCTATTGCTATTTTGCAGTGCTTATATGTTAATAATTACACAGGATCAGCTTAGGAATTGATAGAATATTTGGAAAGAGTTAAAGGAGGGAACAAATCATGATTAATGTGGCAGACCCGAAAGTACTGGGAAATTATTTACTTCAGAAGAACATTCTTTCGGATCTGAAGAATATCTCCATAAAACAATTAGGTGGAGGCGTATCTTGCGAAGCGATCATGATCCGATCATTAGAAAAGTCTTTTGTTGTAAAACAAGCATTACCCAAATTGCGAGTTAAGGAAGATTGGTTTTCTGATGTCACGAGAATTGTGAACGAAAAAGATTGTTTGGCTTTCTATAATAAGATAGCACCAGAATATGTTCCTGCGTTGCTTTTTTATGATGAGGAGAACTACTTATTCGGTATGGAAGCTGCACCAGAGAGTTCAAAAATGTGGAAGGAGCTTTTGCTGGCTGGTGCTATTGATTTTGATATTTCTCGTAAAGTCGCCTTGGCCTTGGCAGATGTTCATAATGCTGCAGCTATTGACAAAAAAGTATTACAACGATTTGCGAGTCAGAAGTTCTTCATTGAATTGCGTATTGAACCTTATCTTCGTACGACAGCAATTCGGCATCCTGTTTTAGAAAAGATTGTTAATAATGAGATTTGCCGACTTGTAGAAAATAAGCAGACTCTGGTACATGGCGATTATAGCCCCAAGAATATTTTGGTTGATGGTCCTCAAATTTATATCCTTGATTTTGAAGTAGCACATATTGGTGATCCTTCTTTTGACGTAGCTTTTTTGACTAATCACTTTATTCTCAAAGCAGTCAAGAACAAGCAGTGGGCTTTGGCTTATCTCAATTTGGCCTCCTGTACTGTAGATACGTATTTGAGCCGAATTGATTTTACAGATGTAAAAGAGGTGGAACATAACACGATCAAAACACTGGCCTTATTATTCTTAGCCCGAGTCGACGGCAAGTCTTCAGTGGAGTACATAACAAGGGATGAAGATAAGGAATTAATTCGTAGAATCAGTTATGGTATATTGCAGCATGGTATTACTAATTATCGGGATTTGACAAGTTATTTTCTGAAAGAAATTGGTGTTTTGCCATAATCAATAATAACGTATAAGGAGTGGGCAGTATGTCAAATACAAAAATAAAACAGGTGAAAGCCAGACAAATTTATGATTCCAGAGCCAATCCAACGGTTGAAGTGGATGTGATATTGGAGTCAGGAATTATGGGACGGGGATTGGTTCCTTCTGGTGCTTCTACTGGTAGATATGAAGCTGTGGAACTTAGAGACAATGATTCTAAAAAACTGGGTGGGAAATCAGTATTGACGGCTGTAAAAAACGTTAATGAAATAATTGGACCTCGGCTTATCGGGTTGGATGCGTTGGATCAATCTTTTATTGACAACTTGCTCATAGAGATTGATGGAACTACTAACAAGTCGAATATGGGTGCTAATGCTATATTAGGAGTATCTATGGCGACTGCGTGGGCTGCTGCTAATTCCCAAAATATCCCTCTTTACCGCTATTTAGGAGGTTCAAATGCCAGGACCTTGCCAGTGCCTATGATTCAAATTATTGGCGGTGGTAAACATGCTAATGGCTCAATTGATATACAAGATTATTTGGTTGTCCCTGTTGGAGCACAGAATTTTACAGAAGCCATTGAAATGGTAATCAATGTATATCATGCAACCAGACAAGTATTTGCCGAACAAGGGAAACCTGTGTCGGTAGCTGATGAAGGTGGCTTTTGGCCTACCTTTACATCGAATACAGAAGGATTGGATTTACTAGTTGCAGGTATTGAAAAAGCTGGTTACAAGCCAGGAGCAGATATCGCTATCGCATTGGACATTGCTGCCAGTCATTTCTATAAAGACGGAAAATATTGCTTCTCATTGGAACAATGCAAGATGAGTTCGGAGGAATTTGCTGATGTATTGGTGTCTTGGGTTGACAAATATCCTATCCTATCCATTGAGGATGGCATGGCCGAGGATGATTGGGAAGGGTGGAAAATCCTGACGAAAAAAATGAACTCCCGAATTCAATTAGTGGGTGATGATCTTTTTGTAACGAATATAGATCGTATCCAGCGTGGCTTAATTGAGGGTGTTGGTAATGGCGTTCTGATCAAATTGAATCAAATTGGTACTTTGACAGAAACTATGCAAGCCATAGAGCTAACAAAAAATGCCGGTTATCTGCCCATTGTTTCTGCGAGGTCAGGTGAGACAGAGGATGCGATTATTGTTCATTTGGCCATTGCTACGGGAGCAGGCCAATTAAAAGTTGGATCAGTGGCGCGCAGTGAACGGGGGGCTAAGTGGAACGAATGTATTCGTATTGAAGAGCAGCTTGGTACGATGGGCATTTATCCTGGACGAGAATTATTTCATCGTGTTATTAAAAAAGGAGGAGTTGAGTGATGTCAAACCCTGGAGCTAGAATTTATACGCAGATTAAAAGACCATCCACGGAACTTGTAAATGCTTTTGCTCAATTTCCAGCATCTAACATAGGTGATGAAATGGGTCGCATGGCTTGCACTCACCCTGAGATTAGACCCTATAACAATAGAAAACTTCTTGGAAGTGCATTTACGGTTAGGGTCCCTGCTGGAGAATTCTTATTGATTCATAAGGCAATCGACCTAGCTCACCCAGGAGATGTCATAGTCGTCGACGGACAGGGCGATTGTACGAAAGCACTGATCGGTGAAATTATGACTCGCTATGCTATGAGCAGAGGAATTGCTGGTTTCGTTATTGATGGTGCTATACGTGATTCTGGAGCAATTAAAGATCTGTCCTTCCCGGTATATGCTAGAGGTGTTAGTGCAAATGGTCCTTACAAGGTTGGTGGGGGAGAAATTAATGTTCCAATTGTATGTGGAGGTGTTGTTGTGAAACCTGGATTCATCGTAGTGGGTGACGAAGATGGTGTTGTGTTTATTAATCCTGATGATGCAGAGGTAATCTTAAGAAAGACTCAGGCTCATTATGATAGAGAAGTGGAGATGTTTGAAAAGATTAAAACAGGCATGCTTGACAGAAGCTGGATTGACGAAATTCTTAAAGAAAGTGGCTGTGAAGTAATCGAATAAAATCCAGTTTAAAATGACCTTGGCAATGATCAAAGGTCATCAGATATTGTATTTTTGCCACCATGAAGTAAGGGGCTGTGGTAATACTTAATTCATGGTGACAAATAAACCCCAGCAGGATGTATTTAGTAGTAGTTATGTGAAATTTTATTACGTAAGACAATCCTGAAATAATGGAATATATGAAAAAGTCGAAATAATAAAAAATATTGCAAGGAGGGAGAAGCGTTACTTATGAGTAAGAAAATGGGCGGGTATCAGTGGTGGGTGGTTTTTTTACTATGGGGTGGGTGTGTTGTTCAGACATTGGATCAAGGATCACTTGCGGTAGCAGCTCCTTATATTATGAAGGAATTAAACCTAAGCCCGGTGATGATGGGGGTTGTAATGTCGTCGTTTTGGTGGACTTATTGTGCGATGAATATTCCTCTCGGGTTACTGGCCGATAAAATTGGGTCCAAAAAAGCACTTGGCTGGGCAGCTTTTACTTGGTCTTTTATAACAGCGTTGACTGGATTTGCGAATAGCTACTTTACTTTGATTGCGTTCAGACTTGGACTAGGTGCAAGCGAAGCTGGTCTTCAGCCCATTAATTTCAAGGTAGCTAAAGAAACCTTTTCTGCTGAACAGCGAGGCACTGCCGTTGGTTTATTCAATTCAGGAAAACGAGTGGGGCTTGCGATTGTACCTATCGTAGTGACATATCTGATGAGTGCATGGAGTTGGCGAGTAGCTTTTTATATTACAGGTATTGCTAGTATGGGCTGGGTTGCTCTGTGGTTTTTTTCCTTTAGGGAAGTGAGGTCAGGTTCAATGACAACCATTACTACATCTGAAAAGGTACCATGGATGGAATTGATCAAAAACCGAACTATTCTTTGTTTATTTATTTCGAAATTTTTTCAAGATTATATGTATATTATGTTTGTTTCCTGGCTGCCAAGTTACCTAGTAATGGAGCGGGGCTTTACCATGTTAAAGATGGGGTGGTATGTGTCAATACCATGGATTGTTACTTTTTGCTCTTTGCCTCTTGTCGGTATGTTGTCTGATGTTTTAGTCAGGAAAGGCATAAGCATAACCAATGCACGCAAGGGCGTTATCATTGGAGGACATCTTATTGCATCATTGGTGGTGTTTGCTGTCTACACCGATAGTCCGCTAATCGCTATAGTACTAATGACAATAGCGGTTGCTTCTGAATCGGGAGCCAGCACCATGCTTTTGGTTGCGACTGCAGAAGTTGCTCCTAAGAAGGTTTCAGGTGCTGTGATTGGATTTGTGAATACGGCAGGAGGGTTAGCAGGCATTGTGGCTCCCATTATTACTGGGTTTTTATTATCGATCACTGGAAACTTCCAACAGGCCTTTCTTGTGAGCAGTGTATTTATTATTATTGCAGCTGTAACTATGTGGAAGGGGGTTGGCAAGATCGAGCAAATTGAGCTTAATACCAAAGAGGTTATTACGGGTAATGCTGCAGGTTAAATGATATAGAATAAAACTTTCTACTAAAAAGTAATTAAATGGAGGAGACAGTATGAATAATGATTTAAAAGTAAGATTAAAGAAAGGGGAACATGTTTTAGGAACAATGATCAATCTTTTTGATAATCCTGAGATTGCCAAGATTATAAAAGTTTGTGGGTTTGACTACTTTATTATCGACTGTGAGCATGGATGCTTTAATTATAATACAGTTGCCAATATATTAGCTATGGCTAGAGAAGTTGGTATTTGTGGGATGGTGAGAATTCCTGAAGTTAGAAGAGAGGTCATATTAAAATATATGGAGATGGGAGCTGGTGGCCTCATGTTACCAAATGCAGAAAGCATAGAACAAGCAGAAAAATTAGTGGAGTACTCCAAATACTATCCTTTAGGCAACAGAGGAGTATCGCTGCTCAGACCGGCGACAGGATTTGAGAAAGTAGATAATGCAGCTAGTTATATGGATAAAGTGAATAAGGAAACAGTATTAATCGTACAAGTTGAGTCGCCTACGGCAGTTGAAAATATTGATAAATTGCTAGCTATAGAAGGAATTGACGCAGCATTTATTGGTCCAAACGATCTAACGCAGAGTATGGGAATATTGGGGCAATATGAACATGTAGATTACATCGCTGCAGTAGATCATGTAATCGAAATGGCTAAGCAAACACAAAAATTCTCAGGTATTCAGACCATGTCGGCTTCAGGTCTAGTACCTTGGATTTCCAAAGGGATGACTTTAAATATGTGGGGAAGCGAAGTCGTAATTATGATGAATGCCGCCAAAGAAGGTTTGGCAGAATTGAATAAATAATAAGGAGTACATAATATGAAAATAGGATTTATTGGTCTTGGAATCATGGGGAAACCCATGTGCAAAAACCTGTTGAAAGCTGGATATGAGCTAGTAGTATGTGATGTTTTCCAAACTGCTGTGGATGAAATTGTTGCGGCTGGAGCAAAAGCTGCAACAACGCCTAAGGAAATTGCTGCTCAAGTAGATATTGTGATTACAATGCTCCCTAATTCTCCGCAAGTAATACAAGTGGTACTGGGAGTAAATGGCGTTATTGAGGGTGCCAAGCCTGGCACCGTTCTAATTGACATGAGCTCAATTGCACCTTTAGTGAGCCGGGAAGTTGCAAGCAAGTTAGCAGAGATTGGCGTTGATATGTTAGATGCTCCAGTAAGCGGCGGTGAGCCTAAAGCGATTGATGGGACTATGTCAGTCATGGTGGGAGGCAAACAGGAAATTTTTGATAAGTGCCTTCCTGTGATGAAATCTATGGCTGGGGCAGTTGTATTAACTGGTGATATCGGAGCTGGGAATGTGACGAAATTAGCGAATCAAATTATCGTTGCATTAAATATTGCTGCCATGTCTGAGGCACTGGTATTGGCTGCAAAAGCGGGTGTAGAGCCGGAATTGGTTTATCAGGCAATTCGAGGTGGCCTTGCAGGCAGTACGGTATTGGATGCTAAGGCACCTTTGGTATTGGAGCGCAAATTTGATCCTGGTTTCCGCATTAATTTGCATATTAAAGATTTGAACAATGTGTTGGAAACTTCCCACGAACTTGGGGTATCGCTGCCATTAACAGCAGCTGTCATGGAAATGATGCAGGCACTCAAAACCGATGGTATGGGTAATGCTGACCATGGTGGTTTGATAAAATACTATGAAAAAATGGCTAAAATCGAAGTGAAGCGATAAAATCAGCAAAACCTCTTATCTTTTGATGGGAGGTTTTACTATAACCCTTCCTTGCTATGCAGGAATTGGTGTGATTACGACGAAAGAATCTAATAGCTTATTAAAATGGCAGAAGATTCAGGAACCCATGCTTTTATGGCTTATCTCCTAGTTTATTAGTCTTAGCAGTGATCGACAGCCAATATATTCACCTTAAAGATATCTTTAAGGTGAATATTCAAAGAAATTCTATATTTAGAATAAGAGTAAAATGATGGGGGTAATTGTTAGTGATTGAATCAATGAAGAAGTATATGAAAGTTGGAATTGTGAATTTTATGGCCTATCCTTCCACGATAAAAGGTGAAGGCCCTATACTAGAAGCGGTCAATAAAATTGCAGTTGATGATTATTTTGATGCCATTGAACTTACTTGGGTTAAAGATAAAGATATCAGAAAGCAAGTCGCTAATATAGTAAAAACCGCTGGTTTAGTGGTAGGTTATGGTTGTCAGCCAAGGCACCTTACTACAGGGTTAAATATTAACTCTCTTGATGAAAAAGTAAGGATTGAAGCACTTGCCTCACTTAAAGACGGTGTGGATGAAGCCTATGAATTAGGTGCTGTGGGTTGTGCATTTCTTTCCGGTAGATACGAAGAAGACAAAAAAGAAGCAGCTTTTGAGGCATTAGTCAAATCAACAAAAGAACTTTGTGCCTATGCTAAAGCAAAGGGTGATTTGAAAATTATCCTTGAAGTGTTTGACTATGATTTTGACAAGAAATCTTTAATCGGTCCTGCAGCTCTTGCCAAACGTTTTGCTGAAACGATCAGAGCAGAATATGATAATTTTGGTTTAATGGTTGATTTAAGCCATATTGCGCAATTACATGAAACAATTGAAGAGGCCATATTGCCAATTAAAGATCATATTGTCCACGCTCACATTGCAAATTGTGTGATTCAGAATCCAGCTATGGAGGGATATGGCGATTTACATCCGCGTTTTGGTTTTCCTAATGGTGTAATTGGAGTAGATGAGATTGTTCATTTCTTAAGAGTGCTAATGGATATTGGCTTTATTAGTGAAAAAAATTGTCCTATTGTAAGCTTTGAAGTGAAACCTTGGGGGGATGAGAATCCAGATATAGTAGTTGCCAATGCAAAACGTGCTTTAAATTTGGCTTGGGCTAAGCTTTAAAATGGAGGAGATATTGTGAAAAAAATCGTTGTATTAGATGGATATACCTTAAATCCAGGTGATTTAAGCTGGGATGGTCTCAAGGCGTTAGGCGATGTGGTTGTTTATGATCGAACACCTGCTGATAAGACTGTTGAAAGGATCGGGGACGCACAGATTGTATTCACTAATAAGACTGTCATCAGCAAAGAAGTATTTGATGCCTGCCCTGCAATTGAATTTATCGGTGTATTAGCGACGGGGTACAATGTTGTTGATGTGGATGCAGCAAAAGGAAAGGGCATACCTGTAGCCAATATTCCCACTTATGGAACAACTGCTGTATCACAAATTACTATAGCGCTGCTCTTAGAAGTATGCCATCATATCGGTGAACACAGTAAAAGTGTAATGAATGGCGATTGGACTAATTGTCCGGATTGGTGTTATTGGAATTATCCGCTCATTGAACTTGCCGGCAAGACACTTGGTATTATTGGGTTTGGCAGAATTGGTCAAGCTACGGCTAAGATTGCGCAAGCGTTAGGAATGAAAGTACTAGCCTTTGATTCTTATGAAATTGATGCTTTAAAAAGTGATACGCTTACCTATGTAAGTCTTGATGAACTGTTAGCAAATTCTGATGTAATTTCTTTACATTGTCCTCTATTTGAAAGCACTAAAGGAATTATCAATAAAGACAATATTGCTAAAATGAAAGATGGCGTTATTATTATCAACACCTCTCGCGGTCCTCTGATTGTGGAAGAAGACTTGGCTGAAGCATTAAATAGCGGTAAGGTATATGCAGCGGCATTAGATGTTGTGTCATCAGAACCAATTAAAGCTGATAATCCACTGCTTACTGCCAAGAACTGCATCATTACACCTCATATTGCCTGGGCGCCTAAGGAATCCAGATCAAGACTGATGGATATTGCTGTAGATAATCTAGCAAAATTTTTAGAAAATACACCGGTTAATGTTGTGAATAAGTAACAAGTGTTTACTAAGAACGCTGCGAGAAAAATGGCTAAAGATTATAAAAATTGCAATTGATAAGAATGAGAGTATGAGAAATAAAATGATCTCCATACTCTCATTCTTAAATCTATTATGCGATTATGACAGATGAAAAGGATGTGTAAGGATATGCGTATTGTTGTAGCACCTGATTCTTTTAAAGGGAGTGCATCGGCTGTAGCTGTAGCAAAAGCTATGGAGCAAGGGGTACTGTCTGTTTTTCCGAAGGCAAAAGTAATACAAGTCCCAATCGCCGATGGCGGTGAGGGTACGATTGAAGCGTTTATTGTCGCCACTGGTGGTCAAATTATTACTGAGAACGTCTTGGGACCATTAGGAAATCCGATAGAAGCCCATTGGGGTATACTGGGAGATGGTGAAACAGCCGTAATTGAAATGGCTGCTGCATCGGGATTACCCCTAGTACCTCAAGAAAAACGTAATCCGCGTATCACCACGACCTTTGGGACAGGAGAATTAATAAAAGCAGCTCTTGATAGAGGAATACGCAAATTAATTATTGGAATTGGTGGCAGTGCAACTAATGATGGTGGTATGGGTATGGCTTGTGCCTTAGGAGTACGATTTTTAGATGCGGTTGGTAATTCATTACCGAGTGGCGGGGCTGCCTTACAGCAGTTAGTAACGATTGATGTAAGCCAAATCGATGTTCGCCTTGCAGAAACTACCATAGTCGTAGCTTGTGATGTTGACAATCCTCTATGTGGTCCAAGGGGAGCGTCTGCAATATATGGTCCGCAAAAAGGGGCAACGCGCGAAATGATCGTTGAACTAGATGCAGCACTTGCCAAATTTGCTGCTATCGCGAGAAACACTACAGGTAAAGATGTGGCTGAATACCCGGGAGCAGGAGCTGCAGGGGGGTTGGGCGCTGGTTTATTACTTTTTACTAATGCACAACTGCTGCCAGGTGTTGATATTGTATTAGAAGCTGTACGCTTTACTGATATTGCCAAGGATGCCGATTTTATCATCACAGGTGAAGGACGTACTGATTTTCAAACTGCTTGCGGTAAGGCGCCAGTGGGAGTATCTCGTATTGCAAAGCAGTATGATGTTCCTACTTTTTGTGTGTCAGGGAGTTTAGGCAGGCATTATGACGAGGTATACTCTTTGGGAATTGATGGCCTAATGAGCATTATTTCATCGCCGATGAATTTAACTGAGTGTATGGAAAATGCGCTTGAATTAATTCAGGCAGCAACAGAAAGACTTTGCCGTATTATAAATAAAAGTATGGAAATTGGGCTGAGGCAGAGTGGTAACAATAGCAATTATTAATTATTCTTATAGTATAATAGTATTGAGTGCAACCGTATCAGGGCCTTTGCGTGGTATAGATCTTCATTTATTTAGGAACTTTTTATGAAAAACTAGTTTGATGAGCAAGCGAGATAAATTCTTTAGAAATAGAAATAAGGAAGACTCATCCCCATTATATAAGGGATGAGTCTTCCTTATTCTGTTAGAGCGGTTCTCAATTTATATCGAGACATTATGTAAAAAAGCTCATTAACCAGTGATAGTATTTATTCTGTCCACGATATCTTGTGCGTTGGCATCATTGTCTGCTGGAGTCATAATCAGCTGACTGCCTATGTAAATAGCGCCATCATCACCGATATAGGCGGTGCTAAGAGCATTACTGTGATATACTCTCGCAATATTACCGGCAATTAAATAGGCTCTTTCCTGAGCCATATGTCCATACGCTTCTCCGGGAGTCACTATATCACGACCTTTGATCTGGACGATTTTATCATTTTTTACTGTAACATTGCCGCCACTGAATTCCGTCATATGCTTAGCAAAATTATTGACACGATCACTGGTTTTAGGATGATTATTGGGATTGATAACTTTGCTTAATCCTTCATGCCATAACTCACCCAGTTTAGCGCGAAGTACAACCATGGAAGCAGCTCCGCCTCCTGGGTTGTAGCCAGCAGCAACGGCATTTGTAAAGCCTGCATTATCTGCGTTCCATTCTTGCTGCATTGTAATGACTTCATTATTGACGTAATTACCGGCAGCAGTACCGAGAACAGCACTAGTTGTGTTTGGATTATTATTTATGTACAAATCGACCAGAACACCAATTCCCAGGGCTTTTTTGGTTCCTTCAATAGGATCTTTGTGTTCACCATGAGACATTTCGTGTCCTAGCACTGCCGCCAATTCATCGTCGTCTAATAATTCCATGGCGCCTCGATTCACTGCAATGATATGACCAATTGTACAAAAGGCGTTAAATGATTTATCCGGTGTCACATATACAGCATAGTGTTCTTTTACAAGGCCGTTAGACATCAGCCTGCCCGTTATACCATTCAATCTTGCCGTCATTTCTTCATTTTCATAGACACCAGTTTGACGCTGGGTTTGCTGCAATAAATCTTTTTGATGATTATCATTAAGATTATTTAATTGGCTATTTATGTACGCAAAAGCTAAACCGCCATACAGTAAAGTTTGCATTGTGGTTGCTGCTTCTACTTTGTTATAGCCAAAGCCCGGGATCAGCAGCATTAAGGCGATCAGGCAACTTGTTAGTCCTTTTTTGAAAAAGTTTTTTTGCATAAGATCGTCTCCTGTATGATATTTTGGAATCATAGTAATTGTACCCCAGATTGTGGTTAGGCAACAAGAGGATTTTTTTACAATTAAATGGAATGAGGGCTTTCCTTATTATGATTTAGAAATATTATGCTGCTGTTTTAATCCTTCCATATAAATGGGATATGATTGTTGCTAAAGGCTGTTGAAATAAAATGGACAAAGTCATGGGAATGGCTACCCTTATCGGAAAATAAGTTAAGGCAATGACTAAACCACAGGCATTATTTCGTATACCTACATTGTAAATCATTGTCAATACCGTACTGCGTATCGGATTCTTTAAAGCAAAAGAACCAAGATAACCAACAAAATAGCCGATGGATACAATGAATAAAGTAACAAAAATTGTTTTTACAATGGAAAGATCCCAAGAAATTTGGGGTACTACAATGGCAGAGTTAATCGCTATTACGAGAAAAAGCCCTATCTTTGAGGTTGCCCCCCCAATACTTTGGGAAAAAACCGCAACTTGTCCTTTCGTCCAATCATGGATAAGCATACCAAGAATGCTGGGGACAGTAACCATGAGCACCAGCTCTTCAATCATCTGTAGATAATTTAGATTTATAGTTTCACCGACGACAAGATGAAAAAATAAGGGCAGTACAAAGGGAACGATAAAGGTATCCAGAGTAACGGCCACTAAGGAGGTGGCTAAATTTCCTGAGACTAACGATGTCCATATGATTGAAGTAACCCCAATGGGAATGGAAGCACCGATTAGATATCCTAAGCGAATCGAAGGATCATCCGAATAAAAAAGGATTCCGGCAGCCCAAGCTGTTAAGGGGGTAATGAAATGAACAAGGAATAATATCCAAAGAGGAATCCACGGTTTACGCAGTACGCTGATAAAATCCTTCAAACTAGTATTTAATGCCGTGACAAAGGTCATATAAGCAAACAAAACCACTACTGTTCTTCGTAATGTAATAGAATCAGATAGGGTAATAAAAAAACCTAAGAATAGTCCTGATAATACCACAAAAAACATGTGTTTGGCGAGCCAGTCATTCAAAGTCGTAAATATAAAATACATATAGTAACGAACCTCCAGGCGACATAGTAGTATAGCACCTTTATTTTACCATTTTTTAATTTAGATTTCAGGAAATGAATCGAGATTGTAATTAAAATTGACAAAACATAAGTTATTTCCGATTAATAAGCAAAAATTTGACAAATTTAGCAAGGATTTAAGGAGCTGTTTGTTGAACCAAGTCATATGTAAAAAAAATTTTGTATGTAGCCAATAGGCAGGCCGCTTTAAAACTCGTTTTTGAAAGAGAAGCTTGAGAGCAGCTTGGCAAAACGAAGGGGTTGATTATCATGAAAAACAAACTAATTATTAGTGTTCTATTTGTTGTGTTTGTTTTGCTAGGCAGTGGCTGCGGCAATAGTAATGAGCAGAGTAATAAAAATGACATTATTATTGCCAGTGCTAATCCTATGAGTGGTAACTCCAGTGAATTTGGCAATATGAAAGTAAAGGCAATCCAATTAGCTTTTGATGAAGTAAATGAATCTGGCGGTATTCAGGGAAGAAAACTTAAATTGTGGATAGGTGATGATGCCAGTTCACCAAAGGAAGCCCATAATCTGGCTGAAAAGATAGTGGCAGATAAGGCTGTGATTGCAGTTATCGGACATTGGAGCAGTGCCAGCACTATGGCTGCTAGAAATGTATATAATGGGGCGGGAATTCCAGTCATTACGGATTCAGTAAATAAGACGATAACGGATGGCACGACGCCGTATTTATTTCGGATAGTACCTACTGATCAAGTAGAGGCAGAAGCGCTTGCTGAGTACTCCTTTTATAAATTAGGGCTAAAAAAGATGGCAATCATTTATGTTAATAACGATTATAGTATAGGAATGAAAGAATATTTCCGGGAGAAAATGCAGCGTATCGGCGGAGAAATTACAACAATTGAAAGTTTCTCGGAGGGAAGGACAACGAATTTTACCGCTGAACTTAATAAAATAAAAAATTCTGAACCTGAAGGTATCTTTATTGCTGGATATTATGCAGAGGTAGCGCTGATTGCTCGTCAGGCTCATGAGATGGGATTATCTTTTCCTATTATCGGTACCGATGGAATTAGTTCAGAGGAATTGATTACTTTAGGAGGAAAAGCTGTTGAGGGTATACGGTTTAATGGTTTCTTTTATAAGGAGATGAAAGAAAATAAATCTGAAGACTTCATCCGGAATTTTAGAAATCGTTATCATCAAGAACCTGACAGCTATACTGCTTTGGCCTATGATTCAGCTCAGCTATTAATTGAAGCCATTCGCAGAAATGGTGCTAGCCGTGAGGGTATTTATGAATATTTGGAAAAGGTTAATGACTTTCCCGGTGTTACAGGAAATATTGCATTTAATAAAAACCATGATGTAAGAAGTAAGATTATGATCTTAACAATTAAAGATGGAAAGATCATTAAAGATGATAGGCAGCCTTAAAGAGATTTGGTTGTAAAGGGAGGCACATGGTATGAAGATTCGCTCTCAACTGTTATTAGTGCTGGTAACATCCTTATTTGTTACCACTTCATTAGTTGCTGGTGTACAGCTTTATACTGCTTATTATCAGGACAGACAAAATATGCGAAACATTTTGCAAAATCAGGCCAATCAGTTTAGTAATCAAGTTGAGACATGGTTTACCATTATCAGGCAGAGTGGGCACTTTTTTGTTAGCGAGTCATTTGTTCAGCATGCAAACCAGGAAGAAATGCAAAAACTTCTGGGAAATATGCATAATGAATTAAATGCATTTGATAATCTGATTATAGCAAAGCCAAATGGTGACATAAGTAATATTTACCCCTATAATTCCAATATGATTGGCAAAAGTATGGCTGGTTATCAGTATTTTCAGGATACGGTTACTGCAAAGACTTCCCAAATTAGTAAGGTACTGATTAGTCCGATAACTGGTAAGGCTGTCATTGTCATTACTCAGCCTATTATGAATGAAAATGGAGATTTAACGGCTGTATTATTACAAAATATTAAATTAGATTTATTGCAGGATATGAGTGAAGATGCAAAAATTGGTCAAACAGGGCAAACATTAGTGTTCACATCTGATGGTAAAGTTATTGCACCCCAGGACAATCACATCGCGGGTATCATTTCCTACATTCCTGGTGAATTAAGTGATTTATTTAAAAAAGATTTACGTAATCTTGGACAATTTACCAGAGATGATGGTCAGCAGGTTATGGTGGCAACCACTCGGGTAAAAACACCAGGTTGGGGTGTTGGTGTTACCATTACACAAAAGGAAGTACTGCAAAGTTTTTATAATAGTATTAAATATGGCATTGTAACATTCTGTATTATATTCCTATTGTTAACTTTTGTTTCCTCTGTTATTTTTAATAAGTTATTTCGTTCCATTACTATGGTTACAGAGCAATTTGCCAGCATGAATGAGGGAAATTTTGCATCAGCAACAATAAGTGAAGAAATTATTCACATTGTTCCTCAGGAATTGCAAAAACTTTGTACAACTTTTAATACCATGTCAAAAACGATTCAGAATAATATGGAAGTGATCCGCAAAACAAATGAGAATTTACAGCAGGTACATGAGCAACTGGAAGATAAGGTGGAGCAAAGAACGGAAGAGCTGCTGCTGAAGAATCAAGAGTTGCAGCAAGCAATGGAAAATTTGAAGCAAACACAAGATCAGCTAGTGCACGCGGAGAAAATGGCATCATTAGGAAATCTTGTTGCAGGAATCGCTCATGAAATTAACACTCCGGTTGGTGTAGGAGTAACAGCTACCTCTCATTTACAAAAAGTTACTAAGGACTTTGCTCATTTATATACGGTAGGAGATGTAAAGCGGCGGGATCTAACGAATTATTTGGCAGAGTCTGAGGAAGCATTAGCCATTATTTTCTCTAATTTGGAACGAGCTTCTCAACTAATTCGCAGCTTTAAGCAAGTTTCTGTCGATCAATCAAGTGAAGCCAGACGAATTTTTAATGTCAGACAATACCTTGGTGAAATATTGTTAAGCTTGCATCCCAAGCTCAAAAGAACACGGCATAAAATTACTGTTCAGTGCGATGAAAATTTGCAGATGGATAGCTTCCCAGGTGCCTTTGGTCAAATTATAACTAATCTGGTGATGAATTCATTAATTCATGCCTATGAGCCTGATTATGCAGGACAAATCATCATTGCCATCGTACCAGTGGGAGAGCAGAGGATCTGTTTGACTTATTCAGATGATGGCAAAGGTATGGAAAGAGACGTGGTAGCGCAAATTTTTAATCCCTTTTTTACTACCAAAAGAGGAATGGGTGGAACTGGCTTAGGGCTATATATTCTATATAATATTGTGAAGCAGCAGTTTGGCGGCAGTATTGACTGCGTGAGTGAACCAGGCAAAGGGACAAAATTTATGATTGAAATTCCAATCGGGAAGGAGAACGGCTATGACAAGGAATGACGAAGAATTATTATTTCAAGACCATCAGGATGAAATCTTACCAGCAGAAGCTGCCTTCCCTTCTGTTGTTGAGGGAAAATGGAAAGTATTAATTGTTGATGATGAAGAAGAAGTACATAACGTAACGAAAATGGCTCTACGTCGTTTTACTTTTGATGGTAAGGGAATTGAATTTATCAGTGCGTATTCAGCTAGTGAAGGAAAACAATTGTTGGCTGATCATGTGGACATCGCTGTTGTTTTGCTGGATGTGGTTATGGAAGAAGAAGACTCAGGACTGCAAATGGCCCATTATATTCGTAATAAATTGGAGAATCAATTGGTTCGAATCATACTCCGTACGGGACAGCCCGGACAGGCACCTGAACATGATGTAGTAGTAAAATATGATATTAATGATTATAAAGAAAAAACCGAATTGACAGCACAGAAGCTTCATACTACTTTGGTGACCACTCTTCGTTCTTTTCGTGATTTGAGTATTATTGAGATTAATAGGCGCAGTTTAAAGCAGATTATTGATTCTTCAGCCAGTATCTTTAAACTTCAATCTATGACTAAATTTGCTTCGGGGGTTTTAGCTCAGCTAGTTGCAATATTGCATCTAAATCCTAATGCCTTGTATTGCCATGCGTCTGGTTTCGCTGCCACTAAGAAAGGGATGAATGATTTTTGTGTGCTGGCTGCTACGGGTACTTATGAACCGCTAATTGGTGCTAAGTTTCAATCTAATATCGATTCTAAAGTGGGGCAAGATATTGAAGAAACTTTTCGGCGAAAAGAGAGCTTATATTTTTCCGATCGTTTTGTGATTTATTTTTGCAGCAAACAGGGGTCAGAAAATGTTATATATTTAGATGGTATTGCTTCTTTAAGCATCTGGGATAAGGATTTAATTGAAGTTTTTTGTACAAATGTTTCTATTGCTTTTGATAATATCTATTTAAATGAAGAAGTGGAAAATACACAAAAAGAAATTATCTTTACGCTTGGAGAGATTGCTGAGGCGCGTTCACAAGAAACTGGACACCATGTTAAACGTGTTGCAGAAATAGCTAAACTGTTGGCACTGCGTTGTGGACTTTCAGTCGAGGAAGCCGAAAGCTTACGGTTAGCTACTCCTATTCATGATGTAGGAAAATTGGCGATTCCTGATTCTATTTTAAATAAACCGGATAAATTGACTGCAGAAGAATTTTCTATTATGAAAAAACATTCTCCCGTAGGTTATGAAATGTTGAAAAAATCAAAACGGTCTATATTAAAAAGTGGTGCTCTTATTGCTCTGCAACATCATGAACGTTATGATGGCAGCGGATACCCTCAGGGACTCATCGGAGAGGAAATTCATATCTATGGACGAATTGTTGCATTAGCGGATGTTTTCGACGCCCTTGGCAGCGAACGGGTATATAAGAAAGCTTGGCCATTAGAAGATGTACTACATTATATTCGCGAGGAGCGGGGTGGTCATTTTGATCCGAAGTTGGTGGATATTTTTATGAATAACTTAGATGATATTTTACGAATTTGCGATAGTTTTCCAGATTAGAAGATGAAAAATTATAAATTATGTAAGAGGTGCTTTGTCATAAATTTTATAAGCAGCTGCCTTGTGTCCTCTCACACTAAGGTGGTTCGTTTTTTATTATAGTAATTTTTACAAAGAGAATAGTAGTAGATCTGGTAGATGGAAGGATTTTCAAAGAAAATGGCGAATTTTAGCGATCAGGACTAAAGTCTTTTTTTATATCAGGTGTGTGGGCAATACCGTTAAGGGAAAAAGATAAATAGTGCTGAGCTGGGATGAATAGTATATATTGCTTGACAAAGAAAAAATGGTTTACTAAAAAACGAGGAGGTAAAAGTAATGTACTCTTTTTCCTCATTTGCAGAATTTGCTACTTTGAGGGATTCCATAAAGAGAGAATTAGCTCAAAGTTGTGAAGAGGACGCTCTTCGTCTGTTTATTGCTATTAATGAAGGTGTTAATAATGCGATTTTTCATGGCAATAAAGAAGATGCTACAAAAAAAGTGTATCTCACGATTGCAAAATTTCCCGACGAGATGCAAATTACGATTCGCGACGAAGGTGAAGGATTTATACATTCAAGGATTTCTGATACAACTGAGTTGTGGAAGGAAGATGGACGAGGACTTGAGCTAATAAAACATTATGTAGATTCCTATTGGCTGAATGCCAAAGGTAATGAAATTACATTTGTGAAAAAAATTAATCCTGCTTATTGTAAAGCTTTTTAAGAAATAAGGTATGTATAGGAGTCGAATTATTATTGAGAGGGGAGAATGACTTGGAAATTAGTGTTAGTACGAATCAGGAAGAAGTCATCGTAACGTTAGTCGGAAGTATCTATGTGGAAGATGCTGTTATCTTAAGGGAAAAACTAATTGCCCTTGTGGAATCTGGATATAGACAGTTTGTTATTAAATTGCATGGTGTAGATTACATTGACAGCTCCGGCCTTGGTGTACTTGTTGCTATTCAGAAGAAGGCATTACAGAAGCAAGGCGGTGTAACCCTTGTAGGAGCGAAGGGCGTTGTGAAAGAGCTTTTTGAATTAACAAGATTGAATAAAGTTTTTAGCATGCAATCATAAGTGAGGAGATATGCACATGAGTGTTTTGCAGCATAGTATTTTTAACGGCATGTGTGATCATTGTCAACGTTTTGATCTTTTTAATATGATCAATGATGCATTGCTATTGATCGATTTTCAAAATGGTCAATTCTTATTTGTAAACCAAAAAGCTATTGAATTGTATCAATATACAAAGGAAGAATTTCTCAGACTGTCGATGGATGAAATTCTGAATTATTCATCTACCACAGCACGGGAACATATGGATCTGATTAAGCAGTATAAAGATGGTTATATTTTCACAGCTAATCATATTAAAAAAGATGGTTCCATTTTTAAAGTGGAAGTAAGTGCTCGCTATATGAAGTTACACGGAACGGTTGTGTGTGCTGCTGTAGTAAGAAATCTAACTACTGACGGGAAGATGCGGGAAGAGGTCCAAATTGCCGGTAAAGTGCAGCACCGAATGCTGCCAAGGGATTTGGAAAATGAACTATTTCGGATACGATCTGTTTACCAGCCCCATAGTTATGTGAGTGGTGATTTATATGATTTTGTATATGAAGAAAAATCCCAGAATTTATTTGGTATCGTGATCGATGTTATGGGTCATGGAGTGGCAGCAGCATTGCAGACCAGTATTTTAAAATATCTCTTTCTCAAAGCAATTAAAAAAAATATTACGATAAAAGATAGGCTGACATGGATTAATAAAGAAGTAATGCCCTTTTTTAAAGATGGACAATTTGCTGGTGTTTTTTTATTTGAGTTTGATTTTAAGTGTAATAGTCTTACTTATTCTGCAGGCGGAATTAATCATTTTATTGTACTAAGGGAGCAAGGACCACAGATCATAAAAACTCCTGGGCTTTTCTTAGGAATTAACGAAGAAGAAGTTTATGATCAGGGCAGTTATCGTTTCCACTCCGGGGAAAGTTTTCTATTTCTAACGGATGGGTTATTTGAAATGTTCCCACAACCAATGGATCAAAAACTTGATTTTTGGAGCATACATGAAATGTGTAAAAAAACGGTAAGCAGCGGAGAGTGCCGTGATGACGCTTCCGGTGTGGGGATATTGATTCGATAATTTATTTTTTATAACGTTAAGATAACCAGCGATTTTTACATTTAAAGAATATAGAATATAAATAATTGTAAAAGGTGATGATGAAAAATGAGACTACAACTAAAGATCGGTACTAAAATTGCTGCTAGTTTTGGGATAGTTATTGCCTTGATTATGATTATGGCAATAAATTCATTTATTTCACTGGAAAATGCAAAAAATGATTTAGAGAAAATTGATGAGGCAAATAATCGCATGGCTCTTGCCGATAATATTGCTGTTGAGTATAAAGCAGCAGTAGGTGGTTTGCGGGGCTATGTGGCTTATGGTGATGAAGCATATTTAGGAAAAGCAGAAAATAGCTTTGAGCAAGTGCTAAAATTGGAGAAAGAATTACTGGGAATTGCAAGAAATGATAAAAAGCAATCAGTACAAGAATTAATTAATACGACGAATCAATATAAAAATGGTATTGCGACAGAGTTTAAACCTCTTGCTAAGCAATATAATACTGCAGTCTTGGCTGGAGATGAAACGAAAGCGGCTGAATATAAGAAGCAATTAGGGGATTATGCGAAACGGGTGGCACCACAAGCGTTAGTAATTGAAACAGCAATAGATGGATTTTCGAATACGAATGCAGAAGTAGCGAAAGGTCTGGTAAAAGAAAGTATTACAAATGGTAAGAACACCATGCTGACTTCAACGGTCATTAGCATAGTAGTACTGGTATTGGGGAGCATTATTGCTGTTACGTTGACCAATATGATCCGTAGGCCTGTAACCAAACTTACTGGAATCGCCCATGAATATGCCAAAGGTGATTTGCGTAGGCAGGTTGAGGTTACGAGTTCTGACGAAATAGGTGAATTAGCTGCGTCTCTGCAAGAAATGCATAAACATTTTGTGGAAATGATCAGTAATATTCGTTCCGCTTCCGAGCAATTAGCTGCTTCCTCAGAGGAAATGGCTGCCTCTACAGAAGAAGTTACTTCTTCTAGTGAAGAAGTATCAGCAAATATGCAGCATTTAGCACAAGAGGCGGACCAAGGGAATCACTCTATGTTGGAAGCATCTCAAGCCTTGGTAGAGTTATCCAGCCTTATACAAATTGCTAAATCGAAGGCTGATAATACAATTGAAAACTCCGAGAACACCTTAAAGGCGGCAGAAGAAGGGCGAATTAGAGTTACTGAATCCGTTAGTAAAATGGATAATATAACAAGGCAAACTCAAAATTCTAGTCAAGTTATTGAGGAACTTAACAATTATTCACAACAAATCTCACAAATTACGAATACCATTACGAACTTAGCAAAGCAGACTAATCTTTTGGCTCTTAATGCTGCAATTGAGGCTGCTCGTGCTGGGGAGCATGGTCGGGGTTTTGCTGTTGTAGCAGAAGAGGTACGTAAATTGGCTGAGCAATCAGACCTAGGAGCTCAAGAAATTACCTCCTTAGTGAAGATGGTTACGGAAAAAACAAATTTGGCGGTAGCTGCTATGGCCCAGAATGTGGTAGAGGTTGGTGCGGGTGTTGCTACGGTTAATGAAGCTGGAGTGGCTTTAGATAGTATTTTATTGGCTGTAAAGAAAACTGTTACTGAGACAGAAGAAATTGGTGAGGTGACTTCCTCGGAAGTCGCTAGCTCTGAACAAATCGTAAAATTGATTAATGGCCTTGCGACAATGATCGAAAGTGTTGCTGCTCATGGTGAGGAGGTTGCAGCTTCATCCCAGCAACAGGCTGCTGCCATGCAGACGGTGGCAGCAAGTGCCGAGGAAACGAGTGCAATGGCACATCAATTAAAAGGTTCGGTGGAGAAGTTTCGAGTATAATAAATGGTTTTTATCGAACGCTTAAAAGTTCTTAGATGCAACTGTTACAGTATGGATATAAGAGCGTTTAACTCTTAAGGATAGGCAGGCTAAGATTTGAAAGGAGTTAATACTCCAACAGAATCTTAGCCTTTTTTGCAAGTCAAATCATAAAAATAGATCTTTTCTGAACAAACGGCTTATGCTATTTATTAATTGGACGATTATGAATATATCTGGGATTAATCTCATTCGCAAACAGCTGGTTAAAGTTGTCCATCCAGATAATCGTTTTACTTGTAAGAATCATAGTCGAATATAGTTAGCAATTAGGATAATAGTAGGGTATAATTTATGTAACGATGTGTCGGCTTAGCTGTTCTTGTTTTTTACTTGGATAACTTGAGAGTCTTAGAGCAGTTGGGTATTGGTTAAAAATTAGAATAAAAGGTTGAAGGTGCAGCAAACAATGAGAAGTCCTGGTAATAGTAAATATGTGAAAAAATTGAATCGAATGACAATTATAAACCTTATTAAAGATAATGAACTTATTTCTCGTCAGCAAATCGCGGAGTTAACTGGTCTTACACCACCAGCCATTACAGGTATCATTCGGGAGTTAATTGATACAGGCTTTGTAAAAGAAGTAGGTTTAGGAGAATCACAAGGAGGAAGAAAGCCTGTTACACTAAAGTTTAATTGTAAAGCTGGATATGTGATTGGTATAGAAATTACGAGTCAAGAAATAACTCTTGCCCTTGCAGATTTAAAAAATATACCTACTTGCATCCAACGGGTGAAAGTAGATATGACGGATCCCGCATTAGCAGTACAAAAACTTATTGCTATAGTGAAACAATTTACTTTAAGTAAAGAACATCGGTCGAAACGGATAGTCGGTATAGGAATTGCATTTCCAGGCATGTTGAATGTGAGTGACGGCACAGTAAAGAGAGCGGTTAATTTAGGCAAGAAGTGGAATGGCTATCCTTTGAGTATTACTTTGAAAAACGAATTTAATCTTCCCATTTTCATAGAAACAAATTCGAAAGCTGCAGCACTGGGAGAAAAGTGGTACGGAGGTGGTACCAATTGTGAGAATTTAATATATATAAACATGGGAGAAGGAATTAGTGCCGGTATCATTATGGGAGATCATATCGTACAAGGATCACAAGGATATGCAGGACAAATTGGACATACTGTCATGGTCGAGCAAGGCGCTTTGTGTAATTGCGGCAATCGCGGATGCTTGGAGACCATATGCGGCATTCCCGCTCTTGTGCGAAAAGTAAATGCGGAATTACCCTTCATTGTGGGTGAAGATGCATTAAAAAAACGTTTTAGTACGACTAAAGAAATACAAATTAAAGATATATTAGATGTAGCTTTGCAGGAAGAGTCGTATGCAAGAGAAGTTTTACGGCAGGCAAATCGGTATGTAGCCTTAGCAACTTCTCATATGATTAATCTTTATAATCCGGATGCGGTTTTTATTGGCGGTAAAATGGCTATCGTAGCAGAGTTTTTTATGGACGACTTTCATGAAGTGATTGCTTCCCATACTTTTTCCGAAGTGGAAGATGCAACTGCTATTGTAATATCAAAACTGGGAGCTGATTCAGGTGTTATGGGGGCGTGTGCTCTTGCTCTCAAGAAATTACTAAAATCGCCCAATGCTGATATTTTTGAAGATGTTGTCGATATAGCAGAGCATAAACAATGAATCTAAAAAATATATGATGGTAGGGAATTTAACTATTGTTTGTTAAGGATGTTAAATTTAAGGTTACGAATAAAACGGTTTAAATTCTTATGATTTTTTTAAACCGTTATTTTCATAAAATAATTTTCTGAAAAGGAGGATTTTTTCAGAAAAAATAGAATATATCATAAACATAATTAATTAAGTTAAATAAGTATAAAATAAAGTATTGAACGTAGCCAGTTAGATGAATAATGCTTGATTCTATCTGTGCTATATATAATAGTTTAATAGAAAGGAGATTCACCTAACAATTTACGACGATTTCTAGCAATTATCTTAAAAATGGATGTACTTAAAAGGGACTAACTGTTAAGTGAGCAAACTAAGTCTAAAAGAAAAAATTTCTTATGGTCCGGGTGATTTTCTGTATACTTAAGTGATAAAAGACATGGAGAAATTATAACAGCGTTGAAAACAAAATCAGCTTAAATGAAAAATTTGATTAAATCAAGTTTTCAGCAGGAATTTTTGGATAAAAGACGAAAAAAGATTATAACTTAATTAATTAATTTAAATAAGTTATAATCTTAAAATATTCTTTCCACTTAATCAACAACAAAAATCTGTATTGCAAAAGTTCATGTGACCAGAAGCATATAATTGCAATACGATGAGTGTGATTTTTTGCAGTTATGACAGGAAAACATGATGGATATTGCAGTCAAATGATAATTCTATGGTTGGTATTGGATTGCAAATATCGTGTTTATGATTAAAGAAATGTAGGGGGAATTAGAATGGAAATATTAAATCGTTCATTAGTTAATGGTGCTTTTGCTTTTCCAGCAGATGTAAGTGTTTCAAAATATCCCGATACCTTGCCAGAAAGAGTGATTCAATTTGGTGAAGGTAATTTTTTGCGAGCGTTTGCTGACTGGATGATTCATTTGCTGAATCAACAAAATTTATTCAACGGCCGCGTTGTAGTGACCCAACCAATTAAAGAAGGCCTGGCAGATTTGGTTAATGAACAGGATGGATTATATACTCTACTGCTGCGTGGCTTGCGTGATGGTAAGCCCGTAGAGGAAAAAGCAATTATAAGTTCTATTAGCCGCTGCTTGAATCCTTATTCACAATGGGATGCATATTTAAAATGTGCCGAAGATCCATTGATTGAATATGTAATTTCCAATACTACGGAAGCTGGTATTACCTTTGACCAGGATGATAAATTTGAGAATCAGCCTCCCACTTCTTTTCCAGGGAAGCTTACTTCCTATTTGTATCATCGCTATCAATTTTTTAAAGGTGATAACAGTAAAGGTATGGTCATTATCCCTTGTGAATTGATTGATCGCAATGGTGATAACTTACAGAAAGCTGTCTTGCAATATACGAAGCTTTGGAATTTACCAGAAGAATTTGCTCATTGGATTTCTAATAGTAACTATTTTTTGAATACTTTGGTGGATCGTGTAGTGACCGGATATCCAAGAGAAGAAATACAAGAGATCACAAGTTATTTCGGTTATAAAGATTCTTTAGTGGATACTGGAGAGTTATTTCATTTATGGGTTATCGAAGGACCTAAAGAGTTGTCCGAGAGATTACCTTTTCACAAAATTGGTTTACAAGTGATCTGGACAGAAGATATGACTCCTTATAGAACACGTAAGGTGCGAATACTAAATGGAGCTCATACAGCATCAGTACCCGCAGCGTTTTTGTATGGTTTAGATGCTGTTGGAGAAATGATGGATCATGAAGTGATGGGTAAGTATGTAAGACAAATCATTCAGGAAGAAATTATCCCTTCGATTGATCTGGATAAAAAAATGTTAGAAGAATTTGCAAATGCAGTAGTAGAACGGTTTCAAAATCCTTATATCAAACATTATCTGCTTAGTATACTATTAAATTCTTCCTCCAAATTTAAGGCCCGGGTTTTACCATCTATTATTGAATATCATAAATTAAAAGGAACGTTACCGAAAAAATTAGTGTTCTCTTTAGCTGCGTTAATTGCTGTGTATAAAGATGGAAAATTGGATGAAACCGGAATGCAGGCAAGCAGAGAAAAAGGCGAATTTATTATGAAAGATGATCTGTGGGCCTTAGAATTTTTTGCAGCAGCATGGTCAAATTTTGACGGCAGTAAGCAAGCCGCGCAAGAGGTAGCTGCAAACGTATTAAAAAATACAAAATTATGGGATACAGATTTAACTGAGATTAATGGTTTTGTTGATAGTCTGGGAGATTACTTGTTTAAAATCACGAATATAGGAATGCAAAGAACAGTTGCTGAATTGATTGGTTAGCAATTGTGTCTTGATAGGGGGTTTTTATCTTGGTATTAAATCAAATTAGTTATCACGATAATGTAGCTGTAGCTATTGAAGAACTTGTAATAGGCAAAAAATATACTGTAGGTGCTGCTACCGTGACACCTATAGCTACCATTCCTAAAGGTCATAAAATCGCTTTAGAAGATATTCCAGCAGGGACGAATATTATTAAATATGGGTTTCCTATTGGGCATGCTACAGAAGATATAAAAAGGGGCGAATGGGTTCATTCTCATAATGTTAAAACCAATTTAGGCGACATTTTATCATATCAGTACCACCCGGAAGGTGTAGAGAACCCAGTAATAAAAGCAATTCCTGCCACTTTTCAGGGATTTCGTAGAAAGAATGGCAGGGTTGGGGTGCGCAATGAAATATGGATCATTCCGACAGTAGGCTGTGTCAATCGAACGGCACAGCTCATCGCCAAGGGGGCAAATGATACTTGTAAGATGGCAGAAAAAATAGATGGGATCTATGAGTTTACGCATCCGTATGGTTGTTCGCAATTAAGCGAAGATCAAAACAATACTCAAAAAATCCTGGCAGATTTAGTGAATCATCCTAATGCTGGCGGGGTTTTAGTATTAGGTCTCGGGTGTGAAAACAATCATATTGAAGAATTTAAAAAATTCTTGGGACAGTATGATTATGAACGGGTGAAATTTTTAGCTGCCCAGGATGTCGAAGATGAAGTTGAGTGCGGTATTAAGTTAGTTGAAGAACTACTGGCGCAGGCTGTGCTGGATAAAAGGGAGGATTGTCCCATTTCAGAACTGATTGTAGGACTGAAATGTGGCGGCTCTGATGGTTTCTCTGGTATTACTGCCAATCCTTTGGTTGGTGAATTCTCCGATAAATTAGTTGCAAATGGCGGTACTTCCATTTTGACGGAAGTACCGGAGATGTTTGGTGCTGAAACAATTCTGATGAACCGTGCCACGAATCAAGAGGTTTTTGGTAAAATTGTTCACTTAATTAATGATTTTAAGCAGTATTATGAAAATCATCATCAGCCGATTTATGAGAACCCATCACCTGGCAACAAAAAGGGCGGTATCACTACTTTGGAGGAAAAGTCTTTAGGCTGTACCCAAAAAGGTGGACGAAGTAAAGTGGTTGATGTACTAAGCTATGCGGATGTGTCAAAAAATAAGGGCCTTACTTTGCTCAGTGCTCCCGGTAATGATATGGTGGCCGCAACTGCTCTCGCAGCTTCCGGCTGTCAAATTATCTTGTTTACTACCGGCAGAGGCACCCCCTTGGGGACCGCTGTTCCCACAATTAAAATAGCTACAAATAGTGAAATCTTCAAACGAAAATCCAATTGGATGGATTTTGATGCAGGTGCTTTATTACAAGGACAATCTATGGCAAGTGCAGTGGATCGATTACTGTCGTATGTCATTGAAGTCGCTTCCGGGACATTAACCAAGTCCGAGCAAATGGGATTTCGCGAAATTGCTATATTTAAAAATGGCGTCACATTATAAGGGGTAAATATTTCTTGGGACAAAAACTTGTAGAGCATTTACATTGTAAATGCTCTACAAGTTGATTGTCCCAATTTGTTTTTCTGTAGATAATTCTTTATAATAATCTCCAGATAACTGCCAATCGTTTTAAAATTATTATTGTAATATTGGAGAAAAAGGAAGATAATTGAGGAGTTAATTTGTCCAAGATGAGTATGGATAAGTGATCGAGGGCAGAGTAATACGCAGAGGGAGTCTTGCGGCAAATTGACTTGTACAAGAAAAAGAGGTGGATTTTTTGACATATTTGAGTAAAAGATTACTTCGTCTAATGCCGATTATTCTGATTGTTGCTGTGATTAGTGGTATATATATATTAAAACCAGAATATTTTCGAATTATTCACCTGCTTGCCAAAGGTGACATTCATGGGAGTATTGAGTTTATAAAGTCTTATGGACCTTACGCTATGGTTGTAAGCTTTTTACTGATTGTCTTTATTAATATCGTTGCAGTGCTGCCTAATATTTTTATTTTAGCAGCTAATGGCATTATTTTTGGGGTAGTAAAGGGAACCTTGATCTCATGGCTTGCAGAATCTATAGGCGTAGTCATCAGTTTTATATTAATGCGATATTTATTTCGTGATTATGCCCATGAAGTAATTTTGCGTAGTAATGCGTTGAAGAAGATTGATGAATTTAGTGGCAGCAGGGGATTACGGATTATGCTAATTGCTAGGAGTATCCCTTATATTCCATCAGGTTTAGTTACTGCTTTAGGAGCTCTTAGCAGCATTCAGCTGAAGGATTACATTATTGCAACTTTTATTGGTAAATTGTTGTCAGCAGGAATTGAAGTTACTTTGGGGCATGATTTAGTGTTTTATAAGGACCATATCCCACGGTTGATTTTTCTCGTATTGCTTTCAGGAGTGGCGTATTATTTTTTCCTGCATTATAAAAAAAGAACGGAGCAAGACGATCAGGAACGTAAAAAATAAAATCCTATTTTAACGATAGGATTTTATTTTGCCGGGAGTTAGAATCTGTAAGACTCGAATACATACTTTGAGATTATGTATTTTGTATTTTTACAGCTAAATTATTGTGTTTTTTTTTTTTTATGATATGTTAATATGTAGGATATTTTATAAAGTACTTTGGAATGTTAGAACGGATAGAAAAGCCATTATTTTCTTACATGAGAGGCAAAAATTGGTTCATTTGTTTCTTATTATGTGAATTTATTCTCTTAAAGAAAGGAAGAATTGAATGAAAAAGTTTTATACTTCACTCCATTTTCAAGTGTTTTTTTCCATAATCTTGGGGGTAGCATTAGGGCACTTTTATCCTGGCTTAGGCGAGAGTATGAAGCCCCTTGGCGATGGGTTTATAAAATTAATTAAGATGATTATAGCTCCTATTATATTCTGTACCATCGTAACGGGGATTGCTGGTATGGATGATATGAAAAAGGTTGGCAGAGTGGGTGGCAAGGCACTCATTTATTTTGAAGTAGTAACTATATTTGCCTTAATCATGGGCCTGTTTGTAGTCAATTGGATTCAACCCGGTGTGGGCATGAATGTTGATGTCAAAACCTTAGATACTGGAGCTATATCTGCTTATACTACAGCAGCCAAAGCTCAAAATACAACGGACTTTATCATGAATATTATTCCATCAACTGTAGTAGACGCTTTTGCAAAGGGCGATATTTTACAAGTCCTTTTATTTTCGGTTATGTTTGGTGGAGCTTTGTCAGCAATGGGAGGCAGGGAAACTAAATTATTTGGTATTATCAGTGAGATTTCTCATGCTTTATTTGGTATAGTGGATATTATTATGAAACTTGCGCCAATTGGTACATTTGGTGCAATGGCATTTACGATAGGTAAGTATGGTATTGCTTCTTTAATACCTCTTGGAAAATTACTATTTTGTTTTTATGCTACCTGTGCCGTTTTTGTTTTTATCGTGATTGGTTTGATTGCCAAGTGGGCAGGGTTTAGTGTTATTAAGTTTATTTCTTATATTAAAGAAGAATTTCTAATTGTGCTAGGTACTGCTTCTTCGGAAAGTGTACTGCCTCGTATGATTAATAAATTAGAAAAGTTAGGGTGTTCAAAATCAGTTGTTGGTTTAGTAATTCCAACTGGTTATTCTTTTAACCTGGATGGAACCTCCATATATCTCACTATGTCAGCTATTTTCGTAGCACAAGCTACTAATACGGATCTTACGATCTGGCACCAATTGACGATCTTAGCTGTGCTGCTGTTAACTTCCAAAGGGGCGTCTGGTGTGACAGGGAGCGGGTTTATCGTACTTGCTGCGACATTATCTGCGATACCAAGTATTCCTGTTGCAGGCCTTGCTTTAATTTTTGGTATTGATCGCTTTATGTCCCAGGGGAGAGCAGTAACCAATTTAATTGGTAATGGTGTTGCCACAATCATTGTTGCTAAGTGGGAAAATGAATTAGATGAAGAGCAGTTTCATGCAGTTTTAAATGAATCGGGCAATGGAGAGTCAGATGTGGATATGCTCCAGAAACAGAATTAATTCTTAATTTGTATATTATAATTGAATAAACAGGCTTTGCTTTTACATGTAAAAGCAAAGCCTGTTATTATTATCTACAGATGTTTATCTTAGCAGGATAATAAAGGGTATAAGTCTTTATTTTCTTTTTCGATTCTTTCTTTGAGGGCTAAAAAAACTTTTTGTGATTCAGTAAGGAATGCTGGCGGGTTAGCTGCAATTTTATTGGCAGTTGCAAAGTTATTTTTAAATTCTGCAAATATCTGGGATAATCCACCCATTTCTGCATAAAATGCTTGACTTGTAGTTTTAATCTTTGGGTTTGTGTTATTCATTAAAGCTGGATATAAAAACTTATCTTCACTAATGATATGGATTTTAAGTTTTCCTGACAGCTGACTCAATAGTAATGAAATAGTGGTTGCATTGGTCTTTACTTGCTGTTCTGATTTGTGTATTGCTATTTTAGCCATTAAATCAAAGAAGTCTTGGTGCTGTCTTTCAAGATTGGCTGTGTCCGTCATTTCAAATCCTCCCCTTATATATGTATACTGAATTTATAACTGTTATTAGCTTGTGGGTTAAGTATATAATGGATGATACATAGTTACTGTGATTCTTGTCACAATAACTATAGGTAAGAAGAAAATATCCATTTAATAAGCTGGATGCTGGATTGTATAATAAAAAATGAAGTAAAATTTAAAAAGAGGGGTTTATCTTTTGACGAATCTTTATAAGAGTCGTACAATTGAAGAGATTACTATTTATGCGGGGCACTATTGTGTAACATAGGAGGTAAATGTGGTATATAATCCTACTAATCCAATTATTGTTCAAGGGGACTTTTCTGTTTTATTAGAAGCGCACCACAGTGATTTTGAGACGGTCCGCAGCGGGCTAGCTGCTTTTGCTGATTTAGAGAAAAGTCCTGAACATATTCATACATATCGTATTACACCTTTATCGTTATGGAATGCCGCAGCAACAGGACAGACTGCGACAGAAGTACTTGATTTTTTACTGATGTATGTAAAATTTCCTTTGCCTAATAATGTATGCCGTGACATTCAAGGATATATGGGACGTTATGGTCTTGTGAAATTAATGGCATACCCTCCAACGATTGTAGAGGGTGAGAATGTCAAGGCAGCCGTTCCAGGAGAAGTTCTATATCTTTATTCACAGGATATTCCTACGATTATGGCTATTGCTGGTCATAAGGAAACGAAGGCTATATTTTCAGGCCAATTAGATGAATACACCTTAGTTCTTCCTGCAGGAAAACGGGGAATTATAAAGCAGCTTCTAGTAAAAATTGGCTATCCCGTTGAAGATTTAGCTGGTTATGTAGATGGCGAAAAGCTGACTGTAGGTTTAAGGGATACGGATATCACTGGCCGAAAATTTTCCTTGCGGGATTATCAGCGGCAGGCAGTTGAGCTGTTTTATGACGGAGGCCGGGAGACTGGTGGCTCTGGCGTATTAGTGCTGCCCTGTGGTGCAGGAAAGACAATCATAGGGATCGGCGCTATGGCGAAGGTTGGTATGAATACTTTGATATTAACTACTTCAACTAGTGCTGTGCACCAATGGATGAGAGAAATTATTGAAAAAACGGATCTGCCTTCAGAACTGGTGGGGGAGTATTCTGGTGATAAAAAAGATATTTGTCCAGTAACTGTTACAACGTATCAAATGGTGACTTATCGTCCAGTTAAAAACGGCCCATTTCCTCATTTTGAAATTTTTAATGCCCGTGCCTGGGGATTGGTGATATATGATGAAGTTCATACTTTACCAGCACCTGTATTTCAAGTTACAGCTGAATTGCAAGCTAAGCGTAGGCTGGGTTTAACCGCAACTTTAGTACGTGAGGATGGTAAAGAAGCGGATGTATTTACCTTGATTGGGCCCAAAAAATTAGATGTTCCATGGACTGAAATGGAAAGTGCTGGCTGGATTGCAACAGCAATCTGTACCGAAGTACGTGTTCCTATGGATTTTTCCTTGCGTATGGAGTGTGCACAAGTCCCAGAAAGAACTGCATATCGTTTGGAAGCCGAAAATAGTGATAAAATAAAGGCTATAGAATACATATTGCATAAGCATGCCGATGAAGGTATATTGATCATTGGTCAATATATAAATCAATTGGAAGCAATTGCCGATCATTTTAATTTCCCATTAATCACTGGTAAGATGCCAACGGCAAAAAGGGATATTCTGTATCAAGAGTTTCGCAGTGGTTCGATTCCCGTTTTGATCGTGTCGAAAGTGGCAAATTTCGCAATTGATTTACCTGATGCAGCAGTCGGTATACAAGTTTCGGGGGCTTTTGGTTCCAGGCAGGAAGAGGCCCAGCGTTTAGGGCGAATTTTGCGTCCTAAAAAAGACGGCAGGTCTGCTTATTTCTATAGTGTAGTATCGAAAGACTCTCGAGAGCAGGAATTTGCTCATCATCGTCAATTATTTTTAACGGAACAGGGCTACCAGTATCAAATTTTGGATTTTGATGAAACGTTGCCAAAGGAAGGAATGGAGCGCTTTGCCAAATAAAATATTACCCTTACAATTGGATAAAGTTTATACCTTAGAAGAGATCTATGCGCTAAATAAAATGATTCTAAATAAAATGTGCTGGTTATTTGATGTTAGCGGCTGGGTCGGCAATGTTCCCAATTTATTGCGTGAGGCTATTTATCATATCCCACATTTTGCAGATATATATCATGGGCTTAGAGAAGAGCAGCAGAATATACTAGTTTTTTTATGTGAAGCTGCTGGGAAACCGATTGCAGTTCAAGAAGTATATGAACATTTTATAAATTCCTTATCCGTAAAAATAATCGATAAAGCTATTAGTGATCTACTGCAGCAAGGCTGGTTGTTGGAAGGCGATCAACCCCATGTATTACTTGCGGTACCTGAATTTAAAAAGACTCTTGATAAAATGTCTGCTTTTTATTATTTTTTAGAAGCTGAGTTGCCTGCTACTTATCCAGCAACATCTGCGGGAGGACAATATCTAAGTGATCTGATTGAAATAGCTGCTTTTATGTATGTGGAAAAGCCCAAACTTACAGTGAAAAAATTCATCGCAAAATCAATCTTACGTCGTTTAATGTCTCGATTGAGTGCTGTGGCTGTAGAGAATTGGGAAGAAGCTGCTGAGGAGAATGTTTATACAACTAATATGCGTATGCTACTAGGTGGTTTACAGGAACTTCAGGCTTTAAAGCTTACGGTTGATAAAGGTGACCATTGTTATTATCAGCTTAATGTGGAAAAATGGGAGGACTTTATTTTTTCTTCTGCCTGCCATCGGTTACTAGCCGTATTAAGTTGGCAGGTGACTAGAATTAATTATCACAAAGGAGGAAGTTTACCTTTTGTTGCTAGTTTGATGCAGCAGGCAGCGCAAATGAATGGAATGTGGCAAACTGGTGCCTCTTTAATGATGAAAAGTATTGTTGCTGAATCTTCAGTGTTGTTTTCGGAACGAGATCCTTTTAGCAGCGAAGAATGGTTAGAAGCAATTGTATTAGAGCCTATGATGTACATAGGATTCTTTGAAAAAACCACAGCACCTGTACCTGCGCAATGGCTTAATGAAAATCAAATGACTAGAACTTTTTGGCGGTTAACACCTCTTGGTTTGGCAACTGCGGCATGGCTGCATGAAGAAAAGGATGCTGGCAGGTCTATTGCTCAAATCGTAAAAATGGATGTGTTTCACAAAGAGGTAGAATTAACTTTTGAGCAATTATTTTCCAAGTGGCGGCAAGTACTGCCTATCGAAGTGGAGCAGCAGCTCATTATTCAGCCGGATCTTTCCTTTTTGGTGCCAAGAAATTCACCGCCATATTTATTGTGGATGTTATCTGTATTTGGTGATACTGAAATTCAGGATTATGTATATCAGGGAATCTTTAGCCGTAATAGCGTGCTTCGTGCCTTAAAAGGGGGAGCAGCAGTTAGTGACTTATTTGCAATGCTTGAAGACCATAGTAAGATGCCACCTGCTGAAAGTGTATTGTGTATCCTGCAGCAATGGGTTACCTCTTATGATCGAACATTATTTTCGCGGGCTATGATATTGGCTTGTGACAATCCTGAAATGGCATCAGAGGTTCTTGCTCAGAGTAAATTTTCTCAATGGGTTATTGGTCCGATTGGTCCTCAGACTCTAGTGATTAAACCAGAGGGGGAAGGAATCATTCGTAAGTGGCTAGAAAAGAAAAATTGGGTACCGCGGCCAGGAATTGCTACAGGAGAGTGTTTATATTCCTGGCTAACGGTGGAAAAAAACTAGAATTAGTATTATTTGTGCTATAATATAGGATGCAGCATATAAGAAATAAATTCTGGCATTTATATATTTGTATATTTACAGTAGGTATGAAATAAGAAAGATAGGGTGAATATTTATATGGCAAAAATACCAAAGAATCTAAGTGATAGTGCAATGGTTGGGAATTATAAAGAGAATATTACCTTTGAAAATGATAATTTTGCAGAAGAAGTAAAAACGGTTCAACCGGCAAGAGGGGTAAAAAAAGAAAGTACGAGTTATGCGAGTGAATTTTTTACTCCTGAGTTACAGGAGAAGGTAGGAAAAGCCTTGCTAGAATTAAAAGTTAAATTATACGGTGAGGGTATTGTAGATTTTGATATAAAAGTGACAAGTCAAGATAGACAAATCATATTGACTGGGGTTCCTAGTAAAGCTGAAAAGAAAAAAGTCAGATAGACGGAGGTCTTAATGAACGAAAATGCTTTCCCGTTTCTCAAGAATTGGTTTCATCAATATGTACAAGGATTTTATTCCATAGATGAGAAGTTGCAATTTCATGTTCGTTTGAAGGAAGAACATACTCTGCGTGTGTTAGAAAATGCAGTGAAAATTGGTACATGGCTTTGCTGCAGCTTTGAGGAATTACAGCTCATTAAGTTAGCTGCTTTGCTGCATGATATTGGACGTTTTAAACAATATCAAACCTATAAGACTTTTAATGATTTTTTGTCCGTTAATCATGCTCAATTGGGATTAGAAGTACTACAACAGTCGGAGGTATTAGCTGATGCTGGGTTGACAGCAAAGCAGCAAGACATAGTAAAAAAAGCCGTACTTTTTCATAATAGGCGTGATTTACCAATGGATGAGAGCGGTGATTATCTGATACCTGCCCAAATTACGCGTGATGCAGATAAACTTGATATTTTTTCTATGTTAGTAACTGATGATAAAAATAATAAAATTCCTCGAACAATGGATTTTGAAAATGCAAATATATATTCTGCAAAAATCATTGAGGATATTTTGCAAGGCAGGCTGGTAGAATATTCTGATATAAAAACAGCGAATGATTTACTGCTCTTTCGCTTATCCTGGATCTATGACATATATTTTTCTTATTCTTTTTCCTATGTGCTAGAAGAAGGATACTTAGAAAAATTGGTCGCTTTGCTGCCTAATACCGAGGACATTCGCTGTGTGTATGTATGCTTATGGGAGTACGCCAATTCTCATGCTATTGTGGAGACAATTGACTGATACTACTTTATGCGTAAGAAAAGAATGCTGTTCTTACCCGAGATATAAGGATAAGGGGTGATGAGAATATGGGGGAAACTTTGAAAGCATCTGCTGGTAATTCTTTTATTCGTATTGCATCTTTTAGTGATATTGGGCAAATTACGGAGATTTATAATCAGGGGATACAAGATAGAATTGCTACCTTAGAATCAACAATAAAAAGTATGGAAGAAATGATAGCTTGGTTTAAGAACAAAAGTTCGAGGCATAAAGTATTGGTGATTAATGACGAAAATAATGTGGTAAAGGGCTGGGCCTCCTTGAATGTCTTCAATGCCAGAGAGTGCTATCAAGGGGTAACTGACTTATCAATTTATATTAGACGGGAAAATAGAGGGCAAGGGCTGGGGAAGGAATTATTGTTAGCTTTAATTGAAATGGCAAAGCATATGGGATTTTACAAAATGGTGCTTACTACTTTGGCGGTCAATAATGCAGGACATAAATTATATCAATCAGTAGGTTTTACCAAAGTTGGTACCTATGTCAAGCAAGGAATATTAGATGGCAAATGGGTAGATGTGAATATAATGGAAAAATTTCTGTTAGATTGAAAATATAAAGGTATCCACACAACTGTCTTTTCTGCAATAAGGGCAGCTGTTTTTATTATAGTAAGAAAGTATATTTTAGTGTGGTTCATTATTAACACTACGCATTGTCATCTAATCTACATTTGTAATAATACGGTACTGGCATGAGAGCCTATGTTTCAATTTTATTTCCTGGCAATATTTTAGACTGAATTCCCTACTTCTTATAAGTAAGCGTTGAGAATGACTAAGTTTCTGGATATTGTGACTAAAGCTTTTTAGGAGTAATTTTAGAAAGAAGGTAAGCTAATGTACTCTACAACATTGTGTTTTTTAGTGACGGAACGTAAAATATTACTGGGTATGAAGAAAACTGGTTTTGGTCAGGGGAAATATAATGGATTCGGTGGTAAAATTCAACAGGGAGAAACAGTACGACATGCGACTGTACGTGAATTGGAAGAAGAAAGTGGTATAAAGGTAAAAGAGGAACAGTTGGAACTTGTAGGTACCCTTGATTTTATTTTTCCTGCTAGTCCTCAATTGCGTCATGATGTACACATCTTTCTGGCTCGTATTTGGCAAGGCCAGCCGGTAGAGACAGAAGAAATGAAACCTCAGTGGTTTCTATTTTCTGATATTCCTTATGGTGAAATGTGGCAAGATGATTTATACTGGCTGCCTAAGGTATTGGCGGGCGAGAAAATAACCGGCACAGTATTATTTGCTGACAATAATGAAGATGTATGTGAAGTTAATTTTTCATAAAATAGAACTTCTGCTATGTGCCTGGTGCATAGCAGAAGTTTTTTTAGTATAGAAATTAGCAAAAAAGAAATGAATCACGAAGGGCACGAAGAAATACGAAGACACAAAGAGGTTATTTCATATTCTTTGTTGTCTTCGTATCTTCGCGTTATAAAAATTTTTATTTTTAAAAGGATGCATTTTTCTTATTAAATGCCGTCTATAAAGAACTGTTGCCTAAGCGAGGATGGCGTACTGGTTTTAAGCTAAGTTTTGTTACATACAGTAATGCCTGCTTCATCGTAATATCTTGTCGGCCTTGTGGTGTTTCAATAACACATAAAGGATGCTCCATGCCGATTTCACTGGCTGGTAAATACACATATTCCCCAGTATTGTTATCGCCAAAAATAATACCGGCTTTTAAATGTGCTGCTGTCATTCTGCTCATATGGCACCTCATAGTTTCTATAGAATAAGTTGTAAATTGATTATATAATATTCGAATGTAAAAGTAACTATAAACTATATATAAAAAAATGTTAACAAGAATAGTCATTTATTGTTATTGGAAATTTCAGGAAATTATCAAAGATTTATAGAAAGCAGTATGTCCACAGGCAGGAGAAAAAAAAGATTTCAAGAATTATGTATATTGTATTCAATATTATCAAATTTATTTTTGTAACACTGGATTTAGTACAAAGCGTAAAGATGAAAAAAGTATGTACAGGGAGGAATAGTAAGAATGTTAGGTATCATTTTAGCACTTATCATTACATCAATGGTTGTTTACATGATTCTAAAGCAGTATAAGACACAAGCTGTTTTGGTTTTTGGAGGTCTTATCCTCATGTCATGTGCTATTATTTTTGGTTTAGGTTCCATTTTGCCTGCGAAAGAGAGCACAGGATTTATCTGGTTTGATTTGTTTGAATTTATTAAGAAAACATTGAGCGGCAGAGCAGCCGGTCTTGGTTTAAGCATTATGGCTGTGGGCGGCTTTGCTCGTTATATGGATCATATTGGCGCCAGTAAAGCTTTAGTAAATATAGCAATAAAGCCATTGCAAAAACTTCATGCTCCTTATATCATGATGGCTGCTTGCTATTTGGTTGGCCAGGTACTGGGCCTATTTATCAATAGTGCTTCCGGCTTAGGCATGTTGCTTATGGTGACTATGTTTCCAGTGCTAGTGCGTCTTGGTGTCAGTCGTTTGGCGGCTACTGCTGTTATTGGTACTACCCTATGCCTGGATTGGAGTCCGGGAGACCCTGGAAGTGTATTATCAGCTAATACTGCTGGTATGGATATTGCTACTTATTGGACTCAGTATCAAATTCCTGTTGCCTTGACAGTTATGGTTGTTGTTGCGGTATTGCATTATTTTGTACAGCAATGGTTTGATAGAAAGCAAGGTCATGTTGTAGAGAAGGCAGAGCTTACTAGTACGCAAGATAAAGAAAATCTTCCGCCCGGAATTTTTGCTCTATTACCGGTTGTACCGTTAGTACTTATATTGGCATTTAGTGAAATCGGTTTTAAATCAATAAAGATGGATATCGTAAATGCCATGCTGATTAGTTTGTTTGTGTCCATGATTTTTGAATTTATACGCCGTAGAGATTTTAAAAAAGTATTTGGAGATTTACAAGTATTCTTTGACGGCATGGGTATTCAATTTGCTGCCGTAGTTACTCTAATTGTAGCGGGGGAAACCTTTGCTCAGGGACTTAAATCTGTTGGTGCTATTGAAACGATTATTGGTTCCGCTCAATCCGCAGGATTTGGTGGGGCTGGCATGATTGTGGTTATGGTATCTATCATTGCAGTTTCTTCCGTAGTTATGGGGTCAGGGAATGCGCCATTCTTTGCTTTTGTTGCCTTAACACCAGTTGTAGCTGCTAAAATGGGAATTGCCCCTGTGCTAATGCTGCTGCCAATGCATTTTGCCGCAAGTATTGCTCGTAGTATGTCGCCAATTACAGCAGTTATTGTAGTTGTTTCAGGAATTGCTAATGTTTCGCCAATTGATGTAGTAAAACGTACAGCAATTCCCATGATTGGTGCTCTTATTGTGAATGTTGCTGCTACCTTTATTTATTTTTATAGATAGTTTATAAAAACATATACAATCGACGTGTCACCTGAGCACGAAAGTATGGATGATACTCTAAAGAAGTCCTGCCGCTTATTCTAAGGATAACGGCAGGACTTTTTTGGGTTTGCCGAATACTATGTAGTGAGAGATACTATACAGCAAAACTAAATGGTAGGAGGAAGGATAATGTGGCGAGCTATTATTCAGATCATTGATTTTCCTAATAAATGTATCGGTATCTATACTGCAGTCTTTATCATCATCTGGTTAGGTGCCTGGAGTTTGAATGGTATTGCGAATGCCCATTTTAATTTAACTGAATTTCGTGATACCTATATTTGGCTGATGACACAATTAAATGCTACGCATGCTATTAATTCAATCTGGAACAGCCCAAAAGGTACATGTCCAGAAACTTGAGGAATAAAAGAGTATATGGCAGGCAAGGCTAATGATAATTAGACTATGATATAGAGTAAAGAAATTATATCTTTTCCCCTGGTATATTTTGTGATAAAATCTATTGTTGTATAGGACATAATAAAAATCATTTAACAACAGAGAATAATTCATATGGAATGTTGGCAGTATTTATCTTGCATAAGAGTAGTACTGCCTGTAAATTCTTTAAGATTAATTATAGAAGTGCTTGCTTTAAATGAAGTACAAAGAATAAGTTTTTGAAACTTGATCATAAAATATCATATTCTGTGTGGCTATAGATACTGCCGGAATAATAAAAAAGCAGGAGGAGAACAAGATGAATTTATGGTTTACTGAACAGCAAACGAAAAATTTAGGTTTGCAGGCGCGAGTCAAAGAAACTCTATTTATGGGAAAATCAGATTTTCAGGATGTTGCCGTAGTTGATTCTTTTCAATTTGGCCGCATGCTAGTTTTAGATGGTGTATTTCAAACATCTGTGGCTGATGAATTTATTTATCATGAAATGATTGCTCATGTTCCACTATTTACTCATCCTAGCCCTAAAAATGTATTAGTTATTGGCGGGGGTGATGGTGGTACTGTTCGTGAGGTCGTTAGGCACGATAGAGTCGAAAAGGCGGAAATGGTCGAAATTGATGGTATGGTAGTAGAGGTTTGTAAAAAGTTTTTGCCAGAGATCAGCGCAGCTATGATTCAACAGCACCCTAAATTGACACTAAAAATTGGTGATGGCATTTCCCATATGAAAAATGCAGAAAATAAATATGATGTAATTATTGTGGATTGTTCTGATCCGATTGGTCCTGGTAAAGGTTTATTTACACCTGATTTTTATCGTAATGTATATAAGTCACTAAAGGCAGATGGCTTATTTGTACAGCAAACAGAATCTCCTTTTTACCATCAGGAACTCATCACCTATTTACATAGCGAAATTGGTCAGTTATTCCCGATTACGAAGACTTATCTGGCGAGTATACCTACCTATCCAAGTGGCTTGCACTGCTTTACTATGGGATCTAAAAAATATGATCCCACAGTAGTAGATACGCAGAATCTTGAGCAGCTAGCAACTCGTTATTATAATAAAGATATTCACAAAAGTTCCTTTGTTTTACCTAATTTTGTACAAGATTTACTGAAATAAAGTCTTGAAAAAACTAAGCAAATAAGCTTTAACATTATTTGATGAGAGCGTATTGCAGTAATTTTAGTCTTATTACTTTAGAAGTTAGTATTATATTTAATATTTTTTTAAAAAAACAGTTTACCCTCTTGCATTTATGGTTACTATAATATATAATGATTTATGTTGTCATTCCTCGATAGCTCAGTTGGTAGAGCAATCGGCTGTTAACCGATCGGTCGTAGGTTCGAGTCCTACTCGAGGAGCCATAATGTGGCCCGTTGGTCAAGCGGTCAAGACACCGCCCTTTCACGGCGATAACGGGGGTT